>CAWHMO010000005.1:0-591159 GCA_963830565.1 uncultured Pseudomonadota bacterium
CCGGTTTCGGACGGAGTAATCCCAAACGCCTTTTATAATGCGACAGGCATGAGGGTCTGGACCAACTCCGAGATGCAGTCCGCCTTGAACGCCCTTCCATGCCTCGGCTCGACCATCACCGCGTCGCGCGACCGCCACAGCGTCCATCGCCGCAGCGACATGCCCGGCGGATACAACGCCAACACTTCCTCGTATTCCGCCCCGTCCACGCAATGATCAAGTTCGACCACCACGCGAATATCGTGATATTCGGCCCAGGCCGTCAGGATCAGGAGTTCAGGCACCGAGAACGCGATCCCGACTGGTGCGACGGCGCCCTCGGGACCATCCGCTATCCTGGGGGCTAGTCGGTCGATCGAGCCAGAGACGGGTGATGTGGCTGCCATTTTCTGTGCCCTCGTGAGGCCGAATACCGACTTTCCGGACATGTCCGGCACAATGAGATCACGGAGCCGTGATAGCAAGTCCCACATTTGAGATTCCGCAAGTCCTGTCGGCATGACCCAGGCGTGGCGCGCCTTGGCATACGTCGCTTTTCAGGAACCCCATTCCCTGCTTCCTGGCAACCCGCGCCTCCGCGCGAATCGTGATCGGCGGCCAAGCGTGCCCCGCTTGCAACACCGCCGGCTTTTCCTGTCGAGTGGCGAATTCTAGCATCGGGGAGCGGAGCCGGTCGGGCGAGCCGGTCGAGGAGGTCGGACCATGAAGATCGATGAAGTCACGCTGACGATTTTTGCCTGGGACGGCATCCCGCCCACGGTCTATCATCAGGGGTCGGGCGCGTCCGGCGCGTCCAATCTCGGCCTGCTGCGGATTCACGCAGATCAGGGGCTCGAGGGCCACGCCTTCCTCGGCTCGGCGGGGAATCCCGCCGCGATGGATGCGCCGCAACTAGTCCGGACCTTGAAGCCCCTACTGATGGGTCGCGACCCAACGCATCGAGAGCGAATCCATCAATCGATGCGGCTGCTCTCGCGCTCGGTCAGCTATCGCACGATCGGCGCCGTCGATACCGCGCTGTGGGATCTCGCAGGCAAGATCGCCGGCGCGCCCGTGCATGCGCTCATGGGCACCTGCCGCACCTCGATCACGGCGTATGCCAGCAGCCAGCTTCTCCCCGATGCCGCCGTGTACGCCGAGCAGGCGCAGGCGTTCAAGGCCGATGGCTGGCGGGCTTACAAGATCCACCCGCCGCGCGACCCCGCCGAGGACATCCGCATCTGCGCGGCGGTGCGCCGGGCGGTGGGCGACGACTTCCGGCTGATGCTCGACTCTACCTGGGGCTACACCTATCCGGAGGCCCTGCGCGTCGGCCGCGCCATCGAGGAGATGGGCTTCTACTGGTACGAGGACCCGCTCGCTGACGAGGACATCTACAACTACGTCAAGCTGCGCCAGAAGCTCGACATCCCGATCATGGCGACCGAGTTCCCGGCGGGTGGGTTGGACACCTACCCGATCTGGCTGACCGAGCGCGCGACCGATTACCTGCGGGGTGACATCCCCAACAAGGGCGGCCTGACGACGATGCTGAAGACCGCGCATCTCGCCGAGGCGTTCGGCCTGCGCTACGAGGCGCATCACAGCGGCAACTCGCTCAACAATCTCGCCAACCTGCACCTGTGCATGGCAATCCAAAACACCACGATGTTTGAGGTGCTGCTGCCGCACGGCGCTCATAAGTACGGCATGTCTCGCGAGTTGGAGATCGATCGCGACGGGAAGCTGCACGCGCCGACCGGCCCGGGCCTCGGGGCCGAGATCGACTTCGCGCTGATCGAACGCAGGACCGAGGCCGTCCTGCGCTAGCGCCGGGCTGCTCAGCCGATCGTGGGTCAGCTGATCGTGGCTCAGTCGGTCACGGGCGGAGGCTCGAGCGGAG
Source organism: uncultured Pseudomonadota bacterium (assembly GCA_963830565.1). Taxonomy (GTDB): domain Bacteria; phylum Pseudomonadota; class Alphaproteobacteria; order Acetobacterales; family Acetobacteraceae; genus DATFDN01. The sequence continues at coordinate 1,883 of CAWHMO010000005.1, forward strand.
TCGGGGCTGGCACGGGCGGACCGAGCGGGGATGGCTCCTCCGGAGGCAGCGGCGTCGCCTGCACCGGGGCCGGGACGGCTGCGTCCGGCAGCAGCCAGTTGGCGAGTGAGTGGCGGACCTGATACTCGAACTCGATGTTCATCTGATCGAGCATCTCGCGGGTGAACTGATAGAGTGCCGCCGGCAGCTTGCCCGTCACCCCGGCCATCTGACGAACCACGGTCGCCTGCGCGTACCCGGCGCGCGTGTTGTCCGGCGCGAAGATGTCGAGTTCGACCGACATCGTGCTGGTCAGGATGTCTCCCAGCTTCAGCATCGAGGCGTCGTTGATGACGAACACGGCGCGACCGGACGTGCCTTCCGCCTTCAGCCGCTGCTCGGCCATGAGGCGCAGCGCGGCGACTGGCTGGATCGGGTCGAGCGCGCTGGCGTCGGGCGGTTGGCCCGCGGGGACGAAACGCTGCGCGACCTCGATCGAAGCGACGTTGAGCCGCAGCGGCAGCAAATAGGAGAAGTCGAGCGGCGCATAGCTGCGCGGCGACAGCGACGTGTCGGGTTCCGTGGCGCAGGACGCCGCCAGCAGCGCCAACAGCAGCACGGCGCGGCGCGGCAGGATCGACGGGCTGGTCAACGCGGGCGGGCGCGTGTGCATGGCCGTGCTCCAGGTCGTTCCGGACGAAAGCAGGCCCCCGCCATGCGGTCGATGTGCCACCCCATTAGTGCCGTAGCACCCGGCTTTGCACGTCGGCGCGGGGAAAGCGGAAATCGAAATTGCAGAACTCGCAGGTCATGACGATGTCGCCGTCCACCGCCATGTGATCGAGGTCGTCGGGCGGAAATCCCTCGAGGATGTCGCCGAGACGGGCGCGCGAGCAGCGGCAGCCGTAGGACAGGGGGCGGGCGCGGTCCACCGCGACGCCCTCGAGCTGGAACAGACGGTAAAGCAGGCGGTCGGGCGGCAGCGCATCGTCGAGCAGCTCGGCATCGGTGAGCGTGGCGGCGAGTGCGGTCGCGGTGCGCCAGCTCTCTTCCTGCGCGTCCTCCGACAGTTCCGGATCGACGCCGCCGGCGCCGGCGATCCGTTCCAGGACCAGAGCCGAGGCGCGCCAGCCGGCTTTGGTCCGCTCGCAGGCGAGATGGAGCTGCGAGCGGATTTGCTCGCTGGTGCTGAAATAGTGCAGCGCCATCTCCGCGAGACTGCCGCCCTCGATGCCGACGATCCCCTGGTGCCGGTGCTGCTCCGGACCCTGATCCACCGTGAAGGCGAGATAGCCGCCGCCGAGCAGGCGGTCCGCGCCCGGTCTCGGATCGGTCGCGGTCAGCTCCGCGTAGCGCGCCGGGTCGATCCGCGCGTAGCCGCGCAGCGCGCCGGTGTCGGTGCAGTCGGCCAGCAGCATGGGGACCGGGCCGTTCCCCTTGGCCTGAAGGCTGAATGAGCCGCGGAATTTCAGCGCCGAGGCGAGCCCGGCGGCAAGCGCGAGCGCCTGCCCGGTGAGCCGCGTCACCGGCTCCGGGTTGGCATGACGGGTCAGCAGCGCATCGGCCAACGGGCCAAGGCGGATCAGCCGACCGCGCACGGGGCGGCGGGGCAGGAAGAAGGGCGTGATGCCGCGCGGCACGACGATGTCGGGCACCGCCGGGCGATGGCTGTCCAGGAAGGCGGGAGTTTCGAGCATCGGTGGAACATAGGAAGCAAGCGGCGGCAGGGCTACCGTGGCGCCATGCGAAAGCCGAGTGACCGAGCGGCCCTGCCGCGAGCCATGCAGCCGGACGACGCAGCTCGGGTCGCCGCATTGATCCGCGCGGCCTTCGCCGCCCAGCCCGTGGCGCTGGACCCGCCGCCATCAGCGCTGCACGTGACAGCGCGGGATATGGAGGCGCATCTCGCCCAACAGGGATGCGGCGGTGCCGTAGTCGAGCAGGATGGGAGCATTGTCGGCTCCGTCTTGTGGGAGCAGACCGCGGCCGGGCTCCAGGTCAGTCGTCTGGCCGTAGCACCGGCGTGGCGGCGCAGCGGAATCGGTCGCGCGCTTCTCGACGCGGCCGAGGCGACGGCGCGGACGGCCGGGCTGGACCGGCTGCATCTCGGTACCCGCCTTGCGCTGTCCGGCAACCGGCGCCTGTTCACCGCGAGCGGCTTCGTCGAAACGACGCTGCACGCCCATCCCGGCTACCCGGCCCCGACCTGGGTGGAGATGACGAAGCGGCTCGGTTAGCGTCGCGGTCGCGGTTCGGGGGATGGGATGGCTGGTCTTCGTGGGTGGGTGATCCTTGCCGCCATCGTGCTCGCGCGGATCGGCTTCGGCTATCAGTTCCAGACTGTCGCCAGCCTCGGCCCCGAGATCATGCAGCGTTTCCACCTGGCCTATGCGGGGCTTGGCTCGTTGATCGGCGCCTACATGGCGCCTGGCGCGTTCGTGGCCCTGCCGCTTGGTTTGCTTGGGCGCCGCTTTGGCGACCGCCTGGTCCTGGGCGGCGGGCTGGCGCTGATGGCGGCGGGCGGGCTGCTTGCCCCTTTCGCCGGCGGCGCCGAGGGGATCGCGTCGGGGCGCATCATCGCGGGTGTCGGCGCGGTGGCGATGACGGTACTGCAGAGCAAGGTCATCGCCGACTGGTTTCCCGGTCCCCGCTTCATGCTGGCGATCAGTATCTCCGTGGCCGCCTACCCGGTCGGCATCGGCCTCTCCCAGATCGTCGCGCCGCCGCTGGCGCGAAACGTGGGATGGGACTCGGCGTTCCTGGTCGGCGGAGCGGAGATGGCGATCGCCATGGCACTGTTCCTGGCGGCCTTTCGATCGTCCGCCACGGCCGAACCGGTGCGGCGGTCCTTCTCGATGCCGGGCCTTTCCGAGTGCCTGCTGCTGGTCGTGGCGGGGCTGATCTGGACCGCCTACACGGCCGGCTATGCCGGCTACCTCTCGTTTACGCCGACCCTGATGGCGGTGCGCGGAGAGGGGCTGGTGCTGACCGGCGTGGTCATGGCGCTCGCCACCTGGGGCAACGTGGTTGGCACGCTGGGCGGCGGAGCGCTGGCCGAGCGGTTCGGCGGGTGGCCCGTGTTCGTCGCGGGTACCGCGATCATGACCGGCGGGATCGCCGCCATGGGGTTCATCGATTGGCCTGTGGGCTTGGGCGCGATCGTGGGGATTCCGGGGGCGATCCAGCCGGGCGTGATCGTGGCGGTCGGCACCTTGTCGGCCCGGCCGGAGAACCGCGCCGTCGGGATGGGCGTGTTCTATACGACCTATTATGCGGGCGGCGCAGTGGTGCCGGCATTCTGCGGGCGGGCGGCCGATGCGTGGGGCGGGCCGGCGGGCGCGATGTATGCCGCCGCGGCCGTGTCGGCACTGGCGTTTCCGATGTACATGCTCCACCGCCGGCTGGCAGCCAGGCCCTCGCACCTACCGGAAGCTGGAACATCGCCGAAGGCCTTGGGATAAAATCCTGTATCGTCTAGGAGCGACGCAGCGCATCCACCAGTGCCTCGGCCTCTCCCCGATCGAGGCGAAGCGCTCGCTGGGCAACGTCGCGGGGGAAGCCGGCGCGGGCCAGCACGCCCAGTTCGCGCAGCATTCCCGCCGGATCGGGCGCCTCGCCCGATCGGAACGGCCCTATCCGTCGGCGCGCGGCAAGCGCCAGTGCGGCGGCAAGCTCAGTCCCGGTATCCGCATCCAGCACCATCGCCGCAGTCGCGGCATCGACGCCCTTGGCTGCGAGATGGGCGGCGGCGGCCAGACGCGACTTGCCGCGGCGGGTGAGCCTGCGCGCCCGGGCCGAGGCGAAGGCCACGTCATCCACCGCCCCGGCGGCGACCAGGCGCGCGACAATGCCATCAATTGACGCGAGCGCGCCCCGTGCCGCCTGGGTGGCGTATTCCGCCCCGTGCTCGGCCTCGGCCGCCCGTTCCCAGCGCGCGACCCGCCGGGCCAGCACGCGGCGCAGCCCCACCTCGGTCGCCGCAAAGCGGGCGAGGTAGGCGAGGGCGGCGGCGTGCAACGCGGCTGCGTCCGGCGCCGGGCCGGCGGGCTTCGAAGCGGTCACGGGCGCAGTATGCCAGACGTCGCGCCTTGTCACACTCGTTTGACACACCAAGCCGTCGCGGCCAAAGTTCGCGGCTTCCCCTGGAGCGCCCGCCTCGCGGGCGTTGCCCATTGGAACAACGCAGCACGAGGACGCTGATGATCTCCGCCCTGATGCCGAACTACGCCCGCGCCGACCTCGCCTTCGAGCGGGGCGAGGGAGCCTGGCTGTGGACGGTTGATGGGCGACGATTTCTCGATTTCGGCTCGGGCATCGCCACCGCCTCGCTCGGGCATGGCAACAAGCACCTGGCCCAGGCGATCGCCGACCAGGCGGGCAAGGTGATGCACGTGTCCAACCTGTACCGCATCCCGCAGGCCGAGCGCCTGGCGGAGCGGCTGGTGCAGAACACGTTCGCCGACAGCGTCTTCTTCTGCAACTCGGGCGCCGAGGCGAACGAGGGCATGATCAAGATGATGCGCAAGGCGATGGCCGAGGGCGGCAAGCCCGAACGGTTCCGCATCATCTGCTTCGAGGGCGCCTTCCACGGCCGCACCCTCGCCACCCTCGCCGCCACCGGCAACGCGAAATACCTCGCCGGCTTCGGCCCGGTGGTCGAGGGCTTCGACCATGTTCCGTTCAACAACATGAACGCGGTGCGCAACGCGATCGGCCCGGCGACCGCCGGGATCATCGTGGAGCCGGTGCAGGGCGAAGGCGGCGTGCGTCCGGGCGATCCGCAGTTCCTGCGGGCGCTGCGCGCCACCTGCGACGAGTACGGGCTGGTGCTCGGCATGGACGAGGTGCAGTCCGGCATGGGTCGCACCGGCAAGCTGTTCGCCCATGAATGGGCGGGCATCGAGCCCGACGTGATGACCGCGGCGAAGGGAATTGCCGGCGGCTTCCCGCTCGGTGCCGTGCTCGCCAAGGAATTCGTCGCCAAGCACATGGTCCCAGGCACGCATGGCAGCACGTTCGGCGGCAACCCGTTGGCCTGCGCCGCCGGCAATGCCGTGCTCGACGTGCTCCTCGCGCCCGGCTTCCTCGACGAGGTCGCCCGCAAGGGCGCCAGGCTGCGCGCCGGGCTGGAGGAGATCGCGCGCGAGTTCCCCGCCGTGTTCGAGGATGTGCGCGGCATGGGCCTGCTGCTCGGCATGAAATGCGTCGTGCCGCAAGCCGAGGTGCAGGCGGCCTGCGTGGCCGAGGGGCTCATGGCGATCACCGCCGGGGAGAACGTGCTGCGCATTGCCCCGCCGTTGGTGATTACCGACGGCGACATCGACGAGGCGTTGCATATGCTGCGCCGCGCCGCCCGCCGCTGCCTACCCTCCGCGGCGACTCAGGCGGCCAAATGAGCGCGGCGCTGCGCCGAGCCGAGACGGTCGGGGAGGGGGCGCCGGCGCACCACTTCCTCGACCTGCGGGACTTCGATACGCAGACGCTGCGACAGATGCTGGACGCGGCGGCCGGCTTCAAGCGCGCCAAGAGCCTGGCGTCGCGCCCGCTCGCGGGCAAGACGCTGGCGCTGGTTTTCGAGAAGCCGAGCACGCGCACCCGCGTCAGCTTCGAGGTCGGGATGCGCCAGCTCGGCGGCGACGTGATCGTGCTGAGTGCGAGGGACATGCAGACCGGGCGCGGCGAGAGCGTGTCCGACACGGCCCGCGTGCTGTCGCGCTACGTAGACGCGATCATGCTGCGCACCGACCGCGTCTCCAAGCTGCACGAGCTGGCGCGCTACGCGACCGTGCCGGTGATCAACGGCCTGACCGATACCTCGCATCCGTGCCAGCTGATGGCCGACGTGCTGACCTTCGAGGAGCATCGCGGCCCGATCGCGGGGCAGGTCGTGGCCTGGTGCGGCGATGGCAACAACGTCGCGCGAAGCTGGATCGAGGCGGCGGTGCGCTTCGGTTTCACCTTGCGCCTGGCCACCCCCGACGCGCTGCGCCCGCCGCGGGAGCTGGTCGAGTGGGCACGCGCGCAGGGAGGCCGAATCGAGCTGACCGACGATCCCGCTGCCGCCGTCGCCGGCGCGCGCTGCATCGTTACCGATGCCTGGGTCAGCATGTCCGACGACCCGAACGCCAACCGCCACAACCTGCTCGCCCCGTACCGCGTGACACGCGCGCTGCTGGCCAAGGCGGCTCCGGACGCGATGTTCATGCACTGCCTGCCGGCGCATCGCGGCGAGGAGGTCGAGGCCGAGGTGATCGACGGACCGCAATCGGTGGTGTTCGACGAGGCCGAGAACCGGCTGCACGCGCAGAAAGGCGTGCTGGCCTGGGCGATGGGGACTGTGCGGTAGTCACTCTGACGCATTCTGCCAGTTCAGAGCAGACCGGATGGCGATACATCTACCTGCAACGAAGCGACACATAAACGCAAGCGACGACGATCAATGGGGCATAAAACAGAATGTCATAGAGTTTGACGGAAGCGCGCAAACGCTCACGACAGACTTGCAATCGCTGATACAAGCGGTGCGGCTTCGGATTTCTGATTAAGTACAAGCGGATGCTATTTCTCTCGTGGTTAAGAAAGCATCTGATTTCATCGACTCGCTCGACGTAAGCACTCCAGTAGCTTACACGGAATGCGCATTCTACAAAGAAGAACCATAATGCAATTTCGGGCAGCAATGTCCTCAGCAGCCAATTGGGGACATGAAGATCAGGATTGACGGCAAGCGAGCCTAAGCCACCCAATGCTGCCAGACAAACGCCTTTAGCCCAGAAAAAATAAGTGTCGTAACTCCCAGTATCTTTTGGATATGGTCGAGTTCCTTAACAAGTATATCAAAATCGCGCGGCCTCATGTCCGCTCTGGTCATCTGCCCACGAAGAACGTCTTTACAAGACCAAGCTGAGTATCCGAGGACGATTCCAAATAAAAACTTTCTCATCGCAAGTGGGAACTCTCTCACTGTCCGTCCGCGAACAACGCTGCCTCTTTTTATGGCTTCGCGTTACCCTCGTCCCCCCGGGATGCTCGCGCTTGGCGCGAGCATCCACGACTCCTCAGTCCAAGCAAAGCCGTGGATGGTCGCGCCAGGCGCGACCATGACGAGAGAACGCACGCGGAACCGCTTGACCATAAATGAGAAATTCCGGACGGACACTCAGCAGAACGATCCTGCCTCTTCGACGCATTCTGCCGATTTACGAAGGCCACCTGTGGTGCGATCTGCACGCCCGACAGGTGCCCGCTCGGGAACGGGTGGGGGAAAAGTGATCAGGGACGACTACGGCACACCCAGCTGGCAGTTAATGTGTAAAGACTACGCAGGGCCGATAACCCGCGCCACCTCCTCCGGCGACTTCCGCACCAGCCCCTCGTAGTCCTTCAGCAACGTCTCGCTGATCTGCCCCGGCGTGAAATTGTGCTGCCCGATCTGCCGGATCGGCGTGACCTCGGCCGCCGTGCCGGCCAGGAATGCCTCGGTCGCATCCGCCATCTCCTCGGGCAGGATCGCCCGCTCAATCAGGGTCATCTGCCGGTTCTTGGCCAAGCTCATGACGCTGCGGCGGGTGATGCCGTCCAGGAAGCAGTCGGGTGTCGGCGTGTGGATCGTGCCGTCCATGACGAAGAAGATGTTGGCCCCCGTCGCCTCGGCCACCTGCCCGCGCCAGTCCAGCATCAGCGCGTCGTCGTAGCCCTCGGCCTCCGCCTTGTGCTTGGATAGCGTGCCGATCATGTAAAGCCCGGTGGCCTTGGACGCGGTCGGCGCGGTCTCCGGCGACGGGCGCTTCCATTGCGCCATGCCGAGGCGGATGCCCTTCATCCGCTCCGCGCCGAAATAGCTTGGCCACTCCCAGGTGGCGATGGCGAGGTGGATCGTCGTCTGCTGCGCGGAAACCGCAAGCTGTTCGGTGCCGCGCCAGGCGATCGGGCGCACATAGGCGTCGGTCAGGTTGTTGGCGCGCAGCGTCTGGTAGCACGCCTCGTCGATCTGCTCGGCGCTGTAGGGGATCTCGAAGCCCAGGATGCGCCCGGACTGGATCAGCCGCTCGGTGTGGTCGCGCAGGCGGAAGATGTGGCCGCGATATGCCCGTTCGCCTTCGAACACGGCGCTGGCATAATGCAGCCCATGCGACAGCACATGCAGCCTTGCGTCCCGCCACGGGATCAGGGCGCCGTCCCACCAGATCATGCCGTCGCGGTCATCGAACGGAACCAGCGCCATCGTGTCATCCCTCGCAATCTTGTTGCTCGTGACTTGCGAAGCTTAGAATGCTCGCCCAAATACGTCAACGATCCTGCCGCAAGGAACGTCAGCCATGCCGCCCGGAGGTGACGGATCGATGAGGGGCGCCAGTGCCGAAGCGCGCCGGCCTTTTCCTCGGCCCGGCGCCGAGCCGAAATCCCAGCCGGCCGGGGCCGGCCTGCTGTATCTACGCGAGGAGGAGATCCGGCTCGCGCAGGATCTGCTGTTCTTCGCCTACCGCGATTTCACCAACGCCGCCGACGTGATCCTGGACGAGCTGGGGCTCGGACGGGCGCACCACCGCACGCTCCATTTCATCGGCCGCAATCCCGGCATCACTGTCTCCGAGCTGCTCGGCATCCTGCGGATCACCAAGCAAAGCCTCGCGCGCGTGCTGTCGGTCCTCGTGGAACGGGATTATGTCGCCCAGACGCCAGGGACCGACGATCGCAGGCAGCGGCTGTTGACCTTGACGCCGGCCGGGCAGGAGTTGGAGCGGCGCCTGTTCGAACGCCAGCGCGAGCGGCTGGTCTGCGCCTACCGCGAAGCAGGGCCCGCCGCCGTGGACGGGTTCCGCCGCATAATGCGTGGCGTCATGGACGAGGCGGCGCGCGCCTACGTCGAAGAGAGCGCCGCGCAACGGCGCGAGCCGCCCGCCCGCGGCGCCTGACGGTGTTGGAGAGCGCGCATATCCTGGTCGTTGACGACGATGCGCGGTTGCGCGCGCTGCTGTCGCGCTATCTCGGCGAGAACGGATTCCGGGTTACCATGGCCGACAGCGCCGCCGAGGCGCGGTCCACGCTGCGCTTTCTCGCGCCCGATCTGATCGTGCTGGACGTCATGATGCCGGGCGAGAGCGGGCTCGCCTTGGCCGAAGAGTTGCGGCAATCGGCGAACGATGTGCCGATCCTGATGCTGACCGCGCGCGGCGCCCCCGAGGACCGCATCGCGGGTTTCGAGGCCGGCGCCGATGATTACCTGCCCAAGCCGTTTGAACCTCTCGAGCTGGTCCTGCGCCTCCGCGCCATGCTGCGGCGCTCCACGCCGCCGCCGTTGCCGCCGGGACCGGTGCGGATCGGGGCGACTTCATTCCATCCCGAGCGCGGCGAGTTGCGTGGGGCGGACGGTCCGATTCGGCTGACCGCCGGCGAGGCGGCGCTGCTCGGCGCGCTGGCGCGCCGCGCGCATGAGGTGCTCTCGCGCGAGGACATTGCCCTGGTGCTGAGCATGGATGAGGCGAGCGAGCGCGCGGTGGACGTGCAGGTGACGCGCCTGCGCCGCAAGATCGAGCCCGATCCACGCGAGCCGCGGTTCCTGCTCACGGTGCGTGGCCGCGGCTACGTGCTGAAGCCGGGGCCGAGCTGATGGACGGTCTGCGCTTGGCGCCCGCCGCCTGGCTCAAGCGCGTGCTGCCGCGCTCCTTGCTCGGCCGCAGCCTGCTGATGATCCTGATCCCGCTCGTCCTGCTGCAGGCGGTGGCGCTGGGGGTCTACTACGGCAGCCACCTGAACCTGGTGTATCGCCGGCTGTCGGGCGGCGTCGCCGGCGAGATCGCCTTCACCTTGAAGTTGATCCAACGGGACTGGGCGGGCGAGCAGCGGGCCTGGATCATCGACATGGCACGCCACGAGTTCGATCTGCGCATGCATCTCGAACCCGGCGCAACCCTGCCCGCGGGCGCGCGGTTCCCGAACGTGCCCGGCCCGATGGACGACGACCTGCAGGCGGCGCTCCAGGAACGGCTGCAGCAGCCGTTCCTGATGGATTGGTCGTTCGACAAACAGTCGGTGCTGATCCGGGTACAATTGCCGGACGGAGTGCTGGACGTCACGGCGCCCCGCAAGCGCGTGGATCTCGGCACGTTCTTCCTGTTCCTGGCCTGGCTGGCCGGCTCATCGCTGCTGCTGTTCGCCATCGCGGCGCTGTTCATGCGCAATCAGGTGCGCGCCATCCGCCGGCTGGCCGGTGCGGCCGAGGCGTTTGGAATGGGACGCGACATCGGTGCGATCAAGCCCGAGGGCGCGATCGAGGTGCGCAAGGCGGCCTCCGCCTTCAACCGGATGCAGGAGCGCATCCATCGCTTCCTGGTCCAACGCACCGAGATGCTGGCCGGGGTGTCGCATGACCTGCGCACGCCGCTGACCCGGCTGCGCCTCGCGCTCGCCATGCTCCCGAAACAACCCGACATGGCTGGAGATGTCGCGGAGATGGCGGCCGATGTCGCGGAGATGGAGCGGATGATCGAGGGCTATCTCGCCTTCGCGCGCGGCGAGGGGGTTGAACAGGCCGAGCCGGTCGATCTGTCCCGGCTGCTCGAAGAAGTGGCGGCCGGGGCCCGCCGGGCGGGCGCGGCGGTGAGCCTGGAGGTGACGCCGGGGCTCACCCTGAAGTTGCGCGAGAACGCCGCGCGCCGCGCCATCACCAACCTGGTGGACAATGCCCGCCGGCACGCCAATCGGGTGGTGGCGCTGGCCGCCGGGCCCTCGGGCGCGCGCAGCGTGCAGGTGATCGTCGACGACGACGGGCCGGGCATTCCGGCCGACCGCCGCGAGAGCGTCTTCCGCCCGTTCGAGAGCGGCGCCGGCGGCGGCACCGGCCTTGGCCTCACCATCGCCCGCGACATCGTGCGCGCGCATGGCGGAGATATCGTGCTGGAGCAAAGCCCGCTTGGCGGGTTGCGGGCCCGGGTCAGCCTGCCAGTCTAGCGTGCCGCGCCAGGAGTGGCAGTAGCAGTCGCCGCCACCCCGACATTGGCCACCGCCGCCCAGAACAGCGCCCTTTCCAGCCCCGCCGCTCCCGCGTGGTCCAGGATGACGGCGCCGAGCGCGGGCGCGGCGGATTGCGCCACCAGGACGGGACGGGCGAGCCGGCCCATCAGCACGGCGTACCCCTCGGCGCCAAACAGCGCGAGCGGCAGCGTGCCACGCAGGATGGAGCGCAGCCCCGTGCCGGCGCCGTACAGGATCACGCCGGCGGCAACAATGCCGGCTCCTCCGGACAGCAAGCCGATGCCCGTCGCGACCAGCAGCGTGGAGACCACCATCTCCCAGGCCGGGGCCACGAGCCGCGCGGCGAACAGATCGAGCAGCCGGGCGGCCACCTGGCTCGGCCCCAGCGCCGTCCCCAGCGCGACGGCCGTCTGCGCCGGCAGTCCGAGGCCGCGCAGCAAGGTGAGCAGGTTGACGGAAACCGCCGACCAGATGACGGAGGCGAGGGTCAGAACCAGCGCGACCATCACGAACAGCGCGGCACCGGAACGCGCCGACCGCGCGCCGGCTGGCTTCGTCCGGCGCACGGGAACCGCGGCACGCCGCTCCTCGCGGGGCAGGACGAACCAGTAGAGCGGGAGCGCGAGGCACAGGTTCAGCGCGGCGTACGCGAGGCACGTCATGCGCCAGCCTCCCAGGTGAAGCACCAACGCGCTGAACGGCCAGCAGAGCGTGCTGGCGAAGCCCGCGATCAGGGTCAGCGTGGTGATCGCCGTGCGCGCCTCGCTCCCGTAGAGCCGTCCCAGGGCGGCGAAGGCGGGGTCGTAGAGCCCGGCCCCCATGCCCACCCCGAGCACAAGCCAGCCGAGCATGTACACGCCCAGCCCCGGCGCGGCCCCGAGCAGCAGCAGCCCAAGGGCGAGCACGGCCGAGCTGGCGGCCAGCACCGGGCGGCCGCCGTGACGCTCGACCAGCACGCCGACATAGGGCGACACCAGGCCGGAGACGAGCATCCCGGCCGAGAGCCCGCCCACCACCCATGACAGCGGCCAACCCGTCGCCCGCGCGATCGGCTCGGCGAGCACCGCCGGCAGGTAGAAGGTTCCACCCCAGGCCACGATCTGTCCGAGCCCGAGCACGGTGAGGATCGCGAGCCGGCTGTTTCCGCCCATGGCAGTCCGAATTCCTCCCTTGCATTCTAACGTGGTAGTTGTGCCGGAGACGCAGGGAGATCGGCCATGGGTGTTCGCAAGGGACAGCAGTTCCTCGACGGACTCCGCACGCGACCCCGCGATGTCTGGGTCGGGGGCGAACGCGTGGACGACGTCACCACGCATCCGGCGTTGGCGCCAGCGGCGGCGCAGCTCGCGAAGCTCTACGACATGCAGTTCGACCCCGCCTTCCGGGACGCGCTGACCTATGCCCTGCCTGACGGCCAGAGGGCCGGGACGGCCTTCATGCCGGCCAGGAGCCGCCCCGATCTGGAGAAGCGTCGCGCGGCGTATCGGATATGGGCGGAGGCGACGTTCGGCCTGATGGGTCGATCCCCCGATTTCCTGAACTGCACTCTTCTCGCGTTCATGGAAGCGCGGGACGTGTTCGATCGCGGCGGAACGGAGTTCGGCGACCGGATCACGCGCTATTACGAGTACGTGCGCGATAACGACCTGTTCCTCAGCCACGCCCTGATCACCCCGCAGAACGACCGGTCGCGATCGTCCTCGGAGCAGGCGGATGCCTCGATGCACCTGCGCGTCATCGAGGAGCAGCCGGACGGCATCGTGGTCAGCGGCGCGCGCATGATCGCCACCCTGGGCGCGGTTTCAGACGAGATGATCATGTACAATCTTCCGATGTTCAAGCCGGGAGACGAGGACCATGCGCTGATCTTCGCGGTGCCCACCGACGTGAGGGGGCTTCGCCAGATCTGCCGCGAGCCGTACGACGCGGGCGGACGAAGCAGCTTCGACCACCCGCTCGCGACCCGCTTCGAGGAGAATGACTCGCTGCTGATATTCAGGAACGTATTCGTGCCGTGGGAGCGGGTGTTCTGCTACCGCGACGTCATGCTTTCCAATGCCATCTACCCGGATAGCGCGCTGCGCAACCACACCGCGCACCAGACGAACACGCGCGCGCTCGTCAAGATGCAGTTCGCGGTCGGCCTGGCGATCGCCCTCGCCCGCGCGATCAAGGCGGACGGGTTCCTGCACGTCCAGCAGATGCTCGGCGAGGCCCTCGGCTACGTGGAGATGATCAAGAGCGGGCTGATCCGGTCGGAGGCCGAATGCGAGACGACCAAGCTCGGCACGGTGCGCGCGTCGCTGCCGCCGCTGCAGGCGCTTCGCACGTTCCTGCCCACCGTCTATCCCAGGGTCATCGAGATCATCCAGACGATCGCGGCCGGCGGGTTCATGATGATGCCGAGCGGGGCTGACATGGCGGCTGAGGAACTCGCCGGCGACACCGCCCTCTACTACCAGGGCGCGGGCGGGATGGCGTCAATCGAACGCGTCAGGCTGTTCAAGCTGGCCTGGGACCTGGCGGGCAACTCGTTCGGCACGCGCCTGCTGCAGTACGAGCGCTACTATGCCGGCGACCCGGTGCGCATCACGGCCGGCAACTATCTCGGCTGCGACGACCGCGAGATGATGAAGCTCGTCGGCGAAGCCCTGGCGCTGTCCGGGGAGCCGGTTGCTGCCGACGCGCCCGGCCGACGTTCTCCCTACTCCAAATCATCCGCGGCGGACGCGCCGCGGGCACGCTGAGAGGCGAGGTACATCATGGAAATCGAGGCACTCGGCTATGTCGGCTTCCACGCGGGCAGCCTGGAGGACTGGGCGACGTTTGGCACCCGCTTCCTTGGCATGCAGCTCGTCGACGAGACGCGGCGGAGCCTGTCGTTTCGCATGGACGACCGCAAGCAGCGCGTTGTCATCCATGCCGGCGAGGACCGCCGACCCTTCTTCGGGTGGGAGGTCGCGGATGCCGCGGCGCTCGCCGCGCTCGCCGCCCGGCTGGAGCAGGCGGGCGTGCGGGTCGAGCGGCTGTCTTCTTCGCTCGCCGGGCAGCGCCAGGTGCGCGAGGCGCTGGCCTTCGAGGACCCGGCTGGCAACCGGCTGGAAGCGTTCCACGGCGCCGAGCTTGCCGCCGAGGCGTTCCGGCCTGGACGTTCGCTCTCCGGCTTTCTTACCGGCCCGCTCGGGGTTGGCCATATCGTCCTGAACACACCCGACATCGATGCCGACCTGCACTTTTACCGCGACGTGCTCGGGTTCCGCGTCAGCGACTACCTGTCGCACCCGTTCCGGGCGATGTTCTTCCATGTCAATGCACGTCACCATAGCCTCGCCCTCATCGAGCACGCCACGCCCCGGGTGCATCATCTGATGGTCGAGTTGTTCAATCTCGACGACGTCGGACAGGGCTACGACCTGGCGCTGCGCGAGCCGGGCCGCATCGCCACCACGCTCGGGCGGCACACGAACGACTACATGACATCGTTCTACTCCAATTCCCCCTCGGGCTTCCTGATCGAGACGGGGTGGGGTGGGCGGACCATCGACCCGCAGGGCTGGACGCCATACGAGATGACGGATGGGCCGAGCCTGTGGGGGCACGACCGCACGTGGCTTCCGCCGGAAGGGCGCGCGGAGGCCGAGCGCATGCGCCTCGACCTCGCCGCGCGCGGCGTGCGTGCGCCAGTGCAGGTCACGGAGGGCAACTATAAGATCGGCCGTGGCGTCTGCCCCTGGTGGGATGCCGCGTCCCGCGCCCACTAAGTCCGCCCCCTGGGCCGCTTGCAGCCTCGCCCGCCAAGCCCCTTGATAGCGCCCGACGGATGGAGGGCAGCATGGCGGGACGGTTCGAGGGGCGGCGCGCGGTCGTCACCGGAGGCATGTCGGGGATCGGCGCGGGGATCGCGGCCCGGTTGCGCGCCGAGGGGGCGCGGCTCAGTCTGTGGGACATCGACGCGATGGGCCTCGCGCGCGGCGGCACCGAGGACACGCACAGCATTGCGCTCGACGTGACCGATGCGGCGGCGGTGCAGCGTGCCGCCGATGCCACGGCGGAGGCGCTGGGCGGCATCGACGTCCTGATTGCCTCGGCCGGCATCACCGGCCCGAACGGGCCGGCCTGGGAGTATCCTGTCGAGGCGTGGGATCGGGTGATCGCGGTCAACCTGAACGGGCTCTACTACACCTGTCGCGCGGTCGTCCCGCACATGCTGCGGGGCGGGTACGGGCGGATCGTCAACATCGCCTCGATCGCCGGTAAGGAGGGCAACCCCAACGCCGCCGCCTATTCCGCGTCGAAGGCCGGCGTGATCGGGCTCACCAAGTCGCTCGGCAAGGAGCTGGCGACGAGCAAGGTGCGGGTGAATTGCGTGACACCGGCCGCGGTCGAGACTCCGATCTTCGCGCAGATGACGCAGGCGCAGATCGGCTACATGCTGTCGAAGATTCCGATCGGCCGCTTCGGTCTGGTCGAGGAGGTCGCCGCGCTGGTCTGCTGGCTCGCCTCCGAGGAGTGCGGATTTTCCACCGGGGCGGTGTTCGACGTCTCCGGCGGGCGTGCCACGTACTGAGTGGGGAAGGAATGACCGACCAGGAACTCGGCTACATGCCGGCCACCCGGCTCGCGGAGATGATCCGTCGCAAGGAGGTCTCTCCGGTCGAGGTGGTGCGCGGCATTCTTGACCGCATCCAGCGTCTGGAGCCGCGGATCAACGCCTTCGCCCATCTCGCCCCCGAGCAGGCGATGGCGGCGGCAAGCCGCGCAGAGGCGGCGCTGATGGCGGGCGGACGCATCGGCCGGCTGCACGGCGTCCCGGTGACGATCAAGGATCTGACGATCACCAAGGACATGCCGACCGAGAGCGGCAGCCTGATGATGCGGGGCAATCGTCCGACCGAAGATGCACCGATGGTCACGCGCCTTCAGGACGAGGGCGCGATCGTGCTGGGCAAGACCACCACCTCGGAATTCGGCTGGACCGGCGTGAGCCGCAGCCCGCTGACCGGCATGACGCACAACCCATGGAAGCACGGATACAATGCCGGGGCATCCTCGGCGGGCGCGGGCGCCGGGGCGGCGGCTGGGTTCGGGCCGCTCCATCAGGGCAGCGACGGCGCTGGCTCGATCCGGATGCCGGCGCATTTCTGCGGCGTGTTCGGCCTCAAGCCGAGCTTCGGGCGGGTGCCGGCCTACCCGGTCGGTGCGAGCGACTTCACCACACATAACGGGCCGATGACCCGCACCGTCGCGGACGCGGCGCTGATGCTTTCGGTGATGGCCGGCCCGCATCCGCTGGATCACACGACACTGGAAGCCTGGCCGGCGGAGTATATGGGACGGCTGGCCGAGGGCGTGCGGGGACGGCGCATCGCCTACAGCCCGGATCTCGGGCATGCGCGGGTCGATCCCCCGGTGGCGGCGCTGGTCAAGGCCGCCGCGCTGCGCTTTGCCGATCTCGGGGCGCGCGTCGAGGAGGTTCCGGTGCCCTGGGGGAAGCTGGGGCCGGAGCTGATCCGACTGTTCTGGCCGGCGCACCTCGCGGCGCGCTTCGCCGCGCGCCTGCCGGAATGGGAAAGCCGCATGGACCCGGGCCTGGTCGCCTGCATCCGCGCCGGGATGGGCGTGACCCTGGAGCAATACCAGACCGCTCGCGAACGCAAGCACGCCTACATCGCCGCGATCCACCGCTGGTTCGAGGACTGGGATTTGCTGCTGACGCCGTCGGTTTCCGTCGCCGCGTTCCCGGCCGAGAGACTGAGCCCGCCTGATTGGCCGCAGCACGATTGGGATTGGGTACAGTGGGCCGAGTTCTCCTACCCGTTCAATATGTCCTGGAACCCGGCGGCGAGCGTGCCCTGCGGCTTCACCGCCGAGGGCCTCCCGGTCGGACTGCAGATCGTCGGCCGGCGTTTCGACGACCTCGGCGTTCTGCAAGCCGCCGCCGCGTTCGAGCAGGCGCAGCCCTGGGCCGATAGGCGGCCGGATTTGAGTAAGATGCGCGTAACGAGTCCGCGTCCCTCGAAACCGTGGTCGGAAACAAGACATGCTGTTGCAGTGATGATCGAGCCGTTGCCGACCCGCCTCTCTGCGGCCGAAGCGAACTCGACGCCAGTACTGGGAGTGGGCGCGCTCGCTGCGGGAAGCGGGGACATTGCGCCACGTCTGGGCTCGTGCCAGACGCGGCGCGCTCGCGGTTTTCGAGGTTGACGGCGCCGAGATGCTGCACAGGCTGCTGAACGAGTGGGCGGACATCATCCCGGGGCGGTTCGACATCCGTCCGCTGCTCGATCCCGAGGCGGCACAGGCGTTCCTGGGCAAGCCGGCCTGACCGGGGCCTGCCAGATGCTGCTCCGCGCTCACTCTACAAGTTGATTCACGCGCGCGACCTGCTGGAGCAGGCGCACCAGTTCGGCTTGGCGGCAAGTCTCCGTCTTTTCGAAAACGCGGCTCAGGTGGGTGCGCAGCGTCGCGGGCGCGATGCGCAGGGCACGAGCGGCGGCCTTGACCCCGTCGCCTTGCATGATGCGCCCGGCGACGGCGGTCTCCGCCGGGGTGAGGCCGTAGAGCGCGCGCAAGTGCTCCGGGGAGGGCGCGCTCTCCGGGCCGCATGGGCTGAGCAGGATGAGGGCGGCGGGCCGGCGCGCGGCGTTCCACGCGACCTCGGCGCGGAGCGGGCTGACGGAGGCGAGCAGAGAGGCTCCATGCTGGGAAAGGAGCCGGAGCACTCCGCCGCCTTGCGTGGTCTCGTGCCGAAGCGCCGCGGCTTGCGCGACCAAGCGCCGCAGCGCCTGCGTCTGGTCGTGCGTCGCCGCGCGCAGCCGCCGCTCGCCTCCGTCCGGCCCAATGTCGAGCCCGTCTGCCTTCGCCAGCACCAACTCCGCCGCGCGATTGGCGTGGATCACCCGCGCCTCGGCATCGACGATCAGCACGCCCGGCGTCAGTCGGTCGAGCGCCTCCAGCGTGCTGCCCGGCCCGATGCCGGCCGGCACCAGGTGCATGTGGGTCCGCATCGCCCGGCGCAGGTGCGGCACAAGGAGGGAGAGCAGTCGCAAGTCCCGATGCTGGAAGACGCCGACCCGCTTGGAGCGCGCCATGCCGATAAAGCCGCTGGCACTCCGATCGTCGAGGAGGCGCACCTGCATGCAGTCCTGCATGTCATAACGGTTGGCGAAATCGTTGTAGAACTCGGTACGCACGAACTCCGACGGCGTCACTACCATCCAGTTCGCCAGGACCGTTCCGATCGGCGCACGCATCACTGCGGGACGCAGCCTGTCGAGGCTGCCGTAGTGCTCCGCGTAATCGCGGACCGATCGGGGATCCTGCACCGATTGTACGTCCTGAAATTTCGCCGCCCCATCCTGCATCCAGACGGTTGCCGACGTGCTGCCGAACAGGCCGCCCATCCGCCTCAGCACGCCAGGCCAGCTCGTCTTGTCCACGCCCACGTCGTAGATATGCCCGATCAGGTCAGAGATATCCTCAAGAGAGGGTTCTGCCGCGTCGCGCCGCATCTTCGTCCTCCTCGCAGGCGGCCAACAGGTCCGGTCCGACCTCTAGCCCACGCGGGCAACGAGCCACGTTCGGCGCCGCTCCGCGCACTCGTCCGCGCCATACCTGGTCGAGCCAAGGTCATGCCTATCCTAGCGCGCAGCGCTGGGCAGGCGAGTGGCGCACGTCACACTCCGGCCAGGTGCGGCAATGTCTGGCCAAGCTCCGGGCCAACCAGGGCAGCCGAGTGGTCGCAAGGCCTGCCGGGTGCTCCTCGTCGTCATCCAAATGAATGACGCTTTGCCCCCGGGCGCAATGGCAGTCTCTCGCATCGACTGGACGCGGAGACGCGCGATGCGGGACATGACCATGATCACGGCGGTACGGGGTGCTCGCGGGATCGGGGGCGACCTGCCCCTCATTCTCCTATTCAGTCTGGCCGGCTTGCTCGTCACAGCCCTGGTCGCTGCCGTCGCTCCGGGCTGGGCAAGGGTGCTAGATGCCTGGGTCTGAATATAAGGGCCGGGCGACGATCCCGCCGTGGATCAGTTTACGGCGGGCGCCGCTGTGCTTTCGGTTGCTTTCGGCAGGGCGGCGAACAGCGCCGAGAAATCCTGCCGCCGCGCGACAAGGTCCGCGAGCGTGTAGCGGTCGAGCACGCTCAAAAACGCATTGAGCGCCTCGTGCAGCACGACCTGAAGCGTGCAGGCGGGCGCGATCGGGCACGAGCCCGCCGCCTCGAAGCAGGGCACGAGGTTGAGGTCCGCCTCGGTCCTGCGTACAACGGTGCCGAGATTGATGGCGCTGGCGGGCTTGGCAAGCCGGATGCCTCCGTTGCGGCCACGTACCGTGCGCACGTCTCCCGCAATCCCAAGCTGATGCACGACTTTCATCAGATGGGTCTCGGACACGCCGTACGCGGCCGCGATATCAGCGATCCTGGCCTGATGGTCATCACGCACCGCGAGGTACATGAGGACCCGTACCGAGTAGTCGGTGTATGCCGTCAGGCGCATGACGCCTCGGGAACCGCGGCGATTCTGATGCCGGCGGGCTGGACCAGCTCACCCGCACGGTCGATCACGGCGCGGAACTCTCAATTCCTGTAACGGAACGTCAGGCGCATGAGCCCCTCATCAGCGTCAACCCCGCGCTCGCTGGTTTGAAACACTCGCGCAGCACGCAGTTCATCAATAAGTGCGACCGCCGAAAGACCCAAGGCTGGGGCCAGGAGTTCCGCATCTACCGTGCAGGTGCCATCCGGCTCGAAAGTAGCAAAGCGGGTATTCGACATCACAGCCATCCTTTGCAACGCTAGCGGGTCGCGCTCCATGTTTCCTCGGCGGATCAGCCAATCTGGATGTAGGCAATTACGGCGACGAGAACCACAACCACGTTCCAGAACAGCATGTTGATAAGGACGCGGATCGCTGTGCGATCGTCATCCTTCGTCGCGCCCAGCAAGTCGGCAATGAGATTGCCGGGATATTGAAAAATCCGCACCGCCAGCGGCTCGCGCGCGTGCTCGGGCGGCTGGAGCAGAGGCTGGGAACCTGGAGCGGATTTCACTGGTGTTCGTGTCATGGCCCGTTCCCTTCAAAAGTCTCCTCTCTCAAATACACCCTCGCCGGCTAAAAGCAATATTGTGGATATATCTTTTACGCGCCAGCTCTCCTTGCTCTCGCCTCGGCGGCAATCTCCAGCGCCCGCGCATAGACCACCTTGCGGGGCAGGGCGGTGGCCGCGGCGACCAGCGCGGCCGCGTCCTTCAGGCTGTTACCCGTCAGGGCGGCACGCAGTTGCTCGTCCAACGCGTCCGGAGCAGCCGCCTCGGCTTCCGATGGACCGACCAGCACCGTGATCTCGCCCCTCGGCGCTTCAGCCGCGTAATGGCGGGCAAGGTCGGGGAGCGAGGCGCGGCGCACCTCCTCGAACCGCTTGGTCAGTTCGCGCGCGACCGCACCGGGGCGGGAACCGAAGGTCGTCGAAAGGTCAGCGAGCGTTTCGGCCAGGCGATGCGGGGCTTCGTGCCAGATCAGGGTTGCCCGCAATCCCGCCCGTTCGGCCGCGCGCAGGCTGCCGAACGCCGCGCGTCGCGATGCTGCGCGCGGTGGCGGGAAGCCGAGAACGAGGAAGGGCAGGGGTGGCAGCCCCGACAGCACCAGCGCGGTGAGCGCGGCGTTAGGCCCGGGCACCGCCGTAACCGGCAAGTCCTCGGCGATCGCGGCGCGCACCAGCCGGAAACCAGGGTCCGACACCAGCGGCGTGCCGGCGTCGGACACGACCGCGACGCGCTTGCCGAACCGCAAGGCGGCCAGCACCGAGGGGATGCGCGCGTCCTCGTTGTGCTCGTGCAAGGCGGTCAGCGGGGCGCGGGCGCCGATCGCCGACATCAGCCGTGCCGTATGACGGGTATCCTCGCACAACACCAGGTCGGCGTCGGAAAGAGCATCACGCCCGCGTGGGGACAGGTCGCCGAGATTGCCGATAGGCGTGGAAACAAGCACAAGGCCGGAAGGAGGGCCGGGCGGACCGGCGGCCTCGGAGCCGGGAGATGGGTCAGATGCGTCGTCGGGCATTTCTCGTCCTTTCCGGCGGCGCGGCTCTGGCCGCCTGCACCGGCACCGAATATCCGCCCCCGCCACCCTACCTCATACCTGGCGGGCCCGGGCCGCTGTCGGGCCTATTCGGGCCCGGATCGTCCGGCGGCCCCGTGCGCCCCATCGCGCTCCTGCTGCCGTTGACCGGACCACGCGCGGATGTCGGCCAGCCGATGCTGCAAGCGGCACAGCTCGCGCTTGCCGATCCCTCGGCTCCGCCGCTGATCCCCGAGGATACCGGCGGCACCGCCGCCGGCGCCATGTCAGCCGTCCGGGGCGCGCTGGCGCAGGGCGCGGGCCTCATCCTCGGCCCGCTGACCGCTGCCGAGACCGAGGCGGTAGCCCCGGCGGCGACCGCCGCGGGAGTGCCGGTGCTTGCCTTCACCAACACCACCGCCGCCGCCCGACCGGGCGTTTGGCCGCTCGGCATCACCCCCGGCCAGCAGGTGCGTCGCCTGCTCGCCTACGCCCAGGAGCAGGGACGTGGACAAGTCGCCGCGCTGCTGCCCGAGAGCCAGTTCGGCCATGCGATGGCAGAGGCGCTGATCGCCGCCGCCGAGCAGCGCGGGCTTCCGCAGCCCGATATACGCTTCCACGGTACGGGCATGTCCGCGATCAGCAGCGCCGTCCGCCAGCTCTCTGCGTATGAACAACGCTGGGGTCCGGTTCAGCGGCAGATCAAGGAGGCGCGAGCCCAAGGCACGCCGGAGGGCCGGCGTGAGGCCGAGCGGCTGACCCGCACCAGCGTGCCGCCGCCGCCCTTCGACGCGCTGCTGCTGGGCGACACCGGGGATGCGTTGGCCGAGCTGGCCTCGGTGCTGCCGTACTATTTCGTCGGGCCGCCCGTGGTGCAAATCATGGGGCCGGCGCTGTGGGCCGCTCCGGGCAGTGGGGCGGGCCAGATACGGGGTGCATGGTATGCAGCGCCCGATCCAGCCGCACGGGCGAGCTTCGAGCAGGCCTTTGCCGCCCGCTACGGCGCTCCGCCACCAGGCTCGGCCGACCTCGCCTATGATGCGGCCCTCATTGCGCGTACGCTGGCCCCGCAGGGCTACGCGCCGGGAGCGCTCGTCAATCCGGACGGCTTCTCCGGGGCGGATGGGTGGCTTCGCTTTCTCCCCGACGGCCGGGTGCAGCGCGGCCTGGGCGTCTTTCAGGTGGAGCCTGGCGGACCTCGCCTCATCTCTCCCGCCCCGGCATCGGCGACGGCGGGAGAGGCCTGAGCGCCGCGATGCCAGACCCCCTGCCCGGTGAAGTCGCGGACGCGCTCCGCCGCATGTCTCTGCTTGGGCCGGCCCTGGAGCCCGCGGCCGAGCGCCTGACCGGCGGCGTCTCCTCCGACATCTGGCGCGTCGATCTGCCATCGGGCTCCATTTGCGTGAAACGCGCGCTGGCGCGGCTGCGCGTCGCAGCGGATTGGCGCGCTCCGGTCGAGCGTAACTTGTACGAGGCGCGCTGGATGCGCCGTGCCGCCAGGGCGGCGCCGGGCTCCGCGCCGGCCATCCTTGGGCACGACCAGGCGACCGGGACACTCGCCATGGAGTACCTGCCACCGGCGACGCACCGTTTGTGGAAGACGCTGCTGCGCGACGGCCGGGCCGATCCCGATTTCGCCGCCGCGGTCGGGCGCATCCTCGCGCGCATCCATGCCGCCGGCGCTGCGGATCGATCCGTTCCGGCGGAATTCGCGAGCGACGCTGTTTTCCGTGCCATCCGGCTCGAGCCGTACCTGCTCGCCACGGCGGAGGCTCATACCGATCTCGCCGGCGCGTTTCATGCGCTGATCGCGACAACGTCCGAGACGAAGCGGGCGTTGGTGCATGGAGACGTGAGCCCGAAGAACATACTAGTGGGACCGCGCGGGCCGGTGTTCCTGGACGCGGAATGCGCCTGGTGGGGCGATCCAGCCTTCGACCTTGCTTTCTGCCTGAACCATCTGCTGCTCAAATGCCTGTGGATTCCCGGCGCGCGTGCGGGCTTCCTCGCCTGCTTCGACGCGCTGGGCGACGCCTATCTGGAGGGCGTGGCATGGGAGCCGCGCGCCGGGCTTGAGGCCAGGGCGGCACACCTGCTGCCGGGGCTGCTGTTGGCGCGGGTGGATGGGAAGTCGCCGGTGGAATACATCACCGAAGAGGACCAGCGGAACCGGGTCCGTCGCGTCGGCCGCGCGCTGCTCGCCAGGCCCGCCGACCGGCTCGGCGCCGTGCGTGTGGCGTGGGAACACGAGCTTGCCCAAGGAGAGGGGGGATGACCGATACCCGCGTCGCTTTCGTGCATGGCCGCCGCGTATGGGACAGTCGCGGCCGGCCGACGATCGAGGCTGACCTGCTGCTGGAAGGCGGGGCGGTCGGGCGCGGGATGGCGCCCGCCGGAGCCTCGACCGGGGCCGGTGAGGCGCTTGATTTGCGCGACGGCGGGGACGGCTTCGGCGGCTACGACGTCACCCGCGCGCTGGGCTACGTGAATACGCAGATCGCCCGCGCCCTGGTGGGCATGGACGCGGCGGATCAGGCGGCGCTGGATGGCAGGCTGATCGAGCTGGACGGCACCCCCAGCAAGTCCCGCCTGGGGGCCAACGCACTGATCGCGGTCTCGATGGCCGCTGCCCACGCCGCAGCGGCGGCGGCGGGAGAGCCGCTGTATCGCTACCTGGGAGGCGCAGACGCGGTCACACTGCCCCTGCCGCAGATCCAGATCTTCGGCGGCGGCGCGCATGCCGGAAGGCGGGTGGATGTACAGGACTTCCTCGTCACCTGCCCAGGGGCCGCCAGCTTCGCGCAGGCGCTCGACTGGACAGCCGAGATCTATCGGGCAGCCGGAGCACTGATGGCCGAGGCGGGCCAGCTCGCCGGGGTCGCCGACGAAGGCGGCTGGTGGCCCGCCTTCAAGTCGAACGAGGCGGCGCTCGAGATGCTGGTGCGCGCAATTCAGCGTGCCGGCTTCAAGGCCCCCGCGGACGTCGCGATCGCGCTTGATGTCGCCGCCAGCGAGTTCGGGCGGGGCGGCAAGTACCGGCTGGCGCTGGAGGGCCGCGAACTCGATAGCGAGGGCATGATAAAGTTGCTGAGCGGCTGGGTGCGAGCCTATCCCATCGTCTCGATCGAGGATCCGCTGTCGGAGGACGACGACGTGGGCTTCGCCGCGTTCACGACCGAGCTGGGCAGCCGCGTGCAGGTGGTCGGCGACGACTTCCTGGTCTCGCAGGCAAGCCGGGTGCGCGAGGCGGCGCTGCGCGGGACCGTGAACGCCGTGCTGCTCAAGCCGAAATCAGCGCGGCACCCTGACCGAGACGCGCCAAGCCTGGGAGGCGGCGCGGGAGAGCGGGATGGCGGGGATCGTCTCGGCCCGGTCGGGCGAGACCGAGGACACGACGATCGTGCATCTCGCCGTGGGCTGGGGCGTGGGCCAGATCAAGGTCGGCAGCTTCGCGCGCGGCGAGCGGACGGCGAAGTGGAACGAGGCGTTGCGGATCGAGGAGGCGTTGAGCGCCCGGGCGCGGTTCGCCGGCAGGGCCGCGCTCGGCCGGTCGAAACAGTGATGAACGTCGTGTTCCACTACGCCGCCGGCCCCGACCTCGCGGCACGGCTCGCCGCGGTCGCCGGCGAGGGGCTCGCGATCGAGGTCTGCGCCGAGCATGACGACACGCGATTCGCGGCACTGTTGCCGGAGATGGACGTGCTGTGGCACGCGCTGCGGCCGGTGACGGGCGGAGATGATCGCGGCCGCGCCCCGCCTGCGGCTGATCCAGAAGATCGGAGTGGGGGTCAACACCATCGATCTGGCGGCGGCGCGACAGCGGGGGATCGCCGTCTGCAACCTGCCGGGGACGAACGCGCCCGCCGTGGCCGAGCTGACGCTCGCGCTGATGCTGGCCGCCTTGCGTCGGATTCCAATGTTCGATGCCTCGATGCGCCGCGGTGAGGGGTTCGCGCTAGATCCAGCGGCGAAGGACGGCATCAACGAGCTGGGCGGGCGCACGGTGGGCCTCGTCGGCTACGGCGCAGTGCCGCGCGCCTTGATGCCGGTGCTGAACGCCCTGGGCTGCCGCGTGCTCTATACCGCGCGCACGCCAAGAAGCGACGCGGGGCCGGCGGTCACGTATCGGAAGCTGCCGGACCTACTGGCGGAGGCCGACGTGGTCAGCCTGCACGTGCCGCTGACCGCCGAGACCGAGCGGATGATCGACGCCGCCGCGCTGGCGCGCATGAAGCCGTCCGCCATCCTGGTGAACACGGCGCGCGGCGGGCTGGTCGATGAGTCGGCATTGGTCGCCGCCTTGCGGGCCGGGCGGCTGGCGGCGGCGGGTCTCGACGTGTTCGCCGAGGAGCCGATCGACCCCTCCAGCAAGCTGCTGACGCTGGCGAACGTTGTCCTGACCCCGCACATTGCCTGGCTGACCACGGGAACCTTCGACCGCAGCTTCGCCCTCGCCGCTGAGAATTGCCGGCGGCTGGCCGCCGGAGCGGTCCTGCTGCACAGGGTCGTGTGAGCCGCCTGCGCCTCCTTGCCGACGACTTGACGGGGGCGCTGGACAGCGCGGCGCAGTTCGTGCCGACCGAGGGCAGGGTTCCGACCCTCTGGGCGCCCCCGGGCCACCTGCCGTGGCCGGCGGCGATCGATGCCGGCACGCGGGAGCTGGACGCGGCGCAGGCGGCCGCCCTGACGCGGCGGCTGTCGCCAATGCTGGACGATGCCGACCCCGCGTTCCGCAAGATCGACAGCCTGCTGCGCGGCCACGTCGCGGCCGAGATCGCCGCTTGCGTGCGCGGCTTCGCCCATTGCGTGATCGCGCCCGCCTTCCCGGCTCAGGGGCGGGTCACGCGGGCCGGGCGCCAGTTCGTTGCCGACGGCGAGGGGTGGCGTGCTATCGGCTTCGATCTCCCGGCATCGCTGCGCGAGGTCGGCCTGGACGTCGCGCTGCGTCGGCCCGGCGACGCGGCCCCCGAGGGTGCCAGCTTATGGGATGCGGAGACCGAGTCCGATCTCGATCAGGTGGTCGCGGAGTGCCGATGTCTCTCGGGCCGCGTGCTGTGGTGTGGCAGCGCCGGCTTGGCCGGTGCGCTGGCCGGGCGTGCGGCGGTCCCCCGACCCGAGCTGCGCGGCCCGTTGCTGGGCCTGATCGGCTCGGAGAACCCGGCCTCGGTCGCGCAGCTCTCGGCGGCCTGGTCGCGAGTGCGCCGTATCACGCGCGGCGACGCCGAGGAGGCGGCCCGCATCGCCCGACTGCTCGCGCGCGATAGCGCCGTTGTCGTGGCGGCGGTGGTGCCGCCCGGCCTGACGCGCGCGCACGCGGCGCAGCATATCGCCGGCTGCTTCACCGGCGTGCTGGCCCGCATCGACCCGCCTGGGACGCTGCTGGTTGCGGGCGGGGAGACGTTGCGCATGACCTGCGTTGCCCTGGGGGCGGGACGGCTCGATGTCGACGGCCAGCTCATGCCTGGCATCCCGACCGCGGTGCTGCGCGGCGGCGCTTGGGATGGGCTGCGCGTTGTATCCAAGTCAGGTGCCTTCGGCGATGCGGGGCTGCTCGCTCGTCTGCTGGCCCTGCCTCGCCTTGGAGATTTCGAATGAATAGTCCGCGCCTCGCGATCACCATGGGGGACCCGGCCGGGGTCGGTCCGGAGATCATCGTCAAGGCGTGCCGGGCGCTGGCCCCGCGCATCGACAGGGGCGAGTTGCGCCTGCTGGTGATCGGGCATCGCGCCGCCCTGGAAGCCGCCCGCGCGGTGGTGGGCGCCGCGGTCGGGATCGCGGAGGTCGCCGACGGCCCGGATTGGCCTGATCTCGCCTTCCTGCCGGCCGGGGAGGAACGCGAGCCGATCCGCTTCGGACAGGTATCGGCGGAGGCCGGCCGCTTCGCCTATCTGGCGATCGAGCGCGCGGTTGGCCTGGCGCAGGCGGGGCGGGTGGCCGGAATCGTCACCGCGCCGTTGAACAAGGAGGCGCTGAACCTCGCGGGCTACCATTACGCGGGCCACACCGAGCTGCTCGCCTCGCTCACCGGCGTGCGGGGTTCGGTGATGCTGCTCGCGCATGGGCCGATGCGGGTGAGCCATGTCACGACGCATGTCGCGCTGGCCGACGTGCCGCGCCTGCTGACGCCGGAGCGGCTGCGCCGGGTCATCGACCTGACCCATCAGGCATTGCGCGATCTGGGTCTCGATCGGCCGCGGATCGCGGTGGCCGCGCTGAACCCGCACGCCGGCGAGGGCGGGCTGTTCGGCCGACAGGACATCGACGTGACCGCGCCGGTTATCGCCGAGTATCGGGCAACGGGGTTGGACGTGACCGGCCCGGTGCCGGGCGACACGGTGTTCGTCAAGCTGCGCGCGCAGCAGTTCGACGCGGTGGTCGCGATGTACCACGACCAGGGGCACATCCCGGTGAAGCTCCTCGGTTTCGACATCGACCCTGCCACCGGCACCTGGCGCGCGCTGTCGGGCGTGAACGTGACGCTCGGCTTGCCGATCATCCGCACCTCGGTCGATCACGGCACGGCGTTCGATATCGCTGGCAGTGGGCGAGCCAATGAGGAGAGCCTGGTCGAGGCGATCGACTACGCGCTGCTATTGGCGAGAGGTCGCGCTTAACGGCCCAGTCCGCAGCCGGGGTGCGATTTGCGGATG
Source organism: uncultured Pseudomonadota bacterium (assembly GCA_963830565.1). Taxonomy (GTDB): domain Bacteria; phylum Pseudomonadota; class Alphaproteobacteria; order Acetobacterales; family Acetobacteraceae; genus DATFDN01. Next base: position 29,550 of record CAWHMO010000005.1, read on the forward strand.
CGCTCGGTCGAGGCCGGGTGCCGCGCCAGGCGCTCGGGCGGGCGGACGGGACGGCGGACCAACTCGCCACCGCAGTTTGGGCATTTGCCGCCCAGCACGCCGCCGGCGCACTCCCGGCAGAACGTACATTCGTAGGAGCAGATCATGGCATGCAGGGATGCCGGCGGCAGATCCCGGTCGCAGCATTCGCAATTCGGGCGGAGTTGCAGCATGGGCGGTCCTTCTCAGGTGGAGAAGAGAACGTTCGCGTGTTGGCCGCGCAGGCCGCCCCACTAGGCCGCCCCGCCACCCGCGTCTGGATCATCCGGCCCTGAGCGAACGATCCGCAGGACGACGCCATCCGGGCGGGCCACCTCGACGATCGTCTCCAGCCGGGTGAGGCGGTCCGACATGCGCCGCAACTCGTCGGCAAGCCGGTCGACCTTGCCCGCAAGCGACTGCACCCGGTTATCTATCAGCACGATCGATTTGATCGCGGCGATCGCGTCACCGTAAAGACTCAAGAGGACTGGTCCTGGAGATAGGCCAGCGTGTCGTCGAGCTTGCGCTCAGTGGCTTCTAGTCGGCGCAGCGTCTCGGCATGCACTCCGGCCAGCACGCCTAGCAATTCCCTCAGTTCGGCGGCTTCATCGGCCGCCTTTTCGTCGTAAGCCTCGATGGCGCGACGCACCAACTCGCCAGTGGAGATGCGCCCGGACCTGGCGGCCTTGGCGTCGAGCGCCTGCTTCTCGGCGGGCGACATCAATACTACAACACGCTCGCTTGCAGACACTTACCGCTCCGCATTAAGACGCACATGAACATGTGCATATACGACCTGTGCTGGCAAGCTGGAACGCATTCAGCCCGTATTGGCCGGTATCCGCAGCAAGCCTGGATCGCCCGCCCATAGAGAATGCCCGGTCATTGCTTGCCGTTCGTGTCGGGCGTGACCTTCACCGGAGCGGTGCCGGACTTCTCCATGCCGAGCTGCCCGGCGGCGGCCTTGGATACGTCCACGACCCGATCCTGACGGGTCGGCCCGCGATCCGTGACGGTGACGCGAGTGGATTTGCCGTTCCTCTCATTAGTGACCGTCGCCTCGCTGCCAAGCGGCAGGGTACGGGAAGCGGCGGTGTTGGCCTGCGGGTTGACCGGGGCGCCGCTCGCCGTTTTCGTATGCCCGCTCTGGCCGCCGCTGAAATACGAGGCTTGTCCCTGCTGCGTTCCTTGGTTGGCCTGCGCGGAGGCCGCGTAGGCCAGCAGCGCTGCGCTGGCAGCCAATAACAACGGCCTGTGCATGGTCCGTCTCCCCCTTGTGGTGACCTGAACGATAGAGGGGGATGCCGGTTCGGATTGCCTCGGCTGCCGGTGGCCGTTGCGGAGCGGATCAGGCCGCGAAGCCGTCCTGCAGACCGCGCAAGCGGGCCAGCGCGGAGTCCGGCAGCGTGTCCTTTTCCGCGGCGGCCGCGGCCGCTTCGAATTGCTCCGGAGTGGCAATCCCGATCAGCGTTGTGCTCATGGCCGGGTGGCTGATGACGAAGCGGATCGCGACCTCGGCGAGCGTGGCCGCGCCGATTTCCTCGACCAGCGGCCGCAGGCTCCGGGCTCCGCGCCAAGTCGGCGACGTAGTCGGGGCCGGAGCCGATCGGTTCCGGCGGAGGACTGGCGATCGGGTGGCGATCCGCCGTGCCCGACAGGGCGCCGCCGGCGAGCGCGCGAATCCCGATCGCGCCCATGCCGGCAGCCTGCATGCGCCCGAGCAGGTTGCCATAGTCCTGACCAGGATAGTTCGCCGGCACTGGACCCCCCGCGCTCGGGTTCAGCATATTGTAGCTGACCTGCGCGGTGTCGAACGCGCCCGAATCGATCACCGCGTGCAGCGCGCTGGTCTCGCCGATGGCGGTGATGCCGAGAAAGCGGGTCTTGCCTTGCCCGCGCAGTGTCTCGAAGGCCGGCACGACCTGCTCCAGCACCATATCCGGTGTGAGAGCTTCGCCGGAGCCATTGCGGGCGATCGGGTTGTGAAGCTGGAAGAGGTCCACGTGATCGAGGCCGAGCCGGCGAAGGCTGGCATCAATTCCGCCGCGGATGGCGCGTGCAATGTCGGCCTTCTCGCCGGTCCCGATCCGCACCTTGGTGCCGACGAGGACATTGGGCTTCAGCTTCGACAAGACGCGGCCGAGATTGGTTTCGGATTGGCCCTCGCCATAGCTGGGCGCGGTATCGAAGTAGGTGATGCCAAGCTCTACCGCGCGAGCCACGGCGCGCTCCTGATCGACGGGATCGCCGCGAACCATCAGTCCGCCGACCGCGCCGCAGCCGAAGCCAAGGACCGATACCGCCAGGCCTGTCCGGCCGAGAGTACGTGTCTTCATCAAATCCTCCCTTGCTGGGCGCGCCGGGTCACGGGTGCGGCGCCTCGGGCGCGGCGAGGCCGAGATAGATCTCCTGCACATGCGGGTCCCGCGCCAGCGCCGCTGCGGGGCCGTCCAGCACGGTGCGGCCGGTCTGCAGGACATAGGCATGGCTGGCGATCTCCAGCGCCAGCTCGACTGACTGCTCGGCCAACAGCAGGGTGAGGCCTTCGCCGTGCAGCCGGGCCAGGGTTTCGTAGAGGCTCTCGACCACCGCGGGGGCGAGGCCGAGGCTGGGCTCGTCGAGCATTAGCATGCGCGGAATCCGACATCAGCGCCCGGCCCAGGGCAAGCATTTGCCGCTCGCCGCCCGACAGCGTGCCGGCGCGCTGGCCTCGGCGCTCTGCCAGGCGTGGGAACAGGTCGAAGACGCGGGCGAGCAGCATTCCGACGCGGCCGCGGTCGCGCAGCACCGTGGCGCCGAGGCGCAGGTTCTGCTCGACGGTCTGATTGACGAACAGGCGCCACCCCTCGGGCGAGAGGGCCAGGCCCTGGCGGATCACGGCATGGGCAGGGCGGCCGGTGATCGGCTGGCCTCGCCACAGGATATGTCCGCCGGCCGCCGGGACTAGCCCGGCAATGGCATTCAGCGTCGTGGTCTTGCCGGCGCCGTTGGAGCCGATCAGCGCCACCACGGCACGTTCCGGCACCTCCAGCGAGACGTCGGCGACACCGATCAGGTCGCCGTAGCGCGCCGCGAGGTTGCGGACGGACAGGGCGATCGGCGTCACGGCTGGCGCCGCCGGGCGAGGCTGCGGCCGAGATAGGCGGCGACGACCTGCGGCTGCTGGACCACCTCGCGCGGATGGCCCTCGGCGATGACGCGGCCCTGATGGAACACGACCGCATGATCGGTCAGCGTCAGGATCACCTCCATGATGTGCTCGACGATGACCAGCGTGATCCCGCGCGCATGAATCCGGCGCACCAGTTCGATCCCGGCGCGCACCTCGGTCGGGTTCAGGCCGGCCAGCGCCTCATCGAGCAGCAGCACGCGCGGGCCGGTTGCCAGCGCGCGGGCAATCTCCAGCCGCTTGCGGCCTGGCGTGCCGAGACCGCGAGCCGGGGCATCGGCCAGGCGGTCCAGGCCGGTGAAGGCAAGCAGGTCGCGCGCCACGCGCTCCGCCTCGACCCGGCCGGGATGGCGCAGGAAGGCACCGACCAGCACGTTCTCGACGACGGTCATATCCTCGAAGGTCACGGGTACTTGGAAGGTCCGGGCGATGCCCACGCGGGCATGCGCTTCCGGGCTCGCGCGGGTGATGTCGTGCCCGTCGAAGGTGACGCGGCCCGAGGTCGGCGGGATGTCGCCCGCCAGCACGTTGAAGAAGGTGCTCTTGCCGGCGCCGTTCGGCCCGATCAGCCCGACGATCTGGCCGGCCGCGAGCGAGAGCCGCGCTCCGTCCACCGCGCGCAGCCGGCCGAAGGTGCGGACGATGTCGGCCGCCTCAAGCAGCACGGCGCACTGCTTCCTGCCGGCGTGCCAGGCGCAGCCGGACGCGCCGCGCGAGGTCGAGCAGGCCGCCGGGCTCGAAGCGGGCGACGAGCATGATGATCGCGCCATAGATGACGTAGGTCACGCCGCTGCCCGATCCGCCGAAGGCGGCGTTCGTCGCCTCCTCGAGCGGCACCAGCAGGATGGAGCCGATCAGGGGCCCGAACAACGTTCCCGCGCCCCCGAACGCCGCCATGATGATGACCTTCACCGAAACGAGAATGCCGAGCACGCTGTCGGGGTCGGCGAAGCCGACCATGATGGCGTAGAGCGAGCCGGCGATGGAGGTGAAGGCGGCCGAGAACATCAGCGCATAGAGCTTGTAGCGCAGCACCGGCACTCCCAGGCTGCGCGCCGCGCGGTCCCCGGCGTTGATCGCGCGCAGGTAGTAGCCCATGCGGCTGCGCTGCATCCATCGCGTCAGCGCCAGCAGGATCATGAGCACGACGAGGAACAGATAATAATAGGGCAGGGGCGAGGTGAAGGAGAGGTCGGCAAGGCCGCGTGGGGTTGCCGGCCCCATCAGCCCGACCGCGGCGCCCAGCAGCGGCCAGTTCGCCACCAGAATGCGGATCAGCTCCGCCGCCGCGATCGTCGCCATGGAGAAGTAGTGCCCGCGCAACCGGAAGGTGGGCGTGCCCACCACCACCGACAGCGCGAGGCTGACGACCACGCCAAGCGGCACTCCGGCGATCGGCGGCCAGCCGAGCCGGGTGAACACCACCAGCGAGGAATAGGCCCCCGCGCCGAAGAAGATCGCGTGCCCGACCGAGACCTGGCCGGCGAAGCCGCCGATGATGTTCCAGGCCGAGGCCGAGATCGCCATGAGCAGCACCAGCGCGCCGATGCGCTGGTAGTAGACGTTGTCCACCAGCAGCGGCCAGACGACGATCGCGATCAGGGCCAGCGCGAGCCCGACGGCGATGCGCCTCACAGCGTTCCCATCAGGCCCTGCGGCCGTATCCAGAGCACGGCGAGGAACAGCGCATAGACCACCGCGTCCTGGTAGACCGCGCCGGCCCAATAGGCGGACAGGCTCTCGATCACCCCGACCAGAAGGCCGGCGAGGAGCGCGCCCGGCACGCTGCCGAATCCGCCGAGGCAGACCACCACGAAGGCGATCAGCACCAGCAATTCCCCGACCGTCGGCGAGATGTAGTAGAACAGCGCGATCAGCGCGCCGGCGATGCCGGTGCTCGCTGCGCCCAGACCCCAAGCCAGCGCCTGCATCGGATCGGGCCGGATGCCGACCAGCATCGCCGCCTGGCGATCTTCCGCCACCGCGAGCATGCGGCTGCCCAGCATGGTGCGCGTCAGCACCAGATGCATCCCAAGCGTCAGCAACAACGCCACGATCCCGGCCATCAGGCGCGAGGCGGGGATGCGCAGGCCGCCGACGACGATCGTGCCGCCGACCAGGTCGCCCGGCAGGGTCACGAAGTTGGCCGAGAACGCCCAGAACGCGCTGTAGCGCAGGAGCAGGGCGAGGCCGAAGGTCGACAGGATCTGCGCCAGCATCGGCCCGCGCATCACGCCCTTGATGAGGCTGAAATAGACCACCACCCCGAGCAGGAATAGCCCGAGGGCTGCCAGCGGCACCGACACTGCCGGCCCGGCGTGCAGCCCGCTCCAGCAGAAGAAGGCGATGTACATCGCCAGCATGACGAAGTCGCCGTGCGCGAAGTTGACGACGTTCATCATCCCCCAAATCAGCGTGAGCCCGGAGGAGAACAACGCATAGACCGATCCCAGCAGCAGCCCGCTGACGATCACCTGCAGGACGATCATGCGCGACCCCGTGCGGCCTGGGGGGAACGGGCCGTCAAGTCAGCCCTTGAACGGCAGGTCAGGCTTCGCCGTCGCCTTCGTCTCCGGCCAGACCACGTCCCAGCTGGTGCCGCGCAGCTGCACCAGCAGGGTGGACGCCCGCTCGTTCTGGCCGTTCGGTCCGAATTTCACGCCGTTGTAGCCGATCATGATCTGGTCCGCGTTCAGGTCGGTGGCGCGCAGCGCCGCCTGGATCTTGGCGGGCTCGGTCGAGCCCGCGCGGTTGATCGCATCGCACAGCACCAGGAAGCCGTTCAACCCGCGTGCGCTGGTGTCGTCAAGGGCACGGCCCGCCGCCTTCTGATACATCTCGTTGACCACCCAACTCGTGCTGCCCTGCTTGCCGGGGTCGAAGGAGCTGCGATTCACCGCTCCCTGGGCCAGATCGCCCACTGCCTTGACGAAGGCCGGGTCGGAGAAGCCGGAATCGTCGCCGATCACCACCGGTGGCTTGTAGGCCAGCGTCCGCATGGTCTTGATGTATAGGATTGAATCCGATGTATAGCTGACGAAGATCACCGCGTCGGGGTTGGCCTGCTTGAGCTGCAACACTTCGGCGGAGAGATCGGTGCTGTTGGCGTTGTAGGGGATGCGCAACGCCAGGCTGAGTCCGTACTGCTTCAGCCCGGCCGCGATCGCATCTCCGGTAGAGCTGCCGTAGTCGGTGTTCTCGTTGACAAGCGCGACGCTCCGAACCGGGTGGCCTTGCTTCGCCAGACCCTGAAGGAATTCCCCGTACGCCTTGCCGAAATCGCTGCCGATCGGGGTAGTGCGGAAGAACCACTTGAAACCGCGCTCGGTCAGGTTGGGCGCACTCGATTCGCCGGCCACGAACGGGACGCCGTAGCGCTCGGCGACGGCGCTCGCGGTGAGCGTGCAGCTTGACTGGTAGCAGCCGACCAGTGCGCTCACCCGGTCCTGCGTGATCAGGCGCAGCGCGTCGCTCTGCGCCACCGCCGGGTTGCCCTGCTGGTCGGCGAAGACAACCGCCACTTTCGCGCCACCAAGCCCCGGCAATCCGGCGGTTGGACCGAGAGGCAAGGCGGCGAGGTCGGGATGCGCGATGTTGACGATGTCCGCGCCCACCTCGACCGCCTTCTGCAGCGCCTGCCCGGCCGAGCCGGCGTTGCCGCTCAGCGGGTAAATGGCACCGATCTTGACGGTTGCCGCGGCGTGTGCCCGCCCGATGCCGAAGCGGACCGCGGGTATCGCGAGCGCCATCCGCCCAAGGCTCCGGCGCGAGACGATAAGCATGCGATACCTCCCGAATTGGCCCGGCGATCCGCCCCGCCGGTCAGAATTGACCCGACGCCTGCTGTTTCGCAAGTCCAAGGAGACCGCTACTACAAGGAAACCCCGCCGTCGATGCTGACCTCCGCGCCGGTGATGTAGGCGCTGTCGTCGGCCAGCAGGAACAGGACCAATTTCGCGACCTCCTCCGCCGTGCCCATGCGCTTCATCGGCGCCTGCTGGACACGCCGCGCGTTCTGTTCCGGGGTGCGGACCTTGAGCATCTCGGTGTCGATCGGCCCGGGATGGACCGAGTTCACCCGGATGTTGCGCGGCGCGAGCTCGATCGCCGCCGCCTTGGTCATGCCGCGCAGCGCCCATTTCGTCGCGCTGTAGGCGATGGCGCCGGGCGATCCGCGCAGACCCGCAACCGACGAGATGTTGACGATGGAGCCGCCGCCGGCACGCTCCATCGCGCCGACCACCGCCTTCATGCCGAGGAAACAGCCGAGCTGGTTGATGCGCATGTGCCGGTCAAACAACGCCACATCGGTTTCAAGAAGCGTCGCCGGAATGAAGATGCCGGCGTTGTTGACCATGCCATGCAAACCGCCGAGCCGCTCCGCCGCCTCGACCGTCCTTGTCCAGTCGGCCTCGTCGGTCACGTCCTGACGCAGGAACACCGCCGCCTCGCCGAGCTCCTCGGCGAGGCGGCTGCCTTCGGCCTCGAGCACGTCGCCGATCACGACCTTGGCGCCTTCGGCGACAAGCATCCTTGCCTCGGCGGCGCCCTGGCCGCGCGCACCACCGCTGATGAGCACGACTTTGTTCTGAAATCGTGACATCATGTCCTCCCGCATCATTCCCAGGGAGTATGCCTGCTCGGCCGCGCGGCGTCATGCAGCGCAAGGCCAATCCGCTCGAAGTCCGAATTGAGACACGGAATGCCGAAGCGCAACCGTTCCGGGTAATCCTGGAATCTGCGGACGAAAATCCCCGCACGTCCGAGCCGCGAAAACACAGCGGTGGCGTCCTCCGTTTCAGCGAGGCGGAACAGAGCCGTTCCGCCCCGTATCCGCAACCCGGCACCCGTCAGACGAGCATCCAGCCTTTGCGTGTCCCGTGCGAGCCGCGCGGCCGCCGCGTCGAGCCAGCCCTTGTCGCTCAGTGCAAGCTGACCGATCGCGATTGCCGGACCTGACACCGCCCAGGGGCCAAGCGCCTCCCGGATCGAGGTCGCGCGCTCCGGTGCCGCCAGGGCGAAGCCCAGTCGCAGCCCGGCTAGACCATAGGTTTTGCCGAATGAGCGCAGGATGATGACCGCCGGATGCGGCAATGCTCGCGCGAGGCTGATATCCCCTCCATCGAGATCGGCGAAAGCCTCATCGATCACGAGAAGGCCGCGACGCGCGGCGAAGTGGTCCGCCAGGGCAAGAAGCCGGTCGCGGGAAATGCGCCGTCCGTCCGGATTGTTGGGGTTGCAGACCACGGCCGTCGCCGCTTCGTAAAGTGCCTCGAAAGAAGCAACGCACGCGACCTGGCAGCCCGCGCCGGTCCAGGAGCGCGCGTACTCCCCGTATGTCGGGCCGAGCACGGCAACGGGCGAAAGCGGCCACAGCCGCGGCACCAGATCGATCAGGATTTGTGTTCCGGGGGCAGCGACCGCCATCTCGCGCTCGGCTGCGCCATAGGCGGAGGCGGCGGCCATTTCGAGTGCGTCCACCTGCTCCGGTTCCGGCAGGCGCGTGAACAGCTCTGTTCGCAGAGGCGGTAGGGGATAGGCAACCGGGTTGATCCCGGTGGAAAGATCGAGGAAGGGCTCGGGCGCGCTGGGGAACAGACAGCGTGCCTCCGCGAGCCGCCCGCCATGCATCATAGACGCGTCCGCATCCGCATCGATTCCCAGGATATGCCCCTGCATCTTGCCGCAAACCTCATCGTTCCCGCCGGTGCCTTGGTGATCGAGGCCGCTTTTGGCTACCCCGCATGGCTGTTCAAAGCCATCCGCCATCCGGTCGTTTGGATCGGCGTGCTGCTGGAGTGGTTGGATGGGACGCTGAACCGCGGTCGCGACCCGCCCTGGAAGCGGCGAGGGCTGGGTGTTCTCGCCATAGCGGTCCTGCTCGCCCTCGTGCTCCTGGCGGTGGAGACTGCCGAAGTCGCGGTGCTGGCCTGGCACAAGCGGGGTCTCGGTATTCTGGTATTGATGCTGCTTTCCAGCACCCTGCTTGCGCAGCGCAGCCTTTGGACGCATGTGCGCGCGGTCGCGGAGGCTCTCGAACAGCGCGGATTGCGTGGCGGCCGGGAAGCCGTGTCGCTGATCGTCGGCCGCAACCCGGAGACGCTGGACGAGGCGGGCGTGGTCCGCGCGGCGATCGAGAGCCTGGCGGAGAACTTCTCGGACGGAGTGGTGGCGCCCGCCTTCTGGTGCGTGCTGCTCGGTTTGCCGGGGATCGCCGCCTACAAGGCGATCAACACCGCCGACAGCATGATCGGGCATCGCACGCCTCGGCACGCCGCCTTCGGCTGGGCGTCGGCGCGGCTGGACGATCTGGTGAACCTGCCGGCCTCCCGCCTCGCCGCGCTCTGGCTCGCCGCCGCCGCCTGCCTGCATCCCCGCGCGCGGGGACTGGCGGCGCTGCGCATTGCATGGCGCGATGCGTCCAGACACCGATCCCCGAACGCCGGCTGGCCGGAAGCCGCGATGGCCGGCGCGCTCGGGCTGCGCCTCGCCGGCCCGCGCACCTACGGCACGGTGCGGATCGAGGATGCATGGATGGGCAGCGGACGCGCCGAGGCAACGGTTCTGGATCTGCGGCGTGCGATGTCGCTCTATCGCGTCGCTTGCATCGTCCAGATCGGCGTGGTCCTGATCCTCGCCGTCATCGCGCAAGGCTGAGCAGGCGATCGACATCGATGTGGGATTCGATGTGACAGGCCAGCGTGTCCAACGTCGTCTCGACGCCCGCTTCGTACGACGGCGCGGCGGCGGTCGCGCCATGCGTCGCGAGCCAGCCCGCCCGGCACGCATCGGATGCGAACAGGCTGTGGACATAGGTTCCGCACACGCGCCCGTCTTCCGACATCGCGCCGTCGCAGCTTTTATCATCGAACCGAAGCAGCGGCCGGCCAAGAGCGGGGCCGCTCGTCTGGCCGCTGTGCATCTCGAAGCCTTCGAAGCGCGCGCCGCATGTCAAGGCGCCACTCACTCGCGCAAGCCGCTTGCTGCCGGTCAGCACCGTTTCCACGTCCAGCAGACCGAGGCCCGCAACGACACTTGGCGGCCCTTCGATCCCCTCGGGATCGGCGATCTGATGCCCAAGCATCTGATAGCCGCCGCACAGCCCGAGCACGTGCCCACCCGCGCGGACATGCGCAGTCAGATCAATATCCCATCCTTCGACGCGCAGCGTCGCCAGGTCGGCGATGGTGGCCTTCGAACCCAGAAGGATCACCAGTTCGGCGGAGCGGGGCAGCGGCCTGCCTTGACGCACAAACTCCAGATCGACATTCGGCTCGGCTTGCAGCGGATCGAGGTCGTCGAAGTTGGCGATGCAGGGCAGCAGCGGTATGGCGACGTGCAGCTTGGCGCCCGGCTTGCGCAGGGATGCGCGCTCCGCGAGGTCGGCCGAGTCCTCGGCGGGGAGGTCGCGCACCGCGTCCAGGTGCGGCATCAGGCCCAGCGCCGGCCAGCCAGTCCGCTCGCTGATGATCTGCAGTCCGTCGGCGAACAGGGAGGCATCGCCCCGCATCCGATTGACGATGAAGCCGCAGACCAAGGCGGCGTCGGCCGGATCGATCACCGCGCGTGTGCCGACCAGACTTGCGATGACTCCGCCGCGGTCGATGTCGCCGATCACCACGACCGGCGAGCAGGCGGCGCGCGCGAAGCCCATGTTGGCGATGTCGTTCGCACGCAGGTTGACCTCCGATGCGCTTCCCGCGCCTTCCACAAGCACTATGTCCGCCTCGGCGCGCAGCCGCGCGAGGCTTTCCAGCACGCTTGGCAGGAGGGTCTTCTTCAACTCCTGGTACTCGCGTGCGCGGACGTTGCGCAGGACGCGCCCCTGAACCACGAGCTGCGCCCCGGTCTGGCTTTGCGGCTTCAGCAGGACGGGATTCATGTGAACGCTCGGGGCAACGCCGCACGCCTTCGCCTGGAGTGCCTGCGCCCGTCCGATCTCACCGCCGTCCTCGGTCACGGCGGCGTTGTTGGACATGTTCTGCGGCTTGAACGGGCGAACCGCCAAGCCGCGGCGAACCAGCGCCCGCGCCAGTCCCGCGACCAGCATGGATTTCCCGACGCTGGAGCCGGTGCCCTGGAACATCAGCAGGCGCCCAACCGGCATTAGAACTCGATGCCCGGCTGGGCCTTCACGCCCGCCGCGAAATGGTGCTTCACAATGGTCATCTCGGTGACCAGGTCGGCGGCCTCGATCAGCGCCGGCTTGGCGTTCCGCCCGGTGACGACGACGTGCAGGTCCGGCCGACGGGTGCGCAAGGCATCAAGTACCGGCTCAAGCGGCAGGTAGTCATAGCGCAGCGCGATATTCAACTCGTCAAGCACCAGCAGCGCCAGATCCGGCTGGCGCATCAGCTCCGTCGCCCGCTGCCAGGCCCGTGCGCAGGCGGCGATGTCGCGCGCCTTGTCCTGTGTCTCCCAGGTGAAGCCCTCGCCCATGGTGTGCCACGTCACCAGTTCGCCGAAGCGCTCCAGCACGCCGCGTTCGCCGGTGGACCAGGCGCCCTTGACGAACTGCACCACCGCGGTTCTCCGGCCATGACCGATCATGCGCAGCATCAGGCCGAACGCGGCGGTGGATTTCCCTTTTCCCGGGCCGGTGTGGACGATCAGCAAGCCCTTCTCGATCGTCTTGCCGGCGACCTCCGCATCCTGCACGGCCTTCCGATGCGCCATCTTGGCGCGATGGCGGGCCGCGTCGTCGTCTGTCGCTGGTTCGGTCATTTGATCTTTATAGGCAAGCCGGCGACGAGGAACAGCACCCGGTCCGAACGCGCCGCGAGATGCTGGTTGAGTTGCCCCGCCGCGTCGCGGAAGGCACGCGCGAGGGCGTTGTCGGGCACGATACCGAGGCCGACCTCGTTCGCCACCAGCACCGCCGGCGCCTTGCGCGCGTCCAGCGCCGCATCCAGCGCCGCCGTCGCTTCCGCCATGTCGGCGCCCTCCAGCAGGAGATTGCTGACCCAGAGCGTGAGGCAGTCGACCAGGATGGGGCGCGCGGCAGCGGTGCGGATCGCGCCCGCGAGATCGATCGGTGCTTCCACGGTGATCCAGCCCGCAGCACGGCGCGCACGATGGACGGCGATGCGCGCGCGCATCTCCGCATCGAGCGGCTGCGCGGTGGCGGCGTAGATCCATGGCGGAGGCAGCGCCGTGACGAGCTGCTCGGCATGACGGCTCTTGCCGGATCGGGCGCCGCCTAGGAGCAGGGTCAGACGGTCGGGCACGGCTCTCCTTTGACCTCAGGGGAAGGGCAGGGGTATTAGACGACCTTCGATGGTCCTTCCATGGCGGAAGGTGAAAAGGGAATGCGGTGCGGGGTTCGCCCCAATGCCGCGGCTGCTCCCGCAACTGTAAGCGGAAAGCGGCTCGTCGCGAGGCCACTGGGTGACACCGGGAAGGCAGACGGGCGGCGTCTGATCCGCGAGCCAGGAGACCTGCCATCGATGCCGGACTACGCGCCGCGCGGGATGCCGCGGCTGTGGTGAGAGCGCACCTGCCGATCCTCGATTCCAATGGGGACGGTCGGCATCCCTGACTTGGTACGGCGCCTGTCGCGCCATTCCGGGGGTGTCCGTGACAAAATCCTGCCGACCGCGTCTGATCATCTGCACCAAGTGTCGCGCCGGCCACACGCTGGACGAGAGCGCACCGACGCCGGGTGCGCGGCTTCATGCGGCGCTGGAGCGCCTGATCGCGGACGCACCGGCGCCGGTCGATTTGCAGCCGGTGTCCTGCCTTGCCAATTGCGATCGCGGCTGCAGCGGCGCCATCGCCATGCCCGGCAAATGGACGTATCTGCTCGGCCTTCTCGCACCGGAGCACGCCGCCGATCTGCTCACCTACGGCGCCGCCTACGCGGCCTCGGCGAACGGGACGGTACTGCCCTCGCGTCGCCCGGCATCGTTGCAGCATGTCATCATGGGCCGCGTGCCGTCGATGGAGGTCGTCTGATGATCGCAGGCGGAAAAATCCCGGCCACGATCGTGACCGGGTTCCTGGGCGCCGGGAAGACCACCCTGGTCCGGCATGTCCTGGAGCATGCGGGCGGGCGCCGCATCGCCGTCATCGTCAACGAGTTCGGCGCGCTCGGAATCGACGGCGACGTGCTGCGGAGCTGCGGGATCACGGGATGCACGGAGGAGGACATCGTCGAGCTGGCGAATGGCTGCCTGTGCTGCACGGTGGCCGAGGATTTCCTGCCGACGATGCAGGCGCTTCTCGACCGACCCACTCCGCCCGAGCACATCCTGATCGAGACTTCCGGCCTCGCGCTTCCCAAACCGCTGCTGAAGGCGTTCGGCTGGCCCTCCATCCGCTCCCAGGTCACGGTGGACGGAGTGATCGCCGTGGTGGACGGGCCGGCCGTGGCGGAAAGGCGGTTCGCCGAGGATCCGGCCGCCGTGGCCCGCCAGCGCGCCGACGACGCTTCGATCGAGCACGAGAATCCGCTGTCCGAAGTCTATGAGGACCAGCTTCTCGCCGCCGATCTCGTCGTTCTGAACAAGAGCGACCTGCTGGACGAAGCCACGATCGCGCGACTGCGGGCCGAGATCGGGGGCGCGGTGCGTCGGTCGGTGAAGCTGGTGGCGACGCGAGAAGGCCGGCTCGATCCCGCGATCCTGCTCGGCCTCGGTGCCGCCGCCGAGGACGATCTCGGCTCCCGTCCGTCGCATCACGATGCCGAGGATGGCGCGCACGAACACGACGATTTCGAAAGCTTCGTTGTTCGGCTGCCGGAGATCGACGGGCCGGATTCGCTGATCCAGCGATTGCAGGTGGTGAGCGAGGAGCACGCAATCCTCCGGATCAAGGGATTCGTGGCGGTGCGTGGAAAGCGCCTGCGGCTCGCGGTGCAAGGCGTTGGCGGGCGTTTTCGCCACCACTACGATCGTTCAAGCGACGCGGGGGAAGGCCATGTCGTGGTGATCGGCCAGAGCGGCCTTGACCGGGCGGCGATCGAGTTCGGCGATCCTGGGGCTGGCGGCGGTGAGAGCGTAGTCCAGTGCATCTACTGGTTCGCGAGACCCGATCCCTGGACGAAGAAGCCCGCGCGGTCGATCTCGGCCAGGCGCCGGCTGATCTCGTGTTCCTGTCCTTCTCCGACAGCGACCTCGGCGCCGCGGCGGCGGCGTGGAAGGCGATGGGGCCGGAGCGGCCGAGCCTGCGCCTGGCGAACCTGGAGCGCCTGCGTCATCCGATGTCGGTGGACGTCTATGGCGAGCAGGTGATCGCGCATGCGCGGGCTGTTGTCGTCCGGCTGCTCGGCGGGGTGGAATATTGGCGCTACGGTGTGGAGGAGCTTGCCGCGCTCTGCCGCCGGCGCGGCATCGTGCTCGCGCTGTTGGCCGGTGACGATCGGGATGATCCGCGCCTGTCGGAGCTGTCCACGTTGCCGGCGGCCGATCTGTCTCGCCTCGATCTGTATTTCCGCCAGGGCGGCCCGGGAAATGTCGGGCAGGCGCTCGCCCTGGCGGCGTGGTTCGGCGGCCTCGGCTGTGGGCCGACGCTCCCGCCCGCACCGCTGCCGCGCGCCGGGGCGTACACCCTGAACGTGCCGGAGAGCGGTCCGGCCGGGCTTGCCGTCATCGTGTTCTACCGCTCGCATCTTCTGGCCGGCGACATCGCTCCGATCGGCGCGCTCGCCGAGGCGCTGCATGTGCGCGGAATAGGGGTTCAGGCGATCCATGTCTCCAGTCTCAAGGAGACAGAGGCGGCAGGGTTCGTCGCTGAACGGCTGCGGGACTGGCGCCCGTCGGTCGTGCTGAATGCCACCGGATTTGCGGCTCGACAGAACGGGGCGGCCTCGCCGCTGGATGCCGCCGGCGTTCCAGTCCTGCAACTGATCCTGGCCGGCACGCCGCGCGAGGCCTGGCAGGCCTCGACGCGCGGCTTGTCGCAAGCCGACCTCGCCATGCAAGTCGTGCTGCCGGAGCTTGATGGACGATTGCTGACAGCGTCGATCGCCTTCAAGGCGTCCGAGGAGCCGGTTCCAGGACTGGACTACGCGCGCACGGTGCATCGCCCCGATGCGGACGGGATCGCCTTGGCGGCCGACCGGGCGGCCGGCTGGGCGCGGCTCGCCGTCACGGCCCGCGCCGAGCGTCGGATCGCGGTCGTGTTGTCGGATTATCCGGGGGCGGGCGGGGGTCAGGTCGGGCACGCGGTGGGGCTGGACAGTCTCGCGAGCCTGGAGGAGATCGCGCGCCTGCTGGGCGATGCCGGCTACACCGTCGAGGGGCATGTCGCAATCGCTTCACGACTGTGCGGCGCGGACCCGGCGCCGGTCCTTGATCTGGCGACCTATGAACGGCTGATATCGCTGCTCCCGGCGGCAACAAGGAATCGAATCGAAGATGCCTGGGGGAAGCCCGGAGATGATCCGGCGGTCTCAGACGGGGCGTTTACACTACGCTATGTGATGGCGGGGAACCTTATCGTCGCCGTCCAGCCCGATCGCGGCAGCGTCATGGACCGCAAGACGTCGTACCACGATCCCGACTTGCCGCCGCGCCACGCGTACGTGGCGTTCTACCTCTGGCTGCGTTCCACCATCGACATCCACGCGCTCGTGCATCTCGGCGCGCACGGAACGCTGGAGTGGCTTCCCGGCAAGGCGGTGGCCCTGTCCGCGTCCTGCTTCCCGGCGGCGCTCAGCCGGGGAATTGCCGGTGATCTATCCTTTCATCGTCAACAATCCCGGCGAGGCCGCTGGCGCGAAGCGCCGACTGGGCGCCGTGACGATCGGCCACATGACGCCGCCGCTGAAGGCTGCCGGCACGCATGGCGCGGCCGAGGCGCTGGAGCGCATGATCGACGAGTTCGCGCAGGCCGATGGCCTCGACCGGCGGCGCACCTCCCTGCTTCGGCGCGAGATCCTGGACCATGCCGCCGATGCCGGGCTGCTTCGGGAAAGCGGCGTCGGCGAGAATGTCGCCGAGGACGAGGCGCTGACGCGGCTGGACGCCTATCTGTGCGATGTAAAGGAACTGCAGATTCGCGCCGGTCTGCATGTCTTCGGGCGAGCGCCCGTTCCCGAACTGCGCGCTGCGCATTTCGCGGCCTTGCGGTCGGCGTGTCCCGGCGTGCCGCTCGAGCATCTGGCGGCAGGGCTCGACCTCTCGGCTGCGTCGGAGAGAGCTTCTCTCCTCGCCGCGCTCGACGGCAAGCTGGTGCAGCCGGGACCGGCCGGCGCTCCGACGCGCGGGCGCGCGGACGTGCTGCCGACCGGGCGGAACATGTTCACCGTCGATCCGCGCGCGATCCCGACGCGCACCGCGGTGCGGCTTGCCGAGCGCGCGGCGGAGGAGTTGCTGCGCCGGCATCTGCAGGATCACGGCGACTGGCCGAGGGCGCTGGTCATCGACCTGTGGGGCAGCACGACGATGCGCACCGGCGGCGAGGATCTTGCGCTTGCCCTGGTCCTGATGGGCGCGCGGCCGATCTGGGACGACGGATCGGGGCGCGTGCGCGGCATCGAGATCCTGCCGCTCGCCCTTCTCGATCGGCCGCGCGTGGACGTGACGCTGCGCATTTCCGGCCTGTTCCGCGATGCCTTCGAAACCCAGATCCTGCTGTTCGACTCCGCCGTCCGCGCGATCGCGGCGCGCGAGGAGGATGCGGACTGGAACCGGCTCGCGGCCTCCGCCCGCGGGCTAGAGGGCGCGGCGCTGCGCCAGGCGACGACACGCATCTTCGGCGCGCCGCTTGGCGCCTATGGCGCCGGCGTCTCGGCAATGATCGATCGCGGCGCATGGCAATGCCGGGCGCAGTTGGGCGAAGCCTATCTGGCGGCTTCTTCCCATGCCTACGGCAAAAACCTGGAAGGCGCCGCCGATCCAGCCGGCTTCGCCGCGCGGATCGTCGCGGCGGATGGGTTCGTTCACGCCCAGGATCATCGCGAGACCGACCTGCTGGACGGCGGCGAATACGCCGCGCACGAGGGCGGATTCGCCGCCGCCGCCGCGAGCCTGGGGAGCGACCCCGCGCTCTATCATCTGGATACGTCACGGGCAGAGGCGCCACGCGCGCGGACCGTGCAGGAGGAAGTGACCCGCATCGTGCGGGGACGCGCCGCGAATCCGACCTGGATCAGCGCGATGATGCGCCACCAGTATCGCGGGGCCGCGGAGATCGCGCGCTCCCTCGACGCGCTGTTTGCCTTCGCGACGACCCTGCCGGAGCGGCTGGATCGGCAATTCGACCTCGTCTTCGACGCGACGCTCGGCGATCCCGACGTGGACGGCTTCCTGCGACGCGCAAACCCGGAAGCGCGGGCCGCGATGGCCGAACGGTTCCAGGAAGCGTTGCACCGCGACCTGTGGCGGTCGCGCCGCAATACCGCTGGTGAAATCCTCGGGGGAACTCGCTCGTGCTGAGAGGATGGTGCCCCAGCCTGTTCGAGCCGATGCCGAGCGGCGACGGCCTGCTCGTCCGCGTGAAGCCGCCGGGCGCGCGGCTGACGGCCGCCGCCGCCCGCCAGCTTGCCGCCGCCGCGGCACGGTTCGGCAATAGCAGGATCGAGTTGACCAGCCGTGCCGCGATCCAGGTGCGCGGGCTGCGCGCGGGCGATGTGCCGGCGTTCGCGGCATCGATGGTCGCTTCCGGGCTGGCCGACGCCGATCCGGAGGTGGAGCGGCGGCGGGCGGTGATTGCCTCGCCGCTCGCCGGAGTCGATCCGGGCGCGAGCCCTTATGCGCCGGGTATCGCCGCCGCGATCGAGGACATGCTTGCATGCGATCCGCGGTTCGCGCGTCTGCCGTCGAAGTTCTGTGTCAGCGTGGATGGCGGGGGCGTGCTGCCGCTTGGCGATGTCGGCGCCGACATACGAGTTGTGTGCGGCGATGCGCAGTGTTCCGTCGCGGTCGCGGGCATCGCTGCCATCGGCGGCAGGGCTGATGCCGTGGAAAGGGTCGCGCGGCTTGCGCTCGCCTTCCTTGATCTTTCCGCGCACCGCTCACCCACGCCGCGTCGGATGCGCGCGCTCGTCAAGGCGATCGGAGCGCCATGCGCGTTCGCGGCAGCCGGCCTGGGTGGGTTCGACGAGACTCCCCTCGCGCCGGCGCGGCCGGCGATCGGGTGGGTTCCCTATACAGCGGAACATCGCGGGGCGTTCGGCCTGGGGCTGCCCTTCGGTGCGACGAACGCGACCTCTTTCGCTCGTCTGGTCGATCTGGCGGAGCGGTTCGGAGACGGCACGCTGCGCGTGACCCCCTGGCGTGCGTTCGTGGTTTCGGACGTCTCGGCGCACGATGCCGCCAAGCTGCGCGAGGCGGACGCAGCAACGGGGATGATCGTCGATGCCGGAGATCCGAGATTGAGGATCAGCGCCTGCATCGGCCGGCCGGGCTGTGTGAGCGCCTCGGTCGATGCACGCGCGGATGCGATGATGTTGCTGTCGCGGGGCCTGCAGTCCACAGTGCATGTCTCGGGATGCGCGAAGGGATGCGCGCATCCCGGTGCGGCGGAATACACGCTGGTGGGCGAGGGAAGCCGCTACGGGCTGGTCCGCGACGGAGGGGCGGGAGACGCGCCGCTGCATCGGGGACTGACCATCGAGCAGGCCGCCGCCATGATTCGCGGCGATGCGCCATGAGCCGATATGCTTACATCAGAAACGGAGCGGCGATCTACGCGCGGTCCTTCGCGACGATCCGGGCGGAGGCGGATCTCGCCGGATTTTCCGCTGCCGAGGAACGGATCGCGGTGCGGATCATCCACGCCTGCGGAATGGTGGAGGTCGCGCGCGACCTGCGGTTTTCCCCCGCGTTCGCCGAAGCCGCCCGGCGGGCCCTGCTGGACGGCAGACCGATCCTCTGCGACTCGAGGATGGTCGCGAACGGCATCACCCGCGCTCGTCTGCCGGCCCGGAATGACGTGGTTTGCACGCTGGACGCGCCGGAGGTTCCGGCGATGGCCGCACGGCTCGGCACCACACGCTCCGCCGCCGCGCTCGATCTCTGGGGCCCGCGCCTGCGGGAAGCGTTGGTGGCGATCGGCAACGCGCCCACTTCCCTGTTCCGGTTGCTCGAACTGCTCGACGCCGGGGCGCCGCGTCCGGCTGCGGTGATCGGAATGCCGGTCGGCTTCGTCGGTGCGGCGGAGGCGAAGGCGGCGCTCGCGGCCGACGGGCGAGTGCCCTACGTGATCGTGCAGGGGCGCAGGGGCGGCAGCGCCATGGCGGCCGCGGCGGTCAATGCGCTTGCCAGCGAGGCGGAGTGATGGCCCGTCCGGGCACGCTCTACACGGTCGGATTGGGGCCGGGCGATCCCGAGCTGATGACGCTCAAGGCGGCGCGGATCATCGCCGCCGTCCCGGTGATCGCCTTCTTCGCCAAGCGTGGCAGGCCGGGCCTCGCCCGCAGCATGGTGCAGGGGCGCATCGGCGCGGACGCGGCGGAGCTGCGGCTGGATTACCCGTTCACGACGGAGATCGCCGTCGATGACCCGCGCTACGCGGAGGAACTCGGCGCTTTCTATGAAGGATCGGCCGCCCGGATCGCCGATCAACTGGACGCCGGGCGGGATGTGGCGCTGCTGTGCGAGGGCGATCCGTTCTTCTACGGCTCGTCCCTCGCCATGCTGGACCGCCTGGCCCGTCACTATCCAAGCGAGGTCGTCCCCGGTGTAACCGGCATGAGCGGAGGCTGGACCCGCGCCGGCACGCCGATGACGCGCGGAGACGATGTGCTCACCGTGTTGCCGGGCACGCTCGACGAGGATCGTCTGGTCGCCAACCTCGATCGCTGCGACGCTGCCGTGATCATGAAGGTGGGTCGGCATCTGCCGAAGATCGTCTCGGCGCTGCGCCGCGCCGGCGTCGCCGATCGCGCGGTCTATGTGGAGCGCGGCACGATGACGGGCGAGCGGATCGTGCCGCTTCTCGCAATGGAGGGGGAGAGTGCCCCGTATTTCTCCCTGGTGCTCGTGCCGGGGCGGCAGCGGGCGCGATGAGAGGCCGCCTGTTCATCGTCGGTCTCGGGCCAGGTGCGGCGGCGATGCGGACGCCGCAGGCCGCCGCCGTTCTGTCGGTCGCGACCGACCTTGTCGGATACGGTCCGTATCTGGCGCGCATCGGCGCCTGTGCAGGCCAGGTGTGCCATCCCTCCGACAATCGCGAGGAGCTGGCGCGTGCCCGCCACGCGCTGAACCTTGCGACGGATGGACGGATCGTGGCCGTGGTCTCGTCGGGCGATGCCGGCGTCTTCGCCATGGCGAGCGCGATCTTCGAAGCCATCGAGGCCGGCCCGCCGGAGTGGCGGCATTTGGATATCGAGGTCATACCCGGTATTTCCGCGATGTTCGCCGTCGCCGCCCGCCTTGGCGCCCCGCTGGGGCACGATTTCTGCGCGATCTCCTTGTCCGACAATCTCAAGCCCTGGGAGATCGTCGCGCGGCGTCTGACCGCCGCCGCCAGCGCGGGATTCGTCATCGCGCTCTACAACCCGCTGTCGCGCGCGC
This sequence comes from uncultured Pseudomonadota bacterium, assembly GCA_963830565.1. Taxonomy (GTDB): domain Bacteria; phylum Pseudomonadota; class Alphaproteobacteria; order Acetobacterales; family Acetobacteraceae; genus DATFDN01. The sequence goes on from CAWHMO010000005.1 coordinate 50,199, forward strand.
GTCCCTGGCAGCTTGGAGCCGCTTTCGATCTGCTGCGCTCCATCCTGCCCGGTTCGACCCAACTGGTGCTCGCGACCGCCGTGACGCGCCCGGAGGAGCGGATCGACATCACCACGCTCGCCGATGCGGACCCGGCACGGGCGGACATGCGTACCCTGGTGCTGATCGGCTCCGCGGCGACGCGGCGCATCGACCGGCCGTCCGCCCTTCCATGGCTCTATTCTCCACGCCGCCATCTCGCATGAAGCTCCCCGATCCATGCCAGCGCCTCCGTAACGGTCGCGACCGTCGCCGCGCTCGGTGGCGGAGGGCGAGCCACCATGATGACCGGCAGCCCGAGTTTCCGGGCAGCGGCGAGCTTCGCCTGGGTGGCGCTGCCGCCGGAGTTCTTCGTGACCACGATCTCGATGCGTCGCGTCGCCAGCAGATCGTGTTCCGCTGTCTCGGCGAACGGGCCGCGTGCGACGATTACCTCGGTCCCCGGCGGCAGGGAGTTCGGCGGAGGCGGATCGACCGAACGCAAGACATAGCGGTGCCACGGCGCGGCGGCGAAGGGGGCGAGATCCTGTCGCCCGATGGTGAGCAGAACGCGCCGGGGCAATGGGCCGAGCGCGGCGGCGGCGGAGCCCATGTCCGGCACGCCGATCCAGTGATCGCCAGGCTGCTTCCGCCAGGCCGGCCTTTGCACCACCAGCAGCTTCGTTGCGGTCAGGCGCGCGGCGTCCTCGGCATGGCGCGTCATCTGCGCCGCGAATGGGTGCGTGGCGTCGATCAAGGCGTCGATCCGATGATCTGCCAGATAGCGGGCCAATCCCGTCGTCCCGCCGAAGCCGCCGACGCGGCAGGGAACCGGCTGCGGCGCCGGGTGGCGCGTGCGCCCGGCGAGCGAAATGATAGCCTGGAACCGTGTATCGTCCGCCAGGGCGCGTGCCATCGCAGAGGCCTCCGTCGTGCCGCCCAGGATCAGCAGCTTCATCTTATGCCGGGCTCCGCGCTCTCATGACGGCCAGAGGGTGGCTCTCCATCTTGGGAATCGGGGAGGATGGTGTCGAGGGCCTGGCGGGGGCGGCGCGCGGCCTGATCGCGGCGGCGGATTCTGGTGGTCGGCGGGGCGCGGCATCTGGCGCTCGCCGCGCCTTTGATCCGTGGGGATCGCCTGGCATGGCCGAGTCCGTTGAGCGACGCTTTCCCGACCATCCTGGCGCGTCGTGGCGAGCCGGTAGTGGTACTCGCCTCCGGCGACCCGTATTGCCACGGCATTGGCAGCGTGCTGGCGCGGCTCGTCCCGGTTGCGGAAATCCTGACCATGCCCGCGCCCTCGTCGTTTTCGCTGGCCTGCGCGCGCCTTGGGTGGGCTTTGCAGGATGTGGCGACGCTCTCTTTCTGCGGTCGGCCGCTGCAAGCGATCCTGCCCCGGTTGCAGCCGGGCGCACGCATCCTGGCCCTCTCGGCCGACGCGACCACTCCTGCCGCGCTCGGGACTCTACTGCGGCGGCACGGCTTCGCTCCAAGCGTGGTGCATGTTCTGGAGGCGCTGGCCGGCCCGCGCGAGCGCCTATGGAGCGGCACCGCTTCCTCGGAACTGCCCGCCGACATCGATCCGCTGAATCTTGTGGGGATCGAGGTGGTCGCGGGGCCGACGGCGCGGATCATCCCGCTCGCGTCGGGACTGCCCGACGCGTATTTCGAGCATGACGGCCAGATTACCAAGCGCGAAATCCGCGCCGTGACCATCGCCGCCCTGGCCCCGCGCGAGGGCGAGCTGCTGTGGGACATCGGCTGCGGCTCGGGTTCGGTGGCGGTCGAATGGTCGCTGAGCCACAAGGCGAATCGCGCCATCGGCATCGAGGCGCGCGCCGATCGCGCCGCCCGCGCCGCCCGTAACGCGCTGGCTCTAGGCGTGCCGGGGATGCGGCTCGTCACCGGAGAGGCGCCGGCGGCGCTTGCGGGCCTGCCCGCGCCGGATGCGGTGTTCATAGGCGGCGGCGCGCGGGATGCGGGCGTGCTGGACGCGGCCTGGACGGCACTGCGGTCGGGCGGGCGGATGGCGGCCAACGCCGTCACCATCGAGACGGAGGCGCTGCTGTTCGCCCAGCAACGGGAGCGCGGCGGCACATTGACACGGCTCTCGGTTGATCGGCTCGACACGATCGGTGGGATGCGTGCGTTTCGCCCGGCGATGACGGTCACGCAATGGGCTGCGGTGAGACCGTGAGCGGCCGCATGATCGCCGGCATCGGCTGCCGTCGCGATTGCTCGGCCGAGGATATTTTGCGTGTGCTGCAGCGCGCCGGCATGGACGTGGCCGCCATCGCCGCCCCCGCCTTCAAGGCCGGCGAGCCCGGCTTGCGGGAAGCGGCGCGGCGTCTTGGCTTGCCAATGATCCGGGTGGACGACGCCAGGCTCGCGCAAGCACAGGCGCGCTGCGTGACGCACTCGGACGCCGCCGTACGCGCGACCGGCTTTGCCTCGATCGCCGAAGGCTGCGCGCTCGCCGCATCCGGTCCGGGCGGGCGTCTGGTGCTGGCGCGCATCGCGGCCGGCGGTGCGACATGCGCCGTGGCGGCGGAAGCATGACCGTCCACTTCATCGGCGCCGGACCGGGGGCGGCGGACCTGATCACCTTGCGCGGACGCGACCTGCTGGCGCGGTGCCCGGTCTGCCTCTTCGCCGGCTCCATCGTCGCCCCCGAACTGCTGGCGCATTGTCCGCCCGACGCACGTCTGGTCGATACCGCGCCGATGACGCTCGACGAGATCGAGGCCGAGTACCGGGCCGCGCATGCGGAGGGATTGGATGTCGCCCGGCTGCACTCCGGCGATCTGTCCATCTACAGCGCGATGGCCGAACAGACCCGCAGGCTGGAGCGCCTGGGCATTCCCTACACGCTGACACCAGGCGTGCCCGCTTTCGCCGCCGCCGCCGCCGCCCTCGGCCGCGAACTGACGCTGCCCGAGGTCGCGCAGAGCGTGGTGCTGACGCGCATCTCCGGCCGCGCCTCCGCGATGCCGCCCGGCGAGACCCTGGCCGCGTTCGGCGCGACGGGCGCGACCTTGGCGGTGCATCTCGCGATCCACGCGCTGGACTCGCGTGGTCGCCGAACTGACGCCGCTCTACGGCCCGGACTGTCCGGTGGCGATCGTGGTTCGGGCGAGCTGGCCCGACCAGCGCATCCTGCGGGGCACTCTCGCCACGATCACCGCATCGGTTGCCAGGCAGCCGATCGAGCGGACGGCCATGGTGTTCGTCGGACGTGCCCTGGCGGCCGACGATTTTCGCGAGAGTGCTTTGTACGATCCCGGCTACCGGCGCCGGTTCAGGCCGGGCGGTTCGCCGTGAACGGATGCAAAAGGCGCCTGGCCGACCAGTGTCCCGGCGCGGTCGAACACCACGATCTCCAACTCGGTCTCGCACGGGCGCAGCGCCCCCGCCGCGATGTCCCAGGCTGCGCGAGCAATAGCGCCGCCGAGCGGCACCTCCGTGCTCGCGGCGAAGGCTTCCGCGACCGTGTTGGCCCGCGCGATGCGGTCCGCGATCCGCGCGGACGCGCCTTGCGCGCGTGCCAGATCGGCCAGCGCGGCGAGATCCGCCTCGCCGCGCTTCGAGTGCAGATCGAGCCGGCCTTGCGCCAGCTTGGTCATCTTCGCCACTCCTCCGGCGACGGTGACGCGCGGCACGGGATGACGGCGCAGGTATTTCAGCATCCCGCCGACGAAATCCCCCATCTCGATCAGCGCCGCCTCCGGCAGATTGTGCAACGCCTGCACGGCGGCTTCCGACGTGCTGCCGGTAGCGCCGGCGACGTGCGTGAGGCCGCTCGCGCGGGCGACATCGATCCCGCGCTGGATGCTGTCGATCCAGGCGGCGCAGGAATACGGCACGACGATGCCGGTGGTCCCAAGGATCGACAGCCCGCCCACGATGCCGAGCCTGCCGTTCAGCGTGCGCAGCGCCAGCGCCTCGCCGCCGGGTATGGAAATTTCCACCGTGGCGTCGCCCGGCACGCCGTGCGCGTCGGCCAGCTCGGCGATCGCGGCGCGGATCATCTGACGCGGGACCGGGTTGATCGCCGGCTCGCCGGGCGGCAGCACCAATCCGGGACGGGTGATGGTGCCGACGCCCGCGCCGGCACGGAATGCCACGCCGGAACCCGGTTGGCCAAGCCGGAGGGTGGCGCGGATCAGCGCGCCATGGGTCACGTCCGGATCGTCGCCGGCGTCCTTGACCACGCCGGCGGTGGCGCTGTCCGGGCCGCGCTCGGCCTCGGCCAGGGCGAAGGCCACGCGCTCCCCGCGCGGCAGGCGCACCTCCACCGGATCGGGGAACGTGCCGCCGAGCAGCGCCGCGTAGGCGGCCTTGGCCGCCGCGGTGGCGCATGTGCCGGTGGTCCAGCCCCGGCGCAAAGGCTTCCGCTCCACGCGCGCAGGTATAGGAGTTGGGCGTGGGCGTGTCATCGGCTGGAGGAGGAACGACTTTGGCCGCTGCCGGGCTGATTATCGGTGCGCCACGATCCGGCGCGGGCAAGACGACGCTCACCCTGGCGATGCTGGCCGCCTTGCGGCGGCGCGGCGTCGCGGCGCGCGCGGCCAAGTCGGGGCCAGACTACATTGATCCCGGTTTTCATGCGCTCGGCACCGGGGCGCCATGCGCGAACCTCGATAGCTGGGCGATGGCGCCCGGTCAGCTCGATTCCGTCCTGGCCGGGCTGGCCAGCGATGCCGAGCTGGTGCTGATCGAATCCGCGATGGGCTTGTTCGATGGCGTGGAGGGCAGGCCAGGGCGCTCTGGGGCCGCCGCCGATCTGGCCGCGCGCTATGGCCTGCCCGTGCTCCTGGTGCTGGACGTCTCCGGCCAGTCGCAGACCGCCGCCGCGGTGGCGCGAGGCTTCGCGACGCACGATCCGATGGTGCGGATCGGGGGCATAGTGCTGAACCGCGTGGCCAGCGACCGTCATCGGGACGGGGTTCTCCGCGCGATCGAGAGGCTGGGGATTCCGGTGCTGGGCAGTTTTCCGCGCGACGCTTCGATCGCGCTGCCGGAGCGCCATCTGGGACTGGTGCAGGCCGCCGAGCAGGTCGGGATGGGCGCTCTCATTACTCGGCTGGCGGATCTGGCCGAGCGGCACCTCGAGCTTGACGCGATCACGATGATCGCCGCGCCGGTTGCGCCCAACGTCGGCCCGCTCACGGTGCTGCCGCCGCCCGGCCAGCGTATCGCGCTGGCGCGGGATGCGGCGTTCAGCTTCATCTATCCGCACGTGCTGAGCGGGTGGCGTGCGGCGGGCGCGGAGATCGCGACATTCTCGCCGCTTGCCGACGAGCCCCCGCCCGAGGCGTGCGACGCAGGCTGGCTGTCGGGCGGCTATCCCGAGCTGCACGCCGCCCGCCTCGCCGAGGCCGCGCGGTTCCGCGCCGGGATGGCCCGTTTTGCCGGCACGAGGCCGGTGCATGGCGAGTGCGGCGGATACATGGTGCTGGGGACGGGGCTGGAGGATGCGTCGGGCAATCGCCATCCGATGCTGGGGCTGCTCAGCCACGCCACGAGCTTCGCGCGCCGCCGGCTGCATCTTGGCTACCGCGAGGCGACGCTGCTCGCCGACACGGCGATCGGCCGCGCGGGGTCGGTGATACGTGGTCATGAGTTCCACTACGCCAGTCTCAGCGAGGCCGGCGACGACGCGCCGGTCGCGCTTCTGTCCGATGCACGCGGAACCTCGCTCGGCCCGGCGGGGGGACGGCGGGGGCAGGTGAGCGGGTCGTTCTTCCATGCGATCGCTTCCGCTCCGGCAGAGGGAGTGGGGGAGTGAGCGTTCTCGGCTCGCTCGCGGATATCAGGGCAGCGTGCCGTGATCTCCCGCCCGGCGACGATCGTGCGGCCGGAGCGGTGCGGGCGCGTCAGCAGAGTTCTGACCAAGCCTCCGGGCAGCCTTGGCCGGCTGGAGGAACTGGCGGAATGGCTGGCGCGCTGGCAGGCGCGCGCGGCGCCTCGACTGGACCGTGTGGAGATCCTGGTGTTTGCCGGCAATCACGGCGTGGTCGCGCGCGGCGTCTCGCCCTATCCGCCGGATGTCACCGCGCAGATGGTCGCGAACTTCGCCCACGGCGGCGCCGCGATCAATCAGCTTGCCCGCGTCGCGGGAGCGGCGCTGCGGGTGGTTCCTTTGGATCTTCAGGCGCCCACGCGGGATTTCACCGTTGCCGCCGCGATGGAGGAGGACGAGTTCGTCGCCGCCGTTGCGGCGGGCTTCGGCGCGGTGTCGGCGGGGATCGACCTGCTGGCGCTGGGTGAAATGGGGATCGGCAACACCACCGCGGCCGCAGCGGTGGCGGCGGCGCTGTTCGGCGGCGGGGGAGTGCGGTGGGCCGGTCGCGGCACCGGCGTCGACGACGCGGGGCTTGCCCGCAAGCGGGATGCGGTCGATGCCGCCTTGGCGCGTCATGCCGAAAGCCTGGGCGATCCGCTGCGCGTCGCGATGGCGCTCGGCGGACGCGAACTGGCGGCGATTCTGGGCGCGGTGCTGGCGGCGCGGCTGGAGCGCGTGCCGGTTCTGCTGGACGGGTTCGTCTGCACCAGCGCCGCGGCGCCGCTGGCCCGCCTGGCGGTGGGTGCGCTCGCGCACGCACTTGCGGCGCATCGCTCCGCCGAGGCAGGGCACGGCGCGTTGCTGGAGGCGCTGGGACAGCAACCCTTGCTGGATTTGGGAATGCGGCTGGGGGAGGCGTCCGGCGCCGCACTTGCAATCCCGATCCTGCGCGCCGCCGTGGCCTGTCACAAAGGGATGGCCACCTTCGCCGAGGCCGGCGTGCGCGATCGGGATTGATCGCGCCTTGCTCTCCGATCTCGTCATGGCGTTCACCTTGCTGACACGCCTCCCGGTCGGCGCCCCGGCGCCTGGTGAATGGGACGGCGACCTGGGGCGGAGCGTATGGGCGTACCCGCTGGTTGGCGCGGCCGTGGGCGCGCTTGGTGCCGCGGTGTACTGGGTGTCTCGGCGCGTCGGCTTGCCGGTTTCCCTGGGCGCGGTCTGCGCATTGGCGGCCGGAATCCTTGTCACCGGCGCGCTGCACGAGGACGGGCTGGCGGATACCGCCGACGGGTTCGGGGGCGGGGGTTCGCCGGGCCGGAAGCTGGAGATCATGCGCGACAGCCGCATCGGCACCTACGGCGCGCTTGCCTTGATGCTGACGCTGGCGGCCCGGGGGACCGCCATCGCGGGCATCGCCGAAACCGGCACCGTCGCCGCCGCCCTGGTGGCAGCCGACGCGCTCGGGCGGGGCGCGCTGATCGTCGTGACCCTGATTCTCGGGCCGGCCCGTGCCGACGGGTTGGCCGCCGGCCTTCGTGCGACGCACCCGACGCGCGCCGTTGCCGGGCTCGGTTTGAGTGGGGCGACGGCGTTCCTGGTCCTCCCGCCTGGGCTTGCGGGCGGCGCAACCATGGCGACGTTGGCCGTGGCGCTCGCAATGAGCTGGTTCGCCCGTCGCCAGATCGGCGGCTACACGGGAGATGTGCTGGGCGCGACCGTCGTGGCCGTGGAGTGCGTGGTGCTCGGGGTGCTGGCCGCCGGGGATGTCAGCAGGTGAGCCAGGCAATGGAGCCGAGGGCGGGCGGTGCCGCGAGCAGGTTTGGCTCCAAGCCGCGGAACAGCGCGGCCAGTATCTTCAGCGGCCCGCCATGCGAGACGACGACGCAATCCTCTCCGGCCTGGCGGATCGCGTGATGCACGTCGCGCACGCGGCGGAGGAAGCTCCAGCCGGCCTCGCCGCGCGGCGGCGCGAAACTCAGCGGGTCTTCGCTCCACCGATCGAGGTCCGCACGCGGAATGGTGTCCCATGCCACGCCTTCCCAGCAACCGAAATCCAGCTCCCGCAGCCGCCCCTCGACCTTCAGCGGAACCGACTCCGAGCCGGCGATCACCTCCGCCAGCAAGCGGCACCGCGAGGCAGGGCTGGTCCAGACGCGGGCGATCCCGTGCGGGGAGATGCAAGCCGCCGTTTCCGGCAAAGCGGCGAGCGCGTCGGGGCGAAGCGGCACGTCTAGGCCGCCGTAGCAAAGGCCGGGACGGATCGCGACCGCGGGATGGCGGACGAGCGCTACCCTCATGCAACCAGGACGCGAGCTTGCCGTTGCTGATCCTTTCGGCGTTCCGCCATGGTTCCGGAGAGAGCTGGCTTGCGGAGCATAACGGGACAGGTCAGGACAAAGGGCAGGTAGTATTGCTAGGCAGTGTCTCGGTTTGAATGTCGGCCTAAGACCCAGGCCGTGTGAAAACGTCGTATCATAAAGACAACTAATAATGGCATTGCTGCGTGGCGCTGCTGTTGAATTATCCATGCCCGGTGCGGGGCTGCGGCAACAGAATGGTGCGCGACCATCGTCGGCAACTACGTTTTCACACGGCCTCGACCCATCTCGGACATCCAGCCGACGTCGGCTGTTGGCCGATAGCGGACTGACCGCTTCCGGGCACGGCCGAACAGGCCAGCAAGGACCCGGAAGGGCGCTCACCGGCCCGTCGACTGCCGGCCGCCGCTGGCCGAAAAAAAGGGAACGGCGGCTTTCGGACCTGAATGACGGGAAGCTGCCGTTGTCCAACTCTGCTCGGCGTTATCCTCTCCATAAGAACATCTTCGGCCGTTGCCTTCGTTGCTTGGAGATCAACTCCAACCACGGCGCGGAATGGAAAGCGCTCATCAGCACGTACATCGGCACCATTCCGCCAAAAGGCGAAGCACCATGTGCGGACGAGCAGAGAATGTCCGCCGGGCCACCCCCATGCGCCGCCGTCAGGAGCGCCATGAGGGCGAAGCTGGGCGTGGCCACGAAGCCTATCCAGCGGCGGCGCCGAGCGAGGCTGCCGCCGCCGTTATGGTGGTCCGTGTGGCATGCGCGTTCGGCGATAGCGGTCTCGCTCATGCCTTGGTCTCTGAGTTCCGGAAGGCGGCCTCTCCGGCGTCGGACACCTCGACCCATTTCGGGTCGAGCGAGACCTCGGCGTAATTGTCGTGCCAATTCCACCACTTGTAGGTCGGGGTCTGGGGATAGCCTTCGGGCGAGTCCTCCCAGACCTCCTGGCGCCCGAGCGCTGTGATGTCGAGGTAGCTCCAGGTGCTGCCCATTGCCTCGTCGCCGCGGTTGTTGACGAAGTAGGTACGGAACATTCGGTCGCCGTCGCGGATGAAAGCGTTTGTGCCGTGCCACTCGTCCACGCCGAAATCGGCGTCGAAGCGGTCCGTCAGGCTATACCACGGCATTTCCCAGCCCATCCGTGCCTTGAGGCGCGCAATGTCCGCCTGCGACGCGCGCGAGACGAACACGAGGGTGGTGTCGCGAGCGTTCAGGTGAGCGACGTGGGCCACTTGGTCGGCCACCATGGAGCAGCCCCGGCAGGCATGATCGGGCCAGCCGAACACGCCGGGCTCGAAGAAGGCGCGATAGACGATCAGTTGACGGCGACCATCGAACAAGTCGAGCAGGCTCGCCTTGCCTTCGGGGCCCTCGAACTCGTAGGCCTTCTCCACCGCTATCCACGGCATCCGCCGGCGTTCGGCGGCCAGCGCATCGCGGGCGCGGGTCAGGGCCTTTTCCTTCACGAGCAGCTGCTCGCGCGCATTCTCCCATTCCTGTGGCGACACGACCGGTGGTCGGGTCTTCGGCAGTTCCTGTTGCATGGCCATTGCTCCTGCTTCGGAAGACACCTTCATGTCAGCTCGAGGCGTGCTCGCCGGCGATGGCGCCGATGCGCGGAACGACCTTGTTCCAGCCGCCGCTCATGTTCCGATACGCCGTGTCGTTCCTGGGCAGGACGAAGCCCGAATGAACAAGGCGCAGCCGCGTGCCGCCTTCGACTTTCTCCAACGTGAAGGTGACGATGGTGTCGAGCGGCGCGCCATAGCCGGCATTGCCTGCGTGCCCGCCCTTCCAGGAATAGGCAAAACGTTCGTTCGGGATCACGTCCAGGACTTCGCACTGGATCGTGCCGTCCCACTCTCCGGCGGGCGTCGTCCGGTAGGTGAAGCGGTTGCCCGCCATGGGCTCGAAACCCGACGGTTCCATCCCGAGCCAGCGGCCCATCAGTTTGCCCGACGTGAGCGTTCTCCAGATCGCCTCCGGCGCGTGCGGGAAGACCTCGTCGATCACGATCTGCTGGGCGCGAGCCTGCAATGCGGCGTCGTTCATGGATCGATCTCCTTCAATAGGGTGCGCAGGTTCGCGAACCGCTCGCGCCAGAAAGCGTCGTAGTGGCTCAGCCAATCGAAGAGCGGAGCAAGGCCCTCCGGCTTCGCCCGGTAGAAGACATTCCGGCCCTGGGGCCGCTCCGCGACGAGGCCGGCCCGCTTCAACGACCTGAGGTGCTGCGAGACGGCTCCCTGCGTCACGCCGCTCGCGCGCGTCAGCTCGGCCACATTGATCTCACCCGAGCTGGCGATGCGCTCGAACACAGCCCGCCGGGTCGGATCGGCGAGGGCACGCATGACGTCATTGATGCTGGCCGCCTGGATCATGGCAATCTGATTAGCGAACACTAATCTATTAGTCAATGCTAATGCCTGTGGCCTGGCCTCACCTTTTCGTGGATCCGTGGCTCAGTTCCTGATGCATCCGGGCGGAGGCCCCGCGGTTGCTGAAACCCGACATCTGCTTTGAAGCAGCCATATGCTTTCGCGAATGTCGGTTGAAGTCGCAGAACTGCCGACAACCAATCCTCCCGATCAATCCCGGTCGGGCGCGCCGGGCGGGAAGAGATGGCGGTACGGTCTGGCCTCGTCGACAGCCCGCGCAACGCTCGGCCGGTCAAGCAGACGAGCACGGTAGCTGCGGAGATGACCGAAATCATCCGGAATGGGATGCACCCAGTCGGCATAAAACAGGGCGGGAGCCGCGGCACAGTCGGCGAGCGAGAAGCTGTCGCCGGCTGACCAAGTCCGCTCGCCCAGCCGCTCGTCGAGCCAGGCGTAGATCGTATCCAGCGTCTGTCGTCCCTCGGCGACGCCTTGCGCGTCCTTCGCATCCGGCGCACGCATCGCGTCCGACACCAGCTTTCCCATCGGCGTCATGACATAGTTATCGAAGATCCTGTCCATCATCCGGACTTCGACCGACGCCGCTCCCTGCTCGGGTATCAATGTGACCGGGCCGGGGTGGAAGATCTGGAGGTGCTCGATAATCGCGCTGGTCTCCATGACGGTGCGCTCACCGTCGAGCAGCACGGGCATCTTCCGGATCGGCCAGCGCCGCGCCCATTCCGCTCCGTTTTCCGGATGCTCGGGATCGAGCGGGCGATAGATGAAGGGCAGCTCATTTTCCCAGAGCGCGATCAGCACCTTCCAGCAATAGGAGGAGAAGGGGTGGGCGAACAGCTGGAGCGTCATGCGATCGGCTCGCCCGCACGCGCGGCCTTGATGGCGGATAGATCAATCTTAGTCATCGTCATCATCGCCTCGAACACGCGCTTTCGCGCGGCCGGGTCGGGATCGGATAGCCCCTCCATGAGGTCGCGCGGGATGATCTGCCAGGAGAGGCCCCAGCGGTCCTTGCACCAGCTGCATTGCCCCTCACGGCCACCATTGTCGACGATCGCCGCCCAATAACGATCGGTCTCCGCCTGATCGGCAGTATGCACCTGAAATGACACGGCTTCGGTGAAGGGAAAGTTCGGTCCACCGTTGAGCGCGACGAATCTGGTCCCGAGCAAGGTAAATTCGACCATCAGCACGGCGCCTTCCTTGCCGGAAGGGTAATCGGACGGCGCACGGTGGACGGCATCGATCGAGGAGTTCGGGAACATGGCAGCGTAGAAGCGGGCTGCCTCTTCGGCAGCGCCGTCGTACCAGAGGCATGGAGTGAGACTGGTCATCGCGGGCTCCTAAGGAGGGTATGGAAGCTGGAGCGGAGGCTCAGGCAACGGCCTGTTCGAACACGGCGAGATGATCCGCCATCGCCTTTGCGTGGGCCGGTCGAGCCTCGCCCCGCGCGACATAGGCCGCGACCGCAGGAAAGCCGTCGAGGATCCCGGTGCCGCGCAATCCGCCCAACACCGAGACCATCATCAGGTCGCCGACGGTGAACCCGTCCTCCTCCAGCCATATGCGGCCGGCGAGGCGCGCATCGAGATCACGCAGCCGCTCCTCGATATAGCCGAGCACGACCGGGCGGCGCTCGGCGGACCAGGGGCGGTCCGCTTCGAACACGGCGTTCACGGCAAATTCCATCACCGCAGGCTCAACCGAATTGAGCGCGGCGACCAGCCACTGCACCGCTTTCATCCGCTGGGCCGGGTCGTCCGGGAGCAATCGCCCGGCCCGTTCCGCGATGCGTAGGACGATCGCACCCGATTCAAAGATCTCGACCTCCTCATCCCGGTAGGTCGGCACTTGGCCGAAGGGCTGGTAGCGCCGGTGCTCCGGTGTCTTTGAACTGCGGATGAGATCGACCTCATAGGCCTGTCCCACTTCCTCGAACGCCCAGCGCGGACGTAGATCGCGCACGAAACCGCGGGCGAATTCGGGCACCCACCCAAAGGTGGTGATACGCGGCAAAGCCGTCATCGGACCTCTCCTCTTGACCGGGACGGCGACACGTCGGCTCGCCACCCTTGACGAGAACCGTTGATATCAACATACATTGTATATGTCAAAGACGGTGCCGTTCGAGACGACGATCGAGGTGCGGGACTGCTGTCTGTGCCTCCATGCCCAGCGCGCGGCGCGTGCACTCGCGCGTCGGTTTGACGAGGTGTTGCGGCCGACTGGGCTGACCAACCAGCAATTCTCTCTGCTGATGGCGCTCAACCGTCCAGAGTCGCCGACCATGGCTCCCGTTGCCGAACTGCTGGCGATGGATCGCACGACTCTCACGGCCGCGCTCAAACCGCTTGAGCGGCGGGGCCTGCTGGTCGTCGAGACCGATCCGAAGGACAAGCGCAGCCGCAGGCTCTGCCTGACCGACGAGGGACATGCGGTGCTCCTGCGTGCTCTGCCCATATGGAGGCAGACTCATGCCGAGATCGAGGCGGCCCGGCCTGAGATTGGCATGGACCAGCTGAGAAGTTTGCTACGAGCACTTGCCTGAAGTCAGCCTAAAGGCAGGTCGGCCGGGGGCTGGACCGAGACGTTATACCAAGTCTCCCTGACCAGAACCTATGAGGGTTGATCACGTCCAAGGATTGCAGACGTTTGAGCACGCGCCGATAGGTTCCGGTCCCAGAGACACGGTATTAGTCGTCGAGCCTTTCGTCATTGTCGTAAGGATCCGTCGAGCATCCGATGGATCGGGCCCTAACCTTTAGCCCAGGCTTCCGCCCCCCGAAGCGGCCGAGCACCGTCTGGCGTTTCGATGGACGGAGAGCTGAGATGTTCTCATAGTTGTAGAAGCCCACGTCCTGAGCTTCATCGCGATGTTTCAGCACAACACCTGGACGGAAAGTCCGCTTCCGGTATGCCGAGGCGGACCTCTGAACGACAGAAGTGGGCGCAAACCGGTCGAAATCATCGCCCCGGCCCAAGGTCCGGAGGCCACGACTTGCGGAAGTTCAAACTGAGACACTACCTATTGCTACCGTGGGGTTCCGGCCTGGGGCGATGTGGTCTACACCCGCCACATGGTGGCGCCGTGCCCGTTCTGGAAAGCCAAGCAGCTTGAGGAGATGACTCCCGAGGAGTGGGAGTCGCTCTGCGATGGCTGCGGACGCTGCTGCCTGCACAAGCTGCGCCACGAGGATGACGGCGCCCTCTCATTCACCAATGTCGCCTGCCATCTGCTCGATCTCGAGTCCTGCCGGTGCAAGGACTATGCGCGCCGCCACCGCCGCGTGCCAGACTGCGTGAGCCTGACCCCCGCCACGGTGCGGGAGGTGGACTGGCTGCCGCCGTCCTGTGCGTATCGCCGGCTGGCCGAGGGCAGGGATCTCGCCTGGTGGCATCCGCTCGTCTCCGGCGACAATCAGACGGTCCACGATGCCGGCGTCTCGGTGCGCGGGCGCGCGGTGTCGGAGCGGCGGGCCGGGCCGTTCGACCATCACATCGCCGACTGGCCGGGACGGATGCCACGCGTCCGGCGGGCCAAGGAGAAGGATCGATGTTGACCGATGCCCTGTTCGGCGGCGTGAACGCCGCCGTGCTGACTCCGATGAGCGCCGATCTCTCGGTCGATCTCGATCGCATGGCGGCGCATTGCCGATGGCTGCTCGCCAATGGCTGCAACGGGCTTGGCATTCTCGGGACCACCGGGGAGGCGAACAGCCTTGGGATCGACGAGCGGATCGCGGTCATGGAGGGGCTGGTCGCGCGCGGCATTCCGGCCACCAAGTTAATGCCGGGGACTGGTACTACGGCTCTGACCGATACCGCGCTGCTCACCCGCCGTGCCGCCGATCTTGGCTGTCGGGGCGCGCTGCTGCTGCCGCCGTTCTACTACAAGAATCCATCGGATGACGGGCTGTTCGCCTATTTCAGCGAGGTCGTGCAGCGCACCGGCGGTAGCATCGGGATCTTTCTCTATCACTTCCCGCAGCAGGCGGTGGTCGGCTTCGGGCTGGCGCTGGTCGGCCGGCTGCTCGCGGCGTTTCCCGGCGTGATCAAGGGGATCAAGGACAGCAGCGGCGATTTCGCCAATAGCCGGTCCTATGCCGAGCATTTCTCGAAGGAAGGGTTCGAGGTGTATGCGGGCGACGACAGCCTGCTGCGCGATATGCTCGCCGTCGGCGGCGCCGGGTGCATCACCGCGGCCTCCAACGTGAACTGCGCCATCGGCGCGCGCGTGTACGCGGAGCGCGACGGCGCGGCGGGCGAGGAGGCGCAGCGCATCCTGACCGCCACGCGCAAGGCGGTCACGTCGGTGCCGCTGATCCCTGGGCTGAAGGCGCTGGTCGCGCGCAACACCGGCGATCCAGACTGGACGAACATCCGCCCGCCGCACCTGAAGCTGAGCGCGGCGCAGGAAGCGACGCTGTTCGCCGCGTTCGACGCCAGCGGCATTACGCTGGCAAAGGCGGCGTGACGCGGATTCCTTCGACTCCGGCGTTTGCTGAAAATTGATTGACGAATCGGGCCGCCATCCATTTGCTGGCGGCGATGGAACTCCCGCACGCCGAGACAATCGCGCTGCCGGGCGGGCCTGCGCGTGTCGAATGGCGCCGCAGTCAGCGTGCGCGGCGCGTCAGCTTGCGCATTGATCCGTGCGGCGGTGCCGTCGTCGTCACCTTGCCGATGCGCGCGGCGCGCGGCGCGGGCGTGGCGCTGCTGATGAACAATGCGGACTGGGTCGCGGACCGGCTCGCGCGGTTGCCTGAGACGGTGCCCTTCGTCGATGGCGCGCTGGTGCCGATCGACGGCCGGCCGCATCGCATTCGCCACATGCCCTCGGCGCGCGGCGGTGCGTGGGTCGAGTGCGACGAGCTGCGGGTGAGCGGTGCGCCGGAGTTCCTGCGCCGCCGCGTGCTGGATTTCATGCGCCACGAGGCGCGACGGCGCCTGGCCGCGCTGGTCGCGGCAAAAGCGGCGCGCATCGGCGCGATGCCGCGCCGGCTGTCGGTGAAGGACACGCGCACCCGGTGGGGAAGCTGCGCGTCGGACGGCTCGCTTGCGTTCTCGTGGCGGCTCGTGATGGCGCCCGCCTTCGTGCAGGATTATGTCGCGGCGCACGAGGTGGCGCATCTGCGCCACATGAATCACGGCAAGCGTTTCTGGTTGCTGGTGGCCCGGCTGACGCCGCACGCCGACGAGGCGATTGCCTGGTTGCGCAGCGACGGCTCACGGCTGCTTCGCACTGGCTGACACCGCGCGCCACACCGCCTCGGGCGTCGCCGGCATGTCGAGATGCGCGGCACCCAGCGGCGCCAGCGCATCGAGGACCGCATTCATCACCGTCTGCGGCGCGGCGATCGCGCCGGCCTGGCCCGAGCCCTTCACGCCGAGCGGGTTTGCTCCCGTCGGCGTGCCGGGAAGGGAGACGCCGATATCCGGCAGATCGGCCGCGCGCGGGATCGCATAGTCCATGAACGTGCCGCTGAGGAGCTGACCGCTCGCCGGGTCATAGACGGTCCGTTCCAGCAACGCCTGGCCGATGCCTTGCGCGATGCCGCCCTGCACCTGCCCGGCGGTGAGCATCGGATTTATCAGCCGGCCGAAATCGTCGACCGCGAGATACCGTTGCAGCGTGACCGCGCCGGTGGCCGGATCGACCTCGACCTCGGCGACGTGGCAGCCATTGGGGAAGGTGAAAGCGGCATCGGCGATCTCGGCACGTGAATCGAGACTGGAATCGAAATCGGCTGCGGCACGCGCGACATCCAGAAGAGCGATTGCACGACCGTCGGTGGTGGTGAACCGGCCGGCGTCAAAGGCGACGGAATCGGGTGCGGCCTGGAGCAGGCGCGCTGCGACGGCCCGGCCCTTGGCAATCGCCGCCTCCACTGTCCGCGCCAGCGCGCCGCCCCCCATATGCATCGAGCGGGCGCCGCCGTGCCCGCCGCCCGTCGCGATCGCCTGCGTGTCGGCCTGGACGTAGCGGAATGCCGAGAACGGCAAACCCAGCAGGTCGGACGCGATCTGCGGATAGGCCGTCTCATGGCCTTGGCCGTTCGACTGAGTGCCGACGAGCAGCGTGATCATTCCATCCGGCTCGAAGCGAATCTCGGCCGCCTCGCTCGGCTGGCCGCGCGCGGTCTCGAGGAAGCAGGCAACGCCGAGGCCGCGCAGCTTTCCGCAGAGCGCGGACTCCTCCCGGCGCTGTTGAAAGCCTGCGCGATCCGCGGCGGCTTCGGCGGCGTCGAGGTTTGCCGCGAAGCGCCCGCCGTCGATGGTGATGCCGAGCGCGCTCCGATGCGGGAAGCGCGCCATCATGTTGCGCCGGCGCAGCGCGAACGGGTCGAGGGAGAGAAGACGCGCCGCTGCATCGACCAGCCGCTCGATCAGGTAGTTCGCCTCCGGCTTGCCCGCGCCTCGATAGGCGTCGATCGGGACGGTGTTGGTCAGCGCGCCGCGCACGTCCATGAACACGGCCGGGATGTCATACACGCCGCCCATCGCGGTGGACGGCGCGTTGGTGGAGGTGCCCGGCCCGAAGCCGGCGACATAGGCGCCAAGATTGGCGATGGTGTCCACGTCGAGCGCCAGGAAGCGGCCATCTTCATCCAGCGCGAGGCGCGCGCGCGTGCGGTTGTCCCGCCCCTGCGCGGCGGATGCGCAATCCTCGGCGCGCTCGGCGATCCATTTGATCGGAAGTCCGAGCCGGCGTGCGGCCCATAGCAGCAGGACATGCTCCGGATAGACCGCGTTCTTGATGCCGAAGCCGCCGCCGACATCAGGCGCGCTGACCCGCACGCGGGTACGCGGGAGGTGGAAGATGTGGTCGGCCAGCACGTCGCGAATGCCATGCACGCTCGCGCCGCTGACGATCAGGTGCAGGCTGTCCCCCGCCGCGTCGTGCAGGCCGATCGCGCCGCGTGTCTCCATCGGCGCCACGATCAGGCGGTTGTTGACCAGATCGAGCTCAATCACGTGGGCGGCACCGGCGAAGGCGGCATCCACCGCCGCCCGATCGCCTTTCTTGAACCGGAAGCTGAGATTGCCGGGCGCTTCGTCCCACAGCAGCGGCGCACCCGGCGCCAGGGCGTCGCGTGCATCCGTGACGGCTGGCAGCGGGCGATAGCGCACGGTGACGCTTTCCGCCGCGTCGCGCGCGTGGGCGAGGCTATCCGCCACTACGAAGGCGACCGGGTCGCCGACATGCCGAGCGCGGCCCCGCGCCAGGGCCGGGCGTGGCGGCACGATCATGGGCGCGACGGTCGCCACCTGGGCGGTGCAGGGGATCTTGCCGATGTCGTCCGCGTCGAGATCGGCGACGGTGAACACGCCGCGCACCCCCGCCATCCTGCGCGCCGCATCCGTCTCGATCGCCTCGATCGCGGCGTGGGCGTGCGGTGATCGGATCACGACGCCATGCAGCGCGCCGGGCGGGGCGACATCGTCGATGAAGCGGCCCCTGCCGGTCAGGAACCGCTGGTCCTCCAGGCGCGGGATAGGAAGACCATCGGCCAATTGCGTCACTTGTGGGTGGCAGATTCAGGATGGAGAATTGCAGATGATATTTCCTGCCCAGGATGCGGCCAATACCGAAGTTGACCTGCGGCCAAACCGAGGCCAAACGTCGCAACAAGAAGCGCGATTATCTGGGCAGCTGTCTTCAAGGTGAGGCTCCCGACTAACTCCAAGATAGTCAGCTTCTCATCGAGGCTCAGTTTCTTGTCAACGGAAGCGCTCTTGCCCTTAAGATCAGAGAAATTGTTGACATCTTTCAAGAAACTTAGAACCCGTGCTCGCAAATCGGGGGCTGATACCGTGCCCGATTCAAATTCAATATCTGCAACATACCATGGAAACTTGTAATCTATCAGTCCCTCGTGTCGGAGTTCAACCTCGGCTATTACCAAAATCGGTAAGCCAAGTTGGTAAGCGAGTGCCGCTTCGATGTGGTTCCAGGGCGTAGTATATCTTGCATTTCTAAGTCGTGCCTCGTCAAGTGATCTACGCTTCTCGACTCGGCCGAGAAAAAAGTCCTTTCAAACGCAACTACGATCGTTCCGTGACACTCTTCCAAAATCTTCACTATCTGTGACAGTGGATCTCGGGCAGGAAAATCCGTCTTATCGATCACGCGAGGTGCAACCCCTTGCTCTGAGAGAAGCTGGAGCAAAGTGTCGAGAAATTTGTCGTACTCGGGGCGATATCGACTTCCCACGCTGATGAACACATTCTTTTTACCCGCTTCGGACATGACCCAGTCTCCAGGCAAGCTGATAATGGGTATGCAGATACCCGTCATGAGTTTCGCAAGCCGAGCCGCTCCGCGACGCCGTATTCGCTGGCCAGCTTGCGCAGCACCTCCCAGGTGGCGTCCTCGATCGGGATGCCGTTGCCGCGCCGCTCCTGCTCGCGCTCGTGTTCGATCTCGCCGGGATAATACACGCGATCGAACCCGTCGGCGGGGGGCGTGTCCTTCAGGTAAGCGGCGAACTCGGCGACTTCCTTCTTGAACGTGGCGAGGTCGCGGAACGCGGCGACCTTGAACACGGCGATGAAGCAGCCGTCGTTGTGCCGGCCTTGCGGGTCGATGCCGAAGCCCAGGCCGGTCAGCAGGCCGGAGAAGATCTCCACCATGGCGGCGAGGCCATAGCCCTTGTAGCCCTCGTCACCGCCGAGCGGCAGCAGGGCTCCGCCCTGGCGCAGCTTGCGCGGATCGGTCGTGGGCTTGCCGTCGGCGTCGATGATCCAGCCTGGTGGGATCGGCTTGCCGCGGGCGACCGCGAGCAGCACCTTCCCGGCCGCCGCTCCCGAGGTCGCCATGTCGAGGAACAGCGGGCCTTCCAAGTCCGAGGGCACGGCGAAGCTGATCGGATTGGTGCCGAGCCGCGCCTTCGCGCCCGCCGAACGGCGCCACCTGCTTCGGGCTGCGGCCTGAATCCGCCGTGATCATCGCGATCATGCCCTCGGCCGCCGCCATCAGCGGATAGGTCGCGAGGCGGCCGATATGGCCCTGGCGGTACACCGTCGCCGCTGCGACGTTCTGCGTTCGCGCCTTGTCGATGGTCAGGCGCATGGCGCGCTCCGTCACCACGTAGCCGAAGCCCCAATGCCCGTCGATGACGGTGGTCGCCGGCGTCTCCTGCACGATGGTCCACGGTGCGCCGGGGACGATGTGGCCGACCTTCACGCGCTCGATGTAACTCGGGATCATGATGATGCCGTGGCTGTCGTGGCCGGCGAGGTTGGCGGCGATCGACATGCGCGCGACTGTCGCCGCCTCGTCCTCCGGCGTGCCGGCGCCGATCAGCAGCGCCTTGGCGATTTCCGTCAGGCGATCCGGCTGGATGACGGGCATGTGCGGTCCTCCCCTTTGTGGGCGAGTGTCGGGCGCTTGGCGCCGGATGGGAAGCCGTATTCCCAAGCAAGCCCAGCCGGGCCCGGAAGCGAGGGGCTTTCGCAAAACCAGCAGTGCATGACAGCAGGCTACCTGCGAGATTGTTTGATGCTTGACGTCAGGCGTCACGCACTCTGTTTCGAGTGGCCGGACGGGCAGCCAGGACCGAGCAACGTCGAAATCGTGGACTAATGGACCCCGCAGCGGTCGTAGACGGAGGTTGTGCGGACGCGCGAGCATTTGTTCTCGGGCCTGATTACGGTAGAGAGGGGCATCCTTGAGAGCGAGGGGCGCGTGCGTTGATCAGTTCTTTCATCCCGTGGGTCACGCACGATTTCATATGGGCCATCCGCGAGCCGGTCGACCCTGGTCTGCGCGTGCAGGTCGAAGACCGCCAGCTTCAATGGGGCGAAATCATCGCCGTGCAGCCTGGCTTGTGGGACTGGGAGCAGGACGATGTGCCCATCACCGTCCGGCTGGACAGCGGCGAGGTCGTCAGCACCACCGCGACGATGTGCCGCTACCAGTACAAGCCGACCGCCGCCGACCTGGCCGACCGGATGATATTCCCGCTGCTGCTGGACGGCCTGGAAAACGACATCCCGGTCGGCACGCCGATGTTCTTCTATGACGAGGAGGAAGACGAGTACCAGCAGGGCCGCGTCGTCGGTCGGCACCTTGAGAAGCAGGAGATCATCAGGGCCTTCGATCACTATTACACGGTCATCGAGTTCTTCATCGAGACCGGGCGCTACGCTGGCCTCTACTGGGAAGATGCCACGACGTACGTCTATCGGATCACCCGGAAGTACGCGCATCTCGACGAGCGGCTGAAGGTGCATGGAGTCTGGTAATGTAGCCGACCTGAAAACCGAGGAGAGGGTTTGCCAGCTTTGCCGACACGCGGCAGGATGCGGAGCCAACCGTGCCTCTCCCTCCCGCCAACCCCGCCTTCACGCGGCCAAACCAGCCGGAACCCGCCGACTCGGCCGCCCATCATGCCAGGCCAATTTTTTGTCGGCATCGACCGGGTTCGCGTCGCATCGCCGGAACGTCGCGCCAGCTTGGCCTGATGCGCCTGATCCGCAAGGAGGCCGCCCGGCTCTTCGCGGATACGGCGTGGGCGCGGTGGGTATCTTCCTGGTCGCCGCTGCCGTGCGGCTGAGCGACTTAGCGGTCTGCCGGTATTATGCGGGCCGCCGCGACCTGCTGCTCGACGTGCTGAGCCAACATCTCGATACGCACAGAAGAACTTTGATGCCGCATTCCATAACGTCCAGTGTGCGACCGTTCGGAAGTCGTTTCAAGCGCCACGATGGCGGCGGGCCGGGTTGCCATAAATCGGCTTCTGCGGCGTCAGTCAGTCGCAGCCGCATTCCTCACCAGACCACGCTTCCCGGCCCTCTTTGACCAAAAACCAGACAATTGCCAGCGACCCAACCGGATCGACCCACCACGCGCCAAGCAGGGCTTGGGCGGCGAGGCTGACCGCTTCGCAGATGGCTTCGGCGTCGGCCGCGTCGTTCTTGTTACGCTTGACGTAGGCCTTGACGTAGCCAGGCGGCATGAGCCTGACCTCATGGCCGAGCGCCGTCAGCTCGCGTCCCTCCGGCAGTCTTCCACCCGCTTCGCGGGCGGAACCTTGCTGCCTCCGCCCAATGGTGCGCGGTCGCGCAGGCTTCCATCCCGACCAGGCAGGGAGACAGCGATCGGAAGTACGCGCCTACCTCGCTCCGCCGGAGCTTCCGACGCACAACGGTCTGTCCGCGGTCGTCGACGCCGTGGACCTGAAACCAATGTTTGGCGAGATCGAGACCAATCGTGGCAATGTTCATGGCGGACGGCTCCCCTCATGCGTGGCGTTCAGCAACGACCACTTTAAGGCACTCCGATGCGGGGAGCGGGGGCCGTCCACCCCATCAAGACTTTCGGGACAGTTCCTCATGGCGGACGCAGCAAGATGGGTTCAGCTGGTATGTTGGAGCGTCCGGGGATGTCCACCTCCTCGCCAGTGGCGTTCGATCTGTTCGAGGGTCTTGCCGCGGGTTTCCGGCACCAAGCGCCATGTGAACGCGAGGCTGCCCAGACCCAGGATCGCATACAGGATGAAAGTTGCGGAGAGACCCACCACCGAGATAAGCTCAGGGAAGGTCAGCGTCACCACCAGATTTGCCACCCAGTTGGCGACGGTGGCCACGCTCATCGCCAACCCGCGCACCCCCAACGGGTAGATCTCCGAGATCAGCAGCCAGAAGACCGGTCCGAGTCCGATGGCAAACGAGCCTACATAGGTAACCAGGCTGCCTGCCGTGATCCAGCCGACATAGACCGATCCGTGCAGGGCAAAGCCCACGGCGAGGGAGATAAGACTAAGCACCATGCCGATCTCCCCGACCAGCAACAGCGGGCGGCGCCCGACCCGATCGAGCAGGAGCAGCGAGACGATTGTCATCAGAACGTTGACAATCCCTACGCTCAGGCTGGCGAGGATGGACGACGAACTGCTGGCAAAGCCGGCGAGTTGAAAGATCGTCGGGGCATAGTAAATGACCGTGTTGATGCCGGTGATCTGCTGTAGCACCGCCAGTCCGATCCCAACCAGCATCGGCATGCGCAGTGTCGCCGAGAGAAGATCCGACCAGTGCGTGGAGGCAGAGGAGAGCGCTGCCCGGGTCTCCTTGATCTCCGGCTCGATCTCCTGTTTTGCGCGGATGCGGCTCAGTGCGTGCGCAGCCTCCGGATAACGACCGCGAAGCATGAGCCAGCGTGGCGAATTGGGAATGATCAGCATCCCGATAAACAGAGCCAATGCGGGAATAACACCGATCCCGAACATCCAGCGCCAGCGACCGCCGGCGGAGAGCTCATAATCGACGATATAGGACGCTAGGATGCCAAGCGTCACCGCGAGCTGGTTGAGTGAAACGAGAGAGCCGCGGATGCGGGACGGGGCCATCTCTGAAAGATACATCGGCGCAACGAAGGAGGCGACGCCCGTGGCGATGCCAATGAGGATTCGGCTACCGATCAGCCATGCAACCGAGAACGAGAGCGCCGACAGGATCGACCCGCCAGCGAACAGCAAGGCGGTGCCGATGATGACGTGTCGTCGCCCGAACCGGTCGGCAAGCCAGCCGCCGGCGGACGATCCAAGGGTTGCCCCGGCAAGCGCCACGCTGGTCACTACCCCGACGACAATCGGAGTAAGCCCGAAATCCGTCCGGATGAACAGGATCGCGCCCGAAATTGCGCCGGTATCGTAGCCGAACAGCAGGCCGGCACATGCTGCGACTGCGGCGACCACGTAGACGAAGGCCATATGTTCTTGATCCCCTGCTGTGCCGGGGGGTCGAGTGGGAGGCTATCCAAAAGCGAGAAGCAAATGAAGGTCCGCAACTCAGCGCTTCGTGCACAAATCAAGTCGCGGCACCGTTTGTGTGCGCTCATCTAGCTTCTACCCTTCTACCATCCTTGATTAACCAAGCTTTGGCCGTGCGGCGAGCCTCATGCATGTGCCGGTCGTGCACCTTTGCTCCGCTGCGTTGCGGCATCTTTATCGTGAAGGTTCGTTGCGGCTCTACAAGACGCGACCCGTCGGTGCGAAATGCGTGCAAAAGTCATATGTGGACGGCCCCCGCCTGCGAAGGGGTTGAGTGCGTTTCCGGCGAGATGGTCAGGTGCAGTCATATGTCCGGCCTCTCGGTGCGGTGCGTATGACCGCGGGCCCTGATGGAGTTCGCGGGTCGGGTCCCAATCAAGACTCCGCGCTGCGCTGCGCCTTGAATTATCCGGGTCTTCCCGAGCCACGGCTCGACCGTTCGCCATCATGTCCTCTTCACCCCCGCATACGGGCCTGCGGCTGCTATGCCGTCTGCCCGATCACGTCTCTTGAGCGATAGGCTTCGCCGCGTGTCATCACCGCCCAGGCGATCCGGGCAGCCTTGTTCGCCAGCGCCACCGCCGCGACCTTGGCGGGTCGCCGCGCCAGCAGCGCCTGCACCCAGGCTGCGTCCTTGGTCGTTCGGTTGCGGGTGTGCCGCAGCACGGCGACCGCGCCGGCGACCAGCAGGCAGCGGATGTATTTGTCGCCGCGCTTGCTGGTACGGCCCAGCCGCTCCTTGCCGCCGCTGGAATGCTGCCGCGGCGTCATCCCAAGCCAGGCCGCGAACTCCCGGCCCGATCGGAACAGCGCCGGGTCGGTGACGGTCGCCGCGATCGCGGTCGCGCCCATGATGCCGATGCCGGGGATTGTCGCCAGCAATTGGCTGAGCTTGCTCGCCCGGTGCCACTTCGCGAGCCGCACTTCGATCTCCCGCACCCGCATCACCGTGTCGCGCAATTGCTCCACGACCATCCGCAGGATCGAGCGCGCCAGTTCGGGAAGCCGCTCCTGTTCATGAGCAAGTTCGCGGACCAGGTCCTCGACGTTGCGCAGCCCCTGCGGCGCGATGATGCCGAACTCGGCCATGTGCGCCCGCAGCGCGTTGACCAGCATCGTGCGCTGCCGCACCAGCAGGTTGCGGGCCCGATGCAGCATCAGCACCGCCTGCTGCTCGGCGGTCTTCACCGGCACGAAGCGCATCGACGGGCGGCTGACCGCTTCGCAGATGGCTTCGGCATCGGCCGCGTCGTTCTTGTTACGCTTGACGTAGGCCTTGACGTAGCCAGGCGGCATGAGCCTGACCTCATGGCCGAGCGCCGTCAGCTCGCGTCCCTCCGGCAGTCTTCCACCCGCTTCGCGGGCGGAACCTTGCTGCCTCCGCCCAATGGTGCGCGGTTGCGCAGGCTTCCATCCCGACCAGGCAGGGAGACAGCGATCGGAAGTACGCGCCTACCTCGCTCCGCCGGAGCTTCCGACGCACAACGGTCTGTCCGCGGTCGTCGACGCCGTGGACCTGAAACCAATGTTTGGCGAGATCGAGACCAATCGTGGCAATGTTCATGGCGGACGGCTCCCCTCACGCGTGGCGTTCAGCAACGACCACTTTAAGGCACTCCGATGCCGGGAGCGGGGGCCGTCCACCCCATCAAGGCTTTTGTCGGTCAAGCTAGCGCGAACGCCATCAGTAGGTTACGCTCTGCGGAAGATATGACCGAAACAGGCCCGCTTGGCAGGCAGTTAGGGCCCGTTTAACAACGCGGCTTGGACCCCTTGCGTGCTGATGGCATCCACTGGTGGATGTGCAAGCAGTCGCATCGTCAGCGACCGGCCGAGATCGGGAAGAAAAGCAAATGCTACCCGAGCGACCTAAGCGACGCGGAGCGGGCGGCAATCGAGCCCGTCTTGCCGCAGGCGGCGAAAGCGGCCGCAAGCGCGCAATCGACCCGCAGGGCTCTGAAACGGAGGTCAGGCGGCGGGCTTGAGGGTGATGGCTGCCCCCCTCCTTTCTGCTGGCGTTGGGGACCCTGTCGCGCCGCGACCAGGAGCAGCGCCCGGCCGACCTCACTCAGGTGGTCGGACTGGCTGCGGTTTCGCCTGGTCCGTGTCTCAGGTCGTTGAAGCCTCTGGCGGCATATTCCCAACCACGCCGATCCGGGCCTAGCCTGGGCGCAATCATCAAGGGACGGGGGGAGGACGCCATGGCATCCGCCTGGATCTACGCGGCCGCTGCGGCCAAGGATGGCGGGGAGGGCGGGGTGTTTCGCCGCGATGTCGCGGACGGGGAATGGCAGCACGTGCTGCCCGGCGTCGATGCGCACGCGCTGACGGTCGATCCGCGCGATCCCGATACCGTCTATGCCGGCACCAAGGACGGGCCATATCGCAGCACCGATGCGGGCCGGACCTGGCGGCGGCTCGGCTTTCCCGATCGCGGCATGCAGGTGTGGTCGGTGCTGATCGACCCGCATGACCCGCGCATCGTCTATGCCGGCGGCTCGCCCGTGGCCGTGTATCGCAGCGAGGATGCCGGCGAGAGCTTCCGTCGCATGCCGGACCCCGGTCTGCCCGATCGCGTGCGCATGGAGTTTCCCTGCCGCGTCATGCGCTTCGCCGCGCATCCGCGTCGGCCCGGCGAGCTGTACGCCACGCTGGAGGTGAACGGCGCGATGCGCTCCACCGACGGGGGCGAGAGCTGGCAGGACTGCACCGCCGATCTGCTGCGCCTGGCCGAGCGGCCCGAACTCAAGAGCCGCATCCTGAGCGACACCGATGCCGAAGGCATGCTGGACGGGCACGCCGTCGCCATGACCGAGGCCGACCCGGACGCGGTCTATCTCGCGGTCCGCATGGGCATCT
Source organism: uncultured Pseudomonadota bacterium (assembly GCA_963830565.1). GTDB lineage: Bacteria > Pseudomonadota > Alphaproteobacteria > Acetobacterales > Acetobacteraceae > DATFDN01. The sequence continues at coordinate 76,354 of CAWHMO010000005.1, forward strand.
TCCGCAGCGACGATGCGGGGCGCACCTGGCGGAACCTGGAGGTGGGACGGTTCTCGCCGCACACCTACGGGCGCGACATCCGCGTCTCGCCCGCCGAGCCCGCCGTCCTCTACGCCGCGCTCAGCGTGGCCGCGCGCAGCCAGGCGGGCTCGCTCTGGCGCAGCGAGGACCTCGGGCAGAGCTGGAAGCCGCTTCGACAAGGTTTCGGCGACCGGCACCGTCATGGGGATCGCGCTGCACCCGCGCGATCCGTCCCAGGTGTTCATGGCCGCGCGCTACGGCGAGGTGTTCGGCACCACCGACGGCGGGGCGAGCTGGCAGGCGATGCCCCTGCCCGGCACCGCCAAGGACATCTACGCACTGGCCTGTGGAGGGCGCGAATGAGCAAGGGATACATCCTGGCCGAGGTCGAAGTCACCGATCCGCCGGTCTTCGAGGAATACCGCAACCGCGTCGGCGCCACGCTCGACATGTTTGGCGGGCGTTTCCTGGTGCGCGGCGGCGACAAGGAGCGGCTGGAGGGGGACCGCGAGGCCCACCGGATCGTCGTGATCGAATTCGACAGTCCGGAGCGCGCGCGCGAATGGTATCATTCAAAAGAATATCAGGAGGTCTTGCAGATCCGGCTGCGCTCGGCGCGGACGACCGCGTTCCTGCTGAACGGCGTTGAGACCGCCTGACCCGAAGGAGGACACGACGATGACCACGATCTATGCGGGCCTGCGCCCGTCGAAGGACGGTGGCGCCGGCGGGATGTTCCGGCGCGAGGCGGACGGCGGCTGGGAGCGCACGCTCGATCAGCCTGTGCAGGCGATCACTCTCGATCCCCGCAATCCGGACGCGGTGTACGCCGGCACATCCGACGGGCCCTATCGCAGCACGGATCGCGGCCGCACCTGGCGGCGCACGGGCTTCCCCGATCACGGCGTGCAGGTCTGGTCGATCGCGTTCGACCCGACCGACCCGCGCACCGTCTATGCCGGGGCCTCCCCGGTCGGGGTCTATCGCAGCGAAGACGCGGGCGAGACATTCCGCAAGCTGCCCGATCCCGCGATCCCCGAGCGCGTCAACATGGGCTTCGCCTGCCGGGTCATGCGGATCGCGCCGCATCCCACGCGGCGCGGCGAGTTGTATGCCGCATTGGAGGTCGGCGGGGCGATGCGCTCGCGCGACGGCGGGGAGAGCTGGGAGGATTGCGGCGAGGACCTTGCCCGGCTGGCGACGCTGCCGCGCCTCAAGAGCCGCATCGTGAGCGACAGCGAGGCCGAGGGGATGCTGGACGGTCATGCCATCGCGACCACCCCGGCCGAGCCGGACCGCGTCTATCTAGCCGTGCGCATGGGTTTGTTCAGCAGCGAAGATGCCGGCCGCACCTGGCAGGACATGGAGGTGGGCAAGGTATCGCCGCACACCTATGGGCGCGACCTTCGCGTCTCGCCGCACGATCCCAAGGTGATGTACGCCTGCCTGAGTCCGGCGTTCACCTCAGGGACGGGCTCGCTCTGGCGCAGCGGCGATGCCGGGCGGAGCTGGGCGCGGTTCGACACGACCACGCCCCACGACACGGCGATGGGCCTCGCGCTGGACCCCGACGACGCGCGGCAGGTCTATTTCGCGGCCAAGACCGGCGAGGTGTTCGGCACCGGGGACGGGGGCGAGAGCTGGGCCGAGCTGCGGCTGCCTTCCGGCAGCGGCGACGTGTTCGCGCTCGCCTGCGGCTGAGGCTCCGGCCAAGCGACCAGGGACCCGCGAAATACCGCCACATCGGCGAGGATGCGACCGGCGTGGCGGATCGGCGCGGGCTCCAGCGCCTGGACGCGCGCGAACCGGGGGGAGAGGCGCGCGATGGCGCGGTCGGGATGCTCGGGCGCGAGCAGCAGCAGATCGCGGCCGACGAAGGATGACGCGGGTGCCACGAAGCCGAACTGGCGCGCATCGGCGTTGAGGCAGGTCACGGTGACATCGGGGCCCAGCGCGTAGGCGACCTTGCCGGCATCGCGCCAGTCGGGCACGCCGACAATCGTGCCTGCCGGCAGCAGGCCGCGCGCATCGAGGTCGCGGCGGAGCGACGTCCAGTCGACTGCTTCAAGGTCCGGATCGCGCCCGCGCATCTGAGCCAGCGCAGGGTGCAGCCAGTCGAGCTGGACCTGGGTGCAGAGCACCGTCAGCACGAGCAGCACGAAGCAGGCGGTGGCTTCCGTGCCGCGGCGGGCGAGACGAGGGCGCTCGGCGAGCCAGGCGCCGAGCAGGGGAAAGAGCATGAGATAGCCGGGCGCGGCCCAGTGATACAGCACACGTCCGCCGGACCAGAGCGCGATCAGCGCGAAGGCGAGGATCGGCGGCGCGCCGAGGCAGCAGAGCAGCATGCCGCGCCAGTCCGCCGCTCCGCGCCGCAGCGTCGCGAATGCGGCGGCCAGCATCGGCAGCCAGATCCAGGGCAGCACGAACAGCGCCTCGCCCGCGAGGACCGCAAATGGCTGCCACGGATGGAACCGCAACCCCGTCGCGCGGTCGCCTTGGAAGGCGAACGAGGCCCAGTGATGGGCTGCGTTCCAGACAATGACCGGCGAGAAGACGGCCAGGGCAAGCAGCACCGCGACATAGGGAGGCGGGCGCACCAGCCAGCGCCGATGCGCGGGGCTCGCCAGCAGGTAGGCGAACGCGCCGCCGATCGTCAGGATCGCCGTGTATTTCGAGAACAGTGCCAGGCCGGCGCAGAGCCCGGCGCCTGCCCACCACGCGGCGGCGCTTGGGCCGCGCGCGGGCAGGGCGTGGACCAGACACAGCGCGGCGCCCAGCAACGCGCAATCGAGCGGTCCGTCCGGCAGCACCCATGTCCCGGTGGTCACGCCGAACACCGGCGACAGCGTCAGCGCAATCGCTGCCCATAGCCCGGCGCGCGGGCCGCCGATCGCGGCCCCGAGGCGGAACATGAGCCACGTCGAGAGCGCGAATGCCAGAATGAAGGGCGCGCGCACCGCGACCGGCGTCTCGGTCCCGAGCAGGTGGGCTGCGCCCCACTGCATCCACCACGCCGCCGGCGGGTGGTCGAAATAGCCGAGGCTCAGCGTGCGCCCGGCGGCGACCATGTAGCTCTCGTCCACGCCGAGGCCGAGCGCCCAGGCGAAGCCGAATCGGAACAGAGTGGCGAGTGCGATCAGCAGAATGGCCGCGCGCACCTCGTCGTGGTGACGCCCCGTATGATGTTCCGTCATGCCCGGGCTTGGCCCGGAAACCCATGTCTTTGTTGGCGACCGTGCAAGACGTGGGTGGCCGGTCCAAGCCCGGGCATGACCATGTGCCTCAATGGCCCGCGCTCATGCCTCGATAACACGCTGCGTCTGCACTCCCAGACCTTCGACCGACAGGCGCATCGTCTGGCCCGCTTTGAGGAATACCGGCTCCGGCTTCTTGCCGGCGCCCACGCCGGGCGGGGTGCCTGTGGAGATGATGTCGCCCGGGTGCAGCGTGATGAAGTGGCTCACGTAAGTGACCAGCTTGCGGCAGTCGAAGATCATGGTCTTGGTCGAGCCATCCTGCATCCTGGTGCCGTCCACTTCGCACCACAGGCGCAAATTCTGGGGATCGGGCACCTCGTCCTTCGTGACCATCCACGGGCCGGTCGGGCCGAAAGTGTCGCAGCCCTTGCCTTTGTCCCAAGTGCCGGCGCGCTCAATCTGGTATTCGCGCTCGCTCACGTCGTTGCAGACGCAATAGCCGGCGACATGGTCCATCGCGTCGTGTTCCGGCACGGAGCGCGCCAGCCTGCCGATCACGATGCCAAGCTCGACCTCCCAATCGAGTTTCTTCGACCCGCGCGGCAGCTTCACGTCATCGTTCGGGCCGCTATAGGCCGACAGCGATTTGAGAAAGACGATCGGCTCCTTCGGGATCGGCGAGTTCGTCTCCTCCGCGTGATCGGCGTAGTTCAGCCCGATGCAGACGAAGTTCACCGGCCGCGCGACGCATGGCCCGATGCGAACACCCGTGTCCACCTTGGGCAGGGTGGTCGGGTCGATGCCGCGCAGCATTCCCAGCGCTGTGCCCGACAGCGCGAAGCCATCGATGTCGCGCACCACCGACGAGAGGCATCGGATCACGCCGTCGCGGTCGAGCATGGCCGGCTTCTCGGCGCCCGGCGGGCCATAGCGAAGCAGCTTCATGGTGGGTTCTCCCTCAAAGCGTCCAGCCGCCGTCGATCACCACGGCCTGTCCGGTCATGAATTTCGATTCGTCGCCGGCGAGATAGACCGCCAGCGCGGCGATCTCCTCCGCCGCTCCCAGCCTGCCCATCGCCTGGCGCGCGGTAAAGGCAGTGCGCGCAGCCTCGATGCCGCCCTCGGCCGCGGCGTTGGCGGCGATACGGTCCTCCAGGCTGGGCGTGGCGATGGTGCCAGGGCAGATCGCGTTGCAGCGCACGCCCTGGCCCACATAGTCGGCGGCGACGGATTTGCTCAGTCCGATTACCGCGGCCTTGGTCGCGCCATAAACGAAGCGGCGCGGCGCGCCCTTCACCGACGAGGCGGCGGAGGCCATGTTGATGATCGACCCGCCGCCGCGCTCCAGCATTCCCGGCAGGAACGACCTGATGGTGCGGAACATCGAGCGGACGTTCAGGTCAAAGGCCAGGCCCCACTCGTCCTCGGTCGCCTCCAGCACGGTGCCCTGATGGACGAAGCCCGCGCAGTTGAACAGGATGTCCACCGGCCCATGCTCGCGGGCCGCGCGCGCCACCGCCTCGGCGTCGAGCACGTCCAGCCGCGCCGCGCGGATCGTCTCGGAAGCGATGGTTTGGACAGCGCCCTCGTTAACGTCGGTGGCGATGACCCGCGCGCCTTCTTGCGCGAAGGCGAGCGCGGTGGCGCGACCGATACCCTGTCCCGCGGCGGTGACGAAGGCGGTCTTCCCTTCTAGACGTGCTGGCATGAATGCGACCCCGTTTGCTGCGCAGCGTGGTCGGCGGCGCCGGCGCGTGTCAACCGGGCCGGCCATGGATATCATCGCGTCATGAGCCACGCCGATTCGTGCCCGATCCGCCGCGTCGCGCTCGTGACCGGCGCGGCCAGCGGCATCGGTGCCGCAATCTGCCGCTCGCTCGCCATGCCGGGCGTTGCCATCGGCGTCCACACGCGCCGCAACCGCGACGCCGCCGAGGCTGTCGCCGCCGGTGTGTGCTCGGCCGGGGCCGATTCGATCGTGTTGTTGGGTGATCTGGCCGAGGCGGAGACGGCGGGCGGGCTGGTCGATGCGGTGGCCGCGCGCTTCGGCCGTCTCGACGTGCTGGTCAGCAACGCCGGGTTCGCCGATCGCACGCCGTTTGCCGCGCTGGACGATGCCGGCGCGGCCCGTTCGGTCGAGGCCATCCAGGGCGCGTTCCTGCGCCTCGCGCGCGCCGCGCTTCCATTGCTGGAGGCGGCGGGGCAGGAAGGACGGGTGATCGCGGTGTCCAGCTTTGTCGCGCATGTGTTCCGCCCCGGCGTGCCGACCTTCCCCGCTTCCGCCGCCGCCAAGGCCGGCCTGGAAGCGCTGGTGCGTGCGCTGGCGATGGAACTGGCGTCGCACGGGGTGACGGTGAACGCGGTCGTGCCGGGGTTCATCCGCAAGGACCCGGGCGCGCATGTCGCCGTGCCGCCCGAGCGGCTGGCGGCGCAGGCGGTTTCCATTCCGATGGGGCGCATCGGACTTCCCGACGAGGTGGCGGCGGCAGTCGCGTTCCTGGCCTCGCCGGCGGCCTCCTACATCACCGGCCACATGCTCGCCGTCGATGGCGGCCTGGCGATGGGAAGATGAAGGCGGCGATCGTCGGCCTCTCGGGTCCAAAGCTGACAGCGGACGAGGCCGAGATGCTGCGAGCGCATCCGCCGGCCGGGGTGATCCTGTTCGCGCGCAACATCCGCGATCCGGCGCAGCTTTCCGGGCTGGTCGCGGCGCTGCGCGGCCTGCTCGCGCCCGATGCCGTGCTGATGGTCGATCAGGAGGGCGGGCGCGTCGCCCGCCTGCGCCCGCCGCACTGGCGCGCGCACCCGCCCGCCGCAGTTTTGGGAGAACTGTTCGAGACGGATCCGGCTCGCGGGCTGCGCGCGTCCTTCCTGACCGGGGCGTTGATCGGGGCGGAAGCCGCCGCATTCGGCTTCGACGTCGTCGCCGCGCCGGTGCTGGACCGCTTCGTGCCCGGAGCCGATGCGGTGATCGGCGACCGCGCCTTCGGCGCTGATCCGCGCAGCGTGGCCCGGCTCGGGCGCGCGCTCGCCGAGGGATTGCTCGCCGCAGGCGTGCAGCCCGTGGTCAAGCACCTGCCCGGACACGGCCGGGCACGCGCCGACAGCCATCTCAGCCTGCCCATCGTCGATGGCCCGGCCGAGGAGGCTGACGCCGACATCCTGCCATTCGCCTTGAACGCCGGCCTGCCCTGGGCCATGACCGCGCATATCCTCTATCCGGCGTGGGACGCGGCGCTTCCTGCCACGCTCTCGCGCACGGTCATCGAGGGCGTGATACGCGGCAGGATCGGCTTCGGGGGTGTGCTGGTGAGCGATGATCTGGCGATGGGGGCGCTGAGCGGGGCGCCGGTGGACCGGGCGCTGGCCGCGCTGGCCGCCGGCTGCGACCTGGCGCTCTACTGCGCGGGCGACCTTGCGCCTACCGCGGCGCTGCTCGCCGCCTGCCCGCGGGTCGGTGCGGATGCGGCGTCGCGGCTGGCGGCGGCGCGGGCAATGGCGGCGCGGGCACGGATGCGGCTCGATCTTGCCGTGCTGGGTGCCGAGCGCGACGGACTGCTCGGGTGAGCATCGAGGCCGCCGAACTGGCGCTTGCCGCGATTGCCGCGGTGCTGGCGATCACGCTGCACGAGGCCGCCCACGGCTTCGCCGCCCTGGCGATGGGCGACGACACGGCAAGACGGGCGGGGCGGCTATCGCTCAACCCGCTGCGCCACGTCGATCCCATCGGCACGGTGCTGCTGCCGGGACTCCTGCTTCTGGGCCAGCTCCGGCTGCTCGGGCATGTCGGCTTCATGTTCGGCTGGGCCAAGCCGGTGCCGGTGGCGGCGTGGAAGTTCCGCGACCCTCGGCGCGGCATGATGGTGGTGGCGGCCGCCGGGCCGGGAATGAACTTCCTGCTCGCCTGGATCGGCGCGCTGTTCCTGCCGGACGCGCCCGGCTCTCTTCATCCGCTGGCGGAAAGCTTCCTGCTGTCGTTCCTGATCACGAATCTGGTCCTCGGGCTGTTCAACCTGATTCCGCTGCCTCCGCTCGACGGCGGCCGCATCGTGGTCGGGCTGCTGCCGCTGCGGCTGGCGGAGGTTTGGGCGCGGCTGGAGCGGGCGGGGCTGGTGATCGTGCTGCTGCTGATCTTCGCACTGCCGCCGCTGCTGGGGGAGCTCGGGATCGCCTTCGATCCGGTTCGCGGCGGGTTGAACACGGTCCTGCCCTGGGCGCTGCGCGTGGTACTGTGGCTGTCGGGGCATCCAATCGAGACGGGAGCGGATGAGCGGTTCCTCTGATCCAGCGCCCGCTTCCCTGGTGCTGCATCTCGAGGGGTTCGAGGGGCCGCTCGACCTGCTGCTCGAGCTCGCGCGGGCGCAGAAGGTGGATCTCGCGCGGATCTCCATCCTGGCGCTGGTCGAGCAGTATCTGGCGGTGATCGAGGGCGCGCGGCAGCTGCGGCTGGAGCTGGCGGCGGACTGGCTGGTAATGGCGGCGTGGCTCACCTGGCTCAAATCGCGCCTGCTGGTGCCCGAGACCTCGGAGGCGGCCGAGGAGGGCGAGATGGCGGCCGAGGCGCTGGCCGACCGGCTGCGCGCGTTGCAGGCGGTGCGCGCCGCGTCCGCCTGGCTGGGTGCCCGACCTCAGCTCGGCTTTGACGTGTTCGCCCGCGGTGCGCCGGAGGACCATACCGAGATCGATCGCTCCGGCCTGCGGCTCGATCTCGCTTCGCTGATGCGCGCCTATATCGGCGCGGCGCGGCGGGCCGCGACCGCGCGCTCCTACCGGCCGCGCAGGCTGACGGTCTGGACGGTGCAGGACGCGCTGGCGCGGCTGGGGACGCTGCTCGGCAGCGTGCCCGATTGGGCGACGCTGGAGCGGTTCCTGCCTGAAAGCCTCGGCGGCACGACCGAGCGTCGGGCGGCCTTGGCCAGCACGCTGCTGGCCGGGCTGGAGCTGGCGCGTGACGGGTCGCTGCTCCTGCGCCAGGACGAGCCCTTCGGGCCGATCTGGGTTGGGCGGGGCGAGGGTCGCGGGGAGCAACGGTGAGCATCGTCACTGCCCGACGAGGAGTGCCTACGCTTGGCAGAGGCGCTGCTTTTCGCCGCCCCTCAGCCGGTCGGTCTGCGCCAGCTCGGTCAGGCGCTGCCGGACGGTGTGGCGCCCGAGGCGGTCGCGGTGGCGCTGCGGGCGCGCTACGCCGGGCGGGGGGTGGAGCTGGTGGAGGTAGCCGGGGGTCTGATGTTCCGCACCGCGCCCGACCTCGCGCCACGGCTGCGCACCGTGGTCGAAGTGCCGCGCCGGCTGCCGCGGGCGGCGATGGAGACGCTGGCGATCGTCGCCTACCACCAACCCGTCACCCGGCCGGAGATCGAGACCATCCGCGGTGCTAGCCTGGCGCAGGCGACGCTGGACGCGCTGCTGGAGGCGGGGCTGATCGGGCCGGCCGGCCGGCGGGAAGCGCCCGGCCGGCCGACACTTTGGGCGACGACGCCAACCTTCCTCATCCGATTCGGCCTGGCCGATCTCCGCGACCTGCCCAGGCGGGAGGATTTGCTGGTCGAGCCGCCGAGCCCGGTGGCAGCGGTCGATGAGGGGGCAAGCGCCGCGCCCGCTACTGCCGACGGCGTTCCGGGAGGAGAGACGGAAACCTGATCGTTCTACCAGGAACGCCCTTTACCCTGGCCCGGGCCAGAACCCATCATCCATAACCTGCTCGAAGCCGTGGGGACAGGACCAGGAAAACAGGTCGCGCGGCAGGTCGGTCTCCCGCTCCGCCCGCAGCACGGCGTCGCCGTAGGCATCGGCGATGGCTTCATCCTGGAACGCGCGCAGGCTGGGATTGTCGCGCAGGTGACGGGCGAGCTGGCGGCGCTGTTCCTCGATGGTCAGGCGCCAGCTCTTGCCGCGCCGTTCGGGCTGGTAGGCCCATTTGAGCAAGTGCAACAGCAGCACCGCGAGCCGGTTGACCAGCTCACGCTTTTCGCCGCGTCCCAGGGTCTCGATCTCCTCGGCGATGTGCTCCACGTCGGCCTCGGACAGCCGGCCCGCGCGCAGCAGCCCGGCCTGCTCGGTCGCCCAGGCGTAGAAATCGCGATCGTACTTGCTCGCTTCGCTCACAGCATCCCGCCGGCCGACGTGAAGTTTCGACAGCCATTGTAGGCGACCACCCCGGCCAAGCCTATATGGTGGCCGCGGGACAGGCGTTTCCGCCGCCGCGGTTTCCTGCTAGCAACCCGGCCTGGACAACCGAGCCCGAGATGTTCGACTTCGCCTGGTCCGAGTTGGGAGTGATCGCCGTCGTCGCCCTGATCTTCATCGGGCCGAAGGACATGCCGGTCGCCATCAAGGCCGTGACCAGGGTCATCAAGAAGGCCCGCGGCATGGCCTCGGAATTCCAGACCCACGTGGATGAGATGGTCCGGGACGCGGACCTGACCGAGGTGCGCGACCAGATCAGTGCGCTGCGCGGCTACAACATGACCCGGGCGCTGGAGAAGCTGGTCGATGACGACGGCTCGATCCGCCGTACGTTCACCGAGAACCCGCTCGCCGGCATCTCCACCCCGGCCGCGCCGGCGCCCATCATCGAGGCCGATGTCGCGGTTGCCGAGCGGCCGGCGGTGGAAGCTCAGCCGGCGGAGGCGGACCCTGAACCGGTGGAGGTCCAGCCTGCAGTACCGGCTCGACACGCCGGCCTTCATCCCGCCGAGCGCCGTGCCACCGCGTGAGGCCAGTGCGGCCCTTCCTGAGCCCCCGGCCTTCATCCCGCCCGAGGTCGCGCGCGCTGTCCGGCCTCCACACTCGGCCTGAGCATACGCCTGAGCGACTGGAACCACCTTGGCCGACCAAGAACAGATCATCGACGATCCGATCCACGACAAGCCGATGCCGCTGCTGGAGCATCTGATCGAGCTGCGCCGACGACTCATGTATTCGGCCGCTGCCTTCCTGATCGCCTTCCTCGTGAGCTATCATTTCTCAGGTCAGATTTTCTATTTCCTTGCCAAGCCACTGGCCAAGCTGCTGATCGCGCATGGCGGCGCCGACCCGCACCTCATCTACACGCAGCTCTATGAGGCATTCTTCACCTACCTGAAGGTGGCGATGTTCACCGCCGCCTTCGTCAGCTTCCCGATCATCGCCTCGCAGATCTGGCTGTTCGTCGCGCCGGGGCTGTATCGCAGCGAGAAGCGGGCGCTGCTGCCGTTCCTGATCGCGACACCAGTGCTGTTCTTCGCGGGCGGCGCGCTCGCCTACTACGTCATATTCCCACTGGCTTGGAGCTTTTTCCTTAGCTTCCAGTCGCAGACCGGCGCCGGCGGCGTGCCGATCCAGCTCGATGCCAAGGTGAGCGAGTACCCTCGACCTTGTGATGAAGCTGATCTTCGCCTTCGGCATCACCTTCCAGCTTCCCGTCCTGCTTACCTTGCTCGCCAAGGTGGGGATCGTCACCCCGCAGGGGCTCGGGCGTTTCCGCCGCTACGCGTATGTCTGCATGTTCGTCGTGGCCGCGATCCTCGCCCCGCCCGACGTGTTCACCCAGATCGGACTCGCCGTGCCGCTGATCGGCCTGTACGAAATCTCCATCCTCTGCGCCCGCTTGGTCGCGCCCAAACCAGTGGAGGCTTAGGCCGATGCACGACCTGCGCGGCATCCGCGCCGCGCCCGACGCCTTCGACGAGGCGATGATGCGACGCGGGCTGGCGCCGGTCAGCACCGGCCTCCTCGCCCGCGACACCGAGCGCCGCGCCGTGCTGACGGGGTTGCAGGAGCGGCAATCGCGCCGCAATGCCCTTTCCAAGGCGGTGGCACAGGGCCGGCGCGGCGGGGAAGACACGGCGGCGCTGGAGTTGGAGGCCACCGCCCTCCGTGGGGAGATGGAGGCGCGGGAGGCGCGCGCGGCGGCGCTGGAGGCGGATATCCAGCGGGAGCTGTCCGCGCTGCCCAACGTGCTCGACCCGGACGTGCCGGACGGCGCCGACGAGACCGCCAATCTGGTTCTCACGCAGCACGGCGCGAAGCGCGATCTCGGCTTCGAGCCGCGCCAGCACTTCGAGCTGGGCGAGGCGCTGGGGATGATGGACTTCGCCACCGCTGCCAAGATGTCGGGCAGCCGCTTCGTGGTGCTGCGCGGCCCGCTGGCGCGACTGGAGCGCGCGCTGGGTCAGTTCATGCTCGACCTGCACACGCGCGAGCACGGCTACACGGAGATGGTGGTCCCGACCCTGGTGAACGACGCCGCTGCCTTCGGGACCGACAAGCTGCCGAAATTCGGCGACACCATGTTCCGTACCACGGACGGGCGCTGGCTCATTCCCACCGCCGAGGTGCCGCTGACCTTCTCGGTCGCAGGCGAGGTGCTGGCGGCGCGCGCGCTGCCGCTGCGGCTGACCGCGCTGACCGAATGCTACCGTTCGGAGGCCGGCGCGGCGGGGCGCGATACGCGGGGAATGCTGCGCCAGCACCAGTTCCGCAAGGTCGAGCTAGTCTCGATCACCGCCCCCCAGGCAAGTGCCGAGGAACATGAGCGCATGACGCGCTGCGCCGAAGCGGTGCTGCGCGCGCTGGATCTGACGTTCCGGCGGGTGCTGCTCTGCGCTGGCGACACCGGCTTCGGCGCCGCCAAGACCTTCGATCTCGAGGTGTGGCTGCCCGGCCAGCAGGCCTGGCGGGAGATCAGCTCCTGCTCCAACACCCGTGACTTCCAGGCGCGGCGGATGGGCGCGCGGATGCGCGGGGGCGACGGCAAGGCGCTCTCGTTCGTCCACACGCTGAACGGCTCGGGCGTGGCGGTCGGGCGGGCGTTGATCGCGGTGATGGAGAGCCACCAGCAGGCGGACGGGTCGATCCTGATTCCGCGGGTGCTGTGGCCTTATATGGGCGGAGCGGAACGAATCGCGTCGGGATGAACCCCTCGTGCGCGAGCCTCTCGCTCTTGACCGGTTCGCTCCCTAGGGGTACCCGGGACGAACCATGAACTATTTGAGGTCGCCCCGGCCGGATCGGGGAACCCTTGATGCCTTCGTCGGTCTTGCCGGCCCCGAGCTCTGGCGGAGCCGCCTGACCGACATCCGCCGCCAAGCCGAGGTCGGGCCGCGTGCTGGCAAGGCGATCCTCAACCGCCACGCGGCCTGCTACGCCATCGAGCGGCTGCGCAAAGGTGTCCCGGTCGCGAGCGAGACCGAACTGCGCGTCAGTGCGCTCGTGGCCGAGATGGTAGCCACCGCGCGGGCTCTCGGCCCGGATGGACGCGCGCGACTCGCGGAATGGTTGCGGAAGGCGCTGACCGGCGACGGCACGCTGACCCGACTGCTCCACCTGTTCCATACCGCCGCCCTGCAGCGCGCACGCGGCTTCACGGTGCGCTTCGCCGGTCTCGAGGGCGCGACGCCGTTCGATCTGTTGATTGCGCGCGATGGCGTGGAGGCCGAGATTGCCTGCGAGGTTGTTTCCGCCGACGAGGGGCGGCACCTGCATCGCGGTGCCTGGTTCAATCTGGCTGACCGGATCGATCCCGATCTGCAGACCTGGCTGGCCGCGCATCCCGGACGCTACGTCCTGCGGGTGAGCCTTCCCGACGGCTTGAGCGACGGCGATGGGCTTGCGCGGCTGCACGAGCGCATCTGCCACATGCTGCGGTCCAACCAACGCGCCGACCACGGGCCGGCGATGGTGCTGCGTCTTGATCGGCTCGTGCTGGCTGGCGCGCAGGCGGACGAGTTAGGCGTGCTGTCGTCGCTCAAGCGGGAATTCGGACCGGAGGCGAATCTCGCGGTGACGAAGGCCGGCGGCGGGCTGTTCGCGATGGCGGCCCGATCGGGGCGCGAGAACGAGGTGGCGCTGGCCATCTGCCGGCACATGGCGGCGGTCGCCTCGACCCGCCTGAGCGGAGACCGTCCCGGCATCCTGGCGATGTTCGTCGACGACATCGATCGGCAGGAATGGCTGGGGCTGCGCGACAGGCTGGAACTGGAAGGCGAGGCCCGCCAGTTCCTGACCCGTCCCCAGGCGCGCTCCGTGGTCGCCGTCACCTTCGCCTCCCGGCTTGAGCTGCTCGGCACCGGGAAGGAGGCGGCTGACGGCGATCTGCGCTTCCGCAACCCCGCCCACCCATCCGCGCGGGCTGCGGCACTGGCTCCTGCGATCGCTTCCTCTGTCTAGGGCGTTTCCATGCTGGCTCGGCAATGGGATGGATGAGAGATCATCGAGCGCGCAACGCTCTCCCTCTCCTGACGGGCACGTGGGACGGCGTCTTCTTTCGACATTAACGCTGACATTCTCCGCGCCCCGGCCTTCGCCGCCGCAGGCTCCGTGTTGCGCATAGTTGGACTTTCTATACTGGCTGTGGCTGGCTAACCGGACGCCGAGCCGAGCGAAAGAGTCACTGGCCCATTGAGCGGAGAAGTAAGCGATGGGTATCCTGCTGGCCTTCGCGCCATTCATTGTGTTTGCCATCGTCGACAGGCTCGCCGGAGCTACAGAAGGACTGGTCGCAGGCGCGCTCGTCTCGGTGGCCCTGCTTGCGCGCGACTGGATCATCCCGGGCCGGGCGCCCAAAATTCTTGAGATCGGCACAGCGTTGCTATTTGGCGGGCTGGCGCTCTACGCCGTGCTGGGGGGGCCGACTTGGTCCGTCATCGGCGTCAGACTCTGTGTCGATACTGGCCTGCTCCTCATCGTTCTCGTGTCAATGGCGGTCGGCCGCCCGTTCACGCTGCAATACGCGCGTGAGCAGGTCTCGCCCGAGTTCTGGGACAGCCCCGAATTCGTCCGCACCAACTATGTCATTACCGCAGTCTGGGCGTTTGCCTTCGTGGTGATGGTAGTGGCCGAACTCGCCCTGCTCTACGTGCCGAGCCTGCCGCGGCGTGTCGGCATCATCGCGGTCATCCTGGCGCTCGTCGGCGCGGTCAAGTTCACCGGCTGGTATCCGGAACGCGTGAACGAGGCCCGGATCTCACACCGTAGTTCTGACTGACCTCCTCCGTGCGAGACGGGAGCAAGAACACGAGGTACAGCGTGCTCGAAACGCCGTAGTCTCGTTGCAAGTGCAAAAACGAAGGACGCGACATGAATTTCTCCTCCACCATCGACCCTATCCTCCGCGATGCTACCCAATCCGCCCGCATCCCTGGCATCGTCGCCCTCGCCGCCACCCAGGGCGACGTCATCTATCAGGGCGCTTTCGGCCGTCTCGGCGTGGACCGCCCCGAGCCCATGCGGCTCGACAGCGTGTTCCGCATCGCCTCGATGACCAAGGCGATCACCGGCACCGCTATCATGCAGCTCATCGAGCAGAGCCGCATCGGCCTGGAGCAGCCGGCCGGCGAGATCGTCGATCAGCTGCGCGACCCGCAGGTGCTCGAAGGCTTCGACGCCGAGGGCAAGCCGAAGCTCCGTCCCGCCCGCGCGCCGATCACCATCCGCCACCTGCTCACCCACACCTCGGGCTTCAGCTACGACCTCTTCAACGCCGATGTCGGCCGCTACATGCAGCTTGCCGGTCTGCCCTCGATCGCCACCTGCAAGAACGACAGCCTGCGCGCGCCGCTGATCTTCAATCCCGGCACGCGCTGGGAGTACGGGATCGGCATCGACTGGCTCGGCAAGATCGTGCAGGCGGTCAGCGGCAAGCCCCTGGAGGACTACGTCGCGGACCACATCGCCGGCCCGCTCGGCATGAAGGACACGACGTTCAAGCCGGATGCGGCGCTGCGGTCGCGCATGGTCTCCGCTCATTCGCGCCAGCAAGGCGGCAAGGTCGTGCCGATCGAATTCGAATTCCCGACCGATGGCGATTTCGTCATGGGCGGCGGCGGGCTGGTGTCCACTGGTCCGGACTACCTGCGTTTCACCCGCATGTTGCTCAACCGCGGAACGCTCGACGGCGTGCAGGTGCTCAAGCCAGACACGGTCGCGCTGATGCGCCGGAATCATATCGGCGAGATCGACGTGCCCACCCTGTTCAAGAGCGACAACCCGGCAATGGCGCTGGCGGCGGAGCTGCTGCCGGGCATCACCAAGAAATGGGGGCTGAGCTTCCTGCTGAACGTCGAGCCGCTGCCCACCGGCCGGGGCGCCTACAGCATGGCCTGGGCCGGCGTGCATAACACCTATTTCTGGATCGATCCCGAGCGCGGCGTGACGGCTGTGCTGATGATGCAGCTCCTGCCCGCTAACGATGAGGCGGTGCTCGACACGCTCGTCCGCTACGAGATCGCGCTTTATCAGGCGCTGAAGCAGGGCGCCTGATGGACGTCCTGGGACGGCCTCGTCCAATCATTGCCGCAGCAACGCGGCCCTAACCACCGCCAACCGATCCGCCAGGCCGCGCCTGGCCGGCAAGGGCGGCGGTCGCGCGAGGTCGCGGCGCGCCAGCACCGCCGGAAGTTCAGCGGCTCGGGCGGCACGGGGCAAGCCGACAGCTCGCGGCCCGAGCCAGCCTTGTGCTTCGTGGGCGAGATCGCGCATCGCGGCCAGAGCCGGAGGGTCGAGTGGGGCGGCGATGGCGCCCTCCACCGACAAGCCGTGCCGGGCAAGCACGTCGGCGGGCAGTAGGAGGCGATGGCGGCGGGCCAGCGCCGGCACGCCGCGGAGTACGCCGGCGGCGCCGTAGGCAGCGCCCGGCCCGCGCAGCGCCTCGGGATCCGGTACCCCGAGCAGCCGGCCCGCCGCCACGGCAAGGCCGCCCGCGGTGCCCATCAGGTAGCTCCGCCAGGCGTCCAGCGTAGCGACGGCGGGCTCCGCTTCGATCTCGCGGGCATCTATCAATGATGCGAGATCGTCGGCGCGGAGCTCGCCCGCATCCAGCGCCGCGCCGAGCGGGCCGGCGATTTCGTGGCGCCGCCGCGCGCCTTCCACTACCTCGCGCCACCATTGCAGACGCATCAGCGCCAGCATCGGTTCGGAGACGACAGCGCGCGCGCGCGCCAGCTCGTTGTTGAAGGCATACAGCACGAATAGGGTTTCGCGCCGCGGCGCCGGGGCGAACAGGGCGGTCAGAAATCGGTCGGGGTCGTTCCGGCGCACCAGCGATGCCGCCTGGCTCAAGCTTGACGCCCCTCCGGCCGGGTCATAGCTACTCGGCAGCGAGACCTTCGCTTCACCCCAAAATCGGCGGAGAACGTCCATGGCTTTCGAACTTCCCAAGCTGCCCTATCCGCACGACGCGCTCGCCGGGCGCCGCATGTGCCGGGAAACGCTGGAGCTGCACCACGACAAGCATCACCAAGCCTATGTGACCGCGCTGAACGGGTTCGTCGAGAAGGACTCCAATCTCCAGGGCAAGTCGCTGGAGGAGATCATCAAGCTCTCGCACAACAAGCCGGACATGGCGGGCGTGTTCAACAACGCCGGGCAGCACTGGAACCACAATCTGTTCTGGCAGTGCATGAGCCCGAACAATGGCGGCCGCATGTCAGGCAGGATCGAGAAGAAGATCAACGAGGATTTCGGCTCGGCCCAAGCGTTCAAGGACGCCTTCAAGAACGCCGGCGCGACGCAGTTCGGCTCCGGCTGGGCTTGGCTGGTGCTCGGCTCGGACGGCAAGCTGAAGGTCACCAAGACGCCGAACGGGTCAAATCCGCTCGCGACCGGCGAAGGCAAGGCGCTGCTCGGCTGCGATGTATGGGAACACAGCTACTATCTGGACTTCCGCAACGTGCGCCCGGACTACCTGACGAACTGGCTCGACCAGCTTGCCAACTTCGAGTTTGCTGAATCGCAGCTAGGGTAAGGGCGGAATTCCTTTTCCACGTCTTGGCCGGGCTAAACCCGGCCATGGCGGGTGAGGTCAGGACGCCTTCTTCGCCTTTAGCGGCGGCTTCGGGTCGTTCGCCACCACCGGGCGGATGACCGTGGTGATGGTGTCGCGCATCACCGTCACCTTGATGTTGGGCGCGATCTCCACCTCGATCTCGCTGGTAGGCGCCGGCTTGCCGCCTTCGGTTGCAACGGGAACGCGGGTCACCACGCCGAGGATGCCGCCGCCGGTCACCACCCGGTCGCCGCGCTTCAGCGTAGTCAGCATCTGCTTCTGTTCCTTCTGACGCTGCTGCTGCGGGCGGATCAGCAGGAAATAGAACACGACGAAGATCAGCACGAGCGGCAGGAACTGCGTCGCGCCGCCGAGGGCGCCGGCGAAGTCCTGGGCGTAGGCCGGGGTGGTGAGCATGCAGATGTCCTGACAAGGCTGCGCCGTCCCAGAGGCGCTGGGTTGGCGCTGGGTTGCGGCGATCGGGGCGGGACCATACTTTGCGCCCCCCTCGCGTCAAGTTCTGCCGGAAAAAGCATGGATCAGCATCTGGCCAGCATTGCTCTTCGCATCGCCGAGGCGCTGGAGCGCCTGGCCCCGCCTGTGCGTCCGCTGCTCGACCTTGCCGGGGCCGATGCCTTCGTCTGGCACCCCGACCCGCCGCGCCTGGCGCCCGTGGGCAAGGTCTCGCGTGTCGCGATCGACCTGCTGAAGGGAGTCGAGCGGCAGAAGCGGACCCTGCTCGCCAATACGCGTCGCTTCGCCCGCGGGCTGCCAGCCAACAACGCGATGTTGTGGGGCGCGCGCGGCATGGGGAAATCCTCGCTGGTGAAGGCCGTCCATGCGGTCATCATCGGCGAGCATCCGGGCGCCGTGGCGCTGGTGGAGATCCATCGCGAGGACATCGCCTCGCTTCCTGATCTGCTGAACGCACTACGCGGCAAGCGCCGCTGCATGATCCTGTGCGACGACCTGTCGTTCGAGCGGGAGGACGCGGACTACAAGGCGCTGAAATCCGTGCTGGAGGGCGGGATCGAAGGGCGGCCCGATAACGTCGTGTTCTATGCCACGTCCAACCGCCGCCATCTCATGCCGCGGGATATGATCGAGAACGAACGCTCCACCGCCATCAACCCGTCGGAGGCGATCGAGGAGAAGGTGTCCCTGTCCGATCGCTTCGGCCTGTGGATCGGCTTTCACAACTGCGACCAACCGACCTATTTCGAGATGGTGGAAGGCTACGCGGCCGCGATGCGCCTGCCGATCGCGACGGAGGAGTTGCACGCGCGGGCCAATGAGTGGTCGGTCACGCGCGGCGCCCGGTCGGGACGAGTGGCCTGGCAATTCATCCAGGATCTGGCAGGGCTACTGGGAGAGGCGGCGTGAAGATCACCCGCGACGGGTTCTGGCCGAGACCCACGGAGAGAGAGCCGCGTCTATTTCAGTCAGCGCCCCAGGCTTAGCAGTCAGGGCAGCGAGATGGAGCCTGCTTCCGGCCCCTTGCGGCCTTGCACGACCTGCACGCGCACAACTTGGCCCTCGCGCAGGTCGCTCATGCCACTCCGGTTCAGGGCCGAGATATGGACGAACACGTCCTTGCCGCCGCTCTCGGGCGTGATGAAGCCGAAGCCTTTCTGCGCGTTGAACCACTTCACGGTGCCGGTGATTTCCTCGCCCGTGGAAACCGCCTGGTAGCTCGACTCGCGTGCGGCATACCCACCGCCACCGCCACCGCCGCCGTACCCGCCGCCACCGCCGAAGCCGCCGGGACGGGGCGCGCGCGGCGGCTGGGCCGGTGCGGGCCCTACCTCACCGACATGGGTGATCTCCTGGACCTGACGGCCCTTTTGGCCCTGGCCGACGCGGACCCGAAGCTGGGTGCCGGGCACCGGCGGCGCGGAGCCCATGCGCTCGATCGCGCTGGCGTGTAGGAATGCGTCACCCGTCCCATCCCCGAGTTCCACGAAGCCGAAGCCCTTCTCGGCATTGTACCACTTCACGACCGCGTCGACCTCGGGGCCCGAGCCCATCATCGGCGATGGGCTGCGGAATCCCGGCCGCGATGGGGATGGCGGCGGGGCCCAGCCCATGTCGTCGCGGCGCGGAACAACATCGTCGTCGAACCCGCGGCGCCGCCTGCTGTCCCTACGCCAACCGTCTCTCTTGTCCACGTCCGCCAAACCTTCGCCGTGTCGTAATCGTCAATTTAGCATCTCATCGGCGCGTTGGCCTAGAGGGGGTCATGCACGCTTGGCCAGCCGGCGGACCCGTTTTTCCAGATCATCGATGTCGTGATCGAGTACCGGCATCGGCCGGCGGCGGCTCGTCGAGCGGGCCTGGGGGAAGTCGTGACATTACTCTCGCGCCGATCACACCGGCGGCTATCAGCAACGGCAGCAGCAGCCGTCGGTCGATGGCAAGCAGGATCGCCGTGGCGATGGCCGCCCCCATGCCCAGCGCGGCGGGGGTTGGAGGGGACCATGCAACGGGCCGCACCGGGCGAGGTTGCGCGGAGAGCGGAATGACCTTGATCCGCGATGCGAGCCGTGATGCGTGGGGCGTCCAGGTCGGGCTCGGCGTCAGTCCCGTGTGTGGCGCCGCTATCGGCCTTGCTGACGTCCTCATCGCAGCGGACCCGGGCATCGCCGTCGCGGCGTCTGGCACCGGCGGTATCTCCATCGGGGTTGGCGTCGGCGCGACGACGTGCGCGTGGTCCTGCGCGAATTCCCGGTGATGATCCTCCTGGATCTCCCTAGCCAGCGTGCCGGTGTCCTCGGGCAGCAAGGGGATTGGCCGGCCATCCTCGCGCAGCGCCTCGATGCGGCGCGTCAGCGGATCGGGGTGGGTTCTGCGCTGATCGACATAGTGCGCGAAGACCTCTTGCTGCGCCGGGTCGCCGAACACGAGATCGAGGTGGCGGGCCATCTCCATCATCTCCGTGCCCGGCACCCCCGCTTCGATTGCGGTGTGGACCAGCGCGATCATTCCCGCGCGATTGCCGCCGGCGTCGTGGATCAGCAGCGGCTTGGGGCCGTGCTTCAGGGCCTCTCCCACCCGGTCCAGGTCGGTCTTGTCCACGCTTTCGGCGGATACCGGAACGTGGATGTAATCAATGCCGCGGGCGCGCACGCGCGTCGCCTCGACCGCTGGCGGTGCGGAATTGCCGGCCGTCTCGTCGTGCGTTCGCAGGTCGATGATGGCGCGCAGACCCTCCTTGCGCAGTGCGTCAAGCTCCCGCTCTCCGGGCGGCGTACGCCCGACCTTCACGTGCTGGCTGAGTTCGATTTTATCCCACACGATCATCTCCCTTCCTGAGCGCCACCCTGGGCGCGCTCCGCCGAACAACGTCTCCGCGAACGCGGCGGGCACCTCCAGGCGTTTGGCCACCAGCCGCTGCAACGTGACCGGCGATGCGGGGTGTGACTTACGTTCAGGCGAAGCGTCAGGGGTGTCCGGCCGGAGCGATGCGCCAGATCGCGTTGCCGGCATCGTCGGTCATCAGCAGCGCTCCGTCATGGGCGACCGCGACCGCGACCGGGCGGCCCCACACTGCCTGGTTGCTAGCCACGAAGCCGGTCGCAAAGTCCTCGTAGGCGCCGTTGCCGGGATGGATGCGTACCAGCTTGTAGCCGGTGCGCAGCGACCGATTCCACGAGCCGTGCAGGGCAACGAAGATGTCGCCCTGGTAGTCGGCGCCGAACGCGGCCGGCCCGCGGCTTTCGTAGAACGTCATCCCCAGCGGGGCGGAATGCGGCTGGATTAGCACGTCGGGGACCACGACGCGGGAGGCGAGTTCGGGGTGGGCGCCCCGGTGATTCGGGTCCGGATGATCGCCGATGTAGAACCAGGGCCAGCCGTAGAACCCGCCCGGCTCGAGATGGGTGACGTAGTCGGGCGGCAGGTTGTCGCCAAGCCCGTCGCGCTCGTTGACCGCGCACCAGGGCATTCCCGACCCCGGCGCGATGGCCAGGCTGACGCAGTTACGCAGGCCGGTGGCGAACGCCTCCCGACCCTTGCCCTCGGGGTCGAACGCGATCACGTCGGCTCGCCACTTCTCCGGATTGCCGCCCTCGGCGTCATTCGAGGCGGAGCCGACCGCGACGTACATGCGCCGCCCATCGGGGCTGAAAGCGATGTCGCGGGTCCAATGCCCGCCGGTGCTCGTCGCGATCTCGGGCACCACGACCTGGGCCGGGCCGTCCGGGCGCGGGGCACCTTGATGCCAGGGAAAGCGGACAACGCGGTTCAGCTCGGCGACGTAGACGTACCGCGGTGTCGGGCCCGGCGGCCAGAACGCGATCCCGAACGGCTGGTCGAGACCATCGGCGAACACCGTATTGTCGGTCGGCCGGGCAGCCCCATCGGGCGCCCGCATCAGGCGGATTCGCCCGGCGTCGCTTTCGGCAACGAACACCTCGCCGTCAGGCGCCACGCGGATCATGCGCGGCCGGCTGAGGCCGCCGGCGAACTGCTCCACAGTGAAACCGGCCGGCACCTGGAGTCGCGCGTCGCGCGGGCGGGCGACGACTCGCGGCGGATTCCCGGCCGAGTCCGTGGCGTGCGGTGCCGGCAGATCGGCCAAGGTCAGATGCCGCCACACGCCGGGCTGATTGCTTTGCCAGTCGCCGTAGGCGGCTGAGCCGGTGCGTACGTCCTGCGCCTCAATAGCATGGACCGCCCCGACGACGGCCAGCGCTGCCAGGAGCGTAACGAAGCGGGCTAGGACAGGCATATTTCCCTCCATCCTGGGCACTTGGCCACACCACCGCGGGAACGTCATGCGCGGTCCGGATTAGGCCATATTATTCGTTGACAGAAACGTGAGTTTTCCCGTTTTCTCTCACTCCGAGGCGCGGCGCCAACTCGCGGTTGGACCGGCGCGCTGAAGCTAGCGACCGTGCGATGCTGTCCGGCGCACGGCCCGCTAAACGGTAGGCATACCGGGCGCCAGGGTTTGAGGAGTGACACCGATGGCTCATGCAGTCGGTCCTTATTCGGTGGAGGAGCGCGCGGTGCATGGCGAGACGCGATGGGTCGCGATTCGCGCCCGTGGCGCGGAGTGGTCCTGGCTCACGCCCGAGGAGGCCGTGGCCATCGGCCGCACCTGGGTGGAGAAGTACGGCAGTCCGGCCGAGCCTCCACGCATGATTGCCGCCGAGTAGTCAGCCGGCGAGATCGCCCCAGCTCGTCACGCGCGCGATGCGGAGCGCGATGACGGGCAAGGGTGCCAAATCCATTCCCGCGTATTGCGGGTAGCGGTCGCGCAGCAGGGCCTGGGCATGATCATGCTCGGGCCCTTGCGACAAGGTTTCGGCGCGGCCCCGCAGCATGACCCAGCCCAGCCGTCCCCAATCCTCATCCCAGCGATCGACCACCAGCGCGACCCGCGGATTCTCCGCGATGTTGCGCAGCCGCTTGAGCGGGAGATCGCGGCGCTTCGGCTTCTCATCGACCGTGATGTAGAGCGCGGCCCCGGCCAGCGCGTAGCAGACCGGGACAACATGCGGAGAGCCGAACCGGTCGGCGGTGGCGAGATGGCCGACGCGGCGGGCAAGGAGGAAACGGCGTTCAGCGTCCGGCACCATGGCGAGCCCGCCTGACGATTCCCACGGCGTTGAGGGTGGCTCCGGAGCCTAGGAAGGCGTCGGAGCGCAACGCGGTGCGAGCACTTCCGGCGGTCCATAGACCTGGCGGGCGCGCTTCTTAAAGGCATTCACCATCCGCCGCACCGCCTCGTTGAACACGACCCCGATCGCCGCCTGCAGCACCCGGCTGCGGAACTCGAAATCGACGAAGAACGCCACCTCGGTCCCGTTCGCGTGGGGGATGAACTCCCACTGGTTGTTCAGATAACGGAACGGGCCATGCTCGTACTTCACTCCGACCTTGCGGGGCCGGTCCAGGGTAACGCGGCTGGTGAAGCTCTCGCGAAACGGGCCGAAGCCGATCGTCAGGTCCGCGACGATCTCGCGATCGGTCCGGCTGCGCACCCGTGCGGCGACGCACCAGGGCAGGAATTCGGGATAGCGGCCGACATCGGCCACCAGATCGAAGAGCTGTTCCGGCGAGTAGGGAACGAGCTGGCGCTCGGCATGCGTGGGCATCGGTCAGCGGCCGACGTCACGGGCGCGCGCGGCGCGCAGCGCGGCGAAGTCGGCATCGGCATGATAGGAGCTGCGGGTCAGCGGGCTTGCGGAGACCAGCAGGAAGCCCTTGGCGCGGGCCATCGCGGCGTACTCGGCGAACTCTTCCGGCGTGACGAAGCGATCAACCGCGGCGTGCTTGATGCTGGGTTGCAGATACTGCCCGAGAGTGAGGAAATCGACATCGGCGATCCGCAGGTCGTCCATCACTTGCAGGATTTCGCCACGCTGCTCGCCGAGCCCGACCATCAGCCCCGATTTGGTGAAGATCGTTGGGTCCAGCGTCTTCACCCGGTCCAGCAGCCGCAGCGACTGGAAGTAGCGCGCGCCGGGCCGGATAGTCGGATAGAGCCGCGGCACCGTCTCCAGGTTGTGGTTGAACACGTCCGGCCGAGCCTCCGCCACCACCTCGACTCCGCCCGGCTTGCGCAGGAAGTCCGGCGTCAGCACCTCGACCGTGGTATCGGGGGCGGCATCGCGAAGGGCGGCGATCACGCGGGCGAAGTGCCGCGCGCCGCCGTCGGGCAGGTCGTCTCGATCGACCGAGGTGATTACCACGTGGCGGAGGCCCAGCTTGGCCACCGCGTCGGCCACGCGCGCCGGCTCGTCGTGATCGAGCGCGGCCGGCTGCCCAGTCGCGACGTTGCAGAACGCGCAGGCGCGGGTGCAGACATCGCCCATAATCATCATCGTGGCGTGGCGCTGGCTCCAGCACTCGCCGATATTGGGGCAGGCCGCCTCCTCGCAGACGGTGACCAGGCGGTTCTCGCGCATGAGCCGCCTTGTGTCGTGATAGACCGGATGCGTCGGTGCCTTTACCCGGATCCAGGCGGGCTTGCGCTGGATCGGATTGTCCGGCCGGTGCGCCTTCTCGGGGTGGCGCAGACTTTGCGCCCCGCCCGCGCGGTGATCGATCAGAACCCGGGTTGACATGCGGGGCACAAGTGGCGGGGCAGGGGCGGGGCGTCAAGCGCGGTTCGGTTGACGCTGCCGGGACAAGGCGCGAGCCTGCGTGCCCAGGGGCGGGAGACGCGCATGAGGCCGTTCGAGGGAATCCGGGTCATCGACATCACGCACGTGCTCGCCGGCCCCTTCGCGGCCTACCAGCTCGGCGTGCTGGGTGCCGACGTCATCAAGGTGGAGCATCCGGACGACCCCGACCAGAGCCGATCGAGCGGGACCGACGCCGAGCTGAACCGGCGCCAGATGGGCACCGGGTTCCTCACCCAGGCCTCGAACAAACGCTCCATCACCGTTGATTTTAAAACCGAAGAGGGGCGGGAGATCGTCCGACGCCTCGCCGCCGGGGCGGATGTGTTCGTCGAGAACTACCGCCCCGGCGCCTTCGAGGCGCTTGGCCTCGGCTATGGCGTCCTCTCGGCCCTGAATCCGCGCCTGATCTACGCCAGCTTCTCCGCCTTCGGCCAGGATGGGCCGCGTGGGCCGCAGACCGCCTACGACCATGTGATCCAGGCGACCTCGGGCATCATGGCGATGACCGGCACCGAGACGGTGCATCCCGTCAAGCTCGGCACGCCGGCGGTCGATTACGCCACCGGGACGATGGGCGCCTTCGCGCTGGCCTCGGCACTGTTCCAGCGCGAGCGGACCGGGCGGGGCCAGCGCATCGACATGGCGATGCTGGACGTCGCGATGGTGCTGATGGCCTCGCACCTGACCGGCTATCTGCGCAACGGCAAGCACCCAAGACCGCACGGCAACCGCCAGGGCTACGGGACCAGCGGCGCCTATCAGACCAAGGATGGCCTGCTCATGGTGGGCGCCTCCAACCTGCGCCAGCAGCGGCGCTTGTGGACGGTGCTGGAGCGGCCGGAGATGATCAAGCGCACGAACGCGGAGCGCGAGGCCGACCAGGCGCGCGAGGAGGCGGTGCTGGGCGAGATCATGCTGACCCGCACCGCCGCCGAGTGGGAGGACTACCTGCAATCCCGCCACGTACCCGCGGCGCGGGTGCGCCCGATGCGCGAGGCGGTCGCGGACCCGCAGCTTGCCAGCCGGGGCGTGATCCACCGCCACGCAGGCGCGACGGGCATCGAGGGCGGCTTCGGCGTGCCGCTCGCCGCGTTCAAGTTCGCGCATGGCGGCCCGCGCATCGACACGCCCCCGCCGGCGCTCGGCGAGCACACCGACGCGGTGCTGGCCGAGATCGGCTACGCGCGGGCCGACATCGCGCGGCTGCGCGCCGCGAAGGTCATCTAGTCGGGAGGAACTCATGCAGCTCGGCCGCCTTGGCGTCTGGTATCCCGTCGATCGGCTGGATGCCGTGCAGCTCGCCGAGTTCGTCGGCATGGTCGAACGGCTCGGCTTCGATGCGCTCTGGTATCCGGAAGCGCGCGGCTATGAATCGCTGTCCGTCGCCGGCTTCATGCTGGCCAACAGCACCAGGCTGAAGATTGGCAGCTCCATCGCCAGCATCTATGCCCGCGACGCCTTCACCGCGCAGCGCGGGCTGCTGACCCTGAACGGGCTGTACAACGGGCGCTTCATCCTTGGCCTCGGTGTCAGCCACCCGCCGATGGTCGAGAAGCTGCGCGGGCACGAGTACCAGAAGCCGGTCCCGGCGATGCGGGCCTATCTGGAGGCGCTGGTGCAGCGCGAGGCCGGCTCGGAGGAATGGCCGGTCGCGATCGCCGCGCTGGGGCCGCTGATGCTGCGCCTGGCAGCCCAGCGCACGCGGGGCGCGCTGCCCTACAACACGATTCCGGCGCACACCGCCGAGGCGCGCAAAGCGCTTGGGGACGGCAAGTGGCTGGTCGCCGAGCAGAAGGTGACGCTGGAGTCCGACCCGGCCAAGGCGCGCGCCCTCGGCCGGGCGGAGCTGTCACGCTACTTGCGGCTCGACAACTACCGCAACAACTGGCTCCGGCTCGGCTTCACCGAGCAGGACCTGGCGGAGAGCGGCAGCGACCGGTTCATTGACGCAATGGTGCTGTGGGGCGATGCTGAGCGGATCAAGCAGGGGCTGCGCGCACATCTGAATGCTGGTGCCAACCAGGTCTGCATTCAGCCGGTCCATGCAGAGGGCGACTTCGCGGCGCGGGACCGGATGCTGGCGGCACTGGCAACGACGTAGGGAGGAAGACATGCTCAACACGACTGGCTTCGTACTACGTCGCCGCACGCTCCTCGCCGGGGCGGCGGGCGTTCTCGCCGCGCCACGGATCGGCCGGGCGCAGCAGGGCACGATCAAGGTCGGGATGCAGTCGATCCTGTCCGGTGCGATCGCGTTGCTCGGCACATCCAGCCGCAACGCCGCGCAGATGGCGATTGAGCAGGTCAACGCCGCCGGCGGCTTGGGCGGCCGCAAGATCGAGTTGGTGGTGCGCGATTCCAGAGGCCAGCCGCAGGAAGCCGCGCGCATCGCGCGCGAGCTGGTGAATAGCGACGGGTGCGAGATCCTGCTGGACGCGGAGGCGTCATCGGGCGCCTTCGCCGTGCAGGAGGTGGTGCGCGACCTAGGCGTGCTGTGCTTGCACACCGCCAGCGAGACGTCGTCCCTGACTGCCGATCCCAAAATCCGGGTCGCGACCGCGTTCCGCTGCGCCCGGCAGGGCGTGCAGGACGCCATCGTGGGCGGGGGCTACACAGCCAAGCAGGCCACTGCCCGCAAGATGACCCGCTTTGCCACCTGCTCCCCGGACTATGCCTATGGGCGCGACACCACGAAGCAGTACCTGGACTTCATCAAGCACTTCAAGCCCGACATCCAGGTGATCGCCGAGGCCTGGCCGAAGCTGGGGCAGGCCGACTTCACCGACGCGATCACCAAGCTGATCCAGGCGAAGCCGCAGGGAATGTTCAGCCTGCTCTACGCGGGCGACCTCTCCTCCTTCGTCAACCAAGCCAACGTGTACGCCCTGTTCAGCCAGATGGCGATGTTCAACCCCAACATGGGCGACTACCCGGTGCTGAACGCCATCAAGGCGATGCCGCAGGGCAGCTACTCCGGCACCCGCTATCTCGAAACCTTCCCGGACACGCCGCAGAACAAGGATTGGGGGGAGGCGTATCGCAAGCGGTTCAACGAATACCCCACCAACTGGTCGTGGCAGGTGGCGACCGCGGTCGCGTTCCTGGATGCGGCGGCCAAGAAGGCCGGAGCCGCTGACGGCAAGAAGATGGCGCAGGCGCTGCCCGGCCTGACGATCGACTCGCCGTTCGGCGTGCAGGGCAAGATCACCATGCGCGACGACCACAGCATCGCGGACTACGCGATCGGCTGGGGCAGCACCGTTGCCAAGCCGCCCTACATCGTCGACATCCAGCCCGGCGACTGGGGCCAGATCACCGAGCTGGAAACCGAGTGGAAGAAGCAGAGCGGGTATGCCTAGCGGGGCACGAGTTTCGGCATGGACCTGAACGCACTCGCCGGGTGCGTGAGCAGTTCCGGCTGCCTCGTCACGCAGACCAGCAGCGGGTTGATCGTGGGTCTGTTGCTGTTCCTGGTAGCGGCCGGCCTGACCTTGATCTTCGGCGTGCTGAAGGTCGTCAACTTCGCCCACGGCACGTTCTACATGCTGGGCGCCTATCTGGCGCTCAGCACCTATCAGGCAACCGGCAGCTATCTCGCCGCGGTGGCCGCCGGATGCGTCGGCATGGGACTGTTCGGCATCCTGTTCGAGCGGTTCCTCATCAGCCGCGCCTACGGCACCAACGTGCTCATGCAATTGCTGATCTGCTACGCCGTGGTTTTGATCTTCGATGACGTGGTGAAGATGGTCTGGGGCGCGGATTTCCAGTCGATGGGAATGCCGCCCGCGTTCCAGGTTCCGCCGCTGTTCATCGCGGGTGGGATCGTGCCTCCGTTCTATCTTCTGCTGATCGGGGTCGCGCTGGCCGTTGCCCTGCTGCTTGGCCTCGCGCTCGCCACGACCCGCGCGGGCAAGATCGTCCGTGCCGCGGCGGTCAACCCCGAGATGGTCTCGGTGCTGGGCATCAACACGACCCTGCTCTACGCGCTGGTCTTCGCTGTTGGCGGTGGGCTCGCGGGGCTTGCCGGCGGACTGGCGGCGCCGGTGCGCTCGCTTACGCCGGGGATGGGGTTTTCCGTGCTGATCGACAGCTTCATCGTCACCGTGATCGGCGGCATGGGCTCGATCGCGGGTTCGCTGATTGCGGCGATCCTGCTGGGCCTGATCCGCAGCTTCGGCACCATCGGCTTCCCGCTGTTCACCGACGAGCTGATCTATGGTTTCATGATCCTGATCCTCATCACTCGTCCCACCGGCCTGTTCGGTCGGGAAGTGGTCTGAGATGCGCCGCGTCGGCTCCGTCGGTCAGGAGGCGGCGATCGCGTTGGCCGCGCTGATCGTGCTGTGGATCATCCCGCTGGTGTTGCCGAGCGCCTCGTTCACGGACCTGATCATCCGGCTTTCGGCGATGGGGCTGTTCGCGACCTCGCTCAACCTGCTGGTCGGCACCACCGGGCTGGTGTCTTTCGGACACGGCATGTTCTACGGGCTGGGCGCCTACAGCTTCGCCCTGCTGATGCAGGACACGCTATTGCCCCTCTGGGCCGCGGGTACTGCTGTCCCTGGCGTTCTCGGCGGTGGTGGCGCTCGGGGTCGGCGCGATCTGCATCCGGCTGCGCACAATCTATTTCGCGTTCGTCACGCTGGCGATGCAGATGCTCCTGCACAGCATCATTTTGTCCTGGGTGTCGCTGACCGGCGGTGACCAGGGACTGCGCGGCGGCATTCCGCGCCGGTTCATTCTTGGCGTGGACCTCGCCAATCAGCGCAACCTCTACTGGGCAAGCGTAGTGGTGCTGATCGCGGGATTGCTGCTGATGCGCCATGTCGTCGCCTCGCCCTTCGGCACCAGCCTGCGCATGGTGCGCGACAACGAGACCCGGGCCGCCTTCCTGGGCATCACGGTCTGGCGGGCGAAGCTCACCGTGTTCGTCATCGCCGGCGTGTTCGCTGCACTGGGCGGAATGGTGACGAGCCTGTTCGTCTCCGGCGCCTACCCGGAACTCGCCGACTGGCCGCTCTCGGGCCAGGCGATCTTCGCGATCATGCTGGGCGGCATCGGCGCGTTCCTCGGTCCGCTGGTCGGGGCGCTGATCCTGCTGGCGCTGAATGACGTGGTGACGCGGGAGACGGAGTATTACGGACTGGCGCTTGGCCTCATCATCCTGGTCTTCGCCCTTGGATTCCGCCGCGGCGTGACGGATTCCGTCATAGGACAGGTGCGACGCCGCTGGCCGCGCGCCAGCCTCGCCAAGGGCGGCTGACATGCTGCGCGTGGAAGCTCTCACCAAGCGGTTCGGCGGCGTCGCGGCGATCGACGGCGTCACCTTGTCCTTCCCGACCGGGTCGCTCATTGCCGTCATCGGCCCGAACGGCGCCGGAAAGAGCACGTTCTTCAACCTGATCTCGGGCGGGCTGGTTCCCGACGAGGGGCGCGTGCAGCTGGACGACGCGAACATCACCGGCCTCAGCCGTGCCGCCATCGTCAAGCGCGGGATCGGCCGCGCCTTCCAGGTGGCGAGCATCTTTCCGACCATGACCGTTGCCGAGAACCTGATGGCGGCGATCGCGGCGCATCGCGGCCAATGGGATCAGCTCGGGCGCCGCTTCCCGCCCGCCGGTGCCCGGCCGCGTGCCCTGGAGGTCGCCGAGCTGCTCGGGCTCGAGGACAAGGCGGAGATCGAGGCCGCCAATCTCTCGCATGGCGATCAGAAGCTGCTCGACATCGCGCTGGCGCTGGCTCTCGAACCCTCGGTCCTGCTGCTGGACGAGCCTACCGCCGGCATGGGCCCGGAGGAGCGCTGGCTCATGATCGAGAAGGTGCAGGCGCTGTGGGAGCGCCAGAAGCTTACCCTCGTTTTCATCGAGCATGACATGGACATCGTGTTCCGTATCGCCGGCTCCATCGCGGTGCTGTGCTACGGAAAGGTGCTCGCGGAAGGCTCGCCCGAGGAAATACGCACCAACCCGGCGGTCATCGCCGCCTATCTCGGCACGCCGGAGGACGAGCTGGCATGAACTCCGGTCCCATCCTGCGCGTGGACGGGATCGACGTGTTCTACGGCGCAAGCCAGATCCTGTTCGGCGTCGGCCTGGAGCTGTACCAGGGCCAGACGATGGCGCTGCTGGGCCGCAACGGCGCCGGCAAGAGCACGACGATGAAGGCGATCGCGGGCGTGCTCGCCCCGCGCGGCGGGACCATCGCCTTTCGCGGCACCCAGGTCGCGGGCCGCAAGCCGCACGTCATCACCCGGCTGGGTTTGGCTTACGTACCGGAGGACCGACAGGTCTTCCCCGACCACAGCGTGCAGGACAACCTGGTGATCGCCGCCAAGCGCGGGCCGGAGGGGCAGGACGACTGGCCGTTGGCGCGGGTATGGGAGACGTTCCCGCTGCTGACCCCATTGCGCAACCGCCCGGCTGGACGGCTCTCGGGCGGCGAGCAGCAAATGCTGGCGATCGCCCGCGCCCTGGTGGGCAATCCGGTGGTTTTGGTGCTGGACGAGCCGAGCGAGGGCCTGGCGCCGATCGTCGTGCAGCGCATCGGCGTCCTGCTGCGCCAGCTTCGCGCCACTGGAACGACGGTGCTGCTCGCCGAGCAGAACATGCATTTCTGCCTTGGCGTCGCCAGCGACGCGGTGGTGATCGACAAGGGCCAGATCGTCTATCGCGACGACATAGCCGGCCTGCGCGCCAACGAGGAGGTGCGGCGGCGGTATCTGGCGGTGGGGGAGGGGTCGAACCGAAGTCCGCCTTGATCCCCGCCTCCAACCGACGCACATCTCGCCGAACCTGACGGGGAGACAAGCGATGGACACCATGGTGCCCGAGGCGACCGAGGCGCGGATGCTGGTCGGCGGCAAGTGGGTCGGCGCCGAGAGCGGCGAGACCTTGGGAGTGGAGAATCCCGCCAACCGCCAGGTCTTCGCGCGCGTCCCCCGCGCCGGCGCCGCCGATGTCGATCGCGCCGTCGCCGCCGCCGAAGCCGCCTTTCCGGCCTGGAGTCGGGTCGTGCCGCGCGAGCGCGGGCGGCTGCTGGGACGCATCGCCGAGGCGATCGAGGCCGAGATCGAGACGCTGGCCCACACCATCGCGCGCGAGACCGGCAACGCGCTGCGCACCCAGGCGCGGGGCGAGGCGCGCATGACCGCCGACATCTTCCGCTACTTCGGCGGCCTCGGCGGAGAACTGAAGGGCGAGACCATCCCGCTTGGCGAGCACGTGCTGAGCTACACGCGCCGCGAGCCGCTGGGCGTGGTCGGCGCGATCATTCCCTGGAACGCGCCGGTGATGCTCGGCGCGCTGAAGATCGCGCCCGCCCTGCTGGCCGGCAACACGATGGTGCTGAAGGCGGCCGAGGACGCGCCGCTCGGCGTGCTCATGATGGCCCGGATCTGCCAGGAGCACTTGCCGGGAGGCGTGCTAAACGTGCTGACCGGGCTGGGCGAGGAGTGCGGCGCCCCGCTGGCGCGGCATCCGAAGGTGCGCAAGATGTCGTTCACCGGCTCGACCGAGGTGGGCAAGAGCGTGATGCGCGCCGCCGCCGAGCGCATCGCTCCCGTCTCGCTTGAGCTGGGCGGCAAGAGTCCGTCGATCGTCTACCCGGACGTCGGCACCGAGGAATGGGTGATCGACGGCATCATCAGCGCGATGCGCTTCACCCGCCAGAGCCAGTCCTGC
This sequence comes from uncultured Pseudomonadota bacterium, assembly GCA_963830565.1. GTDB lineage: Bacteria > Pseudomonadota > Alphaproteobacteria > Acetobacterales > Acetobacteraceae > DATFDN01. The sequence goes on from CAWHMO010000005.1 coordinate 108,128, forward strand.
ACCGCCGGGTCTCGGCTGTTTCTGCACAAGCGCCACTTCGAGGCCTTCCTGGCGGCGCTGGAGGCCAAGACCAGTCAGCTGAAGCTGGGCGATCCGCTGGACGAGGAAACCGATATCGGCACCATCATCAACGAGAAGCAGTTCCGCAAGGTCTGCGGCTATGTCGAGGACGGGCTGCGACGCAAGGACGCCCGCGTAGTGTTCGGCGGCCTGCCGCCGAAGGACGGTCCGCTGGCGCGGGGCTATTTCGCGATCCCGACCGTATTCGCCGATTCTTCCAACGACTGGCGGCTGGCGCGCGAGGAGATCTTCGGCCCGGTCCTGGTGGCGATCCCGTGGGAGGACGAGGCGGAGGCGATCCGCATGGCCAATGACAGCCATTACGGCCTCGCCGCCTATGTCTGGACGCATGACATCACGACCGGGCTGCGCGCTGCCCACGCCATCGAATCCGGCTGGGTGCAGGTGAACCAGGGGTTGGGCCAGGTGCCCGGCCATTCCTACGGCGGCTACAAGCAGAGCGGCATCGGGCGGGAATTCTCGCTCGAGGGGATGCTGGACAGCTTCACCCAGCGCAAGAACGTCACCGTCAGCCTGACTGCGCCGGCGCGAGAGTAGCTACCAGCGCCGTCGCGGTCGGCCCTACTTCTTGGCGTCCTTCGCTGGCGGCGCTGCCGATGCCGGCGAAGGACGGAGGAACGTCGCGGCTGGCGCGACGGTCTTCTTCTTCGCTTTCGGCTTCTTGGCTTCCCGATTTCCTCGATTGCGATCTTTTGACACAGCCGCTCTCCTGGATTGTGCCGGCCCGCTTCCTCAGCTTCATGCCGGCCAATCACAGATCGAGACGCGCCAGGCTACTTGCAACATGCTGCCGGCGAAAGCGCCGCTGCCACGGCCTCGCGCAGCGCCGGCAGCACCTCCGCCTGGAACCACAGGTTGCGGCGCTCCCAGGCGCTCGTCCGCCAGGACGGGTGGGGCAGGGGAAAGGCGGCAGGAAGGTAGTCGCAGAACCGGCGCACGCGCTCGCCCACCGCCCCCGGTCCGAGCGCGTCCCGCTGCGCGTAGCCGCCTACCAGCAGCGTGAGGCGGATCGACGGCATGGCGGCCAATAGGCGCGCGCGCCAGAGCGGGGCACACTCGCGCCGCGGTGGGGCGTCGCCGCCGTTCGGCAAGCGGCCAGGATAGCAAAATCCCATCGGCACGATGGCGATGGCGGATTCGTTGTAGAACGCGTCCCGGTCCATCCCCAGCCAGCCGCGTAGCCGGTCGCCCGAGGGGTCGTTCCAGGGGACGCCGGTCTCATGCACCTTGGTTCCCGGCGCCTGGCCTGCGATGAGCACCCGCGCGGTGGCGGAGACGCGGAATACCGGCCGGGGACCGAGCGGCAGGTCCGTGCAGGCGCGGCAGGCGCGCGCTGCATCGGCGATGGCGACCAATTCAGTGGAGGGGTCGGGCACGCCACTTTCAGATGACGAAGCCGCGCTGGCGCAGCTCAGCGAACACTTGCTCGGCCAGCACCTCTGGCGCGCCCTCCAGCGTGCGCAGCCGGATCTCGGGGTCGAGCGGCTGCTCGTAGGGAGCATCGACGCCGGTGAAGTTGCGGATCACCCCGGCATCGGCTTTCGCGTAGAGGCCCTTGGGATCGCGGCGGCGGCACTCGTCCACCGGGGTATCCACGTAGATCTCCAGGAATTCGCCCTTCCCCACGGCCTCGCGGGCAAGCATCCGTTCGGCGCGGTAGGGCGAGATGAACGAGACCAGCACGATCAGCCCCGCTTCGACGAACAGCTTGGAGACCTCGGCCACGCGGCGAATGTTCTCCACCCGATCGGCTTCGCTGAAGCCGAGATCGCGGTTCAACCCGTGGCGGACGTTGTCGCCGTCCAGCGTCATGGTGTGCCGGCCCTGCGCGAGCAGGCGTTTCTCGACCAGGTTGGCGATCGTCGACTTGCCGGCGCCCGACAGGCCAGTGAACCACAGCACCACCGGGCGCTGCGACTTCAGCGACGCGCGCGCGGCCTGATCGACGTCCAGGTGGTGCCAGTAGATCGGGCTGCGCGCCGAGGTGATCTCGGTCACCATGCCGGCGCCCACCGTGTTGCGGGTCAGCCGATCCACCAGGATGAAGCCGCCCAGCTCACGGCTGGTCGCATAAGGCTCGCAGGCAACGGGATGGGAGAGCGAGAGACTGACCCGGCCAATCTCGTTCAGGTGCAACTCGCGCGCCGGCTCATCGGCCAGCGTCTCGACATCGACGCGACTGGTGATCTCGGTCACGGTGGCGACCACCGCGCGCGTGCCGAGCATCAGCAGATAGGCGCGACCGCGGAACAGCGGCGTGTCATCCATCCACACGATGCTGGCGTTGATCTGCTCGGCCTGCTCGGGGGAAGGGGCCACGGCAAGCACGTCGCCGCGTGAGGCGTCGATCTCGCGGTCGAGCACCAGCGTGACCGCCTGTCCCGGAGCTGCCTGGTCCAGGTCGCCGTCGGCGGTCACGATGCGCGCAACCCGCGCCTCGGTGCGCGAGAGCGCGTTGACGACCTTGGCACCGGCGCGCAGCACGCCGCCCGCGAGCGTTCCGGCGTAGCCGCGGAACGAATGGTCGGGCCGGACGACCCATTGCACGGGAAGCCGCGCCGGCCCTGACGGCGCCCCGGCGCCCTTCGCCTGTTCCAGCGCGCCGAGCAGGGTCGGCCCGCGATACCAGTCGATGCTCGTGCTTGGCGCAACGACGTTGTCGCCGTCGCGGGCGCAGACCGGAATCGCGCGCACGCTCTGTCGGCCGAGGCTTTCGCGCAGGGAATCGAACTCGGCCACGATCCGGTCGAACACGCCCTGGTCGAAGCCGACCAGGTCCATCTTGTTCACGGCCAGCACGATCTGGCCGACGCCGAGCAGCGCCGCGATCGCCGCGTGGCGGCGGGTCTGCGCCAGCAGCCCCTTGCGTGCATCCACGAGCAGGATCGCGAGATCGGCGAGCGAGGCGCCGGTCGCCATGTTGCGCGTGTATTGCTGGTGCCCCGGCGCATCGGCCAGGATGAAGCGCCGGCGCGGCGTCTCGAAGTAACGATACGCCACGTCGATCGTCACGCCCTGTTCACGCTCCGCCGAGAGCCCATCGACCAGCAGCGCGTAGTCGAGGCCGTTCTCCACCGTGCCGAAGCGGCGGGAATCGCGCTCCAGCACCGTCAGCACGTCGTCGGGCACGGCACCGCACTCGAACAGCAACCGCCCGATCAGGGTGGATTTGCCGTCATCGACGCTGCCGCAGGCGAGCACGCGCAGGATCGAATCGGGCATCAGAAATATCCCTCGCGCTTCTTCTTTTCCATCGAGGAGTCCTGGTCGAAGTCAATCAGGCGCCCGGCGCGCTCCGAGATCCGGGTCGCGCGCATCTCGGCGACGATCTCCTCGACCGTCGCCGCGTCGGACTCCACCGCGGCGCTGAGCGGATAACAGCCAAGGGAACGGAAGCGCACCCGACGGGGTCTCGGCGACTCTCTGGCGCGCAGGCGCATCCGCTCGTCATCGACGACGATGAGCGAACCGCCGCGCTCGACGGTCGGGCGGGACTTGGCGAAATAGAGCGGCACAACGTCGAGCCCCTCGTGCAGGATGTACGTCCAGACGTCGAGCTCGGTCCAGTTCGACAGCGGGAAGGCACGCAGCGTTTCGCCCGGTGCCAATTGGCCGTTGTAAAGGCGCCAGAGTTCCGGACGTTGCAGTTTCGGCTCCCAGGTCTGCCCCGGGCCGCGCACCGAGAAGATGCGCTCCTTGGCGCGCGAGCGTTCCTCGTCCCGCCGGGCGCCCCCGATCGCGCAGTCGTGGCGTCCGCTGTCGAGCGCCTGTTTCAGCGCCTCGGTCTTCATCACCCGGTTGTAGGTGATGCTGTCGTGATCGAAGGGGTTGACATCCTGGCGAATCCCCTCGGGGTTGGTGTGTACGCGCAGCTCAAGCCCGAAGTCGCGCCACGGTCGCGTTGCGGAACGCGATCATGTCGCGGAACTTCCAGGTGGTGTCGATGTGCAACAAGGGAAACGGCGGGCGGGCCGGGTAGAACGCCTTCAGTGCAAGGTGCAGCAGGACCGACGAATCCTTGCCGATCGAGTAGAGCATCACCGGACGCTCGGCCTGGGCCGAGGCCTCGCGCAGGATATGGATGCTCTCGGCTTCCAGCGCGTCGAGGTGCGCCGGGCGTGAGGGACGGGGCATTGATTGTTCCGCTTTGGACGGCACGGCATTACTGGAACCGAAATCCCCGTGCAACGCTGATGATTGGTGCCGCGTACGTCTTGGAGGCCCGTTTGGGCCTAGGCCGTTGGCAGCGGACCGAGAAACGCCGATAAAGGATGTCATGGCGAGCACGGATTGGGAGATTCCGGCCAATCTTCGACCGGACCCGAGCGACTACTCCTTCGACCTCGAGCGCGCCCTGAGGGCAGTGACGGGTCTGAAGAGCTACGTTCCCGCCGACGCGTTCACGGCGGGCACGCTGGGGACCGAGCGGGCCGGCAGCGGCGTCGTGATCCGCGAGAGCGGGCTCATCGCCACGATCGGCTATCTGGTCACCGAGGCGGAGACGATCTGGATAACTACCGCGACCGGCCGCGCGGTGCCGGGCCATGCCTTGGCCTATGACCAGGAGAGCGGATTCGGCCTGGTCCAGGCCTTGGGGCGGCTTGATCTGCCGGCGCTGGAGCTGGGCGATTCCGACGCGGTCCGCGTCGGCGACCATGCGATCTTCGCCGCTTCCGGGGGTAGCCATCACGCCGTGGACACCCGCGTCGTTGGCCGTCAGGAGTTCGCCGGCCACTGGGAATACGTCCTGGACGAGGCGATCTTCACCGCGCCCGCGCACCCGTTCTGGGGCGGCTGCGGCCTGATCGGCCGGGATGGAAGGCTGCTCGGCATCGGCTCGCTCATCCTCCAGCAGGGCGACGGCAAGGGAAGGCGGCACGACATGAACATGGTGGTGCCGGTCAGCCTGTTGGCGCCGATCCTGGGCGACCTGCTGACCTACGGTCGGGTGAACCGACCGGCGCGGCCGTGGCTCGGCATGTATGCGACCGAGTCCGACGACGAGCTCGTGGTCGGCGGCCTGGCCGATAACGGGCCGGCCGAGGAGGCCGGGGTGCAGACGGGCGATCGAATCCTCTCGGTGGACGGGGAGGAGGTCCCTGACCTCGCATCATTGTGGCGGCGCGTCTGGGCATGCGGCAGCGCCGGAGCGGAGGTACGCTTTCGGCTGATACGCGACAACCGGGCCGTCAATGTCATCATCCGCTCGGCCGACCGCGCGAAGTTCCTCAAATCGCCGAAACTGCACTGATGCTGAAGGCCGCGATCATCCCGGTCACGCCATTCCAGCAGAACTGCGCGATCCTGTGGGACGAGACCAGCCGGCACGGACTTGTGGTCGATCCGGGGGGCGAAGCCGATCGCATCCTGGAGGCGATCGATCGGCTTAACGTCTCGGTGGAACGCATCCTGCTCACGCACGGCCACCTCGACCATGCCGGGGGCGCCGCCGAGTTGCAGGCGATGCTGCGCGCGCGCGCCGGCGATCCGGCCTCGGTGCCCGTCGAAGGGCCCGACCGGCGCGATTCCTTCCTGCTGGACGAGATCGAGGCGCAAGCGCGCGCCTATGGGCTCGACGGGCTCCGCGGCGTCACGCCGGACCGCTGGCTGAGCGAGGGCGAGGAGGTCCGGCTCGGCGCCCATGCCTTCGAGGTGCTGCACTGTCCAGGCCACACGCCCGGCCACGTCGTGTTCGTCAACCGCGCCGGCGGCTTCGCGATCCTCGGCGACGTGCTGTTTCAGGGCTCGGTCGGGCGCACCGATTTCCCGTATGGCGATCACGCCGCGCTGATGCGCTCCATTCGTGAAAAGGTGCTGCCGCTCGGTGACGAGGTCGTATTCCTGTGCGGGCACGGTCCCGGATCGACGATCGGCGCGGAACGGCGGGGCAATCCCTTCCTGCGGGGTGCTTGACAGCACCACGCGCCGGGGCAGCATGGCGCTCGATACCGGAGGACCGACCGATGAAGTCGATGTGGTTCCATCTGATGCCGTATACCGAGCTGCCGGACGACTTCAAGCAGAAGCATCCGTCGGTCTGGGTCGACATCCATTCGTCGCTGTTCGATCCCCGGCGCGCGCATCACATGTACAACGATTTCATGGACGAGCTGGAATACGCCGCCGATTGCGGATTCGACGCGATCTGCGTCAACGAGCACCACTCCAACGGCTACGGGCTGATGCCGTCGCCCAACCTGATTGCCTCGACACTCGCGCGCCGCACGGTGGACACCACCATCTGCGTGATGGGCAACTCGATCGCGCTCTACAATCCGCCGACCCGCGTGGCGGAGGAGTTCGCGATGCTCGACGTGATCTCCGGCGGGCGGCTGATCGCAGGCTTTCCCGTCGGCACGCCGATGGACGACTGCTATGCCTACGGGCAGAACCCGAGCCTGCTCCGCCCGCGCTATTACGAGGCGCACGACCTGATCATCCGCGCCTGGACCGAGAAGGATACGTTCGCCTTCAACGGGCGCTACAACCAGCAGCGCTACGTGAATATCTGGCCGCGGCCCATCCAGCGCCCGCACCCGCCGATCTGGATTCCCGGCGGCGGTTCGGTGGAGACGTGGCAATGGTGCGCCGAAAAGGACTACGTCTATTCCTATCTGTCCTATTACGGCCACAAGGCCGGCAAGGCGACGATGGACGGTTTTTGGAGGGAGATGGACCGGCTGGGCAAGGACCGCAATCCGTACCGCGCCGGCTTCGCGCAGACGGTCGCCGTGGCGGAGAGCCGGCAACAGGCAATCGACCTCTATACCGAAGCCGCCGAGTATTTCTTCAACCGATGCCTGCATATCGACCCGCGCTTCGCGCTGCCGCCCGGCTACACTACCGAGGCCACGATCCGCTCCGGCCTGCAAAGCCAGGTGGGCCGCGCCTCCCTGGCCGCGGTCCAGCGCCCGGAGACGATGGAGGAGCTTGTCGCGGCTGGTTACATCGTCATCGGATCGCCCGACGAGGTGGTGGAGCAGTTGCACGAACTGGCGCGCAACCTGAACGTCGGCCACCTGATGCTGCTGCTCCAGTTCGGCAACATGAACAAGGAGCTGACCAAGTACAACACCCGTATTTATGCCGAGCACGTCAAGCCGAAGGTGGACGGCGTCTTCTCCGAATGGGAGGATCGTTGGTGGCCGAGACCGATGCCGCGCGAGGAGCGGGCTGAGCTCTCGGCCTTCTCGCCGCGTCTTGCCGCGGAATAGCACGCCCCGTCATTCAGGCTGCGTCGCGCAATCCCTTCACAGCCTCGCCTCGAAAGCGGGAATGACCGAGGAGAACAGCCGAAGCCTACCCCCGCCCGCCATCGAAGAACTCCTTCACCTTGGCGAAGAAGCCCTCGCTCTCCGGGCTGTGTCGCTCGGTCTTGTGCGCCTCGCCCTCGAACTCCTCCAGCAGTTCACGCTGCCTACGGGTCAGGTTCTGCGGGGTTTCCACCGCGACCTGGATGTACATGTCGCCGCGCGCCGCGCTGCGCAGCACCGAGAAGCCCTTGCCGCGCACGCGGAACTGATCGCCCGTCTGGGTGCCCGATGGCACCTTCACCTTGGCCTTCGTGCCGTCGATCACCGGAACCTCGATCTCGCCGCCCAGCGCCGCCTGGGTCATGCGCAGCGGAACGCGCATGAAGATGTTCGACTGCTCGCGCTGGAAGATCGGGTGCGGGCGGATCGCCACGTGGACGTACAAATCGCCGGCCGGAGCCCCCTGGCCGCCGGCCTCGCCCTCGCCCGGCAGGCGGATGCGGACGCCGTCCTCCACGCCGGGCGGGATCTTGACCTCCAGCGTCCGTTCGCGCGCCACCGTGCCCTGGCCCTGGCAGACGCGGCAAGGATTGCGCACCAGGCGCCCGGTTCCACCGCAGCCGGGGCAGGTCGCCTCGACCAGGAAAAAACCTTGCTGCCTGCGCACCTTGCCGGCGCCGTGGCAGGTGGGACAGGTCTCGGCACTGCGGCCACGATCCTCGGAGCCCGATCCGCTGCACGCTTCGCACACCACGCGCGTCGGGACGCGCAACTGTACCTTCGTGCCCGCGAAAGCATCGGCGAGGTCGATCTCGACCTGCTGGCGGAGGTCGGCGCCTCCCCGAGGCTGGCGCCCATTGCCGCGCCTGCCCATGAACTCGCCGAACATCTGATCGAAGATGTCGCCGAGTCCGCCGCCGGCCGCGAAGTCGAAGCCGCCGGCGCCGAACGGGCCGCCCGCGCCGCCCTGCTCGAATGCGGCATGGCCGTAGCGGTCATAGGCGGCGCGTTTCTGCTCATCCTTGAGGATCTCGTACGCCTCGCTGACCTCCTTGAACCGCGCCTCGGCCTGCTTGTTCCCCGGATTGCGGTCGGGATGGTCCTGCATCGCGAGCTTGCGGTACGCCTTCTTCAGATCGTCGCCCGAGGCCTCGCGCGGAACCCCCAGTGTGGCGTAGTAATCCTGCTTGGCCATCTCGACCCTTTGCCGTCAGAACGAAAAAAGTCGCGCCCGCGCGTCGGACGCGGGTGCGAACTCCTTCTCCGATCCGCTGATCCTCAGGCGGACTTCTTCTTCTTCTCGTCCACCTCTTCGAACTCCGCATCGACCACCTTATCGTCGCGGGTCCCCAAGTCGGCCGGGCCGCCCGACGCGCCAGCCCCAGGCTCGGCCGCACCTGCCGCCTGCGCCTTGTACATCGCCTCGCCGAGCTTCATCGCTGCCTGGCTCAGCCGCTCGCTCGCCTGCTTGAGCGCCTCGGCGTCGGAGCCCTCCAGCGCCGAGCGCGCCGCGGCAACCGCCGCCTCGGCCTCGCCCTTCTCCTGCGGGCCGAGCTTGTCGGCATGCTCGCTCAGATTGCGCTCGACCTGATGGACCAGGGATTCCGTCTGGTTCTTCACCTCGACGAACTCGCGCCGCTTCTTGTCGGCCTCGGCGTTCGCCTCCGCCTCCTTCACCATGCGCTGGATGTCGCCCTCTGACAGGCCGCCCGAGGCCTGGATGCGGATCTGCTGTTCCTTGCCGGTGGCCTTGTCGCGGGCCTGGACGGCGACGATGCCGTTGGCGTCGATGTCGAACGTGACCTCGACCTGCGGCACGCCGCGCGGCGCGGGCGGGATGCCGACCAGGTCGAACTGGCCGAGCAGCTTGTTGTCCGCCGCCATCTCGCGCTCACCCTGGTAGACCTTGATGGTGACCGCGGTCTGATTGTCGTCGGCGGTGGAGAACACCTGGCTCTTCTTGGTGGGAATCGTGGTGTTGCGCTCGATCAGCCGGGTGAACACGCCGCCCAGCGTCTCGATGCCGAGCGATAGCGGGGTCACATCGAGCAGCAGCACGTCCTTGACGTCGCCCTTCAGCACCGCCCCCTGCACCGCGGCGCCGATCGCCACCACCTCGTCCGGATTGACGTTGCGCGCGGGCTCGCGGCCGAAGAACTGCTTCACCGCATCGCTGACCTTGGGCATCCGGGTCATGCCGCCGACCAGGATCACCTCGCTGATCTCGCCCGCGGTCACGCCGGCGTCCTTCAGCGCGGCGCGGCACGGCTCCAGCGTGCGCTGGATCAGGTCGTCCACCAGGCTCTCGAGCTTGGCGCGCGAGAGCTTCATGACCATGTGCTTCGGCCCGGAGGCGTCGGCGGTGATGAAGGGCAGGTTGATCTCGGTCTCCTTGGACGAGGAGAGCTCGATTTTCGCCTTCTCGGCCGCTTCCTTCAGACGCTGCAGCGCGAGGCGGTCGCGGCGCAGGTCGATCCCTTGCTCGCGCTGGAACTCGCTCGCCAGGTAGTCGATGATGCGCGCGTCGAAGTCCTCGCCGCCCAGGAACGTGTCGCCGTTCGTGGACTTCACCTCGAACACGCCGTCGCCGATCTCGAGCACCGAGATATCGAAGGTGCCGCCGCCGAGGTCATAGACCGCGATCGTGCCGCTGCCCTTCTTGTCCATGCCATAGGCGAGCGCCGCCGCGGTCGGCTCGTTGATGATGCGCAGCACCTCGAGCCCGGCGATCCGCCCGGCGTCCTTGGTCGCCTGGCGCTGGCTGTCGTTGAAGTAGGCCGGAACGGTGATGACCGCTTGCTTGACTGGCTCGCCAAGATACGCCTCGGCGGTCTCCTTCATCTTCATCAGGACGAAGGCACTGACCTGGCTCGGCGAATACTTCTCGCCCCGGGCCTCGACCCAGGCGTCGCCGTTGTCGCCGCTGACGATCTTGTAGGGCACCAAGCCCTTGTCCTTGTCTACCAGCGGGTCGGAAAAGCGGCGCCCAATCAGGCGCTTGATGGCATAGAGGGTGTTCGACGGGTTGGTGACCGCCTGGCGCTTCGCTGCCTGGCCGACCAGGCGCTCGCCGTTGTCGCTGAAAGCGACCATGCTGGGCGTGGTGCGGGCGCCCTCGCTGTTCTCGATCACCCGGACGTCCTTGCCCTCCATGATGGCGACGCAGGAGTTCGTGGTGCCGAGGTCGATTCCGATGACCTTGCTCAATTGCTTTCTCCTTTCAGCGGACGCGCACGACCCGAAGCATCGTGGGCGTCCCTAGCGGGAACCTTTGCAAACCGTGATGTATTGAGCCGCCTTCGGCGCGGCAAGGTCTCTGGGGGGATTTTCGTACGCCGCCTCAGGCCGACAGGTCCTGCGCGCCCTCGGGACGCGTCTTGGCCACCAGCACCATCGCCGGCCGCAGCAGCCGCCCGTTCAGGGTCCAGGCTTGCGTCCAGGCCTGGACCACCGTGCCCGGCGGATGCGCGGTGCTTTCCTGTTCACCCATGGACTGATGCAGGTTCGGATCGAAGGGGGCGCCCGTCGGGTCCTCGCGCTTGATGCCGTTGCGCTCCAGGATGCCGAGGAAGCTGCGCTCCACGCCGGCGAACCCGTCGCGCATCTTGGTGATGATCTCGGGCTCACCCGGCTCGGGCGGCGGCAGCGCGGCGAGGCCGCGGCGCAGGTTCTCCGCCGCCTCGACGACATCGGTGGCGAACTTCTGCACCGCGTATTGGCGGGTCTCGTCCACCTCCCGGCGCGCGCGGGCCCGCACGTTCTGGGTCTCGGCCTCGGCGCGCATCCACCGCTCGCGCAACTCGGCGACCTCCGCCTCCAGAGCGGCGATGCGCGCGGTCGCAACCTGCATGAGTTGCTCTGGGTTTTGCGGAAGCTCGGCCGCGGCGCCGTCGACTTCGACGGCCTCGGCGGGTCGGATCGCGCCGGTATCCTGATCTGTATCGCTGGTCATGGGCGAGCAGTTAGGGTGGCGCGAGGCCGCAAGCAAGCGTTCGTGATGGGCAACTCATCCCAGGAGGCGCCCGATCACCCGCGCCGTGTAATCCACCACCGGAATGATGCGACCGTAATTGATTCGTGTCGGCCCGATCACGCCGATTGCGCCCACGATCCGCCCGGTGTCCTCGCTACGCGCCGGGGCGACGACCATGGAGATGCCGGAGGTGGAGAACAGCCCGCTCTCGGCACCGATGAAGATGCGCACGCCTTCCGACTTCTCAGCTAGTTCCAGCAGGCGCAGCATGGTCTCCTGCGCTTCCAGCCGCTCGAACAACCCCTGGATCGCCGCCAGGCGCTCGATCTGGGTCACGTCGGCGAGCAGCCGGCCCTGGCCGCGCACGATCAGGCTACCGCCGCGCCCCTCGCCGGTCCAGGTGGCGAGCCCGGCTTCCACCACCGATGCGGAGAGCGCGTCGAGCTCGGTCCGGTTGGCCGCCATCTCCTCGGCGACGATCCGCCGCAGCTCACCAAGCGGGCGGCTGGCAATGCGGGCGTTCAGATAGTTGCTTGCCTGCTGCAACGCCGACGGAGGCAACCCGGCCGGGATTTCGATGACCCGATTCTCCACATGTCCGTCGGCGGCGACCAGGACGACCAGCGCCCGGCCCGAGCCTAGCGGCACGAACTCGATATGCTTGAGCGGCCCCTCGCCCTTCGGGGCGAGCACCAGGCCGGCGGCCGAAGACAATCCCGCGAGCAAGGTCCCGGCGTCGGCCAGCGTGTCCTCGAGGCTGCGGCCCGAGACGGCCAGGGCGGCGGTGATCGACTCCCGCTCCTGGTCCGTCAGCTCGCCGAAATGCAGCAGCCCGTCGACGAACAAGCGTAGACCGAGGTCGGTCGGCAGGCGGCCCGCCGAGGTATGCGGCGCGAACAACAGGCCTGCATCGGTCAGGTCCGCCATGACGTTGCGGATGGTTGCAGGCGACAGATTGATCGGCAGGCGGCGCGAGAGCGTGCGGCTGCCGACCGGCTCCCCGGTCTCGACGTATTGCTCGACGATCTCGCGCAGCACGGCGGCCGAGCGGGCGTCGAGACCGGGTGTTGGCCGGTCGCGGGACGGGTCGCCGATCCGGGTCATGCCTGGCTCTGGGCGCATTTCGGGAGCGTAGGAAGGCGGGGCCACTTCGGTCAATGGCGAGAGCGGAACATTCGTGTTCCGCTTCGAAGGCGCTTCGCCTCGTGACACGCCCCGCCAACTCCGGCTTCTCTCCCTCGCCACACCAGGAGCCACACCATGCGCCCTTCCGGCCGCGCTGCCGATGCGCTGCGTCCCGTCTCGCTCACCCCCGGCTTCGCCCGCCACGCCGAGGGCTCGTGCCTGATCCGCATGGGCAACACCGAGGTTCTCTGCGCGGCGAGCGTGGAGGGCCGCGTTCCGTTGTTCCTGCGCGGCTCCGGCCAGGGCTGGGTCACCGCCGAGTACGGGATGCTGCCGCGCGCCACCCACACGCGCGGCGAGCGCGAGGCGGCGCGCGGCAAGCAGTCGGGGCGGACGCAGGAGATCCAGCGGCTGATCGGGCGATCCTTGCGCGCCGTGGTGGATCGCGCGGCGATGGGCGAGATGACGGTCACGCTCGACTGCGACGTGCTGAACGCCGATGGCGGCACGCGCTGCGCCGCCATCACCGGCGCCTGGGTGGCGCTCGCGCTCGCCTTCCGCAAGCTGCGCGCGAACCGCGTGCTGGCGCGCGACCCGCTGCGTGGCCAGGTCGCGGCGGTGTCCTGCGGCATCGTGGGGGCGGAGCCGGTGCTCGATCTCGACTACGAGGAGGACTCCAGTGCCGGGGCGGACGCGAATTTCGTGCTGACCGATGCCGGCGGGATCGTCGAGGTGCAGGCCACCGCCGAGCAGGCGCCGTTCACCGAGGCGCAGCTTGCGGCCCTGCTGGGCCTCGCCCGCCAGGGCACGGCGGCGCTGTTCACCGCCCAGCGCGACGCGCTGGGAGCCGGGTAGTGGCACGGCAACTTCCGACCGGATCGGCGCTGGTGATCGCCACCCACAATCCGGGCAAGCTGCGCGAGGTGGCCGAACTGCTGGCGCCGCATCGGCTGACGCTGGTTTCGGCCGGCGCGCTCGGCCTGCCCGAGCCGGAGGAGACCGCGCCCGACTTCGCCGGCAACGCGCGGATCAAGGCCCTGGCGGCGGCGCGGGCAAGCGGCGAGGCGGCGCTGGCCGACGATTCCGGGTTCTGCGTGGCCGCGCTGCAGGGTGCGCCGGGCGTCATGTCCGCCCGCTGGGCAGCGCCGGGTCGGGATTTCGCGCCGGCCATGGCACGGATCCACGCCGAGCTGGGCGAGACGGCGGATCGCCGGGCCTGGTTCATCGCCGCGCTGTGCCTCGCCTGGCCGGACGCCGACACGGCGACCTTCCTCGGCCGGGTGGACGGCACCGTGACCTGGCCGCCTCGGGGCGACAAGGGCTTCGGCTACGATCCGATCTTCGTCCCCGCCGGCGCGGCGCGAACCTTCGGGGAAATGACGCCCGACGAGAAGCACACGCACAGTCACCGTGCCCGCGCCTTCGCGCAACTGCGGGCGGCGTGTCTCAGCACGGTTGGGGATTGAGCGATGGCGGATGCGGAAATCGAACGGATTCGAGCCTTCCTGGCCGCTCGGCCAAGACCGGCGGCGCTCAGCGAGCGGCGCGTGCGGCTGGATATGTTGGGTGAGCAATTTGCGGTGCCGGCCGATGTCCGGGTCGAGGCAGCGGAGGCGAACGGCGTCGCGGCGGAGTGGACCACGACAGCTGACGCCGATCCGCGCCGGGTCATGCTGTTCCTGCATGGCGGAGGCTACGTCTCCGGCTCGCTCGTGAGCCATCGCGCCATGGTTGCCGAGGCCGGCCGGCAGGCCGGGGCCCGGACCCTGGCGCTCGGGTATCGGCTGGCGCCCGAACACCCGTATCCGGCGGCGCTCCAGGATGCGCTGGCCGGCTACCGCTTCCTGCTGTCGGCCGGCCTCGAGCCGGGGTGCATCGTGGTCGCGGGCGACAGCGCCGGAGGCGGCTTGACGATCGCCACCCTGCTCTCGTTGCGCGACGCGGGGCTGGCGCTGCCGTGCTGCGCGTGGTGCATCTCGCCCTGGGTGGATCTGGAGATGACCGGCGCCAGCATCGAGGGCAAGGCGGCGGTCGATCCGATGATCCAGAAGGACTATTTGCACGAGCTGGCAGCGGCGTACCTCGCCGGCACCGACCCGCGCGCCCCGCTGGTCTCGCCGCTCCGTGCCGATCTGCGTGGGCTGCCGCCGCTGCTGGTGCAGGTAGGATCGGCGGAGACGCTGCTCGATGACGCGGTGCGGCTCGCCGCGGCGGCGGCGGCGGCCGACGTGGCCGTGACGTTGGAGGTCTATCCGGACATGATCCATGCTTGGCCGCTGTTCCACCAGCAGCTCGCGGCGGGGCGCCGTGCCCTGGCGGCGGCCGGACGCTTCATGCGGGCTCGGCTTGACTCTGCTCCCTAGCCGCCCTATCCCCGCGCGCCCAGCCGCCGCCAGTCAGAGCCAGTCATGCGCATCCGCAACAGCCTCCGCTCCGCCAAGACCCGCGACAAGAACTGTCGCGTGGTGCGCCGCCGTGGGCGGGTGTACGTGATCAACAAGAAGAACCCGCGCATGAAGGCGCGGCAGGGCTAGGCCGCGCGCTTGCCGCTGCGCTGAGGCGGCCGTGTTCCTCCCGCGGGGGAGGTCGGCAACCTGCGTCCGCTCATCATGTTCGGCGCCAACGACCCGGCCGAGGCCGCTTCGCGGATCGGCTTGTCACGCTCGGCCACCTGGCGCGCATCGAGGAATTCGCCCCGTCCGTCGCCTCCCGCACCGAGCCGACCCGCATGGCATCCTCAACCCAGGACGAATGTATGCGGGGATCTGAGAGACGCGCTAGACTGCATGCATGATGATTCCCACCGGCCTCGTGCTTGTCCCGCTGCTCGTCGCCTTCGTTCTGGAGGTGCTCAGCTACTACAAACTCAATCCAGAGCGGGTTTTCAGCGTGCCGTTCATTTTTTTGGCGACACCGCTGATCCTCTTCCTTCTCTATCTTGGACTGGACACGGCTGGGGTGGTGCCGGCGCGCTGGTCGGCACTCTATCTGGTGGTCGGGCTGGCCAATCTGGCAATCGCCGTGCGTCGGACGCGGTTCCTTAAAACGCAGGCACAATGAGCCATGCAGACGAGCTTCACCGAGGAGCAGTTACGCGACCCCGACGCGGCGCGTGAGGTGGACTGGCTGCGGCTCCGGGGTAGCAGGATGGCGGGCGGGTCGCAGCCGGCGGCACTGGGCGTGTGACGGTGCGGCGGGTGAGGGGCACCGTAGCCGCGTTTGCTTTGCTGGCCATTGCCCCCTCTGCGCTTGCACAGACCCCGCCGGCGGATCGCCATGCCGCGGCCGATCGCCTGCTCGACGCGCTCAAGTCCGCGCCGACTGAAGAGACGGCGGCGCTGGTCGAGACTCACATCGTTGCGCTGTGGATCGGCAGCGCCAGCCCCGCCGTGCGCCTGCTGCTCGGGCGCGCGTCGCGCGAGCAGCAGGCGGGTGCCAGCCAGGACGCGATCGAGGATTTCGGCGCCGCCTTGGCCTTGCAGCCCGACCTGGCGGAAGCTTGGCGCCAGCGCGCGGAGGCCCGCTTCGCCGGCGGCGACATGGCGGGAGCGGTCTCCGATCTTGGCGAGGCGCTGAAGCGCGAGCCGCGCGAGTTCCTGGCCTTCCGCGCCCTCGCCCGTGTCGCCGAGGCGCGCGCAAACTGGAAGGCGGCCTTCGCCGCCTGGAGCAAGCTGTTGACATTCGATCCCAAGACGCCGGGAGGCGAGCAGCAATTGAGGGTGCTGCGACGGAAGGCGTTCGGGGAGGAGACGTAGCGCGACTGCCGCTGCCGATCTGTTTCGCAGGCTCAAGGCCGGAATCAGCTAGCCGGTCGGCTCGAGGCGAATGTCGCGAACTGGATCAGCCGAGCCGCTTGGCAAGGTCCACCACTTCGACGTCATCCGCCAGTAGCTCGTCCAAACTGAACGGGCATGATCCTGGAAGATCGCCCGAAGCGCCCTCGGCCCGTACCTGTCGCAGCGCCTTGCGGTACAGCTGGTCGAGATCGATCCGCTGGCGCATGGAGGGGCGAATCGTGTCTGCGCGTCCGCAAGAAAGCCCACCGTCTCCGACCGCCAGTGCGCGGCCGGGCCATCCGGCCAGAGCCGCAGCTTGAGCAGATGCACCAATGCCTGGCGCAACAGGCTCTCGCAGGCGCGCAGCTCCGACAGACCTACGTCGCGCAGCTCCTCGATGACGTGCGCCCAGTCCACCGCTTCGTTCACGTGCTCGCCCGCGGCCAGTCGGCGCAGCAACTCGGATTGCCGCTCCGCCCACCTCAGGATGTCACGCTCATAGATCCCGTCAGGCATGGCCGCCCTTGTAGCGCATGGCGGCTTTACCCCGCCAGCAGCGTCCGCATCGCCTCGCGCTGCTCGACGCCCGCAGCAAGGTCCGCATCGGTTGGCCCCGTGGTCGGTCCTTTTCTCGCCCTCGCTGCAGCGCTACTACGCGCGTCCAGGAGGGGCTCCCGGTGCTCTGAGGTCGAACTTCGGCCGTTCTTCTGGTTGATCACGATCAAATCAGGCGTGATCATGCCTGAGACTTGCAATCGATTTTCGAAGCTTCCGGCCGGCGGATAACTTTGCTCCGCCTACGCGATTTCTTCCGGAGCATCTCGCCCAGCGTGACCGGCCTGAACTCCCAGACATCAACGCCGACATCGAGCTGGCGCGGAAGCGGCGCGAGCCGTCCGTGACTGTGGCCGTGCAGATCGAGCCAGCCCTTGCCCATATTGCGCCAGGTGCGGAACGCATAGTGGCACAGGACGAGGCGTGCGCCCGCCACCTCGATCTCGGCGTAGTCGCGCACGCTCGCCCAGGCGTCGCAGGCGGTGGTCGCCGCCATGTCGTTGTTGCCGGCGATCAGGTGCTTGATGCCGTTCAGGTTATGCAGCAGGTCGGCTACCCGTTCCGGCTTCTGACGGACGGCGAAATCGCCAAGATGCCAGATTTCGTCCTCCGGCGTGACGGTGCGGTTCCACCGCTCGACAATCGTCTGATCCATCTCCGCTACGGAAGCGAACGGGCGGCGGTAGAGAGCAAGCGCGCCGGCATGACCAAAATGCGTGTCGGCGGTGAAGAAGCATCAACTCCGCGTTAGGTTCACCTCAGGCAAATTGTGACTCTTCTCCGTCCGATTTCAGACGGCGTGACAGCTTCTCGCGGGTTATGCCTAAGCGCGCCGCTGCCAGCAGATCGGCAAGTTGTTCGCATCGGGGCTCTGGCGTCCCCTCGTCCAGCTTGTGCGACATCGCTGTAGGCTGGCCTGCTTTGCGTGTCGCGACAAGCGACTTGTCGGCGGCTTAGGTTGAGCAGGACTCAGTGCCGCGAATGGCCGCCGCCTGCCGCCGCTGCATGCGATTGCACCAATGCCTAGCGCAGCAGGCTCTCGCAGGCGCGCAGCTCCGACAAACCCACGTCGCGCAGCTCCTCGATGACGTGCGCCCAGTCCACCGCTTCGTTCACGTGCTCGCCGGCAGCCAGCCGGCGCAGCAACTCGGATTGCCGCTCCGCCCAGCTCAGGATGTCCTGTTTATAAAGCCCCTCAGGCATGGCTGCTTGTAGCACACGAACTCACCCCGCCAGCAGCGTCCGCATCGCCTCGCGCTGCTCGAACACCCGCAGCAAGGTTCGTACCTGCCTGGCCCCGCGGGCTCGAGAGTGTCGCGTCCTTCTCCATCAGCAGTGCGGCGTCGCGGCTCGCCATGTGCAGCAAGCCCTCGTGCGCGATCGGGTCGGCCAGGCGGAAGCCGGGCAGGCCGGCCTGGCGGGTGCCCAGTACGTCGCCGCCGCCGCGCAGACGGAAATCGGCGTCGGCGATGGCGAAGCCATCCTCGGTGTCGCGCAGCATCAGCAGGCGGCGCTTTGCCACTTCGTTCAGGCCGTCGTCGTGCAGCAGCAGGCAGAAGCTCGCCGTCTCGCCGCGCCCGACGCGGCCGCGCAACTGATGGAGCTGCGCCAGGCCGAAGCGCTCGGCGTGTTCGACCACCATGATGCTCGCCGCCGGCACATCAACGCCCACCTCGATCACCGTGGTCGCCACCAGCAACCGGATGCGGCCGGCGGCGAAGTCGGCGAGCGCCGCCTCGCGGCGCTCGACGTCGAGCTGGCCATGCGCGAGGCCGACAGCATCGCCGAAGCGTTCGCGCAGCTGCGCGAAACGCGCCTCGGCGGCGGCGAGATCGGAGAGCTCGCTCTCCGCCACCAGCGGGCAGACCCAGTAGACCTGCGCGCCTTCAGCGAGCTTGCGCGACAGCGCCTCCAGCACGTCGGGCAGGGTGGCGAGCGAGTGCAGCGTCGTGCGGATGGGCTGGCGTCCCGCCGGCTTGCCGGACAGCCGGCTCACGTCCATCTCTCCCCACTGGGTCAGCAGCAAGGTGCGCGGGATCGGGGTGGCAGTCATCACGAGCAGATCGGTCCGTGCACCCTTCTCGCCGAGCATCAGGCGCTGGGTGACGCCAAACCGGTGCTGCTCGTCGATGACCGCGAGCGCGAGGTCGCGATAGACGACGTGCTCCTGGAATAGCGCGTGCGTGCCGACCACCAGCTTCAGATCGCTGTCCGCCAGGCCGCGCAGGATGCGTGCCCGCTCGGCGCCTTTCACCGAGCCCGTCAGGATCGCCACGGGCAACGGGCAAAGGCGCGATAGGGTGCGGTGATGCTGGCGGGCGAGCACCTCGGTCGGGGCCATCAACGCCGCCTGGGCGCCCGCCTCCACTGCGCGCAACATGGCCAGCAGTGCGACGAGCGTCTTGCCCGATCCGACATCGCCTTGCAGCAGCCGCAGCATCCGCCGCGGCGCGGCGAGGTCGGCGTCGATCTCGGCCAGCGCCGACGCTTGGGCGAGGGTGGGAGGATGGCCGAAGCGGTCGAGCGCGCGGCTGCGCAGGCGGCCGTCGCCGCCGAGCGCGCGGCCGGGTCGAGCGCGCACCCGGCCGCGCACCAGATGCAGCGCGACCTGGCCGGCAAGCAGCTCGTCATAAGCGAGCCGGGTGCGCGCGCCCGGTTCGGGCGGCGCCTTGGGGGCCTGGACCGCGTTCAGCGCGGCGGCGAAGCCGGGCCAAGCCTCGCGCCGCATCAACGCGGGATCGTGCCATTCGGGCAGCTCGGCTAGGCGCGACAGCCCTTGGGCCATCGCCGCGGCTACCTGGCGCGGCCACAGCCCGGCGGTCAGCGGCCACACGGGCTCGATCGGCGGCAGGCGGTCGGCCTGCTCGGCCGGCACGACATGCTCCGGATGCGGCATGGTCAGACGATCGCCGAAGCGGTCGAGCTTGCCTGAGACCAGTAGCCTTGTGCCGCCCGGCATCTGCGCGACCCGGCTGGGACTGAAGAACACCAGTTCAGCGAAGCCCGTCGCATCGCGCACGATCACCCGCCAGGGCTGGCGCGCGCGCGCCGGGCGCTCGTGGCGGACCACTTCCACGGCAAGCGTGACAGTCTGGCCGGGGCGCGCCTCCGCGATCGTCGGGCGCACCCGCCGGTCGATGTAGGAATCCGGCAGATGGAACAGCAGGTCGATGACCCGCGCCTCCCCATTGGTCCCGCCGATCGCCTTCGCGAGCAGGCCCGCCAGCGCCGGGCCTATGCCGCGTAGCGAGGTCAGGGGCGCGAAAAGCGGGGCGAGGGTTTCGTCGGGCACGGCTGACAGGAGATGGGGGCAGGGCTATATCGCAGCGTGTCGATGAATGAACCAGAGAAACGCGCGCTGGATGTCCGGCGCCGCCGGTTGCTGTACCGGGCCACACACCGGGGCACGCAGGAGGCCGATCTGCTGGTAGGCGGATTCGTCGGGTCGCGCATTGCCGCCTTGAGCGACGCCGAGCTCGACGCGCTGGAGGACATCGTGGAGCTGCCGGACGTCGATCTCGCGGACTGGCTGTCCGGCCGCCGGGCGGTGCCGCCCGAGTTGGACAGCCCCATGCTGCGCCGCATGCGGGCTGCGGTGGAAGGCGAGGCATGAACGCTCTTGAGGCCATTTCGCGCAGCGCGGCCGTGTACGGAGCCCCCGAGGGCTGGGACGCGTTCCTGCTGGCGCGGCGCCGGGCGGAGTTCGCCGGCCCGGTCCTGCACGTCGCGCGCGACGACTCGCGCATGGCGCGGATGGCCGAGACGTTGGCTTTTGTGATCCCGGAAGCCGAGCTGCTGCGCTTTCCGGCCTGGGATTGCCTGCCGTACGATCGCGTCTCCCCCAATCCCGCCCTGGTATCGGAACGCATCGCCACCCTGGGACGCCTGCTCGATCCGTCGCAGCGGCCGCGCGTGGTGCTGACTACCGTGAATGCGCTGCTGCAGCGCGTGCCCCCGCGCTCCGCCTTCCGTGGCGCCAGCCTCGATCTGCGGGTCAATAGCGACCTCGTTCCTGAACAGCTCGCGCGTTTTCTGGAGGCGAACGGGTACGGACGCGCCAGCACGGTGATGGAACCTGGCGAGTATGCGATGCGGGGCGGCATCGTCGACGTGTTCCCGGCCGGCGAGACGGAGCCGGTGCGCATCGACCTGTTCGGCGACACGATCGAGAGCATCCGCACTTTCGACCCGACGACCCAGCGCAGTTTGACAAAGCGCGAGCGCCTGACTTTGCGGCCGGTCTCAGAGGTACCGCTCGACAAGGGAGCGATCACCCGGTTCCGCACCGCTTGGCGCGAGTTGTTCGGCCAACCCGCCGCCTCGGACCCGCTCTATTTGTCGGTGTCCGAAGGCCGCCGGCATCCGGGGATGGAGCACTGGGCGCCGCTGTTCCATGACGGGATGGAAACGCTGCTCGACTATCTGCCGGGTGCATCGGTCAGCCTCGATTTTCAGGCCGAGGACGCACTCACCGCGCGTCTGGAGATGATCGCGGACCATTACGCTGCCCGCAAAGGGCCGGTGCGCGAGGGGGAAGTCCCGTATCGGCCGCTCTCGCCGGGGCGCCTCTATCTGGACCGCGCCGGCTGGGACGCGGTGCTCTCGGGCGGGCCCTTGCTCGCCTTCACCCCCTTCGCGCGGCCCGGCGGGGTGGCGGGGATCGATGGCGGCGGCCGTCCCGGCCCGATCTATGTGCAGGCGGGCGGAGCGCGCGCCAACGTCTTCGAGCAGTTCCGCGCCGACGCCGCGCGCTGGGCCGAGGAGGGGCGGCGCGTCGTCGTCGCCGCCTGGACCCGCGGGTCGCGCGAGCTTCTCGCCAATCTGCTCCGCGAGCACGGCATCAAGGAGGCGGCGCAGGAGGACGACTGGGCTTCGGTGCGGCGCAAGCCCGCGGGGTCCATCTCACTTGTCGTGCTGGGACTGGAGCGGGGCTTCGTCGGCGAGCGGCTGGCGCTGATCGGCGAGCAGGATCTGCTGGGCGAGCGCATCAGCCGCCCGCCGCGCCGGCGCAAGCGGGCCGACCAGTTTATCGCAGAGGCGACCGAGATCGCCGAGGGCGACTTGGTGGTGCATCAGGAATACGGCATCGGCCGCTACGACGGGCTGGAAACGCTGAGAGTGAGCGGCGCGGCGCATGACTGCCTGCGCCTGATCTACGACGGCAACGAGAAGCTCTATCTCCCGGTCGAGAACATCGAGGTTCTGTCGCGCTTCGGCAGCGAGTCACAAGGCGTCGCGCTCGACAAGATGGGCGGCGTCGGCTGGCAGACGCGCAAGGCGCGGATGAAGAGCCGTATCCGCGACATGGCGGCCGGACTGATCCGCGTCGCCGCCGAGCGGCGGGTACACGAGGCGATCTCGGTCGCGCCGCCCGAGGGATCATGGGACGAGTTCTGCGCCCGCTTCCCGTTCGCCGAGACCGAGGATCAGTCGCGCGCCATCGCCGACGTGCTGGAGGATCTGGCGTCCGGCCGGCCGATGGACCGTCTGATTTGTGGCGATGTCGGCTTTGGCAAGACCGAGGTCGCGCTGCGCGCCGGGTTCATCACCGCGATGTCGGGCGCGCAGGTCGCCGTGGTGGTGCCGACTACGCTGCTCGCGCGCCAGCACTTCCGCACCTTCTCCGCCCGCTTCGCCGGGCTGCCGGTGCGCGTCGCCCAGCTCAGCCGCATGGTGCCCGCCAAGGAAGCGGCCGACGTACACAAGGGGATCGCCGACGGAGGCGTGAATATCGTCATCGGCACGCATGCGCTGCTCGCCAAGAGCATCCAGTTCGCCGATCTCGGCCTGCTGGTGATCGACGAGGAGCAGCATTTCGGGGTCGCCCACAAGGAGCGGCTGAAGCAGCTCAAGTCCGACGTGCATGTGCTCACGCTGACCGCGACGCCAATTCCGCGCACCTTGCAGCTTGCGCTGACCGGGGTGCGGGAGATGAGCGTGATCGCCACGCCGCCGGTCGATCGGCTCGCGGTGCGGACGTTCATCATGCCATTCAACTCGGTGGTAGTGCGCGAGGCGATCCAGCGCGAGCGGTTCCGTGGCGGGCAGGTATTCTGCGTCGTGCCGCGCATCGAGGATCTGCCGCGCATGAGCGAGCGGCTGGCCGAGATCGTGCCCGAGGCGCGGACCGCGCAGGCGCACGGGCGGCTCGCGCCGACCGAGCTCGAGCGGGTGATGACGGAGTTTGGCGACGGCAAGTTCGACATCCTGCTGTCCACCAATATCGTGGAAAGCGGCCTCGACATGCCGGCGGTCAATACGCTGCTGATCCATCGCGCGGACATGTTCGGCCTCGGCCAGCTCTACCAGCTGCGCGGCCGCGTCGGGCGCGGCAAGCAGCGCGGCTATGCCTACCTGACCTGGCCGCAGACGCACCGGCTGTCGGTCGCGGCGCAGAAGCGGCTGGAGGTGATGCAGCGGCTGGACAGCCTGGGCGCCGGGTTCACCCTGGCCTCGCACGACCTCGACATAAGAGGTGCCGGAAACCTGCTTGGCGATGAGCAGTCTGGGCACATCAGGGAGGTCGGCATCGAGCTCTACCAGCAGATGCTGGAGGATGCGGTCGCCGAACTGCGCGCAGGCGAGGGCCGGCGCGATGCAGACGGGCGCGACTGGACGCCCAACATCCAGCTCGGCTTGCCGGTGCTGATCCCCGAGTCCTACGTGAAGGATCTGCCGGTGCGGCTGGGGCTTTATCGGCGCATCGGCGGCTTGGCCTCCGACGAGGAGACCGATGCCATGGCGGCCGAACTGGTCGATCGCTTCGGCGCGCTTCCAGGCGAGGTGGAGAATTTGCTCGCCGTGGTCTCGCTGAAACGCGCCTGCCGCGAGGCGGGGGTAGAAAAGCTTGAGGCAGGACCGAAGGGAATGGTCGCGACGTTCCGGGGCAACGCGTTCCGCAACCCGGCGGGGCTGGTGACGTGGCTCGGGAGCAAGGGCGGCCTGGTAAAGCTGCGTCCGGACCACAAGCTGGCGATCGTCCGCGAAATGGACGTCGCAGCGCGCATCCGCACCGCGCGCGATGTGCTGAGTAGTTTGACGCGGATCGCTGGGCAGACGAAGGCGGCTTGAGGCCAACCGGCCAATTGGTTACTGACGACTGCCTCAACAGATGGTAACAATTGCACCTCCGCCTGCAAATTCGATACCCCTCCACGGAGCCACAATGAGGAATTCCAGCGAGTGTTCGACATCGAAGAAGAACGGGCAGTGACTTTCTTCCGGTAACGCCATGTCACGATATCAGGCAGCCGTGCTCGATCTGTTCTCTGGGGACGGCGAGCTGAGTGCCCTCATGCGTGCGAAAAACTGGTCGCAGACGCCGCTCGGGCCACCGGAGGGCTGGCCGCAAAGCCTCAAGACCTGTGTGCGAATCGTGCTGACCTCGCGCCAGCCCATGTTCGTCTGGTGGGGCGAGGCGCTGATCAACCTCTACAACGATGCCTACACGGCAATCGTCGGCGGCAAGCACCCCGAGGCGCTGGGACAACCCGCTGCGGTGGTGTGGCGGGAAATCTGGGATCAGGTCGGCCCGCGCGCGGGAACCGCCATGCGGCGCAACGAGGGCACGTACGACGAGGCCCTGCTGCTGATCATGGAGCGTTATGGCTATCCGGAGGAGACGTATTACACCTTCTCCTACAGCCCAGTGCCGAATGACCGGGGCGGCACGGGTGGCATCATCTGCGCCAATACCGACGACACCCAGCGCATCATCGGCGAGCGCCAGCTAGCGCTGCTGCGGGAGCTGGGATCCCGCACGGCGGAGGCGCGCAGCGTCGCGAAGGCCTGCCGGCTGGCGGCGCTCTGCCTCGAGACCAATTCGCGCGACCTGCCTTTCGCGCTAATCTATCTGCTCGACCCGGACAAGCGCCGTCTGGTTCTCGCTGGTTGCTCGGGCATCGCGCCCGGTCATTTCGCCGCCCCCGAGGCGGCCGACCTCGACGGCACCCTGATCTGGCCCCTCGCCGAGGTGATCCGAACCAATGCTGCCCGACTGGTTCCCGATCTCGACGCAACTCTTGGTGTCCTGCCGGCAGGCGCCTGGGACCAGCCGCCGCGTCAGGCCATTGCCCTGCCCCTCGCGCCGCAAGGCGAGACCGGCCGGGCTGGCGTGCTCATCGCTGGGCTGAACCCGTACCGGCTCTATAACGAGGGCTACCAGGGCTTTCTTGGCTTGGTCGCCGGGCAGATCGCCGCCAGCATCGCCAACGCCCAAGCTTACGAAGAGGAGCGCCGCCGGGCCGAGGCTCTGGCTGAAATCGACCGCGCCAAGACCGCTTTCTTCTCGAACGTGTCACACGAGTTCCGCACGCCCCTGACGCTGATGCTCGCGCCTCTGGAGGATGCGCTCAACGACCACTCCCCGGCGGCCTTGTCCACGGACCAGCGCGAACGCCTCGATGTGGTGCACCGCAACAGCCTGCGGCTGCTCAAGCTGGTGAACACGCTGCTCGACTTCTCGCGGATCGAGGCCGGGCGCGCCCAGGCAGGCTATCAGCCGACTGATCTTGCCGCGCTGACTGCGGACCTCGCCTCCGGCTTCCGTTCCGCCGTGGACAAGGCCGACCTGCTTTTGGAGATCGACTGCCCGCCGCTTCCCGAGCCGGTCTATGTCGATCGCGACATGTGGGAGAAGGTTGTGCTCAACCTGCTCTCCAACGCCTTCAAGTTCACCTTTGAGGGCGGGATCACGGTCAGGCTCAGGGCGGAGGAGGGCAGCGCCGTGCTGGCCGTGCGCGACACCGGCGTCGGCATTCCCGAGCACGAGCTGCCGCGCCTGTTCGAGCGTTTCCACCGCATCGAGGGCCAGACGAGCCGCAGCTTCGAGGGCAGCGGCATCGGCCTCGCTTTGGTGCAAGAACTTATCAAGCTGCATGGCGGTGTGATTAACGCTCGGAGCAAGCTCGGCGAGGGTACTGTCTTCACCGTCGCTATCCCCTTCGGAACCGCGCATCTGCAGGCGGACCGGATCGGCGCAAGGCAGATCACGGTCTCGACTACCATGCGCACTGAAGCCTTCGTCGAGGAGGCATTGCGCTGGCTGCCTGACATGGATGCGGGGGGCATCGAGACTGCCTTCCCTGCCTCCATCTTCTCTGCCGCTCTCTCGGAAACCATCAACGGTCAGCGGCCGAGCGTGCTGCTGGCCGACGACAATGCCGACATGCGCGACTATGTGCGCCGGCTCCTCGGGGAACGGTACGACGTCGCCACGGCCGCCGATGGGCAAGCCGCCCTCGACGAGATTAGCCGGCGTCGGCCGGATCTGGTGCTCTCCGACGTCATGATGCCGGGCCTCGACGGCTTCGAGCTGTTGCGCGCGATCCGGTCCAATCCGGCGCTGCGGGACATGCCGGTAATTCTGCTTTCCGCCCGCGCTGGAGAAGAGGCTCGGGCCGAGGGTCTCGACGCTGGGGCGGACGACTATCTCACCAAGCCCTTCTCGGCGCGGGAGCTGCTGGCGCGGGTGGGCGCCAATCTCACGATGGCGCGGATACGGCGTGAGGCGGCCGAGGCACTGCGCGTCCGCACGGCTGAGCTGGAGACGGTGCTGGAGGCGGTGCCTGTCGGCGTGTGGTTCACCTACGACCGGGATGCAAGCCGGGTGCATGGGAACCGTGCGGCCGCCCGGTTGCTGCGCATGAATGAAACGGACAACCCATCGCTGTCCGCGCCCGAGGCGGAACGCCCAACCCATTTCCGAGCCTTTTGGAATGGGACCGAACTCGCTCCCGAACAGCTTCCCCTCCAGCGCGCCGCGCGCGGCGAGGCGGTGCGTGGTGAAGAGCAGGAGATCCGCTTCGGAGACGGTTCGTCGATCGTAATTCTTACGCAGGCACTGCCGATCCATGACTGGGAAGGCAGAGTTGCCGGGGCGATCTGCGTAGCGACGGACATCACGGAACGCAAGCAAGCGGAAGAACAACTGCGCGTCCTGAACGAGACCCTGGAGACGCAAGTCGAAGAGCGCACGCGCGAGCGCGACAGGCTGTGGGAACTGAGCGAGGATCTGCTCGTTCTCGCCGACTACGAGGGCCACCTGCTGCGTGTCAGCCCATCCTGGACGCGCCTGCTAGGCCATGACGAAGCATTTTTGCTTAGCGTGAATTACAGATCGCTCGCCCATCCCGAGGATCTAGGGGCGGTGACGGCAAGCTTGGCTGAGATGCGCGCGAGCGGACGGCCGGTACACCTCGAAGATCGTCTGCTTGCCGCCGATGGGTCGTGGCGCTGGATCGCCTGGGTCCTCTCGCCCGACCCCAGCGCCCGCTATCTTCACGGCGTTGGCCGCGACGTGACCGAGGCGAAAGAGCGGGAGGCCGCCTTGCGCAGCACCGAAGAGGCGCTGCGGCAGAGCCAGAAGATGGATGCGGTCGGCCAGCTCACCGGCGGCATTGCCCATGACTTCAACAATCTCCTGACCGGCATCTCGGGGAGTTTGGAGTTGTTGCAGACCCGGCTAAATCAGGGGCGCACGGCGGAGCTGGGCCGCCACGCTACCGCCGCGATGACCTCGGTGACCCGGGCCTCAGCACTCACGCATCGGCTGCTGGCCTTCGCGCGGCGGCAGGCGCTCGACCCCAGGTCGACGAACATCAACAAGCTGATCGCCTCCATGGAGGAGCTGATCCGGCGTACGGTAGGACCGCCCATCCAGGTCGAGACGGTATTCGCGGGCGGGTTATGGCCCACGCTGTGCGACGCCAACCAGCTCGAGAACGCGTTGCTCAATTTGTGCATCAACGCGCGCGATGCCATGCCGGAGGGAGGGCGGCTGACGATCGAGACGGCGAATACCCACCTCGACGAGGCTTATGTTGCGACCCAGCGCGACGTCAGGCCGGGACAGTATGTTTCGCTCTCGGTCACCGATACCGGAACCGGAATGCCGCCTGACGTGGTGGCACGCGCCTTCGATCCGTTCTTCACTACCAAGCCGATCGGACAGGGCACGGGCCTCGGCCTCTCGATGCTCTACGGCTTCGTCAAACAATCCGAGGGGCACGTACGCATTTACAGCGAGGAAGGGCAGGGCACGACAGTACGGCTTTACCTGCCTCGCCATCACGACAGCGCGGAGCCGGAAACCGATGCGACAGGTCGCATCGAAGTACCGCGAGCCGAAACAGGCGAGATAGTGCTGGTGGTCGAGGACGAGGCGGTCGTGCGGGCGCTTATCCTCGAAGTGCTGGCGGAGCTTGGCTACGGCGCATTGGAGGCGGCTGATGGGCCTTCGGGTCTGCGCGTCCTCCAATCAATGGCCCGCGTGGACCTTCTGGTCACCGACGTAGGGCTTCCCGGGATGAACGGGCGTCAGCTCGCCGATGCCGCGCGAGAGAAGCGCCCGAATTTGAAGGTGCTGTTCATCACGGGTTATGCGCACAATGCCATAATCGCCAATGGCGTTCTGGAAGCTGGGATGGAAATGCTGGCCAAACCGTTCGCGCTGGATACGCTGGCCACCAAGATCCGGACGATGATCGAGAGATAGAAAAAGCATCCCCTTACCGACATCGACCCGCGCCGCATCGGCCGCCGTTGGTTAGACCGCCCTTGCGGGAGGGATTGGGAAGGCGGTCGCTCAGCCGGAGGCCGGCGTGCTGCGGATCAGGCCCCGATGGCTCGGAGCCTCGATGAAGGCGATTAGTTCGGCCACCAGACGGTCCTCGCCATGCAGCGCGCGAGCCTCCTCCAGACGCTGTGCGAATACGCCCCCCGACGAGAACAGCAGCTGGTACGCGGCACGCAGACGCTGGATCTGCGCCTTGTTGAAGCCGCGGCGCTTCAGGCCGACGACGTTCAGCCCAGCCAGACGCGCGCGGTTGCCGATCACGCTGGCAAAGGGGGGGACATCGGCCTCTACCCCCGAGACCCCGCCCACCATCGCGGCGCGGCCAATCCGCACATACTGGTGCAGTGCCGCCGCGCCACCGATCACCGCGTGCTCGGCGATGCTGACATGACCGCCCATCACCACGTTGTTGGCGATGATAACGTGGTCGCCAATGGCGCAGTCGTGCGCCACATGCGCGACCGCCATCAACATGCAGTCCGCGCCGACGTTGGTGACGCCGCGGCCGCTGGCAGTGCCGCGGTGAACCGTGCAATGCTCGCGAATCTGTGTGCGGGGACCGATTTCGCATCGTGTCGGCTCGCCACGGTATTTGAGATCCTGCGGCTCCAGCCCCACTGTGCAGAACGGATACAGGATCGCCTCGCAGCCGATGCAAGCGTGGCCGTCCACCACGACATGGGACACCAGCCGCGCGCCGTCCTCGATCACCGCGTGCGGGCCAACCGTGCAGAACGGCCCGATGCGCACGCCAAGCCCCAACTCGGCGCCGCGCGCGACGATCGCGGTCGGATGGATCTCGCTGCGCATTGATCGAGGCTCGAAGGGGGCGGCCAGGGCGTCCATGGATGAGCTCTTTCGGCGACGGTCGCGAGGCTAAGCACGCGAAGATGGTTGGGGAACTCAATCATTGTTGCCGCGTGTTACGCACGCCGGCTTGTAACAGACTGTATCGCCTGGATTCCGCCGTTGTTTCAGCCCTGGCTATCCATGATCATGGCGGCATAAGTCGCCTCGGCAACTTCGGTGTCCTGAACGCGAGCCACGGCATGGAACTTCCATACATCGCCGCGATGGCGCAGCTTCCGGACCTCGATTCGCAACTGATCGCCTGGCACGACGGGGCGGCGGAACTTCGCGCCGTCGATCGACATGAAGTAGACCACCTTGCCGGCGGCCCCGGCGCCCAGGGTCTCGACCACCAGCACGGCCGCGGTCTGCGCCATGCTCTCGATGATGAGCACGCCGGGCATCACCGGGTGCTTGGGGAAGTGGCCCTGGAAGAACGGCTCGTTGACGGACACGTTCTTGATACCGGTGGCGGATTGGTCCCGCACGACATCAACGACGCGATCTATCATCAGAAACGGATAGCGGTGCGGGATCGCCTGCATGATCCGCGCGACGTCAGCCACGGCGAGCTTGCCTGTCCCTTCGGTCTGCTCCGTCGCAGTCGCGTCCATCGCTAGCCCGTGCCCTCGTTGTCGGTGCCGTCCCTGCTCTTGCGCGAGAGCCGGCGCAGCAATGCGACCTGGCGAAAGAATGCGCGGGCCGGCTGAGCCGGGGAGCCCACCACCTCCGCACCGGGGGGCAGGTCCGCCATGACCCCTGCCTGTGCGCCGATGCGCGCGCCCCGGCCGATCCTGAGATGCCCTGCCATTCCCACCTGGCCGGCGACGGTCACGAAGTCTTCAAGGACTGTCGATCCAGAGATCCCGACCTGCGCGACAATGACGCAACACCGCCCGATCCGGACGTTGTGCCCGACCTGAACCAGATTGTCGAGGCGCGAGCCGGCGCCGATCACCGTGTCGGAGAGCGCGCCGCGGTCAATCGTGGTATTGGCGCCGATCTCGACATCATCCTGCACGATCACGCGACCGAGTTGCGGCAAGGTGCGGGGCCCATCAGGCCCCGATACAAGGCTGAACCCCTCCTGGCCGATCCGCGCGCCAGGATGCACCACGACCCGGGCGCCGAGCAGTGCGTGGGTGAGACTCGCCGATGCGGCGATCCGGCAGTCGGGGCCGATCACGACGGCCTCGCCGATCACCGCACCAGCAGCGATCCGGCACCGCGGCCCGACCTCCGCGCGCGCACCGATCACCACCAATGGACCCACCTCGGCGCTGGGATCGACGCGGGCCGTCGGGTCGACCACCGCCGAGGGATGCACGCCGGGGCGAGCAGGCGGCGCTGGGTGAAACAGCGCTGCCACCTTGATCCAGGCGAGCCCCGGCTCGGCGCACACTATCGCAACGGTGCTTGGTGGCACGCGGACAGCGGCCCTGCCCGGCACCAGGGCGGCCCCGGCGCGCGTCGCGGCGAGCGCGTCGGCATAGCGTGGGTTGTCGAGATAGCTCACGTGCTCCGGTCCGGCGACGCCCAAGGGGGCAATGCCGGCCAGCATCCGCGTCAGGTCTCCCGACGCCTCGCCGGCCGCCGTCGCCGCGACGGTGCTGACGCTGTGCGGGCCGGTTCGGGCGAAGAACCGCGGATCGCCCGGCAGGCCAATTCCTTCCCGCGTCACGCCGCGGTCCGGGCTCAGCGATGCTGCTGGGAATGGCTCACGGCGGCGGAAGCGGCCGGCCTCTGCGCGGTCGCCGCGACGGGTTTCGCGGCCGGCGCGGCGGAGGCGGTCGGCGCGATGGCGACTGGCTCGACACCCTCGGGTGGGATCTGCACTGACGGCAGCGTCTTATTCAGAAGCTCCGCGACCTGCTGGGTGATATCGAACTCCGCCTGGTTCAGCGCCACTTCGGCGCGCTGCAGCACGATGTTCATGCCGCGCGAGGCCGCGACCCGCTGCACCACATCGCCTAGCGTGCGCTCGATCTGTGCCAGGGCGTACTGGCTGGCGTCCTGGATGATGCGTCCGCGCTCGCTGAACTTGCGCCGCAACTCAGCGATGCGATCCTGCAACTCGCGCTCTCTCGCGCGAATCTGGTCGGCGGTCATCTTGGCACGGTCGGTGGCGAGCTGCTGGCCAAGGTCGCGCAGCGCAATCTGCTCCTTCTGCGCATCCTCATTCAGTTTCTGACGCCGCTCGGCCATTATCTTGTCGGCCTGGATATATGCCGTGGAGGCGCGCAGCGCGTCGGGAATCGACAGCACACCGAGTACCGCCGCCGGCGGCATCGCCCCGCGCGGCACATCGGGGATCGTCGGCGGCGGCGGAAGCTGCACCTGCACTGGGCTCGGCGGCGGCTCGCCTTGCGTTGCCGCCGAAGTCAGATCCGACGCTTCCGGAGCCGCTTCGGCCGGTCGGGCAGCCTGCGCGCGCGCAGCCGGCCGGGGCGCGGCAGCTTTCGGCTGGTTCGGTATGAACCAGGCGGGACTGCCGCCGGATTGCTCACTGCTCGCGCCCTGAGCAATCGCCTGCTGGGTTAGAAAAACGGCAGCGCCCGCAAGCAGGGCCGCAATGGGAAGGCGGTAGGGTGCCACTAGAACCTCGTGCCGAAGCCAAATCGGAAGATCTGCGTCTGGTCGTATTTCTGCTTGATCACAAAAGGCGCCAGATCAATGTTGATCAAGCCGAACGGCGTGCGCCAGGACACGCCGACGCCGGCGCCGATGCGCGGTGCGGCGCTCTGAATAACTTGTGGACATACTCCGCCGGGAGCGCCCTGGCAACGCGCGGAACTCGAAGGTGCCTTGGGTCAGCGAGCCGACATCCACGAATGCCCGCCCCGTAATCCCCAGATCCTGCGGCACCGGCAGCGGGAAGCGCAGCTCGGTGGATTGCGTGTAGATGAAACGCCCGCCAACGGAATCGACGCTTCCATCGGCATTGAGGACATGCGGGCCGGCGCCGCCGATCTCGAAGCCGCGCAGATTGTCGCCTCCCAGGTAGAAGCGGTCGATCACCAATTCCTGCTTGCCGAGGTTGAACAGATAACCGGCGCCAGCTGACAGCGCGATGCCCCAGTCGGTATTGCCGGTCAGGAAGTCGAGCGGGATGTAGTAGGCCCCGTCCAACCGCGTGCGCGCGAACCGCGCATTGCCGCCGAATCCGGCAAGGTCGGTGCCGAGAGAGAGCAGATAGCCGGTGTGCGGCGCCAGCCGGCTGTCCCGATAGTCGAGTGTCACCACCTGGCTGATCTGCGACAGCAGCGAGGAGCCCGCCTGGCTCGTGATGAAGAAGTCGTTCGTCGTTACGTCGTACACGGTCCGGTTGACGAGCGAGTAGCTCCATACCTGGCGAAGATGCTCGTTCACGTCGTAGCCGAGGCGGACCGTCGTGCCGACCCGCCGCTCGTTATACGGCTCGACGCCGAGGGTGTTGGTCTGAATCAGGAACGCGTCGCCTCCCAGCAATAGGTTGCGGTCCAGGAAGTAGGGGTCGTTTACGGAGAGATTGATCGAGCTCTGTTTCTGGGCCAGCACGCCATTGATGCCGGCATCGATTCCCGTGCCGAGGAAATTGCTCTGGCGAATGCCGGTGGACAGCAGGAATCCCGCGTCGGTCGAGTAGCCGCCGCCCACGCTGAATTCGCCGGTCGCCTTCTCCTCCACGTTCGTCGTGATGATCGCCTTGTCGGGCGCCGAGCCCGGGGCGGTGGTGATCGTCACGTTGTTGAAGTAGTTCAGGTCTTGCAGCCGCTGGCGCGAACGGCGCAGCAGCTCCTGATTGTAGGCGTCGCCCTCGGCGATCCGAAATTCGCGCCGGATCACCTTGTCCTGGGTCGTGGTGTTGCCGGTGATGTCCATGCGCTCGACAAAGACGCGCGGCCCTTCGGTCACATCAAAGGCGAGCGCGACGGTGTGGGTCTTCGGGTCGCGTTCGATGCGCGGCGTCACCTGCACGAAGGCGTAGCCGCGCGTGCGCACGTCATTCTCCATCGCGTCGGCCGTGCGGCCGACGGCATCGCCGTCATACCAGTCGCCCTGCGCCAGCTTCAGGTCGGCGCGGAGCTGCTCGGGCGTGACCCCGCGAAGCTGCGAGGAAATGGCGATCTTGCCGACCCGGTAACGCTCGCCCTCGTGCAGCACGAAGGTCAGGAAAAACGATTTGCGGTCGGGGGCCAGCTCGGCGGTCGCGTTCGTCACCTCGAAATCGACGTAGCCGTGGCTGAGATAGAAGCGGCGTAGCAACTCCTTGTCGAAGCCGAGCTTCTCGGCGGTGTACTGGTCCGCGGTGGACAGGAACGCCCACCACCGCTGCGGGCGGCTGTTGACGACGTCCGCCAGCGTTCCTTCGCCATAGGCGTGATTGCCGACGAACACGATGCGGCTGATCAGCGTCTCGGGACCATCGTGAATACGGAAGACGAGGTTCACGCGATTCTCGGGCAGGCGGATGATCTCCGGCTCGACCGTCGCATCGTAGCGTCCGCGCGCGGCGTAGGCATCGAGGATGCGCTTGCGGTCGGCCTCGGCGGCAGCTGGCGTGAACACCGAACGCGCGCGCAACTGGGTGACGCCGTTCAGCTGATCGTCGGTCAGGACGTGGTTGCCCTCGTACACGACCCGGTTGACGATCGGATTCTCCACCACGCGCACGACCAGCGTATCGCCCTGCGGGGTGATGCTGACATCCTGGAACAGCCCGGTGGCGTAGAGCGTCTTCAGGCTGCGGTCGATCTGCGCGGGGTCGAAGGGTTGGCCGGGCTGGACCAGCATGTAGGAGCGGATCGTGCTCGCGTCGATTCGCCGATTGCCCTCGACCCTGATTGCCTCGATGACGCCGGACGGCGGCCGCGTCGTCGCCGGATGGGTGCGAGCGCGGGTCTGGACAGGGCCATGCGCGGCCGTCCCCTGGGCGACCGCATCCGCGACCTGGATCATGGGCAGAACGCACGCGGCAACAAGCAGCGAGGCGCGAATTCGGGACAAGCTGCGGTCTCCCAGAAAAATCCCAACTCGAGGGACGCACCGCGAAATCCGGAACGTCGGGCCAAGCGGCGGCGGACAATAGCCGCGCACCCCGAGTCGTGCGAGTCGGGAACCGAACGTGAGAGCCGGGTGAATTCAGCCGGCCAGCACAGCCATCGGAAAGGCGTTCAGGACCGCGCCCAGGGCAAGCCGTGCGTCGGCGCGGACTTCGGCCCCGCCGATCACGTCACCTAGTCGGCGCCCACCCAGCCAGCGGGGCAGTTCGATCGCGGTGCCCGCCCAGGCCTCTGGCGGAATCAGGAGCGAGCCGGATGCGTCCATGAGCCCGAGCGGCAGGCGCGGCGCGATGACGAGCAGCGCGGCTTCCTCGTGGCGGCGAGCAAAGGCCACCACATGCTTGGCGCAGGACCCGACCGCGGCGAGCGGGACATACTCGCCGCGCGCGAACAGCGCCGGGGCTCGTCGGCGTAGCTCCAGGACGCGCGCGATGACGGCCTGCTTCACCCGCCCATCGCGCCAGGTTCTCGCCAGATCGATCGGCGGGGTCGCGGATTCGAGGGCTGCCTCGCGCGCGGCGAAATCGACCGGGCGCCGGTTGTCGGGATCGACCAGGCTCTGGTCCCAGAACTCGGTGCCCTGGTAGAAGTCCGGCACGCCCGGCACGGTCAGCTTCAGCACCGCCTGGGCCAGTCCGTTGATGGCTCCGGCCGGCCCGATCCGATCCACGAAGGCGGTCAGTTCAGGGGCCAGGCCGTCATCGTTCATCACCGCATCCAGGAAGCCGCGCGCGGCCCTTTCGTACCCAGGATCCGGCGAAGTCCAGCTGGTGCGCAGCTTCGCCTCATGCAGCGCCTTCTCCTGCCAGCCGGCGAGCCGCTCGGCGAAGGCGCGACGTCCCGCCCGATCCGCTGCATCCAGGGTCGTCGGCCAGGCACCGACGATCATCTGGTACAGCATGATCTCGTCGCCCGGTGACGGCGCATCGGCGGCGGCGCGGTGGCGCCGGTTCCGCTCCATCCAGCCGTGCAGCGCGCCTTCCCATGCCTCCGGACACTCCGAGAGTACCGCGAGACGCGCGCGCACATCTTCGCCGCGCTTGTGGTCATGGGTCGCGGTGGCCAGCATCGAATCCGGGAAGTGCGCGCGGCGCTCCAGCGCGAGCCGGTGGAACTCGGCGGGTTCGCTGCCCAGGCGGGCCGCATCGAAGCCCACGTCGTTGCGCGACAGCAAGCGGCCGTAGCGATAGAAGGCGGTATCCTCGACCGCCTTCGCCGCGACTGGTGCGCTGAGCTGCTGGAACCGCGTCGCCGCGATACGCCGGGCAGGGTCGTCGGGCGCGCTGAGCCAGGAGACGATCAGCCGCATCACTTCGGGCCGCGCCGGTCCGCGTTCAGAACTGGCGGCTTCCAGCGCACGGGTGAACGTGGCCTCGTCCCCGGACGGGTGCTGGTCGACGGCGGCGTAGCTCCGATAGGCGGGGAAATGGGCCAGCAATTCGGTCAGCGCGCGCCGGATCGCCGGGCGGGAGACGTCCCGGGTCGCCGGATCGAGCAGCGCGACCCGGTGCAGCGCGCCCACAGCGGCATCGAGCTGGGCGGCGAAGCCGCTGTCCAGAATCTCGCGCCTGGAGCCCACCTCCTCCGGCTTGAAGTCGGGCGAGCGACCCGAGAGCGCCCCCCATAGTCCCGACAGGGCGGGGGCCGCGTCGGGATCGTGTTGCACGGCGCTGACAACATCCATGAAATCGTAACCGCTGGTGCCGTCCACGTCCCAGTCCTCGGCCAAGTGCTCGCCGACGCCGAGGATCTTTTCGACAACCAGGTAGGCCGGCCCCGGTGGGGCACCCGCCGGCCGGCTCTGTTCCAGTTCCGTCAGCCGTGCGCGCAGGCGCCGGCAGTAGCCACGCGGATCGGAAAGGCCATCCACGTGATCGACGCGCATCCCGTCGATCAGTCCCTCGGCATAGAGGCGGAACAGCGTGGCGTGCGTCGCCTCGAAAACAAGCGTCTCCTCGACGCGCACGCCCGCCAGCTCGTTGATGTCGAAGAAACGCCGCCAGTTGATCTCGTCGGCGGCGGTGCGCCAGAAGGCGAGACGGTAATGCTGGCGCTCCAGTACCCGGTGCAGCCGCGCGCGGCCGGCCTCATCGGCCGGGTCATAGGCGTCGAGACCGAGCGCGGCGATCTCGACCTCATCCTCGGGCCGGATCGGAAAGACATTCTCGAAGTAGCGCGCCTCCACGCCCGAGGCGCTGCGCGCCAACCGGATTTCGCCGTCCGCCAAAGCTTCGCCGTACGGCTTGCCGAGCACCGGCAGCAGCACCTTGCCGTCTAGCAGCGGGTTGTCCGGGTGCCAGTCGATGTCGAACACGTCGCCGTGCCGGCTGGCGCGGCCGTGGCGCAGCACGTCCTGCCACCAGGGGTTCTCGCGGCCGATCGCCATGTGGTTGGGCACGATGTCCACAATCAGGCCCAGTCGCTCGGCGCGCAGCGCGGCCACCATGCGCCGGAACGCCTCCTCACCCCCAAGCTCGGGATTGACCCTGGTCGGATCGACCACGTCGTAGCCGTGCATCGAGCCGGCGCGTGCCGTCAGGATCGGGGAGGAATAGAGATGGCTGGCGCCGAAGCGGGCGATGTAGGGCGCGAGGCGCGCGGCGTCATCGAAGGCGAAGCCCTTGTGGAGCTGCACCCGCATGGTCGCGCGGGGCGCGGTCATGGCTGGGCCTCCCGCCCCCGCGCCGCCGCGACCGCCTCCAGCCGCCGGGCAGGGGCGGGAGCGTCGAGCAGATCGGCGGCCGGCCCCGGCGTCCGCCGCCGCCAGTTGGGATGCTCGTCGATCGTGCCGGGGAGGTTGGGCTGCTCGATATGGCCGAGCACGTCCTCCAGCGGCAGCAGACAGAGTGCGCAAGCCGAGCTGGCAACGTGGCGCAGGGCGGCATCCACGAAGCGCTCAGTCTCGGCGGGCGGTGGACCGGCGGCGGCACCGGAATGGGTGATAGCCTGCCAGAGCGCGGCGCGGTCGGTGTCGCGCTCGGCTTCGAGATCCCCGCGCCGCTGATCGGGGCCGAGCACGCCATGCTCGGCGCGCAGTGCGATATCCGCGCCCTGCCACCAGCCGGCCAAGGTCGGCAGATCGTGGGTGGAGGTCATGGCCATCGCGCCCCGGTCCCATCGCGCCGGCTCGGTAAATCCCTCGTCGCCGCGTTCGAACCACAGCACGCGCATCCCGTAGGTCCCGTGCTCGTCAAGGGCGTCGCGAAATCCCTCCGGCACGGTCCCGAGATCCTCGCCCACCACGACCGCGCGGTGGCGGTGCGATTCCAGGGCCAGCAGGCGCAGCATGTCGGTCAGCGGGTAATTGAGGTAGGCGCCGTCGGCGGGCGAGGCGCCGTCCGGGACCACCCACAGACGCTGCAACCCCATGGCGTGATCGATCCGCACCCCGCCCGCGTTGCGCAGCGCGGCACGCAGCGTGGCCAGGAACGGCGCGAAGCCTCCGCCGCGCAGCGCATGGGGCGAGAAGGAGGTGATGCCCCATTGCTGCCCGTTCGGATTGAACAGGTCGGGCGGGGCGCCGATCGCCAGCCCGTTCAGAACATCGCCCGGCCGGCTCCAGGCGTGGCTGCCCGACGGGTCCATGCCCACGGCCAGGTCGGCGACGAGCCCGACCCGCATTCCCGCCCGGCGGGCCCGCTGCTGCGCCTCGTTGAGCGAACGATCGGCGACCCATTGCAGGAACGTGTAAAACAGCACTTCGCGCCGATGCGCCTGCGCGAAGGCGGCCACCGTAGGTCCATGCGCGTCCCGCAGATCGCTGGCCCAGCTTCGCCAGTCGCCGCGCCCCGGGTCGCGCGCGACCTGCTCGGCCTGCAACGCCTCGAAGCGGGCGTGAGAAGCGAGCAACCCGCCCCCGTCCGCCTGGAACTGAGCGAAGTCGGCGCGCAACGCATCCGGGATGCCGCTGTCGGCCGAGAACTGGGCGAACAGCGCGCGCAGCACCGCCAGCTTGGCATGCGTCGCGGCCGGCCAGTCAATCAGCGCCAGTCTCTCCAGCCGCGCCAGCTCATCCGCCACCCCGGCCTGCGCCGCTGCGGCGGCAATGCGGGCCGGCTCGAACAACAGTGCCGGCGCGGCATGGAGCGGGTTGAGAAACAGCCGACTGGAGGGGGAGTACGGGCCGAACCGGTGCGGCTCGGCGGGGAATAGCGCGTGGACGGGGCTGAGCGCCAGCATGTCGGCCCCTAGGCGCGCCGCGGACTCGGCAAGCTGGGCCACGCATTCGGCATCGCCGATGCCGCCATCGCCCCCCCGACGCAGTCCATAAACCTGTGCTGCCAGTCCCCACGGACGCGCGCCCTCGGTCAATTCCCCGGCGTCGGTCGCGCGCTCGGGTGCGACCGCCAGCACGATCTCCCGCTCGCCGATCAGAAGCCGGTGATAGCCCGGCTCTGAGACAACCGGCATCTCGACACCGTTGCGAGATGGGCGCAGGCGGATTTCCCGCTCGCTCCCTGTCTCGGTGAGAAGCAGCGCGTGGCGCGCTGCATCGCCGCCGAGCGGCAGGCGGGTGGTCATCCCAGCGGTCGTCGTCACCAGCGGCGGCAGCCCGGCGATCCCCGACACGGGCGCGAGGCGCCGGCGGCTTTCAGCGATATCGTCACGGGTGTCGGACGGAAGGCCGAGCGCGGCCAGTACGCGGCGCAGCGCGTCAGGCGCCACCTTGCGCGGCTCCCCGGCGTAGTTGCGCCAGTCGACCGCGACGCCGGCCGCCTCGGCCAGCGCACGGAGCCCGTCATCCTCGCCCGTCATGCCGCGTGATCCAGGAAGGCCACGCATGAATGACCAGGAAGTTCGCCCGCGCCCGCGCGACCGCCCGCCACGTCCGGCCCGGCGAACAGCAGCCGCCCGGTTGGCGGCGCGAGCGGGACGGGGGCGGCACCCAGGTTAACCGCCAGCGTGAGCACGCCGCGATCGCCCAGCCGCCAGCGCGCCTCCACCGCGGCAGTGCCCAGCGGGCGGGCTTCGATGGCGCGTGCGCGTTCGATATCGGGCGCGATCTCGCGCATGCGGAGCGCGATCAGGCGCTGATAGAGCGCGCGCCGGTGCTCGCCCAGCGCCGGGTCCGGGCGGGGGATCGAGGCCTCGAAGGTGGATGCGGCATTGGGATCAGGGATGCGCTCGCGCTTCCCGGGGTTGGAGAACTCGGAGAAATGGGCGAACTCCTTGCGCCGGCCTTCGCGGACCAGCTTGCCGAGTTCCGGGTTATGGTCGGTGAAGAACAGGAACGGCGTGGGCGATGCGACTTCCTCGCCCATGAACAGCATCGGAATCTGCGGGCACAGGAACTGCGCCGCGATCGCCGCCTCCAGCGCGGCCGGCTCGGCGAGCCGGGTCAGGCGCTCGCCAAAGGCGCGATTGCCCACCTGATCGTGATTCTGCAGGAACAGCACGAAGGCGGTGGTGGGCAGGTCCTTGCTCGGTGTGCCGCGCGGCTTGCCGCGATGCTGCGAGACCTGCCCCTGGAAGAAGAACCCCTCGGCCATGACGCGCGCCAGCCCGGCGGATCCGGCTTCGGCATAGTCCTTGTAGTAGCCGGCATCCTCGCCGGTCAGCAGCACATGGAAGGCATGATGCCCGTCGTCGTTCCACTGCGCGTCGATGTCGCGGCGCAGATGGCTCGCCTCGTTGCGCTCGTTCTCCAGGACGAGGTGGACCTGTCGGGTCGATCCACCCACCCGACGTACCTCATCGGCCATCTCGTCGAGCCAGTCGGGTTCGGAGATCTCATGCACCGCGTCCAGGCGCAGCCCGTCGAAGCGATACTCGTTCAGCCAATAGAGCGCGTTCTGGGTGAAGAAGTCCCGGACCTCGGGCCGGCGGAAATCGATCGCGCCGCCCCAGGGTGTGTGGAGGTCGTCGCGAAAGAACTGAGGTGCGTACAGGCCGCGATAGTTTCCGTCCGGGCCGAAATGGTTATACACGACGTCGAGGAACATCATCATGCCGAGCCCGTGCGCGGCATCGACCAGCGCCTTCAGCTCCTCCGGTGTGCCATAGGCGCTATCGGGCGCGAACGGCAGCACGCCGTCATAGCCCCAGTTGTGGCGGCCGGGGAAATCGGCGATCGGCATCAGCTCGACGGCGGTGACGCCGAGATTCTTGAGCGTCGGCAGGGCGCGCGCAACGCCCTGGAAGCCGCCCAGGCAGCCGGCATGGGCCTCGTAGATCACCGTCTCGTGCCACGGTCGGCCCTGCCACGCCCCGTGCTTCCAGGCATGGGCGCGCGGATCGACGACCTGGCTCGGCCCATGCACATCCTCGGGCTGGAATCGCGAGGCCGGGTCCGGAACCAGCGTGCCGTCGTCCATGCGGTAGCGGTATCGCATGCCGGCGCCGCAAGCGGCCTCCACGGCGAACCAGCCGTCCGCCTCGCGCCGCATCGGCATCGGATCGGCGCCTTCGACAACCAGCGCGACTTCCCGCTGGGCGGGCGCCCACAGACGGAAGCGCGTGCGCCCGCCTTCCAGCAGGGTGGCGCCGAAGCCGAGGTCGCGCGCGAACCGGTAGGTCATCGCCCGACCCCCGCTCCGTCGCTCAGCAGCAGCACGACCGCGTGCGCGCGCACCGCGACCTCACGCGCGCCCGGGCCCAGGTCATGCTCGGCCGCCTCGGGCGTGGCCGTGTCGAGCAGGAGGCGCGCCGGCAGGTGCGGCGGGGGCAGGGCAAAGACGCGATCCTCGCCCGTGGGGTTCAGCATCATCGTAAGCATTGGCACTCGCCCGTCAGGGAGCCGCGCCGCGCGGCGCAGGACCAACGTCCGCTCCTCGGGATTGTTCCATGCTTCTGGCGTGATCGCACGGCCTTGCTCGTCGAACCAGTCTATATCGCGCAGCTCGGGCGTCAGCTCGTGCCGGCCGGTCCGGTAGTGCGGCCAGCGCAGGGCCGGATGGGCACGCCGCAGCGCGACCAGCCGCTCAGTGAAGGTGATGAAGGCCAGTCCCTCGGGCGAAGCCGCGTCGCCCCAGTCGAACCACGACATCTCGTTGTCTTGGCAGTAGGGATTGTTGTTGCCGGCCTGTCCGCGGCCGAATTCGTCGCCCCCCAGCAGCATCGGCGTGCCGTCGGAGAAGAACACGCTGGCCAGCATGGCCCGTCTCACGCGCGCGCGTCGCGCGCTGATGGCGGGATCGCTCGTCGGCCCTTCGATCCCCCAATTGCACGACCAGTTTGTGTCGCTGCCGTCGCGATTCCCCTCCTCGTTGGCTTCATTCCGCTTCAGCTCATAAGCGACGAGGTCGGCCAGGGTGAAGCCGTCATGGCAGGCTACGTAATTGATCGAAGCCCAGGGCCGGCGTCCGGAGTGGCCGACGATATCGCGCGAGCCGGCGAGCCGGGCGGCCAGTTCGGGCCGCTGGCCGGGATCGTTGCGCCAGAACCGGCGCACCCCGTCGCGAAAGCGGTCATTCCATTCCGCGAATCCCGGCGGGTGCTGGCCCAGCCGGTAGCCGCCGGGGCCGACATCCCAGGGTTCGGCGATCAGCTTCAGGCGTGCCAGCACCGGGTCCTGACGGATCGCGTCGAAGAACCCGGCACCAGGATCGAAGCCATGCGCCTCCCGACCCAGTGCGACCGAGAGGTCGAAGCGGAATCCATCGACATGGTAGGACTGCGCCCAGTGGCGGAGCGAATCCATCACCATCTGCAGCACGCGCGGATGCGACAGGTTCAGCGTGTTGCCGGTCCCGGTCACGTCAAAGCAGCGACGTGCGTCGTCGTGGGCCAACCGATAGTAGCTGGCATTGTCCAGCCCGCGCCACGACAGCGTCGGCCCCGTCTCGCCGCCCTCGGCAGTGTGGTTGTACACGACGTCGAGGACCACCTCGATCCCAGCGGCATGCAGGCGGCGCACCGCCCGACGCATTTCGTGGGCACCGTCGCTCGCAAGGTAGGCGGGCTCCGGAGCGAAGAAGCCGAGTGTGTTGTAGCCCCAGTAGTTGCGCAGGCCCCGCTGCACTAGGAACCGGTCCTGCCCGATGGCTTGGACTGGCAGCAGCTCGATCGCGGTGATCCCAAGGCGCAGCAGGTGGTCGATGATCCGCGGGTCCGTCAGCGCCGCGAATGTGCCGCGCAGGTCGGGCGCGATGTCGTCGCGCAGCATCGTCAGGCCGCGCACATGCGTCTCGTAGATCACCGTGTCGGACCAGGCCACGTCGGGCGGCCGATCATCGCCCCAGGTGAAGGCATCGTCGGTCACCACGGCCTTTGGCATGAAAGCCGCGCTGTCGCGACGGTCGTAGGACAGGTCCTCCCGACTTAAATGCGTGCGGAAGCCGTATAGCGCGTCGGACCAGTGGATCACGCCCCGCAGCGCACGCGCATAGGGATCGAGGAGCAGCTTGTGCGGATTGAACCGGTGGCCGCGCTCCGGCTCATAGGGGCCGAAGGCGCGCAGCCCGTACACAGTGCCGGGTCCGGCCTCGGGGAGGTACCCGTGCCAGACCTGGTCGGTATACTCGGGCAGCACGAAGCGCCCGGTCTCGCGCCGGCCGGTCGCATCGAACAGGCACAGATCGATACGCTCGGCGTGCGCGGAGAATACGGCGAAGTTGACGCCGCGCCCGTCCCAGCTCGCGCCGAGCGGGTGGTTGCGGCCGGGAAGGAGGGTGTCAGGAAACGGCCGAATCGTCACGAAGGCCCGAGCGCGTCATTGACTATCCGCCGGCGCGGAACAGCACGGTTGCTAGCGGCGGCAGAAGCAGCGCGAGCGATTGCTCCTCGCCATGGGCCGGCATCGGTTCGGCCTGCACGCCGCCGCCATTGCCGAGGCCGCCGCCGCCGTAATACTCGAAATCGGAGTTCAGCACCTCGCGCCAGACCCCGCCCTGCGGCACCCCAATGCGATAATCCGCGCGAGGCACCGGGGTCATGTTGCACACCGCGAGCACCGGCGGCACGTCGCCCGCGCCGAACCGGAGATAGGCGAAGACGGAATTGGCGCTGTCGTCGCCCACCACCCAGCGAAAACCGGCCGGGTGCGCGTCGTATTCGTGCAGCGCGCGCTCCTGCCCATAGAGATGGTTCAGATCGCGCACCAGGCGCTGCAGGCCGCGATGGGCGGGGTTCTCCAGCAGCGACCAGTCGAGCTCGCGGTCGTGGCTCCATTCCCGCTCCTGGGCGAATTCGCCGCCCATGAACAGCAGCTTCTTGCCCGGATGGGTCCACATGAACCCGAAATAGGCGCGCAGATTGGCCATGCGCTGCCAAGCGTCGCCTGGCATCTTGCCGATCAGCGAGCCTTTCCCATGCACCACCTCGTCATGCGACAGCGGCAGCACGAACCGCTCCGAAAACGCGTACATCAGCCCGAAAGTCATCTCGTTGTGATGCCAGCGGCGATGGATCGGGTCCTGCTCCATGTAGCGGAGCGTGTCGTGCATCCAGCCCATGTTCCACTTGTAGTCGAATCCGAGCCCGCCTTCGGCCACGGCGCGCGTGACGCCGGGCCATGCGGTGGATTCCTCGGCAACGGTGATGGCGCCGGGGCAGCGTTCGGGCACCACGCTGTTGAGGTGACGCAGGAAGCCGATCGCTTCGAGGTTCTCGCGTCCGCCATAGATATTGGGGATCCACTCGCCCGCGGCGCGGCTGTAGTCGCGGTAGAGCATGGAGGCGACCGCATCCACCCGTAGGCCGTCCACGTGATAATGCTCCAGCCAGTGGATCGCGCTGGCGATCAGGAAGCCTTGCACTTCACGCCGGCCGAGATTGTAGATGTAGGTGTTCCAGTCCTGATGGTATCCCTCGCGCGGATCGAGATGCTCGTAGAGCGCGGTGCCGTCGAAGCGCGCGAGGCCGTGCGCATCGGTCGGGAAATGCGCCGGCACCCAATCGATGATGACGCCGATGCCGGCGCGATGACAGGCATCGACGAAGCGGGCGAAGCCTTCGGGCGGGCCGAAGCGCGCGCTGGGCGCGAACAGCGACAGCGGCTGATAGCCCCAGGAGCCGGTGAACGGATGCTCGGTGACAGGCAGCATCTCCACATGGGTGAAGCCCATGTCCTTTACGTACGGCACCAGCCGCTCGGTCAGGTCGTCCCAGCATGGGAAGCGTGTGGGATCGTCTGCCGCGGGCCGCAGCCATGAGCCAGGATGGACCTCGTAGATGGCGATTGGTGCGCCGGCCCGCTGCCGTTCCGCGCGCCCGGCCATCCATGCCTCGTCGCCCCATGCGAAGGGGATGCAGTCGGCGACCACGGAAGCGGTCGCGGGCGGC
The DNA here is from genome assembly GCA_963830565.1 of uncultured Pseudomonadota bacterium. GTDB lineage: Bacteria > Pseudomonadota > Alphaproteobacteria > Acetobacterales > Acetobacteraceae > DATFDN01. The sequence continues at coordinate 152,578 of CAWHMO010000005.1, forward strand.
GCCTCGGTCTGGCGGGCGAGCGGGTCGGCTTTCAGCGGCAGATGCGTCCCGTCCGGCCCGACGATCGCGAACTTGTACTTTATCCCCGGGCCGATGCGCGGCACGAACAGCTCCCACACCCCGGCACCATGGCGCGACCGCATCGGGTGCCGCCTTGCGTCCCAGATATTGAAGTCGCCCACCACGGACACCGCGCGCGCGTTCGGCGCCCAGACGGCAAAGCGCACGCCGGGTACGCCATCAACGGTCATCGGCCGCGCGCCCATGGCGAAGGCCAGCTCGAAATGCCGGCCCTCGTTGAACAGGTGCAAATCAAGATCGCCCAGCAGGAGGCCGAACGAGTACGGGTCCTCGGTCTCCTGCATCGCGCCGGGCCATTGGATCCGCAACAGATATTCCTCGGTCGTGTCCGCGATCCCGGCGAACAGCCCGTGGGGCTCGTCCTGCGATAACGCGCCGATCAGACGCCCGCCGTCGCGCGAGACGACCTCGACGTGCTGGGCACCGGGCAGAAAAGCACGCACCAGACGCCCGTGCGGCCCGTCATGCGGGCCGAGCACCGCGAACGGATCGCCGAGCCGAGCGTTGGCGAGCGCGTCCGCCAGCATGGGGTCCAGCGGCGAGGGCGGGAGAACCGCGATGTCCATCACTCGGCCGCCCGCCGCTCCGGCGCCAGTGCCTGATCGGCGATGCGCGCAAGCCCGTGCAGGGGCACATCGATCCAGCTCGGGCGGTTGGCCGCCTCATAGGCAATCTCGTACGCCGCCTTTTCGATCAGGAACAGGCGCAGCAGCGCGGCATCCGTGGCGTCGTCACCAGAGGGCGCGAGAGCGCGGTATCCGGCGAGGAAACAGGCGTTCACGCGGTCCAGGAACTCCGCCAGGAATGCCTCGCGTCGCTCGTCCGCGAGATGCGCGTGCGCCTCGCGGCTTTTCCGGCGAACCACCGCGGCGGCGTAGTCGAAGGAGCGGATCACTCCGGCGAGGTCGCGCATCGGGCTGGTCTTCGCACGCCGTTGCTCAAGCAGCCGCGCCGGCTCGCCTTCGAAGTCGATGATGTAGACGTCGCCCGAGGAGACCAGCATCTGCCCCAGATGCAGATCACCGTGAATGCGCGTCAGCGCGCCGCCGGCTCCGCGCCGGGCTAGCCCGCTTGCCGTCCCAATGAGTCGGTCGCGTGCCCGCTCCAGCGCATCCGCTTCTGCGGCGGCCTGCGGCTCCAGCGCGGCACGCGAGCCGGCCAAGGATCGTAACGCCGCGTCGATCTGGATCTCGACATCGCGCGCCCAGCGGTCCAGGACAGCATCGTTTGCGCGCTCCGGCGCGAAGTCCGCAGCCTCGGTCGGACGGGCCAACACGGCGTGCATCTCGCCCAGGCGCTGGCCGATGACGCTGGCGATCGCCTCGCCATCGGCGAACTTCTCGGGCGCTGTCACGGCTTCGACATCCTCCGTCGCGGGGAGGTCGGACAAGGCCCGCATCATCCAGTCCAGCATCCAGGTCCAGGCATCGCCCTGGTTGCGGATGAACGCCTGCGCCACGGCGAGCGTGTGGCGCGTGCCGTCCGCGCTCACGCGCACCATCTCGCCCAGCAGCGCCGGCGTGTGCGCAAAGCCCTGCTCGGTCAGATAGCGGCCCATCTCGGCCTCGGGGTGCGGGCCGGCAACAACGCGGCGGAACAGCTTCACCATCGCGACATCGCCGATGATCAGCGAGCTGTTGGATTGCTCGGCCGACAGCCAGGTGATCTCGGTATCCGGAGCCGGGAGCATGCCCTGCATCCGCTCGGTCGGCTCGAACCGGATCTCGCCACTCCCGGCCGGCACGCGCGCACCCTCGGCGAAGCCGCGCATCACCGCGCGAGCGAAGCCCGGCAGGGCGAAGCCGTCGGTCAGCAGGCCGACCCGGCTGACCCGCCGGACGCGCGCCAGCGCAAGCTGCGCCGGCAGCGGCGCGCTGGTGTTTTCGTCCTCCCACACCACCGAAAGCGGCAGAAGCCAGCGTGCCACGCCCGCGGCGCTGCTGGTCTCGATCTCCGTCAGGAGCAGCTCGCGTTCCGCGTTCGGCAGGTCGATCAGATCGGCCAGTCGGATCTGCGTTGCCGCCTGGTCTTTCGCGGCGTACCAGCGCCGAACCGAGAGGTAGGCGGGCAACACGTCACGCTCGATCACGCCGCGCTGGTCGTGCAACGCGTCGAACAGGGATCGGCGGACGACGATGGTCTGATATTCGGGCATGGGCTCTGGCGCGGGCGTGTGACCCGAAGGCCACTCCGCCTCCCTGGCTAGGAGGAACCAATAGAAACCGTACTGCGACAAGGTCAGCAGATAGGGCAGTTGCCCCATCGGCGGGAACACCGAGCCTCCGTTCAGTTCGACAGGCGTGCGACCTGCGAACTCCGAAAGGTCCAGTTCCACCGCTTGGGGCGTGCGCGCCAGGTTGGCCACGCACAGCAGCGTCTCGTCCCCGTACTCCCGAAGGTAGGCGAGCACCTTGCGGTTCTTCGGATAGAGCAGGCGGAACCCGCCGCGCCCGAAGGCGCGGTGCTGGCGGCGCACCGCCAGGACGCGACGGGTCCAGTTCAGCAGCGAATGCGGGTCGCGGTCCTGGGCCTCCACGTTCACCGACTCGAAGCCGTAGATCGGGTCCATGATCGGCGGCAGCACGAGCGAGGCGGGGTCGGCGCGCGAGAAGCCGCCGTTGCGGTCGGGCGACCATTGCAGAGGGGTGCGAACGCCGTCGCGGTCGCCGAGGTGGATGTTGTCGCCCATGCCGATCTCGTCGCCGTAATAGATCACCGGCGTGCCCGGCATCGAGAGCAACAGGTAGTTCAGCAGCTCCACCCGCCTTCGGTCATGTTCGAGCAGGGGCAGGAGGCGGCGGCGGATGCCGAGGTTGAGACGCGCGCGGCGATCTGCGGCATAAGTTTGCCACAGATAGTCGCGCTCGGCGTTGGTGACCATCTCCAGGGTCAGCTCGTCGTGGTTGCGCAGGAAAATCGCCCACTGGCAGGATCCGGGGATATCGGGGGTCTGGCGCAGGATGTCGGTGATTGGGAAGCGGTCCTCGCGCGCGATCGCCATGTACATGCGCGGCATCAGCGGGAAGTGGAACGCCATGTGGCATTCGTCGCCGGCGCCGAAATACTCCTTCACGTCCTCCGGCCACTGGTTGGCCTCGGCGAGCAGCATCCGGTCCGGGTAGTGCGCGTCCACGGCGGCACGGATCTTGCGCAGCACGGCGTGCGTCTCGGGCAGGTTCTCGTTGTTGGTGCCCTCGCGCTCGACGAGGTACGGGACGGCGTCAAGCCGCAGGCCGTCCACGCCGAGGTCGAGCCAGAAGCGCATTACGGACAGCACCTCGCGCAGCACGCGCGGGTTGTCATAGTTGAGATCCGGCTGGTGGGAATAGAAACGATGCCAGTAATAGGCTCCGGCCTCGGCGTCCCAGGTCCAGTTCGACCGCTCGGTGTCCAGGAAGATGATGCGCGTGCCACCGTAGCGCTGATCGGTGTCGGACCAGACGTAGAAATCGCGGTGGTTGGTCCCCGGCCGTGCCCGGCGGGCACGCTGGAACCAGGGATGCTGGTCGGAGGTGTGGTTCACCACCAGTTCGGTGATGACGCGCAGCCCGCGCTGATGCGCGGCATGCACGAAGCGCCGCACGTCCGCCAGCGTTCCATAGTCGGGATGCACCCCGCGATAATCGGCGATGTCGTAGCCGTCATCCAGGCGCGGCGAGGGATAGAACGGCAGCAGCCATATCACCGTCACTCCCAGCCCGGCGATGTAGTCGAGCTTCGCCATCAGGCCCGCGAAGTCGCCTACGCCGTCATTGTTAGCATCGAAGAACGACTTGACGTGCAGTTGATAGATGATGGCGTCCTTGTACCACAGGTGATCGGACTGTTCGGTATCCGCCGCGGGCAGCGGCAGCGGGCGCGCGATCGGTGCGTTCATGCCGCCCCGCCCGGCGGCGTCAGGCGCCAGATCGCGAAGGGCAGGTCGGCGGGATCAAGGCGGATGCGCTGCGACTTGCCCTGCCAAGTCCACATGTTGCCGCGCATCAGATCCTCAACCGCGATCGCCCCGCTATCGGGTAGCCCCCATTCCCAGAGCGGCACCTCGATCGCCGCGTCCTGGGCGCGATGGGGGTCGAAGCTCACCGCCACCAGGATCATCGCACGCCCGCCGCCCGGCCCCCGCTTACCGAACAGCAGCACCTGGTCGTTGAGGGCATTGTAGAAGCGTACCCCGAGGTGCGAGTGAAGCGCCGGATTGGCCCGGCGGATGCGGTTCAGCGCGGCGATCTCGGCGCGGATATTGCCCGGAGCGTCCCAGTCGCGGACCCGGATCTCGGTACTTCTCGGAATCGAGATACTCCTCCCGTCCGGGCAGCGGCGCGGACTCGCACAGCTCGAACCCGGAATAGACCCCCCATAGTCCGGAGAGCGTGGCCGCCAGCGCCGCGCGGATCAAGAAGCCGGCGCGTCCCGAGCCTTGGAGGAAGATCGGATTGATGTCGGGGGTGTTGACGAAGAAGTTCGGACGGAAGACGTCGCGTGCGGGCGGGGTGTTCAATTCGGTCAGATATTCGGTCATTTCCTGCTTCGTGTCGCGCCAGGTGAAGTAGGTGTAGGATTGGGTGAACCCGACCTTGGCCAACCGGTACATCATCTTGGGCCGGGTGAACGCCTCGGCGAGAAAGATCACGCCGGGGTCGCGGGAGCGGATATCCTCGATCAGCCAGCGCCAGAACGGCAGCGGCTTGGTGTGGGGATTGTCCACGCGGAAGATGCGCACGCCGTGGTCGAGCCAGAACCGGACGACGTCGCGCAGCGCAAGCCAGAGGTCGGGAATCGCCGCATCGGCGTAGAACTCCACATTGACGATGTCCTGATACTTCTTGGGTGGATTCTCGGCATAGCGGATGGAGCCGTCGGGACGCCAGCGGAACCAGTCCGGATGCTCGCGAATCCAGGGATGATCGAGCGAGCACTGGATGGCGAAGTCGATCGCCAGTTCCAGCCCATGCTGGCGCGCGGCTTCCAGCAGGGCGCGGAAGTCCTCGAACGTGCCCAGCGCCGGATGGATCGCATCGTGCCCGCCTTCCTCGGCGCCAATGGCGTATGGGCTGCCCACGTCATCAGGCTGGACGTCGAGCGTGTTGTTGCGCCCCTTGCGGTTGGTATGGCCGATCGGGTGGATAGGCGGGAAATACAGGACATCGAAGCCCATGGCGCGGATGCGCGGCAACTCCTTCGCCACGTCGGCGAAGCTGCCATGCCGCGCTGGTTCGTCGGTCGCCGAGCGTGGAAACATCTCGTACCAGCTCGCGAACGCCGCCTGCGCGCGATCGGCATCGAGCGGCAGCTCCGCCTGGCGGGTCAGGAACGGGCGGTGGTGCCCGCGCACCATTGCACGATCGGTGTCGTCGGCCAGCAGGATGCGGACCCGATCGGCGGTATCCGCCGCTTCGAGCGCGGCAGCGATGGCAGCGATGGCGCCACGCGCGTCCTCGGGCGCGTCGTGGACGATGTGGCGCAGCAACTGTCGCCCTTCCTCCGCCTCCAGCCCCAACTCCTGTCCGGCGTCCCGCTTGCGGATCAGGTCGCGGCGGAACGTCGCCCACTCGTCCCACCATGCCTCGATCGTGAACAGGTGGCGGCCGACGCGCCAGGGCGTGAAGCTCCCCGACCAGCGATCATTATCCAGCAGGCGCATCGGTTCGCGCCGCCATCCCGCCTCGTCGCCGCAGCGCCACAGCAGTTCGGCGCCAAGAACCTCGTGTCCGTCGGCGATAAGGTCGGCCTCGACCACGACCGGGCTGCCGACAACGCGCTTGACCGGAAAAGCGCCGTTATCCACCGATGGGCTGATGGCCTCGACGGCGATGCGCGGAGCACCGGCAGCTTCGACGGCGGCGTGCGCGCCGCGTCCCCACGGGGTGAGGATGTCGGGAACGCGGTCGAACCGCGCGAGACGGACCTCACCGGGGGCAAGCGGACGCGTCACATCGAATGCGCCGTTGAAGGGCTCCGGTCGGCCGAACGCGGCGCCGGCGGTGGGCGGCAGCGGCACCAGCTTGGTATCCAAGACGGCGTCGTGCGACAGGTCGGGGTTGACCACGACAACCAGCGCCCGAGCCGCCCGACGGACATCGGGCGCGTCGGCGCGCAGCAGGGTGGTGGCGCGCGTGTCGGGTCCGGTCAGTGCGCGCAACTCGCCGTCGCGCCACCGCGCCGCGACGCGGTCGGATAGCTGGTTCGCCTCCCGCACCGCGCCGGTGAGATCGAGAACCGCCTCCTGCCGCGCGCGCTCGAAATCCCGCGGGCCGGCACGGGCGGCGTCGAACGCGCGGCGGGTCGCGTATTCGAACCCCATCGGCACCAACAGGCCGCTGCCTAGCGCGGCGGCGAGCGTGAGCGCCCGACGATAGGCGGCACCGAGATCGGCACGCGGGTCGAGCCGAGGCCCCAGCCGATCGGCGAAAGACGGCTCGGGCGAGGCAAGTGCAGGGGCGATGGCGTGCAACGCCGCGATCTCGTCAACGAACCAGCTCGCCCTTGCGTCCCACCAAGCAAGGGAGGAAGTCACGAGGTCGAAGCCGACCCCGGCGAGCCGGCCCAGATCCTGGCGGTCCACGCCAGGGGTCCAGGCGAGGAACAGCGTGCCGGGCGCCACGTCGCGCACCGAGGCGATCACCTGCCGCCAAGTGGCGGGCGGCACGCGATCAGGGTGGAGGCAACGGAACCCGACGACCCCGGCGCGCGCCAGGCGTCCGAGCCGGTCGGCCCACCAGCCGCCCAGAGCCTCGGCCACGGCAGGGTCCGCGAAGCGCGCTTCGGCCGCATCGCGCGGAGGCGGGCGGCGGCGCGGGTCGGGCGGATCGGGCAGCGTTTCCGCTCCCTGGAACCAGTCCGGTTCGCGGTCGCGCAGCACGGAATCCGCCGCTACCCGATCCAGCACCACGTCCAGCACCAGGCCCAGCGCGTCGCTGGCGCACGCCTCCGCCAAGCGGGCGATGCCGGCATCTGCATCGGCTCCGGCCGCGAGCGCCGGGTTCAGTCGTTCGTGGTCGGCGGAGAGGAAGATGTCGCCCCCGGCGCCGGGAGCGAACAGAGGCGCCGTGCCGACGCAATCGAAACCCATGGCCCGGACGCGCGCCAGATGGCGGGGCCACTCGTCAAGCGGTCCGGCCACCACGGGGTGCAGGTGATAGATTCTTGGGGCCATGCGAGGGAAGGAACTCCTAGGTTCGCCCAGTTAAGGTCTCAACCAGACCATGACGATTCGCCAAGAAGTCACAACTCCGCAAACACTCGCGCGTTCACGCCGCGAACGGCAACTTCCGGCCCGGCGTCGGCAAGCGCGCCGTCAGGATGCAGCCGCTCGCCAATTCCGTGACGTACAGTGTCCTGAGATCCGGGCCGCCGAAAGCGACGTTGGTCGTCATCACCCCCTTGCAGGAGCGGATTCGGTAGAGCGGCTCGCCCAGCCGGCTGAACACCCAGACCGCGCCCATCCGCGCATGGGCGACGATCAAGTTGTCCTCGGAATCGCACAGGATGCCGTCAGGGCCGCCGCCTGGGCCGCCGGACATCTGGATGAAGGTGCCCACCCGGCCCGCGACTCGCTCCGCGCCGACCAGCGGCACATGCCAGATCGCGTTGGCCCGCGTCACCGCGAGCAGGACCGCGCTTTCGTCGGCTGTCAGCGCGAGCCCGTTCGGGCTGGGAACCGCATCCAGCAGCACCTCCACGGTCCCGCCGGCGGTCAGGCGCACGAGGCGGCCGATCGGGTTGTTCAACCCGGTCTCGCCCTGGTCGGTGAAATAGAGATCGTCATTGCCCGCGAGGACGAGGTCGTTCGGGCCATGCAGCGCCACGCCGCCGGGCAACTCGGCCAGCAGCGTCTCAATGCCGCCGGTATCGGGATGCAGCCGCAGGATGCCGCGGGTTCGATCGGTGACGAAAATCGCTCCATCAGCCCGGAAGCGCAGGCCATTGGGCCGGCCATCATATTCGGCAACCACGCTCCAGTCGCCGCCCGGCGTGACGCGCAGGATGCGCCCATGCGCGAGTTCGGTGAGATAGAGATTGCCGGCGGCATCGAAGCCAGGCCCTTCCAGGAAACAATCCACCGCGCGATTGTGATGGCGCTGCATCCATGATGGCTGGTCGGAACGGCGAAGCCGGTCGGGAACGGTGGCGAATACCTCGGTTTCAATCAGCTCGGGCGGCGGATACATCGCTCAGCCCTTCCGCCCGCCGCGCACCAGCCGCCCCGGAAGGCGCCCCGTCGGCACGCCGTCGCGGAACACGATCTCGCCCGAGACGATCGTCGCCGCGTAGCCGTCGGCGCGCTGCATCAGCCGCCTCCCGCTGGCCGGCAGATCATACATCACCTCGGGCGCATGGAGGCGCAGGCGCGGGTAGTCGATCACGTTGAGGTCGGCCTTGCGGCCAGGCGCGATAACGCCGCGATCGTGCAGGCCGAGCGCGGCGGCATTGTCGCGGGTCAGGCGGCGCACCATCCACTCCACCGGGAAGCGCCCGGTTGCACGATCCCGCGTCCAATGCGTGAGCGCGTAGGTCATCGCCGAGGCGTCGCAGAGGATGGAGACGTGCGCGCCGCCGTCGCCGAGGCCAATGAGGGTGTGCGGATGCGCCATCATCTCGCGCACCGTGTCCAGCGTGCCTCCCGCGTAGTTGCTGAGCGGGCGGTAGAAGATCGTGCGCCCGCCGTTCTCGAGCAGCCGGTCATAGGCGAGTGAGGCGGGATCGACGCCGAGCCGGCGTGCCTCGGCGCCGATGCTGCGTTCGGGTGGCGGCTCGTAATCGGGCGGATCGCCGAGCGGGAAGATGCGGTCCCAGTCCTGCAGGCGCTTCGCCAAGCCGGCGTCGCGCGGGCTTTCGGCGAGCAGCCGGCGGCGCAGCGCCGGGTCGCGCAGCGCCGCGAGGCGCCGCTCGAACGGCAGATGCGCCACCGTATCCCAGCTCGGGCAGTCCACGAACGGGTTCTGCGAGATCTCGAACCCGAGCATGATGCCAGTCGGTCGGGTGAGCACCATGCCGGTCATCGGCAGCCCGGCCGCGTTCGCCGCCTCGATCATGCCGAGCAACTGGCGCCACTCAAGCGGCTTGGAATCGCGTTCCAGCACGGTCGTGGTCATGGGGCGGCCGGAAAGGGCTACCAGGCGGCGGAACATGGCGAATTCGGTGTCGATCGCCTCGTCGAAATCAGAGATCACCTGGAACCAGCCGGCGCCCGTTTCGCCCATCGCCTGGGCAATGGCGCTCAGTTCCGCCTCGGCCGCATCGAGGGTCGGCGTCGGCTGGCCGTCCACGGTCTTGTGGTTGAGCGTGCGCGAGGTCGAGAAGCCGAGCGCGCCGGCCCGCACGCCCTCGGCCGCCAGTCGGGCCATCTCCGCCCGATCGGCCTCGGTGGCGGGCTCGCGCGCCGCGCCCCGCTCGCCCATGACGAAGACGCGCAGCGCGGCATGCGGCACCTGGGTCGCCACGTCGAGGTCGAAGCAGCGCGTGGCGAGCCGGTCGAGATAGTCGGGGAAGCTCTGCCAATCCCAGGGCAGGCCCTCGGTCAGGACCGGCTCGGGGATGTCCTCGACGCCCTCCATGAGCCGGACCAGCATCTCGCGCTGCTCGGGCCGGCAGGGCGCGAAGCCGACGCCGCAATTGCCGAGCAGCGCGGTGGTGACGCCGTTGCAGGAACTGGGGGTGATGTGATTGGCCCACATCACCTGCGCGTCATAGTGGGTGTGCGGATCGACAAAACCGGGCGTGACCAGCAGGCCGCCCGCGTCGATCTCCTCAGCCCGGCCTGGCTCGACATGGCCAATGGCGGCGATGCGATCGCCGGCGATGCCGATATCAGCCGCAAACGGCGCGGCGCCGGTGCCGTCCACGACAGTGCCGCCGCGGATCACCAGCGTAAGGGCATCTGGCAAGGTGTGGTTTCCTCCGCGGCTCTCCTGGCCGGGCGGAAGGTAGATCCGGGCCAGGGAGCGGGCAATGCTTCGCCCCCTCTACTCGCCTTCGTTCAATTGGTCCGCGACATTATGGCGCAAGAAAATCTCCCGCAGGTCGGGCGCGCTCTCCAGTGCCTTGTCGGCGCGCTGCGACCCCCAGCTATAAGCGACGTCAAACACGGGCGCGGCGATCAGGACCTTCCACCGCGCCAGGATCATCCTCGCTTGACCGGCGGTGGGCAGAGCGTACCGGCCGCCGGCGTCATCGAGCCAGCCGCCACCCCCGAAAGCCTGGAAAATCGGCACGATGCGCCCGCGAGGGATCCCGGAGGACTCCGCGGCCGCGACGAAGCGATCGATCATGTCGTAGTCGCAGCCGTTGAATTCGGTTCGGCAGGGATAGGGGGAGATGCCGAACAGGTCGATGTGCGAGTTCGCCGGATTGTAGGTGTTCCGGAATGACGGCGTGGCGGAACGCGCCATGTTCATGAGCGCGATAAAGGTCCTGGCACCCGGCACATTGGCGTGAATCCAGTCCGCTTCTGCCTTCAGCCTCTCGGCGGTGCAGGGCCGGTGCAGCACGCGGGCGACGATCCCTCCGCGCGGGTCCGGGTCGTCCATCAGGTTGAAGCCGTACAGCTTGGGATTGCCGGCATATGCCTTGATGGTCCGGATGAAGGACAGGTCCGCGCCGTCGCACCGGCCGATCCAGACCAGTCCCATGACGCCGGCTGGCAAGGCATCGAGCTGCCGGGGGCTGCTGGCGTCCGCCAGATCGAAGCCGGTCTTCGCCAGCAAATAGGCGTCACCCGCACCAAAGTTCCGGTTGGGCGCATAGTGGAGCGTGCCGCTCGGGGCGGAATGGGCGGGGGCGCCGAGTACACAGCCAAGCGCGAGCGCGCCGGCGGTGAGAGACGGCGTTCCCGCGCGCCAGGGCGTCATCCGCCGAGGCGCGATATCGCGAGAGGTTTGCCGCTCCCACTCGACCAGGCAGATCGCGACCGCGAACCAGAAGATCGGCGGTCGGATGATGAGGTTGGTCATTCCGAAGACGGCGAGCCCGCACAGCAGCGTCGTCAGGCCAGCTCGTCGCCGCTTCAGGGTCAAGGCGAACGCCGTTCCCATCAGCCAGAGGAAGCTCAGCACCCCGATCAGCCCGCCCTGGGTGAAGAGATCCAGAATGGTGTTATGAGCCTCGAAATTCGGCGCCGCGCCTTGTGTCGGATGCGGCAGATCGCTCGGGGTATCGGACGTATTCGTCCGGCCGACTACGACGGAAGGCGGTATCGGCAGGTGCGGACCGGGGCCGAGTCCAAGCATGCCGGACTGAACGCCCACCTTGATGGCTTCGCCCCAGAGCGTGAGCCGCAGGTCGGCTTCCTGTCCTGCCTCCTTGCCGCCGTTCTTCTCCAGCCCTGCCGACAGGCGACCGATGTCGCTTGCGTCGGACAGCGCGAACGGGATCACGGAAACCAGGATCAGCGGCACGCCGATCACGGCTATCCAGGAGAAGGCAGTCTGAAAGGAGCTCCTTCGCTCTGCCGGATGCAGTGAAGCCCGCAATCTCGCGACGAGGAAGATCGGGCCGGCTGTCACCAGCGTCAGCGTGAAAGTGTCGCTTTGCGTCAGCCGCCCCACGACGATCGACAGCATCAGGCAAGTCAGGGCGATCATTCGCTTCCCGGCCCGCTCCGCCGTTTCGACGAGGTGGAGCGAGATAAGCCCAAGCACGACGCAGACGAATGCGAGCTGGTTCGGGTTTGACGACCAGCCGCGAAACCGCTCCCAGAACCAGGGCTCGATCAGTGGCAGGCTGGCCAGTCCCCACCCTGCCGCGAGTTGGGCAGCAAGGGAGATGGCGCCAAGCGTGGTCAGCAGCCAGGCGACTCTGCGCAGGCGCACTGCGGCTTCGGGCCCGAGCACGACGAAGCAGCTCACCGCCGCAAGAAGAGGGTAGGCTTCCACGTCGTGCATGAACCATTGCGGGTCGTATTCCGCGCCGCTCATCAGCCCGCCCAGCGTGCCGAGAGCCTCGGCGAGGCCGAAGATCGTCCAGAAGATCAGCATCCGGACCAGGGCGAAGGTCGCCGGCGGAGCGGGTCGAAGGATGGTACGGAAAACCATGGCCATGACCCAGAAGGCAAGACATAGCTCGCCGGGTCCGACCGGCAAGCCGCTCAGCCGAAGCTGGGTCGCCGTCGTCAACAGCAGGCCAAGTGCGAGCACTGCATCCAGCATCATCGACGCCACCTTGCGCTGGCCGATAGCTTCTTCTCCCTCCGCTCGCGGGAGAGGGCTGGGGTGAGGGGGGCCGAGCGCGCGGAGACTATCCGGGAGGCATCCTCACCCGGACCCTCTCCCCCAAGCGGGAGAGGGGGAGTGGCGGCGAGTTTGCGCGACGGCCTGTTAGCTCCAACCAGACGGCAAGCCATGCCACTCCCTACGGCCGTAACGACGACAGCAGGCAATAAAATCCGTTTTCGGGCAGGCAGACCACCTAGCCAAACGATCACCGTCAGACGGATGGCGGCTTGCTCAGGCCGCACACTCCAGTAGGTGGAGCAGGCGCGCCAAGCGTGCTTCCGCATGTGGCTCCGCGATTTCGAGGATCAGGCGCTCGCGGCTCCAATGCAGCGCCGAGTGGTCGGCCAGCCGCGCGGTCAGGGCGGGAATATCGGCGTCCTCGCGGGGAGTGAGGGCAATGCCGCTCGGCCCGGCATGGATCACGCCGATGCCCAGCGCGCGACAGGCCAGGCGCAGCCGCGCGATGTCCAGCAGCCCGCGCGTGGGCGCGGGCTGCTCGCCGAACCGGTCCTCGATCTCCTCGGCCAAGGACGCGATCGCCTCGAGCGACTCCAGCCGGGCCAGTTTCCGATATAGCTCCAGACGCAGGTCCGGCTCCGCCACCGTATCGGCCGGCACATAGGCATCCACGCCGACGGCAACGGCAGGCGCCCACTCGGGGGCGGGAGGCACGCCGCGCGCGGCTTCCATGGCGCGGGCGAGCGTATGGCCGTACAGCTCGCTGCCCATCAGGCGGACGTGGCCGGCCTGACGCTCGCCCAGGAGATCGCCCGCGCCGCGTTGGTCAAGATCGGCGGCACTGACGGCAAAGCCCGCCCCGAGACTGTCCAGCGCGGCCAGCCGGTCCAGCCGCTTGCGGGCCGGCTCGCTCAGCCGATGCGCGGGATCGCTCAGCAGGTAGGCGCTGGCCCGCGCCCGCCCGCGTCCGACGCGCCCGCGCAGTTGGTGAAGCTGCGCCAAGCCGAAGCGGTCGGGACGCCAGACCAGCATCGTGTTGGCGTTGGGGATGTCGAGCCCGGCCTCGATGATGCTGGTGGCTAGCAACACGTCGGTATGCCCCTGGGCGAAATCCAGCATCAACCGATCAAGGGCGTCCCCGCGCAGCTTGCCGTGCGCCTGGGCGACGGTCAGCTCCGGGACCAGCTCCGCCAAGCGGGCGGCAAGCGGCGGAAGATCCTCGATCCGCGGACAGACGACGAAGCTCTGGCCGCCCCGTCTCGCCTCGCGCAGCAGCGCCGTCCGCACCACTGCGCCATCGAAGTCGAGCACGAAGGTGCGCACCGGCTGACGCGATACCGGCGGTATGGTGAGCAGGCTGAGGTCGAACAGGCCCAGGAGCGCCGCTTGCAGGCTGCGCGGCAGCGGCGTCGCGGTCATGGTCAGGGCATGGGCGCCCTGGCACAGCGCATGGAGCCGGCGCTTCTGCGCCTCGCCGAATTGCTGCTCCTCATCGATCACCGTAAGACCAAGATTGGCGAACCGGACGCCCGGCCCCGCAAGCGCGTGCGTGCCGACAACGATCCGGATCTCGCCCGAGCGAAGCCCGGCGAGCGTGGCCTGCGATTCCGCCGAGCTGCTGGAGCGCACCAACGGCCCGATGCCCAATCCGAGCCCGCCGAGCCGGCGGCGGAACGTCTCCAGGTGCTGGCGGGCGAGCAAGGTGGTGGGGGCCGCGACGGCGACCTGGAAGCCGGCCAGCGCGGCGGCGGCGGCGGCGTGCAGCGCCACCTCGGTCTTGCCGAAGCCGACATCGCCGCACACCAGCCGTTCCATCGGCCGCGGCCGCGCCATGTCGGCCAGGGTGGCGTCGATCGCCGATTGCTGGTCCTCTGTCAGCGCGTAAGGCACGCGGCGCACGAAGCGGTCCATCGCAGATCGGGGGGTGACGATCGCCGGCGCTCGTGCGTGCTCCCGAACCCGCTGGCGCTCCACGATCCCGCGCGCCATCTCGGCGATCTCGGCTTCCACCTCGGCCTGGCGGTGGCGCCAGGCCTCGCCGGTCAGGCGGTCGGGCGCAGCCGCGGCCTCGGCCGAGCCGTAGCGCCAGACCTGGCCGGCGTCCTCGGCGGGAATTCAGCAGCCGCTGGTCGGCGGCGAACTCGAGCGTCAGGCACTCCCGTGTGCCTGCGTCCTCCTCCACCACCGTCAACTCGGCGAGACGTGCGAGGCCGTGCTCGCGCTCCACCACCAGGTCGCCCACCCGCAAGTCATCGCCGGAGAGTGCTGCCTCCGCGCGGCCGACGTGCCCGCGTGGGATCGCGGCATCACCAGCAAGCAGGCTTCGGCCATCCAGGCGAAAGCCCTCGGTGAGCGGCAGGCGCAGCAGCCCGACCCGGCCCGGCGGAAGATCGTGTGCCTCCTGCCACGATCCGAGCCGCTCCGGGGTGGGGCGCAGCCGGCGTTGGAGCTGGCGTGCCAAGGTCTCGGTTTCGGCCGCGCAGATCACCACCGCATCGCCGGCCTCGCCACGAGCGGCAGTGCGCGCCGCGAGATTGGAGGCGGTGCGCGATGGCTCGCCGTCCAGGCTTTCGGCGCCAACCGGCGCACCCTCGTCGCGGGCGAATGCCGCCACGGGCCGATCGGCCAGGGCGGTCGTGACCTCCTCGCCGCTCAGGTAAAGCCGGTCCGGCGGGTCGCCTCCCGTATCGGCGGTCGCGCGGCCCACCAGCCGTCGTGCCTCCCAGGAATTGGCAATGGTGGCAAGCCAATCGGCAAGGCGCTCCTCGGCGCCGGCTTCTAGCGACACGAGGACGTCGGGCAGGGTATCGAACAGCGTCTCCAGCGTGCCCTCCGGGAGCAGCCGGTCGGCAACGGCGCCGGTCTGTTCGCCGGGCACGGCGAAGCCCTCGGTCGCAGGCAGCACCGTCATCGCCTGTCGGGTCGCGATGCTGCGCTGGTCCACCGGGTCGAAATCGTGCACGGCCGTGACCCGGTCGCCGTCGAGTTCGAGCCGCACGGGCGTCGCGGCGCCGGCGGGGAACAGGTCGGCCGCGGCGTGGCGCAGGGCGGCCGTGCCCGGCTCCTCCACGCGCTCCTCGAAGTGGTAGCCGAACGCCTCCAGCGTCGCCCGCAGCCAGTCCGGGGCGGCCTCGTCGCCCACCGCGATGCGGACCCGCCGTTCCGCAAGGCGCGCGCGCGGCGGCACGCGTTGCAAAAGCCCGGCGGCGCTGGTCACGACAAGGCGGGGGCAGTCGGGCGCCTCGGCCAAGCGCGCGAGTCCGGCCACGCGCGCGCCCGTCACCGTCCGGCTGGGTCGCGCGCGATCGTACGGGAGCGAGTCCCAGGCCGGCAGCTCGATCACCTCCAGATCGGGCGCGAAGCCGCGGGCCATCCGGGCGATCTCGGCGACCGCGCGCTCCCGCCGGGTGATATGCAGGAGACCGGTCGGGAGGCGGGTTGCCCATTCGGCCAGCAGCAGCGCGAGCGCCCCCTGCGGCGGAGCGCGGAACAGGGTGCGTCCGGAGACGGCCGACGGCGCGGCCTGGGGCGGCGGCAAGCCGCCGCGCTCGGGGTGATCCAGCATCGCCACCGAACGGACCGGGAGGCGGCGGGTTGCCTGATGTCAGATTCCGCCGCCAGATCGGGAAGGTCAGCGCCATCGCCGCCAATCCCTCGATCCCGGTCACGATCGTCGCCATCGGCGCGCCGAGCCAATCCGCGAGCAGGCCGATATTGATGAACCCGATCGGCCCCGCCCCGATGCAGACCGAGAGCACGCCGAGCATCCGGCTGCGCATCTCCGCCGGCGCGAACAGGTAGACGAGGGTGGCCTGCATGATGCTGAACCCCGAGCCGCCGAACCCCTCGGCAAGCAGCGCGGCGCCGGCCGGCAGCGGGTGCGCCGCCAGGGCGAACACGATGATCATGACCAGATAGGAGAGCACGCCGCCGATATAGGCGGCCCGGTAGTGCCGCCGGCGGACCACGAGCGCGATGACGATGGCCCCCAGGAATGCGCCCACGCCATCCATGCTTTGCAGCAGCCCGGTATTGGCGTCGTTGAGATGCAGACTGGCCTGCGCGATCACCGGCACCATGCTGGTGAACGGCCAGGCGAACACGTTGTAGATGATCGTCACGGTCAGCGTGCCCACTAGCCGCCTATCCTGGCGGACCGCCGTGAGGCCCTCGGCGATGCGGGCCAGCGCGGAGGTCTGGCCGGAGACGGCGTGCATGTTGCGGTAGCGCAGCATCAGCGTCGCGATGAGCGAGGTCGCGTAGAGCAGCACGCTGGCCGTGAACACGCCGGCGATCCCGACACTGGCGAGCATCAGCCCGCCCGCGGTCGGACCCAGCATCCGGCTGCCATTGTTGGCCGCGACGTCGAGCGACATGGCGGCGCCCATCCGCTCGGCCCCGACCACCTCGCCGATGGCGACGCGGCGAACCGGGTTGTCGGCCGCCCAGCCGATGCCGTTGACGAAGCACGCGACCATGATCTGCCAGACGGCCAGACGTCCGCCCCAAGCCAAGGCGGCGAGGGCGCCGGAGCTGGCGGCCATCATGAGGGTGACGATGGCGAGCGCGGTGCGCCGCTGAATCCGGTCGGCGGCAACGCCAAGAAAGGCGCCGAACAGCCCCATCGGCAGCAATCGCAGCATCTGCGTCATGGCGACCAGGAACGCCGAGCCGGTGCGCTGATAGACGAAGACCGCCATCGCCAGCGTCTCCATCCACCGCACCATGAAGACGGTGAGCCCAGCGTACCAAAGGCGCCAGAAATCCGCGCCCGCGAAGGCCCATGCGGGGCTGCGGGCGAGCCGCGCCGTGAAGCTGGTGCTCACCGGATTGGACGTCCTCGTGGAGTGGCTTGGGTCTGTTCCACCCACGATCCTGCCGCCTGGCCCGCCGGCTCGCAAGCAATCCGGGCGTGCGATAGGGTCGGGGGTTCGTGGAGGAGGGTACGGATGGCGCGCAACATCGCGGTGGGCGTGGGGCTGGCGGAGTACCCGTTCGCCACCGCCGCCGGCTTCTGGCGCTGGATCGACCTCTGCGAGGCGGGCGGGATCGACAGCTTCTGGCAGACCGATCGGCTGGTGAGCCGCCATCCGATCCTGGAGTGCCTGGCCGCGCTGGCCGCCGTGGCCGGGCGGACGCGGCGGATGAAGGTCGGCATGAATGTGCTGTCGCTGGCGATGCGCGACCCGCTGCTCGCGGCCAAGCAATGCGCCACCATCGACGTGCTCTCGGACGGGCGGATGCTGCCCGGCTTCGGGATCGGCGGCCCGCTCGCCCCGGAATGGAAGGCGCTCGGCCTCGACACGCGCACGCGCGGCGCGCGCACCGACGAGGCGCTGGAAGTGATCCGCCGCCTGTGGACCGAGGAGCGGGTCGACTTCGCCGGCCGGCATTTCCGGATGGAGGCGGCGAGCATCGCCCCGCGCCCGCTGCAGCCTGATCTGCCCAGGTGGATCGGCGGCGGCTCCGAGGCGGCGGTCCGGCGCACCGCCCGCTTCGGCACCGGCTGGCAGGCCGGGCCGGAGACGCCGGAGCAGGCGGGGGCCGTGATCGCCGCCATCAAGCGCGCCCTGGCCGAGACGGGCCGGACGATCGAGGAGGACCATTACGGTGCCGGAATTCCGTTCCTGTTCGGCAATCCCGACGACCCGGCGCTAAGCGGCGCCTACGACGCCTACCGCCTGCGCACCGGCCGCGAGCCGGGCGGCTACTTCGCGGTGGGCGACGCGGAGACGATCGTGGAACGGATCGACGAGTACGTGGAGGCGGGCGTGTCGAAGTTCATCCTTCGCCCGGTTGCGCGCGATGAGGAGACGATGCTGGAGCAGACCCGCCGGCTGATCGAGAAGGTGCTGCCGAGGGTCGCGGCTCGATGGCCGAAGGCGGGGCGCGCTGGCGCGTTGCCGGCAGCGTCCCGCGCATTTATATAGCAACGATGTCCGTGCGCCAATCGCTTCCCGCCGACGAGGAGGCCGAACTCTTCGAAATGGCGAACCTCTATCCGTCCACGACGGGCCTTCCCATGACGATCTGGGTCAGCCCGCGCGGCGGCGCGCGGCATGATGTGCGCATCAAGGTCTGTACGGTGCATGGCGCGAACATGAACATCGGTGCCACCGCGATCGTCGCGCTGCGCCCGGTTCCGCACGTCGTCGCGGGCGATCTGTCTGCCGAGGACTTCGCGGCTGTTGGCAGCTGGATCGCGGTCAATCTTGCGCCGCTGATCGAATACTGGGACGGAGCGATCGACACGATCGAACTAGCCGGCCGACTGCGGAGAGTGCCCGCCACGTAGCCGCCCACCTGATGGCCTCAGTCAGGCGACAATTTCGCCCTCCCGATAGCCCTGCGCGAACAGCAGCACCCGCAGATTGCCGTGATCGACCCGCGCGCGGGCGTCGGCCGCCACGATGGGCTTGGAGTGGAATGCCACGCCAAGCCCGGCTTCGTGCAGCATGGCGAGATCGTTCGCGCCGTCGCCGACCGCGATCGTCTGGGCGAGGTCAAGCCCGTGTTCGCGGGCCAGCGCGCGCAGAGTCGCGAGCTTGGCATCACGATCGAGGATCGGTTCGCCCACCTCGCCGGTCAGCGCCTCTCCGTCGTCCAGCAGCCGGTTCGCGAAATGGGCGTCGAAGCCGGCCAGCGCGGCAACGCGTGCCGTGAAGTAGGTGAACCCGCCGGACACCAGCGCCGTGAGCGCGCCGTGAGCGCGCATCGTCGCCACCAGTTCGCGCGCGCCCGGCGTCAGGCGCACGCGCGCCCATGTCCGCTCCAGCGCCTCCAGGCTCAGGCCGCGCAGCATGGCGACCCGCTGGCGCAGCGCGCCGGCAAAATCGATCTCGCCGTTCATGCTGCGCCGCGTGATGGCGGCGATCTCCTGCTTGAGGCCGGCGAAATCGGCGAGTTCGTCCAAGGTTTCGCCGGTGACGATGGTGCTGTCCATGTCGGCCAGCAGCAGCCGCTTGCGCCGTCCCTCGGCTTGCGTGGCGATGGCGTCCACCGAGGCCCCCTCCAGCGCGACGCTGACCGCTGCCATGTCGGGGCGGCGGGGCACGGCGATGTCGACCGCCTCGTCTTCGGACAATATGTCCGGATTCCCCCCATTCACGAGGCGCCGCACATCCTCGACCAGGACAGCGGACAGTGGCGGGATGGCGGCGACGAGTGTCAGGAGGTGCGACATGGCGGGGAACCTGCCAGTGGGGAAGAGGTCGGACAAGACGTGAGCCAGGAACGGGCATCACCGGCCCTGATCATCTTCGGCCCAACCGCCAGCGGAAAGTCAGCGCTGGCGGTTGCGCTTGGCCAGCAGCTCAACGGCACCGTCATCAACGCGGACTCGATGCAGGTGTACCGCGAGTTGCGCATCCTGACCGCCCGGCCGAGCCCGGCGGAGATGGCGGGGGCGCCGCATCGTCTGTATGGCGTGCGCCCCGCGGCCGAGCCCGCCAGCGCCGCGTGGTGGCGCGGGGCGGCGCTGGCGGCGATGGAGGACGCGCGCGCCGAGGGGCGGTTGCCGATCCTGTGCGGAGGGACCGGCCTCTACATGGCCGCGCTGACCCAGGGGCTCGCCGAGATACCCGATCCCGGACCCGCGCCGCGGGCGGAGGCTCGGCATCTCCTCGCGAGCCTCGGGCCGGCGCGGCTTCACGCGCGCCTGTCGGAAGTCGATCCGGCCACCGCCGCCCGGCTCCGCCCGTCCGACGGCCAGCGCATCGCGCGCGCCTGGGAGGTGTGGCGTGGCACGGGGCGGGGGCTGGTCGACTGGCAGGGCGCCGGCGCCAACCCGGCGCCGGGTTGGCGCTTCGCGGCGATCGTGCTGGACCCGCCTCGGGCGGAGCTGCGCGCAGACATCGCGGCGCGGTTCGAGCAGATGCTGGCCGCCGGGGCCATCGCCGAGGTGCGCTCCCTGCTGGCCTTGAACCTCGATCCGACCCTCCCGGCGCTGCGCGCCCACGGTGTGCGCGAGATCGCTGCCGCGTTGCGCGGGGACATCCCGCTGAACGAGGCGGCGCGGCGGAGCATCCTCGCCACCGGGCAGTACGCCAAGCGGCAGGCAACTTGGCTGCGCAACCGCCCACTTACAGATAGAACGACATGTTTATACGATTTGCACTAGAATCATAGACCGAGCGCAATTTTCGGAAAGTCTGCTAGGGTGGATTTGGGATTTTCTTCGCCCGCCTTGTTGACGCAGTGCAGCATCGGCCATATGGATAAAGCCCGTCGCCCCATATCCCGCCGGGAAACCGAATAGGAGGCTGGCATGGCCGTTGACGCACTTCAGATAGAGGCCACGGCCGAGGCGAGCCAGTCCGGGGCCGAGGTTCTGCTGCGCGCGCTGAAGGAGCAGGGCGTCGAGGTCATTTTCGGATACCCCGGCGGCGCGGTGCTGCCGATCTACGACGCGCTTTTCAACCAGAACGCCATCCGTCACATCCTGGTCCGCCACGAGCAGGGCGCGGTCCATGCGGCCGAGGGCTACGCGCGCTCGACCGGCAAGGTGGGATGCGTGCTCGTCACCTCCGGTCCGGGCGCGACCAACGCCGTCACCGGGTTGGTGGACGCGCTGATGGACTCCATCCCGCTGGTCTGTTTGACCGGGCAGGTGCCAACGCATCTGATCGGCAATGACGCGTTCCAGGAGGCGGACACAACCGGCATCACCCGGCCCGCGACCAAGCACAACTACCTCGTCAAGAGACCGCAGGACCTGGCGCGCGTCGTCCACGAGGCGTTCTACGTCGCCCGCTCCGGCCGGCCTGGCCCGGTGGTGGTTGACTTGCCGAAGGACATCCTCATCAACAAGGCGCCTTACACGGCGCCGGCGCCGACGCATCCCAGCTACCGCCCCCGGCGCGACCCCGATCCGGCCGCGATCGGCCGCGCGGTGGCGCTGCTGCGTCAGGCCAAGCGTCCCATGATCTACACCGGCGGCGGCGTGATCAACGCCGGGCCGGAGGCATCGGTTGCGCTGACCCGCCTGGTGCGCGCCACCGGATTTCCCTGCACCAACACGCTGATGGGTCTCGGCGCCGTTCCGGCCTCCGACCCGCATTTCCTCGGGATGTTGGGGATGCACGGCACCTACGAGGCGAACCTCGCCATGCACGGGTGCGACGTGCTGCTGGCGGTGGGCGCGCGCTTCGACGATCGGGTGACGGGTCGGCTGAACGCGTTCTGCCCCGGCGCGAAGATCATCCACACCGACATCGACCCGTCCTCGATCAACAAGAACGTCGCCACCGATGTCGCCATCGTGGGCGATGCGGGCGAGGTGCTGCGCGCGTTGCTCGCGGCGTGGGAGGCGGGAGGTGCCTCCGATCGGAGCGCGCTTGCCGAGTGGTGGCGACAGATCGACCTCTGGCGGGCCAAGCAGTCGCTGCGCTTCGCGCAGGACTTGCAGCCGAGCGCGATCATCAAGCCGCAATACGCGATCCAGCGTCTGCACGAGCTGACCCACGCCACCGGGCGCGACGTGTTCATCTCGACCGAGGTCGGCCAGCACCAGATGTGGGCGGCGCAGTTCTTCGGCTTCGAGAAGCCGAATCGCTGGATGACCTCGGGCGGGCTCGGCACGATGGGATACGGCCTGCCGGCCGCGGCGGGGGTACAGGTGGCGCATCCCGACGCGCTGGTGATCGACATCGCCGGCGAGGCGAGCGTGCTGATGAACATCCAGGAGATGGGCACGCTGGCGCAGTACCGGCTGCCGGTAAAGGTGTTCATCCTGAACAACCGCTACATGGGCATGGTCCGGCAGTGGCAGGAGCTGCTGCACGGCGGCCGCTACTCCGAGACGTACTCGGAGGCGCTGCCCGACTTCGTGAAGCTCGCCGATGCCTTCCACGCGGTCGGGATGCGCGCCGAGACCGTCGGTCAGCTCGACGACGTGATCCGCGAGATGCTGGCCTGCCCGCGCGCGGTGATCGCCGACATCCTGGTGGACCCCAAGGAGAACTGCTTTCCGATGATCCCCTCGGGCGCGGCGCACAACGAGATGATCCTGGGGCCGGAGCACGAGCACGAGGCGGCGGGGATCACCGACGAGGGGTTGGTGCTGGTGTGAGTGCCGCGCCCTCACCCGCCGCTGCGCGGCGACCTCTCCCGCGAGCGGGAGAGGTGGACGGTTGTGGCGCTGTATCCTTCACCTCTCCCTGTTGCGGGAGAGGTCGGTGCGCGCAGCGCGCCGGGTGAGGGCGGTGGCACAAGACCTCGCCATCCGCACCGCCACCATCTCCGTCCTGGTGGACAACGAATCCGGGGTGCTGGCCCGCGTCATCGGCCTGTTCTCGGGCCGGGGCTACAACATCGACAGCCTGACCGTGGCGCCGGTGGACGACGCGCGCGGACGCTCGCGCATCAACATCGTCACCTCGGGCACCGAGATGGTGATCGAGCAGATCAAGGCGCAGCTCGACCGGCTGGTGCCGGTGCATCGCGTCGCCGACCTGACGCGCGAAGGCCCGCATATCGCGCGCGAGATGGCGCTGATGAAAGTCATCAGCACGGGCGAGCACCGGGCAGAGGCGCTGCGGCTGGCCGACGCGTTCCGCGCCCGCGTGGTGGACGCGACAACCGAGAGCTTCGTGTTCGAGATGACGGGCGCAACCGAGAAGCTTGATGCCTTCGTGGAACTGATGCGTCCGCTCGGGCTGGCGGAGGTCTCTCGCACGGGCGTGGCGGCGATGGCGCGCGGCACGCGGACAATCTGACGACGGGAGGAATCCAAGATGCGCGTCTATTACGATCGCGATGCCGACGTGAACCTGATCAAGGGCAAGCGTGTCGCGATCATCGGCTATGGCAGCCAGGGCCACGCCCATGCCAACAACCTCAAGGACAGCGGCGTGGCCGAGCTGGCGGTCGGGCTGCGCCCCGGCTCGGCCGGGGTCGCCAAGGCTCAGGCGGCGGGGCTCAAGGTCATGGACCCGGCCGAGTGCGCCAAGTGGGCCGACGTGGTGATGGTGCTGACGCCCGATGAGGGGCAGGGCGATCTCTACCGCGAGAAGCTGGGGCCGAACATGAAGCCGGGCGCGGCGCTGGCCTTCGCGCATGGGCTGAACGTGCATTTCAACCTGCTCGATCCGCGCCCCGACATCGACGTGTTCATGATCGCGCCCAAAGGCCCCGGCCATACCGTGCGCAGCGAGTACCAGCGCGGCGGCGGCGTGCCCTGTCTGGTGGCCGTGGCGCAGAACCCGTCCGGCAACGCGCTGGAGATCGCGCTCTCCTACGCGTCCGCGATCGGCGGCGGGCGCGCGGGGATCATCGAGACCACCTTCAAGGAGGAGTGCGAGACCGACCTGTTCGGCGAGCAGGTGGTGCTGTGCGGCGGCCTGGTCGAACTCATCAAAGGCGGCTACGAGACGCTGGTCGAGGCGGGGTATGCGCCGGAGATGGCCTATTTCGAGTGCCTGCACGAGGTGAAGCTGATCGTGGACCTGATCTACGAGGGCGGCATCGCCAACATGAACTACTCGATCAGCAACACCGCCGAATACGGCGAATACGTCTCCGGCCCGCGCATCATCACCGAGCAGACGAAGCAGGAGATGCGGCGCGTGCTGGCCGACATCCAGTCGGGCAAGTTCGCCCGCGAGTGGATGCTGGAGAACCGGGTCAACCAGACAAGCTTCAAGGCGATGCGCCGGCGCATGGGCGAGCACCCGGTCGAGCAGATCGGCGAGAAGCTGCGGGCGATGATGCCGTGGATTTCCAAGAACGCGCTGGTGGACAAGTCGCGGAACTGAGGGTCTGGCGTCAGGACGCGCGGGTCCAATCTAACGTTCTTGGAGTAAGCACTGATCCTGCTTCCACCGTCATGGCCGTGCTTGTCACGGCCATCCAAGACTTCCGCGCCGAGCGAGAAAGACGTGGATGCTCGCGGCAAGCGCGAGCATGACGTGGAGAACGACGCCGGTCAGTAAGGGATGAACTGCGGGAAGCCCAGGGCGCTGCCGAGGTTGATCGAGAGCTGCGCGCCGATGACGAATGCGTTCGACACCCTCCTCGGATTGACCGAGCCGATCTCGTCCGGATGGACGACGTATTGGGCAACCGGCTTGACCGTCAAGCCGGGTGTCACGGTAAACCCGTAATTCACCTCGAAGATGTATTCACTGCTATAGGGCGAGACCGCCCGGTTGAGCGGGAGGTAGGAGGCCGACGAATCCCGCCGTGTCGGCCGGCCGCGATGCGAACGGCGCCTGGTCGAACACGCCGGCGTAGGTACTCGCCCCAATAGGGCGCGAACCCGCTCGACTGCACCAGCGCGCCCGCGAACACGGTCAGGCTCTGCTGGGTGGCGGGATTGGGTCGCCAGACCGTCTGCTGGGCCTGGGCCCAGTAGGCGGTGCGCCCACGCTCGAGGATCCCCGGTGTCGTGGGCCGCTCGAAGGTGCCGGTGTCGTAGTAGCCGCCGATGTCGAATTTCGATGGGTAGCGCGTACCGGCGAACGTGGTCTGATAGCCGAGCTCATAGGGGATGAACGCGCCAACCCCGTGATCCCAGCGCCAGGTGAGCCCTTGCCCCGCCACCTGGGTCGGATCGTCCTGGTAGCCGCCGACCCGGAGATAGACCTGGGGCGTGATCTGGAAGTTCACCCGTCCGCCCCAGGTCGATTGCGGATAAGGCTGGTTGTCGTTGAGTCCGAAATACCAGATGCCCGGCTGCGCACAGAAGACGTTGCTGACGAACTGGCAGGAAATGGCCGAGGTCGCGAAGTCGGCCGTCGGATTGGTCCGGCCCGCGGTGATGTCGAGGCGGTCGTGGAACAGAGCCTGCTCATAGTAGAAGTCGGCCAGGCGGATCACGTTGTTGGGGCCGTGATTGGCTGTCAGGCCGAAAGCCATGCCCGCGGCGGGCGAGACGCTGTTCCCGTTGCGCTCGTCGAAGATGATGTGAAGCGAGCCGCCGGTGATGCCCGCCATCTTTTGCAGGTCGAAGGTGGCGCCCAACGCGAGTTCACCCGCCGGATAGACACCGGTGTTCCTGCCGCCCGACACGTTGGCCAGGATATCTTCCACATACGAAAGCGACAGGTAGATGCCCTTGTCCCCCAGCGTCTTGCCGAGATTCGCCAAGGACGGCGGTATCAGGCTGGTTGACACTTCAGTTTTCGCCTGGGCGTTTGCCGCCTCCGGCGCGCCGACGAGAAGGCTGGCCACGACAAGGGCGGACGCGCCCACGCAGGCGCCCGCACGCAGGATTCGCATTGCTCCACTCCCCTAAACTATTGGTGCTCGTAGCGTTTTTTTTCGTCCAATCGTGCCTGTCCGCGGCTTTCGGTCTCCCGACAGCCACCTGATCCTGGCGGCCGCCTAACGCTCGCTCATCTGCCTGTTGAGTTGCTGCTGCCGGGCAATCGATGCGGCAAGGCTGTTGGCGAAGGCTTCGCTCACGTCTTGCGCGAACTCCATCGACCCGCTCGGCCCGGAGGGCATCCCCATCATCATGTCGTTCGGGCTGACCGGCGCGACGAACGCGGCCAGCAGCTTGCCGGTCGCGGACACGGTGAACTTGCCCGCGACCACCATCTCCCCGCCGCCGGCCGAGGCGAGGTTCGGCATGCCGACGATGGAATTGGCCCAGGGATACGGGCCGTTGGTGATATCGACCGGGTGCGGCGCAACGACCCTCACCAGGACAAGCTGCAGCGTGTGGGTGCCAGGCCCTGGCGTAGTGACGACCGGAAAGCGCCGGCCGACCGCCCGCCGCACGTCCTCGGTAAGAACCGACGCGACCTGTGATGAATCTACCCCGGAGAACTGGGCTTCGGGGCCGGTGTCGACGGTTGCAGGGGGAATATAGTACCCTGTCGGCCGATATTGCGCGATGTCCGGCGCCCGCCATACTTGCGTTCCGGGAGGTGTCCCGAGGTTGGCTGCCCTTCCCAGTGGCACATTCGTGCCAAGTGTCGAACTCGGCTGTAGGCTGGGTGCATCCGGCCAGCAACGCCGCGACCGCACAAGAGATCACCAGGCTCCGCATGTCCGTCCTCCCCGTCGTTGTCCTTGGCGCAACAGTGACACTGACTGGCGCGCACTGACAACGACCCGCGCGCAGCTAATGGTAACTACGCGGTGATGCACCGAACCGGAACGGCACCGTTGCTCGAAAGCCATACTGAAGGCGCTGCCGACAGCCTAACGCACCGACGAGAACGCCGTCGGCTGCAGGATCTCGTTCGTGACCTGCGCCACGATCGCCCCGTTTGCCTCGGTCTGCGCCCGCGCGCTGAGCCAGTCCGGGTCCGAGCCGAAGGCGTTCCACTTCTTCTCGCGATCGGCGAGCAACTCCCAGGCGAGCAGGTAGTACAGGCGATGGTTGTTCTCGCCGATCAGGGTGGTCCAGAACCCGGCCTGCTTGATGCCGTGCTTTTCCCATAGCTTCAGCGTGATGGTGTCGAACCGCTTCAGCAGGTCCGGCAGGCGGCCGGGAACGCAGTCGTAGATGCGCAATTCGTGGATCATCGTGGTTCCTCCCTTGGCGGCAGAGGCTAGAACCGTTCCACCCAGGGCCGCAACTCGACTTCCCAGGTCCAGGCGCTGCGCTTCTGGTTCAGCACATGCCAGTAGGTCTCGGCGATGGCATCGGGATCGAGCATGGAGTCCGGCGCCTCCGCCGGCTCGCTTCGTCCCGGATTACGGATTGCGCCGTCGATGACGAAGTGCGCGACATGCACGCCCTTGGGCGACAATTCGCGTGCCATGCTCTGCGCCAGGCCGCGCAGCGCGAACTTGCCCATGGCGAACGGCGCCGATTGCGGGTAGCCCTTCACGCTGGCTGAGGCGCCGGTGAACAAGATCGCGCCGTGTCCGGCCGGTATCATCAGCCGCGCCGCCTGCTGGGCGACCAGGAAGCCGCCGAACGCCGAAACGGCGATGGCGCGCGCCACCTCCTCGGGCACGAGATCGACCAGGGGGCCTCGGGCGCGTGCGCTCGCGTTGTAGATCACCAGGTCGGGCTCGCCGAGCGAGGCGACCACCGCATCGAACAGCCCGGCGACCTCCTCGGGTTCGCTCGCCTCGCAGGCGAAGGAGGCGGCCCCGGTCTCGGCGCAGACCGCGGCGAGCTTGTCCGGGGTGCGCGACGCCAGGGCCACTTGCAGGTTGTGGCGCGACAGCAATCGGGCGAGCGACGCCGACAGCCCGCTGCCGGCGCCGACGATCAGGGCGAGGCGGTATTCCATCTGCGCGCTCCTTCAATCGCGTTATGAAAGCACGTATGGACGCCACGCAGAAGGCACGCGACAGTGCCGCCGAAGCCAAGGGGGCGCGTCCATGAAAGGATTGATGCAGGATCATCCGCTGATGATCTCCTCGGTGCTCGCCCACGCGGCGCGGCACCACGGCACGACAGAGATCGTCGCCCGGACCAGCGACGGCGCGCTGCACCGCACCACCTGGGCGGGAGTCGAGAGGGATGCGCGCCGGCTGGTGCGCGCGCTGCAGGCGCTGGGGACCGAGCCGGGCGAGCGCATCGGCACGCTCGGCTGGAACGATCACCGGCACCTGCAGATCTATTACGCCGTGCCCGGCATGGGCGCGATCTGCCACACCATCAATCCGCGCCTCTCTGACGACGACATCGTCTACATCATCAACCATGCGCAGGACCGGCTGCTGTTCGTCGATCCGAGCTTCACCGCCCTGGTCGAGCGCATCGCCCCGCGCATCGCGGACAGCGTGCGGGCGGTGGTGGTGATGGCCGGACCCGCCCAGGTGGCCGAAATCCAGCTTCCCGCCGGGATGCGGTTGCTGTGTCAGGACGCGCTGCTGGCCGAGGCCGCCGACGAATATGCGTGGCCGGTATTCGACGAGAACACCGCCTCGGCATTGTGCTACACGTCCGGGACGACGGGACGGCCCAAGGGCGTGCTCTATAGCCACCGCTCCACGGTGCTGCACGGCTACGCCGTCAACATGGGCGACGTGCTGGGTCTGCACGCGCTGGATCGGGTGCTGCCGGTGGTGCCGATGTTCCACGTCAACGCCTGGGGCATCCCCTATGCCGGGGCGATGGCTGGCGCGACGCTGGTAATGCCCGGCCGGCATCTCGATGGCGCGAGCCTCGCGCGGCTGATGAACGAGGAGCGGGTCACGATCTCATCCGGCGTTCCCACGGTCTGGCTCGGCCTGCTGCAGCACCTGCGCGCCTCGGGCGAGCGGCTGCACACGGTGAAACGGATCATGACTGGCGGCTCGGCGTGCCCGCCGCTGCTGATCGAGGCGTTCGGACAGGAGTACGGCATCTCCATGGAGCATGGCTGGGGCATGACGGAGCTGAGCCCGGTCGGCACGTACAACAGCCCCAAGCCCGCCCATGCCGGGCTGAACGACGCCGAGCGGGTCCGGCTCGGCCTCAAGCAGGGTCGGGCGCTGTTCGGCATCGACCTGAAGATCGTCAACGAGGCGGACGACGAGCTACCCTGGGATGGGAAGGCGTTCGGCGACCTCAAGGTGCGCGGCCCGTGGGTGGCCAGCGCCTATTACGGCGAGCCGCCCGGCAGCGCGCTGGACGACAAGGGCTGGTTCGCCACCGGCGACGTCTCGACGATCGATGCCGAGGGCATGATGGAGATCACCGACCGCTCCAAGGACGTCATCAAGTCGGGCGGCGAGTGGATCAGTTCGATCACGCTGGAGAACATCGCCGTCTCCCACCCCGACGTCGCCGAGGCGGCGGTCATCGCCGCCGTCCATCCGAAATGGGACGAGCGCCCGGTCCTCGTGGTGGTGCCGCGTCCGGGCGCGGTGATCGACCCCGCCTCGGTGCTCGCGCTCTACGAGGGCCAGGTCGCCAAATGGTGGCTGCCTGACGCCGTGGTGGTGGAGGACCAAATGCCGCACACGGCCACGGGCAAGATCCAGAAGCTGGTGCTGCGCGCGCGCTACCGCGACCATCTGATGAGGGCGCCAAAGGAAACCGGGTAAACCCAAGACGCGCCGCGTACTCACGTCGCGGCAACCATTCCGGGTCAGAATAGCGCGTTGTCGGCGACAGGACCGGGATGCGCGACGAAGATTTCGGGCTGCTCGGCCGTGCCTCGGCTGAGCTTGCGGCGATGGTGCGGGGGGCGGCTCCCGCGCTCGCGGCGCTCCGGATTGTTCCCGGCGGACATGTCACCGCCTTCGCGTGGCGTCCGGGGCTGCTCGTGACCTCCGCGCCGGCGGTGCGCGCGGCCCGCGAGGTGATGGTGGTCCTGCCCGGCGGTCACTTGGTATTGCCCCGGCGAGCTGACGTGTTGGAGCAGTCCGGCATCGCCACCTTGCGGCTGCCCGGTCTTGGCGGGGTGACGCTGCCGGGGGGCGAGACCCCGCCGGCGGTCGGCGCGCTCGGATTGGCGCTCGGGGCTGCGTTGGATGGCGCCCCGACAGCCCAGCTCATGATGCTGCGCAGCGCAGGGACGGACATGCTGCTCGATGGCTCGGCCGACCCCAGCGCGGAAGGTGGCCCGATCCTCGACATGGCGGGTCGGCTCATGGGCATGGCACTCCGGTCCATGAACGGTGCCTGGATGCTGCTGCCGTCGGCGGAGATCGCGCGGGCCTTGGGCGCGCGATGCCGCGGTTGGCTTGGGGTCGCGTTTCAGCCCACGCTCGTACCCGGGAGGCTTCGCGCGAAGGCCGGCCAGGACTCCGCGCGCATGGTGGTCCGGGTCGCGCCGGGAGGGCCGGCCGACGCCGCCGGCCTGCGCGCCGGCGACATCGTGCTTGCGCTGGATGGATTGAGTATGAGCGGCCCTGGTGCGCTGCGCGGCTTCCTCGCTGCCCGCGCGGGCAGCGAGGTGGAGGCACGGGTGGTGCGCGACGGGCGAATCGCGCGGCTGGCCCTGGTCGTGGGGGCCGAGCCGGGCGGGATGTGACATCGTCCGGCGGCCAGCTATATCTCGGCTTCTTGTCGCCAGGGAAGTTCATGCCGCAGATCGACGTGAGAACCTCGCCTGACCGCTACCGGCACTGGCGCCTGTCGGTCGAGCCGCCGCTCGCGACACTGACCATGGACGTCGATCCCGCCGCCGGCCTGTTCGAGGGCGCCGAGCTCAAGCTGAACTCCTATGACCTCGGCGTGGACATCGAGCTTGCCGACGCCGTGCAGCGGCTGCGCTTCGAGCATCCCGAGGTGGGCTGCGTCATCCTGCGATCGGGCAAGGACAACGTGTTCTGCGCTGGCGCCAATATAAGGATGCTCGGCAAGGCGTCGCACGGGCACAAGGTGAGTTTCTGCAAATTCACCAACGAGACGCGGCTCGCCATGGAGGACGCCTCTTCGCATTCCGGCCAGCGCTACCTGGCCGCTGTCAGCGGGGCTGCGGCGGGCGGCGGCTACGAGCTGGCGGCCGCATGCGACTGGATCATGCTGATCGATGACCGCCGCTCGGCGGTGTCGCTGCCAGAAGTGGCGCTGCTCGGCGTGCTGCCCGCGACCGGCGGCCTGACCCGGCTGACCGACAAGCGCAAGGTCCGCCGCGACCGCGCCGACGTCTTCTGCTCCACCGAGGAGGGCGTGCGCGGGCGCCGGGCGCAGGAGTGGCGGCTGGTGGACGAGATCGTGCCGCCCTCAGCGTGGGAGGCGCGGGTGCGTGCGCGCGCCCTGGCGCTAGCCGGGCAGGCCGACGAGCGGGATGGCGCCCATGGCATCGCGCTGACCCCGATCGCACGCACCATCGAAGCGGACGGGCTGGGCTACGAGCTGGTGCGGGTCGAACTGGACCGGTCGCGCCGGTGCGCCACGATCACCGTGCTCGGCCCTTCTGCGCCGCTGCTTCTGGATCGCGCGGGCTTCCACGCGGCAGGCGCGGGATTTTATCCGCTCGCGCTGGCGCGGCAGCTCGACGATGCGATCTTGCACCTGCGATTGAACGAGCCCGCGCTCGGTTTGCTGGTGCTGCGCGCCGAGGGCGACCCCGCCCAGGTGCTCGCCGCCGATCGGCTGCTGGCGGAAGACGACTGGCTGGCGCGCGAGATCCGCCTGTTGTGGAAGCGTGTGCTCAAGCGTCTGGACATGACCGCGCGCAGTCTGGTGACCCTGATCGAACCCGGAAGCTGCTTCGCCGGCACCTTGGCGGAGCTGGTCTTCGCCGCCGACCGCGCGGTGATGCTTGCCGGCGCACGGGCCGGCGACAATCGCGGCCCGGCGACACTGGCGCTCTCGCCCCTCAACTTCGGTGCTTACCCGATGGGCAACGGGCTCACTCGGTTGGCCACCCGATTCCTGGGCGAGCCGCAAAGTGAGACGCGCGCACGCGAGCATATCGGCTATGCCCTGCCTGCCGAGCAGGCGGAGGCGCTGGGCTTGGTGACGACCGCTCCCGACGAGGTGGACTGGGATGACGAGGTGCGGCTGCTGCTAGAGGAGCGCGCGTCGTTCTCTCCCGACGCGCTGACCGGCCTGGAGGCCAATCTGCGCGCCGCCGGACCGGAGACGATGGAGACGCGCATCTTCGGCCGACTGACCGCCTGGCAGAACTGGATTTTCCAGCGCCCGAACGCGGTCGGCGAGGGCGGCGCCCTGAAACTGTACGGGAGCGGCATTCGGCCGAACTTCGACCCCGAGCGGGTGTAAGAAACCAGGAGGCTGACCGATGCCCGACGCCATGACGGTGGACTACAGCGGCCTGATCCCGAACAACGTCAATCTCGATGCCGACGCGCGCGTGCGCAAGGCCTTGGAGACCTGGCATCCGGGCTACATCGACTGGTGGAAGTCGATGGGGCCGGAGGGGTTCCAATCCAGTCCGGTCTACCTGCGCACCGCCATCGGCGTCGACCCGGCGGGCTGGGCGAAGTTCGGGTTCGTGAAGATGCCCGACTACAAATGGGGCGTGCTGCTTGCGCCCGCCGTCGAGGGCCGCACGATTCCGTTCGGCGCGCACAAGGGCGAACCCGCCTGGCAGGAGGTGCCGGGGGAGTGTCGCGCCATGCTGCGCCGGCTGCTGGTGATCCAGGGCGACACCGAGCCGGCCTCGGTCGAGCAGCAGCGCCATCTCGGCGCTACTGCGCCCTCGCTCTACGACATGCGCAACCTGTTCCAGGTGAACGTGGAGGAGGGCCGGCACCTCTGGGCGATGGTCTATCTGTTGCAGAAATATTTCGGCCGCGACGGGCGGGAGGAGGCCGAGGAGTTGCTGCGCCGGCGCTCCGGCGACCCTGACAGCCCGAGGATGCTGGGCGCCTTCAACGAGGCGACGCCGGACTGGCTGAGCTTCTTCATGTTCACGACCTTCACCGACCGCGACGGCAAGATGCAGCTCGCGGCACTGGCCCAGTCCGGCTTCGACCCGCTCAGCCGCACCTGCCGCTTCATGCTGACCGAGGAGGCGCACCACATGTTCGTGGGCGAGACTGGCGTGGGGCGCATCATCGAACGCACCTGCCAGGCGATGCGGGAAGCGGGGATCGACGACCCGCACGATACCGAGCGGGTCCGCGCGCTGGGCGTGATCGACCTGCCGACGATCCAGCGCAAGATCAACCTGCATTTCTCGCTGACCCTCGACCTGTTCGGCAACGAGATCAGCACCAACGCGGCCAACGCCTTCAATGCCGGCCTGAAGGGCCGCTACCGGGAGGACAAGCTCGCCGACGATCACGTGCTGACCGGCGACACCTATCCCGTGCTGCGGCCGCGCGACGGCGCCATCGTGCGCGAGGAGGTGCCGGCGCTTTCCTCGCTCAACATGCGCCTGCGCGACGATTTCGTATCCGACGCGAGCGGCGGGGTGGGGCGGTGGGACAAGATCATCGCGCGCTCGGGGATCGCGTTCGAGCTGCGCCTGCCGCATGTCGCCTTCAACCGCCGGATCGGCGAGTTCGCGACCATCCACGCCGACCCGGCCGGCACCGTGCTCGACGTGGATGCCTGGCAGCGGCGGCGCGACACGTTCCTGCCCACCGTCGAGGACGGCGCCTTCATCGAGGGCCTGATGCGGCCGGTGCGTGAACGCGGCAGCTTCGCCTCCTGGATTGCGCCGCCGAAGACAGGGGTGGACGGCAAGCCGGGCGATTTCGAATATGTGCGGCTATTCGAATGACTCGCTGGTAATTTGTTGCGCCCTTCATGACCGACCGGTATATCTCCTCACGTATTCGCGATGGGTCGTTTTCATCGCGCGCTCTGGAGGGCGGCATCGATCATGCCGGACACGGTCGGTCTTATCGACGGTCTCGAGGGCGCGGTTCTGCGCGGCTGGGCGGTATCGCCGTCTCGGCGGCCTGCCGATATCACCGTCCGGGACGATGACGGCCGGGTGCTGGCACGCGGCCAGGCCGCAGAGGACCGTCCTGATCTTGCATGCCTCGGCCTCGGCATCGTCCAGTTCGGCTTCCGCCTCCCCGTCCGCCTGGCTGCCGGCAGGAGAGTTGATCGCGCCGGCGCCTTGCACGTCTTTGCCGACGGGGTCGAGCTGACAGGCTCGCCAGTTCCGCTCGGACCAGGGCTGTTCGACGGCGCGCTGACCGTCGCCGCAGGCTTCGTGAGTGGCTGGGTGACGGAACGGGTTCACGGCTTCCGCACCGCTTGCGTGCAGTTGCACGACCAGGACGGCACGCTGCTTGGCGAGATCGAGGCCCGGCCGGCCGCTGGCGAGGCGGACGAGTGTTCGCTGGCACGCTTCTCGATTCCGCTGCCGCCGGCCTGCTTCGGCCGGGCGGACCTGATCGTGCGCGCGTCCGTCAAGGGCGTGCGCTTCGCCGAAGTGCAGTGCGCGACGCGGCTGGATGGTTATCTGGACGCGCTGAGCCACGACCGCTGCGGCGGCTGGCTGCTATCGCCCGATGCGCCGGGGAGATCCCTGGAAATAGAGGTATTCCGCGACGGCGCGCGGGTCGGAGCGGGGGCTTGCGTCCTGCCCCGCACCGACGTTCGCGAACGATATCCGCACGCGTGGCGCGTCGGCTTCGATATTCCGCTCGACCCGGCGCGGGTCGGGTCTGAACCGCACACCTATTCGTTTCGACTGGCCGGCACCGGCGTCGAGTTGTTCGACGGTCCGTTCGCGAGCCAGGAGCGGTCGGAGACCGTGGAGGCCGCGCGGCGAATTGGCCGGCACCTGAAGGCCGATCTGGCACCCGCCGAACGCGCCGTGCTGCAACGTGCATTAGCCGAGTTCATCGAGCGCCGGCGGCGAACCGAAGGGCGCGCGCGTCTGCGCGTCCCGGCTGCGACCGCTCCCCGGGAGCCCGCCGACAGAAGACGCCTGGCGATCGTGATCGCGGCCTATCGCGATGTCGAGGTCACGCGCGCCTGCGTGCAAAGCGTGCTCGCCGCTCGCGATCCGCACCGTGATGCCGTCGTGCTGGTCAACGATTGCTCGCCTGACGAGGGCATGGATGGACTCCTGGAAGGGTTCGCGCGCGAGCCGGAGGTGTTTCTGCTCCGCAACGCGGAGAACCGGGGCTTCATCCGCAGTGCCAATCGCGGGATGGCGCTCTGCCGCCATGGCGACGTGCTGCTGCTGAACTCCGATACGCGGGTGTTTCCCGGCACGTTCGAGGAGATGTGTCGCATCGCGCGTTCCGCGCCTGACATCGGCACGGTCACGGCACTGTCCAACAACGCAACCATCTTCTCCTACCCGCATCCCAGCCTGCCGAATGCGGCACTGACCGACATGGACTGGGAGGAGGTGGCGGCGATTGCACGAGAGGCGAGTGGCGGTCGGGCGCTCGACGTCCCCACCGGTCACGGCTTCTGCCTGTTGATCCGGCGCGAGGTGCTGCAACTGGCCGGCGGGCTGGACGAGCAGTTCGGCCGCGGCTACGGCGAGGAGAACGATTTCTGCCAACGCGTGGCTGATCTCGGCTATCGCAACGTCGCCGCTCCCGGCGCCTTCGTCGAACATCGCGAGAGCGTGTCGTTCGGCGGCGAAAAGCAAGCCCTCATCGAAGCCAACCTGGCCAGGTTGGGACGGATGTATCCCGAATATTCGGCAACGATCATGGCCTTCGAGCACAGCGAGGGACTGCGGCGGGCGCGCTGGCCAATCGACGCGGCGCGGCTGCGCAAGGCGGGCGCGAGCGGCGCGACGTTCGCCGTTGTCGTCACCAACTGGCTCGGCGGCGGGACGCGCAAGGCGTTAACCGACATCGAATCGGCCGTCGGCTATGGTGGGGCGCAGCGGCTGACACTGAGGAGTCGCGCCGACGGGATGATCGAGCTGGAGGCGGAACAGCCGATCCTGCGGGCCGTATTCGCCGCCGATGAGATGGAGGATCTGTTCTCACTTCTCTCCGCGGCCCGCATCACGCATGTGCTGGTGCATCAGGTACTGGGCCTGCCGCCCGAGTTCCTGACCAGGCTCGCGGGCTGGATCGGTGGACGCCAGGCGATCTATTACGCGCACGACTTCTACCCGATCTGCCCGCGCGTCACCATGATCGACGCCGCCGGCCGGTTCTGCGACATCGCCGAGCCCGACACCTGCCGGCGCTGCGTCAGCGCCGCCGGTGCGCACGAGGCATCGCGGCTGAACAAGCTGACCCCGGACGAGCATCGAGCGGCTTTCGGCACGCTGCTCGGCGCCTTTCGTCACGTGATCGCCCCGTCCGAGAGCGCGGCCTCGTACCTGCGCCAAATCTGGCCGGACCTGGCGGTGACGGCCGTCCCGCATCCCGAGCCCGCCCGGGTGTATCCCGCGGTGCCACGCACCCCTCCGGGCCGCCAGGAAGTCGTCTTGTTGGGTGGGCTTGGCCCGCACAAAGGCTCCGCAAAACTGCTCGAAATCGCGCGCCGGGCCTTGCTGAGCCATCCTGAGCTCCGCTTCCGGGTGATCGGCCACACGGATATCGATGGCGAGCTAAGTGCTGTCGGCAATGTGCTGATTACCGGCGCGTATGAGGCATGGGAGCAGGCGGACCTGCTCGCCCAGACGGAGGGCGGGATCGCGCTGTTCCTGCATAATTGGCCGGAGACCTACTCCTACACCCTGAGTGAGGCGGTGGCCCACGGCCTGTTCCCGTTGGTGCCCGATCTCGGCGCCCCGGCGGAACGGGTGCGCCGAGCCGGATTCGGAGCGGTATTCGGCTTTCCGATCAACGCCGGGGAGGTGCTGCACGCGATCGACGAGGCTCTGGCACGGGCAGCGCCAGACGGGGTTGGACCGACGACCTTCGCGCGGCCCGACGCCGTGGCCATGCACACCGCGCTGATGGGATGGCGGAGTAAGCCGGAAGCGGCTACGGGCAGGCGGATCAGCCGGAAGCGGGAGCGCGACAAGCTGCCGGCGTGATCCGCAGCCCAATACGACCCCTTATCGGGAAGCGGCCCAATTCAGGATGGCATCATTGGCCAAGGCCGGCCGTTCGAAGATACTGGCGTGTGACTTGCCCAGGATGACGGCGAGTTGCCCGCTCGGTATCGCCGCTTTCGTCATTTGCGAATCGGGAACGCGTAAGACCGGTCCTCGAGACCGACCAGCACCGATGGAGGATACGCCATCAGTCGCGGCCTGCTTCCCGAAACCGGCCACTCTCCTTGTTCGAGGCATTACTGCCGCCACGTGGCCGGATCCGAGCGGAAAGACCCAGGCGAAAGCAACGAAAGTGGCGTCGCTACCGCACCGCCGCCTGATACGCCGCCAGGCACGCCGTATCCACGATCTGGCTTAGCGATTCGTCCATCTGCATGATCTGCACCGCGTGGTTGAGACCGATCAGCAGCGGGCCGACCGTCGTGCCCCCGGTCATCTTCGGCGTCAGCCGCGAGATGATGTGCGCGGAGTGCAGTCCCGGCATGACGAGGACGTTGGCCGGGCCAGTGAGCCGGCAGAACGGATAGAGCGCACGCAGTTCCGGCTCTAGCGCGACATCAGGGCTCATCTCCCCGTCGTACTCGAAATCCACCTTGCGCGCGTCGAGGATGCCAATCGCGTCGCGCATCACCGCCGCCGCTGGGTGCATCGCCGCGCCGAACGTGGTGTGCGACAGCAGCGCCACACGCGGCTCGTGGCCGAAGGCGCGTGCGGCGCGGGCGCTGCCGATCGCGATTTCGGCGAGCTGTTCGGCATCGGGACGGAACTGGATCATGGTGTCGGCGACGAACAGCGTGCGTCCGCGCATCCCCAGCATGAGCGTCAGCCCGAAGGCGATGCCGTGCGGCGCCGGGTCGATCGCGTGGCCGATGTCCTCGAGGCAGACCTGGGTGGAGCGGGTCAGTCCGGTCACCATCGCGTCGGCATCTCCGGTCGCCACCATGCAGGCGGCGAAGACGTTGCGATCCTGGTTGATCATGCGCTGGCAATCGCGGTGCAGGAAGCCGCGCCGCTGCAGGCGCCGGTACAGGAAGTCCAGGTATTTCGGGTTGGCCGAGGACAGGCGCGCGTTGTGGATCTCGATCCCGTCGAGCATTCCCATCCCGAGGCCTTGCATCGTCGCGCGCACGCGCTCCTCGCGTCCGATCAGGACCGGCGTGCCGTACCCGGCGTTGCGGAACGCCACCGCGGCCCGGACGATCTTCTCCTCCTCGCCTTCGGCGAAGACGACCCGCTTGGGCGCGGCGCGCACCGTCTCGGCAATGCGGTCGAGCGCGCCGGCGGTGGGATCGAGCCGGCCGGACAGCTCGCGCGCATAGCGGCGCAGATCGAGTATCGGACGGCGCGCGACGCCGGAATCGATGGCGGCCTTCGCGACGGCCGGCGGCACCCATGAGATCAGTCTTGGGTCGAAGGCGTTGGGGATGATGTAGTCCGGCCCGAAGATGAGACGGCGGCCGGCGGACGCCGTATGCACCTCGTCCGGCACGTCCTCGCGCGCGAGCTTGGCCAGCGCCTCGGCCGCGGCGATCTTCATCGCCTCGTTGATGGTGGAGGCACGCACGTCGAGGGCGCCGCGGAAGATGTAAGGAAAGCCGAGGACATTGTTGACCTGGTTGGGATAGTCGCTCCGTCCGGTGGCGATGATGGCGTTCGGACTGGCGGCCCGCGCGTCCTCGGGCGTGATCTCCGGGTCGGGGTTGGCCATTGCGAAGATGATCGGCTTGTCCGCCATCGCGCGGACCATCTTCTGCGTCAGCGCCCCCTTCACGGACAGACCGAAGACGACGTCCGCGCCTTCCAGCGCCTCGGTCAACGTGCGCGCGCGCGTCGCGACCGCGTGCGCCGACTTCCACTGGTTCATGCCCTCCTGCCGCCCCTGATAGACGACGCCCTTGGTGTCGCAGAGCACGATGTGCTCGGGGCGCATGCCCATCGCCTTGAGCAGCTCGACGCAAGCGATCGCAGCGGAGCCGGCGCCATTGACCACCAGCTTCGTGCCTCGCAGGTCGCGCCCGGTCAGGTGGCAGGCATTGATCAGTCCAGCGGCGGCGACGATTGCCGTGCCGTGCTGGTCGTCGTGGAACACCGGAATATCCATCATTTCGCGCAGCCGCTGCTCGATGATGAAGCACTCCGGCGCCTTGATGTCCTCAAGATTGATGCCGCCGAAGCCAGGGCCGAGGAAGCGCACGGCGTTCACGAACTCGTCCACGTCCTCGGTGCCGATCTCGAGGTCGATGCCGTCCACGTCGGCGAACCGCTTGAACAGCGCGACCTTCCCCTCCATCACCGGCTTCGAGGCGACCGCGCCAAGATTGCCGAGGCCGAGCACCGCCGTGCCGTTGGAAATCACGGCGACCATGTTGGCCTTCGTGGTGTACTCATATGCCAAGGCAGGATCGCGCGCGATCCGCAGGCAGGGCTCGGCCACCCCCGGCGAGTAGGCGAGGGAGAGATCGCGGGCCGTGGTCAGGGGCTTGGAGATGCGCGTTTCCAGCTTGCCCGGCCGCCCGGACGCGTGCAGTGCCAACGCCTCTTCGGCCGAGATGCGGGCCGTGCGCGTATCCATGCCACCATCGGCCATGTTACAACTCCCCCTGGCTGCGCCTGCCTCCTATCATGGAGGGCGAAGGCGGACGTGGGAAGCCGCCTTCAATGCGCGGGAAGCCGTGCCAGCATCTCGTTCTGAATTCGCTCCATTGCGTTTCCGCGGTGTGGCGTGTCGTGGCGGGCGAGATAGTCCCGTACCACGGCGGATGCTGGCGGGCCGCGCAGCCCCGCGCTCATGTGGGCGGCGGCGGCGATGGCGCGCAGGCTCTCGCGCGCGAGCCCGTTGCGCGCGCCCTTCAAGACATAGCCAGCGCCGCGCGGCAGCAAGCGCGGCCAGGACGCGCCATGCTTACGGGCGACATAGAGCCGGTTACGGACGAAGTGGAACCAGCGCCCGCCCGACCAGTCCAGCCGGCGCTCGGGGCTGACCTTGTGGCGCACGGCGATGTCGCCGTGATAACGCACGGTCCAGCCGCGCGCGATAAGGCCGAGGCAGAGGTCCAGCTCCTCCCAGCAGAAAAACAGCGCCTCGTCGTAGCCTCCGGCCGCCTCCCATGCGGTGCGTCGGACGGCGTGGCCGGCGCCGACGAAGGTGGCGGCGTCGAACACGTCTCCCGCGCGCGCCAGCAGCGATTGCGGGTAGCCCCAGGAGAGCAGATCATCCGCGCCGGTCCCGTCCACCAGGATGCGGAAGCCGATCGCCCCGAGCCGTGGGTCACGGTCGAGCGCCGCCACGGAAGCGGCGAGCGTATCCTGGGTGTCGAAGACGGCGTCGTTGTCCAGCCCGACGATCACTCGCCCGCGCCCGAGCGCCGCGCCTCGGTTGCGCCCGGCGGCGACCCCGACATTGCCGCCGAGCGTGACCAGCGTCGCGTGCGGGGCGGCAACCGCGCGGGCAAGCCGGGCCAGGGTTTCCGGTTGGGAGCCCTGGTCCACGACGAAGACGTGATGCCGCACGCCGCGCTGTGCCAGCGCCGAGGCGAGGGCCGCCTCGGTCTCGGCCACCCGGTCGAGCGCCAGGATCACCACGTCGGCGTCGTATTCGCCCGCCCGCGGCCCCGCGGCGCCGGCAACCTGCCGGAACTTCACCGTGGCACCGCGAGATAAGCCAGGCGCTTCATCTCCTTGCGGCCGCGCGCCACGGAATCGAGGATCAGTCCGCAGGCCAGCGCGAGCATGGCGGCGAGGGCGAGCCCGGTGGCGAGAACGGCGGTCGGCAAGCGTGGCACCAGGCCGGTGCGGAGATATTCGAACACGAGCGGCATGCCGGCGCCGATGCCGGCGCCGAGCAGCAGCACGCAGCAAAAGGCGAAGAACCGGAGCGGCCGCTCGTCCTTCACCAGCTTGACGATGGCGCGCAGGATGCGCAGGCCGTCCGCCCAGGTGCGCAGCTTGGAGGCCGACCCGGCCGCGCGGCCGCGATAGCGCGTGCGCAGCTCGCCGATCGGCATGCACAATTCGAGTGCGTGGACGCTCAACTCCGTCTCGGTCTCGAATCCGCCTGCCAGCGCGGGGAAGGATTTGACGAAGCGGCGGCTGAAGGCGCGATAGCCCGAGAGCACGTCGCTCACCCGTTTACCGAACACCCAGCGGACCATGCCGGTCAGCAGCACGTTGCCGGCGCGGTGGCCGCGACGGAAGGCGCCGATTTCGGTGCCGTCGCGGATCGCCGTGACCATGTCGAGCTGGCCCTCGACCAGCATCCGCACCATGGCCGGAGCGGCGGCGGCATCATAGGTGTCGTCGCCATCGACCAGGACGAAGACATCGGCCTCGACGTCGGCGAACATGCGTCGCAGGACATGGCCCTTGCCCTGCAGGCGCTCGATGCGCACCTGCGCGCCGGCCGCTCTGGCCACCTCGGCGGTGCGATCGCGGGAATTGTTGTCATAGACGTAGATCGCCGCCTCCGGCAGGCACGCGCGAAAGCCCGCGATGACGCGCGGCACCGCCGCTTCCTCGTTGAAGCAGGGGATCAACACCGCGATGCGCGGGGTGGCCGCGCCGAGGCCGGCGCGGAGTGCGCGGTCCGCCGCGATCGGCGGGGCTGCCGCGTCGGCTTGTCGGGCGCGCTCTGGCTTCAGCAGGGCGGTCACGACGCCCTCAGTAGGCGTTCTTCATGCTGAGCGTGGCGCCCAGCGTGCGCACAAGCAGGCAGAAATCGAGCCACAGGCTCCAGCTTCCAATGTATTCAAGGTCGCACTGCACCCGGCGGATGAGCTTGTCCTCGGTATCGGTCTCGCCACGCCAGCCGCGGACCTGCGCGAGCCCGGTCATGCCGGGCCGCATCCGGTGCCGCGCCGGATAGAACGGCACCACCGTCTCGAACGGGCGGCCGCCCGCGCATGTTCCCCGCGCGTGCGGGCGCGGCCCCACCAGGGACATCTCGCCGCGCAGCACGTTCAGGAGTTGCGGCAGCTCATCGAACGAGGCCCGGCGCAGGACGATGCCGGCGCGGGTCACGCGCGGGTCACATCGGGTGGCCTGCCGGCAGCCGGCCTGCTCGGCCGCTTCCTGGTGCATGGTGCGGAATTTGAGCATCTGGAACTCGCGCCCGCCGAGGCCGACGCGGCGTTGCTGGAACAGCACCGGTCCGGGACTGTCGAGCCGGATCCACAGCGCGATGAGCAGCATCACGGGGCCGAGCAGGGCGAGGGCCGCGAGGGCCACCGCGATGTCCTCCGCGCGCTTGACTGTAGCGCGCCAGCCATGCAGCGCCGGGTCTGCAAGCCAGGCTGCCGCGGGAACTGCATACAGCGGCTGTATCGGTAGGCGCTGCGATGGACGGAGCAGGCGCGGGCGGGCCGGGACGGGTGCCACGCCCGCCAGCCCCCGCCGGTCCAACACCTGACCGCCCGTCTGCCCCATCCGCGCGCCCTTCTGGCTTCCGACCGCGTTCCGGCGGCCTTCGGGGACTGTTATGACATAGCAACGTCAATGCCGGGTTAACCGGGCAGGGCGGGGAAGGTCGAGTGTGCTCAGGTCGAGACCTGCTCCAGCACCGCTCGGGCCTGCTTGATTCCCATGCCACGGATCAGGAGGGCGGGAATCAGCGCGCCCGGCAGCACGATCCACAGCACCCAGCCGAAATGGTTCGGCCCGAGCACGTACAAGGGGCCGAGCAGCGTCACGCCCGCCCAGGCGCCGATATGCCCAAGCCCGTCAGTCCAGGCGAAGGCCACCGCGCGGATGCGGGTCGGAAAGGCGACCGCCGTGTAGTTGTACAGGTTGAACAGCCAGAGACCGGTACCCACCCGGCTGACGATGTAACATGCCGCGATGACCGGCAGGCTGGGGACCAGCCATGCCACGATCCAGGAGAGCGCGAACACGAGGCCCATCAAGAAAAGCACGTTGCGCCGCTCCACGCCCTCGCCGAAGCGCGCGTTGACCTGAAAGCCGATGAACAGCACGGCGTAGGCGGCGGCGATGGTAAGGAACACGAAGTGCGACGAGGCGCCATGGTCGACCATGTACACTGCGGCGAAGGCTCCGACGCCGTAGATCAGTCCGGAATAGCCGAGCATCCAGCAGACAATGAGCAGCAGGACGCGGCTGCGGTATTGCGGATTTGTGAAAAGCTCGCGCCAGGCGCCCCGCCCGGCCATGACGATGCGGCGCTCGGTCGTGTCGGGGCTCGGCAGCTTCATCAAGCTGAGGCGTTGGCAGCGGCGTTCGTACTCGGCCAGCGCGCGCTCGGCGCTGATGTGGCGCCCTCGTGCCTCCAGCCAGCGTGGCGATTCCGGCAGACGCCAGAACAGCAGCGGGAGCAGGATCACCACTTCGACGATCGCGCTGATCCACAGGAAGAGCTGCCAGTGGCTCGGGATCCACGCGAAGGCGAGCAGGTTGACGCCGACCGCG
Source organism: uncultured Pseudomonadota bacterium (assembly GCA_963830565.1). Lineage (GTDB taxonomy): Bacteria > Pseudomonadota > Alphaproteobacteria > Acetobacterales > Acetobacteraceae > DATFDN01. The sequence goes on from CAWHMO010000005.1 coordinate 195,497, forward strand.
ACCAGCGCGGTCGCTCCCTGCGCGGCCAATAGGACATTGTTGCGTATTTCGGGCGAGGTCATTTCCGACAGATAGACCGCATGGGTCGCGACGATGCCGCCGACGCCGAGCGTACTGACCACCGAGAGCGCGACCATCGGCCAGAAGCTGGTCACGTAGGCAAACGGCCAGATGCAGATTCCGCCCAGCAGAGTTGAGAGCAGGATTGCCGGCCGTCGCCCGTAGCGGTCGGCGACCCAACTCATGATGTACGCCCCGAGCAGCACGCCGAGGCCCACCTGAAGTGCCTGGATGACGGCGTACTGCGCGACGCTGATGATGTGGTTGGGCCGCCAGACGAACGGATAGAGGCGTGCGCCGATGCCATCAGTGTCGAAGATGATGAAGCCCCAGGTCACCTCGACCAGGATCGCCAGTTCCCACTGCACGCGCGTAAGCGGCAGCCGATCGATGCGCGCAGCGATATGGCCGGCGACCGCGTCTGGCACTGCACCGGCGGCCCGTGCGCGGCTCGTGTCCGGCATCAGGCTCTCCCCCTTGCTCTGCGGCTTTGTCGTGACGATGGAGCGGGCGGGCGCGATGTGTCAAACACAAGATTCCACGGAATCCCGAGAGCGACGTGCGATACCTGCCCTTCTCCTTTACTAGAGGCGCCACCCTGGCGATGCTGGCGCGGGCTGCCTGCGACGACCCGGGACGGCGGAGCGTCTGCATCTATTGCGGCGGCCGGGTGCCAATCCGGCCCGAGACGCCGGAGCAGACCTGCCGGTGCCCGCAATGTTGGCGCCGGCAGCGGATCGTCACGCCAGCGGAGAGTATGCGTCGGCTGTCCCCGGAGGTGCTTGACGCACTGCGCTGCACGACCGCCTGGGTGCGACGCTGGCCGGAGACGTAGCGGGAGTCACTGCACCCTCGCCCAGAGCAATACCGGGCTGATCGCCACCGTGACTTCATGCCGTGCGCCGGGGTCGATGAGCTGGCTCGTGTAGTGCGCGGTCAGGGCCCGAGGGCCATCCAGGTCCGCTTCGCAGACGAAGCGGAAGGCGAGCGGGCCGCCGGCCAGGACGTGGATGCGCGCGATATGCTCGTCTTCCGGCAGCCGTGCGGCGAGTTGCGCCACGGTGCGCGGGTCGCGGCAGCCTGGCGGAACGACGTACAGTCGCAGATGAACCGCGATTGCGGCGGACCCGCCGGCCAGGGCCAGCGCGGCGGCGGAAAACGCCAGCCGCCGGCGCATGGCGCCTCAGCTTGTCTGGCGTGGCACGAAACGGCCCGTGCCGGGCGCCGCGAGCACCGTTGCTCCGTCCCAGATCAGCGCGCCGCGCAGCACGGTCGCGGCGACGCGCGCGCGCATGCGCCGGCCGTGATAGGGCGACCAGCGCAGCTCGGGCCGATCGACGATGCTCGCCTCGTCAAAGGTGAAGTCGCCGCGCTCCAGCACCAGGAGGTCGCAGTCCGACCCGACCTTGATCGCGCCCTTCTTCGGGAATAGCCCGTGCAGGCGGGCGGTACGCTCGGCGCAGAAGCGCGCCATCAGCGCGGGCGAGAGGCCGCGCTCGTCGAGCAGGGTGAACATCAGCGGCGCGAAGCTCTGTAGCCCGGTCAGGCCGGCGCCGCAGGCGAAGATGTCGGGGTCGCGCTTGTTCCCGATCGGCCAGGGCGCGTGGTCGGTCGAGACATAGGCGATCTGGTCGGCGAGCAGCGCATCCCACATGCGCGGGATCTCGGCGGCCACGCGGAACGGCGGGTTGCATTTGCCGCGCCCGCCCAGGCGGACGATGTCCTCCTCGGTCATGCAGAGGTACTGGATGCACGCCTCGCCGGTGGCGTCGAATCCGTCGCGCCCGCCTGAGCGGCGGAACTCCGCCGCGATTTCGAAGCCGCGCGCCAGCGAGGAATGAGCGATGTGGACATGCGCGCCGGCCGCGCGCCCCATCTCGAAGATCGCGAGATCGGCCATCGTCTCGACCACCGGCGGGCGGGTGCGGCAGTGCCAGATCGGCTCGGTCCGGCCGGCAGCGCGCGCTTCCTCGGTCAGCCGCTCGACGGTCTCCTGGTCCTCGTTATGGATGGCGACCGGCAGGCCGGTGCGCCCGATCACCCGGAAGGCGGCGAGCATGGTCGGATTGTCGATGCGCGGGAAGCGCACGGGATCGTATTCGTAGGTCGAGAGCTTGAACGCCGAGATGCCGGCGGCGGCCAGCTCGGGGATTGCATCCACGCCGCCAGTTTTGGTGATAGTGCCGTAGAGCGCCATGTCGACAAGGGCGGTGCGATCCACCCAGCCACGCTTGTCGGCGAGCTTGCCCGCGTCGGTCACCGGCAGCGGCACGTCATAGGGCATGTCGCAGCACGTGGTGATGCCACCGGCGGCGGCGCTGCGCGTCGCGCCCTCGATCCCCGCCCAGCCGAGCGACGAGGAGGTGTGCATGTGCCCGTCCACCAGTCCGGGAAGCAGCAGCTTGCCGGTGAAATCGAGAACGTCGTTCGCCGGCGGCGGCGCGCCCTGGCCGATCGCGGCAATAGTCTCGCCGCGCGCGGCGACGAAGCCGTGCCGTAGGATGGTGTCGCCCGCGACCACGTCGCCCACGAACACCCGGTCGAATGGCTGAGACACTTATATATGCATCCCCGTATGTGCATCCCGGCTCGCGCGGCGGCCGGCTTGCCGGCTCCTGCCGGCGACCTTACGAAGGCCGGACGACAGCGTCCACTGTTCGAGGCACCGCATGAAGCCGCATGAAGTCAAGGTACACCCATCCACGGCGAACCTTCCGCGCGAGGATCAGCTCGCGTGGAAGATCGCGTCGGTCGCCGCCGACCGGGTGCCCGTCGAGCGGGAGGTCTCGGCAATGATCGTCAACCGCTTCATCGACAACGCCGCAGTGGCAATTGCCGCGATCAATCGTCACCCCGTCATTTCGGCGCGCGATGCCGCGCTGGGCCATCCGCTGCGCGACGGGGCTACCGTGTTCGGGGCGGCTTCGCGCGTGCGGGTCAGCCCGGAATGGGCGGCATGGGCGAATGGGACGGCGGTGCGCGAGCTCGACATGCACGACACCTTTCTCGCCGCCGACTACTCCCATCCGGGCGACAACATCCCGCCGATTCTGGCGGTGGCGCAGACCCTGGAGCGATCGGGCCGCGACCTGATCCGCGGCGTCGCCACCGGCTACGAGATCCAGATCGATCTGGTGCGCGCGATCTGCCTGCACGAGCATAAGATCGACCACATCGCCCATCTCTGCCCCGCTCAGGCGGCTGGTATTGGCACGCTGCTGCGCCTGCCCACCGAGATGATCTACCAGGCGGTGCAGCAGGCGGTACATGTCAGCTTCACCACCCGGCAGTCTCGCAAAGGCGAGATCAGCTCGTGGAAGGCGTACGCGCCCGCGCACGCCGGCAAGCTCGCCATCGAGGCGGTGGACCGGGCGATGCGCGGGGAGGGAGCGCCGAGCCCGATCTACGAAGGCGAGGACAGCGTGATCGCCTGGATGCTGGGCGGGAAGGATGCCGCGTATCAGGTGCCCCTGCCGGAGCCTGGGGAGCCCAAGCGCGCGATCCTCGACAGCTATACCAAGGAGCATAGCGCCGAGTACCAGTCGCAGGCGCTGATCGACCTCGCGTTCCGGATGCGCCAGCAGATCCCCGACCTCGACCGGATCGAGCGGATCGTCATCCATACCAGCCATCACACGCACAACGTGATCGGCACCGGCGCCAACGATCCGCAGAAGATGGACCCCAAGGCCTCGCGCGAGACGCTGGACCATTCCATCATGTACATCTTCGCCGTGGCGTTGCAGGACGGGCGCTGGCACCACGTGGACAGCTACACGCCCCGCCGCGCCAGCCGTACCGACACGGTGGAGCTCTGGCATAAGATCGAGACCCGCGAGGACGGGGAGTGGACGCGGCGCTATCATGCGACCGATCCGAACGAGCTTGCCTTCGGCGGCCGGGTCGAGGTGTTCCTGCGGGACGGCACGCGGATCGTGGACGAGCTCGGCGTCGCCAATGCGCATCCGAACGGGGCTCGGCCGTTCCGCCGCGACGACTACATTCACAAATTCGAGGAGCTGACGGACGGCATCATCTCGACCCGCGAGGCGAACCGCTTCCTCGATGCGGTGCAGGAGCTGCCGCGCTTGGCGGCGGGCGAGCTCGGGGCGCTCAATGTCGCTTTGCCAGCCGGGCGACTGGCCGAGGGTAAGCCGGGCATTTTCTAACACAGCCATTCCCCGTCATGGCCGGGCTTGGCCCGGCCATCCACGCCTTGCAGGTTCGCCGGTCAAGGCGTGGGTGCCCAGCCTTCGCCGGGTATGACGGTTTTGACGGGAGACAACCATGAGCGGCACGACAACAGCACCTGCGACCGGCGCCAACCGGCCGAAGAAATCCGTCGCCCTCTCGGGCGTGCCGGCAGGCAACACGGCGCTTTGCACCGTCGGGCGCACCGGCAACGACCTGCACTACCGGGGCTATGACATCCTCGACGTCGCCGAGGCGACCGAGTTCGAGGAGATCGCGCATCTCCTGGTTCATGGCACGCTGCCGAACGCGGCGGAACTGCGCGCCTACAAGAAGAAGTTGCGGGCGCTGCGCGGCTTGCCGGCGGCCGTGAAGGACGCGCTGGAGACGCTGCCGGCGGCTTCGCACCCGATGGACGTGATGCGCACTGGCGTCTCTGCACTGGGATGCGTTTTGCCGGAGAAGGACGACCACAACCATTCCGACGCGCGCGACATCGCCGACCGGCTGATGGCCTCACTGGGGTCGATGCTGCTCTACTGGTATCACTACGCCAATAATGGCCGCCTGATCGACGTGGAAACCGACGACGATTCGATCGGCGGGCACTTTTTGCACCTGCTGCACGGGCGCGCGCCCTCGGCTGAGTGGGTGCGGGCGATGCACACCTCGCTCAACCTCTATGCCGAGCATGAGTTCAACGCCTCCACCTTTGCGTGCCGGGTGGTGGCGGGCACCGGGTCGGATTTCTACTCGGCGATCTGCGCCGGCATCGCCGCGCTGCGCGGACCCAAGCATGGCGGCGCCAACGAGGTCGCCTTCGAGATCCAGAAGCGATACGACATCCCGGACGAGGCCGAAGCCGATATCCGCAAGCGGGTGGCGGCGAAGGAAGTGGTCATCGGCTTCGGCCACCCGGTCTATACGGTGGCCGACCCGCGCAACAAGATTATCAAGGAGGTCGCACGGCGCCTGTCGCAGAGTGCCGGGTCGTTGAAGATGTTCGAGATTGCCGACCGGATCGAGGCGGTGATGGCGGACGCCAAGGGCATGTTCGCCAACCTCGATTGGTTCAGTGCGGTGAGCTATCACACGATGGGCGTGCCGACGGCGATGTTCACCCCGCTCTTCGTGATCGCCCGCACCTCCGGCTGGAGCGCGCACGTGATCGAGCAACGCATCGACGGCAAGATCATCCGTCCGACAGCCAACTATGTCGGCCCCGAGGATATGCGCTTCGTGCCTCTGAAGGATCGCCCCTAGACGCATCGCAGAGCTCGACACGTACCCGACCGCCACGGTGGCGACGCCGTGGCGGTTTTGCTTTGCGCGACGCCAATCACAAGCAGAGGAAATCTTCTTTGAACCGCCGATAAACGGTTGTTTTTTGTTTGACACCAAACATGTGGAAGCGGAATAGCGAACTACGCACGTACGCGCGCGATTCGTGCTTGACGACATCGGCCTGCGCGGGCTTGCGGCTATGGAAGGATGGCTCATGCCACGTCCAACAGGGAGTTCTTAGAGGTGAGCACAGAAGACGGCAACACCGATAAGCCGCGCGCGCAGCCGATGGCGATGCGGGCGGGTACCCGCAAGACCTCGGGCCGCAAGGCGACGGGCCGCACCACGAGCACGCGGAAGGCGACGGCGAAAAAGACCGCTGGTCGGAAGGCTACGGCGAAGACCGCTGCGCGCAAGACCCCGACCCGCAAGACCCCAGCCCGCAAGACCGCGGCCAAGAAGACCGCGGGCCGCAAGACCGGTGGCCGCAAAGCCGCCGCCAAGACTGGGACGGGTCGCAAGACCACCGCGCGCAAGACGACCACAGGCCGCAAGGCGGCGGCCGGTCGTAACACCGCCACGCGTAAGACCAGCACGCGCAAGACCGGCACGCGCAAAGCCGCTGCCCGTAAGACCGACGGGCGGAAGACCGGCGTGCGCAAGACCGCTGCGCGCAAGACGACTACAGGCCGCAAGGCCGCCACGCGCAACGGCGCCGCGGCGAAGACGACCTTCCGCAAGGCGCCGACCCGCCGTCGCCGGGCCGAGGCCGCGCCAGTGCCGGAGAACGAAGTGCAGAACGGCAGCGGGATGGAGGAAAACCACGAAGGCGAGGAGAGCTGAGGCCGGATTGCCGTGCCAACCCCCGGATCAAGTCCGGGGGCGGCTATGACGTGAAAGGAATGCTCGCGATCAGCCGAATGACGAGAGCAGATCGTCGACCTGCCCCGGCGTAAGCTGCCGGGGTATCGCCTTGCGCAGCAGCAGCGTGAGCTTCGCCGCCTCCTCTAGCTCCTCGGCGGCATACACGGCGTCGGTCAGGGTCTTTCCGCATACCACTGGGCCGTGATTGGCGAGCAGCACCGCGCGCGCCTTGCAGGCTGCGGCGTGGATCGCCGGCTCCATCGCGGGATCACCCGGACGGAAATACGGGATAACGGGCAGATGCCGCCCGATCCGCATGACGAAGTAGGGCGTCAGCGGCGGGATCGCGCTGTCGGCCTCATTCGGCAGACAGGCGAGCGCGGTCGCCATGGTTGAATGCAGATGCACCACGCCGCCAGCCTCGGGACGGGCGGCGTAGAACGCGCGATGCATGAACACCTCCTTCGACGGCGCATCACCGCCGACGTGCCGGAATGCGGCGTCGAGACGTGTCAGCCGCGCCGGATCGAGCCGGCCGAGGCAGGAATTGGTGGGTGTGATCAGGAACCCGTCCGCCAGGCGTGCGCTGATGTTGCCCGCCGAGCCCACCGAGAAGCCCCGCGCGAACAGGCTCGCGGCAAGCTCGACCATGAGGCGTCGCAGCACATCCTCGTCCATTGACCGTCCCCTTCAATCCAGTGCGGCGAACGCTTTCAGGAAGAATTCGCGCGAGCCGAAATTGCCCGACTTCAGTGCCAGCAGCAGCTTCTGGCCGCCGCCCTCGGCGTAGGTCCACGGTACCCCAGGGTCGATCTCGGCCCCGATGCGCAGACTACGGACTCCAAGCCGCGCGACGATCGCGCCCGCCGTCTCCCCGCCGGCGACGACGAGGCGACGCACGCCGCGCGAGACCAGCTCCTCGGCAATCGCGGCGAGCGCCTGCTCGATCAGCGCGCCGGCAGCATCGCGTCCCAGGCGTGATTGCAGCGCTGCTACCTTGTCGGGTGGAGCGGAGGCGGCGATGACGACTGGCGTTGCGCCAAGCCTGCCATCCGCCCAATCCAGCGCGCGCGCCCGCAGCACCTGGGCGTCGGGTTCGGCGAGCGGATCGAGCTGCAGCACCGGAACCTGTTCCCGGACCGCCGCGACCTGGCCAAGCGTGGCGCGCGAACAGGAGCCGGCGAGCACCGCGGCGGCGCCGTCCAGCGCGGGTAGCGCGCCGGGATCGGTGTGTGTTTGCAGCAGCCCGGCGCGACGGAAGTTTTCAGGCAACCCCATCGCCACGCCCGAGCCGCCGGTGACGAGCGCGTGCCCGTCGGCCGCCTCGCCGATCGCGCGCAGATGCGCATCCCGCACCGCGTCCACGATGGCCCAGCGCCGCCCCTGTTCCTTCAGCGCGGTCATCGCGCGACGAATTGCGAGCACGCCCTGCTCGACGGTCGCGAACGCCACCAACCCCACTGTGCCCTCGGTCTGCCGGCCGAGCACGCGCACCAGGTTCGGGTCGGTCATCGGCGTCAGCGGATGGTGCTCCATCCCGCTTTCGTTCAGGAGCGTGGAACCGACGAACAGGTGCCCCTGATAGACGCTGCGCGCATTGGCCGGGAAGGCCGGGCAGGCGAGCGCGAAGCCGCAGCCGAGCGCGGCGATGAGGGCATCACCCGACGGGGCCAATATTGCCCTGATCGGTGCTGTCGAAGGTCGAGCAGTACTTGAAGAAGACCTGCCGGCAGCCGGCCGCGCGCAGCCATGACAACGCGGCGAGGCTTTCATCCACGGCCTGGCGCACCGGCGCGGTGCGCGACTTCAGCGCGACGATCACCGCATCGGCGTCGGGCGGCGGGTCATCGCGGCTTGGCACGCCGATAAGCTGCACCGCGCGCATCCCATTGCGCACCAGCATGGAGGCGAGGTCGGTTGCTCCCGTGAAGTCGTCGGCGATCGCGCCCAACAGCATGTGGTCCTCCCATCAGGCTTCGAGGGCCTTGGCGAAGGCCCGTACCTGCGTCGCCCAGTCTGGCAGCGCCCGGCCTGCCTGCCATGCCACGTCCGCCATCTCTCGCCGCAGCTCCGGGCTGAAAATGAGCCGTCGCATCGCCTTGGAGAGCTGCTCGTGGTCGCCCGGCGGCGCGACGACTCCGGCTTCGGCCGGCACCAGCGTCGCTGCCGCGCCGCCCGATGTCACCGCTACCGACAGCCCGCGGCGCAAGGCGTCCGCGACGGCGATGCCGTAGCCCTCCCAATACGTGGCGAGCGCGAACAGGTCGGCGCTCTGCCACAGCCGTTCCAGGGTGGCGTCATCGACGGAGCCCGCGAAGCGTACCTGCGCGTGGATCCCGAGTTGCTCAGCTAAGACGGCGAGCGCGCGCGCATGCTCCGGATCGCGCGCGGCCGTGCCGACGATGACGAGACGCCAATCAAGGTCGAACAGGCGCGCGAGCGCGCGCAGCAACACGTCATGTCCCTTGCGCGGGATCAGGGCGCCGATGGAGAGAATGGCGCAGCCCGCTCCGCCAGAGCCCATGCTGCGCGGCGCATCGTCGGTGCCAGGGACCACCGTGACGATCCGCTCGGTGGAAACCCCGAACTCCGCGGCCGAGCGTTCGCCGACCGTCTGGCTGGTGACGATCACTCGGCGCAGGCGCGGTAGCAGGCGCAGGGCGGCGTTGCGAAGCCCGGCGCGATCCGACTCCGTCGCGCCGTCCGATAACGCGGCGGGATGATGCACCAGGCCCAGCGCGCCGGCTGCTTCCACCGCGTCGCCCTGGCCCACGAAGGCCGGCAGCGCGAGGCCGTCGATCAATAGCCGGCCCCCCGCCGGCGCGCGTGTCAGTGCATCGCGCGCGGCGACGCGGGCGGGCTCGGCTGGGTTCGGGTGAGCGCCCGGGATCTCGATCACCTGGACCGTATGGCCGGCCTCGCGCAGGCCGGCCATGATGCGGCGTGCGTAGAAGAAGCCGCCAACCGGCGTGTCGAGCGGGGCGGGCGCGACGAAGGCGAGCTGCATGGTCTAAATGTGCGCGACGCCACGCGTCGCCTCAAGTGCCGATGCCCGAGGAGATGTGATGACACCCTACCCCGCCGAGCTGGAGGAACATTGGGATTCGGCCGGCGAGCATCTGACGATCCGCCCCGTGCGCCCCGACGATTCGGCACGCCACCGTGCCTTCTTCGACCGGCTCACCCCGGAGGACATCCGCCTGCGCTTCTTCGCCGCCCTCCGGGAGCTGACCCCAGCCCAGCTCGCCCGCTTCACCCGCATCGATTACGAGCGCGACATGGCCTTCATCGCGGTGCGCGACAACACCGGCGATACGGTCGGCGTGGCGCGGCTGGTCCGCGACGCCGATACCGGCATCGACGAGTTCGCGGTCATCGTCCAGCAGGACGTGAAGGGCAAGGGATTGGGCACGCACATGATGCGCCGCCTGATCGATTGGGCGCGTCGGCGTGGAGTTCCAGAAATACGCGGCGAGATCCTGGCGGAGAACACCGCCATGCTGACCTTCGCCCGCAACCTGGGATTCGCATTGCGCCACCTGCCCAGCGATCCGGAGATCGTGGAGGCTCGGCTGGTGCTGGTGCCGACGCATGACCCGGCTTGAGCCTAGAAGGAATGAGTCTCCGAGCGGGAAGCAAGCGCGGTCGACCGCAAGCCGGCCGGCCGACCGCGGCTGAGGCGGTCTGGTCTACAGACCCTGCTTCACCTTCTCAGCGCCTTGCGTAACTGCGTGGCCGGCGGCGCTGACGTCTTCCCCGGCACCGGCGGTGGTATTGCAGGCACTCAGCGTGATGGTCGCACCGGCGAGCAGAAGCGCGGCCAGGAGCATGCGGGCCATGCCTATGCGGAGATCGTTCAGCTTCTTCATCCAGTCCTCCTGATACGAACGCGGCCCTGAAACTACCCCATGGCGAAGCCTTACAACAGCATCCATTCACCCCTTTGCTACTCGGCCACCTCAGCTCCCCGCCGGTTTAGAGGATGCCGTGGCTGATCCGCCTCCTATTCGGCGATGCGTGATACCGGTCAAAGCGCGGCGATCACCACCACGATCAGTCCGAGCACCAGGTTCGCCGCGATCAGCTTGCGGATCGTCTCGCCGGCCTGGGCGGCGCGGGCGGTGCTGGCGGCGGCGCGGAAGCGGCGGTAGGGGGCGAAGAAGATCACGCCGAACACTATCGCCATGATCCAGCCAAGCGCCTGCATAACGTTGACGTTCCAGGGCAGGCGGGCGAACCCGCCGTACAGGAGCCAGATCATGGCATAGCCGCTGATGATGGCGATCGACATGACGTGCCAGATCACCAGGAAGAACTTGCGGAAGACGCGGTTGTGGACGGCAACCCGCTGTGCGGGCTCCAGGCCAGCGAGACTGGGGCGCAGGATCATCAGGGCGAAGAACATCCCGCCCACCCAGATCACGGCGCAGACGAGATGCACCGCCAAGGCCCATTGCCATCCGTTCGGCCAGCCGTTCATATCGTCAGCTCCTGAAGTTCGTCGACCAGCGCCTGCAGTTCGATTGCCGCAGCCGAGCGGGGCGCATATTCCGTCGCGCTCAATCCTTGCGCGAAGGCCAATGCGAAGCCGGTGCGGTTTCCCAGCGTGGCGCGTAGGCGCGGCAGGCGGCGCTCGGCGATCTCGGCCTCTATCTGCTCTCGCAGGCGCGAGGCCGAGGGGACGCGATTGAGCATGAGACGGCTGGCGCGTCGCTCGGCGGCGGCAAGCGCCAGCGTGCCTTCGGCGGCCCACAGGTCGGGCGGGCTCGGCTGCACCGGGACCAGCACCAGGTCAGCGGCGCGGATCGCCACCCGAGCCTCGGTGTCGATGCGGGGCGGGCTGTCGATCACCACCACATCATGGCCGCGCCGCAGCCGGTCCAGCTCCGCGCTCAGCCGCCACACCGCCGCCTCGATGCAGGTCAGCTCCGCCGCGGCGGGTTGCGCCTGCCGCAGTCCGGCCCATCGTGTCAGACTGCCCTGAGCGTCGGCGTCGATGACGGCCACGCGGCCACGCCGGGCGAGCGCCGCGGCCAGATTGGCGGCGAGCATGGTCTTTCCCGTCCCGCCTTTCTGCTGTGCGACCGTGATGACCCTCGACATCCGTTCCGCGACTCCATTGCGGGCCCGCACGCAGGCAAACAGAATCGGCGCTGCGGCGCCATCCCTGGCATTGGACAGCGTGCTCGCGTGCTCTTGCCTTGCTCGGTCCGGCGCCAGGGTGCTCCTCCGCAACCATGGATGTTGGGCTGATCGAGCGGCTGGGCGGACGAGACGAGCTGCTGACGCCGGCCGAGATGGCGCGCGCCGATGCGCTGGCGCCGGGGCTCGGCGTTTCCGGTGCGGGTACTGATGGCGGCGGCGGGTCGCGCGGTCGCGCGCGCTGTGCGCGCCCGCTTCCGGCCCTGTCGCACGCTGGTCCTGTGCGGTCCGGGCAATAACGGCGGAGACGGATACGTGACCGCGCGGCTGCTGGCCGACCAGGGTTGGCCGGTGGCCGTCGCCGCTCTTGCCGCATCGCGCGACGGCAGCGACGCGGCCGTCGCGTCCGCCGCCTATCACGGCACTACCGCCGATTTCACGCCCGAAGCGACCGGCCGCGCGGAGCTGGTGATCGACGCGGTGTTCGGCGCCGGGCTTGCACGCGACGTGGACGGACGTGCCGCCGATGCGCTCCGGGCGGCGCGGCGGATCGCGGCCGTCGATGTGCCGAGCGGTCTCGACGGGGCCACGGGCGCGGTGCGCGGCTTCGCGCCCGAGGCCACGCTGACCGTGACCTTCTTCCGGCTGAAGCCGGGGCACCTGCTGCTACCGGGCCGCGCGCTGTGCGGCGAGATCGTGCTCGCCGATATCGGCCTGCCCGCCGGCGTGCTGGACACGGTGCGTCCGCGCACCAGGGCAAACCGGCCGGGGCCGTGGCATGTGCCCCAGCCGATCCCGGAAGGACATAAATACGCCCGCGGCCACGTCACCGTGCTGGGCGGGGCGGAGATGACCGGGGCGGCGCGCCTGGCAGCCGAAGCGGCGCGCCGCGTCGGCGCCGGGCTGGTGACGATCGCCGCGCCCTGGGGCGGGGCGGAGGTGTATCGGACCGGGGCGCCGGGCACGATTGTCGCCGATGGGACGCTCGACCAGTTGCTTGACGACCAACGCCGGCAGGTCTGGGTCTGCGGCCCCGGCCTGGGCGCGGGCGCCGCGCGGGAGGCGCTGCCGCGGCTGCTCGGGTCCGAGCGTGCCGTGGTGGCCGACGCGGACAGCTTCACCGCTTTCGCGGGTCAGCCCGACGCCCTTGCTGGGGCTGCCGTTTTGACGCCGCACGCCGGCGAGTTCGCCCGCGTGTTCGGCGCGCCCGACGCTGACCGGGTCGCCGCGGTTCGCGCCGCATCCGCGCGTACCGGCGCGGCCGTCGTGCTGAAGGGTGCCGACACGATCATCGCCGCTCCGGACGGCCACGCCGCGATCAATGCCAACGCGCCGCCCTGGCTCGCCACCGCCGGTTCGGGCGACGTGCTGGCGGGCGTGATCGGGGGCCTGCTCGCGCAGGGACTGCCGCCCTGGGAGGCGGCCTGCGCTGGGGTGTTCGTGCATGGCGACGCCGGGCGACGGGCCGGGCCGTGGCTGATCGCGGAGGATCTGCTGGGCCATATGCAGCGGACGCTGGCGAACTTCGCGCGGGAGTGAGTTCCGCTCATCCCGCAGGGGGGATCACGCGAGGCCGGTCGTGCGCTAGACTGGGTCAGACCGAGGATCGTCCCATGAGCGACATCGCCACGCCCGGCCTGTTTGATCGAGCGCTGAAACGCCTGACTTCCGCCTGGCGGGAGATGGCGGCCGGCGTCGGCACCGAAGACGATGAGAGCATCGCCGCCCAGGTGCGTGCCTGCCTCGCCTCCCGTGGCGGCGAAGTCAGCGCCCGCAACCGGGCGGCCAAGCTCGCGCAGGCCTACCTGGCCGCCGATCCAGCCGGACGCCTCGAATTCCTGCGCGCGCTGGCCGGATTCGATTCCGACCCCGCGACGGTCGCGGCCGCCTATAAGCTGGTGCAGGACGCGAAGGACCCGGCCGAGCGGGCGAGCGCGCAGGCCAGTCTGCGCCGCGCGCTGGAGCCGCCGCGGCTCAAGCTGCTGACGCAGTTCACCACCATTCCGGACGGGCGCAAGTTCCTGGTCGATCTGCGTGCGTTCCTGCTCGGCCATCGCAAGGCGGACCCATACCTGGCGGCACTGGAGGCGGACCTACGCGGCCTGCTCGCCGCCTGGTTCGACATCGGCTTCCTGGAGCTGCAACGGATCGACTGGTCGAGCCCCGCCGCGCTGCTCGAGAAGCTGGTGGGCTACGAGGCGGTGCATGAGATCCGGTCATGGCGCGATCTCAAGAACCGGCTCGATTCCGACCGCCGCTGCTACGCCTTCTTCCACCCGCGGATGCCAACCGAGCCGCTGATCTTCGTCGAGGTCGCGCTCGTACAGGGCCTGGCCGGAAGCGTGCAGAGCCTGCTCGACGAGAAGGCGCCGGTGCTCGACCCGCGCCAAACCGACACCGCGATCTTCTACTCGATCAGCAACTGCCAGCTCGGCCTGTCGGGCATCAGCTTCGGCAACTTCCTGATCAAGCGCGTGGCCGAGGAATTGTCGATGGAGTTCCGTAATCTGCGCACCTTCGCCACTCTCTCGCCCGTCCCCGGCTTCCGCCGCTGGCTCGATCCGAGATTGGCCGCCGGCGAGGAGGCGTTCACGGACGAGGAGGCGATCGCGCTGCGCGCGGCGGTGCCCGAAACGGAGCAACCCGGAGCGGCGCTCGCCGCCATTCTCGCCCGCCGGGGCTGGCCGCGCAATGCCAAGCTGGCGCGCGCCGTCGAGTCGGCCCTGGTCCGGCTGTGCGCGCGCTACCTGCTGACGGCCTCGAACGGTAGCCGGGCGCGCGATCCGGTGGCGCATTTCCATCTCTCGAACGGGGCTCGGGTGGAGCGCATCAACATGCTGGGCGACATCTCCGAGAAGGGCGTCAAGGAAAGCGCGACCCTGATGGTGAACTACCAATACGACCTTGGACGCATCGAGGAATACCACGAAGACTACGCCGGGCGTGGCCGGCGTAATGCCTCGACTTCGGTGCGCCGGCTAGTCACTGGGGGACAGTGGTCGGTGGTGAACGGCCAGAGGCGCCGGCCATGAACCTGCCGCTCGCCCCCTCGCTGGCCCACGCCGCCCACCCGACCCGCCGGTCGCATGTCCTGCACCAGCTCGAGCGCAAGCTGCTCTGGCTGTCGGCGTGGGCGATCCACAACGCCAACCATATCCGCCCCAACCGCGACGGGCTCAAGGTCGGCGGGCATCAGGCGTCGTGCGCGTCGGTCATATCGATCATGGCGGCGCTCTATTTCGAGATCGCCCGCCCGCAGGACCGGATCGCCGTCAAGCCGCATGCCGGCCCTGTATTCCACGCCATGAACTACCTGTTCGGGCGGCAGGAGGTAGGGCCGATGCGGGGGCTGCGGGCACTCGGCGGCGCGCAGTCCTATCCATCTCGCGTGAAGGACGGGCCGGAGGTGGACTTTTCCACCGGATCGGTCGGCCTTGGCGTCGCGATGACCACGTTCTCGGCGCTGATCCAGGACTACGTCCGGCTGCACGGATTGGCGCGGCCTGACCTGCCGGCCGGGCGACACATCGCCATCGCCGGCGATGCCGAACTGGACGAGGGCAACATCTACGAGGCGCTGCTCGAAGGCTGGAAGCACGACGTCCGCGATGTCTGGTGGATCATCGACTACAACCGCCAGAGCCTCGATTCGGTGGTGCCCGATCGGCTGTTCGGCCGCATCGAGGGCCTGTTCCGCGACATGGGCTGGGATGTCGTCACTCTTAAGTACGGCCGCCGGCTGCAAGCCGCCTTTGCCCGCGACGGCGGCGATGCGCTGCGCCGCTGGATCGACGATTGCCCGAACAGTCTCTATTCGGCGCTGACCTTCCAGGGTGGGGCGGCTTGGCGGCAGGCGGTGCTGGCCGATCTCGGGCGGTCGCAGGGGGTGCGCGCCATCGTCGATCCGCTATCCGACGACGAACTGGCGGCGCTGATGACCAATCTGGGCGGGCACGACACCGAGGCGATCATTGAGGCGCTGCGGGCCGCCGCTGCCGCGGGCGATCAGCCGACCTGCTTCATCGCCTACACGATCAAGGGCATGGGCCTGCCGTTCGCCGGCCACAAGGACAACCATGCCGGCCTGATGACCAAGGAGCAGATGGAGCAGTTCCGTAGCGACATGCGCATCCGGCCCGGCCATGAGTGGGACCAGTTCGAGGGCCTGGACATCCCGGAAGCCGAGCTGCGCGATTTCCTCCGAAGCTGCCCGTTCGCCTCCAACCTGACCCCTGAGGGGCGCCGGCTGTCCGCGCCCGTGGTCGAGGTGCCGCCCACGCTGCCGTTGCCCAAGCTCGACGGCCGACGCATGTCCACGCAGTCCGGCTTCGGCGACATCCTGGCCGAGATCGGGCGCGGGCAGGGACCTTATGCCGAACTCGCCGCGCATATCCTGACCACCAGCCCCGACGTGACGGTCTCGACCAACCTGGGGCCCTGGGTGAACCGGCGCGGCGTATTCGATCGGCACACCCGCAACGACGTCTTTCGCGACGCCAAGCTGGCTTCGGCGCAGCGTTGGGGCATGAGCCCGCAGGGTCAGCACATCGAGCTCGGCATCGCCGAGCAGAACCTGTTCCTGCTGCTGGGCGCGGCCGGCCTGACCAATGCGCTGACCGGGGCACGGCTGCTGCCGATCGGCACGGTGTACGACCCGTTCGTCAATCGCGGCCTCGATGCGCTGATCTATGCCTGCTACCAGGACGCGCGCTTCCTGCTGATCTCGACCCCGTCCGGCCTCACCCTGGCCCCCGAGGGCGGGCAGCACCAATCGGTGAACACGCCGCTCATCGGCATGGCCGCCGATCGGCTGGCGAGCTTCGAACCGGCGCATGTGGACGAGCTGGCAATCCTGCTCCGCCACGCCTTGGCACACATGCAGGCGCCAGACGGGTCCGCGGTGTGGCTGCGGCTGTCCACCAGGCAGCTTGCGCAGCCGACTCGCGCGCTGGACGCAGAGGCGGTGATCGCCGGCGGGCACTGGGTGGTCGAACCCGACCCCGGCGCGCGGATCGCGATCGGCTATCAGGGTCCGGTCGCGCCGGAGGCGGAAACGGCGTTCGCTGGATTGCGCGAGGAGGAGCCGGGAGCCGGCCTGCTGGCGATCACCAGCCCCGACCGTCTGCACGCGGGCTGGCTCGACGCATTGCGCGCGCGCCGCGCCGGAGCACGAGGCGCTCTGTCGCATGTGGAGCGTCTGCTGGCCCCGCTTGCGCCAGATTCGGCACTGGTGACGATCCTTGACGGCCATCCCGCCACCCATGCGTGGCTCGGCGGGGTGCGTGGGCAGCGCGTCATCCCGCTTGGTCCCGACCGCTTCGGGCAGAGCGGCGACATTCCGGACCTCTATCGAGAGTACCGGGATCGACGTCGAAGTCCGTGCTCGATGCGTGCGCGCAGGCGCTGATCGGCTCGCCGACGTGATCGCGTCGAAGGAAGCTGCGAGGCGCCTGACCGTCCATGTCCTCCTGGGTGTGGCGCTGATGGTCGCCGGCTTGCTGTCGACACCGATCGCGCGGGCGGCAGAGGCGCCCGCGCCCGACCCGCTGCAGGGCGACGGGCGCGTCTCCGCATTCTATGCCTGGACCGGCGCGATCCCCGACACGCCGGGGCAGATGCTGCGACGCGAGACGCTGGAGCCAACGCTTGGGTTGGCGATGGCCGGCGCGCAATTCCGCATCCTCTACAGCTCGACCGACGGAATGGACGCCAGGACGCCCGTTGCCGTTTCGGGCGCGTTCTTCCTGCCCAAGGGCACGCCGCCCAAGGGCGGATGGCCGGTCATCGCTTGGGCGCATGGAACAACAGGGATCGCGGATATATGCGCGCCGTCCTGGCGGGCGCGGTCATACCGCGATGTCAGCTATCTCAACACCTGGCTCGCGCAGGGCTACGCTGTCGTCGCGACCGATTACCAGGGCCTCGGCACGCCGGGGCCGCACCCGTATCTTGCGGGGCGTCCTGAAGCGTACAGCGTGCTCGACAGCGTGCGCGCCGTGCTGAAGGCGTTCCCGGATGTCGCGAACCAAGTCGTCATCGTCGGCCAGTCGCAGGGTGGTGGTGCGGCGTTCGCCACCGCGGGGATCGCGCCTGCCTACGCGCCCGAACTCGGCATTCGCGGCACAGTGGCGACCGGTGTGCCCTATCCGACCTCGCGATGGCTGGACCCTCCGCCAAGTCGGGAGCCGAACCGACCTGACCGGACGATCGCCTATGTCCTTTATCTGGGGCTATTCGCTCAACAGATCGATCCCGCCCTGACGCGGGCCGAACTGTTCACCCCACGCGCACTGCCGGTTTTCGACCTGGCACGTGTGGCCTGCGTCGGGCCGCTCGAATCGGATGTGGTCAGTGCCGGCCTCGCGCGCGCCAACGCCTACAAGCCCGGTCTGCGCGCGGCGCTGGCGAAGATCCTTCCGGCGCTCATGTACACCACGCTCAAGGTGCCCCAGCCAGTGTTCATCGGCATCGGTCAGGACGATCACGACGTGGCACCGTCCAGCCAGCTCGCACTCGTCAAGGACGCCTGTGCCGCCGGCTCGGTGGTGGAGGGGCATTTGTATGCCGGGCTGAACCACGAAAAGACGGTGAACGCCTCGCTGAAGGACTCGCTTCCGTTCGTTCGGAAGGTGCTGGCGGGCGAGCCGGTGACGCCGGTGTGCGAGCCGGCACCCGAGTAAGCCGTTACGCCAACAGGAGCCCCTGGCCCTGCCGCGCCCCCGCGATCGTCGTGGGCGCCTTGGCCACCGCTCCCGCGGAGTCGGCCTCGGTTCCGCCGAGCGCGCGCGAAAGCTTGGCCGCGGCCTCCAGCACCTGCGGCAGAAGCGATCGCGGGCGGGGCGGGCGCATCCGCATCGACGGGGCGGTGACGCAGAGCACGGCGACAACCTGCCCGGCCGCGTCGCGCACCGGCGCGGAGACGGAGACGGCGCCTGGATGGACCTCATCGGCGGTGACGAGATAGCCGCGGGCACGAAGCCGCTGCAAATCGGCGGCGATCCAGGCGGGATCGGTGCGCGTCGCCGGGGTGAAGCGCGGCAGGCGCTGGGCCAGAAGCTGCGTCTGCACGGCCTCTGGCGCGTAAGCCAGCAACAGCCGGGCGGCGCCGGCGTGCAGTAGCCGGCGATTGCCGACATCGGCATACACCCGCAACGCCGGATCGGCTTGAAAAACGGCGGTGGTCTCGGCCTGCATGCCGTCGCGGGTGAGGAGGTAGGTGTTCTCGCCCACGGCCTGCCCGAGCTCGGCGAGGTAGGGTTGCGCGGCGGCGGCCAGCGCGCCCTGGTCCTGCGCGGCGCGGCCGAGCGCGGTCCACCGCGCGCCCAGACGCCAGACTCCGCGCGCCTCGTCCTGGATCGCGAAGCCTCGGGCCTGCAAGGTCCGCAGCAGCCGGAACGCGGCGGTGCGCGTGCAGCCCGCGGCCTCGGCCACCACCGCGAGGGCGGAAGGACCCGTCCGTGCCAGTGCCTCCAGCAGGTCCAACGCCCGCCCGACCGCGGCGATGCTGTAGTCCGGTGTCGGGTCAACCGCCTTCTTCGGCGGGTTGGCCGGCTTGGCAGTTTGTCGAGCGCGGGTCGGGCGTGGCGCTGTCTTGCTGAACGTTTTGCTAGGAGCGCGCATGGGTCGTCCACGGGGTGTCGGAAGCAGCGAACGGGCGGATCGGGATCCTGGTCACGACGATGATCGAAACCGGAGAGGCGTTGTTACCGATTGTCACAAGACTGGCACCGCGTTTGCCCCCGGTCAAACGCGATGTTAACGATCAGACTTCGGACACGGTCTTTTGTGGGCGGCCCGGCCGCGCGTCCCGCGGGCGTCCGACACAGGCCGCAACCCGCCTTGCCGAGCCAGGGAGGCTGCGCTAAAGCGCGCCTGACCGCGGGCCGGTGCCACCGGCCGGTGCGGGCGTGGTGGAATTGGCAGACACGCCAGATTTAGGTTCTGGTGGCGCAAGCCGTGGGGGTTCAAGTCCCTCCGTCCGCATCACCGGAAAAGCAGGGATTGCAGACGTATGCAGGTCACCGAGACGCTCTCCGACGGGCTGAAGCGCGCCTATACTGTGGTGGTCCCCTCCGCCGCCATCGAGAGCCGGAAGGCCGAGCGGCTGTCCGAACTCGGCAAGACCCTCAATCTTCCTGGTTTCCGTCCTGGCAAGGTGCCAGCCGTCGTCGTGCGCCAGCGCTATGCCTCGGCGGTCACGGCCGAGGTGGTCCAGGAGTCGATCCAGACGGCGGTGCAGCAAGTGCTCGACGAGCGAGGGCTGCGCCCGGCCCAGCAGCCGAATGTGGACCTGCTGAACGAGGACGCCATTGCCCCCACCGGGCTGATCATGGACCTGGAATTCAAGGTCGAGCTCGAGATCCTGCCCGAGATCACCATGCCCGATTTCGGTGCCATCGAGCTCATGCGCCTGAAGGCCGAGGTCACGGACGAGGTGCTGGACAGGGCTCTGCAGAACCTTGCCACCCGGAACCGTACACTTGAGGATATCCCCGCCGACGAGTTGGGCGAACGCGGCGCCGAAAAGGGCGAGTTCGCGGTGGTGGACTACACCGGCCGCGTGGACGATGAGGAGTTCCCCGGAGGCAAGGCGACGGACGCCACGATCGAGATTGGCGGGGGGGGCTTCATTCCCGGCTTCGCCGAGCAGACCGAGGGGATCCGGCCCGGCGAGAGCCGCACCATCGAGGTCACGTTTCCCGAGGAGTACGGGGCAAGGCATCTCGCCGGCAAGCAGGCCACGTTCGATGTCACCGCCAAGGCGATCAGGCGCGCCCACCTGCCGACGATCGACGATGTCTTCGCCCAGAAGCTCAGCTTCGACAGCCTGGACGAACTGAAGGAATTCATCCGCGGCCAGATCCGGCGCGAGTACGACCAGCTCTCCCGCATGCGCCTCAAGCGTCAGTTGCTGGACAGGCTGAGCGAGCTCGTGAGCTTCGATCTGCCGCCGAGCTTGGTGGACGCGGAATTCAATCAGATTCTGGTCCCGCCTGGAAGCCGATCGCAAGGCCGGCCAACTGGACGAGGAGGACGCGGCGAAGGACGAAGACACGCTGCGGGCCGACTACCGGCGGATCGCCGAGCGTCGCGTGCGGCTGGGTCTGTTGCTCGCCGAGGTGGGCCGTGTGAACCAGATCGGCATCGCGCCGGATGAGCTGACGCGCGCCATGCGCGCCGAGGCGGCGAATTATCCGGGCCAGGAAACCCAGATCATGGACTTCTTTCGCAAGAATCCCCGTGCCGTTGACACGCTGCGCGGACCGATTTTCGAGGAAAAGGTGGTCGATTTCCTGCTCGGTCGCGCGACGGTGGCAGAGCGGCCCGTCAGCGCCGAGGATCTGGCCAAGGATGACGAAGAGGCGCCGGCCACGCAGCCGGCGGCCTCGGCGGAACCGGCCGAGGAAGCGGCAGGCTGATCGCGCCGAAGCGGGTGGCGGCTCGCCTCTGGAAGGTTCCGCGTTTTCGCCTAGATTAGGACTGTTCTCGCGTGAAGGTGACAGAATGAGAGACCGGGACCCGGTCGAGGTTTACGCCAACACGCTGGTTCCGATGGTGGTCGAGCAGACTGCCCGGGGCGAGCGGGCGTTCGACATCTACTCGCGCCTGCTGAAGGAACGGATCGTCTTCCTGACGGGTGCCGTGTTCGATCAGGTGAGCGCACTGATCTGCGCACAGTTCCTGTTCCTGGAATTCGGAGAATCCGGCAAAGGATATTTCCTTCTATATCAACAGCCCCGGTGGCGTGGTGTCGTCGGGGCTCGCCATCTACGACACGATGCAGTATATCCGGAGCCCGGTGAGCACGGTCTGCATCGGCCAGGCCGCCTCGATGGGCAGCCTGCTGCTGTGCGCCGGGGCGAAGGCCAAGCGGTACGCGCTGCCGAATTCCCGGATCATGGTCCACCAGCCGTCGGGCGGGGCGCAAGGCCAGGCGACCGACATCGAGATCCAGGCCCGTGAGATCCTGTCGCTGAGGAAGCGGCTGAATGAGATCTATGTCAGGCACACGGGACAGCCTATCGAGGCGATCGAGCGAAAGCTGGAGCGCGATACCTATATGTCTGCCGAGGAGGCGCGCGACTTCGGCCTCGTGGACCAGGTCGTCGAGAACCGCCCGGTGCCGACCGAGGAGCCGGGACGCGGCTGACCGGCATCGGTCGGATCGTCGGGGCACCGCGACGTCTGCGCTCCGGCACATGCCTGGCAAGGGGTAGGCTGGGGCTTGCTCTGGCAAACCCTGGGCGCCATGTGACGTTTTCGCGACCATTTCCTTGTCCCGCACGGCGTGTGGGGGCTAAAGTCTGTTCGTGTCCCACGTTGCCAGGGGACGGGAGTGCTCATGAGCAAGTCCGGTGATTCCAAGAATACCCTGTACCGCTCCTTCTGCGGCAAGTCGCAGCACGAGGTCCGCAAGCTCATTGCCGGGCCGACCGTGTTCATCTGCGACGAGTGCGTCGAGCTCTGCATGGATATCATCCGGGAGGAGCACAAGACGCACCTGGTGAAGTCCCGCGACGGGGTACCCACCCCGCGCGAGATCTGCAAGGTGCTCGACGATTACGTGATCGGACAGGACCATGCGAAGCGCGTGCTCTCGGTGGCCGTCCACAATCACTACAAGCGCCTGGCCCATGGGCAGAAGAACAACGACGTCGAGATCGCCAAGTCCAACATCCTGCTGATCGGCCCGACCGGCTCGGGCAAGACGCTGCTGGCACAGACCCTGGCGCGCATTCTCGACGTGCCGTTCACCATGGCCGATGCCACCACGCTGACCGAGGCGGGGTATGTGGGTGAGGACGTTGAGAACATCATCCTCAAGCTGCTGCAATCGGCCGACTACAACGTGGAGCGGGCGCAGCGCGGCATCGTCTATATCGACGAGGTCGACAAGATCAGCCGCAAGTCCGACAACCCCTCGATCACCCGAGACGTGTCCGGCGAAGGGGTGCAGCAGGCGCTGCTGAAGATCATGGAGGGCACGGTCGCCTCGGTACCCCCGCAGGGCGGCCGCAAGCACCCTCAACAGGAGTTCCTGCAGGTCGATACCACCAACATCCTGTTCATCTGCGGCGGCGCCTTCTCCGGGATCGAGCGGATCATCGGCGCGCGGGGAAAGGGTTCCTCCATCGGCTATGGCTCGGAGGTGCGCGCCCCGGACGAGAGGCGCACGGGTGCGATCCTGCGCGAGGTGGAGCCGGAAGATTCTGCTGAAATTCGGCCTGATCCCCGAGTTCATCGGCCGTCTTCCGGTGGTCGCTACGCTTGAGGACCTGGACGTCAACGCCCTGGTCGAGATCCTTACGAAGCCGAAGAATGCGCTCATCAAGCAGTATTCCCGGTTGTTCGAGATGGAGGGCGTCAAGCTGACGTTCACCGAAGACGCACTTCGTTCGGTGGCGACCCGCGCCATCGGCCGCAAGACCGGCGCGCGCGGCCTGCGTTCCATCATGGAAGCGATCCTGCTCGGCACCATGTTCGACCTGCCGGGACTGGACAGCGTGGAAGAGGTCGTCATCAACCGCGAGGTGGCCGAAGCGCGCGCGAACCCGCTTTATCTGCACGGCAAGGAGCGGGTCGGGGAATCCGGCGGCTGAGACGGTAGGCCCCGCCGATTCCCCTGGGTGCCCGCCGGAGCGGGTTTTTCAAGACCTTGTGTGCTGCAACCGCGCTGCCGATATCTGGCTTTGTGAAGCGGGCCGTGTTTGCCCGCTCCGAGGCGCGGTCCGTGCCGCTGTTGGGCGGGGCGCGCAGCGACTGTCCTATAGGAGGTCCAGTATGACGGAATCCGATCGGCCAGACCCGGCTCAGCCGGCGCGCTCTGCCAGGGAGACCGGAGCAGGAGAGGGCGATCGGGCGGCGGCGATGGCGGGAGCTGATCTGCTCCCGGTACTGCCGCTGCGCGACATCGTGGTTTTCCCGCACATGATCGTGCCGCTGTTCGTCGGCCGCGAGAAGTCGGTGCGGGCGCTGGAGGCGGTGATGAAGGAAGACAAGCAGATCCTGCTTGTCGCCCAGCGCAACGCCGCCCAGGACGACCCAGCCTCGGACGACATCTACCGCGTTGGCACCGTCTCCACGATCCTGCAATTGCTGAAGCTGCCGGACGGCACCGTGAAGGTGCTGGTCGAGGGCGGCCGGCGCGCCAGGATCGTCGGCTTCAAGGAGACCCAGTCCTACTTCGAAGCCTATGTCGAGGAGATGCCGGATCAGGGCGGCGATGCCAAGGAGCTGGAGGCGCTGGGCCGCACGGTCGTCTCCCAGTTCGAGCAGTACATCAAGCTCAACAAGAAGATCGCGCCCGAGGTGCTGGTCTCGCTCAACCAGATCGACGATCCGAGCAAGCTCGCCGACACGGTCGCGGCACATCTGAACCTGAAGATCGCCGAGAAGCAGGAGGTGCTCGAGACCGCCAAGGTCAACGAGCGTCTGGAGCGCGTCTTCGGCCACATGGAATCCGAGATCGGCGTCCTCCAGGTGGAGAAGCGCATCCGCAACCGCGTCAAGCGGCAGATGGAGAAGACGCAGCGCGAGTACTACCTGAACGAGCAGCTCAAGGCGATCCAGAAGGAGCTGGGCGAAGGCGAGGACGGCAAGGACGAGGCCGCCGAGCTGGAGGCCAAGATCAAGAAGACTAAGCTGTCGAAGGAGGCGCGGGAGAAGGCGCTCACGGAGCTGAAGAAGCTGCGCACCATGAGCCCAATGAGCGCCGAGGCGACGGTGGTGCGCAACTACCTCGACTGGATGCTCTCCATCCCTTGGAAGAAGCGCAGCAAAGTCCGCAACGACGTGCTCGAGGCGGAGAAGGTGCTCGACGCCGACCATTACGGGCTGGAGAAGGTCAAGGAGCGCATCCTCGAGTACCTGGCAGTGCAGGCGCGCAGTCCGAAGGTGCGCGGACCGATCCTGTGCCTGGTCGGCCCCCCTGGCGTCGGCAAGACCTCGCTCGGCAAGTCGATCGCTCGGGCGACGGGTCGGCAGTTCGTTCGCATGTCGCTGGGCGGCGTGCGCGACGAGGCGGAAATCCGCGGCCACCGGCGCACCTATATCGGCTCCATGCCCGGCAAGGTCATCCAGGGCATGAAGAAGGCCAAGACCTCGAACCCGCTGTTCCTGCTCGACGAGGTGGACAAGCTGGGCGCCGACTGGCGGGGCGATCCGTCCTCGGCGCTGCTGGAAGTGCTCGATCCCGAGCAGAACAGCACCTTCGCCGACCATTACCTGGAGGTGGACTACGACCTCTCGGACGTGATGTTCGTCACTACGGCCAACAGCCTGCGGATGCCGCAGCCGCTGATGGACCGCATGGAGATCATCCGCATACCCGGCTACACCGAGGACGAGAAGGTGGAGATCGCCAAGCGGCACCTCATCGCCAAGCAGGGCATGGCGCATGGGCTCAAGAAGGAGGAGTGGAGCATCTCCGATGACGCGCTGCGCGACCTGATCCGCTACTTCACCCGCGAGGCGGGGGTGCGCAATCTGGAGCGCGAGATCGCCAACGTGGCGCGCAAAGGAGTGCGCGAGCTGGTTACCAGCAAGGGCAAGAAGGTCGCGATCACCCGCAAGAACCTCGACAAGTACGCCGGGGTCCGGAAGTTCCGCTTCGGCGAGACCGAGGCCGAGGACATGGTGGGCGTCGTCACCGGCCTTGCCTGGACCGAGGTGGGCGGGGAGATCCTGACCATCGAGAGCGTCATGGTGCCCGGCAAGGGCAACGTGAAGCACACCGGCAAGCTGGGCGACGTGATGCAGGAGAGCGTCTCGGCGGCCATGAGCTACGTCCGCTCCCGCTCCATCCGATTCGGCATCAAGCCGACCCTGTTCGAGAAGCGTGACATCCACGTCCATGTGCCGGAGGGCGCCACCCCCAAGGATGGCCCCTCCGCGGGCGTTGCGATGGCCACCACGATCGTCTCGGTCCTGACGGGCATCCCCGTCCGCCGCGACATCGCGATGACCGGGGAGATCACGCTGCGCGGCCGGGTGCTGCCGATTGGCGGACTGAAGGAGAAGCTGCTAGCGGCGCTGCGCGCCGGGATCACGACGGTGTTCATCCCGAAGGACAACGAGAAGGATTCTCGCGGAAATCCCGGACAATGTGAAGAAGAACCTCAAGCTGATCCCGGTCGCGGATGTGGACGAGGTGGTCGCCCAGGCCTTGGCTCGCCGGCCCGAGCCGATCGAGTGGGAGGAACCGGAGGAATCCGTCGCCGCTCCTCAACCGGCTCACCCGGCGGCGTCCCTACCACACTGATCGCGAAGCATTTTCGATCTGACAGGGGAGGCGTTCTCGGACGCCTCCCTTTTTTCTGATTTCCGTTTTGGAAAATTGTTCACAACTCTTTTCGAAGGACATTTTTTGAGTGTGCCCGATGGAGGGGCAGGGATGGGCGCCCAGGAGCCTTGGACGGCCGAGCGGGCTGCGCGGATCATTGATTGCTATGTCGATAAGCCGGGCGGGTTGCTGCCCGCCTTGCACGCGCTTCAGGAAGCGTTCGGGTATGTGCCGGAGATGGCCGTCCCGCCGCTCGCGGCGGCGCTCAACCTGTCGCGGGCCGACGTCCACGGCGTGGTCTCTTTCTACCACGACTTTCGCCGGCACCCTCCGGGTCGTCGCGTACTGAAGCTCTGCCGGGCCGAGGCGTGTCAGGCGATGGGGGCCGATCGGGTCGCGGCCGCGCTTAGGGTCCGGCTCGCCTTGGAATGGGGCGACACCAGCGCCGACGGCGGCGTGACCCTGGAACCGGCATTCTGTTTGGGGCTATGCGCCGTCGCTCCTTCCGCGCTGCTCGACGGGCAACCGATTGGCCGCATCGACGTCGCCTCGATCGCCGCGAGGCTGGAGGCGCCGGCTTGACCCGCGTCTTCGTGCCGCGCGACGCGGGCGCGCTGGCGCTCGGTGCCGATGCCGTGGCCGCTGCGCTTGCAGGTGCGGGCGCCGAGGTGATCCGGACCGGCTCGCGCGGCCTCTATTGGCTGGAGCCGATGGTCGAGATCGCCACGACGGGCGGGCGCACCGCCTACGGCCCGGTAAGGCCCGGTGATGTACCGGGTCTGCTGGCAGCCGGAATGCTGGGAGGCGAAGCCCATGCCCTTCGCCTTGGCCGGCCGGAAGAGATTCCCTTCCTCGCGCGACAGACCAGGCAGGTGTTCGCGCGAACCGGGATCGTCGATCCTGCTTCGCTCGACGACTACCAGGGGCACGGCGGGCTTAGGGGCTTGAGCCGGGCTCTGGAGATCGGGCGAGCGGCGACTCTCGACGTGGTAACGCGCTCCGGGCTGCGCGGACGCGGCGGCGCGGGTTTCCCGACCGGCCTCAAATGGCGTGGCGCGGCCGAGGCTCCGGGCCGGCGTCGGCACATCGTGGTCAACGCCGACGAGGGGGATTCGGGCACCTTCGCCGATCGGATGCTGATGGAGGGCGATCCCTTCGCGCTGATCGAGGGGATGCTGATCGCCGGATTCGCTGTCGGCGCGGCCCAGGGCTGGGTCTATACGCGCTCGGAATACCCGCACGCGATCGCCGCCTTCAACTGTGCGTTGGCGGTCGCGCGCGCCGCCGGATTGCTGGGACCGGACGTGCTCGGCGCCGGCTTCGCCTTCGAGATCGAGCAGCGCGTCGGCGCCGGCGCCTATATCTGCGGCGAGGAGACCGCGCTGCTGGAAAGCCTGGAAGGCCGGCGGGGTCAGGTGCGCGCGAAGCCGCCGCTGCCCGTCCACAAGGGCCTGTTCGGCGAGCCGACGGTCGTCAACAACGTGATCACCTTGGCGAGCGTCCCGGCGATCCTGACGGAGGGGGCCGAGGCGTACCAGGCGCTCGGCTTCGGCCGTTCGCGCGGGACCATGCCGATCCAGCTTGCCGGCAACGTCCGCTACCCTGGCCTGTTCGAGGCGCCGTTCGGCCTCACCCTGGGTGAACTGGTCGAGGAGATCGGCGGCGGAACCGCTACCGGCCGGCCGGTCCGCGCCGTGCAGGCGGGCGGGCCTCTCGGCGCCTATTTCCCGAAGACGCTGTTTGACACGCCTTTCGATTACGAGGCCTTCGCGGCGCGCGACGGGCTGATCGGCCATGGCGGGCTGGTGGTATTCGACGATACCGTGGACATGGCGCACCAGGCGCGGTTCGCGATGGAATTTTGCGCCGCGGAATCTTGCGGCAAATGCACCCCTTGCCGCATCGGATCGGTGCGCGGGATGGAGGTGCTGGACCGCATCATCGCAGGCAAGGATGTGGACGCGAACCTCGAGCTGATACGCGACCTTTGCGAGACGTTGAAGTTCGGTTCACTCTGCGCCCTGGGCGGCTTCATACCTTTCCCGGTCATCAGCGCGATCACGCACTTCCCCGAGGACTTCGATCCGGGCCTGCGCGGTACCGCGCTCGCCGAGCTGGCGGCGGTGGCGGAGGAGGGCGGCGGACGCCGCGCCGCGCCGGGACTGTGAGGGGAATGGCTCCCCCGGCCCATCCTTTGGCCCCCTCTCGCAAGGGGCGAGGGAAGGCATCTCGCTTCGTCATTCCCGCGAAAGGGGCTGTTTGCGCGGGGGTGACGGCCATTCACGGAAGCAAATGCCGCCGCTGCTGGACGCTTGCACGGGGAACCAGCCTGGCGAGGAGGTCGGCATACATGGAGGCACATCATGGCGCTAATGCACGAAATCGATTTCGGCACGCCGGCCAGCACCGGGGCGCCAGTTACTCTCAGCATTGATGGCCAGACCGTGACGGTGCCCGAAGGCACCTCCGTCATGCGCGCCGCCATGGAGACGGGGATCAAGCTGCCCCGGCTGTGCGCGACCGACTCCCTTAACGCCTTCGGGTCCTGTCGCCTCTGCCTCGTCGAGATCGATGGGCGCGCCGGAACCCCGGCCTCCTGCACCACCCCGGTCGGGCCCGGCATGCGCGTGCATACCCAGACCGAACGGCTGGGGCGGCTGCGGCGCGGGGTCATGGAGCTGTACCTTTCGGATCATCCGCGCGATGGCGACGGCGAATTGCGGGACGCAGCGGCCGAGGTCGGGTTGCGGGAGGTGCGCTACGGTTTCGAAGGCGCGAACCACCTCGCCGCGCCGATCGATGCCTCCAACCCGTACTTCCAGTTCGATCCCGCCAAGTGCATCGTCTGCTCGCGCTGCGTGCGCGCCTGCGCCGAGGTGCAGGGCACCTTCGCGCTGACGGTGCAGGGACGCGGCTTCGAGTCCAAGATCGTGGCAAGCATGGACGAGCCGTTCCTGAGTTCGGAATGCGTCTCCTGCGGCGCCTGCGTGCAGGCCTGTCCGACCGAATCATTGATTGAAAAGAGCGCGCTCGAACTCGGTGAGCCCGAGCACGTAGTCCTCACCACGTGCGCCTATTGCGGGGTCGGCTGCACGTTCCGCGCCGAGATGCGGGGCGAGACCGTGATCCGCATGGTGCCGAGCAAGGACGGCAAGGCCAATCACGGGCATTCCTGCGTGAAGGGCCGCTTCGCCTGGGGCTATACGACGCATCGCGAGCGCATCCTGAAGCCCATGGTCCGCGAACGCATCACCGATCCCTGGCGGGAGACGAGCTGGGAGGAGGCGATCGGGCGCGTTGCCGCCGAGTTCGGGCGCATCCAGGACCAGCACGGGCGCGGCGCGGTCGGCGCCATCACCTCCTCGCGCTGCACCAACGAGGAAACCTATTTGATGCAGAAGCTGGTGCGCGCCGGCTTTGGCAACAACAACATCGACACCTGCGCGCGAGTCTGCCATTCGCCCACCGGCTACGGGCTCGGCAAGACCTTCGGCACCTCGGCCGGCACCAACGATTTCGATTCCGTCGAGCATGCCGACGTGATCCTGCTGATCGGCGCCAATCCGACCGACGGGCACCCGGTGTTCGCTTCGCAGATGAAGCGCCGGCTACGGCAGGGCGCGAAGCTGATCGTGCTCGACCCGCGCCGCATCGACCTGGTGCGCTCGCCGCATGTCGCGGCGGCCTTCCATTTGCCGCTTCGTCCCGGCAGCAACGTCGCCGTCCTCGACGCCATGGCGCATGTCATCGTCACCGAGGGCCTGGTCGATGAGGCCTATGTCCGCGAACGGTGCGAGTGGGACGCCTTCCAGGACTGGGCGGCCTTCGTTGCCGAGCCGCGCAACAGCCCCGAGGCGGTGGAGACGGTGAGCGGCTTGCCCGCCCATCTCGTGCGCGAGGCCGCTCGGCTTTACGCCACGGGCGGCAATGGGGCGATCTATTACGGGCTCGGCGTCACGGAGCACAGCCAGGGCAGCACCGCGGTGATGGCGCTAGCGAATCTGGCGATGGCGACCGGCAATGTCGGGCGGCCGGGGACGGGGGTGAACCCGCTGCGTGGGCAGAACAACGTCCAGGGCTCGTGCGACATGGGCAGCTTCCCGCACGAGCTGCCAGACTACCGGCACGTCTCAGACAACGCCGCGCGCGGCATCTACGAGCGGCTGTGGGGCGTGGCGATCGACCCCGAGCCGGGGCTGCGCATCCCGAACATGCTGGACGCCGCGCAGGACGGCTCGTTCAGGGCGCTCTACATCGAGGGCGAGGACATCGTGCAGTCCGACCCGGATACGCGGCATGTCGCCGCCGGACTTGCCGCGATGGAGTGCGTCGTCGTGCAGGACTTGTTCCTGAACGAGACCGCCAACTACGCCCATATTTTCCTGCCCGGCTCCACCTTTCTGGAGAAGGACGGCACCTTCGTCAACGCCGAACGCCGGATCAACCGCGTGCGCCGGGTGATGGCGCCGCGCAACGGCTTCGCCGACTGGGAGATCACGCAGGTGATCGCCAACGCGATGGGGCTGGGCTGGAACTACAAGCATCCGTCGGAGGTGATGGACGAGATCGCGGCGACGACGCCGAGCTTCGCCGGCGTGTCCTACGCCAAGCTCGAGGCGCTCGGCTCGGTGCAGTGGCCGTGCAACGACGCGGCGCCGACCGGCACGCCGACGATGCACGAGCAGCATTTCGTTCGCGGCCAAGGCCGGTTCATGGTCACGGAGTATATCGCGACTGACGAGCGTACCGGACCGCGCTTCCCGCTGCTGCTGACCACCGGGCGCATCCTGAGCCAGTACAATGTCGGCGCCCAGACACGGCGCACCGCGAACGTGCTCTGGCACGAGGAGGACCGGTTGGAGGTCCATCCGCACGACGCCGAGCATCGCGGCGTGCGCGACGGCGATTGGGTGCGTCTCGCGTCCCGCGCCGGGGAGACGACGCTGCGCGCGCGGATCACCGACCGGGTCGCGCCGGGCGTCGTCTACACGACGTTCCACCACCCGACGACGCAGGCCAACGTGGTCACGACGGAATTCACCGATTGGGCGACGAGCTGCCCGGAGTACAAGGTGACGGCCGTGCAGGTCTCGCCGAGCAACGGGCCGAGCGCCTGGCAGCGGGAATACGACGCTTTCGCGCGCCAGAGCCGGCGGATCGCTTCCAGGGCGGAAGAAGTGCCCGCCGAATGACGCTGCCTCCCGCCGCCCGAGTGGTTCCGAGAATCGCTTGGCGCGGCGGCGTGCGAAGTTTGGGCGAGCGGGAGATCCCGGAGGAGGCGCCCGTCGCGCTCACCTACAACCGCTCCGCCCTTGCCGTGCTGCTGGCCACCCCGGCGGAGCTGGAGGATTTCGCGTTCGGGTTCAGCCTGACCGAAGGCATCATCGAGCGTGCGGACGACATCGAGGAACTGATTGTCGTTCCGGCCCGTGACGGCGTGGAGGTGCGCATGTGGCTGTCGGCAGCGCGCGCGGCCATCGCGGATCGGCGCCGGCGGCGTCTGGCGGGACCGTCCGGCTGCGGGTTGTGCGGGATCGAGAAGTCTCGCGGATGCCGTCCGCCCACCGGCACGGGTCGCCTCCTCCGCCTCCTTTCCAGGAGAGGCGGTGACTGCAGCACTGGCGGCGCTGCCTGGGGCTCAGGTACTGAACCGGCGCACCCGCGCGGTCCACGCCGCGGCGTTCTGGCATCCTGCGCGCGGGCTAGTGGCACTGCGCGAGGATGTCGGCCGCCACAACGCGCTCGACAAGCTCGCCGGCGCGCTGGCGCGTAGTGGGATCGGCGCGGCGGACGGCATGATCGTGATGTCAAGCCGGCTGTCGATCGAACTGGTGCAGAAGGCCGCTGCGATTGGTGCGCCGGTTCTGGTCGGCGTCTCCGCCCCGACCGCGCTCGCGGTGCGGGCCGCCGATGCCGCCGGGATCGCGTTGATTGGCGTGGCGCGTGACGATGGATTCGAGCTGTTCACGCACTCCGAGCGCATCGACCCCCAGCCGAGCGAGCAAGGGCGGGTGCAGCATGTCGCCTGACAAGCTGATCTACATGGCCAACCAGATCGGCCGTGCCTTCGCCCACCAGCCGCACCCGCGCGCCGTGGCGGAGACCGCCGAGCATATCCGCAAATTCTGGGACCCACGGATGCGCGCCGCCATCTTCGCCCAGATCGATACCGAGGCCGGCGCAAAACTCGACCTGATCGCGCGGGAGGCAGTCGGGTTGCTGCGGGAAAAATCCATGGACAGCAGCAAGAAGTAGACAAGGGAGATTCCGTCCATGATGAGCGAGACCGCCGGTCCCGGCCTGCTCGACCGGGAGCGCATCGTCGCCGGCCCGGGATTTAGCCGTTGGCTGGTGCCGCCCGCCGCGCTTTGCGTACATCTGTGCATTGGGCAGGCTTACGCGTTCAGTGTGTTCAACCTGCCGATGACCAAGCTGATCGGCATCACCAAGTCGGCGCCGGATGATTGGCGCCTGACCCAGCTGGGCTGGATCTTCAGCCTGGCCATCCTGTTCCTCGGGTTGTCTTCGGCGGCCACCGGAAGTTGGCTTGATCGCGTCGGGCCGCGCAAGGCGATGCTGCTAGCGGCAAGCTGTTTCGGAGGCGGCTTCCTGATCTCCGCGCTCGGCGTCAGCATCCACAATCTTTGGCTGATCTACCTCGGTTACGGCGTGCTCGGCGGCTGCGGGCTAGGCATCGGCTATATCTCGCCGGTGAAGACGCTGATTACCTGGTTTCCCGATCGCCCGGGCATGGCGACCGGCATGGCTATCATGGGGTTCGGCGGTGGCGCGATGATCGCCTCGCCCTTGTCCGTGCGCCTCATGGCGGCGTTCTCGTCTCCCACTCATCTGGGCGTGGCCGAGACCTTCCTCGTGCTCGGATTGGGCTATTTCTGCTTCATGTCGATCGGTGCGTGGATCGTGCGGGTCCCGCCGGAGGATTGGCGCCCTGCGGGGTACATAGCGCCGGTGCAGTCCCGTCGGCTGGTCACGACCGAGAACGTCCATGTGGATACGGCGATCCGCACGCCGCAGTTCTGGCTACTTTGGTGGGTACTGTGCCTTAACGTGACCGCCGGCATCGGCGTACTTGGCCAGGCCTCGGCGATGGCGCAGGAGATGTTCCCCGGCCGTATCACCCCTTCGGCGGCGGCAGGCTTCGTCGGCCTGCTCAGCCTGTTCAATATGCTGGGCCGGTTCTTCTGGGCTTCCACCTCGGACTTCATCGGCCGCAAGGTGACCTACTGTGTGTTCTTCGTTCTCGGCATGGCACTCTATGCGCTGGTGCCGACCTCGACCCATATCGGCAGCATCGCGCTGTTCGTGCTCTGCTATCTGGTCATCATCAGCATGTATGGCGGCGGGTTCTCGACCATCCCCGCCTATCTGCGCGACGTGTTCGGCGTGCGCTATGTCGGCGCGATCCACGGCAGGCTTCTCACCGCCTGGTCGGCGGCCGGGGTGTTTGGGCCGGTGCTCGTGAACTACATTCGCCAGTACCAGATCGAGCACGGCGTGCCCAAGGCCGATGCCTATAACGTCACGATGTACATCATGGCTGGCCTTCTGCTGCTCGGCCTCATCTGCAACCTGCTGATGCGCGCGGTGCATGAGCGCCACGTCATGAGCGCGCAGACGGCGCGCGCCTGAGGAGAACGGTGATGGCAACACGCAACGTCGGACCGGCACGCGCGGAGACCGCGATCGGGCTGAAACTGGTCGTGTTCTGGCTGCTGGTCGCAGTACCCCTGTTGTGGGGCGTGGCCAACACGATCGGGGATGCGATGAAGCTGTTCGGTTGATCGAAGCGGGGGCGCGGGTCAGGCGAGCCCCGCCGCTCCCAGCACGATCGCGAGCCCGGCGGCCATGCCGCGCGTCGAGGCCTCAGGCTCGACGTCGATCCATTCCTCCAGCGAGTGCGCCCGTCCGCCGGTTCCGCCCGAGCCGATCTTGATCGCAGGAATTCCCAGGCTCATCGGGATGTTGGCATCGGTGGACGATGCCTCGAAGCGGGGCGTGAATCCGTGCTGGGCGATGGAAGCGAAGGCCAGGCGCGCAAGCCAGTGCGACTCCTCGGTATGCCCGGCCGGGCGATCACCGATCTTTGTGATCTCGGTGGTCACACCGACGCCTGCTCCGGCCCGGAGGGCGTTTTCGGCGGCCACGGCGGCATCGACAATGTCGAGGAACTGCCGATCCAGTTCGGCCAGTCCCGCGGCGGCTTCCGAGCGGAGGTCGAATTCGGCCCATACGCTGTTCGGAATGGCGTTGATCGACGTGCCGCCGCCGACCCGGCTCGCGCAGAATGTGGTGCGCGGCGCAGCAGGCACGGCCAGCGTCGCCAGCCGCGTGATCGCGCCGGCCAGGGCGTGCATCGGATTGACCAGTCCGAAAGCGGCCCAGCTATGCCCACCGGGGCCGTTGAACGTGACGCGATAGCGCCTCGACCCGATGCCGCGCGCCACGATGCCGTTCATGTCGGGGCTGTCCACGGTGATGAAGGCGCCGATCCGGCCGGCGTACTCGCCGTGCTGGAACAGATGTCGCATCCCGCGCAGGTCGCCAGTGCCCTCTTCACCTACGTCGGCCACGAACAGGATGTCGCGGCGCGTGCGGATGCCTGCTTGATCCATCACACGCGCGAACGCCAACAACACCGCGAGACTCCTTGTATCGTCGCCTACTCCGGGAGCGAGCAGCCGCGTGCCCTGCCGGCGCACCCGGACATCCGTACCGGAAGGGAAGACGGTATCGAGATGCGCCGCGATGCAGAGCGGATCGTCGGCGCCATGGCCGCGACGCAGCGCGGTCACGTTGCCGACCGCGTCCTGGCGAACGTCGGTCAAACCCTGCGCTGCGGCTTTCTGCATCCAGGCCTGTGCTCGCTCGGCTTCCTGGAACGGCGGGGCCGGGATCTCGGTCAAGGCGACGATGTCCCCGACCATGCGATCGTGGCCGGCTGCGAGTGCGGCGACGGCGGCGCGGAACCGAGGGGCGCCGGTCACGGTGCGAAGGGTGGCGTCAGGGTCCAAGGGGCTCGTCCTACCTGGAAGGAAGCGGCATCATTATGCCGTCCGGACACAGCAAAATGGGTTCGGGGGTCCAGTCGCGGTCTTATGAACTGCGTGGCGGGGCTGGGGCGGCCAGTGTAACGAATAGTCGGTGCGGCGATTCGTGATCGCCGGAGACAAGGAGACTGATCATGACTGCACGCTTCGCTACGACGCTCGGCGCGCTCGCGCTCGGCCTCGCCGCTCTTGCCGCGACCCCGGCCCTGGCCCAGCAGGGTGGGGCCGGAGGGAGTGGCGCTGGGGGTGGAGGCGGGGGCGGCAATGCTCCGGCCCAGGCAGGCAACCTGCCCAATCCGGGCGCGGGCAATACCGGAGGTTCGGGGACCGGGAGTTCGGGCGGTGGGAGTTCGGAGAGCAACGCCTCTCCCAGCTCCTCCGGTACGAGCGGCACGGCTTCCACTAGCGGAAGTGGCGGCACGAGTGGGACAGGAACCACGGCGGGAACGTCCGGTACAAGCGGCACCTCGAACGGTCCGGCTCACGCGGCCAACGCGAGCCATGCGGGCACGCCGCACGCCGTGATGAGGCATTCCGGCGGAGGCAAGGCTGCGGCCACCCACGCGGCAAATACGGGCGGGCACGGTGCCACGCACCACGCCGCCCACATGAACCGAGGTGCCGCGGCCAGCACGGAGGGCGACACCGAGGCAGGCGACGCGGCGATCGCCCGACTGAACGAGCAGAGCCTGCAAGCGGCGCAGCAGGGCCACAGCTACGCCCCCGGCGGGACCCGGCAGCAATAGGCACGCGCCAGCCGGAGCCGGGGAACCTCCCGGCTCCGGTAGCGCAGGCGTCCCAGACGTATTTGGCCGCACGGTCGTCTATCATACCGGTGGGAGCAGTCTTCGCCGGCGCGCCTCGACGCGGCAGGTGGGAAGCCGGTGGCGAGAGAAGTGAGCGGAAGGAAGGCCATGTTCTGGACGGGACATGGAGGGCGAATGTGGCGCGGCATTGCCGCTCTGAACGAGAGGATAGCGGCGGCCTACAGCCGAGGCCCGGCCAGCATCTCCCGGTCGATCCGTCGAGGCAACCAAGCGCCGTCCTCGAGGCTGCCGAGGTAGCGTCCGCTGTCCACCACCACCTTGCCGCGCAGGATGGTCAGGCAGGGCCATGCCTCCATCTGCCGTCCTTCCCACGGCGTGTAGTCCGCCTCGTGCAGGTCGGCGGCGCGGATCACCCGCTTGTCGGCGGGATCGAGCACGCAGATATCGGCGTCGGCGCCCGCGACCAACGCGCCCTTGCGCGGATACAGGCCCATGATCCGCGCCGCGTTCGTCGATACCAGATCGACGAAGCGCGGCAGCGTGTAACCGCGCCGTCCCACCATCTCGGTGTACATCAGCGCGACACGCGGCTCGACGCCGGCGTTGCCGCCGGTGGTGTCATCGATCCGAAGTCCCTGGGTCTTCTGCTTCAGCGTGCAGCAGATCTCATCAGTGGCGACACAGTTGATCGCGCCGTCGAGCGTGCCGGCCCATAGCGCCGCCTGGTCCTCGGCGGATTTGAGCGATGGGTAGGTGTGGTAGATCTGACCGTTCTGGCGGCGATAGTCCTCGCTGGTGTACAGCATGTACTGGTGCAGCGACTCGCCGTATATCGGCACCGAGCGCGCCCGCGCCTCGCGGATCGCCGACACGCCCGAGGCCGCCGAGACATGCATCATGTAGAGCGCCGTGCCGGGCACCTTCTCGGCAAGCCGGATCACGCGGCGGAACGAGATGTCCTCCGACAGCGTGTTGTGGACCTCCGCCATGTTGGCGAAGCCGGTCCGCTCCTCGCGGATCAGCTTCTCGTACATGTGCATGACGATGTCGTTGTCCTCGGAGTGGATCACGCCGAGCCCACGATTCGCCGCGAGGACTTTGAACACCTCCCAGATGTCGCCAAAATCCACCATCCGGCCCTTGCGCGAGGGGGTGATGTCGGTGGTGAAGATCTTCACGGTCGGAAAGCCCGCCTGGATCGCCTCGGCGAGTTCGCCGAACAGGCGCGGCGGCAGCGCGCCCTCGACCATCAGGTGCTGCGCGTAATCGCAGGCCGAATGACCGCGCCAGTCTTCCTCGCGCAGTGCGATGGCGTCCTGCACCGAAGGGCCTTGCTGGGCGCGGGTGAAGTCGATGATCGTGGTTGTGCCGCCATGGACCGCGGCGCGGGTCACCACGTCGGGCGGATCGGTCAGGCCTGCGGTGCCGTCGGGATTAGGCAGAAACCATTTGCAGTGAACATGCGGGTCAATGCCGCCGGGAATGACGACCTTGCCGCTGGCCTCGATCAGCCGCGCGCCTTCGGGGATCGGCAGGCTGTCCCTGGCTGCGACCGCGACGATCCGCCCTCCGGCGATCGCCAGGTCATAGGCGCCGACTCCCTGCGGCGTGACTACGGTGTCGCCGCGCAGCACGAGGTCGACCATCGCTCCCTCCGTTCCCTTCTCTTCGCTCATCGTCCCGCCAGGTGGTCCAATGCGCAAGTGACGGCCTTCTCGGGTGAGCGGCGGGGTGGAGTATGTGTACCAATGCTGGACGCGCTGCCAACCTCCACGACCCATCGCCTGGTGCTACGGGCGCGGCCGACATCGATCCCGCCAACACGGCATCGATGCGCGCCGCCGCCAAGCTCGGGATGAGGGTGCGGGGATGGGTGCCCTATGCAGGACGCATGGTGCTGCGGCATGTGGCGTCCCAATTCGCCATCTGACGGGAGCCCTCCATGGAAACTGCCCGCTTCGACACGCTGGTGATTGGCGCCGGGATCGCGGGCGCGACCACCGCCGCCGCGCTCGCCGAGGACCGCTGTGTGGCGCTGATCGAGGCGGAGGAGCACGCGGGGTATCACACCACCGGCCGGTCCGCCGCGCGCTGGGAGCGGAACTACGGCCCGCCGGATGTGCGGATGCTGACCGCGCTGTCGCGCGCGTTCTTCGAGAGGCCGCCGGACGGGTTCGCCGAGACGGCGTTGATGCAGCTTCGTCCGACCCTGCTTCTGGCAACCGAGGCACAGCGCGCCGATCTGGCGCGGGTGTTGGCCGAGGGCGCCGGGCTGCGCGAGGCATCCCTGGCCGAGGTGAGGCGTCTGCTGCCGGCGTTGCGGCCCGATTACGCCGTGGCGGCAGCGATCGAGGATGACTGCTTCGACATGGACGTGGCGGCGATCCACCAGGGTTTCCTGCGCCAGTTTCGCGCGCGCGGCGGGACGCTCGGCCTGCGTCAGCGAGCCGGACACATCGAGCGGCGCGAGGCGCTGTGGCACGTCAACACTATCGCCGGAGACGTGTTCCGGGCGCCCGTCATCGTGAACGCCGCCGGGGCCTGGGGCGACGAGGTGGCGCTGATCGCCGGTGCGCGTCCGCTCAAGCTGATTCCCCGCCGGCGCACCGGCGTCATCATCGACCCGTCCCCGTGGGAGGTGGCGGAATGGCCGATGGTCATTGATGTGGGCGAGACCTGGTACGCGCGCCCGGAGGCGCGCACGCGCCTGATGGTCTCGCCCGCTGACGCGACGCCCATGCACGCCCATGACGTGCGGCCGGACGAGCTGGACATCGCCTTGGCCATCGACCGGGTGCAGCAGGCCATGGTGATCGCGGTCCGGCGCGTGGAACGGAGCTGGGCGGGCCTGCGCACCTTCACGCCGGACGGGAGCCTTGCCTTTGGCTGGGATGGAGCGATGCCGGGGTTCTTCTGGTGCGTGGGGCAGGGTGGCTACGGCATTCAGACCGCACCCGCCGCGGGGAGGCTGGCAGCCGACCTGATCGCTGGGCGAGATCCCGGGCCAGCCGGATCCATCCTGCAGGCAATCGATCCGCGGCGCTTCCAGGCAAAGAGGATGTGATCCAGATTACACCTTTCCCTCCCAGGATAGGGTAGCGTAGCGTTCGATGGTGAACGATCTTCTGGAGGCCGGCATGACCGAGCACAACCAGCCGCCCGATCGCTATGCCTCCCTGTTGCTCGACAATCAGCTCTGCTTCGGCTTGTATGCCGCCGCGAACTCGATCATTCGCGCCTATCGCCCGCTCCTGGCCGAGCTCGGGGTCACGTTACCCGCAATACCTGGTGCTGATGGCGCTGTGGGCGAGGGACTATCGAACCGTCTCGGAGCTTGGACGCGAGCTGATGCTTGATTCCGGCACGCTTACCCCGCTGCTGAAGCGGATGGAGGCGGCGGGCTTGGTCAACCGCCGCCGCCGCGTCCGCGACGAGCGCGAGGTCGAGATCGCGCTGACCGAGCATGGCCGTGGCCTGCGGGACACCGCGCTGGAGGTGCGCGCCGAGATTGTCCGCCAGCTCGCGCTGTGTGAGAGCGAGATCACCCGGCTGCGGGGCGACCTCAATCGCGTGCTGGATGCCCTGCAGGATCCTGGCGAGCGGGCGAGGAAGCTGGTCCCGGATACGGTGTGAGCCGCCATCTCAGTGCAGCGGCCAGAACAGCGCGATCAGCGGCACTCCCGCCGCCACCACCAGCAGCGAGAGCGGCAAACCCAGGCGCGGATAGTCGGCGAAGCGATACCCGCCGGGACCCATCACCAGCGTGTTGCACTGGTGTCCGATCGGGGTGAGGAAGTCGCAGCCGGCGCCTAGCGCGACCGCCATCAGGAACGGGTCGGGGCGCAAGCCGAGCTTGACCGCCAGGCTGGCGGCGATCGGCCCGAACACCAGGACAGTCGGCGCGTTGTGCAGGAACGGCGTTACCGCCATGGTGATCACCAGGACGATGCCAAGGGCGACCATCGGCGGCGTCCCGTGAACGGCTCCGTTCAGCCAGCCCGCCAACAAGGCGCTCCCGCCGGTAGCGGTGATCGCGTGACTGAGCGGGATCAGCGCGCCGAGGAGGATCAGGATGTGCCACTCCACGGTTTCGTATGCCTCGTGCATCGTCATCACGCGCAGCAGGAGTAGCATTACTGCGGCACCGAAGAAGGCCACCGTCACGGGCACGAGGTTGGCCGCCACCAGTCCCATCGCCAGTGCCAGCACCAAGACCGGCAGCCAACTCCGATGGCTGCTGCCCAGGGCGATGCTGCGCTCGGCCAGCGGCAGCACGCGCAGTTCGCCGAGCGCCTCGGGCACAGCGGCGGCTCCGCCCTTGAGCACCACCACGTCGCCCGGCGCCAGGCGCACGGTGGACAGACGCTGGCCGATGCTCTGCCCGCTACGGCTCACCGCGAGCAGCGCCAGGCCGTGCCGCCGCTTGAGGTCGAGCTGCGCGGGCGTGCGGCCGACGAGCTTGCTGTCGCCCGTGACCACGCCCTCCACCACCATGACCTCGCCGCTGCCCGCCTCATCAGCGGACTCTCCGGACAGCCGCAGCCGGGCGCGCGCGACCAGGCGCTCGAGGTCGGCCGGGTCGCCGCGCAGCAGCACGACGTCGTCCTCACGCAGCCGCCAATCCGGCGTGGGGGCGAAGCGGCGATAGCGTTCACGCACCACCGTCGCCACCTCCACGTCGCCATCGCCCATCCGCTCCAGATCGGCGACCGTGTGGCCAGCAGCGGGAGACTGGGGGGACAGGCGGGCTTCGGCGGTGTACTCCTCCATGGTGAAGGCCGCCTCCATCGAGCCGACCGCCTTGCGCCCGCTCGGCAGCAGCCGCCAGCCGAATGCCAAGAACACCAGGCCGAGCAGAGCGATGCTCAGGCCGACCGGCGTGTAGTCGAACATGCCGAATGGCTTGCCCAGCAGCTGCTGGCGCACGCTCGCCATGATGATATTGGGCGAGGTGCCGACCAGGGTGACGATGCCGCCGAGCAGGGAGGCGAAGGCCATCGGCATCAGCAGATATGAGGGCGACGTTCCGTTCCGGCGGGCGACCTGTAGCGCTACAGGCATAAGGATAGCGAGCGCGCCGACGTTCTTCGTCACCATCGACAGCAGCATCGTCGCCCCTGCCAGGACGGGAACCTGCGTACGCACGCTTCGCAAGCGCGGCAGGATGGGATGCATCACCGTTTCGACCACGCCCGAGCGCGCCACTCCCTCGCTGATCACCAGCGCCGCGGCCACGATGATGACGATCTCGTTGCTGAACCCCTCGAAGGCGTGGCTGGCCGGCACCAGGCCGATCGCGATGCCGATCAGCAGTGCCGTCAGGGCGACCAGATCATAGGGCAGGCGGCCCCAGACGAAGAACATGATCGTGACCGCGATCAGCCCGAAGGCCTCGGCTTGTGGCAGCGTCATGGACGCGCTTACTCCTGCGGGTGATCCGGATGCGCGCTGGGACATGGGGATGTGCGGATCGCTTCGCGAGGGCGGAGCCGAATGCCTGTCCCGGCGTTTCAGGCCCTGCTAAGTTGCGCCGAGGGCCACAGAGAGGATCATGACGGAAGACGCGCAGCAGCGGACTGCCGATCCGCCTGTCGGCGTGTCGGATACCGTCGCCGAGGCTGCACCGCAGCCTAAGGAGGAGGATTTCCGTAACCTCGCCAATCTGATCCCGCAGCTCGCCTGGATCGCCGCCGCCGACGGGAACATCTTCTGGTACAACCAGCGCTGGTACGACTACACCGGAACCACGTTCCAACAGATGCGGGGCTGGGGCTGGCAAGAAGTGCATCACCCCGATCACGTGGAACGCGTCACGGCGCGGTTTCGGCGTTGCGTGGAGAGGGGCGAGGGCTGGGAAGACACGTTCCCGCTGCGCGGTCGGGACGGCGCCTTCCGCTGGTTCCTCTCTCGTGCCCAGCCGCTACGTGATGCCCGTGGGCGCATCCTGCGCTGGTTCGGCACCAACACCGACATCACCGAGCAGATGGCGGCCGAGGACCGGCTGCGCAGTAGCGAGGAGCGGTTCCGCACGCTGATGGACGCCTCGGCCGACATCATCTGGAACATGCCAGCCAGCGGCGACTTCGAATGGCCGCAGCCGCGTTGGAGTGCCTTCACCGGCCAGAGCTGGGAGGCGCTGCGAGGCTCGGGGTGGATCGAGGTGATCCATCCCGAGGACCGCGCCGCCACAATCGACGCGTGGGAGCGCGCGCTGGCCAACCGTTCGCGGTATGCAGTCGAGCACCGGATGCGCCGCTATGACGGAGAGTGGCGCTACATGGAGGGTTTTGGCGTGCCGATCCTGGACGAGCGCGCCTCGATTCGGGAATGGATCGGCATCCATACCGACGTGACCGACGCGAAACGGGCCAAGACCGAGCTGGAGGCAGCACGCGATGCCGCGGAGGAGGCGAACCGGGCCAAGAGCACGTTCATCGCCAACATGAGCCATGAGCTGCGCACTCCGTTATCGGCGGTGATCGGCTACACCGAGATGCTGGAGGAGGAGCTAGACGATTTCGGCCAACCGCGCCTTGTCGAGGACTTGAACAAGATAACTGCCAACGCCCGCCACCTGCTGAGCCTCATCAACGACGTGCTGGATCTCTCGAAGGTCGAGGCGGGGCGGATGACCGTCACCGCCGAGCGGTTCGATCTGGCCGAAATGCTGCGCGAGATGGTGGACGCGGCCGGGCCGCTCGCGGAAAAGAAGGAGAATCGGTTGGTCCTCGACTTCGCCGACGGGCTCGGGACGGCGCACACGGACCAGGTCAAGGTGAAGCAGTGCCTTTTGAACCTGCTCAGCAACGCGGCGAAGTTCACGGAAAAGGGCACAATTACGCTGCGGGCGCGTCGCGAGATGCGCGACGGGCGCGGCTGGCTGATCTTCGCGGTCCGCGACACCGGGATCGGCATGACCCCGGAGCAGCTCGGCAAGCTGTTCCAGCGCTTCACCCAGGCCGACGAATCCACCACGCGGCAGTTCGGCGGGACCGGGCTCGGCCTGGCGATCACACGGGCATTCTGCCGGATGATGGGCGGCGACGTCCGCGTCGAGAGCGAGTCCGGGCACGGGTCGATGTTCATGATGGAAGTCCCGGCCGTGCTCGAACCCGAGGCCAAGGATGCCTCGTCAGAGGCGGCCCGCGCCGGTTCGAGGGCGGAGCCGGGCAACTGCGTGCTGGTGATCGACGACGATCCGGCGACGCGCGACCTGCTGACGCAATTCCTGCACCGCGAAGGCTTCCGCGCCCGCACGGCCGCGGATGGCCGTGCAGGCCTCGCGCTGGTGCGTGCGTTGCGGCCCCGCATGGTACTGCTGGATGTGGAGATGCCGCACGTGAACGGCTGGTCCGTGTTGCATGCCATCCGTTCCGACCCCGAGCTGGCCCATACGCCCGTGGTGATGGTCTCCGTCGTGAATGAACAGAGCCTGGGCTACACACTCGGGGCCACCGACTACCTCGTGAAGCCGATCGAATGGGACCGCCTGAAGGCGATCATGGACC
The DNA here is from genome assembly GCA_963830565.1 of uncultured Pseudomonadota bacterium. Lineage (GTDB taxonomy): Bacteria > Pseudomonadota > Alphaproteobacteria > Acetobacterales > Acetobacteraceae > DATFDN01. Next base: position 238,662 of record CAWHMO010000005.1, read on the forward strand.
GCTACCACCATGCGCGGACGGCGGCCGATGTGCTGGTGGTGGATGATGATCCGGCCGCGCGCGAGCGACTGCGCACGATGCTTGACCGGGATGGCTGGATGGTCACTGAGGCGGCTAACGGGCGCGAGGCGCTGGCCCGCGTCGCGGCTGGCGCTCCCACGCTGATCCTGCTCGACCTGATGATGCCGATCATGAACGGCTTCGATTTCCTGGCCGCGTTGCGCGCCCGCCCCGAGTGGCGAGAAATCCCGGTCGTCGTATTGACGGCCCAGGACGTGACCGCGTCCGATCGCGCCCGGCTCGAGCAGCAGGCCGATCAGGTGTTGGTCAAGGGTACGATCAGCCTGCGCGATCTCGCGCGGGACCTGCGCGAGGTGCTTACGCAGCGCCGTGGCGATCAGGCGGTCAGCAAGGAGGCGGAGGCATGAGGCGGATCCTGTTGGTCGAGGACCACGAGGAGATCTGGGACTTCCTGTCCCGCCGGCTCAAGCGCCGGGGCTATGACGTGACCGTGGCGGTGGACGGGCAGGAGGGCGTGGACAAGGCCCTGGCCGCGCCGCCGGACGTGGTGCTGCTGGACATGAACCTGCCGGTTATGGACGGATGGACCGCTGCCGGCGTGCTCAAGGCCAACTCCCGGACCGCTTCGGTGCCGATCATCGCGCTCACCGCGCACGCCATGTCGGGCGACCGTGAGAAGGCGCTGGCTGCCGGCTGCGACGATTATCACCCCAAGCCGGTGGATTTCTCTCGTCTGCTGACCCAGATCGAGGCGTTGACCGGCGGCGCGGCCTCGTCCGCGGGCAGCGCCTAGGGGTGGCGGCCACGGGGCTGCTGTCGCGTCTGTTCGGAGCGGCGGAGCCGGGCGGCGAGCGCGACGGTCAGGCCACCGAACTGGAGGCCCATGCGACCGGGGTTTCGCCCGCGACGCTCGACGGCAGCATCGCTCCGGCGGCGGAAGCCAGCCGGAGCCGACGCCAACGCCGGCTTGCGCTGCCGCGGGCCATCATCGCCGAGAGTCTGGGCGAGAAGGTACTGCATGGCTGGCTACAGAACCGGCATCAGACGCTCTATCCGCTGACCGTGAATCTCCGTGCGCTCGACGCGCGCCGCGCGGTGCTGCTCGCGCAGGTGATGGCGGTGGCGCTGCTTGCGGGAGCCGCGCCACCGGATGCAGGGCAGGTCGAGGCGGCTTCGTCGTGGCTCGGCACGGTCGGCGGCGATGAGCCGGCGCTCGCGGCGTTGCGGGCGGCAGTGGAGGCACCAGTGCCCCTGAGTACCTTGCTGCACGAGATCCAGCGGGCGAACCTGGCCGCCTATGCCTACGTCGTCGCGCTCGCCGCCGGACCGTCGCGCGATCCCGCGGGGCAGCTCTTCCTCGACTACCTGGCCGCCCGGCTTGGCCTGCCGACGAACGTGGTGCGCAGCGCCAATCGCCGCTATCGGCATTGAAATCCGGAATCCGGGCTCAATCCTCCGGTTCGGTCATCGCCCGTAGCGTCCCCTGCAAGGCTTCGCTGTCGACCAGCAGCTTGCGCGCGAGGTCGGCCAGCGTGATCCATCCGCTGACCTGGCCGCGTGCATCGCGCACCGGCATCCGCCGGATGTGGTTCGCGGCCATCATGTCCATGGCGGCCGTCACGCTGTCGTCCTCGCCGCAGGCGATCACGGGCCGCGAGATGACGTCGCGTACCCGGACCTGCGCCGGGTCAAGGCCGCGCGCAACCACCCGGTAGAGGATGTCGCGGTCGGTGACAACGCCTTCCACCCGCTCCTCCCCGCCCGCGGGAAGCCCGCCCACGTCCAGCTCGCCCATCAACTCGGCGGCCTCCTTCACCGTGGCGTCAGGATCGACGAACTCGACGTAGCGCGTCATGATGTCGGAAACCTTCATGGCGCGGCCTTGCCGGGCGCCGCCTCACGCGCCATCCGACCCGCTCGGTCCGGGAATTTCCGCAGCCATGTCGGTTTCCGAAGGCTGTGCCGAGCCGTCCTGCTGGAGCTGCTTGCGCCGGGCGACCTGCTCCTCCCGTTCCTGGCGTTTGGCCTCCTGCTTGGCCTGCTTGGCGCGGTTCCGCTCTGCTCGCTGCTGGTTGTAATTCGGCTTGAAGGCCATCGCACCTCTCCGGAAAATATTCGGCCGCATTGTGCCTGGACGAGAGACGGGGGACCAGGGCGGAGTTGGCTTCCTCTCGGAGCAGTGGCTCAGCTCGCGGCGACCGCGCTGTTTGGTATTGCGTTTTCCGATCGATGAGCCGATATAACGGCTACCGTGAATGCGTGATTGGCGTTCCGATCCATTCGGGACTGTCTTCACGGGATCTTCCATAGCAACTCGTTCGTCCCCATCATCGCGCGGGCTGGCGGACTTTCAGGCGCCGCCTCCCTGGTCGTATCCATGGCGGCGCTGGAGCTCATAACTTCGTGCCATCCATGACTTTCGAGGCGCTCGGCGTGGCCGGGCCCCTTCTGCGTGCCCTCGAGCGGGAGGGGTTCCGCGAGCCGACCCCGATCCAGGCAAGTGCAATTCCTCCTTTGCTCGCCGGCCATGATCTGGTTGGCGTCGCCCAGACCGGCACCGGCAAGACCGCGGCGTTCGCGCTGCCGATGCTGCAACGCCTGTCGACCGAGCCGCTCAGTCCCCAACGCTACGCCACGTCGGCGCTGATCCTCGCTCCGACGCGGGAACTCGCACTACAGATCGAAGACAGCCTGAAGCGGCTTGATTCCGGTTCAAGACGGCGCATCGTCGCAATTCTCGGTGGCTGCAGCCGGGGGATGCAGGTGCGGAGAATGCAGTCCGGCGCCGACATCGTGGTTGGCACGCCGGGTCGGGTCTGCGATCTGATGTCCACCGGTGAACTCCGACTGTCCCAGGTGCGCCACTTCGTTCTCGACGAGGCGGACCGCATGCTCGATCTCGGCTTCATCAAGGACATACGTCGCATCGTGGCTGCATTGCCGACCGAGCGGCAGTCGGCCCTGTTCTCGGCCACCATGCCGCCGGATGTGCGACGCCTTGCCGAGGGGCTGCTGCGTCACCCTGTCAGAGTGGAAATCGCCGGCACCGAGCCCTCTGCGCCCCGCATCGAACAGCACGCGCATTTCGTGGCTCCCGCCGAGAAGCGGGCGCTGCTGAGCCGGCTGCTTGAGGATGCGGCGCTGTCGCGGGTCATCGTGTTCACCCGTACCAAGCGCACCGCCAATCGCGTCGCTGAGGATCTGGATCTCGGCGGGGTCCGGGTGAGTGCCTTGCACGGCAACAAGAGCCAGCCGGCCCGCCAGAAGGCACTGGACCAGTTCCGCAGTGGTCGCGCGCGCGTGCTCGTTGCAACTGACATCGCCGCGCGGGGCATCGATGTGATGGGCATTTCCCACGTCATCAACTTCGATCTTCCGGCGCAGCCCGAGGACTACGTCCATCGCATCGGCCGAACAGCCCGAGCCGGGGCCAGCGGAATCGCGATCTCGTTCTGTGATCCCGCCGAGCGCGGGGCGCTGCGCGCAATTGAGCGGACCACCGGAACGCCGATCAACATGGCCGCGGGCGCGACCGCGGCCGGGCCGAACACCGAGCAGCGCGCATCGTCTCCGCCGCCCTCGCGTCGGAGCCGCGGGCCGGGCGACCGCGCCGGATTTCGCCCACAAGCTTAAAGGATTGGGCGCCTCCGCGACGAGTTTCATGGATCCGCCGGGGGCAGGATCGGGTTGCTTGTGGTTGCCAACTTGTGTAACTGTTGCCGTGCGAGGCGATCGCGCGGTACGCGTGCTTCCGCAACGCACTCCAGCCGCCTTCCTGCGGCACGGGTCAAAACCCGACGATCCGGCCGCAGGCATCCATGAGAGCAGGAGCGATCCATGGCCGACCCACAAACCAGTCTCCACTACGCGCCGAACGCGAACCTGACGTCGGGAGGGCAATACGCGCCCGGCGCGGATGGGTTCAATTTGGCGGACGTGAGCAGCGTTGGTGCCGTCAACAGCCTGCCTGCCGGGGACAAGGGACTCGTCTGGATCGGGATGGGCGATGGCGTCACCAGCGCCTTCCAAAGCGCGGTCACGCCCTTCATCGGAAACCCGAAGGTCGCTGGCTTTTATCTCTACGATGAGCCGGATCCGACGGGCCAATATGGCACGCTGGTCACGGCGGCCAATCTGAAGGCCGAGTCCGACTGGATCCATGCCAATGATCCGGGGGCAAAGACATTCATTGTCATGATGAACCTCGGCACCCCGACGAGCCCGAGTTACGCGAACACCTACAATCCAGCGAACACCGACATTGATTTTTTTGGCCTCGACCCCTATCCGGTGCGGCCGCAGTTCAGCAACGGAGTTAATTACAGCGTCATCCCCGACGCGGTGACAGCCGCCGAGTTGGCGGGAATTCCCGCCAGCCAGATCGTGCCCGTCTATCAAGCGTTCGGCGGCGGTGGTTACACGAGCTATACTCTGCCCACCGCGAGCCAGGAGCAGCAGATCCTCTCCACCTGGGGTTCAGTCGTTCCTAATCCGGCCTTCGACTACGCTTATAGCTGGGGCACGCAGGACGGAGACACGGCACTGGTGAATTCGCCGGCCCTCCAGTCGGTGTTCGTTGCTCATAATACCGGCACGGCCCCCCCGCCCCCGCCGCCGACACTGAGCGACAGCACGATGACGGCCACCGATACCAAGGGCGTCACGGCGACCGTCCCGGTGATCGCGTCCGGGACCCAGGACTATACGGGTCCATTGGCGGGCACCGTGGATCAGGCCGTGGTGGCGGGCGTGGACAACGTCTCCGCCACGGCGGGGATCGCCTCCGAACATCTGCAGTTTGGCAGCGGAACCCAGCAGATGAAGTTCCTCAACTCGCAGTCGGTCACTGTCACTGGCGGCTCCGGAACCGACACGGTCACGGCTTCGGCGGGCACCAATACGTTCATCGCGGGTACCGGCACGCTCGATGCGACCGGAGATCCGGGCCACGATGCGTATGTGTACCATGCGGGCAGCGGGTTGCTGCGGATCGAGAACTTTTCACTTCAGAACGGTGATAGCCTCACCGTCGACAAATCGCTCCAGAGTTCCTTGCACAAGGCTTCGGACGGCAATGGGGGCACCATGTTGAGCTTCGGCACTATCGGCCAGGGCATCGATCTCGTTCACGTCTCGTCCTTCTCGGTCTCGCGAATCCATTTCGCCTGACCAGGCTTGCTGTCAGTCCCTGCGGCGGCGGGGACGGCGAAGCTGGCTGAGCAGAAAGCTCGTGACCGGACCCATAAGCGTGGCCATGGTGAGGCTGCGCTGCGCGCTGTCGAGGGCGCGGCGGCGGACCTCCAGGGCCTCGAGGGAGACGCGGTCCTCGGTACCGCGCATCAGGGCCATGCCCAGCAGCAGCACGACGACCAGCAGATTGCCGCCCAAGGCCAGCAACGCGGCCTCCTCGGGCTGGAAGTGCCGGGCCACGTAACTCCAGAATGCCACCTCCAGAAAACCGAGGCAGGCGAGCAGGAACGGCACCGCCATGATGGCCAGGACGATCTGGACCACGATCCGGCGCACGCGCCGCTTCAGCCTCACTCCCTCGGCCTGGGCCGCGATCTGGGCGAAGCGGACCGGCCGCATCGTCAGCGGAGCACCCGTGCGGCTAGAAATCCGATCGCCGCGGCCACCAACACGGCCATGATCGGCTGTTCCTTTACCCGCCCGGACACCGCCTCGGCTTGATGACGCGCCGCGCCCATCGCGTTTTCTGCCCGGCCCGCGGCATCAGCCAGGGCCGGCGTGACACGCTCGCGCATCAGCGTTTCGACCTGCGCCCGCAGCTTGGCGACCTGCTCGGTCACATCTTCCGCGTTCGGCATCGCTTTTCCCGCCATCTCTGATCGTTCCTTACGCTTCTGGTCCGCCGATCCAGAGTTAGGGGTGCGCGGCCTCCATTTCGAGCGAGCGCCTATCACGCCAGCGTGGGACCAATCGGCGGCGGCGGTCAGTAGCGGCGCATCAGCGCCACCAACCGGCCCTGCACCTTGACGCGCTCGGCGGGGAAGATGCGCGTCTCGTGGCGCTGATTGGCTGGTTCGAGGGCGACCGAGTTGCCACGGCGGCGGAGGCGCTTGAGCGTCACCTCCTCCTCATCTACCAGGGCAACGACAACCTGCCCGTTCTCCGCCGTCTCGCCCTTGCGGATGATCACGGTGTCGCCATCCAGGATGCCCGCGTCAATCATCGAATCTCCCGCCACTTCGAGGGCGTAGTGCTCCCCGGAGCCGATCATCGCCAGCGGCACCTCGATCTGCGAGCTGTTGTCGCGCAGCGCCTCGATCGGAAGGCCGGCGGCGATGCGGCCGTAGAGCGGGAGCTGGATGGCCGCGGCCTCGTCAGCGGCGCGCACGCCGGGCAGCTTCGGGCTGAAGTCGCCCCGGATCACGTTCGGCGCGAAGCCGCTGCTGGCCGCGGCCTCGACCTCGGCCGGCACGCGTTCGACCGCCACCCGGGCCTGCTGATCGTCGGGCAGGCGAACCACCTCCAGCGCGCGCGCCCGATGGTGGCGGCGGCGCAGGAACCCGCGTTCCTCCAAGGCCGAGATCAGGCGGTGGATGCCGGATTTCGACTTCAGGTCAAGAGCTTCCTTCATCTCCTCGAACGAGGGAGAGAAGCCCGTCTGCTTCAGGTGTCGATCGATGAAGACGAGCAGTTCATGTTGCTTGCGGGTGAGCATGCAGTGAAGTCCCCTGGCCAGCCGGAGACTCGGCGACGGCCGAACGAACAAACCGGCAACTGCGAATGTTCTAGATTGGTTCGCTTCGCCCCGTCAAGCGTTCGATTCAAAGCCCGAGCGAATCCAGGCGGATGATGGACACCTCAGCGCCCATGGGCAGGGCAGGGGCATGCGGCGGGCGCAGAATCAGCGCGTCGGCCTGCGCCAGGCGGCGCAGCATGGCGGAATCCTGCACTGGAAAAGCGGTGGCCACCAGCCGCCCCGCGGAGTCGCGTCCCAGCGCGGCCCGCAGATGATCGGCGCGCGCGTCGTTCGCCCCCACCGGCGCGCCAAGCAGTGCGGCGGTGGTCGGGGGCGGCTCAGAGGGCAGGCCGGACAGGACGGCGAGCGCCGGGACCAGGAACAGGATCGCGCAAACCAGAGCGGAGACCGGATTGCCGGGCAAGCCAAGGACCGGAACCGGTCCGAGGCGACCGAACACCAGCGGCCTGCCGGGCCGCATCGCGATTTTCCAGAAATTCACCTCCAGGCCGCGCGACTTCAATCCCTCGACCACCAGATCGTGGTCGCCCACGCTGGCGCCTCCCGTGGTGACCAGCATGTCCATCCCCCCAGCCGCATCGGCGACGGCGGCGATCGCGGCGCGGTCGTCGCGGGCGACCGGCAGCACTATCGCCTGCCCACCGCCGGCGCGGATCAGCGCGGCGAGCGCGTGCGAGTTGGAGCTGACGATGCCTCCCGAAGGGATGGGCTCGCCCGGCATGGCGATCTCATCGCCGGTCGCGAGCACGCCGATGCGCGGACGGCGATGCACCGCGAGCCAGGGGTGGTTGGCGGCGGCGGCGAGCCCCACGTCCCGCGCGCCCAGGCGTCGCCCGCCCGGCAGCACGGCATCGCCAGCGGCGAAGTCTTGGCCGGCGCGGCGGATATGCCGGCCAGGCCGCGCGGCCTCGTTCACCCGCACGCGCGCCGCCTCGCGGGAGGCATCCTCTTGCAGAAGGATGGTGTCGGCGCCGACGGGCACCAGGCTGCCGGTGAACAGGCGCACGGCCTGGCCTGGCCCGACCGCGCCGGCGAACGGATGGCCGGCGGGAGCCTCGCCGATCACATCCAGCACCGCGCCCACGGTGGCGTCAGCGGCGCAAAGCGCGTAGCCGTCCATCGCCGAGACGTCCGCCGGCGGCTGCGTCAGCCGGGCAATGACCGGCTCGGCCGTCACCCGTCCCCAGGCGCCGGCCAGGGCGACGATTTCGGCCGGGAGCGGGCGCAAACCCCCCAGAATCCGCGCGCGGGCTTCCTCGACGCTGAGCATGGGTCAATCCTGCCGGAATTCGCCCGACTTGCCGCCGTCCTTGTAGGCGACGCGCACCGCCTCGATCCGCATCCCGCGATCGATCGCCTTGCACATATCGTAGACAGTGAGCGCCGCGACCGAGGCCGCGGTCAGCGCCTCCATCTCGACGCCGGTCTGGCCGGTCGTGCGCACGGTGGCCTCGATCTCCACCGCCGCTCCCGCGTCGTCGGGCGCGAGGTCAACACTCACGGCGGCGATCGGCAGCGGGTGGCAGAGCGGGATCAGGTCGGCCGTGCGCTTGGCCGCCATGATGCCGGCCAGCCGCGCCACCGCGAGCACGTCCCCCTTCTTGGCCGTGCCCTCGCGGATCACCGCCAGGGTGGCCGGCTGCATGACCACCCGCGCCCGGGCGGTCGCGATCCGAGCCGTCGTCGGCTTGCCCGAGACATCCACCATCGCGGCGTTGCCGCGCGGGTCGAAATGGGTCAGGCTCACGCTGCGAACGCCCCGAGCACGTCTCCATCGAGCAGCTCCCGCACTGCCGCGGCGACGTCCGGCTGACGCATGAGCCCTTCGCCCACCAGGAACGAGAGCGAGCCGGCCTTGGCGAGGCGTCTCAGGTCGGCGTTGGTGCGCATGCCGCTCTCCGAGATGAGGAAACGGTCGGGCGGGACCAGCGGCGCAAGATGCTCTGTCGTCGCAAGATCGGTCTGCAACGTCTTGAGGTTGCGGTTGTTTATCCCGATGAACTGGGTCTGCAGCCCGAGCGCGCGTTGCAGTTCCCGCTCATTATGCACCTCGGCCAGCACGTCCATGTCGAGCGAGCGGGCGACCTCTTCCAGCTCGCGCGAGACCTCATCGGACAAGGCGGCCATGATGAGCAGAACGCAGTCGGCACCCATGGCGCGGCTCTCGTACACCTGCCAGGGCTCCAGGATGAAGTCCTTGCGCAACACCGGGAGGCTTATCGCCTCTCGCGCCGCGATCAGGTCGCGGTCGCTGCCCTGGAAATTGGGGCCTTCGGTCAGCACCGACACGCAGGTCGCACCGCCTTGCTCGTAGGCGCGGGCGAGCGCGGCCGGATCGAAGTCGGGGCGGATCAGGCCACCAGAGGGGGACGCCTTCTTCACCTCGGTGATGAGCGCATACCGTCCCTGGGCGATGCGTTCCTTGAGCGCGCTGCCGAAGCCGCGAGGCGCGTCTGACTGGGCGGCAATGCCCTGGCGCAGCGTCTCGATGCTGAGATCGGCCCTGCGCCGCGCCACTTCGGCGCGCGTGGCGGCGCAGATGCGCCCCAGCACGTCATCTCCGGTCCACCCGGCCGGTGCGTCGGCGACCATCAGCTCTCCTCCTCCGTTCAACGGGCCGCCAAAGCGTGCGGTTCGGCACCCGCCGTGACGAGTGCCGTCTCCCGACGCAGCCGCTCCAGCGCCGCCAGTGCCGCGCCCGAAGCGAGCGTGCGGTCGGCCAGCGCGACCCCTTCGCGCAGGTCGCTCACACGCCCCGCCACGATCAGCGCGGCCGCCGCATTCAGCGCCACGGTGTCGCGATATGGGTCGCGCGCGCCTTCCAACAACGCGCGAAGCGCCGCGGCGTTAAACGCTGCGTCTCCGCCCCTGATCGCGGCAATCGGCGCGCGCGCGAGGCCGGCCTCTTCAGGGGTCAGCGTGAACGAGCGCAGCGCGCCGTCCTTGAGCTCGATCGCCTGGTTCTCGCCGGCGACCGTCAGCTCGTCGAGGCCTTGACCGTGGACGATCCATGCGCGGTCCGCACCCAGCCGGCCCAGCGTCTCGGCCATGGGCCGCGCCCAAGCGGGGTCGAACACGCCGGTGAGTTGGCGGCGCACGCGCGCCGGGTTGGCGAGCGGGCCGAGCAGGTTGAAGATCGTGCGCGTGCCGAGCTCGACCCGCGGGCCGGCGGCATGGCGCATCGAGGGGTGATGACGCGGCGCGAACAGGAAGGCGCAGCCAGCGGCGCGCAGGATCGCCGGCAGCCGATCCAGCGGCACGTCCACATTGACTCCCAACGCGGCGAGCACGTCGGCTCCGCCCGTGCGGGAGGACAGCGCCCGGTTGCCGTGCTTGGCGACTGGAACTCCGCTGCCGGCCAGGACCAAGGCCACGGCGGTGGAGACATTCAGCGTGCCGGCATTGTCGCCGCCCGTGCCGCAGACGTCGATCGCGTCTTCAGGCGCCTCGACCGCGCTCATGCGCACGCGCATGGCGCGTACCGCGCCAGTGATCTCGGCCACCGTCTCGCCACGCACCCGCATGGCCATCAGCAGCGCGCCGATCTGTGCTGGCGTGGCCTCGCCCGACATGATGATCTCGAACGCCGCCTCCGCCTCTGCCTCGGAGAGGGTGGCGCCGGCGGCGAGCCGGGCGAGCGCGGGCTTCAGGTTGCTGGACACGCAAGCTCAGGCCGCTGCGCGCGGAACGCCCCGGTTGTCGCCGCGGGCGATGCGCAGGAAATTGGCCAGGAGGGCGTGCCCGTGCTCGCTGGCGATGCTTTCGGGATGGAACTGCACGCCGAACACCGGCATCAGGCGGTGCCGCAACGCCATCACCAGCCCGGCCTCGGACCAGGCGGTCGCCACCAGGCAATCGGGCAGGCCCGCCCGCTCGACGATCAGGCTGTGGTAGCGGGTCGCGGCGAAGGGGGAGGGCAGACCGGCCAGCAGGTCGCTGCCGTCGTGGAAGATATGGCTGGTCTTCCCATGCATCGGCCTCGGCGCCCGCACAACGGCTCCACCGAACGCCTGACCGATCGCCTGATGGCCGAGGCAGACGCCGAGCAGCGGAACGCGCCCCGCGGCCGCTTCGATCAGCTCCAGGCAGATGCCCGCCTCGTTTGGGGTACACGGTCCGGGGGACAGGACGATCGCCTCCGGCCCACGCGCCAGGGCCGCCTCGACGGTGATCTGGTCGTTGCGCAGCACCTCGCATCTGGCACCCAGATCGCCGAGGAAATGCACGAGGTTGAAGGTAAAACTGTCATAGTTGTCGATCAGCAGGATCATGGGGGCATCCTGCGCGCGAGCGGTTGCGGGTGGCAAGAGCGCGCCTTGTCGCTTGCTAACCCGCCCGCCTGGGCGCAGCATCCGGGCTTGGCAATGATCATGAGAGGCTTGCCATGACTGTCGCCGCTATTCTCCGGCACAAAGGCCGGGAAGTCTTCACAGTTTGTCCCTCGGCCACGGTGGCTGAGGTTGCAGAAATGCTCATGTCGAAGGGCATCGGCGCTGTTCTGGTGGTGGACGAAGCCCGGCAACTCCTGGGCATCGTGAGCGAGCGCGATGTCGTGCGGAGCCTGAATGCGAACGGCGCGGCGACGCTCGAAATGACGGCCGGCCAGCTCATGACGCGACCGCTGCAGACCGCCTCGCCGCAGACGACGATCATTGAGGCGATGCGCAAGATGACCGCCGGGCGGTTCCGGCATGTCCCGGTGCTGGATCACGGCGAGCTGATCGGCGTGGTGAGCATCGGTGATGTCGTCAAGGCCCGAATCATGGACCAGGAGGAGGAGGTGGACAGCCTCAAGGCGTACATCTCCGGCTCGGCATAGCGGCGAACCCTACTGCCCGGCGGCGGCCAGGATGCGCAGCGCGAGCCGGTGGTGCGGGCGGTCGATCATCTTGCCGTCGAGGGCGAACACGCCCGAGTTCCGGGTTTGCGGCGAAGTGGTCGCGCACCCGCTCGGCCCAGCGGATCTGCTCCGGCGGTGGAGTGAAGACGGCGTTGACGATGTCGATCTGATCCGGGTGGATCAGGATCTTCCCGGCAAACCCATCGGACGCCGCCGAGGCGGCCTCGCGCCGCAGCCCCTCCGGGTCGCGCGGGTCGGGGTACGGCGTATCGATCGCCGGCACGCCCAGCGCGCCCGCCGCGGCCAGGACCTGCGCGCGGGCGAAGACCACGGCGGCGTTGTAGGCGCCATCGGCGCGGCGCGGCGCAACCCCGAGATCGGCGGAGATGTCTTCCGCTCCGAAACAGAGCCCCGCCAGCCGGGCCGGCGCGGGCGCGTACACGCCGAGAGAGAAAGCGGAGCCCGCGGTTTCGGTCACGATCGCTACCACGAGCACGCTTCCGGTGGTGCGGCCCGAGGCTGCCTCCAGGGCCTCCAGATGGTGGTCGAGCGCACGCAGGTCGTCGGGACCGGTGCATTTGGGCAGCATCACGGCGGGAGCGCCGGCCGGCACCACGGCGGCGAGGTCGGCCAGGTACCATGGCGTCCCGCGTGGATTGACCCGCACGATCACCGCCTGCCGGCGCGGGTCGGCCTCCATGGCGCGCAGTCGGGCCGCGACCGCCTCGCGGGCGGCGGGCTTGGCCGGCGCGGCGACCGAATCCTCAAGATCGAGGATCACGGCGTCCGCGGCCGAGGCCAGCGCCTTGTCGATCTTGCGCGCCGAATCCCCCGGCGCGAACAGCGGGCTCTTCAGTTGCATGCGGGAATATGCCTGACCGTCAAGCTTCAGCCCCATTCTTGCGCGCCGGCGAGGGTTATGCAATCTGGTGTTCACGGGGTTTTAACACGGAAAAAGGGAGACGTCCGGGGTTGTCCGAAATCATCCTGGAGACGACCGGACTCACGCGCGAGTTCAGCGGCTTCGTCGCCGTTGACGACGTGTCGCTGAGGATCCGTGGGGGCGACATCCACGCCCTGATCGGCCCCAACGGGGCCGGCAAGACCACCTGCTTCAACCTGCTCACGAAGTTCCTGCAGCCGACACGCGGGCGTATCGTCTTCAAGGGGCGCGACATCACCCGGTTCAAGCCGGCGCAAATCGCGCGGCTGGGACTGGTGCGCAGCTTCCAGATCTCGGCGGTGTTCCCGAAGCTGACGGCGCTCGAGAATGTCCGCCTCGCGCTGCAACGCGCCCGCGGCAGCTCGTTCGACTTCTGGCGGTCGGAGGGGACGCTGCGCACCCTCGACCAGCGCGCGCACGGGTTGTTGCACGATGTCGGCCTTGCCGATTTCATTGACGCCACAGCCGGCCAGCTCGCCTACGGCCAGAAGCGCGCGCTGGAGATCGCCACGACCCTCGCCCTCGATCCGGAGATGCTGCTGCTTGACGAGCCCACGGCCGGCATGACGCACGCCGACGTTGATCGGGTGGTCGAGCTCATCTCGCGCATCCGCGCCGGACGAACGATCCTGATGGTCGAGCATAACCTGTCGGTGGTGCAGGGGCTGTGCGACCGCATCACCGTGCTCACAAGGGGACGGGTGCTGGCCGAGGGCGATTACGCCACGGTGTCGCGCAACCCCGAGGTGATCGCCGCCTATCTGGGCTCCGAGGCCGCGGAGGTCGAGCATGCTTGAGGTTCGCGACCTGAACGCCTGGTACGGCGAAAGCCACGTTTTGCACGGCATGGAATTCGACGTGCAGGAGGGCGAGGTGGTCACGCTGCTGGGCCGCAACGGCGCCGGCAAGACCACCACGATGAAGGCGATCATGGGGCTGGTGCCGCGACGGCAGGGCGCGATCCGGTTCCGCGGGCGCGACCTGATCGGCGCCTCCTCGGAGAAGATCGCCCGCGCCGGTATCGCGCTATGCCCGGAGGAGCGGGGCATCTTCGGGTCGCTGTCGGTCACCGAGAACCTGATGCTGCCACCGGTGGTGGCTCCGGGCGGCCTCGATGTTCCGACGATCTACGAGCTGTTTCCTAACCTGAAGGAGCGGGCGCGCACCGCGCACGGGACCAAGCTCTCGGGGGGCGAGCAGCAAATGCTCGCCATCGCCCGCATCCTGCGCACCGGGGCCAAGCTGCTGCTGCTCGACGAGCCGACCGAGGGGCTGGCCCCGGTGATCGTGCAGCAGATCGGCCGCACCATCCGCGAGATCAAGCATCGCGGCTTCACCGTGCTGCTGGTGGAGCAGAATTTCCGCTTCGCCCAGACCGTCGCCGACCGGCACTACGTAGTCGAGCACGGCCGGGTGATCGACATGATCCCGAACCATCGGCTGGAAGCCAGCATGGACAAGCTGCATGAATACCTGGGCGTCTGAGGCGGCGCGTGACGAGGGCTGACCGATGCACATGATCTTTGGTGTTCCTGCTCCGCTGCTGTTCGGCCAGCTTCTGCTCGGCCTTATCAACGGCGCCTTCTATGCCATGCTCGCGCTCGGCCTCTCGGTGATCTTCGGGATGCTGAACATCATCAACTTCGCCCACGGCGCATTGTTCATGCTGGGCGCCTTCGCATCCTGGATGCTGCTCAACTACGCCGGCATTGGCTACTTCCCGTCGCTGATCCTGTCGCCGCTCATCATCGGTGCGCTCGGAATTGTCATGGAGCGGACGCTGATCAGCCAGCTCTACAAGTTGGACCACCTATACGGGCTGTTGCTGACCTTTGGACTGGCGCTGGTGATCGAGGGGCTGTTCCGCAACTATTACGGCAGCTCCGGGATGCCCTACGAGATCCCCCACGTGCTGCAGGGGGCCACAAATCTCGGCTTCATGTTCATGCCGATCTATCGCGGCTGGGTGGTCGGGATGGCGCTGCTGGTATGCATCGGAACATGGCTGCTGATCGAGAAGACGTTCCTGGGCGCCCGGCTGCGCGCGGCAACCGAGAACCCGGCACTGGTGCGCGCCATGGGCATCAACGTGCCGCGGCTCATCACCATCACCTATGCCGGCGGTGTGGCCCTCGCGGCATTCGCCGGCGTGCTGGCGGCGCCGATCTACTCGGTGAACCCCGACATGGGGGACAACTTCATCAACACGGTGTTCGCCATCGTCGTCATCGGCGGCATGGGCTCGATCCTGGGCTCGATCGTCACCGGCTTCGGCCTCGGTGTGATCGAGGGCCTGACCAAGGTCGTCTATCCGCAGGCCTCCGCGACCGTGGTCTTCCTTGTGATGATCATCGTGCTGCTGTTCCTGCCCCGTGGCCTGTTCGGAAAGACCGCCTGACATGTCCGCAACAACTCGCAACTCCGTCGTCTTCCGGGCCGCCCGCCCCTCGCTGATCTTCGGCTTCACCCGTAGCCAGGCGATCGTCTTCTTGGCCATGGTGGTGCTCGTGGTGGTGCTGCCTTACGTCCTCTATCCCGTGTTCCTCATGCGGGTGCTGATGACCGCGCTGTTCGCCTGCGCGTTCAACCTCATGCTCGGCTATGTCGGCCTGCTGTCGTTCGGCCATGCGGCCTTCTACGGCATGGGCGCCTACGTTGCCGCCTGGACCGCGAAGCACTGGGGCATCGACGCGGTGCTGGCGATCATCCTGGGCGGCGGGACCGGGGCGGTGCTGGGGCTGTTCCTGGGCTACCTTGCCATCCGCCGGTCCGGCATCTACTTCGCCATGATCACGCTGGCGCTGGCGCAGCTCGTCTATTTCTTCTGCCTGGAGGCGCCGTTCACCGGCGGCGAGGACGGCATCCAGCAAGTGCCGCGCGGCCATGCCTTCGGGCTTCTGTCGCTGTCCAATGACATGCACATGTACTGGTTCACGGCCGGGATCTTCATCGCCGGATTCCTGCTGATCCATCGGGTGATCCATTCGCCGTTCGGCCAGGTGCTGAAGGCGATCCGGGAGAACGAGCCGCGCGCCATCTCGCTGGGCTACCGCACCAACGACTACAAGTTGCTCGCATTCGTGATTTCCACGGCGCTCTCGGGCGTCGCGGGCGCCACGACGTCGATCGTGTTTGGCATCGCGACCCTCGACGGGGTGCATTACTCGCGCTCGGGCGAGGTGGTGCTGACCACCCTGCTGGGCGGCTTGGGCACCGTGTTCGGCCCAGTGGTCGGCGCCATCGCCACCACGTCGATGGAGAACTACCTGGCGCAGTTCGGCTCCTGGGTCACGGTCACGCAGGGCGCCATCTTCGTGGTCTGCGTGCTGGCCTTCCGGCGAGGGATCGTGGGCGAGATCGCGGCGGCGTTGCGGCTGTCGCTATAGAGAGGGCATGGCAGGCGTGCCGCCCCGCTATTGAGCGGGCACGACTGCCGGCGCCCCTTTGTCCTTCACGAACACCACCAGGAACTTCGCGGGCTCCGACTGGCTCGCGTTCTTCGACACGACATGGATGTCATCCGGGCCTTCATAGAAGGTCTGACCTGGCCCAAGCGTCTGGGCAGACCCGCCCTTCACCTGCATCACCACCGATCCTTCGAGCACGTAGACGAAGGTCTGGGCGTTATGCCGATGCGGATTGGAGGAGCCGCCGGGGGGATAGGTCACGGTCAGCAGAACGACTTCCTTGCCGGGCGCGGCCGCCAAGTCGCGCGACATGAGCGGCGTGATTTTCGCATCGTCCGCGAGAGCAGGAGAGACGCTCATCGCCAGGATCGCGTACGCCAGTGCCGCTGCCGTCCTTCGGCTCATCATTCCCTCCCCGAACAATGACATGAGTCCAACGCGGGCTGCGTGCGGCAGTCAAGCCCCGCAGTCGACGGGACTCCCGGTCAGAACCGGGTAGTGAGGTCGGTAAGCCAGGCCGGGGATGCCGCGACCAGGGCAGTCTCGATGGAGCGGTCGGCGCCGCTCAGGATCAGGGCCGCGACGGCCAGGGCGGTGGCGCCGAGGAGCAGCTTACCCGCCTTCCCGGCGCCCATCAGCCTGCCGCGCCAACGGCCGAGCGCCTCGCGCGAGAGCGTGCCGACCGCCAGCAGCGGAACCGCCGTCCCAAGCCCGAAAGCTGCCATGACGGCCGCGACACTGGCGAGGTTCCGCCCCTGAGCCGCCAAGACGGAGGCCGCCCCGAGGGTCGGCCCCACGCAGGGGCTCCACACGGCCCCGAGCAGCACCCCAAGCAGGAACTGCCCGCTGAGGCCTTCCGGCGTGATCCGCGCGATCAGCCGGTCGCCCGCGTTGCTGATTCCCCCCGTCGCCAGGGCGAAACGTTGCTGCAAGGCATCGCTGAGCAGGACCAGACCGAGCAAGCCCAGCAGCACCGCGGAGATATCGCGGAAGACATCGCCGTCCAGTCCAATCGAAAAGCCGACCGTGGCGACGAATAGCCCGATCCCGACGAAGGCGGTGATCAGCCCGGTCGCCAACACGGGCAGCCCCAGGCGGTGGGTGGCCGTCGCGGGGCCCAGCACCAGGGGCAGGAGAGGCAGCACGCACGGGGACAAGATTGAGAGCACCCCAGCGAGGAAGCCGAAGCCGATGCTCCCGAACGGCAGGCTCATTTGCTGGTTTCGAGGAACTTACCCATTCGCCTTGGCGAGGAGAGCCTTGATGGAAGATGGGTCCGTCTCCCCGGTCGAGCGGCCTTTCTCGGTGTTGCCGTGGAACACGATCAGGGTGCTCTGCATCCGAGCCCCCATTTCGCGGACGATGTCCTTCTGAGTGTCGAAATCGACCTGGTACACCACAAGGTCATGGAAGCGCGGGTCGTTCAGGAGCTGGCTCAGGATCGGGCGCTGCTTGGCGCAGGTCGGGCACCAACTGGCGGTGATGTCCACCAGGATGGGCTTGCCCGCGTGCTGGGCGGTGATGAAAGCGTGTTGGGTGAACGGCGCCTCCGTCGCGGCCCAAGTCACGGGGCAAACAGCGACGGAGAGGCAGGAAGCGAGCAGGGCGGCGGACAAGAACCTGGCGTGGCGCATCGGGGTCTCCTCGGTCGGGTCATGCGGTCGATTTCGCCGCCAGCGCATCCGGGCAGCGGATGGTCCAAGGTTCGCTCAGCGCGATGAAAAGTTACACCCAAGAGACAGGCACATCAGCCCTTGAACCCCAACCGCGCCGCCGCTCAGTCGTCCGCCAGCCCCTTGTCCGCCAGCTCGCGGCGAGCCTTCTCGGTTTTTCCGAGATCGAGCCCCATGCCCCGCAGCACGCGCGCATCCTTGGTGAACTGGATGTCGGCGTAGTCGACCACCTCCACCCGGTTCCCCCAGGGGTCCAGGAAGTCGAGGAACGGTCCGTCCAGCAATTCGGCGCCAGCGGCCTTGGCGAGCGTTCGCACCGTGGATCGGTCGTCCACCACAAGCCCGAAATGCCGGTGTCCCGGCTTGGCCCGGACCGGGCCCTGCATCAGGGCGATGAACTGATCGCCGATATCGATGAATGCGGCACCTTCGCTCTTTCCCCGCAGTCTGAACTCGAAGATGCGGCCGTAGAAGGCAAGCGCCTTTTCCACGTCACCCACCTCGAGTGCGATGTGGTTGATCCCGACGACCCTCGGCCGCTGCGCGTCCAGATTGATTGCTTCGCTCATGTCCAACCATCCTTCGGATGCCTCAACGTCCCAGCGCGACCCGCGCCGCCGTCGCCAGCTTGTCCACGCGCTCGTTCATCGGGTCGCCGGAATGCCCGCGCACCCAGCGCCAGTCGATCTCGTGGGCCGCCGCCGCCGCCAGCAGCTTGCGCCACAGGTCCATGTTGGCGACCGGATCGCCGGCGGCGTTGCGCCAGTTGCGGCGCACCCAGCCGGTGTGCCAGCGCGTGACACCGAGCCGAACGTATTCGCTGTCGGTGTGCAGCGCCACGCGGCAGGGACGGGTCAGCGACTCCAGCGCCATCGTCGCCGCAGTCAGCTCCATGCGGTTGTTGGTGGTGGCCGGATCGCCGCCCGACAGCTCCCGCTCGGCGCCGCGGAAGCGCAGGATCGCGGCCCAGCCGCCCGGACCCGGGTTCGGCTTGCAGCCGCCGTCGGTCCAGACCTCCACGGCCTCGGCGGGATCAGAGCCCATAGGCGTGCGCGTCCGGGGCACTGAGATGGAAGCGCAGGCGGCGCAGGTATTCGAGTGGATCCTTGCGGGTGACGAAGGCGCCCGGCGGGGTGTTCAGCCAGTCATAGAGGCGCGTCAGGAGGAAGCGGATCGCCGCGCCCTGGCAAAGGACGGGCAGCGCCGCCTGCTCGGCCGCGCTCAGCGCACGCACCCCGGCATAGGCGCGCAGCATGGCCCGTGCCTTGGTCACGTTGAAGGCGAAATCCGGCTCGAAACACCAGGCATTGAGGCACACCGCGATGTCATAGGCGAGCAGGTCGGTGGCGGCGAAGTAGAAGTCGATCAGGCCGGAGAGCTTGCCCTCAAGAAAGAATACGTTATCGGGGAACAGGTCGGCGTGGATGTGCCCGCGCGGCAGGTCGCAGGGCCAGTTGCCCAGGATGCGGACCAGCGCCGCCTCAAGCTCCGCCGCAAGTCCCGGCCGCAACTCATCGGACCGCGCCCGCGCGCGCTCGAACAGCGGCCGCCAGCCCCTTGGCCCCAAAGCATTCTCACGGCGCGGTGCGTAGTCGCGCCCGGCGAGGTGCAGCCCCGCCAGGGCGGCGCCCACGGGACCGCAATGCTCGGTTCGCACCCGGCGCGGCCAGACGCCGGGCAGGAAGGTGGTGATCGCCGCGTGCCGGCCGCACAGAAGGCGCAGCGCGATCCCGTCGCGCGCGGCCACCGGCAGCGGGCAATCGATGCCGCGCCGCGCCAAGTGTTCCATCAGCCCCAGGAACCAGGGCAATTCGCCGGGATCCACACGCTTTTCGTACAGCGTCAGGATGAAGTCGCCCTGTGTTGTCTTCAGCGCGTAGTTGCTGTTCTCAACCCCCTCGGCGATGCCGCGGAAGGCGATGATGGCGCCGATGTCGTACTCCCCCACAAAGGCGGCGAGCGCCTCGTCGGAGACCTCGGTATAGACCGCCATCAAGAGGCGAGGGCGGCCGGCAGCTTGAAGACCACGCTTTCGCGCGTCACCCGCCGCTCCTCGATCGCAAGCTCGTAGCGTTCGGCGAGGGCGCGGATCAGCTCCTCGACCAGTCGCTCCGGGGCGGAGGCGCCGGCGGTGAGCCCCAGCGTGCCCACGCCTTCGAGCATCCGCCAGTCGAGTGCCCTGGCATCTGGCAGCAGAACCGCGCGCGGTGCCCCGGCCCGCTCGGCCACCTCGCGCAGCCGTTGGGAGTTGGAGGAATTGGCGCTGCCGATCACGATCACCAGGTCGCACTCGGGCGCGATGGCGCGCACCGCCGTCTGGCGGTTGGTGGTGGCGTAGCAGATATCCTCCTTGCGCGGCCCCTCGATCGAGGGGAACCGGGCACGCAGGATGCCGACGATCTCGGCTGCGTCCTCCACCGAAAGCGTGGTCTGGGTGATGAACGCCAGCCGGTCGGTGCGGGGCGGGACGACGCGCCGCGCCTCCTCGGCGCTTTGCACGAGGGTGATAGCGCCCGGCGGGAGCTGGCCCATCGTGCCCTCGACCTCCGGATGCCCGGCATGACCGATCATCAGGATATGGCGTTGGTTGGCGAAGTGCCGCTCAGCCTCTCGGTGGACCTTGCTCACCAGGGGGCAGGTGGCATCGAGCGAACTCAGCCCCCGCCGCGCCGCGTCCTCGGGGACGGATTTCGCGACGCCGTGGGCCGAGAACACGACCGGCGCTCCGGGCGGAACTTCCGCGAGCTCCTCGACGAAGACCGCGCCCTCGGCCTCCAGGTCCTGGACCACGCTGCGATTATGCACAATCTCGTGGCGGACGTAGACCGGCCTGCCGTTCTGCTGGGCTAGCGCGCCTTGCACGATGCGGATGGCGCGGTCCACGCCGGCGCAGAACCCCCGTGGGCTGGCGAGGAGCAGGTGCAGGCGAGGGCGCGGCGTTGGAGTATGGGGCATGAATCAGGCTGCGGCGCCGCCGGCGACGCTCTCTCCGTGTCCGATGGGTCGCGCTGGCACGTGCAGTCCGCGGCGAGCGGTTGCCGCTCCCGCGGGCTGCACGCAATATGCGCTCGCGCCGTCCCGCCGGCAACGGTCTTGGCGTGTGCCTTTCCTCGACCGCCCGGAGCCGCCAATGCGACTGACCCGCTTGCCCGCGCCACGCCTGCGCGCCGCCCACGCCGCGCCCTTGCTAAGCGCCGCGCTGCTGGCGCTTGGGGGCTGTTTCGGCCCGGAGCGCGATGCATTCCCGCCGGCCTGTCCGGTCGCGGCGGCGCTGCCCGGGGCGGGCGAGCTCGCGCTCTACCGACCCGGCGGCGGCCACGATCTGACGGATATCCAGATCGAGGGCAGCGTGCTCGGCGCCTCCGGCTCCTGCACCGACGGCGACAAGCGCAGGACGGTGGACGCCACGCTGACCCTGCGAATGCGCTTCCAGCGCGGCCCCGCCGCGCCCACCCGACGGGCGAACATCCCGTATTTCGTCGCGGTAGCGCGCGGCGAGGATATCCTTGCCAAGCAGGTGCGCGTCGCGCGGGTGGACTTCCCCCCCAACGTGGACGCCGTCGCCATCACCACCGACCCGCTGCTGCTGACCCTCCCGGTAGGCCCGGACCGCTCGGCGGCCGGCTATCAGGTCTGGGTCGGCTTCCAGCGTGCCGCACCTGGCTAGCAGGTTCAGGCGGATGCGGGCGCGTGGTCGGGCGCGTGATACTGCGGCGCCTCGACCCGATCGCGCAGGCCGTAGTCACGGATCACCCGCACATCGCGCCGGCGTGCTCCGATGGGGGCTTGCCCCACGGTGTCGCGCCAGGAGAGCAGGAGCACTCGGTCCGCCGGATCGAGCACGCCGTCGAACATATCCCAGTCCACCAAGCCGGGGGCCATCTCCGATGGCGCCTCGGCCGTCGGCTGCTCGATCAGGCTGACGAGGCGTGCCGCGCCTGCCTCGGTCGCATCGAAGCGAAGCTGTGGCAGGTCCACGCCGTCCTCGGCGATCACCTCGCCCACGCGCAGGTGGTAGTCGCGGAACACCTCGGCGCGTCCTTTCGCCTGCACGGCGTGATGCCGTGCATGACTGCGCCATCGCACCACCGCCTTCTCGTCGCGCCACAGCGACAGCGAGAGCAGCCAGCCCGGATGGCGGCGGCTGCGGAAGCGGCGGTTCTCCAGGAAGCCGTCGATTTGCTCCAGTTCCGGTCGCAGCAGGCCGGCGTAGCGCAGGTAGTCCTCCCATCGCTCGGACCGGGGCTCGACTTCGAAGATCACGGCGAACATCAGGCTGACTCCTTTGGCGAGAGATCGCGAAGGACTATCACGCGCGCCAGAACGGCTTGGCGATCTCGGCGTGGACGTCGGCGTGGGTCAGTCGCGCGTCGCGCAGGTCGCGCTCGGTCAGGTTCGCCATCCCCTCCCGATCTCGTATCCGGTCGCGCCAGACGCGCAGCATTTCAGCGAGGCGGCGGGACGAGCGGCCTCGGGCCGGCTCGGGCGCGATGGGGTGTTCGGCGATCCATTCGTTGCGGGTAAGCATTTCCCTCTCCTTTGGAAGCGCATGACGCAGATTGCTCTCCCGGCCGTCGTTTTCGCGTGCAACCGCTTCGGCGCCGGCCGAAGCATCCGGCCTGTTCCATGCCCGTGCCGGGTCTATGCTGAACGCATCACCGACGACGGAGGACGCCATGACCGAGATCGTTCGCATGGCCGCGACGGCGGCGCTGCTGGGCGACCCGGCTCGGGCGCACATGCTCTCGGCGCTGATGGACGGCGGCGCCCTGACCGCCAAGGAGCTGGCCTTCGCCGCGCATGTCTCCGCGCAGACCGCGAGCGGACATCTGGGCAAGCTCGCCGAGGCGGGACTGCTGGGCGTGACCCGGCAGGGGCGGCACCGCTACTACCGCCTGGCCTCGCCGCTC
Source organism: uncultured Pseudomonadota bacterium (assembly GCA_963830565.1). GTDB lineage: Bacteria > Pseudomonadota > Alphaproteobacteria > Acetobacterales > Acetobacteraceae > DATFDN01. The sequence continues at coordinate 261,183 of CAWHMO010000005.1, forward strand.
GTCGGTCAGATGCTGGAGGGCATCCTGGCCTTCGCCGGGCCGGAGCCGCCTACGCCGCGCTCCTGGCGCGGGGGCGAGGCGCTGCGGACGGCGCGGACGTGCTACGACCACCTGGCGGGACGGCTTGGCGTCGCCATTGCGGATTCGCTCGCGGGCCATGGCCGATTGGTGCTGGCGGCCGATGGCGGCGAGGTCACGGACGCGGGGCAGGACTTCCTGCGCGCGTTCGGCGCCGATCCCGCGCGCGCCGGCGGCAAGGGGCGCCTGTTCTGCCGCCCATGCCTGGACTGGAGCGAGCGGCGTCCGCACATCGCCGGCCGCCTCGGCGCGGCGCTCTGCGCGCGCTGCCTCGACCTCGGCTGGATCGGACGACAGCGCGACACGCGAGCAGTTGCTATCACCCCGGCGGGACGGGCGGGCTTCGCGCGGCTGTTCGGCGTGTCGGCGGAGATCCTTGGCCCTTGAATGCGTTACACTGACTGCCCTCCGTCCTCCCCCCGTGCCGTTATGCCCGCGAAAGCGGACATCCAGGCCACGCGCGCCAAAACTCCGTGCCGTCCGCCTGGAGTCCCGCTTGACGCGGGAATGACGAGAAGAGGTTGGGAGTTGTCGATATCACATGGCAGACCGGCAATCGGAGGGAGCATGATTCTTCTATGGATCGAATCGCAGGCAACTCCCATCATCGCCCTTGTGGTGTTCGGGGCCTGCTATCTGCTGGCGTCGATCATCTTCGTCGCGGCGGTGATCGCATCGCAGCGGCGCATCGCGCTCGAATTAAGGGCAACGTCGCCGGTGATGCTCACGCCCTTGTCGGTCATCGCCAGTCTGCTGATCGCGTTCCTTGCCGCCCGCGTATGGGCCAATCTGGATCATGCGAATTCCTACGTCGGGAGCGAGGCGGCCGCGGTCCATGAAGCCGTCATGCTCGCCGATGCGCTTCCCGCTGGCCCGCGCGCGGCGCTTCGCGACGCGATGCGGAACTACCGCCAATACGTCGAGGCGGAGGACTGGCCGGCGATGATGGCGGGGCGCGCGAGCCTTCGGCGGCTGCCGCCCAATCTCGCGGAGGCGATGAAAGGGCTGCTGTCCTTCGTCCCGACCGAACCCGGCCAGCAAGTCGCCCAGCAACGCGCCGTGGTCGCGATCGAGCAGGTGCTGGAAGCGCGGCGTAACCGCATCCTGCTCAGCAACGCCGCCATCACGCGGATCCAATGGCTGGTAATCATTGCCCTGGACGCCTTGATCCTGGTGACCATCGCAATGGTGCATATCGATCGGCGCGCGACGACCGCGATCAACCTGTTCATCTTCTCGACGGCCGTCGCCGCGTGCCTGGTTCTTCTGCTGGTCTACGATCGGCCATTCTCCGCCGGGGGCGCTGCGGTGCAGCCCGACGCCTTGCGCGAGATCGGTTTCGATTGAGGAAGGCGCTGGCGCCCGTGGCGCCGGCGTCCTATAGGCGCGCTCAGTGATCCGAGAGTAGAACCCTCCCGTGGAGCGCGCCGGCAAGGGCGCGATTACCTGGCTCCGTAACCGGATGCTCGCCGCCCGATCCGGCGAAGCATCGCGCGTAGTAGGCGGTTTTCCGATTTGGCCGCAAGAGCCGGAGTGCGCGGGGCGCCTTCGCGCGCCAGATTGCCTCTCAACGACATGCGGCACTGAGAGGAGCAAGCCATGGACGCTCTCGTGAAAGAACAGCCGGCTGCCGGGCTCGCGACGGAGCTGGACCCGCGCTGGGCCTCGGTGACGACGCGCGACCGTTCAGCGGACGGCGGGTTCTACTATTCGGTGGAAACGACCGGCGTGTACTGCCGCCCGTCCTGCGCCGCGCGGCTCCCCAATCCCAGGAACGTGCGGTTCCACCTGACATGCGCCGACGCCGAGCGGGCGGGCTTCCGCCCGTGCAAGCGGTGCAAGCCCGACCAGCCCTCGCTGGTCGAGCAGCACGCCGCCAAGGTGGCCGACGCCTGCCGGCTGATCGAGGGTGCGGATGAAGCACCGGCCCTGGCCGCCCTTGCGAACGCGGCGGGTCTCAGCCCTTACCACTTCCATCGCGTCTTCAGGGCGGTCACGGGGCTCACCCCCAAGGACTACGCCACGGCGCATCGGACCAAGCGCGTCCGGGATGAACTGAAAAGGAGCGACACTGTGACCCAGGCCATCTACGGCGCCGGCTTCAATTCGGGCGGCCGCTTTTACGCCCAATCCGATGCGATGCTGGGCATGACTCCGCGCGACTTCCGCGCCGGCGGCACGAACACGGAGATCCAGTTCGCCGTGGGCGAATGCTCGCTGGGCTCGATCCTGGTGGCCAAAAGCGCCAAGGGCATCTGCGCCATCCTGCTCGGTGATGATCCGGATGCTCTCGTGCGCGATCTCCAGGACCGCTTTCCGCGGGCCGAGCTGATCGGCGGCGACGCCGCATTCGAAGCGATGGTCGCCAAGGTGGTCGGCTTCGTCGAGGCTCCCGGCCGGGGCCTCGACCTGCCGCTCGACCTGCGCGGCACTGCCTTCCAGCAGCGCGTCTGGCAGGCGTTGCGAGGCATCCCAGCCGGCTCGACCGCGAGCTACACCGAGATCGCCACGCGGATCGGGGAGCCCAAGGCGGTGCGGGCGGTGGCGGCCGCCTGTGCCGCCAACAAACTGGCGGTGGCCATCCCTTGCCACCGGGTGGTGAAGAGGGACGGCGCGCTGTCGGGCTATCGCTGGGGCGTCGAGCGCAAGCGAAGCCTCCTGGATCGGGAGGCCCGCGCATGAGCGCAACGACCAAGCTGCGGCCGGCTCGGTTGGCCGGCGAAGGGATCGGGGGGCGCGTGGAGGCGATCGAGTGGTCGCGCGTCTCCACCGACCTCGACGCCCAGGGCTGGGCAGTGTTCCCCAAGCTCCTGACGCCGCAGGAGTGCGGGACGCTCGCTGGCCTCTACGAGGGCGGCGGTCACTTCCGCAGCCGGGTGGTCATGGCGCGCCACGGCTTCGGCCGGGGCGAGTACAAGTACTTCGCCTACCCTCTGCCGGACCTCGTGGCCGAGCTGCGCGGCGTGCTCTATCGCCACCTCGCGCCCGTGGCCAATCGCTGGAACGCCGAAATGGGCATCGACGTGCGCTACCCCGAGGCGCACGCCGCCTTCCTCGAACGGTGCCATGCGGCGGGCCAGACCCGCCCGACGCCGCTGCTGCTTCAGTACGGGCCGGGCGACTACAACTGCCTCCACCAGGACCTCTACGGCGAGCACGTCTTCCCGCTCCAGGTGGCGGCCCTGCTGTCCGAACCGGGCGAGGACTTCACCGGCGGCGAGTTCGTGCTGACCGAGCAGCGCCCGCGCATGCAGTCGCGGCCCTCCGTCGTGCCGCTCCGCCGGGGGGACGCCGTGGTGTTCGCGGTCAACCAGCGCCCGGTCCAGGGCACGCGCGGATTCTACCGCACGGTCCTGCGCCACGGCGTCAGTATGCTGCGCTCCGGCCATCGCCATACTGTGGGCATCATCTTCCACGATGCCGCGTAGGGGTGCCGGCTGGCGATGACCTCCGACCTGTTCGAGGAAGCAACGCGCGATCTGGCCCTGTCCAACGGCGCGGTGTTGCTCGGCGGATACGCCGCGCCCGTCGGGACCGAGCTGATCGCTGCGCTCGACCAGGTAGTGGCGGCTGCCCCGTTCCGTCGAATGGTGACGCCGGGCGGCCACACCATGTCGGTGGCCATGACCAACTGCGGCGCAGCTGGCTGGGTCACCGATCATGCCGGCTATCGCTACGATCCGGTCGATCCGGAAACCGGCCTGCGCTGGCCGGCGATGCCGTGCGTGTTCGCCGACCTCGCGGCGCGCGCGGCGGCGAAGGCCGGGTTCGACGGCTTCGCGCCTGATGCCTGCCTCATCAACCGTTACGAGCCCGGGGCCCGGCTTTCGCTCCACCAGGATCGGGACGAGCGGGACTTCGGTGCCCCGATCGTCTCGGTGTCGCTGGGTCTGCCGGCGGTGTTCCTGTTCGGCGGCACGAGGCGCACGGAGCGGCCGCGGCGAGTGGCGCTTACCCATGACGATGTCGTTGTGTGGGGCGGGCCGGCACGGCTCGCTTTCCATGGCGTGATGCCGCTGGCCGACGGCGAGCATCCCGTGCTCGGGCGCCAGCGCCTCAATCTCACCTTCCGCAAGGCGCTATGAGGCTCCCCAGATGCCAGAGCAGGCCGAACTTGGCTTCGCTCGGAAGCAACTCGCCAATCCTGGTTGTTTCGTCCGCCCAGGTACGCCATCTTGCCGCTGTCCCGAGCACTCCGGCGCGGGAGAGAGCGGATGATCCGCCGCCGAAGGCGCAACCGGCCCCCGGAAACGCTCAGGCAGAAGGACCGCGTCGGAAACGGGGATCTCTGGAAAGCCGGCTCGCCGCGATCCTGGCGGGCCGCACCGACGGAGTAAGGGTCGGCTCGCCCATGCGGGGGTGAGGCGCCCGAATCTCTCAGGTTCCCGCGACAGAGGGGGGCTGTTCCGCCTGCATCGTGCCGGCGGAGGAGCCTTGGTCGCGGAGCTTGCCTTGGTCGAGAATGCCCTGATCGACGACCCGACACCGCCGCCGCTGCGCCTGACGCCGCTCGATGCCTGGCATCGAGCGCTTGGCGCCCGCATGGTCGCTTTCGCCGGCACCGCGCTGCCGCTGAAATACGATTTCTCTGGCGCGTTGGCTGCACGGTGCCGAGGCGGCGTGCTGGCCGAACATCTGCACTGCCGCGAGAAGGCATCGCTGTTCGACGTGTCGCACATGGGCCAGGCCTGGCTGACCGGCGCCACCGCCGCCGCCGCGCTGGAGCGTCTGGTGCCCGGCGACATCATCGGCCTGCGGCCGGGCCGGCAGCGCTACACGCTGCTGACCAACGAGGCGGGCGGCATCCTCGATGACATGATGGTGGCGCGGCTGGCCGAGAACCGGCTGTTCCTCGTCGTCAATGCCAGCCGCAAGGCCGAGGACTTGCCGCACATCGCGGCGGCGCTGCCAGACGGCGTGCGGGTCGAAGAAATCGAGGACCGGGCGCTGCTGGCGCTCCAGGGACCGATGGCCGCCGCCGTGATCGGGCGCCTGTCGCCCGCCGCGACCTCCTTGCCGTTCATGGGCGCCGCCACGCTGGACGTTGCCGGAATTCCCTGCCTCGTCACCCGCTCCGGCTACACCGGGGAGGACGGATTCGAGATCTCGGTGCCTTCCGACCGCACCGAGGCGCTGGCTGGCGCGCTGCTGTCCGAGCCGGAGGTTGCCCCGGCCGGACTGGGCGCGCGTGACTCGCTGCGGCTGGAGGCCGGCCTCTGCCTTTATGGCAACGACATCGACGAGCTGACTTCGCCGATCGAGGCCGGGCTCGCCTGGGTGATCGGCAAGCGCCGACGTGAGGCCTGGGACTTCCCCGGCGCCGCCGCGATCCGAGATCAGGTCGAACATCATCCGCATCGCGTGCGCGTCGGGCTGCGTCCAGAAGGGCGGGCGCCGGCGCGCGCCGGCACGATGATCGTCGCCGGCGACGGCACCGAGGCGGGCAGCGTCACCTCGGGCGGGTTCTCGCCCAGCCTGAATGCCCCGATCACCATGGGCTACGTGCGCCGCGACCTCTCGGAACCGGGCACTCGCCTGCACCTGGTAGTGCGCGGCAAGCCGCTGCCCGCGCTGGTCGCGACGCTGCCTTTCGTCCCGCACCGCTACGTCCGCTAACCCGACAATCCGGAGGATCACCGATGCCCGCCGTGGACCGGAGCAATCACGAGACGCGCTACACGAAGGACCACGAGTGGATGCGGATGGAGGGCGACATCGCGACCGTCGGCATCACCCAGCATGCCGTGGAGTCGCTCGGTGATCTCGTCTTCATCGAACTGCCCGAGATCGGCCGCGCGGTGCGCCGCGACGAGGCCTGCGCCGTGGTCGAAAGCGTCAAGGCCGCGTCCGATGTGTACGCCCCCCTGGCCGGCACGATCATCGAGAGCAATCAGCCGGTGGTCGAGGACCCGACGATGGTGAGCTTGGGCGCCGAGGGCGAGGGCTGGTTCTTCAAGATGCAGCTCGATGACCCGGCGGAGTTCGCGGCGCTGATGGACGAGGACGATTACCACGAGTACGTGGAGAGCCTGTGATGGACCAGCTGGCCGAGCTGTCCGCCCTGGAGGCCGGCGACGGCTTCGTTGCCCGCCACATCGGCCCCTCGGAGGCGGACATCGCCGCCATGCTCCATGCGGTGGGCACGGCGAGCCTCGACGAGCTGGCCGATCGTGCCGTGCCCTCGTCGATCCGGCTCGGCCGCCCGCTCGATCTGCCCCCGGCGGTGGACGAAGCGGGCGCGCTGGCCGAACTGCGCGCGCTGGCCGCGCGCAATCGCGCGGTGAAGTCGCTGATCGGGCTCGGCTACCACGGCACGCACACGCCGCCCGTCATCCAGCGGAACGTGCTGGAAAGTCCCGGCTGGTACACGGCCTACACGCCGTACCAGGCCGAGATCGCGCAAGGTCGGCTGGAGGCGCTGCTGAACTTCCAGACCATGGTCTGCGAGTTGACCGGCCTGCCGATCGCCAATGCCTCGCTGCTGGACGAGGCGACGGCCGTCGCCGAGGCGGTGAGCATGGCGCACGGGGTCGGCAAGGCACGATCGGACGTGATCGCGGTGGCGACCGATCTGCATCCGCAGACCCGCGCGGTGCTGCAAACACGCGCCGCGCCGCTCGGCTGGCGGCTGGTCGATGTCACACCGGGCGATCTGGCCGCGATTGGCGCGGCAAACCCGTTCGCGCTGGTGCTCCAATATCCCGGCAGCACGGGTGCGATCCGCGAGCTCGCGCCCGAGATCGCGCGGGCGCACGAGGCCGGCGCGCTGGCGATCGTCGCCGCCGACCCGCTCGCGCTGGCGCTGCTGACCCCACCCGGGGAGATGGGCGCCGACATCGTCGTGGGTTCGGCGCAGCGCTTCGGGGTGCCGATGGGGTTCGGCGGGCCCCATGCCGGGTTCCTGGCCACGCGCGATGTCTTCAAGCGGGCCATGCCGGGGCGCCTGGTGGGCGTCAGCGTCGATGCGGCCGGCGAGCCGGCGATGCGGCTGGCGTTGCAGACCCGCGAGCAGCACATACGGCGCGAGAAGGCCACCTCCAATATCTGCACCGCTCAGGTGCTGCTGGCGGTGATCGCCGGTTTCTATGCGGGCTGGCACGGACCCGACGGGCTGCGGCGCATCGCCCGGCGGGTGAACCTGCAGGCGCAGCTGCTGGCCGAGGCGGCGCGGCGGAGCGGGTACGGCCTGCGTCACGACGCTTTCTTCGACACCATCGCGATCGAGGCGCGCGACGCCGACGGGCTGATCGCGCGCGCGCTGGAAGCCGGGTTCAACCTGCGCCGGATCGACGCGAGCGGCGTCGGCATCGCGCTGGACGAGACGGTGACGCGCGAGGATCTGGCGCGTCTCGCCGACGTGCTCGGCTCCGGCCTGTCCGGCGCGGCGGCCTCGATCCCGCCCGAGCTGCTGCGCACCACGGCGTTCCTGGAACAGGCGGTGTTCGCCCAGCATCGCTCCGAGCACGCCATGCTGCGCTACCTGAAGCGGCTGGAGGACAAGGACCTGGCATTGAACCGCGGCATGATCCCGCTCGGTTCCTGCACGATGAAACTGAACGCCTCGGCCGAGATGATGCCGATCACCTGGCCGAGCTTCGCCGACGTCCATCCCTTCGCGCCGCCGGAGCAGACCGAGGGCTATGCCGAGGTGATCGGCCGCCTGGGCGAGTGGTTAAGGGAAGCGACTGGGTTCGCCGCCGTCTCACTGCAGCCGAACGCCGGCTCGCAGGGCGAGTACGCTGGGCTGCTGGCGATCCGCGCCTACCATGCCGCGCGGGGAGAGGGTTCCCGCGATGTGTGCCTGATCCCCGCCAGCGCGCACGGCACCAACCCCGCCAGCGCCGTGATGGCCGGGCTGCGCGTCGTGGTGGTCGCCTGCGATCGCGGCGGCAACATCGACCTTGCCGACCTGCGCGCCAAGGCGGCGCGGCACGCCGAACGGCTCGCGGCGCTGATGCTCACCTATCCCAGCACCCACGGCGTGTTCGAGGGGGAGGTGCGCGAGATGTGCGCCGTCGTCCATGCCCAGGGCGGACAGGTGTATATGGATGGGGCCAACATGAATGCGCAGGTCGGGCTGACCAGCCCGGCCGCGATTGGCGCCGATGTGTGCCATCTCAATCTGCACAAGACCTTCTGCATCCCGCATGGCGGCGGCGGCCCCGGCGTCGGGCCGATCGCAGTCGCCGCGCATCTCGCGCCCTATCTGCCGAATCATCCGCTGCGCGCCGACGCGGGACCGGCAACGGGGGTCGGGCCGGTGGCCGCGGCGCCGTTTGGCAGCGCGCTGATCCTGCCGATCTCGTACGCGTATATCCGCATGATGGGTGCGGCCGGGCTCAAGCGCGCGACCGAGGTGGCCGTGCTCAACGCCAACTATGTCGCCGTCCGCCTCGCGCCGCATTATCCTGTGCTGTTCACCGGCCCCGCCGGGCTCGTCGCCCATGAGTGCATCATCGATTGCCGCGCGTTCCAGGCCGAAGCCGGCGTGACCGTCGAGGACATTGCCAAGCGCCTGCAGGATTTCGGCTTCCACGCTCCGACCATGTCCTGGCCGGTCGCCGGCACACTGATGATCGAGCCGACCGAAAGCGAGCCGAAAGCCGAGATCGACCGCTTCTGCGCCGCGATGATCGCGATCCGCGCCGAGATCGCGGCGATCGCGTCGGGGCAACTGGACCGCGCCGACAATCCACTGAAGAATGCGCCGCATATCGCCCGCGAGGTGATGGCCGATGCGTGGTCGCACCCCTATTCTCGTATGCAGGCCGCATTCCCGTTTTCGTGGGTGGGCGAGGCGAAATACTGGCCGCCGGTGAAGCGGGTGGACAATGCCTATGGAGACCGCAACCTGGTCTGTACCTGCGCGCCATTGGAGGCATATGCCGAAGCGGCGGATTAGCGTCTAATAGCGGCCCGCACCATTCCGGTGCGGATTTCCTGCCCGTCGACGTCCAAGGGAGACGCTAATGAAAAAACTGGTCGCTCCGATTCTGGCCGGCGCGTGTGCCGCCATGCTGCTCGCCGGGCCCGCTCACGCCCAGAAGAAGCAGCTCGTGCTGGTCACCAACGCCGCGTCCGATTTCTGGACCTTCGCCCGCCGCGGGATCGAGAAGGCGCAAACGGAGCATCCCAATTACAGCATGGAGATGATCGTCACCGGCCAGGCGACCGCCGCCGAGCAGCGACGCGAGCTGGACGATCTGCTGGCCCGCGGCGTCGCGGGCATCTCCGTCTCCGTGGACGACGCGGCGCACGCCACCGAGGAGCTGAACAAGGTTGCCGCCAAGGCCGTGCTCGTCACCACCGACAGCGACGCACCGCAGAGCAACCGCGTTGCCTATATCGGCACCGACAATGTCGCAGCCGGCCGCGAAGCCGGTGAGGAGATCAAGAAGGCGCTGCCGAACGGCGGCAAGATCATGCTGTTCGTCGGCACGTTGGATGCCGACAACGCGCGCGAGCGCGTCCAGGGCCTGCGGGAGGCGCTGAAGGGCACCAAGGTCGACATCATCGACATCCGCACCGACCAGGTGGACTTCACGAAGGCCAAGAGCAACGTCGAGGACACGCTCGCGAAGTATCCGGACATTTCGCTGCTGAGCGGGCTGTGGAGCTACAACACGCCGGAGATCTACGACGCGGTGAAGGCGGCCGGGAAGTGCGGCACAGTGAAGATCGTCGGCTTCGATGAGGACCCGCGCACGCTGCGCGGCATCTCCGAGGGTTGCGTGCAGTCCACCATCGTACAGCAGCCGTTCCAGTTCGGATATCTCTCGATGATCGACATCGTAAAGTACATGAACGGTGACAAGTCCTGGATACCGGCCGACAAGCGTGTGATCGTGCCGACCCGGGTGATCGACAAGTCCAATGTCGCCGAATTTACGGCCACCGTGCGCAAGCTGCTCGGCAAATAAAGGCGGCGACGACGCCGAGGGCCACACGCCAGGCAGGGCGATCACCCTCTCGTCATGGCCGGACTTGTTCCGGCCATCCACGGCTTTCCTGCGCGCCAGGCGTGGATACCCGTGACAAGCACGGGCATGACCGTGCGAGCACCGTCCCCATGCCCTGCGTGCCAAAGGAGGGACCCTATGCCCGGGACGCTGCTCGAGCTCGAGGGCATCACCAAGATCTACCCCGGCGTGAAGGCGCTGGACGAGGTAAGCCTGCGCGTTCATCGCGGTGAGGTGCTCGGCCTGATCGGCGAGAACGGCGCCGGCAAGTCCACGCTGATGAAGGTGCTGGGCGGCGTGGTCTCGCCGACTGCCGGGGTCATCCGGATCGGCGGGCGCGACCACGCCACGCTCACCGTGAACGCGGCGATCAGCGCCGGCATCGCCTTCGTCCACCAGGAACTCAATCTGTTCGAGAATCTCGATGTCGCGGCCAACGTCTTCATTGGCCGCGAGAAGCGGTCGGGCGGGCCGTTGCAGCTGGTCGACAACGCCTGGATGCACGCCCGTGTCCGTCCGGTGTTGGAACGGCTTGGGGCGGACTTTGCCCCGGACACGCTGGTCGAGGGACTGTCCATCGCGCAGCGCCAGATGGTGGAAATCGCCAAGGCGCTGTCGATGGACGCGCGTGTCATCATCATGGACGAGCCGACCTCCAGTTTGACCATCTCGGAGACCGAACGGCTTCTGGAGATCGTCGCCGATTTGAAGGCGGACGGCGTGTCGGTGATCTTCATCACGCATCGGCTCGGCGAGGTCATGGCCTGCGCCGACCGGGTCGTGGTGCTGCGCGACGGACGGACGGTGGGCGAACTGGCGCGCGAGGAGATCAGCCACGCCGAGATGATCCGCCTCATGATCGGGCGCGATCTCAAGGCGCTTTACATACCACCCCGGACGGCGCCGCGCGACGGCGGGTGCGACATCGTCGGTGCCGTCACACCGGCCTTCCCCGACCGAAGCGTGAGCCTGGCGGTGCGGCACGGCGAGATCCTCGGGCTCGCCGGCCTGGTCGGGGCTGGCCGCACCTCGCTCGCGCGCACCGTGTTCGGCGTTGACCGATTGCAGGGCGGCGAGATCCGGATGGACGGCGCGCGCGTGCGCATCGCCAGCCCGCGCGACGCCATCCGGCACGGCATCTATCTGGTGCCGGAGGACCGCAAGAGGTCCGGCCTCGTGCTGGAGATGCCGATCCGCGAGAACATCACGCTCGCCGACCTCCTGCATCATTCACGCATGCTGCTGATCGACCGCGGATCGGAGGCGAAGGTCGCGCGCGCGCAGGCGGCGCGCCTGTCGATCAAGGCGCCGTCGTTGCAGATGGACGCGGTTACCCTGTCCGGCGGCAACCAGCAGAAGGTGGTGCTGGCGAAGTGGCTGGCGATGCAGCCTCGCGTGGTGATCTTCGACGAACCGACGCGCGGCATCGACGTCGGCGCCAAGAACGAGATCTACGCCCTGATGCGCGGCCTGGCCGACAGCGGCGTGGCCATCCTCATGATCTCCTCGGACATGGAGGAGGTGATCGGCGTGTCCGACCGCATCGCGGTCATGCACGAGGGACGCGTGAGCGGTGTGCTCGACCGCGCGCAGTTCAGTGAGGACAACGTGTTGCGGCTGGCGATCGGGCACGAGCTCGAGCCGGCAGAGGCCGTCTGACATGCGCAAGGAACTCGGGCTGTTCCTCCTGCTTGTCGCGGTCGGGGCGATCACCGCTGCCATCAACCCGCTCTTCCTGTCGCGAGTGAACCTGCTGGACATGGCCAACCTGATTGGCCTGTTCGGCGTCTTCTCGATCGGCGAGGGCCTGGTGATCATCACCGGCGGCATCGACCTGTCGGTCGGATCGATGTTCGCCCTCCTTGGCGTTGTCTTCATCGACCTGCTGACCGAATACAACGTCGCCTGGCCGCTGGCGCTGCTGGCGATCGTCGCGGGCGGGGTGGTGCTCGGTGCCATCCAGGGCTTTCTGATCACGCGTCTGAGGATGCAACCCTTCATCGTCACCCTGTGCGGGCTGCTGATCTATCGGGGTGCCGCGCGGTACTACACCACCGACAGCACCCGCGGCTTCGGCTACGGCGACGAGGCGGACGCCCTGCGCAGTCTCGCCTCCGGGCACGTATTCGGTATCCCGACCACGTTCATCTTCCTGATAATCCTGGCCCTGATCATGGCCGTGGTGCTGCACCGATCGGTGTATGGCCGCTACCTCTTTGCCGTCGGCAGGAACGAGGAAGCGGCGCGCTTTTCCGGCATCCGCACCATGCTGGTCGTGGCCGGCGCCTACGTTCTCAGCGGCGCCCTGGCGGGCATCTCGACGGTGATGCTGGTGTTCTATACCAACTCGGTCTCCCCCAGCTCCTTCGGCAACTTCTATGAGTTGTACGCGATCGCCGCCGCCGTGCTCGGCGGATGCAGCCTGCGCGGCGGCGAGGGCTCGATCCTCGGCATCGTGCTTGGCACGGCGCTGCTGCAGGTGCTGCAAAACCTGGTCAACATCCTGGGCATCCCGAGTTCGCTCAACTTCGCCGTCATGGGCACCGTGATCCTGCTCGGGGTGCTGGCCGATCAGCAGCTCCAGGCGCGACGGAAAGCTGCCACCGCCGCGCCCGCGCTTTCCCGCGCAGCGGCAGCGCTGCGACGGCGCGGTCAGGCAACGTGAGCCGGATATCGCCAGGTGTCGTAAAACCGGTCATTGTCGCTGGAACAGGCGTCGGGAGGCATCATGCGCACCCAGGTCGGAATCGTCGGCGCGGGCCCGGCCGGGCTGTTGCTATCGCAGCTGCTGCACCGTGTCGGCATCAACTCCGTTGTGCTGGAGGCGCGCTCGCGCAGCTATGTGGAGAACCGCATCCGCGCCGGGGTGCTGGAAGCCACGACCGAGCAGCTGCTGATCGACGCCGGCGTGGGCGAGCGGATGCAGCGCGAAGGCATCCTCCACGCCGGGGTGCGGCTGCGCTTCGACCAGCGCGACCACCGCATCGACTTCGTGGCACTCACCGGGCGCCACGTCATGGTGTACAGCCAGCACAAGGTCGTCCAGGACCTGATCGCCGCCCGGCTGGCAGCGGGCGGACGCATCCTGTTCGAGGCCGAGGCCCTGGCGCCACTTGGGTTCGAATCGGGCGCCCCGCGCATCGCCTTCCGCCACGAGGGATGCACGCAGGAGCTCAAATGCGACGTCATCGCCGCCTGCGATGGCTTCCACGGCGTCTGCCGCCCGACGATCCCCTCCGACCGCTTGCAAATCTTCGAGCGGGACTATCCGTTCGGCTGGCTCGGCATCCTGGCCGAGGTGCCGCCTTCCTGCGAGGAGCTGATCTACGCCCGCCACGAGCGCGGCTTCGCGCTGCTGTCGATGCGCTCGCCAAACGTTACCCGCCTCTACCTCCAGTGCGCGCCCGACGAGGACATATCGGCGTGGCCCGATGGACGGGTCTGGGACGAGCTTGATGCGCGCAGCGCCTGCCCTGGGTTCACGCTGGACCGCGGGCCGATCATGCAGAAGGGCGTTACGGCCATGCGCAGCTTCGTCGTCGAGCCGATGCAATGCGGGCGGATGTTCCTGCTGGGCGATGCCGCGCATATCGTTCCCCCCACGGGGGCCAAGGGCCTCAACCTCGCGGCCGCCGATGTCGCAGTGCTGGCGTCCGCGCTGGCGGCCTACTTCAAGGACGGCCGCGCGGATCTTCTGGAGGCGTATTCCGCGACCTGCCTCGCGCGAATCTGGAAGGTGCAGCGATTCTCGTGGTGGATGACCTCGCTGCTGCACCGCTTCGACGCATACACCCCGTTCGAGCGCCGGGTGCAGGCGGCCGAACTCGACTACGTGGCGGGGTCGGAGGCCGGTTCGCGGACGCTGGCGGAGAACTACGTGGGGCTGCCACTGGCGCTGGCGTAGCGCTCAGCCCGCCACCGCGCGCCGGATCGCCTCGATCGCTGTCTCGATCCCCGCCCGGTCCACGTCGAGATGCGTGCAGGCGCGTGCGCGGGTGCGGCCCATGACGGAGATCATCACGCCGGCCTCCCGCGCACGCGTCTCCAGCGCCTCGGCGGTCAGGCCGGTCTCGCGCAGGTCGAAGAACACCAGGTTCGTCTCCGGCGCCTCCACCGTGATGCCGGGAATCTGCGCCAGCCCGCGCGCCAGGGCGCTTGCGTTGGCGTGGTCCTCGGCGAGGCGATCGATGTTGTGGTCGAGCGCGTAGAGGCAGGCGGCGGCGCAGATGCCGCCCTGGCGCAGCGCGCCGCCCAGGCGCTGCTTCCAGCGCCAGGCGGCGTCGATGAACTCGGCCGAGCCGCACAGGACGGCGCCGAGCGGTGCGCCCAGGCCCTTGGTGAAGTCGAGCCACACCGAATCGCAGCCGGCCGCCATCTCGTGCGCCGGTACGCCCGAGGCCACCACGGCGTTCATCAGCCGCGCTCCGTCCATGTGCGTCGCCATGCCCTCGGCATGCGCGAGGTCGAGCACGGCGTTCAGCTGGTCGAGCTTCCAGACCGAGCCGCCGCCCCAGTTGGCGGTCTGCTCCACCTCCACCAGCGTCTGCGGCGGCGAATTGCGGCGGCGCTCGCGGATCGCCCCGCGCAGCGCAGCGGCATCGAACTGGCCGCGCTCGCCCCGCACCCCCAGGACCGAGGCCCCGGCGAGCGCGCCCGGCCCGCCGCCCTCGGCCATGATGATGTGCGCGCTCTCATGGGCGATGATCTCGTCGCCCGGCCGGCAATGGGTCAGGATCGAGATCTGGTTGCACATCGTCCCGGTGGGCAGGAACACCGCCGCCTGCTTGCCGAGCAGCGCCGCCATGCGGTCGCACAGCGCGTTGATGGTGGGGTCGTCGCCGTGCTGCTCGTCCCCGGTCTCGGCCTCCATCATCGCCTGCTTCATGGCGGGGGAGGGACGGGTCTGGGTGTCGGAGTAGAGGTTGACGCGGACCGGGGGAAGCGGCGCGGTCGGGGCGGGCGGGGGTGTTTGGCATGGGGGGAGGTAAGCAGGGTGGGGGATGGTTGTCAGCCCTGGAGGCGGAGCATCGATGGATTCGTTAAGCGTGCGGTGCTACGCTCTCGGTATGGCGAAACCGGAGTCCAAGTCGCTGTTCGAGATGCAGCCGGAAGCGGCGCACGAGGCCCGCCTTGATGCCGAGGCCGAGGCCGATTGCGCGGCCGGGCGTATCGGTACCCGCATGAGCGTGTCCGCGCATGGCTGACCAAGCTCGCGCGCGGCGAACGCGAGCCGCCGCCCGACGCCTGATTCGTGCGGGTCGTCTGGACGCGCACCGCCCTGCGCGGCATTGCCCGCGCCTACGATTATCTGTTCGAGTTCAATCCTCGCGCTGCGATGCACATGGCGGAAGCCCTGCGCGCGGCGGGGGACAGTCTGGAACGTTTTCCGCACCGGGGCCGTTCGGTGCGCGGCACCGGCATGCGCGAACTGGTCAGCATCAGCCCTTAATCATCCGCTACCGCGTGGAAGGCGACGAGGTGCGCATCCTGCGCATCCGCCACAGCGCCCGCCGCCCGACCGATCCGTGAGGTCTGGGTTGCGCAAATGCGATGATATGGATGGTCGGACCCGGCGTGCCGCGTTGGAGGTCGCCGGTTCCGCGTTAATTTCCGCGCTTGCGAGCCACCGCCCGCCAGCAGCGGATCGGAGGCAGCGAAGGGGTCGAGGCAGGCGAGGGCGTTTGGCATAAGGGAAGGAAAGCAGGCCGGAAGCTGGCTGTAAGCCCCGGCGTGTTCGGGAGCGTCTTGCCGCATGGAGTGCTTGCGGCCAAGGGTTTTCGTTGCTACATAAACCCATGAGGCTTGGCTACGACCAGCGCAAAAACGCGTGGAACATTCGCGAGCGCGGCCTGTCATTCGACGATGTGGCCTTGTTCGACTGGAATACAGCCGTGGTCCGTCAGGACCGGCGCAAAGACTACGGAGAGGACAGGTTTCAGGCGCTCGTCGAAGGGGCTGACCGCAAGCCTTACGTCGTTGTGTTCACAATGCGCGACGAGACGATGTGGATCATCAGCTTCCGTCGTGCCCGCGAGAGGGAGAGTAAAAGCTATGGCAAAGGAGCCTGACCCGTTCATGATCGACGAGGAAAACCCGGAATGGACAGCGGAAGCGAATGCCGAGGCCAAGCCGTTCAGCGAGGTTTTTCCAGAGCAATTCGCGAGCTGGAAGAACAGGGGCGGGCGGCCCCCGGTCGAGACGCCGAAGGTGCATATCGGCTTCCGGCTCGCGGCCGATGTCGTCGCAGGCGTCCGGGCCACCGGCAAGGGCTACAATGCCCGCGTCGAGAAGGTGCTGCGGGAGGCGCTGGCGAAAGGGCTGCTTTGATGGGAATGCCGAAAGCCGAATGGCACACCTTACGGACACGCCAAACACTCCTCGAACTCCGTCCGCGCCGGCGGCAAGCTCAGCGGCGGCGTCGCCGTCTTCGCCGGCCGGCCTCGGCGAAAAGGAACGGAACCGATGGCACGCGAGCCGAGTGACGCTTGAGGAGATCAGGGCGGGCCGCCCGGCAGCGGACCGCGCCACCGCTTCGTATCATTCACCCCGATATATTCGAGGCGAAGGTGTTAGCAGACTTCAAGAATTGAAAGATGTGCTGCCACAGCACATCCAATTCCTCATACCGCGCAGCGTAGTCGATTTGCTTATCGACCACGGTCGTATCCCTGAGAAACCGTTCCAGGACGCCCCGCTTGTCTTCTATCCGGCCTTGGTACGATTGAACCCCCGGCACGTAGCTACCCCACACGATGGGCGTCAGCAATTCGTCGGGTCGCATGAGGTTATGGCGCCCGAGGAACATCTCAATGCTGACGGCTTTGCCGTTCACGTCGATTTCGTGGCCGCCCTGCGGCCCGATCGTCGGATAGTGACGAGCCAGCTCGATGTCCGGAAGTTTGGTCACCCAGATGTTGTCCGGCAGCTTCAGTTTCGACGCCGTGTTGAATGCATCTACACCGGCCGCGTCATTGTCGAAAACGGCGAGGATCGACGTGTTGATCCGCGCGGCGGAAAAGGCGCGCAGAAACTTCACCTGGAAGTTTGCGCCGCCGTCAGCATTTGATTCCTTCGTAATCGAAAAAGCTGATGAAATCCGAAAGGTGTTGATAGAGGAGTTGAAGCGAACGCTTCAGGACGATGTTATCAGTACTACCCTCGGCGATGATGACCGTCGGCTGAAGAACCGATTTCCACTGCGCATCGGGTGATCGCCGGCTCTCGCAAATCCTGTCGTCCGGCCCGATCCAGCCGGCATAGATCAGGGGGCCGATGTCGAGTGACACCTCCTGGACGCTCGGCAGCAGTCCAGCATTGCTCGGATCGAGGTCAAAGGATCGGCGAAAAAAATCCAGTCCTCTCGAGGCTTCGCATGTGCTTGTCGATCTCGTCGACGAACAAGTCACGGGGACAATTCAGGTCATATCGGGTCGCCAGGACGTCCTTCAGCCGCCTGCTCCATTCCTCGTAGCTGATCTGCGAAGCGATGTGGCCGTATCGTGCCCCCAGTCCTGCTCTCCTTCGGAATATTCATCCCACTCCTCGCGCTGCTCATAGAGCCAGGTCTGAAAGGCGGCCGCGGCAGCTTCTGCGGTGAAGCCGCCTAGGTCGAAGTCTTTGCAGCACTACGGCCCGCAGCGCAAAATAGCCAACTTCGGGGTGCTCGTTATCGTACGGATTTGCAGACGGGGTAACGCGTCGATCGCTTTCCTGGAACAGAAAGATGAACTCGTCCGGAACACCAGCCTTTTGGCTGGTGATCTCCATATTGTCAGATCTGAGCGCACATGAACTGGTCATGCCTGAATAATTGCTTCAAGTGTGATCTGAACGCTAGACACCAGCACAGAAGATTGGGGGCTCGGGATCATCCCGCGCGCCCGGAACGGAGGGTCGTGGTATGACCGCGGCATTAGCCCGCCGGAGATGTCCACTCCCATGACACCGCTCATCCCTTACGAGTTCGATCCCACTTCGGCGGCCTATGAGGAGGCCCACCTCATCTATGAAGATGCCCACGGCGGGAAGACGGTGAGCTGGCCGCTCGTGGGGGTCAGCCTCTTCCTCGAGAAGCCATCTCGCGACTCCCTAGAGACTGTGAAGAAGCTCAATCCCACGAAGTTCAGGCACTACGGGTTGAACGGCTTCAGTGTCGACGACTACCACGAGTTCCTCGTCGGCATGCCGAATGCCAAGTACAGTCTGTTTCAGAATGGGCAGAATTGAGGCGACCTTCGGCCAGGCGACGCCGATTGCGGCCTTGCTGTTCGAACCATACCATCGCGAGAAGTGGTTCGGGCCGTGGGAACTCGATCATGAGCCTGCGCATCATCGGCGCCGGGGCGGACGACGCCGAGATCGCGTTCATCAACGCGTCAGCCGCTTACGAAGCGCGGTTCGGCATTCTCCCCGAGCTGTTCGCGATGGACTACAACCTAATCGACGAGATCGTCGACGACGATCCCGACACCGAGCAGGCCTTCACGGTGCCGCCTATGGTCACCAACCTCGAGCCGCTGAGGTTTTTCTACAACGGGCTATCACAAGTCGATGACATCGCTGCCTGCATCTACTTCTACCGAACGCTGGAGTATTTCTCGTTCTTCACAAACGCGAACGAAATGACGAAGCTGCGGCACGACGCGGCCGTGAGCGACACCGACTTCTCGAGGAAGATCCTCGAGCTGGTGAGCCGGGACGAGAAGGGTCCGGTCTTCAAACTCATCGCCGCACTGGCCGATGGCACCATCCTGGCAAGCGCCGTCACGGACGGCCTGATCAAGTCGCCCGTCGCCAACGTTCTTTGTGAGGCTCTGTATGCCTTCCGCAACTCAATCGTCCACGGGAAGTTCAGCTACGGCTACTCACTCCAGTCCGATCTATCCTCGACGAGGATCTCGATGTTCCCCGGTGGAAGACATTGCTCCGCAACCTGGCGCGGCGGGCCCTGGACCATTACGGAGCGAAGCGGATATGATACGCACCTGCGGTCGCGCTCAGCAAGCACTATCTGTCCGATTTCCACCACCAGCCTGGCCTATACCGATCTGACCGCGCCTGCCGTTGCGCTTGATCCATTAACCTGTGCGGCTACTGGCAAGCCAAACACTCCTCGTAATCCGTCCGCACCGGCGGCAAGCTCAACGGCAGCGTGGCCTCCTCCACCACCGCGGCCTCGGTAAACGCTGCCGGCCGCACCGCCTTCTCGCTCACCGCGTCGGCGCGCTGGAGCGAGAGACTCCGGCAGTAATAGAGGCTCTTCACCCCCTTCTTCCACGCCAGCATGTGGATCTGATGCAGGTCGCGCTTATGGACGTTGGCCGGCAGGAACACGTTGACCGACTGGCTCTGGCAGATGAACTTCGTGCGGTCGGCGGCGTGCTCGATCACCCATCGCTGGTCGAGTTCAAAGGCGGTCTTGAAAACCGCCTTCTCGTGCTCGTCCAGGAAGTCGAGATCCACCACGCTGCCCTTGTTCAGCGTGATGCGCGACCAGACCTCCTCATTGTCCATGCCCTTTTGCGCCAGCAGAAGCTGAAGATGCCGGTTGCGCACGGTGAAGCTGCCCGAGAGCGTCTTCTGCAAAAACACGTTGGCCGCGATCGGCTCGATCCCCGGACTGGCATTGCCGGCGATGATCGAGATGGACGCGGTCGGCGCGATCGACAGCTTGTTGGAGAACCGCTCCATGATGCCGTATTCGGCAGCGTCGGGGCAGGCGCCGCGCTCCTCGGCAAGCATCCGCGAGGCGGCATCGGCCTGCTCGCGGATGTGGCGGAACATGCGCTTGTTCCAGACCTTGGCGATGACGCTCTCGAACGGCACCATCTGCGATTGCAGGAAGGAGTGGAACCCCAGCACGCCCAGGCCGACGCTGCGCTCGCGCATCGCCGCGTAGCGCGCCCGCTCCATCCCCGGCGGGGCGCGGTCGATGAAGTCCTGCAGCACGTTGTCGAGGAAGCGCATGACGTCCTCGATGAAGGTCGGATGCTTTTCCCAGTCGAACCAGGTCTCGAGGTTGAGCGAGGAAAGACAGCAGACGGCGGTACGGTCGTGACCAAGATGATCAACCCCCGTCGGCAGCGTGATCTCGCTGCACAGATTGGAGGTCTTCACGGTCAGCCCCGCCAGCTTGTGGTGCTCGGGGCGCGCGCGGTTCACGTGATCGGAAAAGACCAGATACGGCTCGCCGGTCTCGATCCGCGCCATCAGGATGCGAATCCAGAGATTGCGGGCGGAGATCTTGCGCACCACCGACCCGTCCTTGGGCGAAGTGAGCGGCCATTCCTCGTCGGCCTCCACCGCGCGCATGAAGGCGTCCGGCACCAGGATGCCGTGATGCAGGTTCAGCGCCTTGCGGTTCGGATCGCCCCCGGTCGGGCGACGCATCTCGATGAACTCCTCGATCTCGGGATGCGCCACTGGCAGATAGACCGCGGCCGAGCCGCGCCGGAGCGAGCCCTGCGAGATGGCGAGCGTCAGGCTGTCCATGACCCGGATGAACGGGATCACCCCGGAGGTCTTGCCGACGGCGCCCACACGCTCCCCGATCGAGCGCAGATTGCCCCAGTAGCTGCCGATCCCGCCGCCCTTCGACGCCAGCCAGACATTCTCGTTCCACAAGGCGACGATGCCATCCAGGCTGTCGGAGGCCTCGTTCAGGAAGCACGAGATGGGCAGCCCCCGGTCGGTGCCGCCGTTGGACAGCACCGGGGTGGCCGGCATGAACCACATCCGGCTGATGTACTCGTAGATGCGCTGGGCGTGACCGGGATCGTCGCCGTAGCGCGAGGCCACGCGGGCGAACAAATCCTGGAAGTCCTCGCCGGGCATCAGATAGCGGTCCGATAGCGTGGCGCGGCCGAAGTCGGTCAGCAGCGCGTCACGCGAGCGGTCTACCCGGACCTGCCAATGGCCACGCACCTGCACTGCATCGAGCACGTCCGTCCCTCCTGGATTCGCCTGCGCCGCCCCATCTGAGTCGCGGAACGGCCGGCCGTCAAACTATATATAGCGTATCCCTCGTCCAGAAAACCCTACATATCCGGTTGCTGTTGCGGGACGGCCACGAGTCGGCACGCGGATCTTACCCAAGACGCCGCCGCCCGCCCAAGCGCGAACAGGTACAAGGGCGAAAAGTTCTTGATATGTTCCACAGACAAGCCATGAGCTGTCAATCCCGGTCATGGATGCACGGCTTGACAAACGAGGCGGGCCGGGACTGTCGTCCGGCAGTCCCAGAAAGGAGGCAGCGATGCCGCTCGATGCGGGCGACGGCGGGCGCGGCGGGTCGGCGCGCAACGTGCTGGGGGGCAGGCTGGAGATCTGCTCGCTCCAGCCGAGGACCGGGTTCTACCGGACCGGGGGCTGCCATACCGGACCCGACGACCTTGGCTGTCATACGGTCTGTGTCGAAGTGACGGAGGCGTTCCTGGCGTACAGCAAGGCGCGCGGCAACGATCTCTCTACGCCCCGCCCCGAGTTCGGCTTCGCCGGCCTCAGGCCCGGCGACCGGTGGTGCCTGTGCGCCGCCCGCTGGGCCGAGGCGCTGGAAGCGGACAGGGCGCCGGGCGTGGTGCTGCGCGCGACGGAGATCAGCGCGCTTGGCTATTGCGCGCTCGAGGATTTGCGGGCGCACGGGATCGATGGCGGATAGGCTCTGGGAAGTCGGAGCCTCAAAACATCATGCCCGGGCTCGGCCCGGGCACCCACGTCTTCTCACTTGCTAAGTCGTGCATCAGCCACAGAGGAGGGAGCACTTGTTAGAGAGTAGTGATGAGTTGTAGCTGGGACGAACTGATAGGGCTATGCGGCCACATCGAAGATCTAGAGGCGCGCTGCGCCGTGCGTTCTTGGTCGTGGCGCGGCATCTTTGTTTAACAGAAAGTTAGGCGCGGATAATATGCAATCTCTCTTCCGGAGGGACAAATCCGGAAGAGATCCGGATGCTTCAGGCGATCAATCATGACGTACGACAGAATGATCGCCTACACGCGAAAGTCTATCTCGGCGCAAGTCAGGCAGTAGTCGCTTCGGCAAATCTGTCTGCGAACGGATTGGGCTTGGAGGCTGATGAGCAGGCCTATTGGATCGAGGCAGGTATCGTAACCGGAGATACAGCGCCGATCGCATCATGGTTAGAGAGACTCTGGAAGAGCACCGAAACGCGATCCATATCACCGAGCGACATAGAGAGTGCCTTGGTGAAGTGGCGCGACCGACGCCGTATGAAGCCTACTCTGCGGTCTTTTGCTTCTTTTGATCCCCTGGCAGGAGATTTTCCTTTGCTGTTCTCGTGGGGGCACGGCAGCTTGCAGATTAACTCATCTGCCGCCGAGCAACAACTTGGATTGGCTGGAGATGAAGCTTACAATACAATCGCAAATTCCGTAGATCTGTTTTCGAAGAGGACATGCCGCTGCTTCAGCCAGGCACCTGGGTCTTGTGGTGGCGAGTGACTGCTAGGGAAATGCCCCATCTCAAAGCACCTCTTGAATGGGGAAGATGCGGCAAGAGAGTGTCAAAAATTTTTTGATATGACAGCAGCGAGGATTGGCAAAACTCCGTATTGACGGAAATGGATGCCAAGCCCGTTCCCTTCGACTGCACAGAACTCCGCTTCGTCCGATTGTTTCGGCAGATATTGTCGAAAGATACGTCCAGTACTGCGAGATTTACAGGCTGAAGGAGCCTATTTCAAACCTCGCATGGCGCTGATGTACCAGTTCTGGAAGGAACTCAAGGAGTGCTACAACAAAGAGGCTGCCTTCTCCTGAAATTCCACAACCTGAACTGTGCCAGCCTTCCCTGGCATTGCCACTTTCACATCCTCTTCTTGCAAGGCGTGGGTGGCCGGACCAAGTCCGGCCATGACGGTAATTGCTACCAGCCCTATCTCGCCAACAACTGCTCCGCCAGCGTCGCCCAGTACGAAGCACCGATCGGCAGGATTTCGTCATTGAAGTCGTAGCGCGGGTGGTGGAGCATCGGATCGGCCTTGCCTCGCCCGCCGCCCAGCATGATGTAGCTGCCCTGCTTGGCTTGCAGCATGAAGGCGAAATCCTCGCCGCCCATGGTCGGGTTGCGCATCGGCTCCACGCGCGGCTCGCCGGCCACCGCGCGGGCGGCGTCCAGCGTCAGGCGGGTCGCCTCGGGGTCGTTGACCGTGGCGGGGTAGGCGCGGTCGAACGCCACCTCGGCCCGCGCGCCGAAGCTTTCGGCGATGCCCGTCGCCAGTCGGCGCACGCCCGCCTCCAGCGTGTCGCCGACCGACGGCTTGAACCAGCGCGCGGTGCCCTTCATGCGCACCGTCTCGGGGATGACGTTGTAGGTGTGCCCGCCATTGATATGGCCGATGGTGACGACGCCGGCTTCCGCCGGCTCGATCGTGCGCGCGACGATGGACTGGAACGCGGTCACGATCTGCGCTGCGACGACGATCGGGTCGATGCCGTGGTCGGGATGCGCGCCATGCGAGCCCTTGCCGGTGACGGTGATCTCGATATTCGCCACCGCCGCCATGATCGGGCCTTCGCGCCAGAGGAAGGTTCCGGCGGGAACCGAAGGCCAGTTGTGCATGCCGAACACGCGCTGCACCGGGCAGCGCTCGAACAGCCCTTCTTTGACCATGATCTCGCCGCCGCCCAGGTTCTCCTCGGCCGGCTGAAAGATCACGTACACCGTGCCATCGAAATTGCGCGTCTCTGCGAGGTATCTCGCCGCGCCCAGCAGCATCGTCGTGTGCCCGTCATGGCCGCAGGCGTGCATCACCCCTGGATTGCGCGACTCGTAATCGAGCCCCGTTGCCTCCTCGATCGGCAGCGCGTCCATGTCCGCGCGCAGCCCGATCGCGCGCTCGCTGTTGCCGCCCCGCCCGCGGATCACGCCGATGACGCCGGTGCGGGCGATGCCGGTGATGACCTCGTCCACGCCGAATTCGCGCAGCTTCTCTTGCACGACGCCGCTGGTCCGAACCTCCTGCAGCGACAGCTCGGGATGGGCGTGCAGGTCGCGCCGCCAGGCGGTCATCTCTTCATGGAAGTCGGCGATGCGGTTGATGATCGGCATGGTTCAGGCTCCGGCAGGACCTCATCGTGGGTCAGGTCCAGGAGGCGTGTAAAGCTTGGTTGCGGGCGGCCGTGTTCAGTTAAAATATTGGCTTAACTGAGATTATGCCTTGGAAGTTTGGAAGTTTTGCTGCTGGTGGGCGAGCGTTGCCGGGCCGGTAGGTGGACAGGCGGTTTGCCGGTGGGCATTGGGATTTGAGGCTGGTTCGGAGTGATGCCACCCTTACAGGATGGCGGCGCCGCTTGATCGTTGTAAGAGGCGTGACCTTGCGTGTAGGGAGAAGTAGGCGCGGTAGTGCGTCCAGTGTTCGTTTGGCTGGTGGCGGGCGCTGGCGGCCTTACGGCGGGCATGGGGATGTTAAGCGTGGTTCGTGGGATACTTCCGTCCTTCGCAAGGACGACACGATGGCCCGAAGGCGGGCGGCTCGCGGTCATTCAACTGATCCTGTCCCATAGGTGTTCTGGAAGTAGGCATTCGCGTCAGCTTCCGCCAGCGTAAACAGCTGTTTTCGGACACGCAGGCCACCGGAAAGATTCTTGTCTCGGCCTCGTGTTTCAGCTTCATCATGGCATGACGGCGCTTGGCGATCTCGTCCTCGGTCGACTTGCCACTGTAAATGTCTTCCCATTCCATTTGGCAGTCGATCAGCAGGGCGTCGAGGGTCACGGAAGTGCGCTCGTGCCGCGCGTTCGGACGGTGAGGGGAATTGCGCGCTCACGGCATCCGCGACCTGCGCCGCCGCGATAACGCCACCCCAAACCAGCGGGTGCTCCTTAACGACAGCCCATGCGCCAAGCGCACCCACGGAAACAACAGCACGGATCACGGCGAACCATGTCAAGGTAGAATTGAGCGAATTCCGATAGCGACGAATGTATTCACAGTCTACCTTGAGTTGGACAAGCTCTTTCCAATAGAGATCTTGCAAGCGATTCGGGGCCATGAGCGCGACCGTAGCGATGCGACGCGTCGGGCAAAAGTCGCCCCGCTGCTTCCGCTGGTGCTGGCAGGCCCGTGCTCGGCCTCGCGATCGGAGCTGTGACAGCCGGTCGCGGCCACGATCGAGGTCGGAGGCAGGGTAGTGCCCATAGAGGCGCAGATAGAGGCGCGCATCGGATGTGTGCAGGCGGGGCGAAGGTGCGTGCAAGACCTTCCCCGAGCGGCACGGGCGCCACACCCAGAAGCTCGCGCATCGGGGTTATGTCGAACGCCTTGTCCTCCAGCAGGCGCCGCGCCTCGGCTTTCCGGATGATCGGCAGGCCAGGGACCAGACGCAGCAATGGGGCGAGCGCGACCAGCGCCCGGCCGGGGACGCCGACGATAAGCGGCGGGCGCAGCCCGGCGGCCTTGGCGACGGCGCGGACGAAGTCGGCATAGGGCAGGGGGGCGGGACCGGCGATGATCAGCGCGCAGGGCGCGCCCCAGCTCCGGTCGATCGCCGCCACGATCGCGCGGGTCACGTCGCGCTGGTAGATCGGCTGGACCAGCGCGCGCCCGCCGCCCGGCAGGGGCACGATCGGCAGCCGTCGGAGCAGCGCGGCCAAGCGCCGCACGTTGTCCTCGCCCTCGGCGCCGTAAATCATCGTCGGGTGCAGCATCACGCCCGACCTCCCGGCGGCAAGGAACGCGGCTTCTCCCATGATTACCCCGGCGGCGTGCGCGTCGGGCCAGCGGGTGAACCGGCGCGTGCTGCCGAGCAGCACGAATTGCGCCGCCGCCGGCGCCGCGGCCAGGATCTTGCCGGCGTGGCGGGCGTGAGCGCAGGAGACCACCAGGCTCGCGTCGGCCAGCGCCGCGCGGAGGGCGGCGGCGTCATCGAGCTCGGCGAGGCGTGGGGCCAGGCCGATGCCGGTCGCCGCCCATCGTCCGGGGTCGCGTGCCACGGGGACGACCGCGCGCCCCATTCCGAGCAATGCCCGGCATAGCGCCGCGCCCGATCGCCCGGATGCGCCGATGACGTGAACTTGGTCCGGCATCTGCTTGTTCTACCGTCAGACCGGTGCGTTGAAAGCTCCAGGATTGGGGGGATGGTGATGGACCTTCGACGCTCTGCCGCCAAGTTGTTGAGCGATCTTCTGCGCGGCGCGCCGTTCGCCCGGTTCGCATCGTCCTATCCCAGGATCGCCGATCTGGGAATCATCGGCGACCGCCATACGGCGGCGGTCGTCACGATCGCCGGCGAGGTCGTCTGGTACTGCCCCGGACGCTTTGATGCGCCGAGCCTGCTTGGCGGATTGCTGGACCCGGCGGTTGCCGGTTCGTGGCGGGTCGAGCTGCCGGGCGGCAAGCCATTGCAGCGTCGCTATCTCGACGAAAGCGGGGTGCTGGAGACGACATTGCACCACGCCAGCGGACGGCTGGGCATCACGGACTGGATGAACCTGCCGCGCCAGGGCGTGCCGCGCGGAATGCTTTGCCGCACCTTCACCGTCGCGCCCGCCGCGCTGCGCCTCGTTCTCACCCCTCGTCCCGATTATGGCCATCGCGTCCCGAAGCTCCGTCAGGCCACCCCCAACCAGGTGGTGATCGACGAACGGTTCCACCTGCACGCCTCGCATCCGGCGAGCATCCACGGCGCGGGCATCGAGACCAGGGTGCCCAGGGGCGAGAGGTCGTGGGCGGTGCTGTCGGATGCCGCCGCCGCGACCGCCTTGGTCAGCGAGGCCGAGCTGGGGCGATGGCTCTCGGTCACGCTCGACGGCTGGCGCGAGCTGGCCGGGCGCTGCTCCTACGACGGACCCTACAAGCAGCAGGTCCAGGCCTCGCTGCGCGCCTTGCGCCTGCTCGTCTACGAGGAGACCGGCGGGATCGCCGCGGCGGTGACGACCTCGCTGCCGGAGGTGATCGGCGGCAAGCGGAACTACGACTACAGATACACCTGGCTGCGCGACAGCGGCTTGGTCGTGCGCGCCTTCACCCGGTTCGAGCCGGATGGCTTGGCGGCGCGCCGCCATCTGGGGTTCGTCGCCGGACTGCGCGGCACCGGCTACCGGAAGCTGTTGGACCCGGTTTCCGCGATCGGCGGCGAACGGGTGCCCATGCAGTCCAAGCTCGGGCTCGCCGGGTACCGAAGCAGCCGGCCGGGCTTCGTGGGCAACAAGGCGGCCAAGCAGCTCCAGCTCGGCTCGCTGGCCAATTTCCTTCTCGGCGCGCGGGAGACCTATGAGCGGGTCGCGCCAAGGGAGCATTGGGAGGCGGTCGCCGAGGTCGCGGACTTCCTGGTCGAGAACTGGTCGCGGCGCGACCATGGCATCTGGGAGCAGAAGCGCCAGCGGCAGTTCACCGCCAGCAAGGCGTTCGCCGTCTGCGCGCTGGAGGGCATGGCGCGGTTCGCGGAAGACCCGGCGCGGGCCGACAAGTACCGCGCGGCGGCGGGGGAGATCCGCGCCTACGTCTCACGGTCGTGCCGCACCAGCACAGGAGGCTACGCCGCCCGTGCCGGCACCGATGCGGTGGACATCTCAGCGGCGCTGTTCCCGGTCTGGGGCTACACCGCCCCCGACGATCCGGCGATGGAGCCAACGATCCGGGAGCTCGAGCGGAAATACAGCCCCGGCGGCGATCTCTACCACCGGCATCTGGACAGCGCGAAGGCCCAGCGGCGGGAAGGCGCCTTCCTCGCCGGAACCTTCTGGATCGCGCATTACTGGGCCGTGCGGGGAAACCTCGACCGCGCCCGCCGGATCATCGATGCGGGTCTCACGCACGCCAACGATCTCGGCCTGTTCCCGGAGGAGATCGACGCCAGGTCGGGGAGGATGCTCGGCAACATCCCGCTCGGCCTCGTGCATGCGAGCTTCCTGTCCGCGGTCGCCGACTATCACGAGGCGGGTGGGAAATGACTGCCACCAGTCTGCGATCGGGCCGGAGGGCTGCGGTTCAGCCCTCGAACCCGTGTGTCGGTAGCCCGCAGACGCCGGGGCGGAAGCGGAACAGCCCGCCGGCATGGGGCTCGGTCACCTTATGGACGATGCTCAGCCCGGACGCGGCCGATGTCACATAGAGGACGTCCAGGTTCGGTCCGGCGAACGCGCACATGGTCGGCTGACTGACCGGCAGCTTGACCTCCCGATCGACCTGCCCATCCGGCTTGAAGCGGATCAACCGGCTGCCGCCGTGGATCGCCGACCAGTAGCAACCCTCCTCGTCCAGGGCGGCGCCGTCAGGCATCCCGAGATGGGCGGGGATCTGCGCGAAGCTGCGGCGGTTCGAGATCCGGCCCCGCCCGAGGTCGAAGTCGAACTGGTAGATCGTCTGCTCCTTGCTGTGCGCGAAGAACATCGCGCCACCGTCCTTGGTCCAGCAGAGGCCGTTCGCGATCAGGGCGGTGTCCGGCTGAGCGATCAAACCGGTCGAAGCGGTGTAGGAGAAGAGCGGCCCAGGCTCGGGGTTGCCCGTCTCCTCCTTGGGGTCGAACATGGTCCCCGTCCAGAACCGGCCCTTGCCGTCGCATCCGCCTTCGTTGAAGCGGAACCGTAGCGGATTGTAGGGCGGGTCGGCGAGCCTGGTCAGCGCATCGTTGGCCAAGTCCAGCCGGAACAGGCCGGACCGCAGGGCCAGCAGCGCGGCGGGCTCGCGGGCGTACAGCGCGTAGCAGCCGATCTCGTCCGGCAATGGCCAGGTTCGCGTGGCGCCGGCGGCCGGGTTCAGTCGGTAGAAGGCCGGTGCCTTCACGTCGATCCAGTAGAGCGCCTGCTCGGGAACCGACCAGATGGGCGATTCCCCGATCTGGGCGTGGGCGTCCAGAACGAGCTCGATGTCTTCCTTTGCCATGCGGGACTCCCCATCCAGAGCGGACATGCCCGAAACGTCGGGCGGGCAACGCGGCTGCGCCCGTTGGCGGAACCGGGGATCAATCCGGCTTGCGCCGCCCTGCCCGCCGACTAAGGTGCCGTTGCCCCACCGTCTCCGGACCCGCGCCATGCTGACCCGTCGTGCCCTGATCGCCTCCACCGCCGGCGCAGCCAGCCTGTCCTGGGGCGCGGCGCGCGCCCAGACGCCGCCGGGCATCGCGGTGATGGCCAAGCAGATCGACGACGTGATCAGCTTCGACCCTGCGGAATCCTACGAGTTCACCGACAACGAGGTGGAGGGCAACTGCTACCGCAAGCTGATCGTCCCGGACATGGCCGATCCGACGCGGATCGCCCCCGACCTCGCCGAGAAATGGGAGGTCAGCCCCGACAACACGACCTTCACCTTCCATCTGACAAAGGCCGCGCGCTTCGAGTCCGGCAAACCCGTTACCGCCGCCGATGTGGAATTTTCGCTGCGCCGCATCGTCCAGCTCAATAAGACCCCGGCCTTCATCATCACCCAGTTCGGCTACAGCAAGGACAATGTCGAGAAGCTGATCCGCGCCACCGACGAGAGCACGCTGGTGATGCAGCTCCCGACGCAGCAGGCGCCGAGCTTCGTCCTCTACTGCCTCTCGGCCAATCTGGGCTGCATCGTCGAGAAGGCGGCGGCGCTGGAGCACGCGGCGAACAACGATCTCGGCAATGCCTGGCTGAAGACGCACAGCGCGGGCGCAGGGCCGTTCAAGCTGACTTCGTGGCAGGCGTCCGACCACATCATCGTCGATGCCAACCCGAACTCCGGCATCCAGTCCGGGGTCAGGCGCATCGTGCTGCGCCACGTGAAGGACCCGTCCGAGCAGCTTCTGCTGTTGCAGAAGGGCGGCGTGGATATCGCCCGCGACCTGCAGTCCGACCAGCTCAAGTCCGTGGTCAACAACCCCGGCTTCCACGCCGAGGCCGCCGGCCAGGCATCCTCGCTCTACATCGCCATGAACCAGTCGATGCCCCAGCTGGCGAAGCCGGAGGTGCATCAGGCGATCAAGTGGGCGATCGACTACGCGGGGATCGCCAAGAACATCACGCCGGAGACCTGGTTCGTGCAGCAATCCTTCTTGCCGCGCGGCATCCCCGGCGCGCTGACCGATCAGCCCTTCGAGCAGAACATCGGCAGGGCGCGCACGTTGATGGCGCAGGCCGGGCTGCCGGAGGGGTTCTCGGCCACCATGGATTTCATCTCCGCGCCGCCCTTCGACCAGGTCGCGCAGGCGGTGCAGGCCGATCTCGGCAAGATCGGGATCAAGGTCCAGCTTCTGCCGGGCGAGCAGAAGCAGGTCATCACCAAGACCCGCGCCCGCCAGCACCAGCTCGCGATGCTGATCTGGGGGTCGGACTACTTCGACCCGAACTCGAACGCGCAGGCGTTCTGCGCCAATCCCGACGACGGCGACGACAGCACGCTCAAGATCCTCGCCTGGCGCAGCCATTTCGTGGACAAGCAGCTCACCGTGGAGGCCGGGCTGGCGGCCAAGGAGGCGGACTCCAAGGCCCGGCTCGCGCTCTATGGCGACATGCAGCAGCAGTTCTGGGACGTCGCGCCGTTCGCGATGATGCTGCAAAGGAACGTGGTGGCCGTGATGCGCAAGAACGTCACCGGGTTGCGGATTGGCGCGATGCCCGACTTCACCCGCTACGCGGGCATTCGCAAGACTTGAACGCCGCCCTCACCCTCCCACGCCTACGGCGCGGGCCCCTCCCTCTCCCGCTGCGCGGGAGAGGGAACCGAGCGTAGCGAGGCGGGTGAGGGCCATGCGTCGGCCGAGGCGCCTGTCCGGCCTGTTCGCCACCTTCGCCTCGGTCCCGATCACGCTGTTCGGGCTGATCCTCATTACCTTTCTGATCGGCAGGGTCATGCCGATCGATCCGGTGATCGCCATCGTGGGCGACCACGCGCCGCCCGACGTGATCGCGCGCGTGCGCGGCGAGCTTGGCCTCGACCGCCCGCTGCCGGTGCAGTTCGGCATCTATCTCGCCCGCCTGCTGCACGGCAATCTCGGGCGCAGCGTGATGACGACGCATCCCGTCACGGAGGACATCGCCACCTATTTCCCGGCGACGTTCGAGCTGGCGACCGCCGCCATCATCCTCGCCATCGCGATCGGCGTCCCCGCCGGCGTGCTCGCCGCCGCTCGGCAGGGATCGCGCTTCGACCATGCCGTGCGCGTGGTGAGCCTCGCCGGCCAGTCGATCCCGGTTTTCGTGCTCGGGCTGGTGTTCCTGCTCGTCTTCTACGTCAAGCTCGGCATCGCGCCGGGCACCGGGCAGCTCGATGTCATGTACGAGGGCATGGTGCCGCGCGTGACCGGGATGATGGTGGTCGATAGCGCGCTTGCCGGCGAGTGGGACGTGTTCCGCGACGCGCTGGCGCATCTGGCGTTGCCGACTCTGGTGCTCGCCTATTTCAGCCTCGCCTACATCACCCGCATGACCCGTGCCTTCATGCTGGACGCGCTGGCCGGCGAGTACATCGTGACCGCGCGCGCCAAGGGCTTGTCGGGGACGCGCATCCTGTGGCGGCACGCCTTCGCCAACATCGCCGTGCCGCTGGTGACGGTGATCGCGCTCGCCTACGCCGGATTGCTGGAGGGCGCGGTGCTGACCGAGACGGTGTTCTCCTGGCCGGGGATCGGGCTCTACCTCACCGTCTCGCTGCTCAACGCCGACATGGACGCGGTGCTGGGGGCGACGCTGGTGATCGGACTGATCTACGTGATCCTCAATCTGCTGGCCGATCTTTCGTATCGCATCCTGGACCCGCGCACGCGATGAGCCAGACCCGATCCTGGCTGCTGACCGACGCCCCCGCCTCACGTCGGCAGGCGGCCTGGGGCGGGCGCTACCGGGCCTGGCTGTTGTTCCGCCGCAATCATCTGGCGCTCGCCGGGCTGGTCACCGTGCTGGTCCTGATCGTCGCCTCGCTCGCCGCGCCGGTGCTGACCGGCCAGAGCCCGGACGCGCAGAACCTCGCCGACCGGCTCGCGCCGCCTTCCGCGCGGCACTGGCTGGGCACCGACGAGTTGGGGCGGGATCTCTATGCGCGCGTACTGTATGGCGGGCGGATCACGCTGGGGATGGTGGTCGCGATCGTCGGGATGGTGGCCCCGGTGGGGCTGATCGTCGGCTGCGTCGCCGGCTATTTCGGCGGCCTGGCGGACCGGCTGCTGATGCGCGTGACGGATGTCTTCCTCGCGTTTCCGCGCTTGATCCTGGCGCTCGCCTTCGTCGCCGCGCTGCGGCCGGGGATCGCCAGCGCCGTGTTCGCCATCGCGCTGACGTCCTGGCCGCCTTACGCAAGGCTCGCGCGGGCCGACACGCTGAGCGTGCGCAACGCCGACTTCGTCGCCGCCATCCGCCTGACCGGGGCCGCGGCGCCGCGCATCGTGCTGCGCCATGTCATGCCGCTCGCCGTGTCCTCGGTCATCGTGCGCGTGACCTTGGACATGAGCGCGATCATCCTGACCGCCGCCGGTCTGGGCTTCCTCGGCATGGGCGCGCAGCCGCCGACGCCCGAATGGGGCACCATGATCGCGGCGACGCGCGGCTACATCCTGGAGCAGTGGTGGGTGCCGACGATCCCCGGCGTGGCGATCTTCCTCGCCGCGCTCGCATTCAACCTGCTGGGCGACGGGCTGCGCGACGTGCTCGATCCGAAGCAGCGCTGAGCCATGCTGGTCGAGATGCGCGGCCTCCGCGTCGCCTTCCCCACTCCGACCGGGCCGGCGGAGGCGGTCCGCGGGGTCTCGCTCGCGCTCGGGCGCGAAAAGCTCGGCATCGTCGGCGAGAGCGGGTCGGGCAAGTCGCTGACCGCGCGCGCCATCCTGAGGCTGCTGCCGCGCGCCGCGCGGCTTGAAGCCGAACGCCTCGCCTTCGACGGCATCGACGTGCTGAAGGCCAGCGAGCGCACCATGCGCCGCATCCGTGGCCGCCGTGCCGGACTGATCCTGCAGGACCCGAAATTCTCGTTGAACCCGGTGATGACGGTGGGAGCGCAAGTGGCGGAAGCTTGGCGGCTGCACACCGGCGGCTCCCGCCACGCCGCAAGGCGGGCGGCGGTCGCGCTGCTCGATCAGGTGCTGATCCGCGACCCGGCCCACGTCGCGCAACTGTATCCGCACGAGCTGTCGGGCGGCATGGGCCAGCGAGTGATGATCGCGATGATGCTCGCCCCAGACCCCGAGCTGCTCATCGCCGACGAGCCAACCAGCGCGCTGGACGCCACGGTGCAGGCCGAGATCCTGCGCCTGATCGAGGACCTGGTGTCGCGCCGCGGCATGGGCCTGATCCTGATAAGCCACGACCTGCCGCTGGTTTCGCATTTCTGCGACCGGGTGATGGTGATGTATGCGGGCACGGTGCTGGAGGAGCTGCCGGCCGGGGAGCTGGCGCGCGCCCGCCACCCCTACACGCGTGGCCTGCTCGCCTGCCTGCCATCGCTGACGCATCCGCGCGCGCGGCTCGCGACGCTGACGCGCGATCCGACCTGGGCCGAGCCGCGATGATCGGGGTGCGAGGGCTGGATTTCCTCGACGCGCTCGGCAAGACTTTCCGCAAGGGATGGTTGGGAACACGCGCCATCCGGGAGGAATGGTCATGAGCCGAACCCAGGCGTCTCCTCGCGTGCGGCGAGTGCAGCGATCGGCGCTGACGATGCTGGTGATCGCCGGCACGCTGAACTATCTCGACCGCTCCACGCTTTCGATCGCCAATCCCTTGATCCGACAGGAGCTCGGCCTCTCGGTCGCGGATATGGGGCTGCTGCTTTCGGCGTTCCTCTGGGCGTATGCGTTCTCGCAGCTGCCGGGCGGCGCTCTGGTCGATCGGGTCGGGCCGCACCGCCTGCTCGCCGCCGGGCTGGGGCTTTGGTCGCTGGCCCAGACGGCGGCGGGGTTCGTCACCAGCTTCTGGCAGTTCTCCCTCGCCCGCGTGTTCCTCGGGATGGGGGAGGCGCCGATGTTCTCGTCCGCCGTGCGCGTGGTGCGGGACTGGTACGGTGTTCGTGATCGCGGGCTGCCGACCGGGATCTGGAACTGCACCTCCTCGCTCGGACCGGCGATTGCGCCGCCGATCCTGACCGCGCTGATGCTGGGGTTCGGATGGCGCTGGATGTTCATCGTAATGGGCGTGGTCGGGCTGGCGGTCACCGCGCTGTGGTACGTGAAATACCGCGATGCCGCGGAATATGCGTTCGAACCGGAAGAGCAGCGCTATCTGCAGGAAGGCGAAGAGGCTCCTGCCGCCAACCGTGTCACCTTGAGCGAGTGGGCCCAGCTGTTCCGCTTCCGCACCACCTGGGGGTTGATCCTGGGTTTCTTCGGCGTCGTGTACATGGGCTGGCTGTACCTGGCCTGGCTGCCCGGGTACTTCGAGATGCAGCGCCACATGTCGATCCCGAAGACCGGATGGGTCTCGGCGATTCCGTTCGCGTTCGGCGTGGTGGGCAGCATCGGCGGCGGCGCAATCGCCGACCGGCTGATGGCGGCCGGGTTCTCCCCGATCAACAGTCGCAAGGTGCCGGTCATCGTCGGGCTGCTGGGCATGGCCGGGTTCACCATCGTGGCGGCGGAGACGCCCAGCAACACGATAGCGGTGGCGTGCATCTCGGCCGCGCTGATGTTCGGGGCCGCCGCGAGCGGGATGTCCTGGGCCCTGGCGAGCGTCGCCGCGCCGTCCAACTGCACCGCGTCGTTGGGCGCGATCCAGAATTTCGGCGGCTATTTGGGTGGGGCGCTGGCGCCCACCATCACCGGGTTCATCGTGCAGGGCACCGGCAGCTTCGTGCCCGCGCTGCTGGTGAGCGCGGGGATCGGGCTCGTCTCGGCACTGATGTACCTGGTGGTGATCCGCTCCGAGCCGATTACCTCGTCCGAGCTGGGCGTGGTGGCGCACCCGGCGTTGTGACGGGGCGGGCCGAGCCGCGATGATCGAAGTGCGGGATCTGCGCGTCCGCTTCGGCGCGACCGAGGCGGTGCGCGGCATCTCCTTCTCCGTCCCGGAAGGCGGCAGCTTCGGCATTGTGGGCGAAAGCGGGTCCGGCAAATCGACCGTGCTGCGCGCCCTGTCCGGCCTCAACCCGGATTGGTCGGGCGTCATGCGCATCGCCGGCCAGGTACTCGGGCCGCGGCGCGGACGGGCGTTCTATCGCCGCGTGCAGATGGTGTTCCAGGACCCGTACGGCTCGCTGCATCCACGCCAGACCGTGGACCGCGCGCTGTCGGAACCGCTGGCCGTGCATGGGATCGGCGAGGTCGACACGCGCGTGCCGCGCGCCCTGGCCGAGGTCGCGCTGCCGCCGGAGACGCGGTTCCGCTACCCGCACCAACTTTCCGGCGGCCAGCGCCAGCGCGTCGCCATCGCTCGCGCCCTGATGGCCGAACCCGAAGTGCTGCTGCTGGATGAGCCGACCAGCGCGTTGGACGTGTCGGTGCAGGCCGAGGTGCTGAACCTGCTGGTCGATCTGCAGCGCCGGCGGGGTCTGACCTACGTGCTCGTCAGCCACAATCTCCCGGTGGTGGCGCATCTTTGTCCAATGATTGGGGTGATGCAGGCCGGCTTGATGGTGGAGCAGATCGGTGTCGAGGATCTGCGCGCCGGCCGAATCACGCATCCGCACACCGCTCAGTTGCGGGCGCTCAGTGTGGAACTCGAAGACCCGGAGGTTGCAGCGGGCGTCTTGTAATTGTGCAGAATTGGACGATATTCCGGTTCGCCACGGAGTTCGGATCATGCCTAGGGTCGCCCGAGTTGCGCGCACCGCGATCACCACAGGCCCCGATCAGATCGACGCCTCCCGCTTCAGGCCGGAGAACCGACGCCGGCTCAGCGCCCCGGCATTACGGACCTTCCTGGAGATCGCCGATCGCTGGGGATTGATGGAGGAGGACCGGCGGCTGATCCTCGGCCTGCCGTCGCGTTCCACCTATCACAACTGGGCGCGGACGGTCCGCGCGAATGGCGACATCACCCTGGATGTGGATGTGCTGGTCCGGCTCTCGGCGGTGCTCGGCATCTACCAGGCCTTGCGCATCCTCCATCTCACCGAGCAGGACGGAGCCGATTGGCTGCGGCGCCCGCACGCGGCACCGGCGTTCGGCGGCCAACCGCCAATGGCGCTGCTGACCAGCGGCACCCAGGACGGGCTGCTCACGGTCCGGCGCTTCCTCGATGCCGCGCGCGGCGGGGTGTACATGCCGCCCAATGCGGTGGATGCCGCATTCACGCCCTACACCGACGCCGACATCGCCCTGACGTGAACCAGGCGCGCGCGCCGGCGCCGCACCCTTCGCTTCGGCTCATTCCCTCGCGGTTCCCGCCCGTCGCGCCGTTCGAGACCGTCGCGACGGCGGCCGACCTGGCGGCGGTGATGGAGCTTGTCGGCTGGACCAACGACCGGCTGCTCGCCGAGCGGGCCGCCCGGCTGCCGCGCGAGGAATGGGTGTACGGTCGCTCCAACGCCAGCATTGTCATGGCCGCTTTCCTGCACGTCGCGCCGGGTGGCATGCGCTTCAACGGCCCGGATCTCGGCGCCTGGTACGCCGCCGCCGCGCTGGTCACGGCGGCGGCCGAAGTCGGGCATCATCTGCGGCGCGAGGCGGTCGCCACCGGGCTGGCCGAGATGCGTCGGCAGTACCGATGCTATGCGGCGCGACTGGAAGGTGCCTATCTGGACATTCGCGGGCAGGAGCGCGCTCGGCCGGACATCTATGCACCCGACAGCTACGTCGCCTCGCAGATGTTCGGGGAAGCGGAGCGAGCGTCCGGAGGCGCCGGCATCCTGTACGACAGCGTGCGCCACAGGGGCGGCCTGAACGTCGTCGCGCACCGGCCGCGCAACGTGCTGGACGTGATTCAGGCCGACCATTTCGAGATCGCGGTGCGCGCGGCCGAGCGGCGCATCGACGTGCGGAGGCTGACGGCTTAGGAGGCGGTATGGCGACGATCGAGTGGGCGGCGCTGCTTGCGGCGGTTGAGGCGGAGCGGGCAGCGCGCCATCGCGCTGTTCGATCGGTTGCGCGAGGATGGCGCCGACCCGCCGGGCGTCTCGCGCGACCCGTACGGCGCCGGCGAGCAGCGCGCGCACGCGACAATCGTCGCCGAGGCCGAGCGCCTGGGCCTGGAGGTTTCGCGCGATGCCGCCGCCAATCTCTACATGACACTGCCGGGGCGCGACCGCGCCGCGCCCGTTGTCATGACGGGCTCGCATCTCAATTCCGTCCCGCATGGCGGCAATTTCGACGGCGCGGCCGGCGTCGTCGCGGGACTTCTCGCCGTGGCCGCGCTGCGCAGGCTCGGCCTCACGCCATCCTGCGATTTGACGGTCATGGCGATCCGCGCCGAGGAGAGCATCTGGTTCCAGGTCTCCTATATCGGCAGCCGGGGTGCCCTGGGCATGTTGCCCGAGGGCGCGTTGGCGGCGCGGCGGAGCGACACCGGGCGCACCCTGGCCGAGCACATGGAAGAGTGCGGTGGCGACCCGGAGGCGCTGGCCGCCGGCGTCCGGCATCTCGATCCCGTACGGCTGCGCGCCTTCGTCGAACTGCACATCGAGCAGGCGCCGGGCCTGATCGAGGCCGGAAGGCCGGTCGGCATCTGCACCGGCATCCCCGGCAATATCCGCTTCCCCGACATGCGGATCGAGGGCAGTCATGACCATGTCGGCCTGCCGCGCCGCTTCCGCCGCGACGCGGCGCTGGCCGGCGCCGAGTTCGCCGTGGCGCTGGACCGGCTATGGGCGGCGCGGGACGTGCGCGGCGTGCCGATGGCCTGCACGATCGGGCGCTTTCATACCGACCCGGCGGTACATGGCCTGACGATCGTACCCGGCGCCTTCCATCTCAGCCTGGATGTCCGCGCCTATGATCCCGTGGTGCTGGCCGAGCTGGAGCACGAGATCGTGGGCATCATCCAGGGTATCGAGCAGCGGCGCGGCGTTCGCTTCGATTTCGGCCCGCGCGCCGCCGCCGCCATCGGTACGGTCGATCCTGCGATCAGGGCTGGCCTGACGCGCGCCGCCGCCGCGTTGGGGTTCCCGATGATCGAACTGGGCAGCCCCGCGTCCCACGACGCCGCGGCGTTCGCGGCGGCGGGCGTGAGGATGGGCATGATCTTCGTTCGCAACGAGAACGGCAGCCACAATCCGCGCGAGGCGATGACCACCGACGACTTCCTGGCCGGAACGGCCGTGCTGACCGGCTGGCTGGCGGAGGCAATCGGCTGACCAGCCGTGTGGTTTCTGATTAGGCCGACCGCCATCAGTTCGATCAGCGCCGGATGCGGTTTCCCACCACGAAGCCCAGCAGCCCCGTCATCCCGATGCCGAGCAGCGCTTGCAGGCCGGTCAGGAGATGGACCGTCTTGGCGCTCGGCTGCAGCACCACCGCCGGGCTGCCCGAGGTGGTCAGCGCGAGCAGGCTGAAGATCAGCGCGTCGAGGGGGTCGTGGGTGGTGATCCTGACCGGCGGCGACACGGTATCGTCCACCCGGACGATGCTTCCGGTTGCCAGGTAGATCAGGGCGAACAGCAGATAAATGACCAGCAGCGATCCAAGCACGCGCGCAACGCTGTCGCCGTACCCGCACACCCATTCGACGAGCTGATCGACCGCATAGTCGCGGCACTCCGTAACGGCCGAGCGCCAGCGGTGCGCGGCGGCGGCCTCGCGGGCACGCCGGAGCGCCTCGTGCTTGCCCATCACCCGCTTGCGGCAATAGGCCCAGCGCGCGGCGGCGGAGTCGCCAAGCTCGTGGAAGTTGCGCTCGAGCACCAGATAGCCGAGGCGTGCGGCCTCGTATTCCCCATCCAGCTCCTCGCCGATCGCGCCGCCGAGCTGCTCGAACCGGAGCCGCACCTTTTCCAGCCAGGCGCCGGCGAGGTGAACATGCGTGAGGTCGCAGTGCGACAGATCGACATCGCGCAGGCGCGCTTCCGTCAGCGTCGCGTCGCGCAGGTTGACGCCACGCAGATTCGCACCCGAAAGGTCGGCTCGCTCCAACCTGGCCCCTTGCAGGTCCGCCTGGCTGAGGGTGGCGTTCCGGAGCAGGGCGTTAGTCAAGTTGACGCCCGCCAGGTTGGCGTCGGTCAGCGTGGCATCCGTGAGGTCGGCGCCTTCGCAATGCGCGTCCGACAGGTTGCCGCCCCAGAGATCCGCGCCCCGCAGATTGGCGCCTTCGAGCAGCGCGCCCGTCAGATCGGCGAACCGCATCGTCGCGCCGCGCAGATCGGCGTCCTCGAGCATCGCTCCGTTGAGATTGGCCGCGCCGAGGGCGGCGCCCTCAAGCCGGGCGTTCGCCAGGTCGGCATGCCGCAGGTCGGCATCCTCGAGCAGCGCTCCGTGGAGGTTTGCCCCGCTCAGCAGCGCGCCCGACAGATTAGCGCCCTGGAGATTGGCGCCTTCAAGGTCGGCGCGGCGCAGATTCGCTCCTCGCAGATCCGCGTGCGCCAGGTTCACGCCCTCGTGCTCCGCGTCCCACCATGCGGCGACGTCGCCCAGGGCGTTCTTCAGGGCGCGCATTGCCGTGCGGCCGAGATCGATGCCCTCCAGGGATGCATGCGGCTGGCCCTCGGTCGTCCCGAGGTGCATTCGCCCCGTGCCCTCCGCCTGGATCAGGCGCCGCAGGAGCTCGGCCGCGACGTGGTCTCCGACAGGAGTCGCCGACACCAGTGCCAGTCCTTCAGTCGGAGCCGAAATAGCGCCCCGGTCCGGTACTCGGCACAAGGCTCGGCGTGTACGGGCCCACGCCCTGATTGAGGCCTGGCATGCCGATATCGGCATCCGACGCCTGCCCCGGCGGGGTTGTGAGCCCGCGCCCGGTCAGACCAAGGCTCGCCGGGGTCGCGGCGCACCCGGCGAGCATCGCGAGGCCAGGCAACAGGAACGGGATCAGGCGCTTCATGCGTGTCAGATGGGGGCTACCCCCGCGCTCGACACCATCCGTGTTCCGACCGACAGTTCCCAGGGCACTGCCCCCGGGGCACCAGCTTAGGGCGAGGTCACAGCGCCGCCCAGGGCGCCCACTCCGCCGCCGATCAGCGCGCCCGTTCCGGCGTGCCCGCCGGTGAGCGCCGAAACGCCGGCCCCGGCGCCAGCGCCGAGCAGCCCGCCCGAGACCGCCCGCTGTCCAGGCGTGTAGCCGCAGGCGGCAAGCGCCAACAGAAGAGTGCCGGCAAGTGCGCGCAAGACGATGGTGCGTGTCATGACGTTGTCTCCGTTAACGGGGCTACAGGAACTCGATACTGAGAGAGGAACGATGTCAGGATTGCGGCGTTCGCGAGGCTGTCGCTAACCCTCTTGTGAGCGGGCGATTGCGGGGCTAAGCCCGCCGGCCAGGATGTTGCCGCCCCCCTTCGCGGCCTGGTTCGCCGCCCGCTTCTGGCGACCCCGCCCGCACCAGCTTGCGATGGTCGATGCCGCGCGCGCCGGCGAAAGCGTGCTGCTTATCGCCCCGACCGGGGGCGGCAAGACGCTGGCCGGCTTCCTGCCGAGCCTGATCGATCTGGCCGCGAGGCCGCGTCCCGGCCTGCACACGCTCTATGTGAGCCCCCTCAAGGCATTGGCGACCGACATCGCGCGCAATCTGATGCGCCCGGTCGAGGAGATGGCCCTGCCTATCAGGATCGAGACACGCACTGGCGACACGCCCGCGAACCGTCGTGCCCGCCAACGCGCCGCGCCGCCGCACATTCTGCTGACCACGCCCGAAAGCCTGGCGCTGCTGCTGTCGTTGCCGGACGCCTCCGAGTTGTTTGGCGGGCTTGCGATGCTGGTGGTCGACGAGGTCCACGCCCTCGCGGGCAGCAAGCGCGGGGACCAGTTGGCGCTCTGCGCGTCCCGTCTCGCAGCCCTCGCCCCCGGCCTGCGCCGGGTCGGGCTCTCGGCCACCGTGGCCCATCCCGAGGCGATCCGCGCCTATGTCGGTGCGGATCGCATCATCGAGGAGCCGGGCGGAGCCGTGCCCGAGCTCTCGGTAATGCTGCCCGAGGGCGAGCTGTCCTGGGCCGGCCATATGGGCATCGAGGCGGCCCCCGGAGTCATGGCGCGCATCCGGGCCGCCGGGCTGACGATCGTGTTCGTCAACACGCGCGCCCAGGCCGAGCTGATATTCCAGGCGCTATGGCGCCTGAACGACCCGATGCTGCCGATCGCGCTGCATCACGGCAGCCTGGAGGTGGCGCAGCGCCGCAAGGTCGAGGCGGCGATGGCCGAGGGGCGGCTGCGCGCCGTGGTCGCCACCTCCTCGCTCGATCTCGGCATCGACTGGGGCGGGGTCGATCAGGTGATCCAGGTAGGCGCACCCAAAGGGGTCTCGCGGCTGCTGCAGCGGGTCGGGCGGGCCAATCACCGTATGGACGAGCCCTCGCGCGCCTTGCTCGTGCCGGCCAACCGGTTCGAGGTGCTGGAATGCGAGGCGGCGCTGGAGGGGGTGGCCGCACGGGCGCTGGACGGCGACCCACCGCGGCCGGGCGGGCTGGACGTGCTCGCCCAGCATCTGCTCGGCCTGGCCTGCGCCGGGCCGTTCCACCCCGACGCGGCGTACGCGGAGGTGCGCCGCGCCGCGCCCTACGCCGCGCTGTCGCGGCGCGACTTCGACGACGTGCTGGCGTTCGTGGAGAACGGCGGCTATGCGCTCGGCGCCTATGAGCGCTACCGCAAGCTGTTTCGCGATTCCCAGGGCATGGTGCATGTCCGCTCGGCCCGCGTCGCGCGCCAGCACCGCATGAACATCGGCACCATCGTCGAGGCGCCGCTGATCAAAGTGCGGCTCGCCGGCAGGCGCGGGCCGGGGCCGGTCTTGGGCGAGGTCGAGGAGTATTTCGTCTCGCTGCTGCGCCCCGGCGACACGTTCATGTTCGCCGGCCGCCTGCTGCGCTTCCTGCGCCTGCGCGAGACCTGGATGGAGGCGGCGGAGGGCGGGCAGGGCGAGCCGATGGTCCCGGCCTATGCGGGCGGGCGGCTGCCGCTGACCACGCATCTCGCCGATCGCGTGCGCGCGCTGTTGCAGGACCCGGCGCGATGGGACGCCTTCCCCGCGGGGGTGCGCGACTGGCTTCGCCTGCAGCGCGCCCGCTCGCGCCTGCCCGGACGACGCGACCTGCTGATCGAGACCTTCCCACGCCGTGGACGGTGGTACCTGGTCGCCTATTGCTTCGAGGGACGCAACGCCCA
Source organism: uncultured Pseudomonadota bacterium (assembly GCA_963830565.1). Classification (GTDB taxonomy): domain Bacteria; phylum Pseudomonadota; class Alphaproteobacteria; order Acetobacterales; family Acetobacteraceae; genus DATFDN01. Next base: position 303,303 of record CAWHMO010000005.1, read on the forward strand.
CCAGACCTTGGGGATGCTGGTCACCAAGCGCATGGAGCGCGCCGGCATGGCGCCACTGGGGTTCGTCGCCACCGACTACGTGCTCGGCGTATGGTCGGCGAACCAGCCGACGGATGTAGCGGCGCTGTTCGACCAGGACATGCTGGGCGATGATCTGGAGGCGTGGATGGCGGACAGCTCCATGCTGCGGCGCACGTTCCGCAACGTCGCGGTGATCGCCGGGCTGATCGAGCGCCACCATCCTGGGGCGGAGAAGAACCGCAGGCAGGTGACGGTGAACAGCGATCTCATCTACGACGTGCTGCGCCGGCATCAGCCGGACCATGTGCTGTTGCGCGCGACGCGGGCGGACGCCGCCTCCGGGATGATCGACCTCGGGCGGGTAGCGGGGATGCTGGCGCGGGTGCGTGGGCGGATCGTGCACATGGCGCTGTCGCGGGTCTCCCCGTTGGCCGTGCCGGTGCTGCTCGACATCGGGCGGGAGAGCGTGCGCTCGGCCGAGGACGAGGACGCGTTGCTGGCCGAGGCCGAGGCGATCGTGGCCGAGGCGATGGGCACCGCCGAGCCGCCGGCCGCTCGGGTGCCGCTCGTGCATCGCGCCAATGTCGCGCGCCGCCAGCGGGGACGCGACCTGTTCGAGCAACCCGCATGACGGCGGCCCTGCTGCACTTGGCCGGCGAGCGGCTGATGCTCGATCCGGCGGGCGCGCTCTTCTGGCCGGCGCAAGACCTGCTTGCCGTCTCCGACCTGCATCTGGAGAAAGGCTCGTCCTATGCACGGCGCGGGATGCTGCTGCCGCCCTGGGACACGCGGGCGACGATCGACCGGCTGGTGCTGCTGGTGCGGCACTGGCGCCCGCGCATCCTGGTGGCACTCGGCGACTCGTTCCACGACACCGGCGGGGCAGGCCGGTTGCCCGGCGCCGAGGCGGCCCGCCTCCGTGCCATCGCCGCCGCGCTGCGGCTGGTCTGGGTGCGGGGCAATCATGACCCTGCGCCGCCCGAGGGCCTGGGCGGCGAATCGGTCGAGACCTTCGCGGCCGGGCCGCTGGTGTTCCGCCACCAGGCCGAGCCCCGCGCAGCGACCGGAGAGGTGAGCGGGCACTTCCATCCCAAGGCGGCGGTGCCTGCGCGCGGCACCGCCGTGTGCCGGCCCTGCTTCGTCGCTGACGCGCGGCGGATCGTGATGCCGGCGTTCGGCGCCTACACCGGTGGGCTTGACGTGGCCGACCCCGCGATCTCGCGCTTGTTCCCGCGCGGCGGGCGCATATTCCTGCTCGGGCGCGAGCGGGTGTTCAGCTTCGCGCTGGGGTGACGCGCGGCTAAGCTTCGGCGTCAGCCGGAGGAGACGTCATGCGGCCCGCGCTTCGCGTTGCTACAATTGTCCTGGTCCTGTCCGCCATCGCACCGTTCAAGCTCCAATCGGCTCCCGAGCCGGCGCCACATCGCATGGTGATCCACGTCAACAGCCCGACGCGGGAGACCATGGTCGAGGCACTGAACAACGCCAGCAACGTGATCGAGGCCTACCGCGCGCATGGCAGCGCAGCCGCGATCGAGATTGTGGCCAACGGGCGCGGCGTGACGATGTTCGTCAACGGCATGTCGCCGGTTGGCAGCGAAGTCGCGGCGTTCCATGCCCGCTATCCGGATATCACCTTCGACGCCTGCGCCATCTCGCTGGCCGCGACGGGAAAGGCGCTCAACCGCAAGCTTGAGGTGATGCCGGAAGCGCGCACCATTCCTTCAGGCGCGGTTCGCATCCTGGAACTGGAAGAACAGCATTGGGCGTATCTGAAGCCATAGGAATCCCGCCGTCATGCCAGTGACAAGCACAGGCATGACGCTGGATGTCATCCATTCTTGACCAACGGGCACTTCGACTCCGAGAGCGGCTGGAAGGCCTGGTCGCCCGGAATGGTTGCGACCAGCTTGTAGGTGTCCCACGGGGATTTCGATTCGGCAGGCGTCTTGACCTGGAACAGATACAGGTCGTGGACCATCAGCCCATCCGGACGGATATGCCCGTTATGGGCGAAAAAGTCGTCGATCGGGGTGTTGCGCATGGCGCGCATCACCGGTGCGGTGTCCGTGGTCCCCGCGGCTTGCACGGCCTTCAGGTAGTGCAGCGTCGAGGAATACACCCCGGCCTGGGACATGTTCGGCATCTTGTGCAGCCGGTCGAAGAAGCGCTTCGACCATTGCCGCGAGCCGTCGTTGAGATCCCAGTAGAATGCCGATGTCAGCATCATGCCGTGGGTGGCCTGCAGCCCGAGGCTGTGGACGTCGTTGATGTAGACCAGCAGGCCAGTGAGCTTCTGCCCGCCCTGATTGAGGCCGAACTCGGTCGCCTGCTTGATGGCGTTGATCAGGTCATTGCCGGCCAGCGCGAAAGCGACCACCTGCGACTTCGATTGCTGCGCCTGGAGCAGGTAGGACGAGTAGTCCGACGTGGCGATCGGCGCCAGGGCGTCGCCCAGGAACTCGGCCGCCCTCGGCCTTGACCACGGAGGACGTATCCGCTTCGAGCTGGTGGCCAAAGGTGTAGTCCGCGGTCAGGAAGAACCAGGATTTGCCGCCCTGTTCGACCACGGTCTTTCCGGTCGTGTGGGCAAGCGCGTAGGTGTTGTAGGCGTAGTGGACCGCCGTGGGGATGCAGGCCTCGTTGGTGATGCTGGTCGCACCGGGTCCGCTCATCATGATGATCTTGTTTTCGGTCTTCGCCACGCTCATCGCCGACAGTGCGGGACTGGAGGCGGCAACGTCCATCAGCGCGGTGACATGATCGACGTCGAACCACTTGCGCGCGATCGAGGCGGCGATGTCGGGCTTGTTCTGGTGATCGGCGACGAGCACCTGGATCGGCCGCCCGAGAACCTTGCCACCGAAATCCTCCACCGCCATCCGCGCCGCCGCCTCGCTCCCGGCCCCGGTCACGTCGGAATAGACGCTCGACATGTCGAGGATGAGGCCGAGCTTGATCGGCTCCCCGGAGGGCGCGGCCGATTGCTGGGCCATGGCAGTTCCCGAGACGGCAAGCGACAGGGAGAGTGCGGCAAGGGCGGCGGCAAACGTTTTCATCACCCCTCCTACCGCGCCAGGGGGCATTCCGGAAGGGGAGGCGGCTGGGAGTGCCCGGTCACCCAAGCTCGATCTCACCTTCGATCACGTGCGTCAGGTTCACCTCGCTGACCTCAAGCGTCATCTTGGCCCGTAGCTTCCGGCCGCTCTGAAGATGCCCAGCCTGGATTCCATCCCGGACGGCCTTCTCGATCTCGCGTTGCGAGGTGACCCCGACCTCCTTGAGGAACCTGCGGATCGACAGATTTAGCTTGTCGTCGTCCATGTGCGCTTCCCTGCTACTGCGGTTCGGTGTCCAGCGCGTATCCCGCGGCGCGAACGGTGCGGATCACATCCAGCTCGCCCTCGGCATTGATCGCCTTGCGCAGCCTGCGGATGTGGACATCCACGGTGCGCGGCTCCACGTGGATGTCGCGGCCCCAGACCGCGTCCAGCACCTCCTCTCGGGCGAATACCCGGCGCGGGTGCTGCATGAAGAACTCGAGCAGCCGGAACTCGGTCGGGCCGAGGTGGATAGGCCGATCGTTTCGCATGACCCGGTGCGCCGCGAGGTCCATACTGATGTCATGGAAGGTGAGCTGGCCCTTGGCCGGCATGCCGGCCGAGCGGCGCAGCAGGGCGCGCATGCGCGCGAACAGCGCGTCCATGCTGAACGGCTTGGCGATATAGTCGTCCGCGCCTGTGTTCAGCCCGCGCACCGCATCCTGCTCCTCGGCGCGTGCCGTGACCATGATGACGGGCAAATCGCGCGTGTCGGGGCGGCGGCGGATCTGGCGGCAGACCTCCAGCCCCGACATCAATGGCAGCATCCAGTCCAGCAGCACCAGGTCGGGCTGCGTCTTGGCAATGCGGGTCAAGGCTTCCTGTCCGTCGGCGGCCTCCTCGACCCGGAAGCCCTGCTTCTCGAGGTTGTAGCGCAGCATCGTCGCCAGCGCCGCCTCGTCCTCCACCACCAGGACCAGCGGCTTCGACAGGCTCGCAAACGCTTCGGGCACGGAAGCTCCTATTCGCGCGGGCGGATAACTGCGTAGGGCGAGGTGTCGCCCTTAGGGCGTGTGTCGGGCAGCACCTCACCCGTCACCGCGTAATAGATCGTCTCGGCGATGTTGGTCGCGTGGTCGCCGATCCGCTCCAGGTTCTTGGCGATGAACAGCAGGTGCGTGCAGGGCGTGATGTTGCGCGCATCCTCCATCATGTAGGTGATGAGTTCGCGGAAGATGGCGGTGTAGAGGTCGTCCACCATCTGGTCCGACCGCCAGACCTCGATCGCCTTGTCGGTGTCGCGCTCGGCGAGGGCGTCGATCACCGTCTTGAGCTCCTCCTGCACGAGGCGCGCCATGTTGGCGATGGCGGCGAGCGAGTAAGGAAGCGAGAACTGTGCCAGCACGATGCTGCGCTTGGCGACGTTGGCGGCGTAGTCGCCGACCCGCTCCAGATCGCCGGTGATCTTCAGGGCGGCGACGATCAGGCGCAGATCCGCCGCCATCGGCTGGCGCAGCGCCAGCATGCGGATGACGAACTGCTCGACTTCCCGCTCCAGCGCATCGACGCGCGGGTCGGCCTCCACGGCATGGGTGGCGGCGGTGGTGTCGCGGCTCATGATCGCTTGGGCGGCCAGCGCGACTTGGCTCTCGACGATGCCGCCCATCTCGATCATGAGATCGCGGAGATGCGCGAGTTCCTGGTCGAAGCTCCTGACGACGTGCTGCGCGGCGTCGCTCATGCGCGCTCTCCTGCTCAGCCGAACCGGCCGGTGATGTAGTCCTGTGTGCGCCGCTCGCGGGGGGCGGTGAACATCTGCGCCGCGGGCGCGACCTCGACCAGCTCGCCGAGATAGAAGAACGCCACCTGATCGGCGACGCGGGCAGCCTGCTGCATGTTGTGGGTCACCAGGGCAATGGTGAAATCCTTTTTCAGCTCGTCGAACAGCTCCTCCACTTTCAGCGTGCTGATCGGGTCGAGCGCGCTGGTCGGCTCGTCGAACAGGATTACCTCCGGTCGGATCGCGATGGTGCGCGCGATCACCAAGCGCTGCTGCTGCCCGCCCGACAGGCTCAGCGCCGAGTTGCCGAGGCGGTCCTTCACCTCGTTCCAGAGTGCGGCGCGGGTTAGCGCCCACTCGACACGCTCCTCCATGCGCGGCTTCGACAGGCGCTCGTGCAGGCGCACGCCGAAGGCGATATTCTCGTAGATCGTCATGGGGAACGGCGTGGGCTTCTGGAACACCATGCCGATCCGTGACCGCAGCTCGTTCACGTCCACATCCGGGGCGATCAGAATTCTGGCCATCCATCATGACCTCGCCCGTTGCGCGCTGGCCGGGATAGAGGTCATACATCCGGTTCAGCACGCGCAGCAGCGTCGACTTGCCGCAGCCGGAAGGGCCGATCAGGCCGGTAATGCGTCGGTCCGGCAGATCGAGGTTGATCGACTTCAGCGCCCGCGTATCGCCGTAGAAGAAATCGAGGTTGCGGATGCTGATTCGTGGCGCCGTCGCGACGCCTTCGCCGGCTCTCGCCGTGGAGAGCAGCGGAGATCTCCGGGCCGGATTGACCGGACTGCTCTGGGTCTCACTGGCCAACCCCATGCCTTCCCCTTCTGCGGGCTACCATCCGGGAGGTTCTAGAGGCGGGTCGCGACGCCTGTGTTGCAGTTCCGAGAAGCTTTCGTGACAACGCGAACGCGCCGGCTCAGGCGGAAATCATGCGCCGCAGCGCCGCGCCACGGCTCTGCGCCGCGGCCATCATGAAGGACTGGTCGGCGCCCCCCAGGTTGAAGCGGCAGCCCGCGCGGATGTACCGCTCCATGATCTCCTCGACGTAAATCCCACCCATCCCGGCGTGCTTGCCGGTGTTGCGGCAGGCGGCGACCACACGTTCATAGGCGCTGGCGACGCGGTCATGCGTGAACTCGCCGGGGATGCCCATCTCGAAGCAGAGATCGTTGGTGCCGATCAGCAGGACGTCGATGCCGGGCACGGCGGCGATGGCTTCCGCGTTCTCGATGGCGGTCGGCGTCTCCAGCATGACTACGGTCAGATTCGCTTCGTTCATCGCCGCCGCCGCATCGCCGAGCTTCAGCGCGCGCAGGCCGTGGTGCGGCCCGATGCCGCCGATGGAGCGATGGCCGATGGGCGGGAATTTCAGCCGCCGCACCACCTCGCGCGCCTCGTCGGCCGTATCGACGTGCGGGACGACAATGCCCAGCACGCCATTGTCAAGCAGGCGCGTGGCGATCGCATACTCGCCATTCGGCACCCGCGCGATCGGGGCGATGCCCGCGTCCAGCGCGGCGATGGCGATCTGCGCCGCCGCGTCGAGACCCAAGCGTGCCGTGCTCGCAATCGAGGAACAGCCAGTCATAGCCCGCCGCCTTCGCCGCGCCGGCGATCTCCACGCTGCGGACCAGCTTCACGGTAAAGCCGAGCGCGAGCTCGCCGGCTTCGAGCTTTTCACGGGCGGTGTTGCGCAGCGTGGTCATGGGTTCCTCCTCCCTGCTATTCAGCGGCTTGGCGCGGCGCGTCCTTGGTTTCGAAGTAGCGGCTGCGCAGACCTTTCTGGTTCTCGTAAATCGAGCCCTGCTTGTCGGCCGGCGGCAGAGGCAGGCGCACCGGCACCGGCGCGAGCCGGGGGGCGAGCGTGGGGGACCCGGAGACCATCAAAGCGTCGAACGCCTCGATGCCGGCAGGAAAACCGAGCAGCGGCCACGCATTGGCAGCCCGGAACTGGAACAGCAGCAACCGGCGGTCGCGCGAAGAGGTGTTAGGCGCCGAGCCATGCACCGCGCGCACGTGATGGACGGTGATCGCGCCCGCCTTGCCGGTGAGCGGAATGGCCTTGGCGTAGTCCACCTCGCGGCGGGTCGGGTCCATGGCGCCGCAGAATTTGCCATCGGCGTGGTGATCATAGACCGGCCCGCGATGAGAGCCGGGCACGACCAGCAGCGGGCCGTTCTCGCATTCCATGTCGTCCATCATCACGCCGACAGCGGCCAGATCGTCGTTGGTGTGCGGGTAGAAGGCCCAATCCTGATGCCATTCCACCGCCGCGCCGAAATTCGCCGATTTCATATTCAGCTTGGCGGTGTCGAAGCGGATGTCCGGTCCCCAGAGATTTTGCAGCACCGCGACAATTCCCGGATGGCGAACCAGGTCGGCAAAGGCCGGATGGTGCAGATGCGGCGCCTTGATCCGCCGCACGCGCGGCATCTCCGGTGCGTGGCTGTCCTCGAGATCATAGATGGCATCGTGGGCGTTGACGCCGCGCGCGCGGTCCACGAACTCGTCGGTCACACGGCGCAGCCGGGCCACCTCCTCCCCGCTCAGCACGTCAGGGACGACGATGGCGCCGATCTCGCTGTACTCGTCGATCTGGGAGCGGGTGAGCATGGCGCGTCCTCCACCGGGAATAGCCGGCAACGCTACCATCCGGTGCTCACCGGCGCCACCATCCGCGCTTGCGCTCGGCGGGAGGCGCGGTCGTCGCATCGACCAGGACCGGCCTGATCGCCGGTTCGGCCGGGGTGGGTTCCTCTGCCGGCGCCGCAAGCGTCTCGGGCGCGATTGGCGCCAAGTCTGGACCGTCCTCATGCACGGTCCCGCTCGCGACCGGCGCTTCCCCGGCATCCGGTGCGACATCCGGTTCGGCCAATGTCGCTTCCAATGCCGTCGCGGGCTCGGGTGCGATATCCGCCACCGGCTCCGGGGCGGCTTCTGGTTCGATGACGCGGGGCAGGGCAGGGGCCGCCAGTGCGGTGACGGCCTCCTGTTCGGCTCGTTCCAGCGCGTCGAAAATGTCAAACGCCTGCCCGCCGAACGGGTCGGCCGGGGTCGGGCCGACATAGGCCGGCAGGTAGGGCTGTTCGGCACCCAAGGCGGCCACCTCGGGCAGGGTTTCCTCGGCGCGGCGGCGACGCGGGCCTCGTCGGCCACGGCGGCGGTTGCCCCGGGGATCGTCGCCGCCCGCGGCCGCCTCGGCGTGCTCGGGAACTCCCTCGACGTGCGACGGATCGGGAGTTTCGCCGGTGGTCGAGGGACTCTCGACGGCTCCGATCTCCGTGGACGCGATTTCGGTCGGGCCGACCTCGACGGGACCCGCCTCCCCGTCGATCTCCTCGGAACCGTCCTCCGATCCTGCCTCTGCCTCCGCGTCCGTCCCGTTCTCTGGCCGGCCGCCGCGCCGCCTCCTTCGGCGGCGCTTGCGGCGACGCTCGCTTTCCGCCGCGGCGTCAGTTGCGGCCCCGCCGGCCGGCTCATCTTCCTGGATGTCGCTTCCTTGCGCCACGATCTCGAGTTCGGCGTCCTCCGCCTCCTCGACCTCGGCCGCCTCATCCGCGTCCTCGTCGGACCTGGGCTCCGCGCTGGCTCCGGCCTCAGGGCGCACCGCGACGGGGAGATCGGAGGCGAGCTGGGCGCGCACGCGCTCGATCCTGAAGTGTGGCGCGATCATCGCGTCGTCACCGATGAAGGTCACGCGCATGGCGTAACGCCGCTCGATCTCCCCCAGTCGGTCGCGCTTCTGATTGAGGATGTACATCGCCACCGGCAGGGCGACATGGACCACCACCTCGGCCGCGCGGCGCTTCGCGGCCTCTTCCTCGATCCCGCGCAGGACGTGGATCGCCGCGCTCTCCGTGCTGCGCACGTGGCCCGTGCCGGCGCAATGCGGGCACAGCACGAGGCTGGTCTCGGCGAGGCTGGACCGCAGCCTCTGGCGGCTCATCTCCAGCAGGCCGAAATGGCTGATCTGGCCGACCTGGATGCGCGCCCGGTCCGCCTTTAGCGCGTCCTTCAGCCGGCGCTCCACCTGGGCGTTGTGCTTCTTCACCTCCATGTCGATGAAGTCGATGACGATCAGGCCGGCGAGGTCGCGCAGGCGGAGCTGGCGCGCCACTTCCTCCGCTGCCTCCATATTAGTGCGAAGCGCGGTCTCCTCGATGCCGCGCTCGCGCGTGGAGCGGCCGGAGTTGACGTCGATCGCGACCAGCGCCTCGGTCTGGTTGATGACCAGATAGCCGCCCGAGCGGAGTTGCACGATGGGAGTCAGCATCGCGTCGAGCTGGGCGTCTACCTGGTAGCGGGCGAACAGCGGCTGCGGCTCCTGCCAGAGCTGCACCTTCTTGGCGTGGCTCGGCATCAGCATCCGCATGAAGTCGCGCGCGGCCCGCCAGCCTTCCTCGCCATCGACGATCAGATCATCCACGTCGCGGGAATAGACGTCGCGGATGGACCGCTTGATGAGGTTCGCCTCCTCGTAGATCAGCGCGGGAGCGATCGAGCGCAGGGTGTGCTCGCGGATGTCGTCCCACAGCCGCAGCAGATATTCGCAGTCGCGCTTGATCTCCGGCTTCGGACGGTTGGCCCCGGCAGTGCGGACGATCAGGCCCATGCCGGTCGGCAGGTCGAGCTCCGCCGTCGCTTCCTTCAGCCGCCGCCGGTCGGCAGGCGAGGTGATCTTGCGCGAGATGCCGCCGCCGCGCGGGGAGTTCGGCATCAGCACGCAGTAGCGCCCGGCGAGCGAGAGATAGGTGGTCAGCGCCGCGCCCTTGGTGCCGCGTTCCTCCTTGACCACCTGCACAAGAAGGATTTGCCGCCTCTTGATGACCTCCTGGATCTTGTAGTTGCGGCTGAACCGGGGGGGCGGCCGCCGCTCCCGCGATTCCTCGACGGCGTCGTTGTCGCCGCCTACCATTTCCGGCGGCGCCGCCTCGGCCCCCGGTTCGCCCCCCGCGTCGTCGGCGGGAAACACGGCGTTTCCGGACGGGATGAACCCGACCGGTTCGGCGGGGTCGGACTGCTCGATTTCTGACGGGTCGGCGGCTTGTTCCAGGACGGGTTCGGCGGCCGGCGCCGTGTCCGGATCTTCCGCGCCGTGCAGCACGTCCATGGTGATCGCTGCGGGCTGGGCGGCGAAAGGCGGCGCCTCGTCGGACGTGCCGATCTCGTTGTCGTCCAACGGCTCGGCGCGACCTATCGAGGTCAGATCGGGGTCCTCCGATGGCTCTGGATCATCCAGCACCGGGCCGGTGTTGCCGGAACCGTCATCGGTGGGCACCGGCGCATCAAGGGAGGATGCCTCCGGGAAAGGCGCGTCGAATGATGATGTCTCGACCGATGGCGTCTCTACCGGTGGCGCATCGAAAGTTGGGGCGGCGCCGGAGTCCTCGGCGACGGCGGCACGATCCTCCTCCTCCGCCTCGTGGCGTGCTTCCTCCGCCTGCATCTCCAGCAGGCGCTGCCGGTCGGCGACCGGGATCTGGTAATAGTCGGGGTGGATCTCGCCGAAGGCGAGGAAGCCGTGGCGATTGCCGCCATACTCGATAAAGGCGGCTTGCAGGCTCGGCTCGACGCGGACGACTTTCGCGAGGTAGATGTTGCCCTTGAGCTGTCGCCGGGTCGATGTCTCGACGTCGAAATCCTCGAGGCGATTACCGTCCAGCACCACGACGCGGGTTTCTTCCGCGTGCGTGGCGTCGATCAACATGCGTTTGGTCATGGATTGGGAGACTCCGGTGCGCCGCGGGGCCGCACGGCGCCATCCGAATGGTGGCGCGGGCCGGCGAGCGGCTGGATGTGTGTGTCTGGAGAGGAAGGCCCGTCGTGGCGGGAGAGGCGTACGCGGCGGCGGTCATCCGTCCTCGGCATCGGTGCGGCGCGGCCCTGGGACCAACGCCATGGAGTTCATCTGCCGGCCGGCCTGAAGGCGGGGCGCCCGGCGCGCCGGGATCGGCGCGGCACGGACGACGATACGGGCCGATAGCGGCCTGAGACCCGGACCAGCTTCAACGGTCTAACGCCGCACGGGTCAACAGGTCGCGCCACCGCCCAGCGCATCGCCGGACGCTTGCAACATGACGCAAACCGGCGCCGGCCGCAAGTTTGAACCGGGGGCGGGCCAAAGCCCGCTTGCTCCATCAATGCGGAAGGTGCATCGGCGGAACCGACATGGTAAGGAAGGGGCATGACCGATTGTCCGATCACGCGCCGAATGCTGCTCAGCCGCGCCGGCTCGGGCTTGGCTGTCGTCGGAACCTTCCTGTTGCCGCCCAGCTTCGCGGAGGCCACCCGCGTGAGCGCACGCGCAAGCCTCCCCGCAAACCTTCCCGGGCGCGGCGCCCGCCCGCCCGCGCCGCTGGTCATGCTCGATCCGGGGCATGGCGGCAAAGACCCCGGCGCGATCGGCGTGTCGGGCACCTACGAGAAGCAGGTCGCCCTGGCTACCGCATTTGAATTGCGTCGCCTGCTCGAAGCGGGCGGCCGGTATCGGGTGGCGATGACCCGGGCAACCGACCGATTCGTGCCGCTGGAGGAGCGGGTGGGGCGCGCGCAAGAGCATGGCGCTGCCCTGTTCGTGTCCATGCACGCCGACGCGCTGAGCGATCATGGCGTGCGCGGGGCCAGCGTCTACACCCTGGCACCGAACGCCTCGGACGCACAGACCGCGCAGCTCGCGCAGCGGGAAAACAGCGCCGACCGCTTCGCCGGGCCCGCGTTCAGCGTCCCCCCCGACGTCGCCCGCATCCTGGCGAGCCTGGTGCAGCGGGAAACCCGCGTCGGCTCGGTGCGGCTTGCGCGCAGCCTGGTGGGGAGCCTGGACCGGTCCCTGCCGATGCTGCCGAATCCGGAGCGGCACGCCGGCTTCGTCGTGCTCAAGGCGGCCGACATCCCGAGTGTCCTGGTCGAGATGGGGTTCATGTCCAATCCGCTCGACGAGGCGCAGCTACGCCGCCCGAACCACCGCGCCACGGTGGCGGCGGCGATGCGCGACGCGGTCGAGGCCTATTTCGCCGCTACCTCGCGTACCGCCCTTCTCGCGGGCGGGAAGGCGGGGTAGGGAATCGCCTATGCGTAACAGGTGGACAAAGAAGAACCCTGCCCTGAGTTTGTTCCTGAGCGGGGCCAACGCCTGGGCTGGGACGGCGCGCGGGCTGTGGGCGAGGGAGGCGCGGCGACAACAGGCAGCCGCGACGAGCGCGGGCCTGAAGCTGATGGCGGACTTCTGGACCGGCGGCCTGACGCCTCCCGTGCCCGAGCGCAAGAAGCCCAAACGCCGCCGGTAGCCGCTGACCGGCTGTCCTGTCGGTGCTATGGCCGAGGGTGGACGTCTGGGATTCGCCGCCATGCCTGACCGCACCACACTCGCACGTCTCGGCAAGCTCGTGGCGGCCGATATCGTCGCGGAGCGTCTGGGGCCGAACGCGCAGGCCGCCTTCCAGCTCCTCGAGGCGCAGCCCGAGGCCGTGCTCGACCTTATCGACCTGCTTATGGCCGAGGGACGCAGGAAACGCCCGAACGAGCAACTCATCACGGCCTACGCCATCATGATCGGCCAGGCGCTCGAGTTCGCCCGCTTCGCCATCGAGGGCGGGCAGGTGGGTGCGGCCGGGCTGGTGGACGCCGCGCGCCAGCGGCTTCTCGCCCTGAGCAAGGATAGGCAGGTCGAGCCAGCCCTGGTGCTGTTGATCCTGCGCGAATTCGCGAAGGCCAAGCTCGACGCCGGCCCCGAGCTTCGAAGCCTCATGGAGAGCCTCGCGGAGCAGGCAGCGGCGAGCGCGCCGGGCCTCGATGGCACGAAGACACTGGATGCCCATCTCGGCGACCTCGCCCGCGAGCTGGGCGGCGATCCGTTCGAGCTTCATGCGCAGATGCACGAGATGGCGGAGGCCTTTCCGGAGGACCACCGCGCGGCGATGGCTGCCTCGCTACTCCAGGCAGGTGAAGAGGCAGCGCGGGAAGCGGCTCTCGGATGGCTGCTGGATGCGTCCGCTTCGGTGCGGCACTCAACCACCTCTGAAATCGAGCGTGCGGCGGCCGTGGGCGGCGTATCGGGGGTGATGCTCCGGCGGCTGATCGCGCTGCGCAACTGGCTGCCCGAGGCCGATCGGATGTCGCTCGACCGGACGATCCAGACCTGCCGCCGCAAGGGCGTGCAGATCAGTAGCTGGCCGCAGCCCGAGATACGCGAGGTCCTTGCCTCCGGGATGGACGGGGCAGGTGCCCAGAGCATGTTCATGGTTGCCCGCGACGGGCGGCGAACTGCGATCGGCTGCTCTGCTGGTCAAGCACGGCATCGGCGTGCGGGACGCTTGGGCGCGTCATCGGCTGACGCGCGCCGAGTCGGATGCGTTCCTGGCGGAGCTGCAGGAGATCGATCCCTTGCCGATCAGCCTGGACTACGTCCGGGTCGCGGCCGCGCACGCCCTTTCCGTCAATCTGGCGTCAGAGGTGATGCCGCCCTTCGCCATGCTCGATGTCATGGAGACCGCAGGTCTGCAAGGGATTCAACCCGCGGCGCTGTCCACGGACGCCGTGCTGGCTCGGCTGGAGGCCGAGGCCGATCCGGCGCTGCCGGGAACAGAGATCGCGGCGCGAATGCTGGCGAGCAGCCGCGACCTGCCGAACGAGCTTCCGTTCCTCGACACCTGGTTCGAGGCGGACAGTGAAGTCGAGCAGTTGCTCGCAGGCAAGCAACTGGCGCGCGCGAAGCGGATCGCCCTTGTGGAGGACGAACTGCTGCCTCGACGTGCCGCGAAATGGGCGGATCGCCTGGCCTGGACCGCGCTGATGCTGCGCAACGGCGAGGAGGGCTTGCCCTGGGAGGCATTCCTCGTCTCCGCCAAGGAACTGAAAGCGGCTCGCCGCATCGCCGAGATCCCGCTGATGGCGCACGTGGCGGCCCTCACCGTGGACGCCTACGCGGCGAGCCATCGTGAACGCCGGAGCCCTCCTGGCAAAAGACGCCGGTAGGGCGGAAGGCTGTACCACAATTTCTTGATCCGACATCGGAACGATAATGCAAGTGCTAGCCTTGGCCGACGACAAGCGCCATATCCACGCAGCATGACTGGACCACGCCAGGCTGACGCCTCGTTGACGCCGCCTCTCCCGCAAGGCGGACCCCGCCGGCCCGGCCGCGCGCCTTCTCGGCGCTCGCCGACGGCATCGCCAGGGCGGTCCCCCATCCGCCGCTGGATCGCGCGAATCGGCGGCGTATTGCTCGGCCTCGGCGCGCTCCTCATCGTCGGCGGCGGCCTTGCCGGTTATATCGTCTGGACCCGCGTCACCGCCGACCTGCCCAGCGTGGAGGGGCTGCGCGGCTACGCGCCGCCAGTGATGAGCCGGGTCTACGCCGGCGACGGGCGCCTGCTTGCCGAACTGGCGAGCGAGCGCCGCATCCTGGTTCCCTTTTCCGCCATTCCCGAGCGGGTACGGCAGGCCTTCGTCTCGGCCGAGGACAAGGATTACTGGGTCCATGGCGGGATCGATCCGCTGGCGATCCTGCGCGCCGGCGTGACCGATCTCACCCGGATAAAGGAGGGACGGCGCCCGCTGGGCGCCTCGACCATCACCCAGCAGGTCGCCAAAAACATGCTGTTGGACAACCGGATCACGCTCAAGCGCAAGGTCGAGGAAGCGATTCTCGCGGTGCGGATGGAGCAGACGTTGTCCAAGCAGCGCATCCTGGAGATCTATCTCAACGAGATCTATCTGGGGCAGGGCGCCTATGGGGTGGAGGCGGCGGCGCAGGCCTATTTCAACCGCCCGCTCGACCAGCTCAGTCTGGCGCAGGACGCGATGCTGGCGGCGTTGCCGAAGGCGCCGCAGAACTACAATCCGTTCCGCCATCCCGATCAGGGCAAGATCCGACGCGACTGGGTACTGGAGCGCATGGCGGAGGATCATGTGATCACCCGCGCCGAGGCCGACGCCGCCAAGGCCGAGCCCCTCGTCCCGGCCGAGTTCCACGGCGCCCCCAACATCGCGGGCGCCGATTGGTACACCGAGGAGGTGCGCCAGGAACTCATGCAGCGCTTCGGTGCGCAGGAGGTGAACGAGGGCGGGCTGACCGTGCGCACCAGCCTGAACCCGGTGCTGCAGGCGGCCGCCGAGACGGCGCTGCGCGATGGGTTGATGGCCTATGACCGCCGCATGGGCGGCTGGCGCGGCGCGGTGGCGCAACTGCCGGCCGGGCCGAAGCTGGAGCGAGGCTGGCCGGCGGCGCTCGGTGGCATTGCCGCGCCGCCCTCGATGCTGCCCAGCTGGCGGCTCGCCGTCGTGCTGGGCGTGACGCCGGCGGAGGCGCGGGTCGGCTGGCTGGATCAGCCCGTCGCGACCGGCGGCGCTGCGCAACAGCGCACCGGCCTGATCCGCGCGTCCGACGAGGTGTGGAATCACCCGATGGACCGCACGGGTCATCCCGGCGCGCCGTTCCGTCGTCTGTCGGACATGCTGCGCTTCGGCGATGTCGTGATGGTGCAGCCCGCCGGGGCCGAATCGGGCCGTGCTGCGCCAGGTGCCGGAAGTGCAGGGCGCGCTGGTCTCGCTCGACCCGCTCTCGGGGCGGGTGCTGGCGATGGTCGGGGGGTGGAGCTATGCGGCGAGCCAGTTCAACCGCGCCACCCAGGCGCAGCGCCAGCCCGGCAGCAGCTTCAAGCCGATCGTCTATCTGAGCGCGCTGGAGAAGGGCGTCTCGCCCTCCGACCGGTTCCTGGACGCGCCGCTGTCGCTGCCCGACGGGCGCGGCGGCTTCTGGCGGCCCAACAATTACGAGATGGAGTTCAACGGCCCGACGCCGCTGCGCGTGGCCCTGGAGCAGTCGCTGAACCTGGTGACGGTGCGCGTCGCACAGCGTGTCGGCATGGAGGCGGTCGCGCAGACCGCCGAGAGGTTCGGCATGACCGACAAGCTGCCGCGCGTGCTGTCCGCCGCCCTCGGCGCGGTCGATACGACGGTGCTGCGCGAGGCGGGCGCCTATGCGAGCTTCGCCGCCATGGGGCGCAAGGTCGCGCCGACGCTGATCGACAGCGTGCAGGACCGCGAGGGCCATGTGGTCTGGCGCCCGGCCGGCCTCGACTGCGCCTGCGACAGCCCTGGCCCCCCGGAGCTCGCCGACGCGCGCGAGCAGATCGCCGATCCGCAGAGCACGTTCCAGCTGATCACCATGATGCAGGGCGTGGTCACGCGCGGCACCGGCGTGCCCGCCGGCAAGGGCCTCAATCGGCCAGTGGCCGGCAAGACCGGCACCAGCCAGGATTTCACCGATGCCTGGTTCGCCGGCTTCACGCCGCAGATGGCGACCGTCGTGTGGGTCGGCTACGACAACCCGGCGACCCTCGGTGAGAACCAGACCGGTGCCGCGGTCGCCGCCCCGATCTGGCACGACTACATGGCCGCGGCGCTGAAAGGCCGGCCGGCGCTCGGGTTCCCGATGCCGCCGGGGGTGACGATGGCGAGCTGGGACAGCGGCACGGGACGTGTCACCGATGCGTTCAAGCCCGGCCAGGTGCCGGGCGGCTCGGCGCCGCTCGGCGGCGAGAATCCCGATCTGCTGAGCGGCGGAGCGGCCGAGGCGCGCTCCGTGCTGTCGGGCGGTCCTGGGGCCGCCGGCGGCGTGGACAGCTCGCTGGGCGGGCTGTATTGAGGCCGGCCCCATTCTAGCCAGGTAGCCGCATGTCCGCCGAATCCGACGCCCTCAACCAGCAGATCGAGCAGTCCGTCGCGCTGCTGAGGAGGCATCTTTGACTGGGATGTCGCCCAGGCCCGACTCGAGGAGCTGAACGCCCGCGCCGAGGACCCCGGCCTCTGGAACGATCCCGCCGCCGCGCAGAAGGTGATGCGCGAGCGCAATCACCTCGCGGCGCAAGTCGAAGGCGTGCGGCGGCTGGAGTCCGAGGTCGCCGACACGGTGGGGTTGATCGAGATGGCCGAGGCGGACGGCGACGCCGCCATGATCGCCGACGGGCTGGCGAGTCTGCGCGCGCTGGGCGAGGACGCCAAGCGCCGCGAGATCGAAAGCCTGCTGTCGGGCGAGGCCGACGCCAACGACGCGTTCATCGAGATCAACGCCGGCGCCGGCGGCACCGAGGCGCAGGACTGGGCCGAGATGCTGATGCGCATGTACACGCGCTGGGCCGAGCGGCGCGGCTACAAGGTGCAGGTGATGGAGGAGAGCGAGGGCGAGCAGGCGGGCATCAAGTCGGTGACGCTCCGGGTCAGCGGCGACAGCGCCTATGGCTGGCTCAAGACCGAGGCGGGCGTGCATCGGCTGGTGCGCATCAGTCCCTTCGATGCCGCGGCACGCCGGCAGACCAGCTTCGCCAGCGTCTGGGTCTATCCGGTGGTGGACGACACGATCGAGATCGAGATCAACGAGGGCGACCTGAAGGTGGACACCTACCGCGCCTCCGGCGCCGGCGGCCAGCACGTCAACAAGACCGAGAGCGCCATCCGCATCACGCACCTGCCCACGGGGATCGTGGTCGCCTGCCAGACCGACCGCAGCCAGCACCGCAACCGCGCCACCGCGATGGCGATGCTGAAGGCGCGGATGTACGAGCAGGAGCTGCAGCGGCGCGAGGCGGCAGCGGCGGCGGTCGAGAGCGCGAAGACGGACATCGGCTGGGGGCACCAGAATCCGGAGCTACGTGCTGGCGCCGTACCAGTTGGTGAAGGATTTGCGGACCGGGGTGGAGAAGGGCAATCCCGGCGCGGTGCTGGACGGCGAGTTGGACGAGTTCATGGCCGGAGCCCTGGCCGCCCGCGTCGGCGCGCACCGGTCGGATGCGAGCGCGCAGGCGCGGTAGGTCTACCTCACCCCGGCCCTCTCCCGGAGGGAGAGGGGACGTGGCAGGCAAGGCCGGTGCCTTCGACATTCCCTCTCCCGTTTGCGGGAGGGTCAGGGGTAGCTTGAGGCTGGCCCGGACGGTTTACCGCGCTCACAATCCGAAGTGGGCATTTGCATCGGCTTCGGGCGAGGGTGCCGCGCTTACCGGCGGCCGGTTCTATCGTTACGGCATAAAGGCGCTCTATACCTCGTTCCGGTTTGAGACGGCGTGGCTGGCGGGACAGCAGGCGTTCCCCTTCAAGGCGCAACCGCTGTTAGCCCCGGGCCGCATGAGGGACAAGGCTAGCTGTCGAGCATCGTCTGGAGATCAAGCTCTTCCGAAAAGTAATCTTTTCGCACGTTGAGCTTCTCCGTGGAGATGCCAAGTTCCAGGCGGAACTTGTCGACAATCCGATCAGGTTGCGGGTCTAACACTGTAACCTGCGGCATGAGATCACGTCGCGTGAAGGCGTTGGCGAAGAGGGCATGGCTTTGTAGGTCGGTCTTCGGGAACGAGTAGCCGATGACCACGATTTCGCCGGCTGCGGCGAGCGTGTCCTCTGCCTCCTTCCACAGACCGGAAAAGAGCTCGCCGAACATCCGGTAGGTCTTGAACCTGACAGGCGGGATTAACAGCGGCATTGCCACGAGGCCTTCATCCGACGTCCCGCCCTCGTCTTTCCAGGGAGATTTCAGCCTCGCGCGCACGATGACCCGCCCAGGGCTCGCCGGACGCCCGGGCACATCCTGCAGGTTCGGAGGGTAGTAGCCGTACACGAAGGCCTCATAGCCCCCCATATAGCGCCCGGCGTAGCAGGCATACGGCTTGGTGGCCTGCTCAAAGACATGCAACGTCCCGGGATCGAGCTGGTGGGACAGGACCATCTGCCCAGCTTCGCCAGGAACCGTGTATGCCGTCAGCCAGTTCGTCGAGCCATGCAGCTTAATCAGGCGGGGATGCTTGCGGCAAGCAGGCGCCGCGTGGGCCGCTCTCCACCCATCGTCGAACACGCCACGCGGGGG
The DNA here is from genome assembly GCA_963830565.1 of uncultured Pseudomonadota bacterium. GTDB lineage: Bacteria > Pseudomonadota > Alphaproteobacteria > Acetobacterales > Acetobacteraceae > DATFDN01. The sequence goes on from CAWHMO010000005.1 coordinate 322,006, forward strand.
CACGCCGTAGCCCCAGTCGACGCGCCACGAAGTCTCGGCGGTCAATGCGCGATCCATCAAGGTATCCCAGTTGAAGGTGATCACGGCATCGTCCGGCGCCAGCATGCGCGCGATGCTGCGGTGCGGGCCGGAGACGGGACCGTTCTGGATCTCGTTGATCACGGACGCGAAGAGGAACACGAGCTCGTTGTAGGCCCTGTATGGGTAGCAGGCGTCGACCAGGGTGCCGGTGCGCATGGCATTGTCGCGAGCGGCCTCGATCTCAGAGGCTGTCTCGAAACGGTTTCGGGACGATCGTGAGAGGGCTGGATGGCCGGGGCAAACCGTAATTCGTCCGGGGTTGCGACACTCTGAACGAGACCCTCGATGTGGACCCCGACCACCCGGCGGCAGCATAGCCGTGCCGGCCTGCGCTATGGAAGCGACACGACTGATGCCGAGTGGGAGACGCTGGAACCGCTGTTGCCGGCCGAGGCCTCATGGGGCCGCAAGCGCGCCTGGCCGATGCGGGAGATCATCAACGCGATCTTCTATGTCCTGCGCGGCGGCATCGCGTGGCGGTTGCTGCCACGCTGCTTCCCGCCCTGGCGCACGGTCTATCGCTGGTTCGCCCGGCTCCGAGACACAGGCGTGTGGGAGAGCTTAAACCACCACCTGGTCATGCTCGATCGTGAGCGGGTCGGGCGCGATGCCAGCCCAACGGCGGCGGTGATCGACAGCCAGAGCGTCAAGACGACCGAGAGTGGCGGCGAGCGGGGCTACGATGCCGGCAAGAAGATCAAGGGGCGCAAACGGCACGCTATGGTGGATACGGACGGCCGTGGCCTGACGCTGCAAGCCCATCCGGCCAGCGTGCAGGACCGCGACGGAGCTGGACCGCTGCTGCGGGCCTCGCGTCCGAGCTGGCCGTTCGTGCAACTCGCTTTTGCCGATGCCGGCTACCAGGGACCACGCGTCGCGCTCGCCAGCCCGATCCACATCGAGATCGTGCGCGGGCTCGATGCCCAGGTCGGCTTCGCCGTGCACGCCCGCCGCTGGGTCGTCGAGCGCTTCTTCGCATGGATCAACCGCAATCGCCGGCTCGCAAAGGACTTCGAGGCCACGATCGCATCCGCCGAAGCCTTCCTCTACGCCGCTTCGGCTATGATCCTGCTACGAAGGATTGCACGTTGAACAACCAATTCGAGACGGACTTCTCAGAGTGCAAAGCCTCAATGTCGATCCCTGACCGCAAATAGGCGTGCGGATCGACGATGCCTTTATTCATGAGGTATCCGAGCAGCCCCTCGATCAGGACCCAAGGATTGGCGCTAATGTCCAATTGATCGAACGTGTCGAAAAAGTCCCGAGCGATAGGCATGCGGTGCCCAGTCGGCGAACTGCCGTAGCCCTTCGATGCGCCGGCACCGAGCAGGAACACTCTCATCACCTTCCTCTTCCACTTATACCAAAGCCCGCTGAGCGGGACTCATGGGGGATTCCCAAGACGGTCGGGGTCTGATTCAAGGCTGGCGACAGGAGAGGAATGCGCCATGCCGATCCCGCTGCGGCCTGACTTCGACGCGACGCGCTTGCGCTGTGCGGCACGCGCGAGCAAGGACGCTGGCCAGGCTCGCCGTTTGCTGGCGCTGGCCGCGATCTACGAGGGAGCCACGCGCACCCAGGCCGCAGCGATCGGCGGCGTGACGCTGCAAGCCATCCGGGACTGGGTCGTGCGGTTCAACGCGCATGGTCCCGACGGCCTGATCGACCGCAAGGCGCCGGGCCAGCCCTCGCGGCTCGATGGCGAGCAACGTGCGGCGCTGGCCGCCATGGTCGAGAGCGGGCCTGTGCCCGCCGTCCACGGCGTGGTCCGCTGGCGGCTGATCGACTTGTGCCAATGGGTCTGGGACGAGTTCCAGGTCAGCGTGTCCCGGCAGACACTCGGCCGCGAGCTGCGCGCGATGCAATGCCGCAAGCTGTCCGCGCGTCCGCGCCATCACGCCCAAGCCGAAGGCGCGATCGAGACGTTCAAAAAAACTTCCCCGCCCGCCTGGACGCGATCGCGCATGCGGCGGGCGTCGACCCCAGCGACGTCGAGGTCTGGTTCGGCGATCAGGCCCGCATCGGCCAGAAGAACAAGGTCACCCGGCGCTGGGCAAAGCGCGGCACCCGGCCCGTAGCACCACGGGACCAGCGCACCGCCTCGACCTACATCTTCGGCGCCATCTGCCCCAAGGAGGGCAAGGCCGTGGGCCTCGTCCTGCCCCGCTGCAACATCGAGGCGATGGCCTTGCACCTGGCCGCCATCTCGCCCGAGGTCGCACCAGGGCGGCATGCGGCGCTGCTGGTCGACCAAGCCGGGTGGCACACCTCGGCCAGGCTTCACGTGCCGAACAACATCACCCTCGTGCCCTTGCCCGCGAAGTGTCCTGAGCTGAACGCGCAGGAGAACGTCTGGCAATTCATGCGCGACAACTGGCTCTCGAACCGCATCTTCACCGGCTACGACAACCTCGTCGACCACTGCTGCCACGCTTGGAACAAGCTCGTCGAGCAACCCTGGCGCATCATGTCGCTCGGTTTGCGCGACTGGGCACATGGTACTGATCACCAGGCCTTGGTATTAGGCCGCATATTCAGGCTCGCGCTGCAGCAGGCCAATCGCGGCAAAGTTCGGACCAATCAGGCCAGGCGGAGGGTCCAAGCGAACCGTAAATTTTTTCTGCTCCGGCCGCAGGCCCATCTTGAGCCGGCCGGCCCTCCTGACCGGATAGCGGTTCGCAAGGGTCCATATCATCCAGCGAGCAGGGCGACGTTTCCCCTTGCGACAGTGTGGCCCTTCGCCGCATCGACCATGGCCAGTGGCACCATTATCAGTCTCGAACAACTCAAATTCGTTTCATCGGAACAGCTTGGAACTTTGCCCCTCACACGTCCAAATTCGCCACCTTCAGCGCGTTCCCCACAATAAACTCCCGCCTCGGCTCCACCACATCCCCCATCAGCGTGCTGAACACCTGCGCTGCGTCCTCGATGTCGCCCACCTTCACCTGCAGCAGGGTCCGGGTCGCCGGGTCTAGCGTGGTCTGCCAGAGCTGGTCCGGGTTCATCTCGCCCAGGCCCTTGAAGCGCTGGATCGTCAGCCCTCGGCGGCCATGCGCGATGATGCGATCGTAGGCGCTGGCCGGGCCGGCGGCGGTGGCCTCCTGCTTGTCGAGCAGCAGGCGGGCCGGCGTGGCGAAGCGTTGCGCCAGGGCGTCGGCGCGTTCGGCGAGCCAGCGGGATTCGGCGCTGCGCAGCGCCGCCAAGTCGAGCGTGTATTTCTCGGTGACGCCGCGCACCACCCGGCCCATGGTGAGGCTGGTGCCGTCGCCGGCCACGATCCAGCCGCGCTCCGTCGGAGCCGAGACCGCGTCCAGCCGGGCGGCCAGGGTCTGGGCGGCAGCGGTGGCCCGGGCGGGGTCGGGGGTGAGGGCGCCGGCGATGGCCGCCTGCTCGACTAGGAAGGCCGGGGCGGCCGTGGCGAGGCCGCGCACGCGGGCATGCGCCTCGCGCAGCCATAGCACCTCCTCGCGCAGCGCCTCGCCCTCCAGCACCCGTCCGTCGGCATAGCTCAGCCGCGCCGCGTCCAGCGCCTTGTCGAGCAGGAAGTCCTCCAGCGCCCGGTCGTCCTTCAGGTAACGCTCGTCGTTGCCCCGCTTGGCGCGGTACAGCGGCGGCTGCGCGATGTAGAGGTGGCCGGCCTCGATCAGCTCCGGCATCTGGCGGTAGAAGAAGGTCAGCAGCAACGTGCGGATGTGGCTCCCGTCCACGTCGGCGTCGGTCATGATGACGATGCGGTGGTAGCGCAGCTTGGCGGCGTCGAAGCCGCCGCGATCGACGTCGTCCTGGCCGATGCCGGTGCCAAGCGCGGTGATGAGCGTGCCGATCTGCTCGCTCTCGATCATCCGCAGGCGGCGCACCCGTTCCACGTTCAGGATCTTGCCCCGCAGCGGCAGGATCGCCTGGAACTTGCGGTCCCGGCCCTGCTTGGCCGAGCCGCCGGCGGAATCGCCCTCGACGATGAAGATCTCGGATTTCGCCGGGTCGCGCTCGGAGCAGTCGGCGAGCTTGCCGGGAAGCGTCGAGATGTCGCCCGGCTTCTTGCGCGTGAGTTCGCGCGCCTTGCGCGCCGCCTCGCGCGCCGAGGCCGCGTCCATCACCTTCTGGACGACGACCTTCGCCTCCTTCGGGTGGGTCTCCAGCCAGTGCGCGATAGCGTCGGAGGCGGCCGCCTGCACCACCGGCTGCACCTCGGAGCTGACCAGCTTGTCCTTGGTCTGCGAGGAGAACTTGGGGTCGGGCACCTTCACCGACAGCACCGCCGTCATCCCCTCGCGGATGTCCTCGGGCGCGAGTTCCAGCTTGTCCTTCTTGCCCATGCTCTCGGCGTATCTGCCGACAACGCGGGTCAGCGCGGCGCGGAAGCCGGCGAGATGGGTGCCGCCGTCGCGCTGGGGGATGTTGTTGGTGAAGCAGAGCGTCGTCTCGTGATAGCTGTCGTTCCAGGCCAGCGCGAACTCGACGCGGATGCCTTGCGCCTCGTCGTCGGCGCGCAGGCTGATCGGCGGTGTGAACTCGAGCTTCTTGCCGCGGTCCAGCCATTCGACGAAGGCGACCAGGCCGCCGTCGTAGCGCATGACGGACTCGCGCGTCTCGGCGTGCCGCTCGTCGCGCAGCACGATGGTGAGGCCCGAATTCAGGAAGGCCAGCTCGCGCAGCCGGCGCTCCAAGATCGCATAATCGAATTCGAGCTTGGTGAAGGTCCCGGAACTTGGCTTGAACGTCACCTCGGTCCCGGTCACGTGCTCGTCCGGGACGCCGACGGTGGCCAGCGGCGCCTCGGCATCGCCATGGCGGAAGCGGATGAAGTGCTCCTGGCCGTGGCGCCAGATGCGCACGTCCATCCATTCGGAGAGCGCGTTGACCACCGCGGCGCCGACGCCGTGCAGGCCGCCGGAGACCTTGTAGCTGTTCTGGTTGAACTTGCCGCCGGCGTGCAGCCGGGTCAGCACGACCTCGGCGGCCGAGACGCCTTCCTCCTCGTGGATGTCGGTCGGGATGCCGCGTCCGTCATCGCGCACGGTCACGCTGCCGTCGCCGTTGAGCACCAGTTCGACCCGCGTGGCGAAGCCGGCCTGCGCCTCGTCCACGGCGTTGTCGACGATCTCGAAGGCCATGTGGTGCAGGCCCGAGCCGTCGTCGGTGTCGCCGATATACATGCCGGGCCGCTTGCGCACCGCCTCCAGCCCCTTGAGGACCGAGATGGAGGAGGCGTCATAGGCGTCGGAGTCAGGCCGCTCCCCGGCGGTTTCGGACATGCCTTGCTGGTCCCCTTGGGTGGTTCGCGTGTACTCTAGATATATAGCCGCTACAGGGGCTCCGGCCCAGGGGGAATCGGCCCACCGGGCGCCCGAGTGGGAATATTCTCCGAAACAATCGGCTCGGCGGCGGAGAACCTTGGGTCGTGCGACAGCGCGCCGCCGCCGGTGCGCAGCCCTTCCGCCCGGTCGGCGAGCGGGAGGAAGGTCTCGGCGTCGGTGCCGCTCATCAGCACCTGCGCCGGCAGCGCGGCGATCGCGGCGAACAGCGCGGCGCGGCGAGCCGGATCGAGGTGCATCGCCGGCTCGTCCAGCAGCAGCAGGGGCGCGAAGCCGCGCGCCTCGGCGATCAGCCCGGCATGGGCGAGCACGACGGCCAGCAGCAGGGCCTTCTGCTCGCCGGTGCTGGCCAGCGCCGCTCGCAGGCCGGTGGCGGGGTCGCTGAGCACCATGTCGCAGCGATGGGCACCGAAGCCGGCCCCGCCGGTCTCGGCATCGCGCGCCCGCGACGCGGCCAGGGAAGCGCGCAGCCAGTCCTCCACGGCGACCGCCGGCGCGGCGTCCAGGCGAGCGGCGATCGGGCAGTCCAGGGCGAGGCGCACGGGCTGAAAGCCGGGCACCACGCCGGCGGCGAGCGCCGCGTCCAGGCGGCCCGCCAGCGCCATCCGCGAAGCGGTGGCGGCGACCGCGTGCAGCGCGATCTCGTCCTCCAGTCCGGCGAGCCACGCCCGATCCGCCCCGCCGCGCGCCAGCAGGCGGCCGCGTTCGGCTAGCGCCGTATCATGGGCGGCGAGCACGCGGGCATGGGCGGGCTCCAGCGCCAGTACCAGCCGGTCGAGGAAGCGCCGGCGGCCCGACGCACCCTCCTGGAACAGCCGGTCCATCGGCGGCGTGAGCCAGACCGCGGTGATGCGGGCCGCGATCTCGGCCTGGCTGCGCGGGCGCTCGCCGTCGAGGCGAAAGGTGCGCCGATCCGTCGGGCCATCGGGCGGGGTGCCGGTGCCAACGTCATGCGGGCCGTCCAGGGTCAGGAAACGGCCCGCAACCGCCCAGCGCCCGCCCGCCCCCGGCGCGCGCCGCGCCAAATCGGCGATGCGCGCGCCGCGCAGGCCGCGCCCAGGTGCCAGCAGCGAGACGGCTTCCAGGAGATTGGTCTTGCCGCTGCCATTGGGCCCGAACAGCACGCTGATGCGCGACGCCGGGCGCCAGGTGAGCGCGGGGTAGTTGCGGAACTCGGACAGGCTTACGCGCTGGAGGCGGAGCAAGAGGGGTCACCACGGAGGCACGGAGATCACGGAGGCGAACTCTCTCAGTGCCTCCGTGGTGAATTGCTACCGAGCGGCCTCAAACCCGCATCGGCATCAGCACATACAGCGCGCTCTCGTCGGCGCCGTCCACGACCACGGTGGGAGCGGCGCCGTCGGCGAAGCGGAACTCCACCCGTTCATTGATCTGATCGGTGATGTCGTTGAGATAGCGGGCCTGGAAGCCGATCTCCAGCGGAGTCGAACTTGTACTGCACGCGGTCGGAGTTCGAGCTCCTCCCTGGCGACGCCGGATTCGGGGCTGGAGGCGGACAGCACCAGCAGGTCGGGCCTCACCTCCAGCTTCACCGGCCGCTGCTTCTCGGCCGAGATCGCCGCCACCCGCGCCACCGCCTGGGCAAAATCCGTCTTGTTGACCCGCAGCACCTTGTCGTTGCCGCGCGGGATCACCCGCTCGTATTCGGGGAAGGTGCCGTCGATCAGCTTGCTGGTGAGCAGGATGTTATCAAAACGAAACTGGATTTGTGTGTCGGACAACCCGATGGCCACGTCGCCGCTCACTTCGTCGAGCAGCTTGCGCAGCTCGCCCACCGTCTTGCGAGGCACGATCACGCCCGGCATCGAGGTCGCGCCTTCGGGAAGTGGCTGCTCGACCCGGGCCAGCCGGTGCCCGTCCGTCGCCACCGCGCGCAGCACGCTCGTGCCTTCGGACTCGGCGGCATGGAGATAGATGCCGTTCAGATAATACCGCGTCTCCTCGGTGCTGATCGCGAAGCGCGTGCGGTCGATCACGCTGCGGAGCTGCTGGGCGGACAGGCTGAAATGGTGCGGCAACGTGCCCGCCGTCATCTGCGGGAAATCCTCGGTCGCCAGCACGACCAGATTGGTGTTGTAGCGCCCGGCGCGGAGCGCGAGCTGCGCTTCCCCGCCCGGATGCTCCAGCTCCACCTCGGCGCCGTCCGGCAGCTTGCGCACGATGTCATAGAGAGTCGCGGCCGGCGCGGTGCAGGCGCCCGGCCGCGCCGTGGACGCCGCCACGTCCTCCACGATCGCGATTTCCATGTCGGTCGCGGTCAAGGTCAGCGCGCCGTCGCGCACCGCGATCATCACGTTCGCCAGAATCGGGATCGTGTTGCGCTTCTCCACGACGCTTTGCACATGGGCCAGCGCCTTCAGCAGCGAGGCGCGGTCCGCCTTGAATTTCATTGCAGTATCACCCCAACGCGCCGGGCTGGCGGGCCGATTCGGTCGTCTAGTCTAGCAGGCCGCTTGAGAACAAGGCCAGAGCACGCGGCCGGCGGAAACCGGCGGGGTTGACGCCCCGGTTCCGCGCTCCATCCTGCCGCCCACCAGCTAGGGGAGAAGCTCATGGGCAACATCATCAATCTGAAGGCATCGGACGGCCACAGCCTGTCGGCCTACATCGCCGGTCCGGAGGCCGCGACCAAGGGCGTCGTGGTGATCCAGGAGATCTTCGGCGTCAACCATCATGTCCGGACCATGGCCGACCGCTTCGCTGCGTCCGGCTATGCGGTGTGCGCGCCGGCGCTGTTCGACCGGGTCGAGCCGAGGGTGGAGCTCGGCTATACCCAGGAGGATATCGGCAAGGGGCGCGACTATCGCATGAAGCTGACCGACGCGCAGGTGATGGCCGACGTCGAGGCCGCCGCCGCGCAGTTGAAGGGCAAGAAGCTTGGCATCGTCGGCTACTGCTTCGGCGGCACCGTCGCGTGGTGGGGAGCGACCCGCAGCCGCAGCTTCGCCGCCGCATCCTGCTGGTATGGCGGCGGCATTGCCGGCACCAAGGACGAGCGGCCGAACTGCCCGGTGCAGATGCATTTCGGCGAGACCGACCAGTCGATCCCGATGACCGACGTGGATGCGATCCGCAGCGCCCAGCCAAAAGCCGAGATCTACGTGTACGACGGCGCCGGCCACGGCTTCGGCTGCGACGAACGCGGCAGCTTCAGCCAGAAGGACTACGATCTGGCCCAGCAGCGCACGCTCGAATTCTTCGCCCGGCATCTTGGCTGAAGGCATTTCGGCTGAGATGCGCGTGGCGGCGTGCAACCCGCGCCGCCATGCCCTGCTTTGACGGCACCGGCCGGTTTGGCCATTGTTCCCACGGTGATGCACCCGCAATGAGGGGCCGGAGATGCGTGCTGCGTTGGATGCCATCCTGAAGCGGTTCATCACGCGGGGAAGGCTGACCATAAGCTGGCCTGATTCCAGCACCACTTCCTATGGCGGCCCGCCCGGATCGGGCCCCGAGGCGGGGCTGAGACTGCGTGACAACGCCACCATCCGGCGCCTGCTGCTCAATCCCACGCTTGCGGCGGGGGAGTGCTACATGGACGGCGGGTTGGCCCCGGAAGGCTGCGACCTCTACCAGGTGCTGGACCTGCTCATGACCAACCTCATGGCCAACGCCAGCGGCCATCCCGTGGCCGGGCTGCGCACCAGCCTCGCCGCGACCCGAAGGTGGATCGACCAATACAACCCGGCGCCGCGCGCCCGGCGCAACGTCGCGCACCACTACGATCTCAATGGGCGGCTCTACAGCCTGTTCCTGGACCGCGACCGGCAATACTCGTGCGCGTACTTTCCGCGCGGCGACGAGACGCTGGAGGAGGCGCAGGCGGCGAAAAAGCACCATCTCGCGGCCAAGCTGTGCCTGAACCGCCCGGACCTGACGGTGCTCGACATCGGCTCGGGCTGGGGCGGGCTGGGGATTACCCTCGCACGCGACTACGGCGCGCGCGTGCTGGGGGTGACGCTGTCCACCGAGCAGCTGGCGGAATCGCGCGCCCGGGCCGAGGCCGAGGGGTTGACCGATCGGGTCCGCTTCGAGCTGCTGGACTACCGTTCGGTCGCCGAGCGCTTCGACCGCATCGTTTCGGTCGGCATGTTCGAGCATGTCGGAGTGGTCCATTACCGGCAGTTCTTCGCCACCCTCGCCCGCTGCCTGAAGCCGGACGGCGTGGCGGTGCTGCACGCGATTGGCCGCAACGAAAAGCCGGGCACCACCAATCCGTGGATCAACAAGTACATCTTCCCCGGCGGCTACTGTCCGGCGCTGTCGGAGGTGTTCCCGGCGATCGAGCGCTCCGGCCTGCTCACCACCGACATGGAAATCCTGCGGCTGCACTACGCCGAGACCGTGCGGCACTGGCGCCGGCGGTTCGCCGCCAACCGCGACGCCATCGCCGCGCTGTACGACGAGCGGTTCTGCCGCATGTTCGAGTTCTATCTCGCCGGGGCCGAGTTGTCGTTCCGGCGCGAGAACATGATGGTCTTCCAGATCCAGCTCGCCCATGACCAGACCGCGGTGCCGCTGACGCGCCAGTACATCGCCGAAACCGAGCGGCGGATGGCAGGCGCCGCGACCGCCCTTCCGACCCCGGCGCATGAGCTCAGGCGGTCGCCCTCGTGACAATCCGCGACGGCTTCCTCGGCGCGATCGGCAACACGCCGCTCATTCGTCTCAGGCGCGCGTCCGATGCGACCGGCTGTGAGATCCTCGGCAAGGCCGAGTTCCTCAACCCAGGTGGTTCGGTCAAGGACCGAGCCGCGCTGGCGATCGTTGAGGACGCCGAGGCGGAAGGGCGGCTGCGGCCTGGCGGCACCATCGTGGAAGGCACCGCGGGCAATACCGGGATCGGACTGGCGCTGGTCGGCAATGCGCGCGGCTACCGCACCATCATCGTCATGCCGGAGACGCAGAGTCAGGAGAAGAAGGACTTCCTGCGCCTCATCGGCGCCGATCTGCGGCTGGTGCCGGCCAAGCCCTACCGTGACCCGGGCAACTACGTTCGCGCCTCCGAACGGCTGGCGGCGGAGCTGGCCGAGACCGAACCGAACGGTGCGATCTGGGCCAACCAGTTCGACAACGTGGCCAACCGCGAGGGGCACCGGCGGACCACCGGCGAGGAGATCTGGGCCGAGACGGAAGGTCGGGTCGATGCCTTCACCTGCTCGGCCGGCACCGGCGGGACCATCGCCGGCGTCGGCTTGGCGCTGAGGGCGCGCAAGCCCGGGGTGCGCATCGTGCTCGCCGACCCGATGGGCTCGGCGTTCTACAACCACTACACGCGGGGCGAGCTGCTGGCCGAAGGAAGCTCCATCACCGAAGGCATCGGCAACAGCCGAATTACGAAGAACCTGGAGGGCGCTCCGATCGACGCCGCGCTCCGCATCCCCGATGAGGAGGCGCTGCCGATCATCTTCGACCTCGTCGAGCATGAGGGCCTGGTGCTGGGCGGATCGACCGGCATCAACGTCGCGGCGGCGATCCGCCTTGCCCGCGAGCTGGGGAGAGGGCACACGGTCGTGACGATCCTCTGCGACGGCGGGGCTCGGTATCAATCGAAACTGTTCAACCCGGCGTTCTTGCGGGAAAAGAACCTGCCAGTGCCGCCCTGGCTTGACCGCTAACCCCCACTGCCGGTCCTTCTACCGACGCCCGTTTGCCTCCGTGGCCCAGATTGACCAGGCGATGGTCGAGCACTGGAACCGCGTTGTCGGGCCGGAGGACGAAATCGGTCACCTCGGCGACTTCGCCGTCCGCCCCAAGCCGGAGCGGGTGGCCGACCTGCTCCGTAGCCTGAACGGCACCAAGCACCTGATCACGGCTACAACGACAGCGAGGCGACTATCGCGAGCGACGCCTGGCCAGCGTTCGCGCCTATGCCGAGATCGAGGAAGGCGTCCATCTGCTCCTGTGTATGCGTTCCGCACCTGGCGGAAGATCGGCACTTACGCCGCCGCCGCCGCGCCCTAAACGCCTAAGTGCGTTGAGAGTCCGATCGCGCCACCCCCGGATCGCGCCACATCGGGCCGATGGTCGAGCCGCGCAGCGGTGTCGTCGGCTCATACGCATGCCGTAGCGCCGCCTCCGGCAGCGGCTTCGGCTGTGGGCGCGGCGGCGGCACCTCCGGAAAGCCGATCTCGGCGGTGGATGACAGCGACTGCAGCATCCGTTTCAGCATCGGAAATCTCCTTTCGCCTGCCCGGAGGACCTAGAGTGGAAGGTATGCAACCGGAAGTCACGAGCCAGAGAAGATGCAACTTTGACGAGAATATAACGAAGTCGAATTTATGACGAACACAACAGGGCGACGGAAATCGGTCGGGCGGTGAAGGGTAGGGCGCCTGCTTGATCACCCCGCAACCGCCAGCAGCGCCAGCGCCGCCCCCGCCTCACACGGCTCGATGATCGGTACGCCCACCTCCGCTTCCACGGTGGCGCGATGATGGGCCATGCCGGTGCATCCCAGGATCACCGTCTCCGCACCCGCGCGGACGCAGGCTCGTGCGGCCGACACAAGACGACAGCGCGCGGCGAGGGGGTCGAGCAGCGTGTCCATGCCGACGTCCAGGGCGACCTCCCCCGCGAGCCTCTCCTCCAGCCCCATGGCGCGCAGCGCGGCCATGTGCCGGGCCTTCGATGCCTCGACGATCGCCACCACCCCGAACCGCTCGGCGCGCGCTACGGCGGCGGCGACGGCGGCGCGGAACACGCCGAGAACGGGACGGGGAGTGATGGCGCGCGCGGCCTCGATCCCAGGGTCGGAGGCGCAGGCGATCACATAGGCGCGGGCGGGCTCGCGCTCGATGCGTTGACAGATCGGCTCCACGGCGGCGTGCCAGTCGCGCCAACTATAGATCGCCTCCGGCCCGTCCGGCAGCGAGACCACCTCCAGTGTCGGACCGCCCGGACGCCGCCACGGCGCCACCGCCGCCGTGATCGCATCCCCGCACCGCGTCGAGCGGTTGGGGTTGATGAAAAGGATACGTGCCATGCGGGCTCCTCTCGGCACTGGCAAGGCCGATCAAGGCTGCCGATATGGCAGGCTGTCGGCGGCTGCGCTATGCCCGGCCACCGCTTCGCACCGACAGGACGCCTCCGCATGGCCCATACTCTCTGGCAGCCCAATCGCTCGACCGCGGTGCCCGCTTGGCCCGTGCCGCCGCTCGGCACCGCCATCGCGCGCGGCCTGCTCGGGCACTGCCCCGCCTGCGGGGACGGGCACTCGTTCGACGGGTTCCTGAAGGTGGTTCCCCAGTGTCGCGTCTGCGCCGCCCCGCTCGGCTCGGCGCGCGCCGACGACGCGCCACCCTATTTCACCATCCTCATCGTCGGACACATCGTGGTGCCGTTGATGCTGCTGATGGAGCGCATGCAGAACCCGCCCGACTGGGAGGTGGCGGCCATCTTCCTGCCGCTCACGGCCGTGCTGTGCCTTGTCTTGCTGCGGCCGATCAAGGGCGGGGTGCTTGGCGCGATGGTCTCGCTCGGGATGCTCAAGCAGCCCGATCCGGCAGAATGACTGCGCCGTTGCCGGCCAGCGCCGAGCCGGGCACCCCGAACGATGCGCGGCTCGTGCGCGTGGTGCTGGAGGGAGAGGCACTGACGCGCATCTCGCCGCTGCAGGAGGCCGATCGCGCGCAGGCGGTCGACGACCTCGCCGCGGAGAACCATTTCGCGCCGCTGACGGTCAAGCAGCGTCCGGCCAACGGTCCCTATGTGCTGCACCTGTCGATCCAGGAAGGGCGGCTGGTGCTCGACACGCGCCGTGCCGACGACACGCCTTTGGCTGTGGTCGCGCTGGCGCTGGGGCCGTTCCGCGGGCTGATCAAGGACTACCAGCTTCTCGTGGACAGCCACATGCAGGCGGTGCAGGAAGGGCGCGAGGCGCGCATCCAGGCGATCGACATGGGAAGGCGGGGCCTGCACAACGAAGGCGCAGCGCTGCTGCGCGAGCGGCTGGCCGGGAAGGTCGCGATCGACTTCGACACCGCGCGGCGGCTGTTCACGCTGGTCTGCGTGCTGCACCAGCGCATCTAGGGGCACCATGAAGATCGACGGCGTGGCCTATCGCTCGATATGGGTCGATTCCGAAGACGGCTCGCCCGACGGGGGCTGGCCAGTGCGGATCATCGACCAGACGCGCCTGCCGTGGTCTCTGGAACTCGCGCGGCTCGAGACGCTCGATCAGGCGGCGCACGCGATCCGCGCCATGCAGGTGCGCGGCGCTCCGCTGATCGGCGCCACCGCCGCCTACGGGCTGTGCCTGGCGCTGCGCGCCGACCCCTCCACCGAGGCGATGGAGCGCGCGGCCGAGACGCTGGCCGCGACCCGGCCCACCGCGGTCAATCTGCGCTGGGCGCTGGAGCGGATGCTGACCCGGCTACGAAATACCGCCGTTTCATCCCGTGTGACCACCGCCTATACCGAGGCCGCGGCGATCGCCGACGAAGACGCCGCGCGCAACGAGGCGATCGGGCAACATGGCCTGCCTCTGATCGAGGCGGTAGCGCGCCGCAAGCCCGATGCGCCGGTGAACGTGCTCACCCATTGCAACGCCGGCTGGCTGGCGACGGTCGATTGGGGCACGGCGCTGGCGCCGATCTACAAGGCGCACGAGGCGGGGATCGCGCTGCATGTCTGGGTGGACGAGACCCGCCCGCGCAACCAGGGCGCCGCGCTGACCGCGTTCGAGCTCGGCAAGCACGGCGTCGCGCATACCGTGATCGCCGACAATGCCGGGGGGCACCTGATGCAGCGCGGCAAGGTCGATCTGGCGATCGTCGGCGCCGACCGGGTGACGCGCACGGGTGACGCCGCGAACAAGATCGGCACCTATCTCAAGGCCCTGGCGGCGCACGACAACGGCGTGCCGTTCTGGGTCGCCTTGCCCTCCTCCACCATCGATTGGCAGCTAGCGGACGGCCTCGCCGGCATCCCGATCGAGGAACGCGCCGAGGCCGAGGTCACGGACATCACCGGCCGCGCACCCGACGGCACGGTGCAGACGGTGCGCGTCGCCGCCGACGGCAGCCCAGCCGCCAACCCCGCCTTCGACGTGACCCCGGCGCGGCTGGTGAGCGGGCTGATCACCGAGCGCGGGCGGTGCGCGGCGAGCGAGGATGGGCTAACGTCTTTGTTTCAATAGTCTTTCGACGAACAGCGCTTTGTCTTCTGGCTCGATCATCTCCGAGGGGCGGGTCCACGCCGCCCTTAACCGCTATGGGCGATGCGTAGGGTGGTCACGACACCCGCGGACGCAAGTGCGAAGCAGCCGAGGCGCACCGCCATCACCGCTGCAAACTTAGCCCAGAAGTGGACGTAGTCGGCGGCTTGAGCCATGCGCGCTTGGTCTAGGCAAGCAAACCCAGCGAGGCGTGCACCCGCCCGCGGCGGCGCACGACGGCGCTCTCCACCATCCTCCAGCGCCCATGCCATCGCCACCCGCCGGCAAAGTGAAAAGCGAATTCCCGCATAACCTCCTGCGCGGGAACGAGGGAGAGCAGGGCAGTAATCACGGGCAGTGGCATCAAGGGATCGGTCGATCCAGGCGCCGCAGCGACAGGCCGAATTCGAACCAGGCGGCGCCGTGGAAGATCAGCTCGACCGCGATCAAGGTGCCCAGCACCCACAACCCTGACCATGGCAGCGTGACATAGAGGCCTACGCCGACGCCGATGCTGATGAGGCCGCCGACCAGAAGCAGCCCCGATCCGCCGAGATGCCAATGGCTGACCGCGAGCGTCACGCGCGCGATGCCGGCGACGATCAGCAGGGCGGCGATCGCGATGGTCAGGACCACCGACCCTTGCACCGGCTCGGCCATGATCAGGAAGCCGCCAACCGCGTACAGAATGCCGCTGAGCACATGCAGCAGGAACCCGCCCCAGCTCCGGTCCAGCAGCGAATGCAGGATCTGCAAGATCCCGCCGACAACGAGGGCGGCACCGATGAACACGGTGCCCGCCAGGGTCGCGGCCACCACGTCGAACCAGGCGAACACTCCCAGCAGGATTTGCAGGACACCCAGCAGGACGAACCAGAACCATCCGGTTCGGGGGCGACGGGACCAAGGCTCGGGTCGGACCGTGTTCATGCTTACGCCTTTAAAGCCGCGCGACGTGCGGGGCGAGCAGCGCCGCGATGCGCGCGCAGCCCTCCAGGTCGGGCGAGGCAAAGCGTCCTGGCCGCGGGCTGTCGAGGTCGAGGACGCCGACGAGTTCGCCCGGTATCGAATATGGGCACGACAAGTTCGGAACGCGACGCGAGGTCGCAGGCGATATGGCCGGGGAACTCGGCGACGTCGGACACCAGCAGCGCCCGGCGCTCGGCCGCGGCCGTGCCGCACACTCCGCGCCCGAGGGGGATGCGCACGCAGGCGGGCAGCCCTTGGAACGGACCAAGCACCAGATCTTCTCCCCGCAGGATGTAGAACCCAGCCCAGTTGAGATCCGGAAGAGCGCCGAACAGGGCCGCCGCGGCATTGGCGACGTTCGCCAGCGCATCGGTCTCGCCTTCGAGCAGCGCGCCGAGTGCAGCTGTCAGATCATCGTACGTCCCGCTAGCGCAGCCGGCGTCCTGCCCCCAGGGAGCGGGACGCGCCGGGTCGTGGGCCAACGTGACCCTAATGCGCGGGCCGCAACTCGGGCACGCGCGCGCGGGGCGTTGCGGCTGGCTCGGCTGGCAGCTTGAGATTGGCCCCCGCCGCCGCTTCGCGCAGAACGCTGCGCAACTCGCGTAGGAACGACATTCCGGCAGGGGTGCGCTGCACCAGCACGCTTCGCCGGTCCAGCGGGTCGGTCTTGCGCTTGACCAGGTCGAACTCCGTCAGCCGATCGAGCGCACGGGTGATCGCGGGCTTGGAGACGCCGAGCTTTGCCGCGAGACCCCGGACGGTCTGCGCCTCGGGATCCAGATAGCAGGTGAGGAACACCCCAAGCTGTCGCGCCGACAGGTCCGGCCCGTCACGGCGAACCAGCTCCACGATCGTCGTCCTGAGTACCTCCCGCCAGGCCCTCGCCGGCCTCCGTGATTGTGCTGCTCATCGTTCCGCCTCCACCGCGCCCATGGGCCCGCTACTCCGGCTTGCGATGATTCGCACCTTGCGTTAGCTGGCGGGACGCTGGTCACCTGCCCCAATGATTAACGGCGTTAGCGCCTTTGTGGTTGCTTAGACCCATCACGATCGCTTAACAGACATTACAATTCCATCATTGATGGCCATGGTATTCGGCCAACCGCCGTTCGGCCATCGTTCGCCACGCCGCTTCGGGCGGCGCGGAGGCCAGCGCTCGGCGGAACAGCGCAGCGGCCTCGTCGGTCACGCGCCCGCTCGCCTCCGCCGTGGCCTCGGCCGCCTCTGCCCCCAGGGTCGGGTCGAACCGCGCGGCGAGGGCGACCTTCCAGGCCTCGGCCGCGCCCGCCAGATCACCGAGCCGCGCTTCCGCTCCACCCAGCAGCACGTAGCCTTCCCGCGCCTTCTCGGAGCGCGGGTCGAGGGTGCTCAGCACCGCCCGCAGCTTCTCGATCATCTGCGCCTCGTCGCGCACACGCTGCTCGGCGGCCGCGATGCGGGCCTTGAGCGGCGCGGCCGGCAGCCCCGGAGACCCACCTGTGAGATAGAGCAGCGCCGCCGCGAGCGGCACCAGGGCGAGCGCCGTCCAGACCGGAGCGCGCGGCGCGGCCGTCGAGACCGGTTCCCCCGTGGCCGCCGCGTTCAGCAGGCGCCGCTCGACTTCCAGCACCGCGCCATGATGCTCGGCGCTCGCGATGCGCCCTTCGGCCAGATCGCGGTCGAGTTCAGCGAGCTGCGCCCGATGCAAGGCCAGCGCCGCCTCCCGCCGCCCACGGGCGGTCAGCGCGGGACGCAGCGTAAGCGCGAGCGGGGCCAGCGCCGCGCCGGCCAGCAGCGCCGCAGCGAGCCAGATCACCGTCATTTCCTCCATCAACGCTCCAGCAGCTCGGCCAGGCGCTGCCGCTCAGCCTCCGACAGCGGGGGCGGCGGCGCGTTCGGGCGGCGGCGGGCCAGCAGCGCTGCGCCGGCGCCGACCGCGACGGCGATCATCGGCGCGCCCCAGAGCAGAGTCGTCATGGCGTCGAACGGCGGGGACAGCCGGATGAAGTCGCCGTAGCGTGCCACCATCCAGCCAATGACCTGACGATCGCTCTCGCCAGCGGCGATCCGCTGGCGGATAATTCGCCGCAGATCCTTCGCCAGGTCGGCATCGGACTGCTCGATGCTCTCGTTCTGGCAGACCAGGCAGCGGAGCTGGTCGCCGAGGGCCTCCGCGCGCCGTTCCTGAGCCGGATTGGGGAGCATCTCGCCCGGATCGCTTACCGCCCGCGCCGCGCCCGTCAGGGCCAGCAGCACTGCAACGGTGGCCAGCAGGCGCCTCATGACAGCGACCTCAGCCGCGGCAGCAGATCCTGGCGCACGGAATCGGCCGACAAGCCGCCCGTCCAGCGCCAGCGGACCACGCCCGCGCCGTCCACCACAAAACTTTCCGGGACGCCATACAGCCCGAAGTCGATTCCGACCGTCCCCGCTTGGTCCCGCGCGACCCGCACATACGGATCGCCGTAGCGGTCGAGGAAGCGCGTCGTGGCGTCCGGCGTGTCCTTGTAGGCGATGCCCCACAGCCGGACGCCGGCCTGCTGCAAGGAGGCGAGGGCCGGCGCCTCCTGCGCGCACGGTACGCACCACGAGGCGAAAAAGTTCACCACCGCCGGCTGGCCCTGGGCGGTGATCTCGGCGGCCGAGAAGCCGGCGGAGGGAGGCTGTCCGGGCAGGGCGAAGGAAGGCAGCTTCTTGCCGACCAGCATCGAGGGCAGCGCATGAGGGTCGTAGCGCCCCTCCTGCATGCGCATGAGCAGCGCGGCGGCGGCGCCTCCAGCCCCGGCGGCGATCGCTAGCGGCCCGAGCAGCAGGAGGCGGCGGCGTGTCAGCGTATCCATGCCATCACTCCGCCGGCACTACCTGCGCGGCGCGCCGCCGGCGCGACGGGGCGCCGATGCGCAACCGGCGGTCGGCGAGCGACAGCGCCCCGCCCGCGGCCATCACCAGCGCGCCCAGCCAGATCCACGGCGCGAGCAGGTTCACGTGCAGGCGCAGCACCACCGCGCCATCGCGCTCGTCGCCGAGCACGGCATAAAGGTCGCGCAACCCGTTGGTGGTGATCGAGGTGTCGCTGACGGTCTGTTGCTGCGCCGTGAAGGTGTGGCGCGAGGGATGCAGCAGCGCCACGAGGCTCCCGTTCCGGGTGACGCGCAGATCCGCCTCGCGCGAGGCGTAGTTCGGCCCCGGCGCGTCATGCAGGCCGAGCAGCGTCCAGTCATAGCCGCCGACCGCGACGGTCTGGCCGGGCTTGACCGCGACCACCGCGCTGCTCGCCAGCGCCATCCCCGCGATGCCGGCTACCGTGACCCCCAGCCCGGCATGCGCCACCGCCGCACCCCACACCGCGAGGGGCTGCGCACCCAGCCGGGCGCGGGTCGCTTGCCAGGGCTGGCGGAACAGCCGCACACGAGACACCAGCTCGACGCTCGCCCCCAGGATGAGCCACGCGGCGGCAGCAAAGCCGAGCGCGGCGAAGGCCTGGCGCACGCCGAGGCCTGCGGCGATGCCGACCAGGGCCGCCACCAGGGCCGCCCACCACAGCTTCAGCAGCGCCGCGCCCAGATCGGCCCGCTTCCAGGGCAGGACCGGGCCGAGGCTCATCGCGGCGAACAGCGGCGCGGCCAGCGGCAACACCGTGTCGTGGAAATAGGGAGGGCCGACGCTCAGCTTGGCGCCAAAGGCCAGCTCGGCCAGCGGCGGATACATCGTGCCGGTCAGCACCACGGCGGCGATGGAGCAGAGCAGGATATTGTTCAGCACCAGCGCGCCCTCGCGCGAGACCGGGGCGAACAGTCCGGCGGGCGAGAGCACCGGGGCGCGCAGCGCGAACAGCAGCAGGCTGCCGCCGATCACCAGGGCGAGCAGCGCCAGGATGAATACGCCGCGCGTCGGGTCGTTAGCGAAGCTATGCACCGAATTGAGCAGCCCCGAGCGCACCATGAACGTGCCCGACAGGCTGAGCGAGAACGTGCCGATGGCGAGCAGGATGGTCCAGATCTTCAGCGCCTCGCGCTTCTCGACCACGATCGCCGAATGCAGGAGCGCGGTGCCGGTGAGCCACGGCAGCAGCGAGGCGTTCTCCACCGGGTCCCAGAACCAGTAGCCGCCCCAGCCCAGCTCGTAATAGGCCCACCAGGAGCCGAGCGCGATGCCGCCCGTCAGCAGGCACCAGGAGGCGAGCGTCCAGGGCCGCACCCAGCGCCCCCAGGCGGCATCGACGCGACCCTCCAGCAACGCCGCCACCGCGAAGGCGAACGGGATCGCGAAGCCGACATATCCCGCGTACAGGATGGGCGGGTGGATGGCGAGGCCGGGGTCTTGCAGCAGCGGGTTGATGTTCTGCCCCTCGACCGGCGGCGGCCAGACGCGGGCGAACGGGTTGGAGACGGTCAGCGCGAACAGCAGGAAGCCGGCCGAGGTGGCACCCAGCACGCCGATCACTCGTGCGCGCAGCGCCGAGGGGAGGTTGCGCCCGAACAGCCCGACCACGCCGCCGCACAGCGCCAGGATCAGGCACCAGAGCAGGATCGAGCCCTCGTGGTTCCCCCAGGTGCCGGTGACCTTGTAGAACAACGGTTCGGTGCTGCTTGAATACTGGGCGATACCGAGCACCGAGAAATCGTCCGCCAGGGCGCTGGCGATCAGGCATCCGTAGGCGGTTGCAAGGGCGATCAACTGGCCCAGGGCAAGCGCCGGCGCGGCGGCCATCAGTCGGGGATCGCGCCTTTGCGCGCCCCAGAGCGGCAGCACCGCCTGTGCTCCGGCGAGTGCGACGGCCAGCGCCAGCGCGAAATGACCGAGTTCGGGCGTCATGCGGAACCCTCACCCGCCGCGCCGAGGCGCGGCGACCTCTCCCGCCATGCGGGAGAGGTGAAAGCAAGGAATCTCGGATCACCTCTCCCGCGCGGCGGGAGAGGTCGGCGTGCGCCAGCACGCCGGGTGAGGGAAGCGGCCATCATCGGTCCGCCACCGGCTTGACCCCAACCCCGTCCCAGCTCGCGGCGGTGGGCGGGGGGCCAGCGGTCGGGTTCCAGCGTCCGCTCTTCTTCAAGGCCTCCACGACCTCTTTCGGCATATAGTTCTCGTCGTGCTTGGCCAGCACCTCGGAGGCGCGGAAGCTGCCGTCGGGCGCGACGGCGCCGAGTGCCACGATGCCCTGGCCCTCGCGGAACAGGTCGGGCAGCACGCCGGCGTAGTCCACCCGTACCGCGGCGCGTCCGTCGGTGACGCGGAACACCGCCTCCGGGTGGCCATCGACCGTCGCGCGCCGCACGCTGCCCGCCTCCACCAGCCCGCCCAGACGGAAGACCCGGCCGGGCAGCGGCGCCTTGTCGGCGATCTCGGAAGGCGAGATGAAGAACACCAGGTTGCCGCTGAACGCCGACAGCGCGAGCGCGCTGGCCGAGCCGAGGCCAAGCCCGCAGGCCAGGAGCACGTAAAGCCGCCGGCGCTTGCGGGTCATGCGCGCCGCCGCGCGCGCGGGTCGATCGCGGCGAGCCGCCGCGCCGCCGTTCGCATCCGCATCCAGGCGGCGATCGCGAACCCCCCTGGAATCACCAGGCCAAGCGCGTAGGCGCCCGCGACATAGGGCAGGTGCGTCAAGTCAGCGCCTCCGCTTCCACCGCGCGAGCCATCAGCAACGCCCTGATCCGCCGCTCCATGACCGCCGCGCGCAGCCTCGCCGTGACGATGGCGGCGAAGCCCAGCGTGTAGCCCAGCGTGGTGAACAGCAGCGGCCAGAGCATCCCGATATACATCGTCGGCGCCCCGGTGAGCGTGATGGTGGCCGGCTGGTGCAGGGTGTTCCACCAATCGACGCTGAACTTGATGATCGGCAGGTTGATGACGCCGACCAGTGCGAGGATGGCCCCGGCCCGATACCCGCGCTCGGGGCTGTCGAAGGCGCGCACCAGCGCGATATGGCCGAGATAGAGGAAGAACAGCACCAGCACCGAGGTCAGCCGCGCGTCCCACACCCACCACGCGCCCCACATCGGCTTGCCCCAGAGGCTTCCGGTGGAAAGGCAGAGCGCGGTGAAAGCCGCGCCGACCGGCCCGATCTCGACCGCCGCGAGATCGGCCAGGGGATGGCGCCAGACCAAGGCGACGGCGGAACTGAGTGCCAGCGACAGATAGCCCGCGGAGGCCAGCCAGGCGGCGGGCACATGCACGTACATGATCCGCACCGCATCGCCCTGCTGCCAATCGGCGGGCGAGAAGACCAGGCCCCACACCAGGCCGATACCGGTCAGGACCAGCGCGGCGGCGGCGAGCCACGGCAGCACCCGCCCCGACAGGCGCAGGAAGCGCCCGGGGTTGGCGAAGCGGTGCAGGCTGCGCGGCTGAGGCTGCGCGATGCTGGTTGTCGTCATGCTCACGTAAACACTCCGGCAGACTTCTTAGCCCAGGCGTGGACGCCGATGAAGCCGTGGAGGAATTGCTTCAAGGTAACGGATCGCGCATCTATCAGAGACGTGGACGCGCGGCGTGCAACAGCGCGTGTGGAGGCGCCAATGACGGAACCCGAGCGGCTGGTTGGCCACGAACCCTGGACGGCATTTGCGGCGCCGCCGGCGGGGGTGGCCTTCGCGCGCGAAGAAGGCCGGCTCGCGGTGGAGGAATTCATCGCCGTGGTCCGCAGTTCCGATCTGAACCGGCCGGTGGAGGACGCGGCGCGCATGGCGGCGATGCTGGCCAACTCCAACCTCGTCCTGACGGCGCGCAGCACCGCGGCGACCCGCCAGCTGGTCGGCGTCGCCCGGAGCCTGACCGACTTCGTTTATTGCTGCTATCTTTCCGATCTCTGCGTGGACGCGGCCTGGCAGGGGCGCGGCATCGGGCGCGCATTGGTCGCCGAGACCAAGCGCATCCTGGGTCCGGGGACCATGCTGCTGCTGCTCTCCGCGCCGAAGCCGATGACCTACTATCCGCGGATCGGGATGGAGCCGGTCCGGAATGGCTTCATCATACGCCGCGATTCCTAGTTGGCCGGAGTCAGGCATGGACAAGACAAAATCTGGCGGGTTGTACGAGCGCGACGCCCTGGCCTGGGCCGAGCGGCAGGCCGAGCTGTTGCGCCGGCTCGCCGCAGGTGAAGGCGTGAACGAGGCGGTTGACTGGCCCAATGTGATCGAGGAGCTGGAGGACGTGGGGCTGTCGGAGCTGCGGGCTTGCCGGAGCCTGCTCCGCCACGCGCTGGTTCATCTGCTCAAGCTGCACGCTTGGCCCGGCAACCCGGCGGCAGCGCACTGGCGCGGCGAGGTGGCGGGCTTTCTCGCGGACGCGCGTGACCGTTTCTCCCCGTCCATGCGGCAGCGGATCGACCTTGACGACCTCTACAACGCCGCCTTGGACCAGGTCCGGGTCGGGGCGGACGATGCGGCCCCGCCCGGCACGCTGCCCGAGGCGTGTCCGTTCACGTTGGACGAACTGCTGGGCGCGCGCGCCGACATGGCGTCGTTGGCCGCCAGACTGGCCCAGGCGGCAGCGGTGTGACCCAATACTGGCTCGTGAAGACCGAGCCGGACGCCTTCTCCTGGGATCAGCAGGTGGCCAAGGGCGTGGAGCCCTGGACCGGCGTGCGCAACCACGCGGCCAAGACCCACCTTAAGGCCATGCGCCTCGGCGACCGGGCATTCTTCTACCATTCCAACACCGGCAAGGAGATCGTCGGCATCGTCGAGGTGGTGCGCGAAGCCTACCCGGACCCGACCGCCGAGACCGGCGACTGGGTGTGCGTCGACATGCGTGCCGTCGGCCCGATGCCGCGCCCCGTGAGCCTCGCCGCGATCAAGGCAGATCCGGCCTTCGCCGACCTGTTGCTGGTCCGGCAGGGGCGGCTCTCGGTGCTGCCAGTCTCGGCGGCCCATTGGTCCCGCATATGCGCGATAGGAGGCTGGAAGCGGTAAGGCCGATGCCTCGACCCGCCTCTTGCCAGGGCACAGCGGTGCGGGTCTATGTCAACGCGCGCCCAAATTAGGCGTTTCGCCAATGTGCCCGGTTGGCTCACGACGAAGCAGACGGAGGACATGCCCCATGCCAGACACGCATCACGTCGGAGATGTGTTCCCAGTCCCCGCGGAGATCGCCGCCCGTGCGCATGTCCGTATGGCGAAGTACCACGAGATGTACGAGCATGCCGCCCGTGAGCCGGACGCGTTCTGGGGCGAGCAGGCACGGCGCATCCCGTGGGTGAAGGCCCCGACCCGGATCAAGAACACCAGCTTCGAGGGCGACGTTCCGATCAGGTGGTTCGAGGACGGCACGCTGAATGCATCCGCCGTCTGTCTGGACCATCATCTCGCGACCCGCGGCGATCAGGTCGCGATCATCTGGGAAGGCGATGATCCCAGCCAGAGCCGCGCGATCACCTACCGGGAGCTGCACGGCCAGGTCTGCCGGCTGGCGAACGCGATGAAGACGCTGGGCACCGGCAAGGGCGACATCGTGACGATCTATCTGCCGATGGTGCCGGAGGCGGCGGTCGCGATGCTTGCCTGCGCGCGGATCGGCGCCATCCATTCCGTCGTGTTCGGCGGCTTTTCCCCCGACAGCCTCGCGAACCGCATCCAGGACAGCAATTCCAAGCTGCTGATCACCGCCGACGAGGGCAGGCGGGGCGGAAGGCGCGTGCCGTTGAAGGCGAACGCCGATGCCGCGCTCAAGGACTGCCCGAGCGTGAAGAAGGTGATCGTGGCCAGGGTCACCGGCGGCGACGTTCCGATGCAGGCCGGCCGCGACCTCGACTACGCGGCGGTGCTCGCCGATGCCTCCCCCGACTGCCCGCCGATCGAGATGGGCGCCGAAGATCCACTGTTCCTTCTCTACACCTCGGGCAGCACCGGCAAGCCCAAGGGCGTGGTACACACGACCGGCGGCTATCTGGTCTGGGCCAGCTTCACCCATGAGCTGGTCTTCGACTACCGCCCGGGCGAGGTCTACTGGTGCACCGCCGATGTCGGCTGGGTGACCGGGCACACCTACATCCTGTACGGACCGCTCGCGAACGGCGCGACCACGCTGATGTTCGAGGGGATCCCCAACTATCCGGACAGCTCGCGCTTCTGGCGGGTGGTGGACAAGCACAAGGTCAACATCTTCTACACTGCCCCGACCGCGATCCGCGCCCTGATGCGCGAGGGCGAGGAACCGGTGCGCCGGACCTCGCGCGCCAGCCTGCGCATCCTCGGCAGCGTGGGCGAGCCGATCAATCCCGAGGCATGGCTGTGGTATCACCGGGTCGTTGGCGACGGCCGCTGCCCGATCGTCGACACGTGGTGGCAGACCGAGACCGGCGGCATACTGATCAGCCCGCTACCCGGCGCCACCCCGCTCAAGCCCGGCTCCGCCACGCTGCCGCTGCCGGGCGTGCGCCCGATCCTGGTGGATAATGACGGTCACGAACTCACCGGCCCCAACGAGGGCAATCTGTGCCTCGCGGACTCCTGGCCAGGCCAGATGCGCACGGTGTACGGCGATCACGAGCGGTTCGTGCAGACCTATTTCTCGGCCTTCAAGGGACTGTATTTCAGCGGCGACGGAGCGCGCCGGGACGAAGACGGCTATTACTGGATCACCGGCCGCGTGGACGACGTCATCAACGTCTCCGGCCACCGCATGGGCACCGCCGAGGTGGAGAGCGCCCTGGTCGCCCACGAGAAGGTCGCGGAGGCGGCGGTCGTCGGCTTCCCGCACGAGGTGAAGGGGCAGGGAATCTACGCCTATGTCACCCTCATCGTCGGCGAGGAGCCGAGCGAGATTCTGCGCAAGGAGCTGATAGTCTGGGTGCGCCAGCAGATCGGCCCGATCGCCGCGCCCGACGCGATCCAGTGGGCGCCGGGACTGCCCAAGACCCGCAGCGGCAAGATCATGCGCCGCATCCTGCGCAAGATCGCCGCCGACGAGACCGATTCGCTGGGCGATACCTCGACCCTGGCGGACCCGTCGGTGGTGATCGAACTGGTGGCAAACCGGGTGCGATGAGCCCCCTCGGCATTAGCCTGGAAGGACAGAGTATGACCGTGCCGAGCCATGTCTGATCTCCTTGCCCATGCCGGCTATGGCGCGGTCATGCTCGCGGTGGGAATCGAAAGCATCGGCATCCCTTTTCCAGGGGAAACGACGCTGATTGCCGCGGCGGCGTACGCGGGCAGCACGCACAAGCTCAATATCGAGTTCGTGATTGCCGCCGCCGCCGTCGGGGCGATCGTGGGCGACAACATCGGATTCTGGATAGGCCGGGAGGTCGGGCTTCGCCTGCTGGTCCGCTACGGCAAGCACATCCGCATGACCGAACGGCGGATCAAGCTCGGCCAGTACCTGTTTCAGCGATACGGCGGGGAGGTTGTGTTCTTTGGCCGTTTCGTGGCCGTGCTGCGCGCGCTCGCCGCCTTCCTCGCCGGGGCGAACCGCATGACCTGGCCCCGATTCCTGATCTTCAACGCCGCCGGCGGGATCGTGTGGTCCGCGGCGTACGGCATCGGCGCCTATGCGCTGGGCAAGCAGGTCCATCGCCTTGCCGGGCCGGTCGGCATGGGCCTCGGCGTGGTCGCGCTGGTCCTGATCGTGGGCGGTATCGTCTTTTTGCGCCGGCATGAACACCAGTTGGAAGATGCCGCCGAACGTGCGCTGCCCGGCCCGATCGAGAGCCCATCCAAGCCGGCATCGGCGCGCACCCGTTCCGCAATCCCCTCCCATCGGGGGAGGAAGCTAGCGCGCACCAGGTTTCGTGCCGTCCGCCCTGGGTTCCCGCTCGAAGAGGAATGACGGCTGAGGCGTTGCGAAGCAGGACCGTGGGCATCACACCGGTGCCGCCTTTGAGATTCATGGAACGGAAACAAGACTGCCATCGGCAGGCAACACGGGGCTGGCATGAGTTGCATCATGGTATGGGTCCTGCGCGAGTTGCCCGGTCGGTTGCGGCCTCGATGGCGGACCGGCTCCAGGAACACGCCCTGCGGGCAGTCGTCCGCGCCCTGATCTGACCGAGGCATCCCGCTCTGAGCCCGAACGTTACAACGGCGCAGAATGGGACCATGACATGGCTCTGCTCGAAGATACCCTCTCGGGAAAGCTTATGACGGCCGTGGCCGTCAGTGCGGTCACGCTGGTCATACCCCGCCTGTTCCCGCAACTCGCCCCGCCCTTGCGCGCCGCGATCAAGTCCGGCACCTCGCTGTTCCTGGAAGCGGAGTTCGAGGCCGAGGGCGGGCTGATCGACAAGTTGGTCTCCGAGACCCTTGAGGCGCTGCTGGGCGATGCCGCGAAGACGGGTACTCCCGAGGAGCGGCAACTGTCCGCCCGCCGCGCGGCGCGCCGCTTCCGGCGCCGCGCTCGTGCGCGCGCGCAGCACTGGGGGGGCGACGACGAAGAGGCACGCCTTCGCCGCTACCGGCGACACGTGACCCATCTTCGCCGCGCCGTGGCCGACGCTGCGCCGAAGCAGTCGCCCAAGGAGCGCGAACTGCTCGAGGAAGTCGTCGAAGGCGTGCCCGAAGCATGGTGAGGAGGGCTGCCTCAAAGCCGCGTGAGGAGTAGTCACCCAGCGCCAATACACGCCACATTAAAGTCTTGGGAGAGGTGGCATAATGGCGATCGAAGACATCTTCGAAGGTACTCTTGGCACCGGGCTCGCCGTCGGGCTCGGTGTCGCGGTCCTCAGTCCGTTCTTGCGTCCGTTGGTGGCCAATGTCGTGAGGCCGGCAGCGAAGATGGCGATCCGGGGCGGGATTTACGCCTATGATGCGGCGCGGGAAGCCGTGGTGCAGGCGCGGGATATGGCCGACGACGCGGTTGCCGAGGCGCGCACGGAGATGAGGACCGACTCCTCGACGGCCGATCCCTCGGCGCATCGATCCGCCAAGCGACGCGCGCATGATGCCGAGCCGCCGCCCACGCCAGCGGTAGCCTGATCCATCCCCGTGGCGCCTCGCGACGCCGGTCTTGAGCCGGCGGGTGCGCCGGCGCCGGGGCACCCGCGCGTACGGCTCGTTCATGCCCTGCCTGGACGGGTGCGGCTTGCCGTGCGCGGGCTGCGCCGGACACCTGCCATGCGCGACCGGCTGCAGCACGGGCTGCGCCAGTCGGCCGGGGTGAACGGAGCCTGGGCAAGCATCGACACCGGCACCGTTCTGGTCCTGCATGACACGGCATTGAGTCAGGCCGCGCTGCTGGCCCGAGCCGAGGCGATTGCGTCCGGCGAGTTGGCCAGTCCCGACGCGAAGGCGGATTGGCACGCGCGCTCAATGGACTCGGTGCTTGCCGAAGTAGGCGGCCGAGCCGGCGGGCTCGCGTCGTCCGAAGCACAGCGGCGATTGCGCGAGGCCGGGCCGAACCTGCTCCCGCGGACGCTGTCGCGCGACACTCTCACGATTCTCGTGGACCAGTTCCGCACGCTCCCGACCCTGCTGCTGGCCGGGGCGGCGGCGCTGTCGGTGTTCACCGGCGGGCTGGCCGAGGCGGCGGCGATCGGTGCGGTTCTTGGCTTGAACGGTGCGATCGGGTTCACCGTCGAAAGCCGCGCCGAGCGCACGATTCGGGGGCTGGAGGGGCCGGCCGGGTCCGCGCAGGTGGTGCGCGACGGGCGACAGGTCACGGTTCCGGCGGCCGAGGTGGTTCCGGGCGACCTGCTGGCGCTGTCGCGTGACCACGCGGTGCTGGCGGATGCACGCATCCTGCGGGCGCAGGACCTGTCGGTGAACGAGGCGATGCTCACCGGGGAAAGCCTGCCGGTGATGAAGTCGGAGGAAGCGGTCGGCTTCGAGGCGCCGCTCGCGGACCGGGACAGCATGGTCTGGCGCGGGACGGCGGTGACCGGGGGCAGTGGATCGGCGGTCGTGGTGGCGACCGGACGGCGCACGGAGATCGGCCGCATTCACGCGCTGCTGGGCGAGGCGACCCCGCCGCCCACCACCATGCAGGTCGAGCTTGACCGCGTGGGACGGCAGTTGGTCTGGGCCTCGCTCGCCGCCTGCGGTGCCGTGTTCGGCATCGGCGCGCTGCGCGGGCTGGCGCTGATGGGGCTGCTGCGCTCCTCGGTTTCGCTCGGCATCGCCGCGATCCCGGAGGGGTTGCCGACCGTCGCCACCGTCACCCTCGCCCGCGGCGTTGAGGCGGCGTGGCGCGACGGGGTGCTGGTGCGTCGGCTGGATGCGGTCGAGACGCTGGGCTCGGTGGATGTGGTCTGCTTCGACAAGACCGGGACGCTGACCGCCAATCTTATGGAGGTCGCGGCGATCGTGACCGGGGGGCCGGTTCTGGAAGCCGATCGGTTCGCGGAAATCACGGCGGACCCGATGCTCGCCCGGCTGATCGAGGTCGGCGATGTTGTGCAGCCAGACCTCGCTCGATCCGGACGAGGGTTCGGCCACCGAGCTTGCCCTGATCGCGCTCGCGCGCCAAGCGGGCGTCGACCCGCGCGCGCTGCGCCGTGCCGCGCCCCGGCTCTCGATCCGGCACCGGAGCGAGGCCGAGCGGTTCATGACCACGACGCATCGGCGCGGCGCGGCGACGTTGCTGGCGGTCAAGGGCAGTCCGCCGGACGTGCTCGCCCTGTGCGTGACGGAGCTGGCCGGCGCGGGGCCTGTCGGCCTGTCCGCCGACCGGCGGGAGGCCATCGAGCGGGCGAATACCGAGCTCGCGGCGCGCGGCCTGCGCGTCCTTGGCTTCGCCTGTCGCGAGGGAACGGATATCGGAGCCGCCGGCCTGACCTGGCTCGGCCTGGCTGGATTATCGGACCCGGTGCGGCCGGGAGTGGCGGAACTGGTGGCGCGGCTGCGTGCCGCCGGCATCCATCCGCTGGTGATGACCGGCGATCAGAGCGCCACCGCGCGCGCCGTCGCGGCCGAGGTGGGCCTGGGCGGTGCCGAGGGTCCGCGCCTGCTGGACGGCGCCGCGATCGAGGGTCGCGATCCGCTCGCCCTCGCCGCCCTGGTCCGGGATGCGGATGTCGCGGCGCGCGTCAGCCCGGCGCAGAAGCTGCGCATCGTGCGCGCGCTACAGGAGGCCGGCTCGGTGGTGGCGATGGTGGGCGACGGCTTCAATGACGGCCCGGCGCTCAAGACCGCCGATGTCGGGGTGGCGATGGGCGGCCCTGGCGCCGAGGCGGCGCGGGAGGCGGCCGGCGTCGTGCTGCCGCCTGGGCGGCTGGAGCCGCTCGCGGCGGCTATCGGCCGCGGCCGGGCGACCCGCGCCAATGTCCGCCGTGCCACCCGCTATCTGCTCGCGACCAACATGAGCGAGATCCTCGTCGTCCTCGCCGGCACCGCCTTGGGCTCGGCCGAGCCGCTGAGCGCCTTGCAGCTACTGTGGATCAACCTTGTCTCCGACGTCCTGCCCGGCCTCGGCCTGGCCTGTGAGCCGCCGGCAGCGGAGCAGATGCAGCAACCGCCCCCGTCGCGCGATACGCCCATTCTGGACCGGGCCGCATGGCCGCGCCTCGCCCGCGAAGGCGGCGGAATGGCGGCGGGCGCGCTCGCGGCCGGGAGCTGGGGTGCGATACGGGGCAACGGGCAGGCACCCACCATGATGTTCGGCAGCCTGCTGCTGGGCCAGTTGCTGCACGCGCTGAACTGCCGCGATCCGGGCGCGCCGCCCAATCCGGCGCTGGGCGGCGCGCTCGCCTTGTCGTTTGGCGCGCAGGGCGCGGCGGTGCTGGTCCCCGGCCTGCGCCGCCTGCTCGGGCTGACGCCGCTCGGGCCGATCGAGGTCGCGCTCACCTTGGCTGGCGGCGTCGCCCCGTTCCTGTTCAATCGCGCGCTTCGGACGCCGGCCCTCTCGCCGGGCTGAACCCGATCGGTGCTAGGATGTCGGCCCGAGAACGCAGGAGGGGGCCGCCATGGCGAACAAGGTCATCATCAGCTGCGCCGTCACCGGCGCGATCCATACGCCGAGCATGTCGCCCCATCTGCCGATCACGCCCGAGGAGATCGCGCGCTCCTCGATCGAGGCGGCCGAGGCCGGGGCGGCGATCATCCATCTGCACGCCCGCGACCCCGAGACCGGCGCGCCCGACGCCCGATCCGGCTGTGTTCATGCGCTTCCTGCCGACCATCAAGCAGAGCACGCGATGCCGTGGTGAACATCACCACCGGCGGCGGACTGACCATGACGCTCGACGACCGGCTGGAAGCGCCGTTACTGGCCAAGCCCGAGATGTGCAGCCTCAACATGGGCAGCATGAACTTCAACATCTCGCGGGCCGGCGACCGGGTGAAGACCTGGAAGCACGACTGGGAAAAGCCGTATCTCGAACGCACTGTGGACCACATCTTCCGCAACACCTTCGGCGACATCGCGGGGATCGTGGAGCGGCTGGGCAAGGCGCACGGCACGCGCTTCGAGTTCGAATGCTATGACGTGGGCCATCTGTACAATCTGGCCTATTGCCTGGACCAGAAGATCGTCGAGCCGCCGCTGTTCGTGCAGACGATTTTCGGCATCCTGGGCGGGATCGGGGCGGATCAGCGCAACCTGCTGTTCATGAAGGAAACCGCCGACCGCCTGTTCGGGAACGCCTATGTCTGGTCGGTGCTGGCCGCCGGGCGGCATCAGATGGCGTTCACCACCATGGCCGGCATCATGGGCGGGAATGTGCGGGTCGGGCTGGAGGACAGCCTCTATATCGGCAAGGGCCAGCTCGCGACCTCGAACGCCGAGCAGGTGACGAAGATCCGCCGCATTCTGGAGGAGTTGAGCCTGGAGATCGCGACGCCGACCGAGGCGCGCGCGATCCTCAAGCTCAAGGGCGGCGACCGGGTGGGGTTTTAGGGCGTGCTGGGCAGGCTGCTAATCGCCGGCGTGCTCGCGGCTGGGGTGGGGTATCTCTACCCGCTCTGGAACGAGCACGCCGCCACGACTTGCCAGGCGGTCGAAAAGCGATTCTTCGCGCTCGCCCCGCCGGATGCGGCCGGGTTCCACCCCGCGCGGCTGCTAAGTCTCGCGGTCGCCAAGGTTTATCTGGAACCGCTGTCGAACGGCAGGGTCGCCGCAACGCAGGCGAAGGGACGCTACCCGGCGCTGCCGCCCGACCTTGGCTGCGCGGTCGGGTATTGGACGGGCCTGCTCAACTTGTCCGCGCGTTGACCCTGATTATTTGGACAGGTAAGGGCAATGCGCCGGCGCTCGCCGGGTCCGGGAGAACACAGGCATCGTGAAGGACGTGCGCGACGCGCTTCTGGTGGGGCGCAGGAGCGACGGCAAGCTGGTCGAGCGGCCGCTGTCGCCCCATCTGCAGGTCTACAAGTGGCCGGTCAGCATGGCGCTGTCCATCAGCCATCGCGTCACCGGCGTCGGCGTGTCGGTCGGCGCGCTGCTGATGACGTGGTGGCTGGTCGCCGCCGCCGCGTCGGACTCCGCCTTTGCCGCGGTGCAAGGCTTCCTCGGCTCGGGGTTCGGCGTGTTCCTGCTGTTCTGCTGGGCGGCGGCGCTGCTGCTGCATCTGTTCCAGGGCATCCGCCACCTCGTCTGGGACGCCGGCTGGGGGTTCGGCACCCAGGCCCAGCAGGAGCCCGTGCGCAGGGGTTTCGAGAACCGGACCTACCGCATGACCGGCTGGAGCGTCATCGCCGCGACGGTCGTGGCGACGCTGATCGTCTGGATCGTCGGCTTCGTGGTGTGGTGATGGCAGTCAAGGGCAACGTCTCCGGCAAGTCGGTCCGCGTCGACATCCTGCGCTCCCAGCTCGGCCGCGTGCGCGGCTTGGGCTCGGCGCGGGCCGGGTCCGGCCATTGGTGGCTGGAGCGGCTGACCTCGATCGCACTGGTGCCGCTGACCCTGTGGTTCATCGCCGCGGTCATCAGCCTCGAGGGCACCACGCGCGTCGGCATGATTGCCTGGCTGCACGCGCCGGTGCCGCTGGTGCTGATCCTGTGCCTGGTGGTCGCCACCTTCTGGCACATGGCGCTGGGTTTGCAGGTGGTGATCGAGGACTACGTCCATCAGGAGCTGCCCCGCATGGCGCTGCTGCTGGCCGTGCGCGCGGTCTGCATCCTGGCCGCCGTGTTCTGCGTCATCGCCGCGCTGCGCCTGGGGCTAGGGAGTTCGGGTCCATGAACGTGATCACCACGCCGCTGCGCCCCGCCTACAGCTTCGTCGATCACACCTACGACGTGGTGGTGGTGGGCGCGGGCGGATCGGGCCTGCGCGCCACGCTGGGGATGGGCGCCGCGGGGCTCAAGACCGCCTGCATCACCAAGGTCTTCCCGACGCGCAGCCACACCGTCGCCGCGCAAGGGGGCATCGGCGCCGCGCTCGGCAACATGGGCGAGGACGACTGGCGCTGGCACATGTACGACACCGTCAAGGGGTCGGACTGGCTCGGCGACCAGGACGCCATCGAGTACATGTGCCGCGAGGCGATCCCGGCGGTGTACGAGCTCGAGCATTTCGGCATGCCGTTCAGCCGCACCGAGGACGGGCGCATCTATCAGCGCCCGTTCGGCGGCCACATGAAGGATTACGGCAAGGAACCCGCGCAGCGCGCCTGCGCCGCCGCCGACCGCACCGGCCATGCCATGCTGCACACGCTGTATCAGCAGTGCCTGAAGCACGAGGCGGAGTTCTTCATCGAGTATTTCGCCCTCGACCTGATTCTCGACGAGGACGGCGCCTGCCGGGGCGTCACCGCCTGGTGCCTGGAGGACGGCTCGCTGCATCGCTTCCGCGCCCAGACCGTGGTCATGGCGACGGGCGGCTACGGCCGCGCCTTCCTGTCCTGCACCTCGGCGCATACCTGCACCGGCGACGGCAACGCGATGGTGCTGCGCGCCGGGCTGCCGTGCCAGGACATGGAATTCGTGCAGTTCCACCCCACCGGCATCTTCCCCGCCGGCTGCCTCATCACCGAGGGCGCGCGCGGCGAGGGCGGGTATCTGACCAACTCCGAGGGCGAGCGGTTCATGGAGCGCTACGCGCCGACCGCCAAGGATCTCGCCTCGCGCGACGTGGTCTCCCGCTCCATGACCATCGAGATCAACGAGGGGCGCGGCTGCGGGCCGAACAAGGACCACATGCTGCTGCATCTGGAGCACCTCGGCGCCGCCCTGCTGCACGAGCGCCTGCCGGGGATTTCCGAGACGGCGCGGGTGTTCGCCGGCATTGACGTGACCAGGGACCCGATCCCGGTGCTGCCCACGGTCCACTACAACATGGGCGGCATCCCGACGAACTATCACGGCGAGGTGCTGCGCCCGACGCAATCGGACCCGGACGCGGTGATCCCCGGCCTGATGGCGGTCGGCGAGTGCGCCTGCGTCTCGGTGCATGGCGCGAACCGGCTGGGGACCAACTCGCTGCTCGATCTGGTGGTGTTCGGCCGTGCCGCGGCGCACCGGGCGGCCGAGCTGGTGCGCCCCGGCGAGTCGCAGGCCCCGCTCCCGCAAGGCGCGGGCGAGGCCTCGCTCGACCGCTTCGACCGCGCCCGCAACGCCAGGGGCGGCACCTCGGTCGCCGCGCTGCGCCTGGAGATGCAGCGCACCATGCAGGGCCACGCCGCGGTGTTCCGCAACAGCGTCAGCCTGAAGGAAGGGGTGGAGAAGATCCACCGCGTCTGGGACGGGCTTGTCCGACATGTCGGTCTCCGATCGCGGCGTGATCTGGAACAGCGACCTGATGGAGGCGCTGGAGCTGCAGAACCTGATGGGCAACGCCATGACCACGATGGTCAGCGCCGAGGCCCGCACGGAAAGCCGCGGCGCGCACGCCCATGACGACTATCCCGACCGCGACGACCAGCACTGGATGAAGCACTCGCTGTCCTGGTGCGATCCGGCAGGGGAGGTGCGGCTCGCCTATCGGGCGGTGAAGATGCGGACGCTGACCAACGAGGTGTCGGTGTTTCCGCCGAAGAAGCGGGTTTATTAGGCCCTCACCCTCCCAGCCCTCCGGGCTGGGTCCCTCCCTCTCCCGCTACGGGAGAGGGGAAGAACGGCGCCACCGTCCCTCTCCCGTGTAGCGGGAGAGGGTGCCTTCCCGGACCTTGGTCCGGGAAGGCGGGTGAGGGCCGGCACGCAACGAGGACAGGAATGGTCGCCTTCAACCTCCCCCGGAACAGCCGCATCACCGCCGGCAAGACCTACAAGGCGCCCGCCGGCGCCAAGCGGGTGCGCGCGTTCCGCGTCTATCGCTGGGACCCCGATCTGGGGGAGAACCCGCGCACCGACACCTTCGAGATCGACCTCGACGCGTGCGGGCCGATGGTCCTGGACGCGCTGATCAAGATCAAGAACGAGATCGATTCCACGCTCACCTTCCGCCGCTCCTGCCGCGAGGGCATCTGCGGCAGTTGCGCCATGAACATCGACGGCGGCAACACGCTCGCCTGCCTCAAGCCGATCGAGGACGTGGCGGGCGCGGTACGGATCACGCCGCTGCCGCACATGGCGGTGGTGAAGGACCTGGTCCCGGACCTGACGCAGAACTATGCCCAGCTCCGTAGCATCGAGCCCTGGCTGAAGGCCGACACCCCGCCGCCCCCGAATGGCGAGCGGTTGCAGAGCCGGGAGGAGCGAGCGCAGCTCGACGGGATGTGGGAGTGCATCCTGTGCTTCTGCTGCACCACCTCCTGCCCGAGCTACTGGTGGAACGGCGACCGCTACCTGGGTCCGGCGGTCCTGCTCCAGGCCTATCGCTGGATCGCCGAGTTGCGCGACGAGCACACGGGCGAGCGGCTGGACGCGCTGGAGGATCCGTTCAAGCTCTATCGCTGCCACACCATCATGAACTGCACCGATACCTGCCCGAAGGGGCTGAACCCGGCGAAGGCGATCGCGTCGATCAAGCAGCTGATCGTGGAGCGGCAGGTGTGACGGAGCGGGATGTCACCGGCGCGCAGGTGATCGAGACGCTGAGGTCTCATCAGGCGGAACTGCGCCGGCGCGGCGTCCGCCACGCCGCGCTATTCGGCTCCCTCGCACGCGGGGAGCCGCGCCCGGATAGCGACATCGATATCCTGATCGAATTGGACCCCGGCGCACCGATCGGCCTCTTCGGGTACGCCGATCTCAAGCTCTATATCGCGGACCTGTTTCCCAAACCGGTGGACGTGGTAAACCGGGAGGCGCTGAAGCCGTGGGTTCGTCCGCCAGCTGAGGCCGACGCCATCTATGCCTTCTAGACCGGCCGGAGGCGCGCTTCGAGACATCACCGATCGCCACCAGTGACCATGCGCGTTCCGGCATCTGGAGCGTTTACCGGGAATGCCATGTCCGGCCGGATTTGCTGCCGATCTATCGGAAACCGGGCGCGAACACCCTTCGGCTTGTCCGGCTAGTACTCCCTATCGGTGAACGATATTGCTGAAACCGTCATCGCGAGGCGCGCAGCGCCGTGGCGATCCAGGCCCGCCGCACCGTATCGCCCATCTGGGTCGCCCGCCTGGATCGCCACGCCGCCAAGAGGCGGCTCGCGATGACAACCTCGGCGATGCGTTTCACCGTTCAATGATTCCGGGTACCGGCTCTCACAGCGAGCTCTTTCGATGAGGGAAGGCGGAGCATGGGAACATTCTGTCTCTAGACCAGCGGCGGGCGGAAGGAGTCCATGATGCGGACGAACTCGGTCTCCCTCGCTCTGAACAGCCGGGCCAGCTCGTCGTTCAGCTCGCCGCGCACCGGCTTGTAGGCGGATTCGGCTTCCGCCGCGCCTTCGCGCCTGACTCGCAGAGGTCGAGCACGCGGGCCACCGTGCCGGGCGGATCGGCGGCGATGTCCTCGTAATAGAGCCGCAGCGGCCGAATGCCGCGGATCGCGAGCTGGACCTCGGCCAGGCACTCATAGTTCTGAAGATGCCCCCACCAGCGCCGGATGGTGGCAAATGTCGATCTCAGCCGAGACGAGCCGTTCGGCGATCGCGGACGGGGCCGTGCCGCGATCCCCGGCCGGGTTATGGAAAAGCCGGTTCGGTCGCGACCAGGAGCGAGATCGCCTGCGCCAGGATGTCCTTGCGCCGCAGATAGGCGAAATGCGCGTCGCCATAGTAGCCTAAAAGGTCGATCTCGCGACAATTCGAGGTGCCCCCAGATGACCTCCATGCTGAAGACGCCGTTGCCGATGCGGTGACGGTCTCCAGGGCGTTAAGGTAGTCGGCCTCGGTGCGCGCGCCGAACCGCCGGACGACATCGACATTGATATCTTGGTTCAGGAACTCCTCCGGATTGCCTAGTGCCTGGTGCTGCGGATCAGGTCGCCGAACCAACTGCTGCCCGAACGGGGGGTGAACAGGATGATGAGCCTTCGGCGGTCAGGCCGAGGCCAAGTGCGAGCCGCCTGGGGTCGACCAGACTTTCTAGATGCGCGCAATTCGAATTTCGTGCCATGGTCGCCATCATACTTCTGTCGATCGGAACCTACACGGAGTTCTCGTGCGAGCGGCTGATAAATCGAATCACGACCGACTTCGGCGCGAAAGCGCCATCGGAAACCTGGCAGGCTGGTCGCCTCCTTCTGCTGGCACTCGGCGGGGCAAGGGCCGGGAATGCAGCGCCCACGCCGCTTGTAGCTCCGTTCGGCGACTTCGCCCTCCGCGATCCGGCCGAGCCGACGCGGCCTGGGCCACCTGTCTTCTACGACGCGACAAGCCCCGATGCAGGCTGGCACATCGTGCAATGGGACATACCGGGAGGGCGGTTGTCGCCATTTTCCGCTCTGTATCCGGAGAGGCTGAGGTCATCGGCGCGGTGGCGCCGGAGGCAGCCGTGCGGATCGTACGCGGCCCGCGGCGGCGGGCCATCGAACTGGTGCAGGATGGCGCCGTGCTCCCTTGCACCGACAAGCATGGAGCGCCTCGTGAATTGGACCTCTTCTTCGGCCCGAAAGATCGAAGCGCACCTGGCCCGAACGCGTTGACGACCGGACCCGTCCCGCTCGCGCGGCTTCGATCGCTTGTCCTCACCACCATTGCCGGCGTGCGCTACGGAATGACTGCCTTTCCCAAGGGCTGCTCGGTTAATCAAGGCGCGGCGATCGCGGCCGTGATCCTCAACAACTTATCCAAGCGCCCGTCGCAGACGCTGTTCTACAAGGTCAGCCTCAGCCCGCCTTGCGGCCCAGGACCCGCTGCTCGTGTCCGAGCGTGTCGAAGCAGGGACCAGATCGGCCGGGTTCTACTTCAAGCATAATCCGTTCGGTGTCGACGATTGGCTTCCCTTGCTTGGTCAGCCGTTTCTGGCAGAGGGAGAGCGGCGAGAGATCACGCTCGATCTTCTTCCCCGATTGCGGCAGCTGATCGCCTCCAGTCCCGAGCAGATGGACCATGACCCGGCCCATTGGGTGATCGATAATGTGTATGCGGGCCAGCACATCTGGGGTGATTTCAGACTGGAGAGCACGTGGGATCGATTCCAGCTGTTGGCTGAGCCGAAATAGCGTCACCTTCACTGGATTGGGCATGGTGAGGTCTCTGGCGGTGTTTCAAGAACGGCTACGAACTGCGGGCTACGTGCATTGAAGCTTGCTAAGAGGCTGTCTCTGAACGCTCGCGGAATGGGGGTTGGGTGGCCACGGTGAGATGTGATTCCAACGGGTTGTCGAGACCGAGTTGGATGAGCACGCCCATGTGGACCGCAACCACCCGCCCGCAGCATAAGCGCGACGGGCTCCGCTTTGCCAGTGACCTGACGGACGCCGAATGGGCGGTCCTGGAGCCGCTTCTCCCGCCTCCTGCTGGCATCGGGCGGCCGCCCGAGTGGTCGATGCGCGAAATCGTCAACGCGATCTTCTACGTGCTGCGCGGCGGCATCGCGTGGCGCATGTTGCCGCCCTGCTTCCCGCCGCGGCAGACGGTCTACGGCTGGTTCGCGGCGTGGCGGCGCGCTCATGTGTGGGAGGCGATCACCCATCGGCTGGTGATGCTCGACCGCGAGCGGGCCGGACGCGAGGCAAGCCCGAGCGCTGCCGTCATCGACAGCCAGAGCGTCAAGACAACCGAGGCCGGTGGCCCGCGCGGCTATGATGCCGGAAAGAAGGTGCTCGGCCGCAAGCGGCACGCGATGGTCGACACCGATGGCCGCCCGCTGGTGCTGCAAGTGCATCCCGCCTCCGTCCAGGACCGCGACGGTGCCGTCCCGCTGCTGAAGACGTCTCGTCGCAGCTTTCCCTTTGTCGGGCGTGCCTTTGCCGACACCGCCTATGCGGCCGAGCGCGTCGCCGACGCCACCTGCATCGCCATCGAGATCGTCCGCAAACCCGCTGATCAGGTCGGCTTTGCCGTCCATCCGCGCCGCTGGGTGGTGGAGCGGTGCTTCGCCTGGCTCAACCGCAATCGTCGGCTCGCCAAGGACTTCGAGACTACCATCGAGTCCGCGACAGCCTTCCTCTACGCCGCCTCAGCCATGCTCCTCATCAGGCGCATTGCTCGTTGCACATGAGTTCAGAGTCAGACTCTAAGCTGGTGCTCTCTGATCTTGGCAAGCCGACGGTATTCAAATCGCTTTATGATACTGGTAGCGAAGGTGACAGATGACCCCTCGAATTTCGTTGGGAGGATAAGGTATGCGGTTCGTGGAGGTGGAGTCTCAGTACGATAGTAAAATCAATCTACTCCCCTGCCTTCTATGTTACACCGCCCATAATACACCAACGGCATCTTATTCCCCAAGCCGTGCTATCTGCCTCGAATTGAGTGTGGGATAGGGGCTATTTTCCAGGACGGGCAGTGAATTTCTATCGCGTTTGTGACGTTATAGTTGCAGGGGAAGGACTCGTATTTGACGCGCAACAAAACCTGCTTCTTCCGACAAGGCGAAATCTCTCTTCAGAACAGATTCAAAAAGTGCATCAATCGATCGCATCCGATCGTAAGCGCCAACCGTCGACTAAACTCGCCTCTGGCATTCTTTGCAAGCAGCCTGGA
Organism: uncultured Pseudomonadota bacterium; assembly: GCA_963830565.1. Classification (GTDB taxonomy): domain Bacteria; phylum Pseudomonadota; class Alphaproteobacteria; order Acetobacterales; family Acetobacteraceae; genus DATFDN01. The sequence continues at coordinate 361,381 of CAWHMO010000005.1, forward strand.
GAGGGGAACTATGGGCATTGGATGATTGAGATGCTTCCCAAGGTATTCTTCGCAACCAGAGGTAATTGCTCACGTCCCCAGCCTCGCTGAGCCGTCCAGGCACCTGAGTGATCAGCGATCGGCTTGACACGATCACGGTTGGTTCGATTCACCGTGACCGTGGACCGCGAAACTCTGCTCGCCCTCTCCAAGGATGACCTGATCGCTCTTATCCTAGCGCAGCACGCGCAGGTCGAGGCGCTGACCGCACGGATTACGGAGTTGGAGGCCAAGCTCAACGCTCCTCCCAAGACGCCGGACAATTCGAGCACGCCCTCCTCGAAGGCCCAGAAGCCGAACCTGCCCGAGCGCCCCAAGAAGCCTCGCCGCGGCCGACCTGGCGCCTGCCGCACACTGGCAGCCAACCCCGACCGCATCATCGAGGCGACACTCGGCGCCTGCCCGCATTGCGACCACGCGCTTGGCGCCGCTGACCAGCCCGACATTCACGCCTACGACCACATCGACCTGCTGCCGATCCACCCCATTGTCACCCGCATCAACCGCCATCGCGGCGTCTGCCCGTGCTGCCGCAAGCGCGTGGCCGCCACGGCGCCGGAGGGCTTCGAGCCCGGCTCGCCGTTCGGGCCAGGGCTGTGCGCGCTCATCATCCATCTCCACGTCACCCAGGCGATCAGCTTCGAGCGCCTGGCCCGCCTGCTGGCGGAGGTGTTCGGACTGAGCATCAGCGAGGGTGCTATCGCCAACATCCTGGCCCGTGCCGAGGCGCCGCTGCTGGCTGCCGCGGCGCCGATCGCCGATGCCGTGCGCGCCAGCCCGATCGTGGGCTCCGACGAGACCTCGGCGCGGGTTGGCGGCAAGACCTGGTGGCAATGGGTGCTGCTGGGCTCGACCGCGATCTGCCACGTGATCGCCGATACAAGGGCGGCCTCCGTCGTGACCGCGTTCCTGGGCGGCGCGCAGCCGGAAGTCTGGGTGGCCGATCGCTATGGGGGGCAGTTGGGCCATGGCGCAGTCCGCCAGTTGTGCCTGGCGCATCTGCTGCGCGACGCAACGTATGCGATCGAGGAGGGCGATGACGGGTTCGCGCCGGGCTTTCGCTTCCTGCTGTTGCGGGCCGTGGCGATCGGCAAACGACGCGACGCGCTGAAGGGCAGCACCTTGGCACACTACCATGCCGATCTGGAGCGGCGGTTGAACCGGTTGCTGTCGGCGCCCACACCGCAGCGACCCACTGCACGCCGCCTGTTCCGCGCCATGCGCCGCGACCGCGACGACCTGTTCCGCTTCGTCACCCGGCGCGACGTGCCCTACACCAACAACGCCTGCGAGCGGGCGCTGCGGCCTTCGGTGATCTTCCGCAAGGTCACCGGCGGGTTCCGTGCCGAATGGGGAGCCAAGGTCTATGCTGCTGCGGCAAGCGTGATCGCCACCGGAAGACTGCATGGCCTGACCGCGTTCGAGGCGCTACGCGCCGCGCTCGACGGACGGACCGTCATGCGGGCGGGCTGACCCCGAACGAGGGGTGAGCAATTACAACCAGAGAGCTTGGCCTAAATGGATTGAAATTTTTTGTACCGAATTGCACGGGGCAAATGAGGTCTATTATTTTCGAATCAATGGAGATGATGGGCATTCCTGGAGCCCAAATTGTTGCTGTCGGACCTGATCCGGTACATGTCGATGAGCTCCTCGTAGTCGAGTGCCTTACTCACCATGGACGCTATATGTCTGCACTTGTATTTGAGTGCTTGGAGCAACTTAGCTCACAGGTGTCCGGTGCCCGTCACGACCGGCTGTATGTGACTCGCGAACCTGCGGTCTCAAGAGAATTCGAAAATGCCTGTATGATTGAGCAAGCCCTGGCTAAAGATGGTTTTGTTACTGTAAAAACGTTTGGCAAAACGCTTCGGGAACAGATCGCCATTTTCAAAGATGCCAAGTGTGTCTTCGGGACCCTGGGTGCAGCTATGACCAACATTGCATTTTGTAGGCCCGGCACAGAAGTCTTTCTGTTTGCTCCGGCTTCTGCTGAAGACGTTTTCTTCTGGTTCGTAATTGCTCACCCCTCGTTCGGGGTCAGCCCGCCCGCATGACGGTCCGTCCGTCGAGCGCGGCGCGTAGCGCCTCGAACGCGGTCAGGCCATGCAGTCTTCCGGTGGCGATCACGCTTGCCGCAGCAGCATAGACCTTGGCTCCCCATTCGGCACGGAACCCGCCGGTGACCTTGCGGAAGATCACCGAAGGCCGCAGCGCCCGCTCGCAGGCGTTGTTGGTGTAGGGCACGTCGCGCCGGGTGACGAAGCGGAACAGGTCGTCGCGGTCGCGGCGCATGGCGCGGAACAGGCGGCGTGCAGTGGGTCGCTGCGGTGTGGGCGCCGACAGCAACCGGTTCAACCGCCGCTCCAGATCGGCATGGTAGTGTGCCAAGGTGCTGCCCTTCAGCGCGTCGCGTCGTTTGCCGATCGCCACGGCCCGCAACAGCAGGAAGCGAAAGCCCGGCGCGAACCCGTCATCGCCCTCCTCGATCGCATACGTTGCGTCGCGCAGCAGATGCGCCAGGCACAACTGGCGGACTGCGCCATGGCCCAACTGCCCCCCATAGCGATCGGCCACCCAGACTTCCGGCTGCGCGCCGCCCAGGAACGCGGTCACGACGGAGGCCGCCCTTGTATCGGCGATCACGTGGCAGATCGCGGTCGAGCCCAGCAGCACCCATTGCCACCAGGTCTTGCCGCCAACCCGCGCCGAGGTCTCGTCGGAGCCCACGATCGGGCTGGCGCGCACGGCATCGGCGATCGGCGCCGCGGCAGCCAGCAGCGGCGCCTCGGCACGGGCCAGGATGTTGGCGATAGCACCCTCGCTGATGCTCAGTCCGAACACCTCCGCCAGCAGGCGGGCCAGGCGCTCGAAGCTGATCGCCTGGGTGACGTGGAGATGGATGATGAGCGCGCACAGCCCTGGCCCGAACGGCGAGCCGGGCTCGAAGCCCTCCGGCGCCGTGGCGGCCACGCGCTTGCGGCAGCACGGGCAGACGCCGCGATGGCGGTTGATGCGGGTGACAATGGGGTGGATCGGCAGCAGGTCGATGTGGTCGTAGGCGTGAATGTCGGGCTGGTCAGCGGCGCCAAGCGCGTGGTCGCAATGCGGGCAGGCGCCGAGTGTCGCCTCGATGATGCGGTCGGGGTTGGCTGCCAGTGTGCGGCAGGCGCCAGGTCGGCCGCGGCGAGGCTTCTTGGGGCGCTCGGGCAGGTTCGGCTTCTGGGCCTTCGAGGAGGGCGTGCTCGAATTGTCCGGCGTCTTGGGAGGAGCGTTGAGCTTGGCCTCCAACTCCGTAATCCGTGCGGTCAGCGCCTCGACCTGCGCGTGCTGCGCTAGGATAAGAGCGATCAGGTCATCCTTGGAGAGGGCGAGCAGAGTTTCGCGGTCCACGGTCACGGTGAAATCGAACCAACCGTGATCGTGTCAAGCCGATCGCTGATCACTCAGGTGCCTGGACGGCTCAGCGAGGCTGGGGACGTGAGCAATTACTCTGGTTCTTGGCTCAGCATAAGAAATTGCGATACAATGAAGTCCGATGCGAAGAGATCGGTCCTCGGCTTGGACCGTTACCATGGGACAGAAAGCTTCGCCTCTCCCTTCCAGGGCTCCGGGTCTATCAAGACGCAGCAGATAAGCAAATTGATCGTATTGCCCTGTGCGATCCGGAGATGATCAGACTGAATCCTCCTGTGCGTGTAGCACCTGAGCGCTTAATAGGTCGCAACTGGAAGTTTTATCACGAGGGTAAATCTCCTTTTACGGAAGTGCTGCAATTTCTTCCGGGCGGAAGAGTTGGTGGATACGAACATCACAACGAAGCTTGGTGGGCTGTTGAGGGCGGAGTTCTGTCATTCTTCGACTCCAAGGGATGGTGCAGCACAAAATTCGAGGACGTTTTCACCAGAGACGGTAAGTTGCTACTGTGCGGAAAATATCGAGGGAACTTGAGGTCTCCAGTCGTGCTGTATCTTGAGGAAGCATAGCTAAAACGGCTGCTTGAAATGGGCTGACAATTGCATGACTAGCCAATCAGGTCATTCCAGCGATCTCGTCCGCAACCGCCCCACCCCCTCCGCATCCACCGCCAACATCACCCCCGCATACCGCTCGAACCCCCCAAACGCCCCCTCGATCGCCGCGAACGCCGCATCCAGCAACTCCCCATGCACCCGCAGCAAGGTCGCCGGCGACCGGCTCCGGCAGCCCCGCCGCGACTTCCCCGCCGCCGCGCCATAGCCGGTTCGACGCGAGGTAATCCTCCCGCACAACCTCCCTCGGCACCCCCAGCGCGGTCAGGATCAGCGCCGAGCCGAACCCCGTGCGGTCCTTGCCGGCCGAGCAGTGCAGCAGCAGCGGCAGCGCGGCCTCGTCTCCCAGCAGCGTGAAGATCGCCCGATACCGGTGCGACCACTCCAGCGCATAGGCCACATAGGCCTGGCGCATCACCGTCAGCACGTTCTCCCCGGTCGCGTCATGCGTCGCCACGAGGTCGCGCAAGCTGGCGCCGACCGAGGGCTCGATCGGCAGACGATGCACCGTCACCCCCGGCAACCCGCCCAGCGCGGACGGCGCCTGCCTCCGCCTCGCGCCGTGCCGCGCAGGTCGCAGACCGTGCGCAGCCCGGTCGCCGCCAGAACAGCGGCGTCGCGCTCGGTCAGCCCGGTCAACGCGGCGGAGCGGAACACGCGGCCGAAGCGCACGCGGCGCCCGTCCGCGGTCGGCCAGCCGCCAAGGTCGCGCACATTCGACGCGCCCTCCAGCTCCAGCACGCGCGGCAGCGCCTCGTCCATCAGCCGCGCGTCCCGGCCACCGCCTCGCGCAGCCGGGCGGGATCGACCTCGATCGACACCCCCGCCCGCTCCACCTGCAACAGCATCGAGGACCGCGAGTCCCGATCGGCCCAGCCGCGATTCATCGCCTCGGTCATCTCCGCCAGCACCAGGTTCGCCAGCCGCATCGGCACCCCCATCTCGCGCCCCAGCGCGCAGGCGAGCGAGACGTCCTTGTGCGCGAGCCGCAGCGCGAAGGCCGGCGGCTCGTAGCTGTTGGACAGGAACTGGTCGGGCAAGCCGTCGAAAGCGCCGCGCCGGCCGAGCGCGCCCTGCCGCACCGCCTCCCAGATGGCCAGCGGCTCGATCCCGGCCTTCACCCCCATGGTGAAGACCTCGGCCAAGCCGGTGGTCATGATGTAGCCGAACATGTTGTGGACCAGCTTGGCCACCGACCCGGCGCCGATCGGCCCGACATGGCTCGCCTGGTCGCCAATCGCGTCCAGCATCGGCTTGTATCGGTCGAACACGGCGCGCTCACCGCCCACCCAGATCGCGAGCTTGCCGGACACGGCGCCGCGCGGCCCGCCGCTGACCGGCGCGTCCAGCGCATGCGCGCCGCGCTCGGCGAAGGCGGCGTGGACGCGGCGGACCACGCTCGGCGCGTTGGTCGTCAGGTCGAAGAACGCGCCCTCGCGGCGCATCCCCGCGAGCAGGCCCTGCTCGCCGAGCGCCACCGCCTCCATCTCCGGCGGGCCGGGCAGGGAGGCGAACACCAATTCCGCCTGCTGGGCCACGGCGCGCGGCGTGTCGGCCCATGCCGCGCCGTCGGCGAGGAACGGCTCGGCCGCCGCGCGGCGGACGTCGTGGACCACCAGGACGTGCCCGGCCTTCCGGAGATTGGCGGCCATGCCGGCGCCCATGGTGCCGAGGCCGATGAAGCCGACCTGCATGGCGCTACTCGCTCTCCGCGAACACCTCGCGCGCGATATTCGCCGCGGTCATCGCCGCCGGCCAGCCGGCGTAGAAGGCGACATGGGTGATCAGCTCGGAGAGTTCCTCCTTGCTCACCCCGTTGAACAGGGCGCGGCCGAGATGGCCCTTGAGCTGCTCGGGACGGTAGGTCGCGACCAGCACGGCGCAGGTGATCAGGCTGCGGTCGCGCTTGGACAGCTCCTTGCGCTCCCAGATGTCGCCGAACAGGGTCTTCTCGGTCACGTCGATCAGCTTGGGCACGGTCTCGCGCACCCGGTCGCGCGCCGCCGACGAAGGTGGCTTGGCCATGGCATCTCCTCCCCATCCGTTTGCCGAGGCATTGCACACCGAAGCCCGTGCCGAGTTCCAATCCCGCGCCCGGAGGACAGAACCCGTGATCGTGAACATGCCCCGCTCGGCGCCCCGGCCCGCGTCGGCGTTGCCTGTCAACCAGCATCCAATCATCACGCCGAAGGGAGGGAAGCGTGCCGGCTCCGCGCACACCGCAGAACCGTGGATCGAAGCAGCCGACATTCTCGCTCTGGTGGATCTGGCTGGCGCTGTTCGCCCTCATCATCGCCGGCGTGGTCGCCGGCGGCAATCAGGGCGGGCGCGGCGCCGAGGCGATCCCCTACAGCCAGTTCCAGACGCTGCTGGACCAGGGCAAGGTGAAGCAGGTCGTCGTCTCGGGCGATCAGATCACCGGCACGCTGAAGCAAGCCCGACCGAACGGCAGCACGGGCTTCCTCACGCAGCGCGTGGCGCCGACCTTGGCGGCCGAGCTGCAGAAGCACGACGTCGTCTATACCGGAGCCGCATCGAGCTCCGGCGCCGGCCTGCTGCTGTCCTGGATCATCCCGCCGCTGCTGTTCGTCGGCATCTGGTTCGCCGCCTCCCGCTTCATGGGCGCAGGCGCCGGCGGCGGCGGCGGCCTGGGCGGGCTGATGCAGATCGGCCGCAGCCGCGCCAAGCTGGCGCCCGAGACCGGCGTGAAGACCACTTTCGCCGATGTCGCCGGCGTCGACGAGGCCAAGGACGAGCTGCGCGAGATCGTCGATTTCCTCAAGCGCCCCAAGGAGTTCGGGCGCCTGGGCGCGCATATCCCGCGCGGCATCCTGCTGGTCGGGCCGCCGGGGACCGGCAAGACCCTGCTGGCGCGCGCCGTGGCCGGGGAAGCCGGGGTGCCGTTCTTCACCACCAACGGCGCCGAGTTCGTGGAGATGTTCGTGGGCGTCGGCGCGGCGCGCGTGCGCGACCTGTTCGAGAAGGCGCGCAAGACCGCGCCCTGCATCATCTTCATCGACGAGCTGGACGCGCTGGGGCGCGCGCGCAACGCCGCGCCCATCACCGGCGGCGACGAGAAGGAGCAGACGCTCAACCAGCTCCTGGCCGAGATGGACGGGTTCGACCGCGCCTCGGTCCCCATCGTCGTGCTGGCCGCGACCAACCGGCCGGAGATCATGGACCCGGCCCTGCTGCGCGCCGGCCGGTTCGACCGGCAGGTGCTGGTCGATCGCCCGGACAGGAAGGGGCGGATCGAGGTCCTGCGCCTGCACCTCAAGGACAAGCAGGTCTCGCCCGACGTGCGGCTGGAGGATATCGCGGCGCTGACGCCGGGCTTCACCGGCGCCGACCTCGCCAACCTCACCAACGAGGCGGCGATGCTCGCGACACGGCGCGGCGCCCCGTCCGTCGCCATGGCCGACTTCACCGAGGCCGTGGAGCGCATCATCGCCGGGCTCGAGAAGAAGTCGCGCATCCTGGTGCCGAAGGAGCGGCGCACCGTCGCCTATCACGAGATGGGCCACGCCCTGGTCGCGCTGGCGATCCCCGGCACCGATCCGGTCGAGAAGGTCTCCATCATCCCGCGCGGCATCGGCGCGCTGGGCTACACGCTGCAGCACCCGACCGAGGACCGCTTCCTGATGAGCCGGCAGGAGCTTCTGGACCGGATGACCGTCCTGCTCGGCGGCCGCGCGGCGGAGACGCTGATCGGCCCGGACATTTCCACCGGGGCGGCGGATGACCTTGCCAAGGCAACCGACATCGCGCGGGGCATCGTGATGCGCTACGGCATGGACCAGCGCCTCGGCCCCGTCGCCTGGGACACCGGCCAGACCAGCCCCTTCCTGCAGCAGCAGGAGATGCTGGGGGGCAAGCGCCGCTTCAGCGAGGAGACCGCGCACGACATCGACATCGCCGTGCGCGGCTACCTGGAGGGCGCGCTCAAGCGCGCGCTTGCCATCCTGAGCGAGAACCGGGCGTCGCTGGAGGAAGGCGCGCAGGCGCTGCTTGCTCACGAGGTTCTGAGCGGCAAGGATATCCCCCGCCCCAAGCCAGTGGCGCTCGCCGCCGAGTAGGCTTCACATCCTGTTGGATTGACCAGGCCGTTCCGGGGCGCGTTCGCTGGCCCGCGTAAGCAAAAACGGGAGGACGGTCGATGAACGCAAATCCACGCCTATCGCGTCGCGGGCTGCTGGCCGGCGCCGCGGCGCTCGCGCCGGCGCTGGCCTGGGGCCAGGACAAGCCGCAGCTCGGCAACCCGCCGACGGTCATCAGCAACCCACCGCGCCAGTGGGGCCGCTACGCCCCGCCCGAGATCTATCCCGATCCCGACATCCTGGTGGTTGATCCGTCGTTCAACCAGTACCTGGTCGGCCTGACGGCGATCCACAGGCTCTCGACCGGGTTTAGTTGGGCGGAAGGCCCGGCCTGGTCCGGCGAGGGCCAATACCTCGTGTTCAGCGATGTGAAGGGCAATACGCAATACCGCTACCTCTGGGAAAGCCGGCGGGTCACGCCGTACCGCAAGCCCTCCTACAACAGCAACGGCAATGCCTTCGACTTCCAGGGCCGGCAGCTCTCGACGCAGGACTTCTTCCGCCGCGTGGTCCGCTGGGAGCCGGACGGCTCGATGACGGTGATCGCCGACAGTTTCGAGGGCAAGCCGCTCAATTCGCCGAACGACCTCGTCCCGCATCCGGATGGCAGCATCTGGTTCACCGATCCGCCCTATGGCGGCCAGCTCACCGAAGGCCATCCCGACCTGCCGGGCGGCCCGACCAACCCGAACGGGCTGTACGATCCCAATGTAGGGGATGGCGGCGTCGGCCTGATCTGGGGCGTGAGGCGCGCGCTCCCCACCAATGTCTATCGCTGGGACCCGAGCGGGCGTTTGGACGTGGTGGTGAACGAGAGCCAGGTGCCCGATCCCAACGGGCTCTGCTTCTCGCCTGACTACAAGACGCTTTACCTCATCAGCACCGGCCCCGGCCCTGGCGATAGCGGCAAGGGCGGCAACGGCTCCATCTACGCCTTCGACGTGCAGGACCAGAAGGTCGCCAACATGCGCCAGTTCACCGACTGCAAGGTGGACGGCGTCTTGTGCGGCCCGGACGGCATACGCGCGGACCGCGCGGGCAATCTCTGGGTCGGCTCCAACGCGCCGCTGGGGTATTGCGGCGTGACGGTCTGGAACCCGCAGGGCAAGCTGATCGGGCGCATCCGGCTGCCGGAAGTTTGCGCCAACGTGACCTTTGGCGGACCGAAGCGCGACTTCCTGTTCATGGCGGCGAGCCAGTCGCTCTATGGCTTGCTGGTCAACATCCAGGGAGCGGCGCCGGGCTGACACCGGCGGCGCGTCGCGCGTGCCCCCTCCTCGCTCCCGTTTGAAGGGGGAGGGGGCGCCGGCTGGCGGCCGAGTGGTCCTTGCGACGGCAGGAGCCGTCGGCGCGAAAGGCGGTCGGTGTCACATCGCGGCCGGATCGGTCGTCTCGAACGTGTCCCCGCCATAGCCCGCTTCCAGCGGAATTCGCATGATCCGCCCGGCCTCGGTGCGTGTCGCCTTCGGCAGAACCGTCACGATCGGCGCCGCCCGTGCTGCCTCGATCGCCGCCGCCGTGGTCGTCCACCGAGCGAGCTTTAGCAGGTTGAGCCGGGTTGGAAACACGAGCTTCCAGCGCCCCTCGGCCGCCTCGGCCACGGCGCGGGCCGGTTGAATCCAGACGGAATCGACGGACTCCGACCCGTCATGCACCGCCAAGTGGTCGGCCGGGGCCCGCGCGAGGAAGAAATGCGTGTCGAAGCGCTTGGGCACCGCCGGCGGGGTGATCCAGTGGGCGAAGCGGGTCAGCAACTCGGTCCCGAGCACCAGGTCCTCGGCCTCCAGCATCGCCGCGAAGTCTGTTCCGGGAGCGATCGCGCGCAGCCTCTGCGCTGCGATCAGTCCCGTCGCGCCTCGCGGGCGTGCGAGCAGCACCCCGCACTCCTCGAACACCTCGCGGATGGCGGCCACGCGCAACGCGAGTTGGTCTACGTCCAGGCCCGCCGGCCCGGCGCAGCGCGAACCCTCGGCCAGGACGCGATCCCCTGGATCGACCCGCCCGCCGGGAAACACCAGGGCGCCGGATGCGAACTCGATCTGGCGGTGGCGGACCACCATGAACACCTCGATCCCCGCCGATCCGTCGCGCAGCAGCACGACGGTGGCGGCGGGGCGGGGAATGGCGGGCTCGGTGCTCATTGCCCGAGTGGATCACTCGGTTGCTGCTCCGGCAAGCCGCGAGCGGCCGGGCGATCATTGCGGGCCGTTCACGCGCCACGCTGCTTCAGCGCGCGCATGTCCATGCAGGAGCCAGTACCCGGCAACCGGCGAGCCAGCTCCTTGAGTGCCCCCCGCGCCACCTTCTGGCTCGCGGTCAGCGGCAGGGCATCGACGAAAGCGATCCAGCCGGGAACCTTGAAGTAGGAAAGCTCCTCCAGCGCCGCGCGCACGATCGCCTCCGCCGCTTCCGCCATGCGCGCGGACGGGACGGGCGCGCGCGGGACGATGCAGGCCAGCACTTCTTCCTCGCGCGTCGCATCCGGCGTGGCGGCGACTGCCACATCGGCGACGAGTTCGTGGCGGCGCAGCACGCTTTCCACCTCGGCCGCGGCGATGTTCTCGCCACTCCGGCGGATCACGTTCTTCTTGCGATCGACGAAATAGAGATATCCGTCGGCGTCGGCGCGCACGACATCGCCGGTGTGGAACCACCCGCCCGCCCAGGCCTCCGCGGTCGCCGCCTCGTCCTTCAAGTATTCGGTGAAGAAGCCGGCGCGCGGATCGGGGCCGGCGGCGCGAACCAGGAACTCGCCGGCGACATCCGGCGGGCAGGGCGTGCCGAAATCATCCACGATGCGCGCTTCCATCCACGGCTCGGGCCAGCCAATGCAGCTCTCTCCCACATGGCGCGGCGGCCGGCTCACGATGGTCGCCGCGCCGCCGCCGGTCTCGGTCATCGCCCATGCCTCGACCAGCGGGAAGCCGAACCGCGACTCGGAGCGCGCGTGCAGGCGCCGATCGACGCCGGCGCCGAAGCCGAAGCGCACGTGGTGGTCCCGCTCGCGCGGATCGGGCGCGGCGCTCAGCAGCATCGACGGCATCACGCCGAGATAGTGGATGATGGTCGCCCCGCTCGCGCGCACGCTGTCCCACCAGGTACGGGGATGGAAACGGTCGAGTGGAATCAGGCAGCCGCCGGCAAGCACCATCGCCATGGCCGAGAAGGCCATGGCATTCGCATGCGTCAGCGGCAGCGGGGTCAGCAGCCGATCATCCGGGCGCAACGCGCAGAGATCGCCGATCCCGTTGTACCACTCGCCGGTTCGCAGGAAGTAGCGGTTCGACAGGACGCAGCCCTTGGGCCGCCCGGTGGTGCCCGACGTGTAGAGCAGCCCGCACTCGCTCTGATCATCGGGCGGCAGCCGCGGTCCCGACCGCGTCGGGGCGGGCGGGGGTGGCGCGTCCTCGAACATGATCGCGCAGGCCAGACGTCGGGCGATAGCCCCCGTGCCACGACGGCGAGCACGATCTCGCTGTGCTGCACCAGATAGTCGAGTTCGGCCGGGCGCAGCTCGGCATTGAGCGGCACGACGCCGACCCCGAGCCCGTTCAGCGCGAACCAGTGCAGGAAGAAAGCCGGCCGATTCTCCAGCATCAGCCCGACGCGATGGCCGCGCCCGTAGCCGGCCTCGGCATAGGCGTCGCGCAGGCGGGCGATCTCCCTGGCCGCCACTCCGTAGGTGATGTCGCCCGCCGCCGAACCGTAGACGGCGGCGGTCTCGGGCAGGACGTGCAGGAACACCCGCTCCGGGCCGCGCTCCGCGCTGGCGGCGAAGGCGGCGGCAACGCTCGGGAAGCGCATGTAATGACCTTTGGCAGCCTCGCACGACGAGCCTACGCCGGGTTGTCGCGCCTCTCAACGACCTCGCCGCCGCGCGCATAGGCCCGTCCCCGCCAGACCGCCGGCCGGCCCAGCGCGGCGCGGGCCAGCGCCCACCACTGCACGCCGAGCAGCGTCGCCACGCCCAACGGATGCAGCAAGGCGCTCCATATCGGCTGGCCGAAGCGCACCGCGAGGAGCAGCCTCGATCCGATCGCGAGCGCCAGGGCGGCGATGCTCACCGGACCCGGCGCCAGCGCGACCAGCACTACCGGCAGGATCTGGCCGCTTCCCAGCAGCACCGTCCAGACCGGCAGCGCCACCGGACGCGCCATGCCCTCGGTGGCGTTCTTCGCCAAGCCGGCGAACAGGTCGGGCGTGCTGCCGTACATCCGGCAGCGTGCGATCCGGCTGGCATCGAACACCCCGGTCATGAAGCCGGCACGGCGAAAGGCACGCGGCAGCATGATCCCGTCATGAAGTGTCATGGACACGGCCCCATGGCCGCCCGCACGCTCATAGGCACCCCGCCAGACCACCATGATTTGCCCGCATCCGGCGCCCAGCGCCACAGCCTTGCTCCGGCGAGCCGCCCATAGCGGCAGGAAACCGAGCAGGAGGAAGTGGATCAACGGCAGCAACAGGCTTTCGGCCCACGACACCGTGAGCTCGGCTGGAAAGCCGCTGGCCAAGCCAACAGTCTCGCGCTCCATGAATCCGGCGATGCGAACCAGCGCGTCGGGAGCGAGACGAACATCGGCGTCGATGAACACCAGCAGCTCGTTGCGCGCCAGTCGGGCGAGGCAGGCGCACGCGTGTTGCTTGCCCACCCAACCCGGCGGAAGCGGCGGCGCGGGCTCGAGACGCACGCGACGATCGGATATGGCGCGCACGAGCCGGGCGGTTGCGTCCTCCGAGTGATCGTCCAGCACCACCAGCTCCAGATCCACGTCGCGGCTGGCGAGCACGGCACCGCACGCGGCCTCGATGTTCGATGCCTCGTTGCGGGCCGGGATCAACACCGACATGGGCGGCGGTCGGGTAGCGGACGCCGGCGTGCGGAACAGGGGCAAGTTGGCGAGCATCGTCAACACCGGGATCAGCGCACCGGCCAGCGCGATGTCCGCCAGGATCACGCCTCGCCTCCGTGGCTTGGATCGAATCGCCGTCCGGCTCCCCAGGCAGCGGCCCGGCGCCAGAGGTCGTAAATGCCGCCCACGCCGACCTCACCCCTGACGAGGGTCACGAAGCAGGCGGGATCGCGGCTCATGACGGCAGCCGCGAGCCCGTCCATGCACACCGTGAGCGCCCGCTCCAACGCCGCGGTCCAGTCCGCGACGGTGCGGCCGGGGACAGCGTCCACCACCGCACCGAACCGTAGCAGCGCTTCTGGTCGGCGTTCATTCCAGAACGGCAGCTCGATCGCCAGCGGCAGGATCACCGCCTCCGCGCGGCGCGCGAGATGGGCGATGCCGGGGCGCAGGCGCACCGGGCGCCGCCTGGGATCGGTGAACGCGCCCTCGGCGGTGATCCATAGCAGCGTCCCCGGCTCGGCCAGCAGATCGAGGCTGGTGCGCAGGAAGCGCGCCGCGCCGCGCGGCCCCGGCTGGATCCCGAACACGCCGATGCGGCGCAGCACCCCGTACTTGCCGAGCGCGTCCGCGTCCATCGGCCCATAGCCGGCGCGACCGGGAAACAGCAGGCGGGTCAGCAGCGCGAACAGCGCCGGATCCCACCAGGAGGGGTGGTTGGCGCACACGATTATCGGCCGTCCGGGCGCCATCGCGGGCAGCCCGTCGCGTTCGACGCGGACCGCGTGGAAGTTGCGGCTGAAATACCAGCGCAGGTACGGTTCGGCCAACGCGCAGGCCAGCGCCGAACGGGCGCGGGCCGGATCGTCAGCCGGCACGAAGCGCCTCGACCTTGCCGCGCAGATCCTGGTCCAGCGCGTCCGCCGCGATCCAGCCCGACATCAGCACCATCGGCATCCCCGGCCCCGGATGCGCCGCGCCGCCGGCAAGATAGAGGCCGGGAAGGTCGCGCGAGCGGTTGCCCGGCTTGAACGCACCCAGAAAGCGTCCGTGGCTCGCCAGCCCGTAGATCGCACCATCGAGCACGCGGTACCGCGCGTGGATGTCGGCCGGGGTCAGCGCGTGCTCGACGACGATGCGGCTCTCGAGGTCGGCCATCCCGGCGCAGCGGGCGAGCTTGTCGAGGATGACGCGCCGATAGGCCGGCAGCATCGCCGTCCAGTCGTGGTGCGGGCGCAGATAGGGCGTGTGGACCAGGATGTACAGCGCCTCGCCGCCGGACGGCGCCACCCCCGGTTCGGTGCGTCCGGGCGCGGCGATGTAGCAGGTCGGGTCGGGCGCGGGCTCGCCCCGGCGGTAGATGAAATCGAATTCTTCCTCCGGGTTGCGGGAGAAGACGAAATCATGGTGCAGCAGGTGCTCGTAGGCGCGGTCGAGGCCGAGATAGAGCACCACGCCCGAGCACGCCGGCTCGCGCTTCCAGCGCCGCGCGAAGCGGGCCGCCGGAGCGCCGCCGACCAGCTCGCGATAGGTGCGCACGCTGTCCATATTGGAAACCACAGCCGAGGCCGGCACGGTGTCTCCGTCGTCAGTCTCCACCGCCGCAGCCCGGCCCTCGCGGGCCACGATGCGGCGCACGCCGACGCCGGTGCGGATGCGCACGCCAAGATCACGCGCCAGCGCCTCCAGCGACGCAGGCACGGCGCGCGTGCCGCCCATCGGGTACCAGACGCCGAACTCGGTCTGCATGTGCGCGATGCTGCACAGCACGGCGGGCGAACCGTACGGAGACGATCCGACATATTGCACGAAATGGTCCAGCATCTGCGCAACCCGGGGATCGCGGATGCGCCGGCGAATCGTGCCTGCGACGGTCGCGCCCATGCGCAGGCTCGCCACATCCGACAAGGTGCCGAGATCGAGGTTGCTGCGGAGGTTCATCGTATCGCGCAGATCCTCGACCGAGCGCCAGAAGAAGAACCGCTCGGAGATGCCGTGCAGCCTGCGTGACAGCGCCATGAAGTCGCGATACCCGCCGGCGTCGCGCGGGTCGTGGGCGCCGATCTCGGCCGCCATGCCCGCCACGTCCTCGCGCAAATCAAGCACCGACCCGTCGTCGAAAAAGCAGCGCCATTGCGGATCGAGCCGGCGCAATTCGAGCTGATCCTCCATGCGCCGCCCGGCTTCCGCGAACACGCGGCTCAGCACATGCGGCACCGTCAGGATCGTCGGCCCCATGTCGAAGCGGAAGCCGCGATCTTCCAGCACCGCGGCCTTGCCGCCGAGCCAGGGATTTTTCTCGAACAGCTCGACCGCATGACCCCGCGCAGCGAGCGTGCAGGCAGCGGCCAGTCCGCCCAACCCGCCGCCGATGACGACTATCGGCGATGCGCCTTCCGTCAAGTCGCTGCCTCCAGCACGGCGTCGGACCCGGCAGGGCGACGCGGCCCGCCGATCGGGCGCAGGCCGAGATCCTCGGCAAGGAGCTGCGCGGTAATCCGCGCGCCCTCGAAGATGACCGGAAGGCCGCTGCCTGGATGCGTGCCGCCGCCCACGAGATACATGCCGTCCAGATCCTCGAACCGGTTGCGGGGACGCCGGTGCAGCATCTGCCCCAGCGTGTGCGACAGATTGAACGTCGCCCCGCGATGGACGGCCAGATCCGCCTCCCATTCGCGCGGTGTCAGCATGGTCTCGAAGCGGATGCGCCGCTCGATGTCGGGGAGCCCGAGGCGCGCCAGCCGGTCCAGCACCAGCCGGCGATAGCGCGGCGCCTCCTTCGGCCAATCGATGCCGCCCTCGCGGCGGTGCCCGACAGGGACGAGCACATACAATGTGGAGTGGCCCTTCGGCGCTAGCTCGGGGTCGGTCACGCAGGCGTTCTGTACGTAGAACGACGGCTCCGCCGGCGGCGTCAGTCCGGCCTCGATCTCCGCGAGGTTTCGCCGGTAGTCGCGCGCGAGATGGATGGTGTGGTGCGCCACCGTCTCCAGCCCGCCTTCGATCCCGAGATAGAGCATGAACGTGGAACAGGAGAACTTCTTGCGCGCGATGCGACGGTCGGACCAGCGGCGGCGCAGTCCATCCGGCACCAGGTGACGCATGGCATGCGCAAAGTCGGCATTGACCACCACCGCATCGGTCCGGCGGATTCCCGCCCTGGTCCGCACGCCGATCGCACGGCGCCCCTCGAACACCACCTCCTGCACCGGGTCGGACAGGAAGAAGCGAGCGCCCAGTTGCCGCGCCGCGCGCGCCATCGCCGTCATCACGGCCCCGCACCCCCCGCGCGGGTGCCAGACGCCATATTCGTGCTCCATGAAGGCGAGGATGGTGAACAGGCTGGGGCAGCGGAACGGCGACATGCCGAGGTATTTGCTCTGGAACGAGAAGGCGAGCCGAATGCGTGGGTCCTGAAAATGGCGCGCCAAGTCGCGCTCCACCGACCGGCTCGGACGCAGGAGCGGCAGCGCGCGCCGCAATTCCGGGCGCATATAGTCGCGCACGCTGCTGAACGGGGACTCCAGCACCGGGCGAAATGCGTGCAGCTTGGCGCGGTTCTCGGCCATGTAGCGCGGCAGGGCTTGTGCGTCGGCCGGCGACAGGCGCCTGATCGCCGCTGCCAGCCCCTCCTCTCCCGAAGCCGCGTCCAGCGTGCCGCCGCCCTCGAACACCACGCGATAGAGTGGGTCGAGGCGGATCAGCTCGATGGACTTGCGCAGGTCGCGCCCGCAGGCGGCGAAGATCTCCTCGAGTACGCGCGGGTAGAGGAAGAAGGTCGGGCCGCGGTCGAAGCGAAACGTGCCCGCCTCGCTGGGCGCTTCGATTGTCCCGCACCGGCCGCCGACATGGTCCAGCCGCTCATGCACCGTCACGTCCGCGCCGGCGGCCGCCAGCAGCATCGCGGCGGCAAGTCCCCCCGGGCCGGCCCCGATTATGGCCACATTGTGTCGCATTCTGCTCTCGCGCTGAGAAGGGCGCGCGGCCACACTTGGCCCCATGTCTGAACTTGTCAGGGGTGTGACGCCGAAAGAATCCTGGGCGGCGGTGGCCGTGGTGGACCGGCTGCGGATCATCCGCCGCCTGCGCCGCGCCGTCGCCGCCGACCCGCGCCCGCTCGCCCGCACACTGGCGGATCGTCGCCCGCTCGCCGAGACACTGAGCGCGGAGGTGCTGCCGTTGCTGGACGCAGCGCGCTTCCTCGAACGGCGGGCCGTGTCGCTGCTGTGCCCGCGCCGGCTGGGGCGGCGCTCGCGGCCGGCCTGGCTGTGGGGGGTCTCGGCGGAGCTGCGGCGGGAGCCGTGCGGGACGGTGCTGATTTTGGCTCCGGGCAATTACCCCCTGTTCCTCCCCGGCGTGCAGGTCCTGCAGGCGCTCGCGGCGGGGAACGCGGTCGTGGTGAAGCCGGCGCCCGGATGCGCCGCGCCGATGCGCTTTCTCGGGACGACGCTTGAGGAGGCGGGGCTTCCCGCCGGGCTCCTGACCGTGCTGGCCGACACCGCGGAGGCGGGGATACAGGCTGTCGAGGCGGGGGCCGACCGGATCGTGCTGACCGGTTCGGCCGCCACGGGGCGACGCGTGCTCGCGGCGGCTGCCGAGCGGCTGACTCCCTGCACGATGGAGCTGTCGGGCAGCGACCCCGTGTTCGTGCTGCGGGGTGCCGATCTCGATTTGACGGCGCGGGCGCTGGCCTATGGGCTGCGGCTGAACGGCGGTGCGACCTGCATCGCGCCGCGCAAGGTATTCATTCACTCCGAAGCGGCCGCCGGGCTGGAACGACGCCTGGCTGCGCATCTCGCCGATGCACCCGCGATCCCGGTGCCGCCGCCGGTACTGGCGCGCTTGCGCCCGCTGCTCGACGAGGCGCGCGCGGCCGGCGCGCGGGTGTCCTGCTGGCCGGAAGCCTCGGCGGCCCGCCCGATCGTCGTCGCCGACGCCCGCCCCGGCCTTGGCCTCCTCCTGGAGGAATTGCTTGCCCCCGTGCTGTCGATCGTGCCCGTGCCCGACGACGAAGCGGAACTCGCCGCGGCCGCCGCGTGCCCCTATGCCCTCGGCGCCGCCGTGTTCGGGCCACCCGATGCGGCCAGCCGGTTCGCCGCCCGCATCCGCGCGGGCAGCGTCGTCATCAACGACCTGATCGTCCCCACCGCCGATCCGCGTCTGCCCTTCGGCGGTCGCGGCGAGAGCGGATTCGGGCTCACGCGCGGCGCCGAGGGCCTGTTGGAGATGACGGTCTGCAAGACGGTCCTGCTGCGCCGAGGCAGCTTTCGCCCGCATCTTGACGCGCGTGCGGACGATGACGGCGCGCTGACGGCACTCATCGGTGCCCTGCACGGAGCACCTTCCCGCCGGCTCTCGGCTTTTCGCGGCCTGATCGGCCGCCGCTCCTTGCGCTGACCCGGAGCCGGTCTAGGCTGGGGCAACGACCCACGCTGGAGGAAAACGCCATGCCCATCCGCTTCGATGACCGTGTCGCCATCGTCACCGGCGCTGGTGCCGGCATCGGGCGCGAGCATGCGCTGCTGCTCGCCAGCCGAGGCGCCAAGGTGGTGGTGAACGATCCCGGCGGGGCGGTGGACGGGCGCGGCAGCGCCGACGCGGTCGCCGACAAGGTGGTGGAGGAAATCCGCCGAGCCGGCGGCGAGGCGGTGGCGAACCATGCCTCGGTGGACAGCGAGGAGGGCGCCGCCTCGATCATCGAGACGGCCATGCGGCAGTGGGGCCGGGTGGACGCGCTGGTGAACAATGCCGGCATCCTGCGCGACAAGGCGTTCGCCAACATGAGCCTGGAGGATTTCCGCAAGTGCTCGGACGTTCATTACATGGGCACGGTCTATTGCACCAAGGCCGCCTGGCCGATCATGCGGGAGCGGAAATACGGGCGGATCGTGGTCACCACGTCGGGTTCCGGCACCTCGGGCAATTTCGGCCAGGCCAATTATGGGGCGGCGAAGATGGCGGTGGTCGGCCTGATCAACGTGCTG
Organism: uncultured Pseudomonadota bacterium; assembly: GCA_963830565.1. GTDB lineage: Bacteria > Pseudomonadota > Alphaproteobacteria > Acetobacterales > Acetobacteraceae > DATFDN01. Next base: position 380,385 of record CAWHMO010000005.1, read on the forward strand.
CGGCTTGAGGGCGCGAAGTACAACGTTCTCATCAACGCCATTTCCCCGTCGGCACGCACCCGCATGACCGAGGATCTGATCCCGCCGCACCTGCGGGAGTTCATGAAGCCCGAATTCATCGCCCCGGCTGTCGCGTGGCTCGCCAGCGAGAAGTGCAACATCACCGGGGAGATCATCACGGCCGGCGGCGCCGGCTATGCCCGGCTGCAGTACCTATCGGTCGGAAGGCGTGCAGTTCGATCCGCTGGAGCCGGTGTCGCCGGAGATGATCGACGGCGCGATGCCCAGGATCCTCGACATGGGCAATGCCGCGCCGCAGACGCGCAACCGCGAGCGGCTGGAAGCGGCGCTGCGGGAGATGGGCCGCATCGGGTAGTCTCGCGCGGGGTTGTGATCGCGGAGCGGCCCGACGAGACTGGCCCGACGCGGCGCACGCCGGCCAGGATGGTGTGATGCGGGACAGACTTCCATGGGCGGCGTTGGTGCTGTTGCCTTCGCTGCTTGCCCTCTCGGGCTGCGGCTCCTTCCTCAGCGCCACGACGGGCGACGTCGCCGGCATCGCCGGCGCGGGCATCGCCAATGCGGTGACGAAGAGCCCCGCCGTCGCCACCGGCATCGGTCTCGGCGTGGGCAGCGCCGCCAATGCGGGACTCGCCTACGCCGAACGCCGGGTGCATCGCACCGAGCAGGACCAGATCGCCAATGCCGCCGGGCCGCTCGCTCCCGGCCAGGTCGCCACTTGGCGCGTCGTCCACAGGATTCCGATCGAACCCGACGAACACGGCGAGGTCACGGTCACGGGCCAGACGGGCGGGACCGGCGTGCGCTGCAAGGCGATCGTCTTCTCGGTTGCCCAACAGGAGGACGGCAAGCCCGACCCGGCCTTCTACACCGCCTCGGTCTGCGGGGCGGGCGGGACATGGCGCTGGGCCAGCGCCGAGCCGGCGACGGAACGGTGGGGTTCGTTGCAGTGAGGCGCGCGCTGCCGCTGCTCGCGCTGGGCGCCGCGTCGATGCTGGCCGGCTGCAAGACCGTACCGCAGATCGCGGGCGTCCTCAGCGGCGCGGCGGCGGGCGGCGGGACCGCGAGCCCGGCGGTCGGCTTCGCCGTCGGCGTCGGCGTCGCCACTGCAACCGGGGTGGCCGAGCAATGGTATGCCCGCTCCCGCCAGCACGCCGAGCAGCAGGCGATCGCGCAGATAGGCGGGAATTTGCCGGTCGGTGGGCGCGCGCCCTGGAACATCCGGCATATCGTGCCCATCGGCGACGAGCACGGGGAACTCTCGGTATTGGGTGAGATCGCCAACCCGCTTGCGCCTTGCCGGGCCATTGCGTTCTCGGTCGTAGGCGACCCGGCGCCGCGCTGGTATCTGGCCGACATCTGCCGGCGCACGCGCGGATGGCAGTGGGCGAGCGCCGAACCGGCCGTGCCGCGCTGGGGATACCTGCAATAGCAGCAGTCTTCGCGTTGATAGGCGCCCGCCCGGCCGCTACATGCGCGGCATGAGTAACGGAAGCGATACCGACCCGCTAGACATCCTGATCGCGCCAAATCCGCTGCTGAAGGCGCGTACCCGTCCCGTGACCGAGGCGGATGCCGACGCCGTCCGCGACCTCGTGCCGCGGCTGTTCGCGACCATGTATCGCGCCCCCGGCATCGGGCTCGCCGCGCCGCAGGTCGGGACGGGTCTGCGCCTCGCGGTGGTGGATCTGATGGCGAATGACACGCCGTCGCCGATCACGCTCATCAACCCCGAGATCGCCGCAATCAGCGAGGAACTCGCTTGCCGCGAGGAAGGCTGCCTGTCATTGCCCGGCCAGTACGCCGAGGTCACCCGGCCGGCGCGGGTGAAGGTGCGCTACTTGGACCAGACCGGCGCGCGGCGTGAGATCGAGGCCGAGGGCCTGCTCGCCGCCTGCCTGCAACACGAGATCGACCACCTCGATGGCGTGTTGTTCGTCGATCACCTGTCCAGCCTGAAGCGCAACATGATCCTGCGCCGGCTCGCCAAGGAGATGCGCCAAAAGCGGGAGGAGGCGGGGCGATAGGGATGCGCCTCGCCTTCATGGGCAGCCCCGATTTCGCCGTGCCGGCGCTGCGGGCGCTGCACGCGGCGGGCCATGCGGTGGCGGCGGTCTATTGCCAGCCGCCCCGGCCTGCCGGGAGGGGCCACGCGGTCCATCGCTGCCCGGTCCACGTCGCCGCCGACGCGCTCGGGATCGCGGTCCGCACGCCGGCGCGGCTGAGGCACGACGAAGCAGCGCACGCGGCGTTCGCGGGGCTCGGCCTGGACGCAGCGGTGGTCGCGGCCTATGGCCTGATCCTGCCGCGAGCCATGCTGGAGGCGCCCCGGCGCGGCTGCCTCAACATCCATGCGAGCCTGCTCCCGCGCTGGCGCGGGGCGGCGCCGATCCAGGCGGCCGTGCTGGCCGGCGATGCCGCGACGGGCGTCACGATCATGCGCATGGATGCCGGGCTCGATACCGGGCCGATGCTGCTGCGCGAAGCGGTGCCGATCACGCCGGAGACGACCGCCGCCTTTCTTCATGATCGGCTCGCCGTCCTCGGCGCCGGTCTGATCCTCCGGGCGCTGGCCGAGAACCCGCCCGAGGTGCCGCAGCCCGAGGCGGGCGCGACCTACGCGCCGAAGCTGTCGCGCGAGGATGGGCGGATCGACTGGACGCGGCCGGCCGATGCCATTGCCCGCCAGGTGCGCGCCTTCGATCCCTGGCCCGGCGCGTTCACGACGTCCGCCGGCGCGATGCTGAAGGTGCTGGCCGCCCGTCCCGAGCCGGGGGTCGGTGCGCCGGGAACGACCCTCGATGACGCGCTGCTCGTGGCCTGCGGCAGCTTCGCCCTGCGTCTGTCGCGCGTGCAGCTCGCGGGCCGGCCGGCGATGGACGCGCCGGCTTTCCTGCGCGGTCATGGGGTGCCCGCGGGGACGAGGCTTGGGTCTTGAGTCGCTGGGCGCTGCTGATCGAGTATGACGGCGCTCCATTCGTCGGCTGGCAGCGCCAGGCGAACGGCCTCTCGGTGCAGGAAGTGCTGGAGTTCGCCGCTACCCGTCTTGCGCGCGGCGCCTGCGTGAGCACCGTCGCCGCCGGCCGCACCGATGCCGGCGTCCACGCGGCGGGTCAGGTGGCGGAACTGACACTGCCGGCCACGCTTGGCGCGGAGCGGCTGCGGGAGGCGCTGAACTTCCACATGAAGCCGCATCCGGTCGCGGTGCTGCGTGCCGCGCCGGCGGCCGAGGGCTGGAGCGCGCGCTTCTCCGCGGTCCGCCGCAGCTATCGCTATGCGATCCTGAACCGCCGCGCCCGCCCCGCGCTCGATCTCGGTCGCGTCTGGCATGTGCCGGTGCCTTTGGATGGCGAAGCGATGGCGGCGGCCGCCGCCCTGCTGCTGGGTCGGCACGACTTCACCAGCTTCCGGGCCGCCGCCTGTCAGGCGAAAAGCCCGCTGCGCACGCTCGACCGGCTGGACGTGAGGCGGCGCGGCGAGGTGATCGAGGTCGTCGCCGAGGCCCGCAGCTTCCTGCACCACCAAGTGCGCAACATGGTGGGCACGCTGAAGCTGGTCGGTGACGGGAGCTGGCGCCCCGACCGGGTTGCGACCGCGCTCGCCGCCAGCGATCGGGGAGCGGCGGGACCGACCGCCCCGGCGGCGGGTCTGTGCCTTATGGCGGTGGCGTATCCGGCAGACCCGTTCTGGAGTTGACGCTCAGCGCAGCGTCGGCGCGACCGGTTTGCGCTCCGCCTGCTCGCCAGGCAGCGCCTGCTCGGCCTTCCTCGCGCTGATCAACGGCTCGTCGGTGCGCAGGACCCAATAGACCGCCGCCGCGAGCGCGCTGCCGATCAACGGGGCGGCGATGAACAGCCAGAGCTGCGCGAGCGCGTCGGCGCCGGCGAAGATCGCCGGACCGATGCTCCGCGCCGGATTGACCGAGGTGTTCGTGACCGGGATCGAGACCAGGTGGATGAGCGTCAGCATCAGCCCGATGGCGAGCCCGGCAAACCCGACCGGCGCCTTGATGTCGGTCGCGCCCAGGATGGTCAGCACCAGGAAGGCGGTGAGGATCACCTCGCAGAGGAAGGCCGACCCCATTGCGTAATGGCCTGGCGAGCGCGCGCCGTAGCCGTTGCTGGCGAAACCGGTCGCCGTGGGATCGAAATTGCCGGTGCCCCGCGCGATGACCAGCAGGACGCCGGCGGCGATGATGCCGCCCACGATCTGGGCCACGACATACCCTGCGATGCGGTTGGCCGGGAACTTCCCGCTCAGGAACAAGCCCACCGTAACCGCCGGATTGATATGGCAGCCAGAGATCGGCCCGATCGTATAGACCATAGTGAGCAGCGACAGGCCGAAGGCGGCCGCCACCCCGGCGAACCCGATATGGTCGCCGGCCAGCACGGCGCTGCCGCACCCGCCGAATACGAGGACAAAGGTTCCGAACGCTTCCGCGAGATACGCTTTCGTGGGCATGCACCGCCTCCCCTCATTGCAGGGTCACATTAGTCATGATCCCAGGGGCGTTAGTCCACGGCGTTGGTAAACTTATCGTCTGCCATTTCATTCTGATTGCACCGGCGCGAGTATCCCACGGCATCCGCTCCCCAGCTTACCGTCACCCCCGCGAAAGCAGCGGCCCAGGCGGCCTGTAACCGATACGGCACGACTGGATCGCCGCTTTCGCGTGATGGGAGATTCGCGCGAATGACGTGGAGAGTATCAGCCGTTAGCCTGCGCGGCCGCTGACTGGCGCGGCGCGTCGTCCAGCTTGAGACGCAGCCGCGCGGCTTCCGCAGCCTCCGGATGCAGCAGCAGTGCGCGCCGCCATTGGTACTCCGCCTCCAGCCGGCGCCCGGCGGCGGCATAGGCATCGCCGAGATGGCCGTTGATCGTCGCATCGTCCGGGCTCAACTCGGTCGCCCGCTCCAGCATCCGGACCGCGCCTGGCTGATCGCCCTGGCGCAGCATCACCCATCCCAGGCTGTCCACCATCGCGCCATCGTTCGGCTGAAGCCGCACCGCCTTCTCGATCAATCGTCGCGCCTCGGCCAGCCGCACGCCCTTCTCGGCCCACGAGTATCCGAGGTAGTTCAGAACGACCGGCTGTTCGGGCGAGAGCTCCAGCGCGTGCAGCAGATCGGCCTCACTCGATGGCCACTCATGGTCCTGATCCCGCGCCGCAGCTCGCGCGTAGAACAGCGACCACGCGCTGGCCTGGGGCTGCGCCGGCAGGCGAGCGATGGCCTGATCCAGCGCCGCCGCCGCCTCGGCAGGGCGCCCGTTCGCCTGCAGCAAGCCGGCCTTCTGCTCCAAGGGCAGCGTGCTGTCGGGGCAGTCCCGCGACAGCGCATCCAATTCGGCCATTGCGCCCTCGATCTTGCCCTGGCGCTGCATCGACGTGGCGCGGCGCAACCGCGCCAGCGGCGACAAGGCATCGCTCGCGGGGATGCCGCCCAGCAGCCGACGCGCCTCATCGGGATGGTGACGGGTTTCCAGCACGTCGGCCGCCAGCAGCCGGGCGGTGGTGAAGTTGGGGCGCAGATCGAGCGCGAGGCGCAACAGCAGCAGCGACGTTTCACCCTGCTCACCGAGCCGGAACGACGCGGCCGCCGCCAGATACGCCTCGGCGATGCCCTCCGCCGCGCTGCCCACGGCCGGGCGCGCGGCGTGGGCGAGCAGCGCCGGAAGCGCGAGTTCGACCGCCGGAGCGCCTTCGGTCGCCTGGATCAGCACGCGCCTCGCATCGTCCGGCCTTTCGTGACGGGCATCGAAGCTCGCAAGGATCTCGGCGAGGCGCAGGCTGGGCACCTCGAAGGCGGCTTTCGCCTTCTCGAAATCCTGCGCCGCCTCGGTCCCGCGTCCGGCGAGATCAGCGATCAGGCCGGCGTGCAGCACGAAGATGGCGCGAACCGGCCCATCCTGGGCGGGGCGCAGGATCGCCAGGGCCCTGTCGGAGCGGCCTCGCGCCTGCTCGGCCCATGCCAGGAGGATCGGACGCAGAACCTCACTGAGTTCGTCACGAGGCAGGGCGCGCGCGCGGGCGGCCACCCCGTCCCAGTCTCCCCCCCGCGCGGCCTCGGCGGCCAGGTAGAGCTGAGCGTCGCGGTCTCCCGCCAGTAGCCAGGCGAGCCCCGGCGCCTCGGGCCGTCCGCTGAGTGCGCTGGCGTGGAAAGCCTGGCGCAACAGCTCGACCTGTCCCGGAGCCTGCTCCAGGGCGCGCAGATACTCGTCCGCGGCGGTGGCCGAATCGGCCTGCGAGGCCGCGAATTGCGCCTTCAGATAATCGCCGTACCGGCCGGTCGGGGCGGTCGCCGCTCCGGCGGCACGGGACACCACCGCGAGAGGCAGGAACGATATGCAGAGCAGGGAAAAGACAAGGACGGCTGGGCGGGCGTTCGGCATCTGCCGAGCGTATCAACACAGCGGTTGCTTTGTCACCGTAAATTGATCTCCCTCCCAACGGTTCACATGCCGCCCGGATAGTTCGGTCCGCCGCCTCCCTCGGGCGTCACCCAGTCGATATTCTGCGTCGGATCCTTGATGTCGCATGTCTTGCAGTGCACGCAGTTCTGCGCGTTGATCTGCAGGCGCGGCTCGCCCTCCTCGGCGCCGACGATCTCATACACACCGGCGGGACAGTAGCGGGTCTCTGGACTGCGGTATTCGTCCCAGTTGACGCTGATCGCCTTCGCCGGATCGCGCAGATGCAGGTGCCCTGGCTGGTTCTCCTCGTGATTGGTGTTGCTGATGAACACCGACGACAGCCGATCGAAGGTGAGTTCGCCATCGGGGCGCGGATAGGCGATGCGCGGCGCCTTGTCGGCCGGCGTCAGCGTCGTGTTGTCGGGATGCGTGTGGTGCAGCGTCCATGGCGCCTTGCCGCGCAGCACGTACGTGTCCAGCGCCGAGTAGGCGATCCCGCCGAGCAGGCCGAACTTCGCGAACGCCGGACGGATGTTGCGCACCTGGCGTAGCTCGTCCCAGAGCCAGCTGGCGCGGAGCTTGGCCCGGTAATTGGGCAGCACCGCCGGGCGGCCATTGGCCAACGCTTCGGCCACTGCCTCGGCGGCGATCATGCCGGACTTCATCGCCGCGTGCGTGCCCTTGATCTTCGGCACGTTGAGGAACCCTCCGGCGTCGCCGATCAGCGCGCCACCGGGGAAGGTGACCTGCGGCAGCGACTGGAAGCCGCCCTCGCTCAGCGCCCGCGCCCCATAGGAGATGCGCCGCCCGCCGGCGAAATAGGGCCGGATCGCCGGGTGGGTCTTGTAGCGCTGCATCTCCTCGAACGGTGACAGCCAGGGGTTCTTGTAATCCAGCCCGACAACGAAGCCGACCGAGATCAGATTGGGGCCGAAATGGTATAGGAACGAACCGCCATACGTCGCCTGATCGAGCGGCCAGCCGATGGTGTGCTCGACCAGCCCCGGGCTGTGCGCCTCCGGCGGCACCTCCCACAATTCCTTCACGCCGAGCGCGTAAGTCTGCGGGTCGGAGCCTTCGCGCAGCGTGTAACGCTGGGTGATCTGTTTGGACAGCGATCCCCTGACGCCCTCGGCCAGCAGCGTGTAGGCGGCGCGCAGCTCCATGCCGCGCTGGAAGTTCGCGGTGGGTTCGCCGTTCTTGCCCACGCCCATGTCGCCGGTGGCGATGCCGACCACGCGCCCGTTTTCCTCCAGCACCTCGGCAGCCGCAAAGCCGGGATAGATTTCCACCCCCGCCGCCTCCGCCTGCCGGCCGAGCCAGCGCACCACATCCCCGAGCGAGACGATGTAGTTGCCGTGATTGCGCATCTGCGGCGGCGTCGGCAGACGGTACGACTTGGTCGCGGTCAGATAGAGGAAACGGTCGTCGGTCGCCGGCGTGTCCAGCGGCGCGCCCAGCGCGCGCCAGTCCGGGATCAGCTCGTTCAGCGCACGCGGCTCGACCACCGCGCCCGACAGGATGTGCGCGCCGACCTCGCCGCCCTTCTCCACCACGCAAACACTGGCGTCGGGCGCGAGCTGCTTGAGCCGGATCGCCGCGGCCAGGCCTGCCGGTCCCGCGCCAACGATCACCATGTCGAACTCCATCGCCTCGCGTGGAGGCAGATCCTCGGCCATGTCCCGCTTCCTTTCCTCGATGCGTCGGCTCAAGCCGGGCGATTTCGCCAGGCAATAACGGCGCCGCCGACCGCGAGCAGCCCGGCGGCGGCGAGTGCGAAGACCGAGCCTGGGGCAAAGAGACGTGTCGCACGAACGAAGGTCCGCGACATGCTCTCCGGACGGGTCGGGTCCAGCAGATGCGATCGGGCCAATTCGCGTTCGGTGTCCGACAGGGCACGCGCCTCGAACGGCACCAGCGTCTTTCCCCGCGATCCCGCCAGCCGGTCGAGCGCCCGCACCAGCGATCCGTCCTCCTGGCCCAGCACCTCGCGCAACGCATCCCGGCTCATGCCGAGATGCTCGGAAACGAGGCTGTCGCGCACCGCATCGATCGCGCGGCGCAGCTTCGGCGCCTCCGGGTCGTCCGCGCGGGCCTCCACGGCCAGGTCGCACTCCGTGTCTACGCCGAGCGAGCGGTTGTTGATGTTGGATGAGCCGACGCGCAGCAGCGTGTCGTCCACGACGAGCACCTTGGCGTGGACGTAGATGTCGGTCCCGCCTTCGGTTACCGGGGTATAGAAGCGGAGCCGGTTGCGCGCGTCCGCCCGGCGCAGATCCTCCAGCAGCAGACTGCGCGCCGCGCCCATGGCCTCTTCCTCCAGCCATCCTTCCGCGCGCTTGGGATTGACGATCACCACCTCCGGGCCGTCCGGCTCGGCCAGCCGGCGCACCAGCGCCTCGCTGATCCGGCGCGCGGCGAAATACTGGCTCTCCAGGTAGATCGTGCGCCGCGCCGCGGCGATCGCCGCGAGATAGAGCGCCTCGATCTCGCGGATCTCGGGCATTCCCTCATAGACGGGCTCGGTCCGGGCAATGGCGATGTCGAGATCGCGGAACTCCGGTTGCAGGCCCGTCGGCCAGCAGTCGCGGCCGGGGGAGGGGGCTTCCGGTCGCCAGCCGGTCGCCGCCTGCCAGCGATCGCGCGCGAGTTCGCCGAGCGCCTGCGCCGCCGCCCCATCCACGGCCGCGGTCACGTCGTGCCAGGGGCCATGCGGCGAGCCGTTCGGGCGCAGGCGGTGCGGCGCCCGGTCGCGGTGTTCCGGCGTGTCCCATCGGTTCGAGGTGACGTCGATGCCGCCGCAGAACGCGAGGCAGTCGTCGATCGCCACGATCTTCTGGTGATGGGTGGACTCCGCCGGGTGCGTCGAGTTCGAGCTTGAAGCGCAGGCGCCGCAAGAGCACGGCGGCGAGGACGAAAGCCGGCGTGGTCCCGCGTATCGGCATCTTGAGGAAAGCCAGATCCCAGCGCAGCAGGTACACGCGCAACTGCGGATTTTGCCTGACGGCCCGGGTCAGCAGCCGTCCGAGGCGGTTCGGCAGCGCAGGGTCGGGATGGTCGCGGTCCAGCTCCACGCGGGTATCGAAGTCCCAGCCGATGAGCAGGATCGAGTGGCGGGCACTCAGGATCGCCGCCTTCAAGTGCGTGAAATACGCGGCGGCATCGATGATCACGGCCATGCGCTCGGCACGCGCCAGCTTCCAGCAGGTCTCTCCCGGCCGGAGGACACGGTCCCACTCGCCCACCTCGGCGCGAGCTGTCTCCATGGGCGATCCTCCAACGCTGCCTGCCGAGCCGGACACCGGCGGAGTTCGCCAAACTAGGCGGTCGGAGCGGTTGCGCAAGGCCGCACGGGCAGGCAACACCTGCTCGCATGGACTTGGACGCTCTGGCCACATTGAGGCTGCTCGTCGCCTGGGGTGCCGATGAGGCATTGGAGGACGATCCGCTCGACCGGCTCGCGCCCGAAGCGGCGGCACGGGGCGCGCCCGCACCCGTCCCGACACCCTTGCCGGTGCCGGCGCTCGTGGCGGGCGCCTCGCCTCCCGCCGAGCGCGCGCGGGCGGCAGCCGCGGCGGCCGGGAGCGTGGCTGCGCTGCGCACGGCGATCACGGGATTCAACGGGATCAGCTTGCGCGACACGGCGACCGGGCCGGTGCTGTTCGACGGCGCCCCCGAGGCCGAGTTGCTGGTGATCGGGCCGCCGCCCAGCGCCGACGACGACCGGACCGGGCGGCCGCTGACGGGCGCCCCGGGCGCCTTCTTCGACGCCATGCTCGCCAGCATCGGGCTGTCGCGCGAGCGCCTGCTGCTGACACCGCTGATCCCGTGGCGCCCACCCGGCGACCGGCCGCCGAGCCCGGCCGAACTGGCGGTCTGCCTGCCTTTCCTGCACCGCTTGATCGTCCTCTGCCGCCCGCGCATGGCCCTCCTGCTCGGCCCGCTGGCCGTGCGCACGCTGCTCGGGGCCGGCCGCCGGCCGCCGCGGGGTCGGTTCACCGCTGCCCAAATTCCCGGCGGCGAGGCCACGCTCGCCTGTCTTCCCATCGCGAGCCCCGCCCAACTGCGCGCCGATCCGGAATTGCGTCGCGCGGCATGGGCGGAGTTGCGGCTGCTGCGCCGGCATGTATCCAAGAACATCACGCCATTGTGAGGAGCTTTCGCACTGTAACGTGCTGATTCGCCAAAAGCGATCCGAAGTCACGGCTCATTTTACATGGCTCCTGGATTGCCTGGCAGGACGGCCTTGTTTAGGCCGAGCAACCAGCGCGGATCGCCCCGCCCTGGCCGCGCGAAGCGATGCCACGGCGTGTTCGGATGGTGCCGGGAATGGCTTGCGTCTGCTCGCGGGCTACAACGCGGGATGGGCCAGCGCCGCCGCCTGGACGCGAGAGTTGCGCGACGGCGGCGACCCGTTGCTCTTTATCGAGGCCATTCCGCTGCCGGAGACGCGCCGCTTCGTGCAGCGCGCGCTTACCCATGCCTGGATCTACGCCGCGCGGCTGGGCCTGCCCGCGCCCGGCCTGGATGATCTGGCGGCCGGGCGGTGGCCGCCTCGCGGTGACCGGGGCAGCGGCTGAAAACTTGGCGATCCGATCCCGCGCGGCGAACTGGAACGTTCCTTTCAGCGTCCCACATCCTGCACACGGACAGCAATTGGCACGGAGCGGGCCATGATGGGACACCAGTCGCGCGGATCGTCGTGGCGGCGCGCGCCGCTGATGCTGGGCGCCGCGATCGCGCTCGCGACGGCGGCCGGGGCGACGCCGGCGCAGGCGCGCGTGGGCGTGTTCTTCGGCTTCGGCCCGTCGATCTGGGTGCCGCCGCCGGCCTACTACTATCCCCCGCCGCTATACTATCCGCCGCCCCCTGTCTTCTACACGCCCCCGCCACCTGTTTCCTACACGCCGCCGCCATATCCGGACCAGGGTGGCGGCGCCGCGCTTCGCTCCTGCTACGCCGGCGCCTATGTCTGCCCGCTGGAGGTGCGCATACCGGCGGGCAACACCTGCTGGTGCCCGGATAATCACGGCGGGCGCGCGTACGGCCGGGCCGGGTGATCATGCCCTTCGATCCCGCCTGCGCCGCGCCGCGCATCGAGGACTACGCGATGATCGGCGATTGCACCACCGCCGCGCTGGTCAGCAAGCAGGGCTCGATCGACTGGCTCTGCTGGCCGCGTTTCGACAGTTCCGCCTGCTTCGCGGCCTTGCTCGACACGCCGCGTGCCGGACGCTGGCGCATCGCCCCGGCCGACCAGGGCGCGCGCGTCACCCGCCGCTACCGCCCTGGAACGCTGATCCTGGAGACCGACTTCGAAACCGACGAGGGCGCGGTCAGGCTGATCGACTTCATGCCCATGGAGGCCAGCGGCTCCTCGATCGTGCGCATCGTGCGCGGCCTGCGCGGGCATGTTCACCTGTGCTTCGAGCTGGCGCTGCGCTTCGAGTACGGCGAGATCGTGCCCTGGGTGACGCGCCTGCGCACCGGGTTCGGCGTCCGCGCAGTGGCCGGGCCGTCGCTGGTCGTGCTGCACAGCACGGTGCCGCTGGAAGGCCGCGATCTCACGACCGTGGCGGAGTTCTCCGTGGACAGCGAAGGGGAGGAGTACTTCATCCTCGCCTATGGCCCGTCGCACCTCCCGTCTCCGGCCGTTCCCGATCCCGAGGAGGCGCTCAACGCCACCGAGGCATTCTGGGTCGACTGGTGCGAGCGCGGCCGCTACCGGGGGGAGTGGCGCGTGCCGGTGCAGCGGTCGCTGCTCACCCTGAAGGCGCTAACCTATGCGCCGACCGGCGGCATCGTCGCCGCGCCCACCACTTCATTGCCCGAGGAGCTCGGCGGGTCGCGCAACTGGGACTACCGCTTCTGCTGGTTGCGCGACGCGACCTTCACCCTGCTGGCGCTGCTGCACGCGGGCTATCGCGACGAGGCGCGCGACTGGAGTGAGTGGCTGCGCCGCAGCGTCGCCGGCAGCCCGGCGCAGATCCAGACGCTCTATGGCCTTGCCGGGGAGCGTCGGCTGTCGGAGTGGGAGGTGCCGCTGCTGGCCGGCTATCAGGGCGCCAAGCCGGTGCGCATCGGCAACGCCGCGCACACGCAGCTGCAGATCGACGTGTTCGGCGAGGTCGTGGATGCGCTGTACCAGAGCGCGCTCGGCGGACTGGCCCCGATGCATGAGATCTGGAACCTGCAGCGGGAGATCGTCGAGCACCTGGCGACGCTGTGGAACCAGCCCGACGAGAGCATCTGGGAGGTGCGCGGCGGCCCGCAGCACTTCACCTTCTCCAAGGTGATGGCCTGGGTCGCCCTCGATCGCATGGTGAAGGCGTCCGAGAAGCGCGGCGTCGTGGATCGCATGGACGCCTGGAGCAAGCTGCGCGACGAAATCCATGCGACGGTCTGCCGGGAGGGCTTCGACGAGGGAAAGCAGAGCTTCGTCCAGAGCTTCGGCTCGACGGCGCTGGATGCCAGCGTGCTGATGATCCCGCTGGTCGGCTTCCTGCCCGCCACCGACGCGCGGATGCGCGGCACCGTCGCCGCGATCGAGCGCGAGCTGATGCACCACGGCTTGGTGCGTCGCTATCTGCCCGAACAGGGCGCCGACGGCCTGCCCGGCGGCGAGGGCGTCTTTCTGGCGTGCAGCTTCTGGCTCGCGGACAACATGGCGCTGCAAGGCCGCCATGGCGACGCCAAGGCGCTGTTCCAGCGGCTGCTGGCGCTGGGCAACGATGTCGGCCTGCTGGCGGAGGAGTACGATCCGGAGACGCAGCGCCTGGTGGGGAACTTTCCCCAGGCGTTCTCGCACCTGGCGCTGATCAACACCGCATTGAACCTCACCGACAACGGCCCGGCGCACCAGCGGGGCGGCGACGATTGAGGGGAGGTCAGCCCACCGCTTCCCGTGCGATGGTGGTGTCCACCACGGCCTCGAACGCGATCTCCCGCGACAGCGCGCCTGCGGCCCGCATCGCGGCACGCAGTCGTTCCACGCCGGCGCGGGGGATCACCGGGTCCGCGGCGTAGAGGCCGAGCGCGCGGTAGCGGGCGATTGCCGCACCGATGATCGTGGGCGGTGTTGCCGGGAACAGCGGGGCGAGGGCGCGGGCGATCTCGTCTTCCGGCGCTTCACCGAGCCAGCGCAGGGCGCGGTGCAACGCGCGAGTCATGCGCACCAGTTCCTCGCGCCGCAGGGCGATATTCGAGCGGCGCGTCACGAAGGTCGTATAGGCGGTGGGGCCGCGCGTCGCGGCGGCATACCACAGATGGCCGGCATCGGTGGACAGAAGCTCCTCGGCGAAGGGCTGGAACACCTGCACCGCGTCCAGCGATCCATCGCGCAGCGCCCGCGCGTTCTCGACCATGCTCGGGCCGGTGACGCGCGACAGCGAAGCCGGATCGATGCCGGCGCGGCGCAGGTCATCCCGCAGGCAGATCCACGGCGTCGGCACCTCCGCAACCGTGCCTAGGCGGGCCTGGGCGAGATCCGCGAACCGGAATTCCGGCCGGGGCACGCGGCCGATGATGAAGAACGGATCGCGCACCACTGCGTCGGCGAAGCACACCACGTCGGCGCTGGGATCGCGGTCATGCGCGCGCATCGCCCGCAGCGGGCCGCCCCACATCACGTCGGCCGAACCCTCGGCCAGCGCCGCCGCCGTGCGTTCGGGATCGGACGAGGACAGTCGTTCGACCGCGACGCCCTCGGCGGCATAGGCGCCGGTCAGGTCGGCTATGTAGAACGGCGCGTAGAACAGCGCGCGAAAATTCTCGATCAGGCGGATCGCCATGTGCATCGACCTCGAAATCGCGGCTCATGATGATGCAAATACCGGGTAGGACAATGCGGCCGGCGCCGACTCTGGTAGCCCGGCGCGTGCGGGTCCATGTCTTGGCCACGCAGCAAGGTGGCATACATGGACGACAGCGACGCGCCGGGCACCCGGATCGACATCGTCTCCGACGCGATCTGCCCATGGTGCTACATCGGCAAACGCCAACTGGAGCGGGCGCTGGGGAGGCTGCAAGCCGAGGGGCTGCGCTTCACGGTGGGCTGGAACCCGTTCCAGCTCAACCCCGACATGCCGAAGGAAGGCGCCGATCGCGCCGCGTACCGCGCCGCCAAGTTCGGCACCGCCGATCGGGCGGCGGAGCTGGATGCGCAGGTTGCCCAGGCGGCGCGGGGCGTCGGGCTGGCGTTCCGGCCCGACCTCATGGCGCGGACCCCGAATACGCTGGATGCGCACCGGCTGATCTGGTTCGCCGGCCGCCGGGGCGTGCAGGACCAGGCGATGGAGGCAGTGTTCGCCGCTTATTTCATCCTGGGCCGCGATATCGGCCAAGCCGTGGTGCTGGCCGAGTGCGGCGCCGAGGCCGGGCTGGATCGCGCGGAGATCCTGGAGTTCCTGGCGAGCGATCACGTCGCGGCCGAGATCCTGGCCGCCGACCGCGCGGCGCGCGAGGCCGGCGTCAACGGCGTGCCGTCGTTCTTCCTGGACGGCTACGGCCTGCTCTCTGGCGCCGTACCGGCCGAGCAGATGGCCGAGGCGCTGCGGCGCGGGCAGACGATCCTGCGCCGGCGGGCGGCGTAGCCCCTCCGCTTGCGCCGCCTCCGGGTTGGGTATAGTCGCGCGCGGGAATCAGGAGCGAACGCCATGGCCATACAGCATCCCGAGACGCTCGCGCTGCACGCCGGCTGGCGGCGCGACGAGGCGACCACGGCGGTCGCGGTGCCGATCTACCAGACGACCTCGTTTCAGTTCGATAGCGCCGAGCACGCGGCGAACCTGTTCGGACTGAAGCAGCTTGGCAACATCTACACGCGGATCATGAACCCCACCAACGACGCGTTCGAGAAGCGCATCGCGGCGGTGGAGGGCGGGGTGGCGGCGCTGGCGCTCGCCTCCGGTCAGGCAGCCTCGGCGAGCTGTGTGCTGAACCTGGCAAAGGCGGGCGATAACGTCGTGTCGTCGACAGACCTCTATGGCGGCACCTGGAACCTGTTCGCGAACACGCTGAAGGATCTCGGCATCGAGACGCGGTTCGTCGATCCGGGAGACCCAAACGCGTTCGCGCGGGCCACCGACGATCGGACGCGCGCCTACTATGCCGAGACCTTGCCGAATCCGAAGCTGATCCCGTTCCCGATCGCCGAGGTGGCCGCGATCGGCCGCAAGTTCGGCGTCCCGCTGATCATGGACAACACCGCCGCCCCGACGCTGGTACGCCCGTTCGATCACGGCGCCGCGGTGGTGATGTATTCCGCGACTAAATGGATCGGCGGCCATGGCACCACCATCGGCGGCGTGGTGATCGACGGCGGCAACTTCGACTGGGCCGCACACAAGGACCGCCAGCCGGCGCTGAATACGCCGGACCCGAGCTACCATGGCGCGGTCTGGGCCGAGGCGGCGAAGCCGATGGGGCCGATTGCCTACATCCTGAAGATGCGCGTCACCCTGCTGCGCGACCTGGGCGCCGCGATGAGCCCGTTCAGCGCGTTCATGTTCATCCAAGGCTTAGAGACGCTGCCGCTCAGGATGCGCGAGCATTCGCGCAACGCGCGCGCAGTCGCCGATTTCCTGGCCTCGCGCCGCGATGTCGAGCGCGTGATCCATCCGTCGCAGCATCGCGGGGAGGCGTCGGAGCGCTCGGCCAAGTACATGCCGCATCTCCAGGGCGGGCTGGTCGGCTTCGAACTCGCCGGCGGCGCGGCGGCGGGCGCGCGCTTCATCGACGCGCTGAAGCTGTTCTATCATGTCGCCAATATCGGCGACGCGCGCAGCCTGGCGATCCACCCGGCGAGCACCACCCATTCCCAGCTCTCCGAGGAGGAGCAGCGCGCGTCGGGCGCGACACCGGGCTATGTCCGCCTGTCGATCGGCCTCGAGCACATCGACGACATCCTGGCCGATCTGACGCAGGCGCTGGACGCCGCGCGTCGGTAGCGCCGCACGGTTTGTCAGGGTCCGGCAGTCCGGGTAGGGTCGCCGGGCGCGCAGCGCGTCACGATGAAACTGGGGGAGACGTCACATGCAGGTGCGAGTCGTCTGGGGCAAAATCCTTCCCGGCCAGTGGGACGCATTCGAGGCCGCTTACAAGAAGGCGATGGGCTCCCGCGGCGAGGTGAAGGGACTGAAGGGGCAATGGCTTCTTCGGGATCAGAACGATCGCGACGCCGGATACTCGATCTCGCTCTGGGAGAACGACGAGGACATGCGCGCCTACTGGGACAGCAGCAAGCGGCGCGAAATCACGTCCGGGACGCAGCATTTCTTCGTCAACCAGTTCACGATCACGAACTGTGACGTGAGGGACGCGTCGGGCCCGTAGCCAGCAATCCTGATCGGTAATTGCTCACGCCCTCTCCCGTCTGCGGGAGAGGGCGCATAATGCCCATTTCAGTCCGCGATCGCGGCGTACACCAGGTCGCGGAATAGCACCCGATAATGTTCCCGCTGTCCCGGCGCCTGGATCATCAGCACCGCGGTCAGGCGCTCGCGCGGATCGACCCAGAACGTCGTCCCGGCGAGGCCGCCCCAGAAATACGTGCCGACCGAGCCGGGAAAGGGCGCAATGCCCGGAGCGAGGCGGACGGCGAAACCCAGTCCGAAGCCATGTCCGGGCGGCAGCAGATCGACGTCGCCTGGGATGCCGCCCAGGTGGTCGGACGTCATCAGTTCCACCGTCTTGCGCCCGAGCAGACGGCGGCTGCCGCCGATGCCGTTGTCGAGCAGCATCTGCAGGCACCGCACATAGTCGAGGGCCGTCGCCACCATGCCGCCGCCGCCCAATTCAAAGGCCGGCTTGTCGCGCACCTCCAGAAGCTGCACGTCCGCGCCGGTCTCGGGATCCTTGGTGAAGCCGCCGGCCAGGCGGGCGTGGTCGGCTTGGGGGACGAAGAACCCGCTATCGTCCATGCCGAGCGGAGCCAGGATGCGGGCCTTGATAAACTCGCCCAGGCTCTGGCCGGAGATGATCTCCACCAGCCGGCCGAGCACGTCGGTCGAGCGGCTGTACTCCCAGCGCGTGCCGGGCTGCCACGCCAGCGGCAGGCCCGCGAGCGTCGCCGCCTGATCGGCGTTGGTCTGGTTCCGGCGGAAAATCCTGGCGTCATTGTAAGCGCGCTGCACCGGCCCGTTGCCGCGAAACTCGTAGGTGAGGCCAGACGTGTGGCGCAGCAGGTCCTGGATGGTGATCGGGTGCTCGGCCGCGACCAGTTGACCGCGCGCCGTCATCACCTTCGGCTCGGCGAAGGCCGGGATGAAGCGCGCGATCGGGTCGCCGAGCAGGAAGCCGCCTTCCTCCCACAGCATCATCGCGGCAACCGAGATCATCGGCTTGGTCATCGAATAGATGCGGAAGATCGCGTCGGTGCGCATCGGATCGCTGGAGGCCGGATCGCGCGTGCCGAACGCCTCGTGAAAGGCGATCCGGCCGTTGCGGGCGACGACCGCGACCGCGCCGGGGATGTGGCCCTCGGCCACGCGGCTGTTCAGGGCACCGCGCAGCCGTTCCAGGCTGTCTTCGGACAGGCCGACCTCGCCAGGGCGGGCGGTCGGCAGATCATGCATGCTCATGCAGGCGGTGGTCCTTCCGTGATGATGGAGATGAAGCCGATCCGGTCCTCCTCCAGCACCGCGCAGCTCAGCCGGCCGCCCAGGCCCGCGCCGGTGTCGATGCCGACGCGGTTGGCCCGCACAACCGGGCCGGGCGCGCTGCTATGGCCGTGTACGACGATTGCGCCGAACGGTTGCTCGGACGAGAGGAACACTTGGCGGATGCCGCGCAGATCCTCGGGCGACTGCCGGGCCAGTTCCACGCCGGGGCGGATGCCGGCGGGGGCGAAGAAGTAGCCGCCGATACGCTGCGAGCTGGGCAGCCCGCGCAGGAACGCGACATGCGCGGGCGGGATATGCGCCCCCCATGCCGGGCGTGGCGCCTCGTCCGGCACGCCCCAGCCGCGCAGCGCGACAGCCCCGCCGGCGTGCAGCCAGTCGGTTGCGGCCGCGGCGTCGCCGTCCAGCGCATCCAGCAGCATCTGCTCGTTCGCGCCGCGCAGGGTCAAGGTCGTGCCGTCGGACTCCGCGAGCAGCGCGAGAACCCCGGCGCTATCCGGTCCGAGGCCGATGACGTTGCCCAGATGGATGGTCCTCGCGTGTCGCACCGGCCGGTCCGCCAGATCGGCCTTGATCCTGTCCCGCAGGGTGCGAAGAGCAGCGAGGCAGCCGCGCACGTCGCCGACCGCGTACACCCGATGTCCGGCCGGGAGCCATCCTGGTGCCTGGGACAAGGCGATCGTGCCGCACGCATTCGTCAGCGGGCGCGGGGTCCAGGTCGGTATAAAGGCGGCCTCAAGGGCGCCGCGCAGCGCGCGCGGAGTGCGGCGCCTCATGGCGGTTCGTGGGGCAAAACGGCGAAGAACGGCGGCACGGCATGTCCCGTCGAAGGCGGCGGACTATGTGGCGAGACGGGAAAGGCGGCAAGCTCGGCTTGCAGTGCGTGGGACGGGAGATAGGATCAGCCTGTCGCGGAAAGGCCTTTGCTCATGAACGGCGTAGTCAAGGAAGGTGCCTTGTCGGAAAGAGCGCGGCTTCTTTCCAAAGCTCCTTTGTTCAAGGGATCGAACGCGCGCGATTTCGAAGCATTGGCCGCGCGGACGCACGAACGATCCATGCGGGCGGGCGAGATCCTGTTCCGGCGGGACGATCCCGGCGCCAGCATGCTCGCCATCATCGCCGGAGATGTGCGCGTTGTCCTACCTGGCGCCGATGGTCGTGACCAGGTCATCAAGTTGCTGGGGCCGGGAGAGATCTTCGGCGAAATCGCGTTGCTGGACGGCGGCCCACGAACCGCGGATGCACTCGCGGAGACGAATGGGCGGCTGCTGGTCGTGGAGCGGCGGGACCTGCTGCGTCATGCTCAAGGAGGACGATGGGCTGGCGCTGCGGATCATCGTGCTGTTATGCGGCCGTCTGCGTTCAACCGATCGGTTGCTCGATCTGATGCTGTTTCATGACACATCCGCGCGCCTTGCCTCGGTCATCCTCGAACTCAGCAGGACGCGGCCGGGACGCCGGCTCGACATCACCCAGCGCGCACTTGGTGAAATCGTCGGAGCAGCACGCGAGACGGTCAACAAGAAGCTTCGTGAATGGCAGGAAGCAGGGGCTATTTCCCTCGAACCAGGCCGAATCACCGTCATCGACCCCGTGTCGCTGGAACGCCACATCCCAAGCGCAGCCGCGGCGGCGCTTTCGACCTGATCGACCTCGCACCCGGCACTTGGGTGAAAGGAAACAGGCATGGGATGGCTGACAGCCATGCGGGAGGACTTCTATCCAGACCGACCGCTGGGCGGCTTTCCGATCGCCTCTTCATTTGCGGTCGAGGCCGCACGCGCGCTGGCCTGGGCGGCGCAGCTTGCCTACGAGGTGTATGACCGTGACAAGTTCCATCGCATCCTGGGCAGATGGAACTGGCAGGCTCCCCGTATAGTCACCGGGCGGTTCGCGAGTTATCTGCCCCTCGTCAGCACCAAGGGCTTCATGGCAACCGCTGGCGGCGACACCGTCATCGCCTTCGCGGGAACCGAGCCAACGAACCTGCTGAACTGGATTACCGACCTTTCGATCCACCAAACGGCCGAGGGTGTGCATTCGGGATTCGAGGCGGCTGTCGAAGCCGTATGGCCCCAGGTCAGGGAAGCTGCTGAGCAGGCGATCGGCGGGATCTGTCTTGCTGGACACAGTCTCGGCGGCGCGCTCGCGGCCGTCGCTGCCAAGCGGCTGCTGGACTGCAACGTCGTGGCGCCTGACCGGCTACGGGGTGTCTACACGATCGGCATGCCGCGACCCGGGAACGAGACCTATGCGCGCGCCTACGATGCGATTCTCGGCGAGAGGACATACCGCTTGGTGCATGGCGACGATTTCGTTCCGAAGATACCACCGGCGGAGCCGCCGTTTGAGTTCCGCCACGTCGGCTGCGTTCTGGCCTGCCCCCGCGGGGGCACGTTCGCCGGCGGGATTCCGGAATCACCCGCGCTCGAGGCACCGGCTCCTGGCCGGAGCGCAGTTGAGGAGCTCACGGCCGCCCTCGCTAATGCTCCAGCGAACGGAGTCTCGCTGCCCTCCTATCCGGGCGCGAATCCCCTGGTGCCGGAACTCGTAGCGGCGCTGCCGGTCCCGGTGCGCGACCATCTGCCCGATCGTTACTTGCTCGCCCTGCAGTCTGTCGGCGCCGCCCTCCGCATCTCCTGAATCAGAGCGCCGACTTGCTCAATGCATAAACCGGCCTAGAATGGGCTAGCGTCCTTACCGACCATGGCGCTGATTTGGAAGGCCGCGGGTCGACGAGCTTCGCCGGAGGGCGCAATGACGTCCGACATTCGCGCCTGGCTTGAGACTTTGGCGCTGGGCCACTACGCCGAGGTTCTTGAGGCAAACGGGATTGGTCTCGACATCCTTCCCGACCTCACGGATGCCGATCTGGCCGGACTCGAAGTCAATCTCGGCGATCGCAAGCGGCTGCTTCGCGCGCTTGACCGCCAGCGGCAGGCGGAGGCACCGGCCAGCCACGCCAGGCATTCCGGCCTCATCCGCTCGACTTCCCCGGCAGCGGAGCGGCGGTGGATGACGGTGCTGTTCTGCGATCTCGTGGGTTCGACCGAGATGTCGGACCGCCTTGATCCCGAAGACCTTCGCGACGTAATTGCGCGCTACCAGGACCAGGTTGCCGGGGCAATCGTTCCCTTTGAGGGCTACATCGGCAGCTTCCAGGGCGACGGCATTGCCGCGTATTTCGGCTGGCCGCGCGCTCGCGAGGACCAGGCGGAGTGCGCCGTCCGGGCGGGACTGGCGCTCATCCAGACCGTCTCCGGTCTATCCGCCCAGGAGAATCTCCAGCTTCACGTCCGAGTCGGCATCAGCACCGGTCCGGTGGTCGTCGGCGACGTCGTCGGCGAGACGATCTCGCTGAAAGGAGCCGCCATCGGCCGCACCCTCAACGTCGCGGCCAGGCTGCAGACTGCGGCCGGACCGGATACGATTCTGATCGACGAGCCGACGCATGCCGAGCTGGGTCGGACCTTTCGTGTGGAGCCGACGCCGCCGCTCTCCCTCAAGGGTCTCTCCCGGCCGGTCAGCGCCTGGCGTGTCATCGAGCCGCTGCCGGCGCGAACGCGGTTCGACGCGCGTGAGTCCCGGCGCGGCGTCTTCGTCGGCCGGACTGCCGAGCTGGACCGGGTGGTTGATCGGTGGCGTCGAGCTCGCGATGGGGAGGGCCAGGTCGTCTTGCTGTCGGGCGAGGCTGGGATCGGCAAATCCCGCTTCGTCGCGGCGCTGAGCGACACCATCCGCGCCGAACCGCACCTCCGCCTGCGATACCAGTGCTCGCCGCTGCATTCGGACACGCCGCTCTATCCGGTCATCCAGCAGTATGGGCAGGCGCTCAGGCTCGCCGAGACCGACACCGATGAGGCGCGAGGCCGGAAGCTCGAGCTGGAACTCGGTCACATTCTCCAGGATGACCCGCTTTCGCTAGCCTTGATCGCGGACCTCCTCGCTATCCCGCTCAAGGGAGGCCTGCCGCTCCCGGACGAGCCACCCGCCCTCCGGCGCGGCCGACTTCTTCTGGCGCTGGAGAAAGTTCTCTTCAGGCTCGCCGAGCGAGGCCCGCTCCTTGCCATAGTGGAGGATGTGCAATGGGTCGATCCATCGACGAAGGAGCTGGTACTTCGCTGCTTTCGGACCCTCGCGAGCCGCCGCATCCTCTGCATCGCCACCCAGCGTGAGCCGTTCCGGGGCGAGTGGGTGGAGGCGATCAACGCTCTGCAGATCACACTGCCCCGGCTCAGCGCCGGCGACAGCCTGTCGCTGGTCATGGCCAACGCCGGCGGCGAGGTGGACGGTGCTCTGGCCACGCGGATCGTGGAGAAGGCCGATGGTGTTCCGCTGTTCCTGGAGGAAGTCACGCGGGCCGTGGCCCATAACCGCGCGACCGCGCCCGGCCCGGGGCCTCAAGCGCCGGAGACCGACTATCCCATCCCCCCGACACTGAACGCCTCGCTGACAAGCCGGCTCGACAGTCTGGGGCCGGCCAAGTCCCTGGCCCAGATCGGCGCGGTGATCGGCCGGCGGTTCCCGCTTGCCCTGCTCGCCGCCGTCGCGGATCGCGGCGTCGACGATCTTGTTCGGGAAGCCGAGGGGCTCGTTCGCTCCGAATTGCTGTTCAGGCCGCAAGGCCCGGAAGCGGCTCTGGTGTTCAAGCATGCCCTCGTCCACGAGGCCGCATACGAAAGCCTGCTCCATTCCGATCGCCGCCGCCTGCACCAGAGAGTGCTGCAGTGCCTTGAAGAGAACTCCTCGACTCAGATGAACACACTCGCCGAAACGCTTGGGTTGCATGCCGAGCGGGCCGGCGACTGGGCGCGCGCCGCGCGTCACCTGTCCGCGGCGTGCGTCAAGGCCCTCGGCCGCTTCGCAAACCGCGAGGCCATCAACCTCTACGAGAGGGCCGACCGTGCCCTCGCGCGCCTGCCCGCCAACGATGCGGCTCTGCCGTCATTCGACCTGCGCCTCCGCGCATTGAGCGCCTTCCATACCGTCGGCGATCTGGACAGGATGACAGAGATCATTCAGGAGGCGGAGCGTATAGCCGAACGAATCGGGGACCAGCGCAGGCTCGCCACGGCGACCTGCCAATTGGGGTTCGCGTTCTGGATGGGCGGACAGCACGCGAAGGCCCTTGATCGCATTAGAGCCGCACTGGTCATCGCGCGATCACTGAATGATTTCCCGCTGGTCATCTCGGCCCAGTTCCATCTCGCCAACGTGCATCATGCGCTCGGCGATGTCAGGGAGGCGGTCGCGCTTCATCGCGATATCATTCGCCTGTTGCCGGGCGAACTGGCGACGAAGCGTTTCGGATGGATCGCCGCGCCCAATGTCCTGTCCCGGGCCTTTCTCGGCTGGTTTCTGATCGAGCTCGGCGATTTCGAGGAGGCCTTGCAGACCCTCAGCGAAGGCGAGCGGCTCCTTGAAAGCATCGATCAGCCGTTCCTGAACGTGATCATCCAGATGGGCATCGGGCTGTATCATCTTCGGGTCGGTGATTTCGCCTCGGCGGTCCCGACCCTTCACGGCGCGCTCGGGATCAGTCGTGCCGCGGAGGTGCTCACGCTGTATCCGATCACCGCCGCATGGCTCGGGCTTGCGCTCACCGGCGCGGAACGCATCTCCGAGGCCCTGGCCGTGCTGACCGACGCGGTGGAGCGGGAGACGTATCGGGGCGGCGGGAAATACACCTGGATCCATCTGCGCCTGGCGCTCGCCGAGGCGTTGCACAAGGCGGGCGATCGTTCCGCCGCGTACCAGGAGCTGGAACACGCGGCCGTTCTCGCCGAAACCTGCCAGGAGGTCATCCACTATGCCTACGCGAAGAAGCTGGAGGGCGACTTCCGCCTGAGCGACGGCGACCCGTCGGGAGCGCGCGCCGCATACGGGCAGGCGCTTGCGATCGCCGAGCCGCGCGGGGTTCGGCCGCTCGCGGCCCATTGCAAGGCCTGCCTGGCCAGATGCGCCGGCCTGCAGGGGAACGAGGAGGAGGCAAGCCGCTGGGCGGAGATCGCGCGCGCCGAGTTCGACCACCTCGGCCTTGCATTCTGGGCAAAGCGCATAGGCGCTGAAACAGTGCTCGCACATGGGGATTGCTCGTGAGTCCAGCGTGGGAAGACCCTATGTGCGGCCGCATCTCGTCAAACGATCATCCCCCGAGCCGCCCCTCGCCTGCCCGCGAAAAGCGGTCATCGAGGGCCACCCGCGCCAAGTCCCGTATCGTCCGCCCGGATTCCCGCTTGCGCGGTAATGACCGGGAACGCGCAATGAATCAGGGCGGCTGAAGTTACCGGTTCGGCTTGAAGCCAAGCGCATCCATGAACTGCTGCGTCCTTGCGTCCGGCGCATGCACCGGCGGCGGCCCTGGACGTGGCGCCGGTGGCGGGGTCAGGTTCACCGGGTGCCCGCCCGCCGGCTGGCCGGCCCAGGCATGCGGCTGCCCGTGGTTCCAATCTCCATCACGATGCGACCAGTCCGCATGATCGTGCCGATCCTGGTCGCGCCGCCAGTCCTGCCCTCCCCAGCCGGGCTGCTGATACACGAACGGCGCGACGTAGGTCGGCTGGTAGCCGTACGGCTCCACGTAGCCGGGCTGGTACCCATACGGCGGCGAGGCATAGCCGGAACCCACATACGGGCCGCCATAGGCATAGTCATAGGGCTGCGCAGGGTAGGCGCCCCCAGTGCCGAACGCCGAGACGCCGTCCAGGCTGCCGGCGCAGCCAGCAAGCGTGAGGCCCGCCGCGAGGATCGACGCCAACCGTAACCACATGTCACCCTCCATTCCACCCTTACAATATGGAAGCGCGTGGATCACGATCCAGGGCGCGTCGGGAAAGGACGGTTCTGTGTTTTCGTTCATGTCATCGGGAGCTGGAGCGGAGCGAATTTGACCGAGGACACCGACCGGCGAATAGCCGCCCTCGAAGAAGCGGTGCGGGCGCGCGACGAGTTCATCTCGGTTGCCGCCCATGAACTGCGCAATCCGCTGACCCCGATCGTCCTCCTGGTCGATATGCTCCGCGCCAGGGCGCGCAAGCTGCAGGCGGCGAGCGAACTGATCGCGGGCCTCGATCGTCTAGACTGGGTGGTTGCTGCCTATGTCAGACGAACCACCGCCCTTCTCAACGTCTCCCGCCTCGCGTCCGATAAGTTCCGCGTCGAGCTCTCGGAAGTCGATCTGTCCGTCGTGATCCGGGAAGTCGCGGATAACTTGGCTCTCAGCGCCGAGCGGGTCGGATCTCCACTGATCCTGTCGATCCAGGATGGGATCAAAGGAATCCTGGATCGCCTCGGCGTCGAGGAGATCGCCGACAACCTCTTGACCAACGCCCTTAAATATGGCGCCGGCGAGCCGATCGAGGTGATGCTTGCTCGCAACGGCGATCGCGCCTGCTTGCGGATACGAGATCACGGCATCGGCATATCATCCGAGGATCAAGCCCGTATCTTCGCCCGGTTCGAGCGGGCGGTGGCGCGAAGCCAGCACGGTGGCTTCGGCATCGGCCTGTGGATGGTCGGCCGCCTGGTCGAGGCGATGGATGGCAGTATCTCGGTAGAAAGCCGTAGCGGGGAAGGGTCAAGCTTCACCGTCACGCTCCCCCTGACAGCCCCCCTGGCAGCGAAGAAAGTGCAGCCATGACCGAAACGCCCGACGGCGGCGGCCAAGCAGTGGACTTGCTGCCAAGCGGCATTGCCGGGCTCGATACCATCCTGAAGGGCGGCTTTCTTCGGGGCGGCATCCACCTGATTCAGGGCGATCCCGGCGCGGGCAAGACCATCCTCGGCAACCAGCTCTGCTTCAATCACGTGGCCGGGGGCGGGAAGGCGCTGTTCGTCTCCCTGCTCACCGAGACGCATGCGCGGATGCTGACACATCATCGCCGGCTGGAGTTCTTCGACGAAGCCGCCATCCCGGCGGCGGTCTATTACATCAGCGCGTTCCGCACGTTGGAGGAGGACGGGCTGCCAGGCCTCCTCCAGCTGCTGCGGCGCGAAGTTCAGGCCCGTAATGTGAGTCTCCTGGTACTCGACGGATTGATTACGGTGCAGACGAGCGCCGGGTCGCCACGGGAGTTCAAGAAGTTCATCCACGGCCTGCAAGCCCAGGCGGTCCTCGCTGACTGCACCATGTTCCTGCTGAGCAGCGTCGTCACGCGACCGCCCCCGCCCGAGCACACGATGGTGGATGGGGTCGTGGAACTCGCGTCGCACCTCTTCGATCGACGCGCAGAGCGCACCCTGGAGATCCTGAAACGCCGCGGCCTCGGCTTCCTGCGCGGCCGGCACTCCTACCGGATCACAGACGCCGGCCTGGTCGTGTTTCCCCGGATCGAGGCTCTGCTGGGTAAGCCGATGCAGGAAGACCGTATCGAAGGACCCAAGGTCTCGACCTGCGTTCCCCAGCTCGATGAGATGCTCGGCGGCGGGTTTCCCGGCAACTCCACGACCATACTCATCGGCCCCTCAGGCTCCGGCAAGACGACCGCCGGATTGCAGTTCCTCGGCGGATCGAGCGCGGAGGAGCCCGGTCTGTTCTTCGGCCTGTTCGAGACGCCAGCGCGACTGCGCGTCAAGGCGAGGCAACTGAACCTTCCCATCGAGCGTAGTCTCAGGATGGGAGATGTCGAGCTCATATGGCAGCCGATGACGGAAGGCGTGCTGGACGAGGTCGGCAGCCGCATGCTGGAAGCGGTGCTGCGACGCAAGGTGCGCCGCCTGTTTTTCGACGGATTGACGGGACTCGAAAAGCTCGCGCCCGAGCCGGCACGGCTCAACCCCTTCCTTGCTGCCCTGTCGAACGAGTTCCAGGGACTTGGCGTCACGACCGTGTTCACTCAGGAGGCCGATCTCCTCGGACCCGCCGACCTGCCCATGCGCGGGCTGTCGTTGCGGGAGGTCTCCGGCATTGCCGAGAACGTCATCGTGATGCGCTTCGTCGAGCTACGGACGCGGCTGCACCGGATGATCTCGGTCATCAAGGTACGCGACAGCGACTTCCAGCACAGGACACGCGGCTACGCGATCGCCGAGGGCGGCATCACCGTCGATGAAGGCTCCGAGCGCGCCGAGGCAATCCTTGCCATGGCGCTCGGTCGGCGCAATTCGGAGGATTGAGCGTGGCCACGATCCTGGTGGTCGATGACGAATTCGGGATCGCAGAGGTGTTGGATGCGCTGCTGACCGACCTTGGCCACCGCGTAGCGACGGCGATGAACGGCAAACACGGGCTGCAACGGCTAGCGGAACTCACGCCGGACGTGGTGCTGCTGGACTACATGATGCCCGTCATGGACGGGCCGGCGATGCTGCGGGTGATGCAGTCTACGCCCGCCTACCAAGCGGTCCCCGTCGTCATGATGAGTTCGCTTCCCGAATCGGTCGTCGCGGCTTCGTCCGACGGCTACCGCGCCTTCCTGCGCAAGCCGTTCATGCTGCGATCGGTCACCGACGTCATCGGCCGAATCCTGGGCGCAACGTCGACCGCGTAGCCGCGCCCGCGCTTGACAACGCCAAGGCGAGGGATACCACCGGCGAAACCCACGGGTGTCGCGCGGCCCTCGCACGCCACTGCCCGAGCGAAGGAGAAAAGCATGTATCCCGACGTGACCCTGTTCATCGACGGCGCCTGGACGCCGGCGTCCGGCAACCGGACCATTCCGGTCGCGAATCCCGCCACCGGCGAGACCATCGGCAGCGTCTCCCACGCCGATCGCGGCGACCTCGATCGTGCCCTGGCCGCCGCCGAGAAGGGCTTCAGGGCTTGGCGCAAGGTCTCGGCCTATGAGCGGTCCAAGCTCATGCGCAAGGCGGCGGACCTGTTGCGTCAGCGCGCCGACGACATCGCCCGGCTGATGACCCAGGAGCAGGGCAAGCCGCTGGCCGAGGCGAAGGGCGAGACGCTGGCCGGTGCCGACGTGATCGACTGGTTCGCCGAGGAAGCGCGCCGCGCCTACGGCCGCGTCGTGCCGGCGCGCGCCGAGGGCGTCTATCAGCTCGTCGTCAAGGAGCCGGTCGGCCCGGTGGCGGCGTTCACGCCATGGAATTTCCCGATCAACCAGGTGGTGCGCAAACTCTCCGCCGCGCTCGCCGCCGGCTGCTCGATCATCGTCAAGGCGCCGGAGGAGACGCCGGCCTCGCCCGCCGAGCTGATCCGCTGCTTCGCCGATGCCGGGGTGCCGGCGGGGGTCGTCAACCTCGTCTATGGCGTGCCGGCCGAGATCTCGGAATACCTCATCCCGCATCCGGTGATCCGCAAGATCTCGTTCACCGGATCCACCGCCGTCGGCAAGCAACTCGCGGCGCTCGCGGGCGCGCATATGAAGCGGGCCACGATGGAGCTTGGCGGCCACGCCCCGGCGATCGTGTTCGACGACGCCGATGTCGCGGCGGCGAGCCGCATCTTGGCCGCGAGCAAGCTGCGCAATGCCGGTCAGGTCTGCATCTCGCCGACCCGTTTCCTGGTGCAGGAGCCGGTGTTCGATCAGTTCGTGGAGACGTTCGTGGCGAGCGTCAAAAAGGCGAAGGTCGGCGATGGGTTGGAAGCCGGCACGACGATGGGCCCGCTGGCGAACCCGCGCCGGGTGAGCGCGATGGAGGCGTTCATCGGCGACGCCGTGAAGCACGGGGCGGAGGTCCGCACTGGCGGCAACCGCATCGGCAACAAGGGCAACTTTTTCGAGCCGACGGTGCTGACCAACGTGCCGCAGGACGCGCGCATCATGAACGAGGAGCCGTTCGGCCCGGTGGCGGTGATCTCGACGTTCCGGGGCTTCGACGACGTCGTGGAGGAGGCGAATCGGCTGCCCTTCGGGCTTGCGTCCTATGCCTTCACCCGCTCGACCCGGACGGCGACGGCGATCGCCGCTTCGGTCGAGGCCGGCATGATGACGGTCAACCACATCGGGCTTGCCCTGCCTGAGGTGCCGTTCGGCGGCGTGAAGGACTCGGGCTACGGCTCGGAAGGCGGATCGGAGGCGATCGAGGCGTATCTGAACACCAAGTTCGTATCGCAGGCCGGATTGTAACGGCCTTAGTTGCCTCGTCATGCCCGTGCTTGTCACGGGCATCCACCCCTTTGTTGCGTCCATAGGAGGCGTGGACGCTCGCGGCGAGCGCGAGCATGACGATGAGGGGCAATTTTGATAGTGTGTCGTAACGGTATCACAACCGATAGAAACTCGCACGCGAGTTTCGAGAAGGCTAGCGCAACTCCGCGAGCATCCGTAAAGTCGTTGCGCCGACGCGGTGAATCCGCAGGGTCGTGATCCCGTCGCGTCGGAGCGTAGCCTTTTCACCGCTCGACACGAGGAGACAGCATGTCCAAGGCCTTCATCGCGCAGATCATCCAATCCTCGGCCGACCTGACCGGCGCGGCGGCCAACCGCGCCGCCGGCCACCTGATGGATGCGATCGTCAAGGAGCTGAGGAAGTCCGGGAAGTTCACGCTGCCCAGCTTCGGCACGTTCACCGTGCGCAAGACCAAGGCCCGCAAGGGGCTGAACCCGCGTACCGGTGAGGCGATCAAGGTGCGCGCCGGCAAGACCGTGCGCTTCAAGGCCTCGCCCACGCTGAAGAAGTCGGTCTGATCCGCGCGGCGCCGGAGACCGGAGCCGGGGCCAGCGCACCCGGCCCGCGCCGGCCGCACTGCATGGATCGCTGGAGCCTCGCCGCCATTCTGCTCGGCACCGCCACGGTGCCGCTCGAATTCGGCGGTCAATATCGACTTCCCGCGCATCACCGCCCATTTTGATCTGTCGGTCCCGCTGATCCAGTGGGTGGTCGTCAGCTACACGCTGGCGAGCGCCAGCCTGGTCCTGGTGTTCGGGCGGGCCGGCGATATCGCCGGCCATCGCCGCATCTTCCTCCTTGGCACGGCCTGGAGCGGCGTCGCATTCCTCCTCTGCGCTGCCGCGCCCGGCTTCGGCTGGCTGCTGGGCGGGCGCGTTCTGCAAGGCGTCGGCGCAGGTCTGGTGATGAGCTGCGGTCCGGCGCTGGTGACGAGCCTTTATCCGGAGGCGCTGCGCCCGCGCGCCGTCGCCGCCTATACCGTCGCCTTCGGCATCGCCGGGGCGCTCGGGCCGGTGCTCGGCGGCATCCTGCTCGTCCGCTTCGACTGGTCGAGCGTGTTCTGGGGCCGCGCGCCGATCGCCATGCTCGGGTTCGTGCTCGGACTGCGACTGCCGCGTGAGGTACGCCCCCGAGCCGGGGTCCCGCGCTTCGACTGGACGGGCGCCGTGCTCCTCGTGCTCGCACTCTGCGGGCTGCTGCTGGCGCTCGGCAGCGTCCGCCGGCCGGCCTGGGCCGGCCTGGCAGCGGGAATTGCGCTCCTCGCCGGCGTGCTGTTCGTTCGCCGCGAGGGCCGGACGTCGTCGCCGATCGTGCAGCTCGGGCTGTTCCGCCGGCCGGAGTTCGCGGTGCTGAACGCCGGCAGCATCCTGGTCAATCTGGCCACGTTCGCGGTGCTGCTGCTGGTGCCGTTCGCGCTCGCCTCGCTTGCGGATTTGTCGCAGATCGAACGTGGCCTGGTGTTAGCGGCCTCGCCGAGCGCGGTCGCGTTCGCGGCGCCCTTGGCCGGACGGGTGATCGCGCGCGGACGCAGCTGGCCCCTGAGCGGGGGCGCCACGCTGGCCGGAGCGGGTTTGCTTGCGATCGGCCTGCGCGGCGCCTGGATTCCCCTGCTGATTGCCGGGATGCTGGTCCAAGGCCTGGGGCTGGGCCTGTTCCAGGTGGCCTACCTGGACCGTGTCACCGCTGCCCTGCCGCTCGCCGACCGCGGCGTGGCCGGCAGTTTGGCAATGCTGACCCGCACCTTGGGCATCGTGTTCGGTGCCGCCGCGCTGATGCTGCTCTTCGAGTTGCTGCGCGACGGGGGTACGTTCGCGTTCGCGTTCCGTGGCACGTTCCTCGCCGCGAGCGCGCTGCCGCTCGCGCTTGGCGTACTCTGGGCGCTCCGGCCCCCTCAGCTGCCGTAGACCGCCGCCGGCAGCCACATGGTCAGCACGGGGACATAGGTGATGATCCCCAGCACGATCAGCAGCAGGATCAGGAACGGCGCGATGCCGCGGATCACCTCCCCGACCGGGGCGTTGGAGACGGTCGAGAGCACGAACAGGTTGAGCCCGACCGGCGGGTGAACCAGCCCGATCTCCATGTTGTGGGTGAAGATGATCGAGAAATGTACCGGGTCGACGCCCAGCGGCTTGAGCGCGGGCGCCAGGATCGGCAGGACCAGGAGCAGGGTCGCTGTCACCTCCAGGAAGCAGCCCAGGATCAGCAGCAGCACGTTGATGGCGAGCAGGAACTGCCAGGTCGCGAAGTGATGGGCGAGCGTCCAGTCCACCAGCGCCGCCGGCACGCCGGACTCGGTCATCCAGTGTCCAAAGGCGAGCGCGGTCGCCACGATCAGCATGATCGCGCCGGCGCTGCGCAGCCCGTCGGTGATGACCGACAAGGTGCGCGTCCAATGGAAGCCGCGATAGAAGGCGAGGCTCACCAGCAGCGACACGCTGGCCGCGATCGCGGCGGCCTCCGTCACCGTGACCAGCCCGCCATAGATGCCGACCAGGACGACGAACGGCACGACCAAGGCCGGGGCGGCGTTGCCGGTGATGCGCAGCTTGTCGACGAAGCGCATCGGCGCCTCGCGGGGGAAATTGTGCCGGCGCGCGTAGAACCACACCCATCCAAAGAACGCGGCGGCCTGGAGCAGGCCCGGCAGGATGCCGGCGAGGAACAGGCGCGGCACGGATTGCTCGGCGACGATGCCGTACAGGATCAGCGCGAGGCTAGGCGGGATGACGATGCCGATCGTGCCCGAGGCGCCGACCACGCCGAGCGCGAAGCTGCGCGGGTAGCCCTTCTCGATCATCGCCGGCAGCAGGATCGTGCCCATCGCCAGAGCCGTCGCCACCGAGGAGCCGCAGATCGCCGCGAACAGCGTGCAGGCCACCACCGTCACCAGGCCGAGCGAGCCGCGGATGCCGCCGAGCCAGGCGCTCGCCACATCGACCAGCGCCTTCGCCACGCCGCCCTGACGCATGAAGGTCGCGGCCATGACGAACAGCGGCAGCGACATCAGCGTGGGCGAGTTCAGGTGATCGACGATCACCTGCGCCACGCCGATCAGCGGCTGGCCGGATACCCAGTAGAGGACCGCCGCGCAGGCGCCGAGCACCAGGAAAATCGGCATCCCGGCCGCGAGCAGCCCGAAGAACAGCAGCAGGAACTCGAAAACCGCCATCCGCTCAATGCCCGACGGCGCGCGGATCGTAGCCGACGGGCATCTCGTGCGCGGGGATGTGGCCGACCACCATGCGGGCGGGGTCGAAGCGGAACAGGTAGCGGTACAGGCGGATGAGGTAGCGCACCACCATCAGCGCGCCGCCCGTCGGCAGGCAGGCGTAATAGACGTACATCGGAAACCCGAGCGCGGTGGAGCTACGCTCGTCTATCGCCCAGGAGGTGCTGACAATCTGCCAGCCAAACCAGACCATTCCCGTCGAGAAGGTCAGCGCCACGAGGCAGTTGAAGACCTCCATCCAGCGCTGCACGCTGGGCGGCATGACGCGCAGGACCAGGTCGGGCCGCACATGGCCGTCGGTGCGCACGAGCTGGCTGGAGATCAGTAGCACGCCCCAGACGATGAGATAGACGATCACCTCCTCGGCCCAGGAAATGGCGTGCGCTGGGAACAGGTATCGGCCGGCCACCTGAACCAGCCCGACCAGCATGGCGAGCGCGCCGAGCACGCCCACGACCAGCCGTTCGAATCGGTCCCACGGCGTGTCGGATTTCGCCACGACGCGCTCAGGCGGTCGCGCCGACCGCCTCTTGCACCAGCTTGACGATCTCCGGCGACAGCTTCGCCTCCCGGATCAGGCTCGCCTGCTCGGCGATCATGCGCTTGCGGGTGTCGGCCAGCACGGTCGCGGAGGGATCGGTGAATTTCACACCGTTCGACTCCAGTGTCTTTCGCGCGTTGGTCTGCGAGCTGGCGGCGTTGGCGCGATAGGCGCCGATGTTGTCGGCCCAGATGTCGGTCATCATCTTCTTCTGGTCGGTCGACAGCTTGGCCCAGAAGCTATTGGCGACCATTGGGATGTACTGACCCATGAACTGATGGTCGGCGTAGGAGGAGTGAACCCCTGCCTCCCACAGCTTGGCGCTGTTCACGCTCTCGTCGGTGCTGACCAGGGCGTCGAACGTGCCCTGCGAGAGCGCCAGCGGCACGTTCGGCCAGGCGGTCGTGTTCGCGATGCCGCCGAAAAACTTGATGCGCCAGGAGATCGCGGCCCCGCCGGGACTGCGGATCTTCAGGCCCTTGAGGGATTCGGCCGAGGTCAGCGGGGTCTTGGTCGAGTACAAGTTCTGATAGCCGAGATCCATCCACGGCCCGAGGACACGGGTGCGCAGCTTGGACTCGAGCTGGTCGGCGACGAACTGGCCGGGCTTGCCGTCGGTCGCCTTGTGGGTCACGTCGGCCGGCTGGCCATAGAAATAGGGAAGCTGGACCATGTCGCAGTCCGGCACGATCCCGGTCAGCACCCAGGCGCCCGGCACCGCCATCTCCACCTGGCCCTGCAGCAGCGCCTTGGAGACGTTGAGATCAGCGAAAAGTTGCCCGGAGTTGAACAGCTCGGTCACGATCTTTCCGCCCGACGCCGCTTCTATCTTCTTCAGGTAGTCGGCGACGCCCTGGTTGCGGGGATGGCTCGGCGCGGTGTCGAGGGAGCAGCGCAGCTTCAGCGGTGCGTCGGCGCGAGCGGTGCGCAGGATCGCCGGAGCGGCCAGCGCGCCCAGGGCGGCACCCGCCAGTGCGCGGCGCGTCAGCTCGTGCGGCATCGACGTCTCCCGATTGTGAACAATCCGTGTTGGCGGGGAGCGGGCGGGATGTCAAGGAAACGGCCAGGAGATCGCGCCATTCAACGTCATGCCCGTGCCTGGCACGGGCACCCACGTCTTTGCTTGCGGCAATTAAAGACGTGGGTGGCCGGACCAAGTCCGGCCATTGACGGTCTGAGAATGGCTCAACCCCGGACCACCCGCTCCAGCCGCCCGCGCGCCTTCTCGATGTGCTCCCATGGGATGTCGCCTAACGGGAAATGTCCGCCGACGATCACGCTGAGCACGGCGTTGGCGCCGGCCAGGCGCTCGCGGTCATGCTCGGCACCGCTCGCGCGAAGCCGGCCGATCAGCTCGTCACGGAGTGCCGAGAGGCAGCGCGTCGCCTCCGAGAAATCGTGGCCGACCTTCTCGGGGCGCTCGGCAAGGAGCTTGTCGATCAGCGCCAGCGCGCGCTCGCCGGGCTGTTCACTGGTCACGGCCGACCCCGCCCGGGTGCGGCAGCCGCCCTTTGCGCAGGTTGCAGGTCAGCGCCTTGGTCGAGTGAATGGACGTGTTCGGGTCGCCATGGATCGACAGCAGCACGTTGGCGATGTCGCCCCGCGCGAAGCCGTCCCAGCCATAGACCCAAGGCATCCCGATCTGATGCACCGTGCGGCCGTCGATCGAGAACGGCCGCAGCCGCTCCGTCACCATCGCCTTCACCTCGATCTCTCCGCGTAGCGTGGAGAGCACCACCCAATCGAGGGTCTTGATGCCATGCTCGGCCGCCAATTCGGGCGATAGCTCCACGAACGCCTCGGGCTGCAACTCGGCGGTGTGCGGCATCACCCGCGTGACGATGCCGCCGCAATGCAGTTCGGTCAGGCGGAAGGTCGTGAACACGTACGGAAAGCGCGGGTCGGCGGTCTCATGCAACTCGTTGCCGGGACGCGGCCACAGCTTGGCCGCCGGGTTCATCTGCTGGTCCGGATAGAACGGGTTGCGGACCGGGCTTTCCACCGGCTCGTAATAGGTCGGCAGCGGCCCGTCCTTCAGGCCCGACGGCACGAAGAGCTGACACTTGCCGTCGGCTTCCATGATGAACGGGTCCGCCCCCGACAGCGCCTTCATTCCTTTCGGGTGCAACCAGTAGTGCGGGCGCATGGTGGGCTTGGTGGTCTTCTCAAAGTCCGGCACGTCGTTGCCGGTCCATTCGCCCTTGCTCTCGTCCCACCAGATCATCTTCTTGCGCTCCGACCACGGATTGCCGTCCGGGTCGGCGGAGGCGCGGTTGTACATGGTCCGCCGGTTGGCCGGCCAGGACCAGGCCCAGCCGGCGTGGCTACCGGGGCCAGAGGGGCCGTCGGGCTTGCGCGAGCGCGACTTGTTGTCGTGCTGGTCCTGGAAGACGCCAGTGTAGAGCCAGCCCCCGCACGCCGTGGAGCCGTCGTCCTCGATCTCCTCGAAGCTCCGGAGCAGCTTGCCGTCCGACAGCCGCCGTCCGTTGATCTCGCGCAGCACAGCGGCGGCGTCGGGTTCGCGGAGCGCTCCGCTCACCGGATAGTCCCAGGTCAGTGCCCGCATCGGGCGGTCCTGCGGCGCCTCGCTGGCGGAGTACATGGCTTTCAGCCGCCGGCCCAGATGGTACACGAACCAAGTCTCCGAGCGGCAATCGCCCGGCGGCTCGCACACCTTGTCGTGCCATTAAATCAGCCGACTGGTATTGGTGACGGTGCCTTCCTTCTCGGCCGCCATCGCGCTCGGCAGGAAGAAGATCTCCGTGCCGATATCCTCCGGCCGCAGCTCGCCACGCTGCACGAGCCGGCCCTTCTGCCAGAAATCCGCCGTCTCGGTCATCGCGAAGTCGCGCACTACCATCCATTCCAGCTTGGACAGGCCGCGCTCGACCAGGTCGGAGTTGACGGCGCCGACGACCGGGTTCTGGCCGAGGATGAACTGCCCCCGCACCACGCCATCGACCATCGCCAAGGTCATCGGCAGCTGCGAGTGATCGCCGGTCAGCTTGGGGACGTAGTTGAAGCCGTACTCGTTGGCCGCGGTCGCATCATCGCCGTACCACGTCTTGAGCAGGCTCACGACGTATTTCGGCAGGTTGTGCCACCACCCGGTCATCGGCGTCTCGGCGCTCAGGTACTCCTTCAATGTCTGATGGCCCTTGATCGCATTGGGCTGTGGCAGATAGGTGGGCAGCATGTTGTAGAGCGTCGGGATGTCCGTGCTGCCCTGGATACTGCAATGCCCGCGCAGCGCCATGACACCGCCGCCCGGCCGGCCGGCGTTGCCGAGCAGGCCCTGGATGATCGACGCGGCACGGATCATCTGCACGCCGGTCGAATGATGCGTCCAGCCGACCGCGTAGCAGAAGGCGCCGGTGCGCTCCCGTCCGGAGTTGCGTGCGATGGCGTCCGCCACGCGCAGGAAAATCTCCTTCGGGCAGCCCGTCGCGCGCTCCACCATCTCCGGCGTGTAGCGCGCGTAGTGGCGGCGCATGATCTGATAGACGCAGTTCGGATGCTGCAAGGTGGGATCGCCGGGCGGGGGATGCCTGGTCATCTCCCGCTCGCCCTCGGTCGGGTCCTTTTCGGCCAACGGCGGCGCGTGCTCCGACAGCGCCGACGGGACCACCTCGCCCTGGTACTGCCAGGTGTCCATCTTGTATGCGGCATCGTTCGGGTTGAACCCGGAGAACACGCCTCCCGTCTCCTCCGGGTCGCGGTAGCCGTCCTCGATGATGGCCGCGATGTTCGTGTAGGCCATCGCCCAGTCGCGGAACCAGAGGTCGTTTTCCAGGATGTGGCGGATGATCCCGCCCAGGAAGGCGATGTCGGTGCCCGAGCGGATCGGCGCGTGGATGTCGGCCAGCGCCGAGGTGCGGGTGAAGCGTGGATCGACATGGATCAAGGTCGCGCCGCGCGACTTGGCTTCGGTCAGGAAGCGGAACGCCACGGGATGATTCTCCGCCATGTTCGAGCCCATGACGGTGATGACATCGCTGTTCGCCCAGGTCCCAGAGGGCCATGGTCGCCGCGCCGCGTCCGAAGGTGGTCCCCAAACTGGGGACCGAGGCGGAGTGTCAGATTCTGAGCCTGGTTCTCGATGTTCACCATCCCCAGGCCGCCGCCGAACAGCTTCTTCATCAGGTAGTTTTCTTCGTTGTCCAGCGTGGCGCCGCCGAGCGAGCCGATGCCCAGCGTGTGATTGACCTTGGTGCCGCCCTCCAGCTCGGTGACGAATGTCTCGTCGCGCGCCTGCTTCACCCGCTCGGCGATGCGGTCCATCGCCCATTCCAGCGGGCGCGGCTCCCAATAATCGGAATTGGGCGCGCGATAGAGCACCTGGTTGATGCGGGCGGGACTAAGCAGCATCCCCAGGTACCGGCGCCCTTGGGGCAGAGCGTGCCCTGGTTCACCGGGCTGCGCGGGTCGCCCTCGACGTGGATTGGCTTGCCGTTCTTGGCGTACACGAGCTGCGCGCAGCCGACGGCGCAGAACGGGCAGATCGACGTGCCGATGCGGTCCGCCTCTTCCAGTCGCGGGCGGAGCGTCCTGGACGCAGTGCTCTTCGCCGCCTCGGCCATGACGTCCTCGCCGCGCAACTGGCGGGGCAGCGTCCAATCCCGCACGAAGCCGGCGACGCGGTCGGTCATGCTGCGGCGAAGCTTGGTCATCGATGGTTCCGGTTCGGCTGCGTGCGCCACAACGCCGCTCCGGCCGGCGGGTTGCTCTGCTCATTGCCGGTCCGGCCGGGGCATGGCAGGAAGTCAGCCGGTGCGTGGACACTCAACGAAAAGGGAGGGAAACGTGAGAAGGATCGTATTGCCCGTGCTTGGGCTGCTGCTGTTGCCGCCGCTTGCCGCCAAGGCGCAGGAGCGCGCCATGCAGGTCGTTGCCGAATCCATCGACATTAAGGCCAGTCCGGCCGACGTCTGGAACCAAGTCTCGAAATTCGCCGCCCTCCACGACTGGGATCCCGCGTTCTTGCCCAGTCCCATCATCAAGGGCCAGGAAGGGCAGGTGGGTGCGGTCAGGGCCGTGACGATCAAGGACGGGCCAAAATTCACCGAGGAGCTGCTGGCATTGAACGAGCCGGAAATGGCCTACACCTACGGCATCGTCCAATCGCCGCTGCCGATCGAGAATTACCGCTCCACCATGACCGTCAAGGCGAACGCCAGTGGCGGCGCGACCGTCGTCTGGATCAGCAATTTCGTGCGCAGGAATCCGGCCGCGAACCCGCCGGAGGCCGAAAGCGACGCGGCCGTCGTGAAACTCATCAGCGATACCTACACGGGCGGGCTGCAAAGCCTCAAGAAGATGATGGAGAGCAAGTAGTCGTCGGGTCCGGATGCGGCCCAGGCCGCATTCGGCGGCCCCCATCATGGAACCGGATCGCCGTCCTCGGTCTTTAGTGGTGGTCGTCAGCGGGGCCGCCATGCAGTCGATGGAGGGGATCGTCACCATTGTCCAGGAAGGCCGGTTCTGCCTGACCGATCAGGACGGCGTCTCTCACCAATTCGAGTTGTCGTACCGCGCCGCCGCGGAGCCGGATCAGTTGCCGCCGCTGCAACAGGAGCAGGCGCGCGTCCGGGTGAGCTACGAACCTGGCGAGAACGTGATCGGCTTCATCGCTACCCGCATCGACCGGCTCGACCGCTGAGGAGGGCCGTCATGGACATGCATCCGCGCGCGCTCGAATACCCGGAGTCCAGCCTTGACCGCATGATCCGCGACAAGTCCGAGCTGACCGCCGGGGTCAAGATCGAGGCTGGGAAGCACTACGGCTTCTTCACCGACACCACGCTGTGCATCGGCTGCAAGGCCTGCGAGGTGGCGTGCAAGGAGTGGAACAACCTGCCCGCCGACGAGCTGCACCTGACCGGGGAGAGCTACGACAACACCGCCCGGCTGTCGGCGCATACGTGGCGGCATGTCAACTTCATCGAGCGATCGGTGCGCGACGACGTCCAGGCGCCATATCAGAGCGGCTGGCTGATGATGAGCGACGTCTGCAAGCATTGCCACAACGCCCCGTGCCTGGAGGTGTGTCCGACGGGCGCGCTGTTCTACACCGAGTTCCACACCGTGGTCGTGCAGCAGGACATCTGCAATGGCTGCGGCATGTGCCAGCCCGCCTGTCCGTTCGGCGTGATCGACCTCAGCATGTCCGACGGCAAGGCGCATAAATGCACGCTCTGCTACGACCGGCTGAAGGGCGGGCTGGAGCCGGCCTGCGCCAAGTCGTGCCCCACCAATTCGATCCAGTTCGGCGAGGTGCCGGAGCTGATCGTCCGGGCCGAGAAGCGGGTCCAGGCGCTGCATCAGACGGGGGTGGACGGCGCGTATCTATACGGGACGCCCGGTGCGCCGGGCGCGACCGGGGGGCTCGATCACCTGCATGCCTTCTTCCTGCTGACCGACCGGCCGGAGGTGTACAACCTGCCCCCGGCGCCGACCCGGCCCTCGAACCGCACCTTTCCGAGCCTCGCCGCCGGCCTGGCGGCGGTCGCGGGGCTGGCGGTCGCCGCGCTCGCCACCTTCACCCGCAACACCTGAGGCGCGACCATCATGCCCGATGAGTCCGGCTTTTCTCGTCCGCATGGCGGATGGGACGGGACGACCTATTACGGCCGCGAGCAGGTGAAGGCGGCGCCGTTCAACAACTGGATGGTGGGCAGCTACATCTTTCTCGCCGGCCTGTCGGGCGGGGCGATGCTGCTCTCCACGCTGCTCGACCTCGCGCGCGGCCGCGGCGCCGAGCGCGCGGTGGCGCGCGGGCGCTATCTGTCGCTGATCGGCCCGACGCTGGGCACCGTCCTGCTGGTGAGCGACCTGCACACGCCGAAGCGCTTCTACAACATGCTGCGGCTGTTCAAGAGTACGTCGCCGATGTCGATTGGCAGTTGGATTCTGGTGTTCTTCGGCGTGTTCAGCACGCTGACCGCCGGCGCGCACTGGCTCGCGGCGCGCATCCCCGGCCTGAGATGGATGCGCGGGCTGGCGCGCGTGGCGCAGGTGCCGGCCGCGGCGACCGGGGCGGGGATCGCGACCTACACCGCCTCGCTGCTGTCGGCGACCAGCACGCCGCTCTGGGCCGCCGCGCCGCGCGCAACGGCGATCCGCTTCGGCGCTTCCTCGATCGCGGCGGGCGCGGCGGCGCTGTCGCTGGGAGAGGGGCGGGGGAGCCGGCTGGGGCGGGATTTGGACAAGATCGCGGTGACGGCACTGGCGCTGGAACTCGCGGCGACGCTATCAGCCGACGAGCAGTTCCGCCGCAAGGGCGTCGCCGACGCGATGGAGACGCTGCCGGGCATGATCGAGGAGTTGGGCGCGGACGGCATGGGCACGGTGCTGCCGCTGGGGCTGCACGCCGCCTCGCTCATGCTGCTGCCGCGCCGCTCGCGCGCGCTGTCGGGGCTGGCGTCGCTAGCGATCCTTGCCGGCAGCGCCGTCCTGCGCATCGCGTTCATGGCGGCGGGCGACGAATCGGCGCTGCGGCCGGAGATCAGCTTGCGGTTCGCGCAGCCGGAGAATTTGCCGAAGCAGGGATAGGGCTTGGGTCGAAGCTTCTGGATTCGAACCGGCGGAATTCGAGGAGTTGCGCCGACGGTTGGAGCCGCTTTTCGAGGAATTGACTGCCCGTTTTGAAATCCTCGAAACGCGAAACTGTTGCCGCAGATTCAACGTTCGAGCGAATTTGACGGGTCCACATGCTGGGTCTTGGACCAGAAAGGCCTTTAGGCCACCGTCGTAGGGGATGCTTTCCGACCTCCGTAACGGATGAGACTTGACCCTGCGAACGAACATACGATTATTGCTGTCAGGCGGGCTGAATGGTTCATGGTGGCCCGAACAGCCCTGGTTCTCCGAGAATGCAGGTCCGCTTGCGGTCCTGCGTGCGAAGCGTGCCGGCGGCCATCCTCTCAAATGCAGGGGGGGCAACCTGTAACAAACAGGCCTGTAACAAACAAATAGGAGGAAGCAATGGATCGTCGGACCTTCGTGAAGGGCGCGGCCGCAGCCTCAGCCGGAAGCTTCGTATTTGGTTCCGGCCTGTTCGATGGCGGTCGTGCCAAGGCCCAGAGCGTCCAGACCGATAGTTCTGTTCAGGGCGCGAAGCCGAACATCCTCGTCATCAAAGTGGACGAGCTGCGCTTTCCCACCGTGTTCCCGCCCGGCATCAACAGTGCTGACGATTTCCTGCGGCAGTTCATGCCGAACCTCTACCAGCTCTGGCGGAATGGGGTGAAGTTCGCGAACCACTACACGGCCGCTTCCGCCTGCACGCCCGCGCGTGGCACTATCATCAGCGGCCTATACTCGGAGCAGAGCTGGCTCGTCCAGACGATCGCCGCCAAGCCCTACACCCAAATTTCCCTACAGCCTTGGCTGAACCCGGCCTACCCGACCTACGGCAAGCTCTTGCGCAGCGCCGGCTACCAGACGCCCTACATTGGCAAGTGGCACGTCTCCATTCCGCGCAAGGATCCTCCTAGGCTAGAGGAGTATGGGTTCGACGGCCTCACCTATTACGATCCCACGGGGGCTAACCTCCAGGGAGCCTACGGTGACCATGAACACGGCTACCTGAACGACCAGGACATCGCGACCCAGGGCGTGCAATGGCTGCAATCGCACTACCAGGACGAGGCGCCCTGGTGCCTTACGGTCTCCTTCATCAACCCGCACGACAAGGAGTTCTTCTGGGCGGGAACCGAGTTCCAGACCTACAACGGGCTGTTCACCGCGCAATCCACGTACCAGCCCTTCACCTACTACTCGACGCCTGACAACCCGCCGGACGTGTCCTGGGACGAGAACGCCCTCAAGAGCCCGCCGCCTCTCGGCTACCACACCGTTCCGCCCAACTGGGAGTCGGCGCAGCAGATCGCCGCGAACAAGCCATCCACGCAGACGTACGCTCGCCTGTTCCAGGAGGCGGTCTGGGGCGGCGCCACCGACGACCCCTCGCAGCAGGGCTACACCATCGACGCGTACCCGACCGCGCCGAACGGCAGCCTTCCGGAGCCGTACGGCGTGGCCAAGGCGCCGTTCGGCTACTGGCAGCGCAGCCTGGACTCCTACACGCAGATCATGACCGTCGTGGACGGCGCCATCGGCCAGGTGATGCAGGCCCTCGTCGGGCTGCCTGCTTCCGTCGTCAACAACACCGTGATCGTCTTCATGTCGGACCATGGCGAATACGCGGGCGCGCATGGCTTCCTTTCCGGGAAAGTCGGAAGCGTCTACGACGAGGCCTACCATGTGCCGCTCATTGTCGTCGACCCATCGGGGCGCTTCACGGGTGATATCGACGCGCCCCGCCAGGGCCTCACCTCCTCCGTTGATCTGCTCCCGCTACTTGTGAGCATTGGCCGTGGCGGCAGTCGCGACTGGCTGAGCGGCACCCTTGGCCAGATCTATGGCGGGCGGCACGACTTGCTTCCGATGCTGCGGTCCTCGCAGGCATCGGGCCGCCAATACGTGCTGCTCGCGACGGACGAGAGCGTGCCGGGCTACTTCAATTTCAACAACTCTCCCCCGCACCTGATCGCCATGCGCACGCAGGAGCTGAAGTTTGGCATTTATGCGAACTGGCAGGGCGTCACGGCGCGGATCGCTGACGACAGCACGCTTGAGACCGAGCTCTACGACTATTCGACGGAAGCGGGCCGCGCCGAGCTGGACAATCTTCACGACGACCCGCGCATCCCGCAGCTGAAACAGGCGCTCCTGGAAAACATCATCCCGAACGAGTTCCGCGCCCCGCTGCCGGGAGCGCTCGGGGTGGCGCAGACCGCATCGAAATATGCCTATCTGGCTTACGACGCGCTCATCAGGAACCTTCCGGCTTCGGGCATCAGCGTCGGGGATGTCCGGGCGGCGCTTCCCTTCGGCAAGGATTTCTGAGGAGCATCAGAACGGGGCCAAGTGGCGGGCTATCCCGGCTACTTCGGCCTCTTGGGACGGCTCCGCCGTCCCTTCCTTCGAGGGAGCGCTGCGCGATAGCGGAAACATGCACAGGCCCAACACCTAACTTACTTGCATCCGAGATTTCCCGGCGCGAGAGTACCTCAGAGCCCGAAGGATCCCTTACCCCCTCGCTTTGACAGCCCCGCGCGCGCTTTGCAGACTGCGTCCGCCCTCGGGAGGAGGCCAACCGGGATGAAAGACGCACTGCGCCCGATCGCGCGTATCGGATGGATCGGCCTCGGGGTGATGGGCGAGCCGATGTGCGGCCACCTGGCGCGGCGGGGCGGGCGGCCGGTGCTGGCGCATGATCTGCGTCGCGAGCCGTTGGAGCGGCTCGCGGAATCGGGGGTGAGGCCGGGCACGCCGGCCGAGATCGCGGGCTGCGATCTGATCCTGTTGTCGCTGCCCGATGGGCGCGCAGTGCAGGATGTGATGGCCGAGTTGGAACCAACGCTGGCCGCCGGGCAATGCGTGGTGGATACCAGCACTTCTCCGGTTTCGCTGACGCGGGAGATCGGCGCACGGCTCGCCGCCAGCGGCATCGGATTCGCCGACGCGCCGGTGGCCCGCACCCGCGAGGCGGCGGCCCGCGGCGAGCTGTCGATCATGGTGGGCGCGAGCGAGGCGGTGTTCGCGCATATCCGCCCGGTGCTGGAGACGATGGGCACCGACGTGACGCATTGCGGCCCCATCGGCTGCGGCCAGGTGGTAAAGATCCTGAACAACCTGCTGGTATTTCAGAATACGCACGCGCTGGCCGAGGCCATGGCGCTTGGGCGGCGCCACGGCGTGTCCGCCGAGGTGCTGCTGCCGGCGATCGCCAAAGGCTCGGGCGACAGCTTCGTCCTGCGCAGCCACGGCATGAAGGCGATGCTGCCAGGGATCTTCCCCGAGCGTGCGTTCTCGACGCGCTACGCGATGAAGGACCTTTCCTACGCTCTGGAGATGGCCCGCGAGGCCGGCATTGCCGTGCCGGGGGCGGAGTTGGCGATGGAGCGGCTGAGCGAGGCGGAGCGGCAAGGGCTGGGAGAAGCGTACCACCCGGTCGTGCTACGCGTGATCGACCCGACATAAGGGGGAGAGGATGACCGAGCTGACGCTGGAGCAGGCACAGACAATCGTGACGGCGGCACTGCGCCATGCCCGCACTGCCGGTTTCGATCCGATGGCGGTGCTGGTGCTCGACGCGCGCGGCGTCCCCAAGGCCTTCGCCGCCGAGGACGGGACGAGCCTGCGCCGGTTCGAGATCGCGCAGGGCAAGGCGCACGGAGCGCTGGCGTTCGGCCTCGGCTCGCGCGAGTTGGGCAAGCGCGCGGATGCGCGGCCGAAATTCATGGCCGCGGTGACGCATGCGGTAGGCGGGATGCTGATCCCGGTGCCGGGCGGCGTGCTGATCCGGGATGCGGAGAAGCGGATCATCGGCGTTGTCGGCGTCTCGGGGGATACGTCCGACAACGACGAGGCGGCGGCGCTGGCGGGAATCGCGGCGGCGGGGCTGAGGGCGGGGGATGCCGGATAGCCGGCACAAGGAGGGACCAGCATGGCGCGCATACCGATCCTGCAGGAGGACGATCCCGCACTCGCGGACGAGACCCGGGCGTATCTTCTGGACGCCAAACGGGCGCGCGGGCGCGTGTTGAACATCTATCGCGCCATGGCGAATCGACCGGAGGCGGCGCGGGCCTTCTCCGGGTTGGCCAATACCGTCTATCGGTCGCGCACCACATTGGACCCGAAGCACGCCGAGCTGGCCTATCTGACCGCGACCGTCGTCAAT
The DNA here is from genome assembly GCA_963830565.1 of uncultured Pseudomonadota bacterium. Classification (GTDB taxonomy): domain Bacteria; phylum Pseudomonadota; class Alphaproteobacteria; order Acetobacterales; family Acetobacteraceae; genus DATFDN01. Next base: position 425,027 of record CAWHMO010000005.1, read on the forward strand.
AACTGTTTCTATTGAATCCCCACGCACACGACGCTCGGTCGGAGCGTCGGCATCACGGAAGATCAGCTCGCGCATCTCATCGATGATCCCCTACCCGATGGGATCTACGATGAGGCGGAACAGGCGATCGTGCGCTACGCGCAGAGATCGACGCGAATGGAAGCGATCGACGACGCGACCTATGGCGCGCTCGCGCGGCATTTCACCCAGGCTCAGATCATCGACCTCTGCATGACGGTCGGCTTGAGCAACATGGTCAATCGGTTCCACGCCACGTTTCTCACCGACGTGGATGAGCAGACGATCGCCGAAGTCGAAGCGGGAGACAGGGTCGCCGGAAGTTGCCCCATTCCCAGGCCGAAGCCGCGCGGCTAGCCAGAGCTGCTCCCGCCTCGCCCGTGGTGCTTCATATGCCGGGCTAGGCGAGGGAGGCGAGCACGGCCGCGGGGCTGTCGCCCAGAGCCGCGGTCGTCCAATCCCGGAGTAGGTGGAACAGCTCGATCAGGGCTGCCGTGTTCTTGTCGCGATCCAGTCCCGCAGCGGCGGCCATCGGAGAGCAAGCTCATTCCGGGAACTAGCGGGCAGTGTGGATGGCGCTGATGCGTCGGTACGGAGCGCTCGCGGGAGAGTCCTGGAAGCTGGTTGCATTCGATGCATCTGATGTGCAAGGCGGCGATGGCAAGACATAAGCCGTGCGCTCCGCTTCGTTCGCCACCCCGCCAGGATGCGGCTCGCGATGACAGCCTCGGCGATGCGTTTCACCGTTCATTGATTCCGGGCACTAGACTTGCTTCAACCACCAATGTCCCGAGGCACGGCTGCATTACCCAGCCACACACGAAATTCGGAAGAAGCATCATGGCACAGAGGACCATTCCCGCCGTCTTCATGCGCGGCGGTACAAGCAAGGCCATCATGTTCGACGGACGCGTCCTTCCCGCCGACAGAGCCGGGTGGGACGGGCTCTTCACCTCGGCCATGGGCAGCCCCGACCCCTATGGACGCCAACTCGACGGCATGGGCGGAGGCATCTCTTCACTTTCGAAGGTATGCGTCATCACGCCCTCCACGCGGGAGGACGCGGATGTGGACTACACCTTCGCCCAGGTCCAGGTCCGCGAGGCGCGCGTCGACTACCGGGGCAATTGCGGGAACATGTCTTCCGCCGTGGGCCCCTTCGCGGTGGACCAGGGCCTGGTTCACGCCGAGGGCGAGTCCACTACGGTGAGGATTCTTCAACGTCAACACCGGCAAGCTGATCCACGCCAGCTTCCCTCTCAGGGATGGCCGGCCACATTATCAGGGCGAGCTCGCAATTCCTGGAGTGAGCGGCACCGGTGCGCCGATCCGGCTCGATTTCCTCTCCCCGGGCGGAGCCACGACGGGAAAGCTCCTGCCCACCGGCAACCCGATCGACCGGCTCAACATCCCAGGCTTCGGGCCGATCGACGTGTCGATGGTGGATGCCGCGAATGCGTGCGTGTTTATCCGCGCCGAGGATGTCGGGCTGACCGGCCGTGAACTGCCCGACGAGATCGATGCGCGCCCGGACACGCTCCGCCATCTCGCGGAGATCCGGGTGCAGGCGTCGGTGGCGATGGGCATCGCGAAGACCGAGGCGAAGGCGCGCGCCATCGGCATCGTCCCCTTCATCGGCTTCGTGAGCCCGCCCGCGGAGGCACCGACCCTCACCGGCGAGGCGGTCGGCAAGGACGACATCGATCTCGCCGCGCAAGTCATCTCCAACGGCCAGCCACACCGAGCCCTGCCACTGACCATCTCGCTCTGCACCGCCGTGGCCGCCCGTATCGAGGGAACCGTCGTCGCCTCGATGCTGCCGCCCACCACGCCGAAGCACGGATTGCTGCGCCTCGGCATGCCATCGGGGGTCCTCACCATCGAGGCCGCCGTAGCGCGAGCGCCGGACGGCGGCTGGGAGGCGCAAAGCGGTTCCTTCTACCGCACGGCCCGTCCGCTTTTCAGCGGCGAGGTGCACGTCCCGGCGATGTAGGTGCCGCATCGCCTCGACGAGGTTGGTTGGCCTCGCCCGCGATCGCGGCGAGGCGGCGGACGCCGGCCGCGTCGAGCCGGTCCAGCCGATGTGCCAGGGCGATGCATTCCTCCGCCGCCTCGGACTGCCGAAGCCGATCGCGGACGCAGCGGGAAACCCGCCCTGGTCCCTGTAGTAGCCGGCGAGCAGTTGAAGTGGACGCTGCGACGCCCCCGCGACCGCGATGGCGATCCCGTCGAGCACCAGCCCGCGAGCCAGCACGCGTTTGACCCTAGCCGCTCACAGAACCGCTGGGTCGTGCCCATCGCGCCCTCCGTGGCCGGCGTGCATGGCGGTGCGCATTCTGTATACACGCTTCGCCACGCACCGTAGGCTCGGAGCTGGCGGGCGCGAAGAGCCGCCCATCGCACGATCGCCGCAACGACCCGCGGGGGCCGTGAGCACAAAGCCCCAAACGCCCGAGACACAAGCGCACGCAATGGGGTAGGGAAACGGAAATGACCATGACGGGCGCGGCCGATATCGCCGCGAGATTGGACCGATTGCCGAGCTCGAGCTTTCATCGGCGGTTGCTCATCGTGGTGGGGCTCGCGTTCTTCTCCGTTGCCTCCCTGTTGAACGGCCTCGCGCCCGACCTGCCTCTCTTGCTCGCCGCGCGGTTCCTCACCGGCATCGGCATCTCGTCGGCGACAGTGGTGGTGATGACCATTGTCAGCGAGTTCTTCCCGCCCGACCAGCGCGGCCGCTTCCAGTCCTGGGCCATGGTGATCGCGCTAGCCGGGATTGGAGACCGCCGATGGCGAGTGACAGGAGTCCAAGCATGACCGACTACGATGTGATCGTCATTGGTGCAGGCAATGCCGCTCTCGCATCCGCCGTATCCGCGCGCGAGAGCGGCGCCGAGCGCGTGCTGGTGCTGGAGAAGGCGCCGCGCGAGATGCGGGGCGGGAACACGCATTGGAGCGGCGGGGTCCTGCGCTTCGCCTTCGACGATCCGCGCGAGATCGGTCCCCTGCTGCCCGGCGTGGAAGAGGAGTACGACGACTTCTACGGCGGCATCCAGCCCTACACCGCCGAGGACTATCACGGCGACCTGATGCGCGTGACGAGCGGACAAACCGACCCGGTCCTGTCGCGCATCTTGGTGGACAATTCGAAGGACACGGTCTTCTGGATGAACCAGACCGGCCGGGTGAAGATGGAGCCGGCGATCACCCTGACCGGCGTGCGAAAGGAGAACAAGATCGTCTGGGCGCGCGGGCTCGTGGTGCGTGCCGCACATGAGGGCGTGGGGCTGTCGCGCAGCTGGTTCTCGACCGCCGAGCGGGTCGGCATCGAGGTGCGCTACGCCAGCGCCGCCGTGGGTCTGCTGCAGGACAGCCGCGGCCACGTCAGCGGCGTGCGGGTGCGCGACGACGAGGGCATCCAGGAGATCACCGCATCGGCGGTGATCCTGGGCTGCGGCGGCTTCGAGGCGAACGTGCAGATGCGCACGCAACATATCGGGCCCCTGGTCGGACAGGCCAAGGTGCGCGGCACTCCGTTCAACCAGGGCGACGGGCTGCGCATCGCGCTCGCCCTCGGCGCCTTGCCCTGGGGGCAATGGAGCGGCTGTCACGCCACGCCGATCAGCGCGGATTGGGGCAATTTCGCGCCTCGCGAGCTGACCGACCGCAGCAACCGGCTGAGCTATCTCTATGGATTGATGATCAATCGCCGCGGCCTGCGCTTCGTCGATGAAGGCGAGGACGGCGCGATGTTCACCTACGCCAAATACGGCCGCGCCATCCTGGCCGAGCCGGGTGCGCGCGCGTACCAGATCTTCGACTCGAAAGTGGTCCACTTGCTGGAGCCGCGCTACTCCACCAGCAAGCCTCTCGTCGCCGACTCGATCGAGGATCTGGTCGAGCAGCTCGACATCGAGGACAAGGATCAGGCGCTGAAGACGATCCGCGCCTACAATGCGGCCGCCCGTGGCGTCGAGGACGGATTCGACCCGTCGCGCAAGGACGGCCTGCGCAGCAACGGCCTCGCGCTGGAAAAGACCAACTGGGCGCTGCGGCTGGATACACCGCCCTTCTACGCTTACACCGCCACCGGCGGCATCACCTTCACCTTCGGCGGGCTGAAGGTCGACGACGAGGCCCGCGTCATTGGCACCGACTGGCGCGCCATCCCGGGTCTTCATGCGTGCGGCGAAATGGTCGGCGGCCTGTTTTATGACAACTACCCGGCCGGAACCGGCCTGGTCTCGGGGGCGACCTTCGGCCGCATCGCCGGCCGGACCGCAGCGCGCCACGCTCAGGCAAGGAGATAGCACGATGTCGACACCGCTAACCCTGCTCCTCGCTCGCAACATAAGCGGCTTCACCCGGGAGCAGGTCACCCCCAAGGCGCTATCGGTCGCCCGGGCCGCCATCATAGACACGATCGGCGTCACGCTGGCCGGCTCGGCGGAACCCTGCACCAAGATCCTGCTCGACACGCCCGGCATCGGCGACGCGCCCGGCGGGGCCACGGTGCTCGGCACCGACCGAAGAACCTCGGCGCTGGACGCGGCCTTGATCAACGGAACCGCGTCGCATGCTCTCGACTACGACGATTTCAGCTTCCCCTTGGGCGGACATCAATCCGTTCCCCTGGTGGCGCCGCTGCTGGCGTTGTCGGAGGAGCGGTCCCTGTCGGGCAGGGCGCTGACCACGGCGTATGTCGTCGGCGTCGAAGCCGAGATCCGCATCGCCCGAGCCGTCAACTTCCATCATTACGACAAGGGATGGCATCCGACCGCGACACTGGGCGTGTTCGGCGCCGCGGCGGCCGCGGGCCACATGCTCGGCCTGGACGCCGAGCGGATCGCCACCGCGCTCGCCATCGCGGCCTCGCTTGCTTCCGGGCTGAAGGCAAACTTCGGTACCATGACGAAGCCGCTGCATGTCGGGCATTGCTGCCGCAGCGGATTGATGGCGGCGCTGCTGGCCGAGCGCGGCTTCGAAGCCAACCTGTCTGTGCTCGAACACCGGCAGGGGTTCCTGATGGTCTTCAATGGGCCAGGCAAGTACGACGACGCCAAGATGCTGGACAGGTGGGCATCACCGCTGGAACTCGAAGACCCGTCCATGGGACTAAAGCAATTCCCCTGCTGCGGCAGCACACACCCCGCGATCTCGATGGCCCTCGCTTTGGCCAAGGAGGAGAACTTCACTGCCGACGACATCACCGCCGTGCGGATCCTCGTTCATCCGCGGCGTCTGCCGCATACCGACAACCCGTCCCCCCGGACCCCGCTCGCGGCCAAGTTCAGCCTCCAATACGTCGTGGCACGCGCCCTTCTCGACGGCACGGTTCGCCTCGGACATTTCGAGAACGCGGCACATCTCGACCCGCGTATCCAAAAACTCCTCGCCGTCACCGAGGCGGGACCGCACCCGGAGATGGCGGAGAACTCGCCCAGACAATTCGGGGCGGAGGTCAGGATCACTCTGAGCGACGGACGCACGCTGTCGCGCCGCATCGAGGACCAGGTGGGTCGCGGCGGCGACAACCCGATGTCCAGCGAGGAACTCTGGGACAAATTCTTCGACTGTGCCAAGCGAGCGCTGCCGCGGCAGGACATCATGCCGCTCTTCGAGCGCCTGGAATCACTTGAGACGATCCCCGACATGAGGCCGATCGTGGGGCGTTTTGGCAGATCCGCGCCGCTCCGCCCAACGCCGGCGCCGCTTACGGCGAGAGCCGCCAAGCCGGTCTCAGGGAACACGCTGGCGGAGACCTCCTGGGTGCCTTGAACGAGGCCCGCTCTCATCGACGGGAGGTCTCAAGCCGAGTCAGCGGATCGCTGGAACGGCAACTGATGGAGTTGATGGGGTGGGCGGCCCCTGCTGAAGGGCACCGACTGCCTGACGTGGCCGTCGCTGGTGATGCCACAGGAGAGGGGCCCCCATGGTCCGCCTCCTGTCAAGCGCGGGCGGATGCCCGAGTTGTCACGCCCAAGGCCGGCGTGCACGACGGTGAAGCGCGTCGCACCACGACCGAGGGGAAAACATCGTGCAACCAGTCCAGCTCAACCGAAACAATCTCGCCCGTCTCCAGCCGCCAGTGCGGGTACCTCGCTTCGATCCGGCCCGCGTGACCGCCGGCATCGTGCATCTCGGGTTGGGCGGCTTTCATCGCGCGCACATGGCCCGCTACACGCACAACCTGATGGAGATGCGGGCGGACGCGCTCGGCTGGGGCATCGTCGGCGCGGGGCTGATGCCCGCCGACCGGCGGATGCAGGAGAGCCTGGGACCGCAAGACAACCTGTATACGCTGATCGAGCGCAGCGCTACGGACGAGACCGTGACGGTGATCGGCTCGCTGGCCGATGTGGTGTTCGCGGGCGAGACCAGCGCCGCCCTGCTGGATGCGATCGAGCGGCCGAAGATCCGCATCGTCAGCCTGACGGTGACGGAGAACGGCTATTGCCTGAACCGCTCCACCAAGCGCCTCGATCCGGAGAATGCGCTGATTCGCGAGGATCTCGCCCATCCGGAGCGGCCGTCGAGCGCGATCGGCATCGTCGTGGAGGCCTATCGCCGGCGCCGGGACGGCGGCTTGCGCCCGTTCACCGCGCTGAGCTGCGACAACATCCAGCACAACGGCGAGGTGCTGCGCGAGGCGGCGTTGGCCTTGGCCCGCCTGCGGGATCCGGATCTGGCTGCATGGATCGCGGAGCATGCATGCTTTCCCAGCACGATGGTGGACCGCATCACACCGGTGACGGCGGCTGTGGACGTGGCGGCGCTGGCCGAGCGCTATGGCATCCTGGACCGCTGGCCGGTCTTCGCCGAGACCTTCACGCAATGGGTGATCGAGGACCGCTTCCCCGAGGGCCGTCCGGCCTGGGAGGAGGTGGGCGCGCAATTCGTCGCGGACGTCGCACCCTACGAGTTCATGAAGCTGCGCCTGCTCAACGCCAGCCACCTCGCGGTGGCCGGGCTGGGGCGGCTCGCGGGCTATGTCACCGTCGACGAGGCGATGGCCGCCCCCCTGATCGCCCGCTACATGGCCGCGCTGATGGACCGCGAGACGGGGCCCACGCTGCCCCCGGTGCCGGGGATCGATCTCGCCGGCTACAAGGCGACGCTGATCGAGCGCTTCGCCAATCCCGCCATCAGGGACACGGTGGAGCGGGTGAACACGGACGCGCCGCTCAATGTCCTGGTGGACCCGATCCGCGACCGGCTTCGCGCGGACCAATCCGTGGATCTGCTCGCGCTCGCTTTGGCCGCCTGGCTGCGACGGGTGCGCGGCGAGGACGAGCAAGGCCAATCAATCGACGTGCGCCATCCGCTCGCCCAGCTCTTGCGGGAGAAGGCGATCGAGGGAGGGGCGGATCCCCGGCCGCTGCTCGGGATCACGCAGCTCTTCGGCGATGCGGGCGCGGATCCGCGTCTGACCGAGCCGGTCGGAAGCTGGCTGGCGTCGCTCTACGCCAGGGGGAGCCGGGAGACCTTGGCGGAGGCCTCGCGCACGCTTGACTTCTGACCGGACGCAGCACTCCCGCTCGGAGCGTTGACGACTTTGCCGGATGATGGGACGGTCGGTTCAAAATCGGCGTGTCGGCGCCGTGCAATCCGCTCTAGGGGGAGACGTGCCATCGCTCATCGCATTCGGGGTGGCCTGCGCGCCACGGTCGCCACCGCCGCCCTGCTCTCCATGGGCCTCGCGGCCAATGCGGCGCGCGCGGATTCCACGATCACCATAGCCACCGTGAACAATGGCGACATGGTGGTGATGCAGAAGCTGTCGGCGCAGTTCGAGCGGCAGCACCCCGACATCCACCTACGCTGGGTGGTGCTGGAGGAGAACGTGCTGCGCCAGCGCGTCACCACCGACATCGCCACCAAGGCCGGCCAGTTCGATATCATGACGATCGGCAATTACGAGGTGCCGATCTGGGCGAAGGACGGCTGGCTGGAACCGATGGACAATCTGCCGGCCTCGTACGACGTCAATGACTTGCTGAAGCCGGTGCGCGAGGGGCTGACATACAATGGCAAGCTCTACGGCCTACCGTTCTATGCCGAGAGCGCGATGACCTATTACCGTACCGACCTGTTCGCGAAGGCGGGGCTGAAGATGCCCGAGGCGCCGACCTATGAGGAGATCCGTGGCTTCGCCGACAAGATCAACGACAAGCCGCACGAGACCTACGGCATGTGCCTGCGCGGCAAGCCGGGCTGGGGCGAGAACATGGCCTATGTCACCACGCTGGTGAATGCCGACGGTGGCCAGTGGTTCAACATGCAGTGGAAGCCGACGATCGACACGCCCGAGTGGCACACGGCGATCACCTATTACGACGACATCCTGAAGGCGGATGGCCCTCCGGGGGAGACGTCCAACGGCTTCAACGAGAATTTGGCGCTGTTCGCCAGCGGCCATTGCGGGATGTGGATCGACGCGACTGTCGCTGGCGGCCTGCTCTTCGACAAGAAGCAGTCCAGCGTCGCCGACAAGGTCGGTTTCGCCCCGATGCCGACCGGCAGCTTCAAGGGGGCGCCGACCTGGCTGTGGAGCTGGAACCTGAGTATTCCGGTCTCCTCCAAGCAAAAGGACGCGGCGCGCACCTTCGTGACCTGGGCCACATCCAAGGAATACATCCAGCTTGTCGCGAAGGAGAACGGCTGGGTCTCGGTCCCGCCCGGAACGCGCCACTCGACCTACGACAATCCCGAATATCAGCGCGCCGCTCCCTTCGCGGCCTTCGTGCTCAAGGCGATCGAGGTCGCCAACCCGAACGGCCAGACACGGGAGCCCCGCCCCTATCAAGGCGCGCAATTCGTGGCGATCCCTGAGTTCCAGGGCATCGGCACGCAGGTCGGCCAGACCATCGCGGGCACGCTGACCGGGCGGAGCACCGTCGACCAGGCGCTCAAGGCCGCCCAGTCCGCGACCGAGCGGACCATGCGCCAGGCCGGCTACCCGAAGAAGTCGTAGGCGGAGCGTGTCGATCACCCTGACCAGGGACGACGAAGCGGCATCCCGGCCGCCTCGTCGGGTTGGCATGTTGCTGATGGCACCTTCCGTGCTCGTCCTGCTGGCGTGGATGATCGTCCCGCTGGTGATGACGCTCTGGTTCTCCTTCGAACGCTACAACCTGATGGACCCGAGCGTGAGCGGGTTCGCCGGGATCGACAACTACCGGTTCCTGCTCACGGACCCCGATTTCTTGGTCTCCTTGCGCAACACGGTGGTGCTGGTCGCCTCCGTGCTTGTCATCACCGTGGGCCTTGGCACGCTGCTCGCCGTGCTGTTCGATCAGCCCTTTCCGGGCCGGAACATCGCCCGCGTGCTGGCGATCTCGCCCTTCTTCATCATGCCCACGGTGAGCGCGCTGATCTGGAAGAACCTGCTGATGCACCCGATCTATGGCGTGTTCGGCGCCGTGGCGCGCGGTTTCGGGGCGCAGCCGGTGGACTGGTTCGCGCAGTTCCCGCTGGGCTCCGTGATCGCCATCGTGTCCTGGGAGTGGCTCCCCTTCGCGCTGCTGATCCTGCTCACCGCCGTGCAGTCCCTCGATCATGAGCAGCGGGAGGCCGCGCGCATGGACGGCGCGGGGGTCGTGGCGCAGTTCTTCTTCATCACCTTGCCGCACCTGTCGCGCGCCATCGGCGTGGTGGTGATGATCGAGACGATTTTCCTGCTGACGGTGTTCGCGGAGATCTTCGTCACGACCTCCGGCGGGCCGGGGAATGCCACCACCAATCTGGCCTTCCTGATCTACGCCCGCGCCCTGCTGCAATACGATATCGGCGGCGCATCGGCCGGCGGCGTTGTCGCGATCATCCTGGCCAACATCGTCGCCTTCTTCCTGGTGCGCAGCTTCGCCCGGCGGCTGGAGGTCTAGGCGGTGCGCGAGACCCTGTTCCAGCGCGTGCTCACCACCATCGTGGGGTGGGTCGTCGCGCTGCTCCTGTTCTTCCCGATCGCGTGGATGGTGCTGACCAGCTTCAAATCCGAGGGCGCCGCGATCACGCCCAGTGTGACGTTCTCGCCCACGCTGGCCTCGTATGCCGAGGTGCTGTCGCGGGCCGATTATCCCAGGTTCGTGCTGAACAGCGTCGCAGTATCGTTCGGCGGCACGGTGGCGGCACTGCTGTTGGCGATCCCGGCCGCGTACTCGATGGCCTTCCACCCGACCGAGCGCACCCGCAGCACCCTGCTTTGGATGCTCTCGACAAAGATGCTGCCCTCCGTGGGCGTGCTCGTGCCGATCTACCTGTTGTTCCGCAACGCCGGGCTGCTCGACACCCGCATCGGGCTGATCGTGATCTACGCGCTGATGAACCTGCCGATCGTGGTCTGGATGCTGTTCACCTTCTACAAGGAAGTGCCGAACGACATCCTTGAGGCCGGCCGCATGGACGGGGCGCGGACCTGGAGCGAGGTGTGGTATCTGCTGATGCCGCTGACCCTGCCGGGCATCGCCTCCACCGGGCTGTTGTCGCTGATCCTGTGCTGGAACGAGGCGTTCTGGAGCCTGAACCTGACCTCCGCGGGGGCCGCGCCGCTCACCGCGTTCATCGCCTCGTTCTCGAGCCCCGAGGGGCTGTTCTTCGCCAAGCTGTCCGCGGCTTCGACCATGGCCGTGGCGCCGATCCTGGTGTTCGGCTGGTTCAGCCAGCGCCAACTCGTGCGCGGCCTGACCTTCGGGGCCGTGAAGTAGGAGTTCTCGCATGGCAACGTTGACCTTGCGCGACCTGCGCAAGAGCTATGGGCCGGTTGAGGTCATCAAGGGCGTCAACCTCGACATCGCGGACCGCGAGCTGGTGGTGTTCGTAGGCCCGTCGGGCTGCGGCAAGTCCACCCTGCTGCGCATGGTCGCGGGGCTGGAGGACATCACCTCGGGCGAACTGCGGATCGACGGCAAGCGGGTCAACGAGGTCGGGCCGGCCGACCGGGGCCTGGCGATGGTGTTCCAGTCCTACGCGCTCTATCCGCACATGACGGTGCGGCAGAACATGGGATTCGCGCTGCGGCTGGCGCGCGTGCCGAAGGCCGAGCGGGACCGCAAGGTGAACGAAGCCGCCCGGATCCTGCAACTGGAGCCGTATCTGGAGAGGACGCCGAAGGATCTGTCGGGCGGCCAGCGTCAGCGCGTGGCGATCGGTCGCGCCATCGTCCGGGAGCCGAAGGTGTTCCTGTTTGACGAGCCGCTGTCCAATCTTGATGCGGCGCTGCGCGGGCAGATGCGCATCGAGCTGTCGCGCCTGCATGAGGAATTGAACGCGACCATGATCTACGTCACGCACGACCAGATCGAGGCCATGACGATGGCCGACAAGATCGTCGTGCTGCAAGCCGGCCGCGTCGAGCAGGTCGGCTCGCCCTTGGAGCTGTACCATCATCCCGCGAACCTGTTCGTGGCCGGCTTCATCGGCTCGCCGCGCATGAACCTGCTGCCGTCCCAGGTGGTCGATGCCGGCGCGTCGGGCACGACGGTGGCCCTGCCCTCCGGCGCGCGGATCGTGGTGCCCGCTTCGGTGGGGACGGCGCGGCAGGGCGATGTCGTCACGCTGGGCATCCGGCCGGAGGCGCTGCGCGTCGACCCCGACGGCCCGATCGCGGGCGAGGTCAAGCTGGTCGAGCGGCTCGGCGGCCTGACCCTGCTGCACGTGACCGCCGAGGGCGACCATCAGGTGACGGTGCAGACCGAGGGCGGCGATCCGACCCGGGCGCGCGAACCCGTCCGCCTCGCCGTCGAGACCGCCGCCTGCCATCTGTTCGACAAGGGCGGCCAGGCTTTGCCGCACCTTGCAAAGCACCCTTTGGCCGCATGAGGTGCCGACCGACCGGTTCGTCGCCATGATGGCATAGCGCGTGTTTCTCGGGCTCGATTTCGGCACCTCGGCGGTGAAGGCGCTGCTGGTGGATGGCGCGCAGAAGGTGGTCGGCAGCGCCACGATGCCGCTTTCGGTGCTTCGCCCCGCGCCGGGCCACAGCGAGCAGCGCCCGGAAGCCTGGTGGCAGGCGATGCTGGGCGCGGTGGACGCGCTCGGCCGCGATCATGCCACCGCGTTGGCCGCCGTGCAGGGCATCGGCCTGTCGGGCCAGATGCATGGCGCGGTCCTGCTGGACGCCGCCGGTGCGGTGCTGCGCCCGGCGATCCTGTGGAACGACGTCCGCTCCGCCGCCGAGTGCGCCGAGCTGGAAGCAACATTCCCCGAGTTGCGTCAGGTGACCGGCAACATCGCCATGCCGGGCTTCACCGCGCCCAAGCTGCTGTGGGTCCGTCGGCACGAACCGGACGTATTCGCCCGCCTGCGGACCGTGCTGCTGCCGAAGGCCTGGGTCCGCTACCGCCTGACCGGCGAGATGATCGAGGAAATGTCGGACGCCTCCGGCACGCTCTGGCTCGATGTTGGCGCGCGGAACTGGTCGGACGCCGCGCTGGCGGCTACCGGGCTGTCGCGCACGGTGATGCCACGCCTGGTCGAGGGCAATGCCCCGGCCGGATCGCTGCGCCCGGAGTTCGCCGCTCGCTGGGGTATGGTTCGTCCGCCGCTCCTGGCGGGAGGGGCTGGTGACAACGCGGCGGGCGCTGTCGGGCTCTCGGCGATCCGTCCGGGGGACGCCTTCGTCTCGCTCGGCACGTCCGGTGTGCTGTTCGCAACGACCGACAGCTTCCGGCCCTACCCGCAGGCAGCGGTGCATGCCTTCTGCCATGCGCTGCCCCGCACCTGGCACCAGATGGGTGTCACGCTCTCGGCGGCGGCCTCGCTAGCCTGGTGGGCCGGCGTCGCCGGCCGGCCGGAGGCGGAACTGCTAGCGGAGATGGGTACGCCCGCCGCGCCCAGCCCGGCGTTGTTCCTGCCCTATCTTGGCGGCGAGCGGACCCCGCACAATGACGGCGCGATCCGCGGTGCCTTCGCGGGCCTGTCGCATGATACGGACCGGCCCCGCCTGACCCAGGCCGTGCTCGAGGGCGTCGCCTTCTCGCTGCGCGACTGCCTCGACGCGCTGGCCGCCTCGGGCACGCGCATCGAGGCCGCGGACGTGATCGGCGGCGGCTCCCGCTCCCGCGTCTGGATCGCGATCATCGCCGCGGCGCTCGGCATCAGGCTGCACCGTCTGGCCGCCGGCGAGCATGGCGGCGCGTCCGGCGCGGCGCGGCTGGCGCGGATGGCGGTCAGCGGCGAGACACCGGAGGCGATTTGCATCCCGCCCGCCCGCGAGGAGACCATCGCCCCCGATCCCGCATTGGCGGAGGCCTACAACCGGCGTTTCAAGCAATACCGCGCGTTGAGTGCCGGAGTCTCCGCTTCCGTCCGGACAGAACCTGGCAGCTAGGGGCGAACCGGCCTGGCACGATCTATGACCGCTTTGCGGCATCACACGGCCGGGCCGGCCGCCATGGCAGGCATCAATTCACGGCGGCGCTGCGGCCAGCGGTAGACGGTGCCGTTCGGCACGGGTGCGCCCACATCCATTGGCCGATCCTCCTGGCGCACCCCGATGGGCCCGGCGGTGGGGTCGGATGCGGCTTCAGGCGCACCGGCGAGCCGAACCGGCGGCGTGCCGCCGATCCGTCAAGACCATGGTTGCGGCGTCAAGATCATGCCAGTCGCACTGAGCAGGGGCGTGCGCGCAACCTTGGGAGACCGCACCGCTTGCTTGTCGCCAGGGCCGGTCAGTGCAGCGTGCATAGGGGGATCACGCAAGAGTCCGCGAGCGGCGCGACGAGCCCGCCAAGATGGCGGACCAGGCTGCGGATCGCGGTGTTGGACGGGTCGAACTCGAACACGGCGGTATCCGCGCCGCGCATCGCGACCGCACCGCAGACTCGGGCCACGAGATCCGCCCCCAGGCCACGACGGCGGTACTCCGGGGCGACGCTCACGGCTATCTCGACGAACCCGTGATGGTGGCCCGCCCCGACGCCATACGTGAAGCCGAGCGCCGCGCCGATCACATCGCCGGCTTCGTCAAGCGCTGCGAAACAGACCGTCTCCTCCAGGTCCAAAGCCTCGCAGTGCCGCCGGATTGCCTCGTCCCCCGAGTTGCCGCCGAAGCGGGTGCGCCGATCCTCCTTCGGCAAACCGATGAGATGCGCCGCCAGCGCGGCGCGGTCGCCCTGCCCGAGGCGGCGGATCAGCAGCCAGGGCAGCGGGAAGCGACGCGGGGACGCGACGTCTGCGTATGATGTCGCTGAGGGGCAGGCGCCGGTCGCGTCGGCAACGAGCGGTGCAATGCGGGACATCGGCTGTAGTTGCATCGTGGCTTTCTCCCCTGTGGCACGGCGGCGTCTGAAGCGCCGCCGGCGCCAGGGAACAGACACCGTGGAGGCCGTTCATGTCCTGGAAGGTGGCGGGAGGGCGGCACGAAGCTTCACCGAAACCGGGACGAAGCCGGCATACCATCCCGGAAGTCTCGCCGATCGTGGACACTCGAATGCGAATTGCTAGCCCGTCGCCGGTTCGGCTCGCAGGCCGAGGCCCGCATAGCCGCCTTCCGGTCATCGAGGGCTGGTACAATCCGGCGCGGCGGCACTCCGGCCTCGGCTATCCCTTACCGATTGCCTATGAGGAAATGATGCAAGCGGAGCCGTAATCACCCAAGCCGACAACTGTCCATCAAACCACGTCGGCGGATACCATCCGTCGATCACCGATTTGGCAGCGCCCTACCAGCGCATCCCATACTTGCTTTCCGATCTGAGGCTGCCGCGCGGCGAGGTCGCTATGCCAGATCGGCGCGGGGCTCTCGGCGAGCTGCCGCCTCAGCCCTTGACCAGTGGGCAGTGCTCTTCGGCGAGGGGTGGCGCGGCCTCATCGGCCGGCGTGGTCGCCACGAGCTTGTAATAGTCCCATGGCGCCTTGCTCTCGGAGGGCTTCTTCACCTGGAACAGATAGGCTGGCACCAGATGCCGTCCATCCTCTCGCACCGTGGTTTGTCCGAACACGTCATCATTCACCGGCATCTTCTTCATTTGCGCCACAGCCGCCGCGCCGCTTGCCTTCGCGCTGGCCGCGCCCATCGCCTCGACCGCCTTGAGATAATGCAGCACCCCCGAGTAGCAGCCGGCTTGCTCCATGTTGGGCGGCGCATTGTTCATCTTGGGCTTGACCCGGCTGGTGAAGGCGCGGGTGCGGTCGTTCAGGTTCCAATAGAAGCTCTCGGTCAGCAGCAGACCTTGCGCGGTCGCCAACGTCAGTGAATGGACGACGTTGATGATGACCAGCAGCCCGGCCAGTTTCGCGCCGCTTTCGGTCAGACCGAACTCGTGCGCCTGCTTGATGCTGTTGACGGCATCATCGCCCGCATTGGCGAAGCCGACCACCTTCGCGCGGCTTGCCTGGGCCTGGATCAGATAGGACGAGAAATCGGTTGTCTCAGGGAACGGATAGAGCGCGCTTCCGAGCACCTTGCCACCCGCCTTCGTCACGAAACTGGAAGTATCGCGCTGCAGCTGCTGACCGAACACGTAATTGGCCGTGATGAAGTACCAGGTGTCCCCGCCTGCCTTCACGGTTGCCGCCCCCGTCGAGCGGGCGAGCATGTAGGTGTCGTATGTCCAGTGGAGCGTATTCGCGTTGCACTGCGAGCCAGTGAGATCGACCGTCGCCCCACCGGAATTGATGTAGACCTTGTTTTTCTCCCGGGCGATATTCGCCACGGCGAGCGCGACCGAAGAGGTCGGCACGTCAACCACCGCGTCCACGCCATCGCGGTCGAACCATTGGCGCGTGATGCTTACTCCGACATCCGGCTTGTTCTGGTGGTCGCCAACCAGCACGTCGACCGTGAAACCCTTGCCGGGAACCCCGAAATCCTCGATCGCCTGCCGCACGCACGCGACGGAGCCTGGGCCGCTGACATCGCGATAGGTGCCGGACATGTCGTTCAGCACGCCGATCTTGATCGCCGGCTTGCCCTGGGCGCGCGCCGCTATCAGCGGCAGTGCGGAGGCGAGAGCGGCGGATCCAATCAAGCCGCGGCGGGTGATGTGCATCGAAGGTCTCCTGTCGCTGGAGCGCTTTCCAGTCGGACGGGATGTTACGTCAGCCATGGCGGTGGCACCACGACGCCCTGCGTGGCGACGCGCTCAGGCCGCCGCCGTCCAAACTCGTCCGGATGCAAACCAGCGCCGGATCTCCGGGGCCGGGCGCGGCGGGTCGAACAGGAAGCCCTGAACCTCCGTGCAGCCGGCTTCCCTCAGCTTTGCAAGCTGCTCTTCCGTCTCAACGCCCTCGGCGGTTGTCGCCATGCCCAGCTTGTCGGCCAGGCCGATCACCGAGTTGACGATCGCCCAGCAATCCGGACGGCGCGTCATCTCTCGAACGAAGCACTGGTCGATCTTGATCTTGTCGAATGGGAAGCTGCGGAGATAGCTGAGCGAGGAAAAACCGGTGCCGAAATCGTCGAGCGCTGTCCGCAGGCCAAACCCGCGCAGCTCGCGCAGTGTCGCCAGTACCGCCTCGCTGTCCTGCAGCAACGCTGATTCGGTGATCTCCAGCTCCAGCCGCTGCGCCGCCAGGCCCGCGCGCTCGAGCGCCTGGCGCACCGCCTCGATCAGTCCGCGGCTACCGAACTGCATCGGCGAGAGGTTCACCGCGACCTTCACCTCTTCCGGCCAGGTCGCGGCCTCAACACAGGCGGTGGCCAGCACCCACTCCCCAATGGGCACGATCAGGCCGAGCTCCTCGGCCAGCGGAATGAACTGCGCCGGAGACACCATTCCGCGCTCGGGATGTCGCCAGCGCAGTAGCGCCTCGAAGCCGCTGACGTGGCCGGTGCGCAGGTGGAGCAACGGCTGATAGAACAGCTCCAGCTCGCCCCGACCAAGCGCCTCGCGCAGATCGAGTTCGATCGCGCGGCGCGCCTGGATTTGCGCGTCCATCATGCTCTCGAAGAAGCGGTAGGTTCCGCGTCCGTCTGCCTTGGCACGGTAGAGCGCCATGTCCGCGTTCTTCAGCAGCACATCCGCCGACGCGAACTCGGTGGCGGCCATGGCGATGCCGACGCTCACGCCGACGATCGCCCGGTTCCCATCAAGATCATAAGGTTGGCCCAGCACCTCGACGATGCGCCGTGCCAACGCCTCGGCGGGCTCGGACTGCCCGACATTGGCCCGGAGAACCGCGAACTCGTCCCCGCCGAGCCGCGCCACCACGTCGCCCTCGCGCACGCACCCTTGGAGCCGCTGCGCCGCCGCCTCCAACAGCATGTCACCGGCGGGATGGCCAAGCGTGTCGTTTATGTTCTTGAAGTTGTCGAGGTCGAGGCAGAGCAGGGCCAGTCCTTCGCCGTCCCTTCGCCGCCGCTCCAATGCCTCCCGCAGCCGCTGATGGAATAGCAGCCGGTTCGGCAGGCTCGTCAGCGCGTCGTGGTGAGCCATGAACCGCATCCGCGCCTCCACGCGGCGACGCTCGGTGATGTCCTCGAATGTCGCCACCCAGCCGCCATCGGCCATCGGCTGCTGCGAGACCGCGAGCGCGCGCCCGACGCCGTCCTCCTCGAAGAAAGTGCCGGGCCGACGCGCGGCGAGCAGCGCCTGCTGCTCCGCCCGAAGCGCCTCGATCATGGCGGCGTCGTAGCGGCCGATCGCGATGATCGCGCGGAAGATGTCGCCGGCCAGCACCCCGGCCCGTACGACGCCGGGAGACAGGCCGAACAGCTCCAGGAAGCGCACATTGCAGACGATCAGGCGCTGCTCGGCGTCCATCATGCATAGCGCCTGCGACATGTTGTTCAGCGCCGCATCGAAGCGCGCATTCTGCGTATGCAGCTCGTGGTCCCGCTCCTGCAGGATCTGGTTCTGGAGTTGCACCTCTCTCATGGCCTCGTGAACGCGCACATTAGCGCCGGCCAACCGCTCGCCGGCGCACTGCAGATCGCCGACGAGCACGCGCACCTCCTCGTGCGCTCGCGCGAGCAGGCGGTTGTGCCAGGTCAGCGCACCGATCAGCCCGAAGCCGCACAGCGTGAGCGCGCCGAGCATCGCGGCGAACAGCCAGTGCAGGTTACTGAGCTGGCGCTGGTCCTGCGCCACGAGGTCCCCGCCATGGGTGTTCGCGGTGGCTGCTAGCCTTGCCAAGGGGGCATTGAGCGGATCGAACAGCGCGAGAAGGCGCCGCTGGCGCTCCGCGGTCGCCGGGCTTTCCATCAGCCGCTGCCCAGCGCGTGCGGCCTCGCTGAGCGCGGCCACGGTCGCGCCAAGCTCGGGCGAGGTCGCGACGAACTCGGCGACCTCGCCGTTCTTGAGCAGCTGCACGCGATTGGCGACAATGTCGAGCCGGAGCTGGACCTCATCCTGGTCCACCGGGCTGCCGGGCGCCCCAGCCTCCGCCACCACGGTCTGCAGCCGCGCGACTTCCAGCCCCGCCTGGCTGACCAGCCAGGTGACGTTGTAGCGGGAGACCTCGCGCAGCGCCTGCTGGCGGCGCACGATCAGCACCGACGTATAGGCTGCTGCCGCCACCAGGAAGACGATGGCGCCGAGCAGGCCCAACACAGCCAGGCGCGAGCCTCCGCCGCGCCGCGGCGGCCCGACGGTCACGTTACAACGAGTTTGGCGACTTGCCAGGCGGAGCGGCTGTAAAATCGCTGGTGCTGCAATTCGGGATTGCTGTCGTAGGGATACACAATGAACAGCGGTCCCTTGTCGCGCACCGGCATATAATTGCCGTCGCGCTTCAGCGCCAGGATCACGCCGTAGGTGTGGAAGTCGGTGATGGGAATATCTGTGGTGTAGTCGTTGAGCGCGATCGCGGTCACGCTTTGCCCGCCCGCGCCGACAACCTGCATCAGGCGCTCCATCCGTACGCCCTCGAAATGCACCGCGCCGCTGTACCAGGGCGTCGTCGTCTTGAAACCCTCGGTCCCCAACGCCTCCAGCATGGGGCGATCGAATTCCGCCGCCGCGCCCTTGTTGGTGACGCCGATGCGGCCGGTGATCGTCAGGATCGGCTTGCCCGTCGGCTGCGGCAGCGCCCCCGCGGCGCGTGCGACGCGCGATGCCGCCGCGCCGAGGGCGAGCGCGCCAAGCGCACGCCGAGTGATGGACTGGGCCATGATGCGTTCCCCCTCGTCGTGGACGCACCGATTCTCGATTATCGAAGTGAAGGCTTGGTAAACGGCGGCTCTGCGGCCCCTAGGTGTTTGCAGATTGTCAACGTTTCAGCCGCTATCCTTTTGACCCCGGATCGGACTAGCCGTTTCCGGAACTTGCGGAGACTATACCGTGAACGTCAGCGTACGCCGCCTCCGCCGTCCTCGCCTCGGCAACGAGGCGGTGCATGGCGCACTCGATCCGGACGAGCGCGCGGCCATGATTGGCGCCGCCGCCCAGAAGCTGGAGGAGCTGTTCGACATCCTGCAAGTGGACCATCGCAACGATCACAATACCCGCGACACGCCGCTCCGGGTGGCCCGGATGCTTGTCGATGAGATTTTGCATGGCCGCTATTGCGATCCGCCCGGCATTACCGAGTTCGACAACGTCCAGGGCTTCGATCAGCTTATCGTCACCGGTCCGATCGATCTCCGCTCCACTTGCGCGCACCATCTGATGCCGATTTACGGGCAGGTCTTCATCGGCATCCTGCCGGCGCCCGACGGCAAGATCATCGGGCTGTCGAAGTACGACCGGATCGTCGAGCATTTCGCCTCCCGTCTGCAGATCCAGGAGGAGCTCGTCACCCAGATCGGCGACTACGTGACCGAGAAGACCGCACCGCGTGGCCTCGCCGTGCGGATCAGCGCGGTGCACATGTGCAAGACGCAGCGCGGCGTACGCGCCGGCCACCGCAGCCGCATGGTCAGCACCGCGTACTGGGGCGCGCTCGCCGAGGATGCTGGCCTGAAGGCGGAGTTCCTGCACGAGTGCGTCGGGCTCGAGCGGGCGCAAGCCTGACCATGGACACGCTGCCGCCGGCCCGGACGCGGGCGATCTGGCGCTCGACCAAGACTTACGGGCATGAGGAGGGCCTGTCGTGCTGCTTCCGCCAGTGGCGCGCGACGCACTCGCATTGCCGGCTGCTGCACGGCTACGCGCTCGCCTTCCGCCTCACCTTCGCCACCGGCGCGCTCGACGCCCGCAACTGGTGCTTCGATTTCGGCGGGTTGAAGCCGGTGAAGGCGTGGCTGCACGAGATGTTCGACCACACGCTGCTGGTCGCCGCCGATGATCCCGAGTTGGCGGAGTTCGAGCGCCTGGCGGCGCGCGGGCTGGTCGCATTGCGCGTCCTGCCCGCCGTCGGCTGCGAGGGCACGGCACGTCACGTCTTCGATCACGTCTCGTGTTTCGTTGCGGCCGAGACGGATGGCCGGGTGTGGCTTGACGAGGTGGAAGTGCGCGAACACAGCGGCAACTCCGCCATCTATGCGCCCGGCGGGGCCGGTCCGGCTTGCGATGTCCTGATCGGACGAGCAGCTCCGGCTGCCGCGACCACGAGAAGACCTGTACGGCCTATACCCGGAATCATTGAACGGTGAAACGCATCGCCGAGGCTATTATCGCGAGCTGCCTCTTGGCGGCGTGGCGATCCCAGGCGGGCGACCCAGATGGGCGATACGGTGCGGCGGGCCTGGATCGCCACGGCGCTGCGCGCCTCGCGACGACAATTTCAGCGATTCACCGTTCACCGATAGGGAGTACTAGCTCCGCTGTCCGGCCTGGACGCCCTCCGGTCTCGCTCGGAACAGGGCCAGTGCGCGCGCCGTCATGACCACCGCGCCGTCCTGGTTCAGCACCTCGTTGAGCGTGCGAACCACCCCCCGGTCGGGCTTGCTGCGGGAGCGGCGCTGTTCCAGCACGGTGACGCGCACGCGCAGCCGGTCGCCAGGGCGAACCGGAATCAGCCAGCGGAGTTCGTCCATGCCCGGCGAGCCCAGGCTCGCCCGCGGCGGCACGAAATGGTCCACCAGCAGCCGCATCATCGCCGAGGCGGTATGCCAGCCGCTCGCGATCAGCCCGCCGAATGCGGAGGCTCGGGCGCGTTCGGGGTCGATGTGGAACGGTTGCGGGTCGTAGCGTGCGGCAAAGGCGATGATCTCCGTCTCGGTCATCTCGTATTCGCCGAACTCGGCGGTCTCGCCGGGGCGGAAATCCTCAAGCCAGCGATCCTTGAGCGACATCAGCCACCTCGGCGTGACGTGAACAACGAGCCCCAACCCTCGACCCTGGCGGGATCGGCGCCGGCGATCACCAGGCTCTTCCAGACAGCGAGCGCTACCGTGTCGAAGACGGGAATTCCGTGCGCGCGCTCCAATCGATCGGCGAGGTGGGCTGCGTGCAAATTGGTGCAGACGATCGCGATCGCATCGGGGCGGGACGGAGCGATCTCCGCTACGGCGGCTTCGATGCGCTCCGGTGGTACCTGGGCGAAGGAGAAATTGTCGCTGAGCCCGAAATGCCGCTCGCCGACGCAGGAGATGCCGAGTTCTGCATAGTTGGTGACGATGCGTGCCTGCACGTCCCCGGTGTAGGGAGTGACGAAGCCGATGCGGCGCACCGCGCGCGCCGCCAGCACCTCGTTCAGCGCCAGCATCGAGGTGGTCGCCGGCACGCCGGTCACCTCGGTTAGGCGCGCGCATAGCCGTTCGTCGGCGGCGAACCCAAGCCAGCCGGAGGACGTGCCGTTCCAGGCGATCGCATCGACCTTGGCATGGCCAAGCAACTCCGCCGCGCACAGGATCGGCGCATCGTCGAACTGGCGCAGAGCCGTGTCGCTCAGCCCGATCTCGGTGACACGAAAGCGCGAGAAATGGGCGGATATGCCGGAGAGCGGAGCGAGCATCGCCTGCGTCAGCGGTTCGAGCGCCGTGTTGGAGGAGGGTGTGAGCATTCCCAGGCGAAGCGTTCGTGTCATGCGCGGCGATCCTGCCTTCCTTCGTCGCCGCTTGCCAGTGCTTGCGGGCCATCGGCAGGAACCGCGCCGGACAGGGGACGTTCCCACCTGGCAGGGAGCGTTCATGGAAGCTGTCCGCGGCACGCTTCATCTTGGGCTCGCGATCCTCATGCTAATGGGCTCAGCGGCCGCAACCCAGGTTCGAGCAGATCCCGTCACATGGGACCGTCTTTGCTCGGCGGTCGGCGATTTCGCCGGAGTGCTGGCCGCCTATCGAAACGAGGGTGCATCCGCACCGACTGCGATCGCCAGGGCGGGAAGACTCTTCAGCGACGGTCCTCCCGAGCTCCTGGATCGCGCGGTCACTGGCGAGATCGCTCGTCAAGTCTATGCTACCCCCACTCTGACCCCACAGCAGGAGACCGCCTCCCTCAAGGCCAAGTGCCTCACACCGGACGCGGATGCGGGGTCCAATCCATCAGGCGCAACAATCCCTGCGGGACACGTCATCACCCACCTGGTTCCCATTCCGCTCGACAGGGGCGTGAACCGAATTCGAGCCGGTCGCGCCTGGCGGACCGGCCGTCGATGTCGTCCTGGACTGGCGCGAGGACGGAGAACGCCACGGTCACGACGTCTTTACCGTGACGATGTCGTCCGGCTCTGGGCAGTCGGACGGGCGGTTCACACCGACCACCGTCACGGCTCCCGCCGCTAGGACCGATCACGGACGACCTTCACGACGGCGACGACGTGCTCACCAGCGTTCGCTTCGCGCGTGGCGACGTGGACGGCCAAAAGGCGATCCTGCTGCTGAGGGCCGCTCGGCTTTCGCCTGCCGCCAAAGTCGTCCCGACCCCGACGGTGTTCGAGATCTATCGGCTGGTTTCCAGCGAGGCCGGTTCAAGTCCACATTCGGCGTTCAAGCGCATCGAGCGGCGTACGCTTGCGCGCCGTTTCTGTAACGCGGACATGGCGTTGAGCGAGGCCTCGGGACTGCCGTTGCGGCTTTCCTATCGCGGGCCGCGCAACGCCGAGGGGCAGTTCACCGGCAATGGCTGTCCGGAATTGATGGCTACCCGCCGTTAGAGCGTTTCCATTCGAGCCGACGAATTTGCTTCAGCTAGAACTTGTACCCGAGGCCACTGATGGTCGTCGCTCTCGATTCGAACAGGGACGCATGGGCGAACTCGGCTGACGTTCTCCATCGCTGCACACTGTTCCTTGGATCAGGGCTGGTCATATGGTCGCGCGCTCCGTCGGCGCGCTTCTCAAGATCGGCCTTGACGGCATCGAGCTGCCAAGTTGTTACAGTGCCATGGCCAACATATGAAGCAAGTTGCACCAAAGCGCGATCCTGATAGACGACCAGATCTTCGTAGTAGCACAATAATCCGCCTAATCTCTTGAACAGGGCGACCTGCCCCTCTTCGTAGTTGCATATAGTATCCAGCAGCAGGGAGTTGTCTCCGCAGTCATTGAAACTTGAAAACCCACGTTTGGCGTTGAAGTTCTTGATTGAAATAAAAATGTCACGGGGGTCGCGCAGCAGGTATATTGGCTTGATCGTGCCCGTTCCGTCGAATGCCCGCATGACCCGCAGCAGGTCCAGGCCGACGAACTTCTCGGCAATCCCGTGGGCTCTCGCCATCGGAAAGGATCTGATCCAGTCGACGTAGATCGCCTTCCGGTCCGCCAGCCTCCTGGCATCGTCGAATATCGTCGACGAATAGCTCATACCGGAAAAATGCTCCGAAAACTCAGGCCCGGCCCCGACGCTTTCGGCATCGGCCATCTGCAGTTCCTTCCGGAGCCACTGGACAAACAGGGTCTGACTTGCCCGCTCTTCGTAGGGCAGGAAACCCGCAACGCCCACGTTTAAAGCGCTGAGAAGCCCCATCAGGAACGATGTCCCGCTGCGGCCGTAGGAGCACAGGGCGTAAAGCTTCACGCCATGTTCTCTGAGCAACTCCGGTGTCACGTGCTCGCCTCCATCCAGTCAGGGCTCATCCGAACGTTGCAGCCGATTCAGCCTGCGCGTGAGTCCAGCCAAGCGATCGCCTCTTCGAAGGCCACCGGGTCTGTCCGCCACGGCCGCAGATACAAGGGCCGGCCCTCCTCACCAACGGTCGACCCGAAAAGGAATGAGTATCGGTGACCTGCGGAGCTGTAGACCTTCGCATGTTGACGCACATTGTGTGTGAATGACTCTAGGTCCAGGAGCCGCGATCCGGACGGGGCAAAAACGGCGTTGAGCATACCCGACCCCGATGGGCCGACTATCCTGTCCGCCGACGCAAAGATCGCCAGCTGCTGAGCCAGTGAAAGTGTTTCCGGCTGCACCACCGCAAACCCCCTGGCTCGCGCCATCGCCTCTAGCTCGTCTTCATTGACGAGCGGGCGGTAGCCGGACCGTGTAATGGTGGACAGGGATCGTGACACAAAGATCCGATTTCCCGCCTGGATATCCGACGAGTAGGTTGTCGCGCGCTCGACCAGCCCGTGGAACTCGGACATCACGTCGGGGCGAAAGAAGCCTTCAGCCGAGAGCAGGTTGGAGAACGTCACGCTTCGGAAGATCTCACCGCAGATTTCCTCGACTGTGAACACCGGCTTTTCCGGTAGCCCAACGAGCCGAAGGGCATCACGGAACCAGGCACTGCGCACCGGCGTGATGTAGCAATCGAAGCTTCCGGCTCTCTCTTGCACATTGAGCAGCTGTGGGAGTTGGCGAACAATGAACGATCCGTAGTTGCTCGGCTCCAGGTTGTGAACGAACACGGCATCAAGGTCGATTCGCTGCGGTTCTGGCTTCGCTACGAACCCGCAGAGCGCGCCTTCCTCATTGGCCGTCAGAACGCATCGGTGATGGCCGGTGAGATTTTCGCGCAGGAAATGGTCGAGATTTCGCCTGCTCACACGCTCTGGCATGAAGAGCTGACCGAGCGGGTCTATGACTGCGGTCGTGCCCACGACGCGCCCGTTCGGAACACGGGTGATGCTCCGAGCGGGAAGGTTGAGCGGCCAGTCGCCGATGCCCGCCAGACACTGCGGGTCTTCGGGCGTTCCGAAGATCCGGTCCGGCCGATAGAAGGCGGCCTGCTCGACAACGGCAGGCCCGTCATTGTCGCGGTCGTCGATCTCGACCGGAGCCACCTCGACGTTGAACTCCGCAACCCGTTCGCGAAGATCTCTTTCGCCTGCCGCGATAAATGGGCGGATGTTGCCGACCTGGTGGTGTAGCAGCATTCAAGCCCCCGCGATGTTTGCGTCGCCCAACGGCTCTGAGATCGACGAGCATGAGGCCGTAAGCGCACTGGTCGGGGTTGGAGACGCACAATACGTCATTCAGTGTTCCTCAAGGAGTGCGGAGCGAAAAAAGGGGAAAGTTCATCGTGAAGCCGCTCGCCTGCGGAGAAAGTCAGCCTCCTTCGAGGCAGGTTTCGACCGCGCGTCCGAACTCCACGAGCGAGCATTCTTTAATCACCCGCCCCAACGCCGCGTTCCGCACCGACGCCCACACTCCGTCGTCGCCGTACAGCGCCAGCACGGCACGCGCGAACGCGGCTGCGTCGGTCGCCGGTGCGGCGAGCAAGTCCCGCCCGTCCGTCCAATCCAACTGACCCTGCAACAAGTCGCTCGCCACCATCGGCAGCCCCATCGCCGCCGCCTCGTGCAGCTTGTAGGGAATCCCCGCCGCATAGCGCGTCGGCGCGACAAACACACGGTGCCGGTCGTAGAGCGGCGCCAACTCCGCCACCTCGCCCAGCAGCGTGATGCGCGGATGCGCCGCCAGTGGCGACAGATCCACCTCGCCCACGAACCCCGCGACGGTCAGCCGGGCCTCCTCGCCCAGGTCCGCCTCGACCAGCGGCAGGACGGCATCGGCGAACCATAGTAGCGAATTGAGATTGGGGCTGTCGGCCACCGGGATCGCGCCCACGAACAGCAGGCCAGACCGCTCGGCGAACGGGCGCGGGGTCGGCGTCGCCTCGCGCGCAT
The DNA here is from genome assembly GCA_963830565.1 of uncultured Pseudomonadota bacterium. Taxonomy (GTDB): domain Bacteria; phylum Pseudomonadota; class Alphaproteobacteria; order Acetobacterales; family Acetobacteraceae; genus DATFDN01. The sequence continues at coordinate 450,875 of CAWHMO010000005.1, forward strand.
GGCCCAGCACCGTGACATCGGCGAAGCCCAGGCGGCGCAGCCGCGCGGCCTCGTCCTCGTTCACAGCCACTAAAGCCTGACAGAACCAGGCGTTCGCGAACTCCGCGCGGAGCGCGCCATCAACGTCGAACACTTCCCCGGTGATCGCGCATCGCGCCGCCTCGCGCAGCGCGCCGAGCGCCTCGGTGTCGAGCACCAGCCGCACATTGCCGGCACCGTCCATGCCGACCCGCTCCAGGATCGGCTTCACCCGATCAAGGTTGTGCGTGCGCGCGATCCAGATCGTGTCGTAATAGCCGCGCCGCGCCTTGAGGAACGTCTCCAGCTCGCCGAGCCCCCGGTCGTGCATCACCTCCACCGTGTCCGGCATGTCGGCGTACACCCCGGCGAGACCGACGCGTCCCGGATGCAGCGGATAGACGGTGACGTGCCATCCGCCCTTCGCCAGCGCGGCGACGATGTCGTTCGATCGCACGAAGCCCTGGCCGAGCCGGCGCAGCGGAACCTGATCCTCGATGAACAGCACGCGCCCGCGCGCCGGGCGTGCGGTGCGCGCGAAGAGCGGCGCCCGCGGATCGGCGGCGTAGCGGAAACGCAGCCCTGCCATATGCTTGCGGAAGAACACCTCGTGCCGCGCGGCGATCCGCTCCGCCGCGGCCGCGGCCCCGTCGGAGCTCCCGTACTCCAGATGCTGGACGACCACCGCCGGGTCATAGACGACGCGATGCCCAGCCTCCTGCATCCGCAGGCAGAGATCGGCGTCCTCGTAGTAACCCGGCGCGAACGCCTCGTCGAAGCCGCCCAGATCGCGCGCCAGCGCGGTGCGGGCCAGCAGGAAGGCAGCCGAGCAGTAGTCGACGTCGCGCACGAAATTGGCCTCGGGCGCCAGTGGCGAGGCGTCACGCAGATAGCCCGCCGTCCAGCCGTCGCGCCAGACGATCGAGCCCGCCTCCTGCAACGCGCCGTGCGTGCGGATCAGCTTGCCCCCAACCGCGCCGATGGCCGGATCAGAGTGCAGCCGATCGAGCGCCGCCCGCACCGCGCCAGGGGCTAGCTGCACGTCGTTGTTCAGGTAGAGCACCGTCTCCGCCGAGGCGACGCGCAGGCCGGCGTTGCTCCCGTGGAGGAAGCCGATGTTCTCCTCGAACCGCAGCACCAGCGCGCCGTGCAGGTATCGCCCGATCTGGCGGGTTTCGTCGGATGATCCGGAATCGACCAGGATCAGCTCGATCGGCCCGGCAAAATTGGCGCGCAGACTGGCGAGCGTCGCCATGGTCAGCGCAAAGCGATCATGGGCGACCACGACCACGCTCAGCGCCGGCCTCGCGTCACGGAGATCAAAGTCGAGCCTAGCGCGGCCGTAACAGGGCAGCAGGGCGGCGGCATTGGCGAGAAACAGGGCCTTCGCCTGGCCTTCGTTCGGAGGCTCGGCCGTCGCCTCCTGCGCACCGGCACCGGCACCGAACATCGCGACATGGCGCAACCCCGCCCGTATATCGGGGGTGCGGGCGCGCGCCTGCCGCCAGGCGCCGACCGGGTCCAGGCCCGGCGCGGGACGCAGCCCGGCGGCCAGGCCGTGCTCCAGGAAATGGCGCAGCAGACCGGTGGCCTGATCCGGCTCGTCCAACTGGGCGCGATAATGCGCGAGCTGGAAATGGCGGCTCGGGTCGGTGCGGTCGGTGTCCAATATGTCAAGCAGCGTCGGCAGGCTTGCCGGACCGTCCAGCAACGCCGGGTCCTCGTTGCGGATGTAGCCGATGTCGATCAGCGGGTGCGGCGACCGCTCCTCGGCGACGCCCCAGCCCAGGAAATGCGTCAGTGGGTCGAAATCCCCCTGCGCGATGTCGGGATAGCGCAGGCAGTACCACGCGCGATCGAAATACCACGCCAAGTCGGGGCGTTCCGCGATCGGCAGCGCCAGGTAGCGCTGGATCGCCTCCGGATCCTGCTTGTCGCCGCCGATACGCGCCGCGAACAGCGCCGGGTCCACGAAGGGCGAGGCGAACAACTCCAGGATCCGGTCCGGCGTATACTCCATGCCTCAGACCTGACCTACGCCCAGATCCGCGCGCCGTTGTCGCAGGCCACTTCGTGCTCCGTGCCCAGAAGCTGACGCAGCGGTGCCGCCCGAGCCGGGACGGCCAGCGCCATGGCTGCCCCGGTCCCGGGCACGCGCACGCGGTGCAGCAGACCGGGGCCGATCGCGGCCATGGTATCGGGCGGCAGGACATAGCGATCCACTATCCCATGCGGCCCGGCCAGCGCCTCCGCCCCGGTCGGGCTCATCCACCGCGACTCGCCGCCGGCGGTGAACTCGGGCAGCCGGTGGCTGTCGCGTACGATCTCCAATTCCACCGACGCGCCATCCAGCGGCGTCACGAGCAACAGACACTCGGCGGGCGAGGGCAGGTCCATGATCGCGCTCGGCTGACGGAACGCGGTCTCCGCGGCACAGAGTTGAGGGCGCAAGATCAGCGGCTGGTCCTCCAGCACGGCCCGCAACACCGCGATCACCTCGGGCGCATTGAGCGCGTTCTCGATCGCGCACCGCGCCTCCGCATCGGCCGTGCCGCCAACTTCGTCCCAGCGTCCCGCGCTGCTGGGCGGCAATGCCAGCAGCATCATCCCAGCCTGTATCAGATCATCGACCGCTCCCGCAGTGGCGGCATCGATCACTTCGATTTCGCGCTTACCGCGCAGCAGCGCGCTAGCGTCCACCCGGTCGGTCCACAACCCGCCCAGCACGCTGCGATGCCGGCCGCTTACCGGCCAGTGGCGGAACAGCGCCTGGAAGAAATCGCCGTACCCCGAGATGGTGGCGCGCGGCAGCTCCACGTCGCCGCCCTCCGGCTTGACGGAGACGAAGGGCAGATGCAGCGGGCTGACCTTCTCGTAGAAGGCGATGGAGTAGCCGCAATTGCCATCGCCTATGCCGACCGCGGCCAGATCGGGGCGATGCATGTTGGCCACCGCCTCTCCGATCACCTGATGGCCGAGCAGCGCCTGCACCGTCAAGCTCCGCTCCTCCGGCGCGTAGGCCCAGCCAGAGACCCCGGTTGAGGTGATGACGTCGAGCGAGCCGCGAATTGACATGGTGGAATCCTCGTCGTGGGTCGTCAGGCAGCTTCGTCGCACCGGGAGGCGAGCAGGCGGCGATACAGGGCGAGATGCGCGTCAAGCGTGTCCGTCGCCGGCGCCGGGGCGCGCATGGTGGCGGCGAGGGCTGCCAGCTGGTCGCGATCCTGGTCCAGCCGCTTCAGCAGCTCCACCAGCGCCGGCGCGCTGCCCATGCGGAAATGGAACCCGTCGAGGCCGTCGCGCACCTTCTCGGCCATGCCGCCGATATCGGAGCACAGGACGGGACGGCGGTTGCGCAGCGCCTCCTCGATCACCAGCGGCGCGTTCTCCCACCAGATCGAGGGCATCAGCACGACATCGACGCCCTGCATCAGCGCGTCCACCTCGTCGTGCTCATAGGGGCCGTGGAAGCGGACGTTGGAGCCCGGAGCGCCCAGCCGCTTGTCGAGGTCGGCGCGGAACACCTCGGGCTGGTTCCGGTAGTCGCCGAAGATCGCGAAGCCGATCGTCTCGCACCCCTCGGCGCCGAGCTGCTCGGCGGCGCGCAGCATCACCTCGGTGCCCTTGAGGCGGGAGATCTGGCCGAAGAAGCCGACGCGCAGTGCCGCCCCAGAGGGCGCGAGCGAGGCCGGAGCGGTGGCGGCCGTCGGGATCAGGTTTTCCACCACCGCCATCTTCGCGTCCGGCACGCCCCATTCGACGTAGCGCCGCGCCAGGAACGCGCTCGGCGCCACGAACTGGTCCACCAGATCGAAGAAGCCCTGGATGTAGCGCCGGCGCAGGAAGAAGTCCGAGGGCGCGATGTCGGGGAAGCAGGCCCCGCAGCGCACGTCGCTGGCGCGCCGGCATAAGTGCAGGTCGCCGCGCGTGACCATCTGGCCGAAATGGTGGCAGATCGCGAGATATTCGTGCAAAGTCAGCACGATGCGCGCCTCGGGCAGCACGCGCCGGACCAGCTCGAAGGCCTCCACGCCGAGATTGGCGTAGTGGTGGAAATGCACCAATTCGGGCGACAGCTCGCGCAGCAGCCCTTCCAGCTCGCGCGGCAGGCGCGGGTCGCGGTTGGCGAAGTTGAACCAGTTGAACGTGCCTGGAGCGTAGAGATACTCCCGGGCGGAGAAGGGCTGGGTGATGCAGAGCTCCGCGCCCTGACCCGGCAGCGCCCCGCAGCCCAGGAACCAGGCCTCGATCCCCGGCCGCTCGGCCAGGCCCGCGAACAGCTTGAACGCGGCGTTCTCGGCGCCGCCCTTGGTGATCTCGGGATGGCCGTGCGAGGCGACCAGCAGGCGCATCGGTTCAGCCATGCGCGCCCCCGAACCAGCGGTTCTGGTGCGTCCAGGCATTGTACAGGGTCATGTTCATGCGCCAGCGCTGGGCGGCGCCGACCTGCGAGCGGCGCTCCAGGTGATAAAGCCGCACCAAAGGGTCCACGGCGCACGCAAGGCCGCGCTGGCCGAGCCGCATGCAGAGATCGGAATCCTCGAAATCGCCGATGATATAGGTCTCGTCGAAGCCGCCCAGATCGTTGGCGAGGTCGCGGCGCATCACCAGGCAGGCGGCGGTGATGGCGCGGCTGTAGAGCAGCGCCTCCTCGGCGGGCGGCTTCAGTCCCTTGCGCGGATGGATCGGGAACATCCAGTCGCCGAACTCGCCCAGTGTTTCGAAATCCATGCCCTGGTGCTGCACGGCGCCGTTTTCGAACAGAAGCAGTGGTCCGATGGCACCCAGCTCGGGGTCGGCATCCAGCCGATCGGAGAGCGCCTCGAGCCAGCCGGGCGCGTCGGGGAAGACATCGGAGTTCAGGAAGCACACGAATTCGCCGTGAGCGTGATCGAGGGCGATGTTGTTGGCCGGCGCGAAGCCCATGTTGCGGTCCAGCATCAACAGCTGCAAAGGCACGCGGAAACGCTGGTGGACGCTGACCGCGAGCGCCTCCAGCTCGCGCCGGCGCGGCGGGTCGTCGAGCACGTAGATCAGCTCGGTGTCGGCCAGGCCCTGGCGGGCGAACAGCGCGGCCTGGTATTCGAGGAAGTCGATCCGGCCGTAGAGCGGCACGATTACGCTGTGACGCGGCGCGGCTTCGGGTCGGCCTAGCGTGACCACGCTCACGCGCGGGCGCCGGCGCAGCCGCTCGGCGTTCAACGCGCGGACGCTGGGTCCGACGACGCCCTCGAAGGCGGGCGCAAGCTGGTCGTAGCGTAGGTCGAACGTCGACAGCACCCGCTTGATCGCCTCGATCCCGGCGCCGCGCGGCGCGGGCACCGGCTTGTAACCGACCTCGCCGCGCGCGGTTTCGATCTCCAGATGCATCGGCTCGGTGCTGCTCGAGGGCACCGCGAAATACGCCATGAAGCCGCAGTCGAGCTCCGTTCGGTCGGCGCCGAGCGCCTCCAGCACGTCGGGGCGCGGCACGCGGATCGTGTTGCGCTCGGTCATCGGCGCCGCGACCAGGCTGGCGCGCAGCCGCACCGCGCGCACCACCTCGGCGCCGGCCGCCATCCAGCCCATCAGCACCACGCCCTCGGGCCGGCACGGGATCACGGCGTCCAGCTCCAGACGCACCTCGTCCTTCAGGGCACCCAGCGTGTCCTCGCCGGTGAAGCCCTTGCGCACCAGCAGCCCGAGCAGCATGGTCCGGCTCTCGCTGGCGCCCTCGGCATTGCTGAGTTCGGCGAACAGCCGCGCGCCGATATCGGCACCGCGCAGGTGCTGGCACCCGTTCGGGACAGTCAGGCCGGCGCGACGGCCGGAGCTGGACAGCTCCAGCCAGACCGGCCGCCCCATGCCCCGACCGGAGGAGGGGAAATGCACCACCACGCCGGTACCGCGCTCGCCCAGGTCGGGGCGGTAGAAATAGGTGATTACGCCGGGACCCGACAGCTCGCCGCTCTCGAAATCAACCCGAAGATCGATCGTGGTCGGCTTGTCGGGCGCGAGGTGGCGCTGCTCGACCCAGCCGACGAAGCACCAGGCGCCCGAGGGCGTGTGATAGCCGTAATAGTCGAGCAGCCCGTGCCACGGCTCGCGCGCCGGGGCGCCCCGCGCCGCGGCCTCCACCTCGAGCACGTCTGCTGGCATTTGCGCGTCTCCGTTACCCGAGCAGCGGCAGAAAGTCTGTACTGAAAGGATATAACTTGATTGTGAGTAATGTGGATCTAACCAGAATCGGGTCCTGGCTCAAGGAATTTCTCACGCCCGCGTGTTCAGCGCGAGGTTTTCATGGGCCGGTGTGCCGATGACAAATCCGGGACAGGCGGGCAGGGCGGCTTGCTGTCCAACGTCCCGCTTGCGATAAACGAACCAGATTTCGGCGGCGCACAAGATGCGGCCATTCGGGTGGCTGAAGCCTTTTCATCTTTCGCTTCCGATACGAAGGAGCGATTTGTGCCTGATGGCGGACAGCACTTCCCGGCGCTGGTCCTGAACGCGGATTTCCGCCCGCTGTCGTATTTCCCGCTCTCGCTATGGTCCTGGCAGGACGCCATCAAGGCAGTGTTCCTCGACCGCGTGTCCGTGCTGAGCGAGTATGAGCGGGAGGTGCGCTCGCCCAGCCTGACGATGCGGTTGCCGAGCGTGATCGCGCTCAAGGACTACATACCCTCCTCGCGCCGCCCGGCTTTCACCCGGTTCAACGTGTTCCTACGCGACGGCTTCGCCTGCCAATATTGCGCGAGTTGCCTACCGACCCAGGACCTGACATTCGATCATGTCGTGCCGCGCAGCCGGGGCGGGCGGACCACGTGGGAGAACGTCGTGACTGCCTGCGGGGAGTGCAATCTGCGCAAGGGCTCCCGCCTGCCGCGGGAATGCGCGATGAGCCCGCGCGCGCGGCCACGACAACCGACCAACTGGGAATTGCAGGACAGGGGACGGGCCTTCCCGCCCAACTATCTGCACCAGAGCTGGCGCGATTTCCTCTACTGGGATACCGAACTGGAGAGCTAAGGCCCTATTCCCGCCTTGCCTCCTGCGCCTCGGCACGCGCCCGAGTCAGGACGCCGGTCGGCAGCCACGCCCGCGTGACCTCCCATGCGCCCTGCCGCAGCTCCATCCGCAGGCGAACGGTGCCGAAATCCAGGACCAGCCGCGATGGTCCCTCAAGCCAAGCGCCATGCAGCCGCCCCGGTAGCGCCTGAGCGTCGGCGCGGCCTGCGTTCGAGTTCAGCGCCGCCAGCACGGTCTCGGGGGTGACGGCGGTCTTTACCGCGACCTTGCGAAGGAACGCGCTCCCGAATGGCGCCAGATCCTCGCTCGGGCCTGCCAGGTCGGACTCGATCCCGTGCCTGACCTCCGGCCAATCAACCAACCGGCGCAGCGCCTTGGTGTCCCGCCGCTCCACCGCGCTGTCCAGTCGGTAGAGGGTCAGGCAAGGGTAGGCGACATAGGTCGTGGCCAGCAGCGCGAAAGCCGCGAGGACCGGGATAGCGGCGATCGATGCTTTCGCGGTCATGCTCTCTCCAATATCCCACATATTAAGCACGTTGTGCGCCGATATAGCGGGTTCGAGAAAACGGTTGAGCACAACCGCTTGAAGGCGGTTCCAACCGTCTGGATCTCATACCATTGCGAGGTTAACCTGATCCTAACTACGGTCCCAAGCCGATTCCGTCCGTGTCGCGTGCCCGGACAGGCTAGCGCGCCATGGTAAACCCCTGATAGCCATTTACCGCAACGGCATCGCACTTGCGCTTATAGACATCGAAGCCGCCGACATAGGGCATGAAGATGCGCGGCTTACCGGGAATGTTCGCGCCGACGTACCAGGAATTCGCGAGCGGATAAAGCGTGCTATCGGCGACGTCGTTGACGTGCCTGACCCACCCGCTCTCCGCGTTCGCATCGGCCTCGACGCGGGTGAACCCGGCCGTCTGCATATGCTTCAGGCAATCGACGATCCAGTCTGTATGCTGCTCGATCGCAATAATCATCTGCGTCTTGACCGACGGGCTGCCCGGTCCGGTGATGATGAACATGTTGGGAAATCCGGCGACCATCAGGCCGAGATAGGTCTTCGGACCGGCGGCCCATTTATCCTGGAGCGACTCGCCGCCTTCGACCCTGATATCGACCTCCATCAACGCCCCGGTCATGGCGTCGAACCCGGTCGCGAACACGATGCTGTCGAGCGCGTATTCCTTCTCGCGTGTCCGCAGGCCGGCCGCGGTCAGCTCGACGATGGGCGCCCGCCTCACGTCGACAAGGGTCACGTTGTCGCGGTTGTAGGTCTCATAGTAGTTCGTATCGAGACAAAGCCGCTTGGTGCCGATCGGGTGATCCTTGGGCGCCAGCAGTTCCGCCACCGCGGGATTCTTGACCGTCGCGCGGATCTTCTCGCGGACGAATTCGGACGCGGTCTCATTGGCCGCCTTGTTCACCAGCATGTCGGTGTACGAGTAGAGGAAGCTGATGCTTCCTCCCTCCGCCCACTTCGCCTCATAGGCTTGGCGGCGTTCATCGGGAGAGGCGTCCAGGGCGGATTTGGTGGGCGGCGGATGACCGGCGATACCGAACGGCGTGTGCAGCGCCGCTTGGCGCCGCTCCCGATAGCGGGCCTTGTGCGAGCGCTCCGTCTCGGGATGCAGCGGTGCGTTGCGCGCCGGCAGGCTGAAATTCGCCGTGCGCTGGAATACGTAAAGATGCTTGGCCTGCTGCGCGATCAGCGGGATCATCTGCACGCCGGAGGAGCCGGTGCCGATCACGCCAACAATCTGGCCAGAGAAATCCACCGGCTCCGTAGGCCACAGGCCGGAATGATACCATCTGCCCTGGAACCGGTCCAGGCCGGGGAAGTTCGGCACGCGCGGCGTCGACAGATTGCCGGACGCCATGATGCAGAACCGGGCCGAGACGACCTCGCCCTGCTCGGTCCTCAGCGTCCAGCGATTGATCGCCCGGTCAAAGGTAGCGGCACGGATGCGTGTGTCGAGCTGGATGTCGCGGCGCAGGTCGAACCGGTCCGCCACATGATTGATGTAGCGCAGGATCTCGGGCTGGGTGCCGTATCGCTCGGGCCATTTCCAGTCCTGCTGCAGATCCTCCGAGAACGAGTACGAATACTCCATGCTCTCCACGTCGCAGCGGGCGCCGGGATAGCGGTTCCAGAACCACGTGCCGCCGATGCCGCTCCCTGCCTCGTAGACCCGCACGCGCAGCCCGAGCGCGCGAAGCCGATGCAGGGCATAGAGGCCAGCCAATCCCGCGCCGACCACGACCGCATCGAAGGCCGGGCGATGGTCTGCGTCTGTGTCGATGGTCTGCGCGTGCGTGTCGGGCATATGCGATGATCTCTCCAAGATTGATCAGGCCTTGACCAGCGGACAGCCGCTCTCCGCGAGCGGCTTGAAGGCACGGTCGGGCGAGATGGTGTCCAGCAACTTGAAGAAGTCCCACGGTCCCTTCGACTCCTCGAGGGTCTTCGTGCGCCAGACATACATGTTGTGCACGAACTTGCCGTCGGCGCGGACTGTGCCCTGGTAGTACGGGTCGTCCACCGGGAACGCCTTCATCTGATCGGCCACCGCGCGGCCGCTCGCCTTGGCCTTGTCTACCCCGAGCATCGCGGCGGCCTTCAGGTAGTGCGTCACCGCCGAATAGATGCCGGCGTGGTAGAAGTTCGGCTTCGCACCGTGATAGAGCGGCTGGAATCGATCCGCGAAGGCGCGGGCGGCGTCGTTCATATTCCAGACCCACGGCATCGTGCAGACCAGGCCTTGGGCGGTCTTCAGCCCCACGGATTTCACGATGTAGTCCTGCATCACCAGGCACGCGAGCTGCACGCCTGATTGCGGGATGCCGAACTCGTAGGCCTGCTTGATGCAGTTCGCGGTATCGTCGCCCGCATTGGCGAGGCAGATCACCTTCGCGCCGCTGGCCTTGGCCTTGAGCAGTTGGGCCGAGAAGTCGGTCGTCCCCGGAAATGGGTAGGTCGTTTGGCCCAGTTCGCGTCCGCCCAACTTCTTCAGCGCCGCCACCGAGTTGTCCACCATGGCATGGCCTGAGATGTAGTCGGGAAGAATGAAGAACCACGTCTCGGCGCCCTTGCCGACCAGTCCCCGCACGGTTCCATTCGCATTGGCCCAGAGATCGAACGTCCAGTGGATCTGGTTCGGGGTGCAGGATTTCCCGCTGAGGTCGGCGACCCCCGCGCTGGTGAAGATCACCAGCTTGTCTTTCTCCTTCGCGATCGAGCCGACCGCCAACGCGACTGCCGACTGCGGAATATCGAAGATCGCATCCACGCCCTGCTGATCGTACCAGGAGCGCGCGATGCTGGCGCCGACCGCCGGCTTCAGCAGCATGTCGGCCGAGACCAGCTCCACGCCGACATCCAGATGCTGCTTGACGAAATCCTCGATAGCCAGGCGCGACGCGATCACGTCGCCCGGCCCGGTCGCCTCGGCATACGGGCCGGACATGTCGGTCAGGATGCCGATCTTCAACGATTTCTTCTGCGCGCGCGCACCGAACGGCAGAACCAGAGCTGCGGCAGCGAGACCCGCGCCCTGGATGGCGTGCCGGCGGGTCAAGTGGGACATCTGCTTCCTCCTCTGGGCGCCCGACCCAGTTTTTGCCTCCCTACGGCAAGCGAGCCACGGGAGCAACGGCCCCCGGCTGCATTCAAACGGCGCTTCGCCGCCGCAACAGCGCTCGGCCTCGCTCCCGCGCGCCCTGGAAAACGACGTACAGCATGGGGATCAGGAAGATCCCGATCGAACTCGCGGCGATCATCCCCGCGAACACCGCCGTGCCCACATCACGCCGGCTGGCCATCGCCGCGCCGTGCGCGGTCACCAGCGGAACCAGCCCCATGATGAAGGCGAGCGAGGTCATCATCACCGCGCGGAACCGGATGCGCGCGCCCATCACCGCCGCCTCGCGCGCGGGCAGCCCCGCCTCGCGCTGCTCCTTGGCGAACTCGATGATAAGGATGGCGTTCTTCGCCGCCAGCGCGATCAGCACGATCAGCCCGATCTGCGCATAGAGATCGACCGAGAGGCCGGCCAGCGCGATGCCGGCGAAGGCGCCGGCGACGCCGACGATCACCGACAGCAGCACCGGGATCGGGATGATCCAGCTCTCGTAGAGGCCGACCAGGAACAGATAGGCGAACAGCGCGGCCAGCCCCAGGATCAACCCGGTTCGCCCGGACGCGAGCACCTCCTGATACGCCGTCCCGGTCCATTCGTAGCTGTAGCCCGCCGGCAGCACCTTCGCCGATACTGCCGCCATCGCCGCCAGCGCGTCGCCCGAGGACACGCCCTGCGCCGCGCCGCCGTTCACGCTGATCGCGCGGTAGTTGTTGTAGCGGGTAATCACCTGCGGCCCGGTCACGGTGTGCGTCGAGGCGATGGCCCGCAACGGCACCATCTCGCCTTGCTTGTTGCGCACGTGGATGCGCCAGATCGCCGGCACGTCGCTGCGATCGGCGGCCTCGCCCTCCATGTTCACCTGCCAGGTCCGCCCGAACAGGTTGAAGTTGTTGACGTAGAGTCCGCCCAATGTGGCCTGGAGCGCGGTGGAGACGTCGCTGACGCTCAGCCCCAGCGCCGCCGCCTTGTCGCGATCGATGTCGAGGAACAGCGACGGATTGCTCGCGGTGTAGGTGGAGAAGACGCGTGTCAGCCGCGGGTCCTGGTTCGCCGACGCCACCAGCGCGCGCATCACCTGACCGTTCTGCACCGGGTCCTGGCCCTGCAACGCCTCCAGCACGTATTCGAAGCCCGATCCGGTTCCCAGGCCGATGATCGGCGGCAGGTTGAAGGGGAACACCATCGCCGAGCGGATCGCCTGCACCGCACCGAAGGTCTTGCCCACCAGCGCCTGCGCCGAGCTGCCGGGCGCGAGGCGGTCGGCGAATGGTCTGAGGCGCGCGACGAGGAAGGCGGAATTGGGTTCCTGAGCGCCGTCCAGAAGGGAGAAGCCGACGATGGCGAGCGTGTCCTCGACTTCGGGGAGGCGATGCAAGGTCTGCTCGATGCGGGTGGCAACGTCGCTCGTGCGCTCGACCGAGGCGCCATCGGGAAGCTGGGCGGAGATGAAGTAGGCGCCCTGATCCTCCTCGGGCAGGAAGCCGGTCGGGGTGTGCCCGGCAAGCCATCCCGCGCCGACTGCGAAGCAGGCGATCAGCAGCAGCGACAGCGCCGAGACGCGCACGAGCCGCCGCACCACGCTCGCATACCCGTCGCGGACCCGATCGATGCCGCGCATCAGCACCGCGATCGGCCCGCGCCGCTGGCGTGGGCGCAGGAACAGCGCGCACAGCGCGGGCGAAAGCGTGAGCGCCATTACCGCCGAGATCAGCATGGCGCAGCTCATTGTGACCGCGAACTGGCGAAACAGCGTCCCCGATAGACCAGGGATGAAGGCAACGGGAACGAACACCGACAACAGCACCAGCGAGATGGCGACGATCGGGCCGGTGATCTGGCGCATCGCCTTCAAGGTGGCGGCCGCCGGCGACAGCAGCGGTTCCTCCTCCATCACTCGCTCGACGTTTTCCACCACCACGATCGCGTCGTCCACGACGATGCCGATCGACAGCACCATCGCGAGCAGGGAGACGGTGTTGACCGAGTAGCCGAGCGCGAGCAGTCCGGCGAAGGTGCCGATCAGGCTCACCGGCACGGCGACCGTCGGGATGATGGTCGCGCGCAGGCTGCCCAGGAACAGGAACACCACCAGCACCACCAGCCCGAACGCCTCGGCCAGCGTCTTCAGCACCTCGTGGATCGTATCCTGCACGAACTCCGTGCTGTCGTACATCACCCGCGCGTGCAGCCCCTGGGGGAAGCGGGCGGTGGCGCGATCGAGCGTCGCCTTCACCGCGGCCGCGGTGCTCACCGCATTGGCGCCCGGCGCCAGATAGATCGCGACCGGGACGGCGGGGCGGCCGTTCAGCCGCGTCTCGCTGTCCATGTTCTGCGCGCCGAGCCGCACCTCGGCCACGTCGCGCAGATGCAGCACCGAGCCATCCGGGTTGGCGCGAATGACGATGGCGCCGAACTCCTCAGGCGTGACCAGCCGGCCGCGCGTCTCGAGGTTGAACTGGAACGGCTGCGCATCGCCCGTCGGACGCGCCCCGATGCGCCCGACCGGGGCGATGATGTTCTGCTGGTTGATCGCCGTCACCACGTCAGTGGGCGACAGGCCAAGCGCCACCAGCCGGTCGGTGCGGAACCACACCCGCATCGAGTAGTTCAGCCGCGAAAAGAGGCTCGCCTGTCCGACGCCCGGCGTGCGCGACAGCGCGTCGATGACGTTGATAAGCGCGTAGTTGGTGATGAACAGCGGGTCCATCTTCGCTGCGTCGTCGCCGTAGAAGGCGAGGAACATCAGGATCGCCGAGGACTTCTTCTGCACCGTCAGGCCCTCGGCCTGCACCTCGGGCGGAAGCTGCGCCAAGGCCGTCTGCACGCGGTTGTTCACCGCGACCACGGCGGCATCCGGGTCCGTGCCCTGCTCGAAGCTGACCGACAGGCTGTAGGAGCCATCGTTGGCGCTGTTGGACTTCATGTAGAGCATCTTGTCCACGCCGACGACCTGCGCCTCGACCGGTTGGGCGACGGCGCTCTCCACCACCTGCGCCGAAGCGCCGGGATAGGTCGCGCTGACCGTCACCTGTGGCGGCACGATGTCGGGAAGCTGGGCGACGGGGATGCGCAGCATGGCGATCGAGCCGGCGAGGGTCAGCACGATGGCAATGACCATCGCCAGCCGCGGCCGGCGGATGAATAGCGCGGAGATCATCGACGCGCGGTCTTCTCGGGTTGTGCCGGCGCTGGCGCCACGACCTGACCGGGGCGCACCTTCTGCAGCCCGTCCACCACGATCATCTGCCCGGCCACCAGGCCGCCCCGGACCGACGCCAGCAGCGGCGTCGCCTGTCCGAGTGTCACGCGCGCCTGCTGCACGCGGTTGTCCTTGTCGAGCGTGAACACGTAATCGCCCTGCTGGTCGGTCATGACGGCGGCTCGCGGAATAGCGAGCACCTCGGCGGGGCGCGCGCCTTCCAGCATGATGGTCACGAACTCCCCATCTACCAATTCGCGCCCGATCGGGGATGCGGGGTTGGGGATGCTGCCGCGCAGCACGATCGTGTCCGTGCCCTGGGCCACCGTGTTGTCCACGAAATCGAGCCTTCCAACCTGCCCGTACTCGCGTCCATCGGGTAGGCGCAAGCGGATGCGGAACGCGGCATCGCCGCCCGCGATGCCCGAGGCGGCGTGCCGCAGCTCCTCTACCGTGCGCACCGGCACCGGGAAGACAACGTACATCGGGTCCTGGCTGACCAGCGTGGCGAGCGTGCCCGATCCGGGCGAGACGACGTTCCCAGGCGTCACCGCGCTGCGGCCGATCTTGCCGGCAATCGGTGCGTGGATCTCCGTGTATCCCAGATTGATCGCGGCCTGGCGTGCCTGCGCCTCGGCGCCGCGCACTTGCGCGGCGTCGGAGAGCATGGTGGCGCGTGCCGCGTCGACAGCAGCCTGCTGGCCGGCCGGGGTCTTCAGCAGGCTCGACGCCCGCTCGAAGGCAAGCTTGGCGTTGTCGAGCTGGGCGGCGGCTTGCGCCATGCTCGCCTGCTTGGCCGCCAGATCGGCCTGGAATGGCGGCTGCTCCAGCACATAGAGGAGGTCGCCCGCCTTCACCTCGGTTCCCTCGGTAAAAGCCTGCCGGTCAAGGAACGCCGTCACTCGCGCCACCAGCGCCACGCGCTGCGTCGCCTGCACCCGTCCGACGAATTCCTGCGTTTCAGTGATCGCGTGCGGCTCGACCCGCGCCACCCCCACCGCCGGCGGCGGCCCGCCCGCTCCCGGCATCTGCGCGCGCGCCGAGATGGCACCGATCAGCAGCAGCGCAGCCAACAGGGTCACGGCTGGCGAGATGCGTGGCATTGCGAAGCTCTCTTTGCCCGGCGGGGATCTGAACCGCATGGTTCAGTCCATCACGTAGAGGCCCCACGGGGGAGCGGTCAATCGCCATCATATCGGGAAGCGGGGCGCAGGCCTTGCTCAGCGCGATCCACCGACGCACGCTGCCCAAATGTGGTTCGATCCGCCCGCCCGCCTGCGTACCCAAGTGCTTTCCCGCATGCCCGACCGCCTCCGCCGCCTGGCGCGGTCCGAATGGGCGGACGCCAATCGCGCCGGGGCGCCGGTCGATGGCTTTCTCGAAGGCCCGTGCTTCGATGCGGCCGGACGGCTGCATGTGGTGGACATCCCCTATGGCCGGATCTTTCGCATGGAGGGCGATGCGTGGACCCAGCTCGCCGAATACGATGGCTGGCCGAACGGGCTCACGGTAAGGCCCGACGGCACTCTTCTGGCCGCCGATTATCGGGTCGGTCTTGTGCAGATCGACCCGGCTACGGGGGCCCCCACGCCGCTGCTGCGCACGGTGATGAGCGAAAGCTTCAAGGGGCTGAACGATCTTATCCTGCATCGCGACGGCTCGGTGCTGTTTACCGACCAGGGTCAGACCGGACTGCAGGACCCGACAGGTCGCGTCTGGCGCCTGCATCCCGATGGCCGGATCGACAGGCTGCTCGCCACCGGCGCGAGCCCGAACGGGATCGCGCTGAACACCGCACAGACCCATGTGTACGTGGCGATGACGCGATCCTGCGAGGTCTGGCGCTTCTTCCTCCGCCCCGATGCGGTGGTGGCCAAGGCGCAGTGCTTCGCCCGCGTGCCGCCCGGCACGTCGGGCCCCGACGGGCTGGCGATGGATGCGTATGACCGCCTGTTCATCGCCAACCCTGGCCATGGCTGCGTCTGGGTGGTGGACGCGCACGGCGTCCCTCGCTATCGCATCGACAGTTGCGCCGGGCGAATGCTGACCAACTGCGCCCTGGCGCCAGACCAGCGCACGCTGGTCATGACCGAATCGGAAACCGGAAGCATTCTGGCTTGTGAGGTGCCGCCCCCATGAAAGAACATGTGAACATTTGCGAAGTCGCGCCGCGCGACGGCTTGCAGATCGCCAAGTCGCAGATGCCGACCGCGACCAAGCTGCGCTGGATCGCCGCCATGGCCGCCGCCGGCGTCAAGGAGATCGAGGTGGGCAGCTTCGTCCCGCCGCGCGTCATCCCGCAGATGGCCGACACCGAGGAAGTGGTCCGCGAGGCCGTGAAGATCCCTGGCCTCACGGTCATTGCCCTGGTGCCCAATCTGCGCGGCGCCCAGCGCGCCTATGAGGCGGGGGCGCACAAGATCAGCACCCCGGTCTCGGTCAGCGAGGGCCACAGCCTCGCCAACCTCAACCGCACGCCGGCCCAGAGCATCACCGAGATTGCCAAGCTGATGGAGTGGGTGAAGGCCCAGCCACGCCGGATGGAGGTGATCGCCGGCGCCTCCACCGCGTTCGGCTGCTCCATCGACGGGGTTGTGCCGGTGGCCAAGACCGTGGAGGTGACGACCGGATTGGCCCGCGCCGGGGTGGACAAGATCATGCTCGCCGACACGGTCGGCTACGCCCATCCGGCGCAGGTGAAGGAAGCCGTGCGCGCCGTCCGCGCGGCGATCGGCCCGGTGCTGTGGGGGCTCCATCTGCACGACACAATGGGGCTCGGCCTCGCCAACGCGCTGGCCGGCCTGGAGGAGGGCATTCGCGCCTTCGACTCTTGCCTCGCCGGCCTTGGCGGCTGCCCCTACGCGCCCGGGGCCTCCGGCAACGTCGTGACCGAGGATTTGGTGTTCATGCTGGAAAGCATGGGCTTCGAGACTGGCATCGACCTGCCTCGGCTGTTCGAGGCCCGCGCCATCCTGCACGAGGGCCTGCCGGACGAGCCGATGCATGGCCAGGTGCCGAAGGCTGGCATTCCCAAGACCTTCCGCGCGGCGGCGTGACGGGCCGTGTCAGTCGCGCGCGGCGCGGATCTCGGCTTCGGTCAACCCGACCTCGCTCAGCACCTCCGCCGTGTGCTCGCCGAGCGTCGGCCATAGTCGCCGAACCGAGGCCGGCGTGTCCGAGAACGCGGCGGGGATCGCCGTGACCGTCACCGCGCCCTCGACCGGGTGCTCGCGAGATTCGAAGAACCCGGTCGAGCGCAGGTAGTCGCTCTCCAGCAGATCCGACAGGCTGGCGGCCGCGCCGCAGGGAATATCCAGCGGCGTCAGGATACCCAGCCATTCCGCCGTGCTGCGCGCGCCCATTGCCTCGGTCAGCACGCCATACAGCGCATCGACGTTGTCCGCGCGCGCATTGACCGAGGCGAAGCGGGGGTCGTCGAACAACTCGGGCCGGCCGATCGCGCCGAACACCCGCCGCCACTGCTCGTCGCTGACGCAGATGACGCAGATATGCCCATCCTTGGTGGCATAGGGGCGGCGATGCGGCGTCAGCATCCTTGGGTAGCCCACGCCGAGTTCCGGCTGCTGGATGGTCGCGCCCCAGAGGTGCTCGACCAGCAGGAAGTTCAGCATCGTCTCCAGCATCGGCACATGCACCGCCTGGCCGCGCCCGGTGCGTGTGCGCGCGAATAGCGCCATGCCGATCATCGAGGCCAGCATGTGCCCGGTCAGCTTGTCGGCTGCGACTGTCGGGAAATAGCGCGGCCCATCCGGGCCTGCGTTCAGTGTCGCGGCTCCGCTCAGCCCCTGGATCAGGTCGTCGAAGGCAGGCGCCTCGCGGTGGTCGCTTTCTGGTCGGAAACCGGTCGCGCAGGCGTGGATGAGCCGGGGGTTGCGCGCGGCGAGGCTGGGGTAGTCAAGGCCGAGCCGCTCCGCGGCGCCGAGCCGCATATTGTGGACCAGCACGTCCGCGCCATCGATCAGCCGCAACAGGGCGCCCCGCCCTGCCGGGCGCTTCAGGTCCAGCACGACGCTGCGCTTGTTGCGGTTCAGGTTGGCGAAGTATGAGCCCATGCCGTGAGTCCGGCTCGGGCCGATCTGCCGCGTGGTATCGCCGCCTGGTGCCTCGATCTTCACGACGTCGGCGCCCATGTCGCCCAGCAGCTGGGTGGCAAACGGCCCCAACACGACCGTCGTGAGGTCGATCACGCGAACGCCCGCGAGGGGGCCGGTTGGCTGGCCGGCTTTCATTCTCAATCAGCGTGAGCGGAAGGACCGGCTGGCAGCTCAGGCTGGCAGCCGGTCCACCCAAGCTCAGCGGTTGGCGGTGCCGGCGTTGGCGCCGGCCGCACCGGGGGCGCCTGTCCCGATGCCGCCGCCACCGACATTGGCACCCATCCCGACGCCGCCGCCACCGACATTGGCGCCCATCCCGATGCCGCCGCCGTTACCGTTACCGAAATTGTTGGAGCCGAAATTGTTAGCGTTCACTCCCTGGTAACTCGTAACGTCGTAGTGGAACACCGGCAGCGTGTTGAGCCGCGCCTGGGTCTCCTGCGGCATCACGATCTTGTCGTTGCCCTCGTTGCTGGCGTTGCCGAACATTAGATCACCGAACTTGACCGCCACCTGCTTATTGTTGGTGGAAATTACGGCGAACACGCCGTTGGTGCCGATCAGGATATCGTCGACCGAGCCGAGTTTCTGGTTGTTGGAATTATATACGGCGGTCCCGATCACCTTACTCGCCCGTGCATCGCCATTGTCGGCCAGGACCGAATTGCGCTGCGAGGGACGCCAATTGTTGTTATTATTATTGCCACCTGCCGCGTTGCCGGCGCCATTGCGGCGCCATTGCCGCCGCCATTGCCATTGCCATTCGTAATGAAACTCTGCTCAGCTGCATAGCTGCCGAACCCGACATTGGCGTAGTGGCCGTTGCCGACCATCGCGGCGTTGTCCGCCGGCATTCCGGCATTGGGATTCGCAACGCCCGCAGTCGCGCTGGAATTGCCGCCGTTGCTATAGCTGGACGGGTTGTTCACGACGCCATTACCGGCAGCCCCCCCGCCGCCCGTGTTCTGCGCGTACACCGGCGCGGCCATCAAGGATGCGGCCAGTCCGGCCGCCCCAAGGAGCATTACTCTGTTCATCCTGGACCTCGTATCTAGGTTTCTATTGAGGGTTGAGTGAGCCCCCGCCCTCGACGCGCGCGGGGCCGAAAGCCATCACGCCAGACGGAACGTGGAGGCGCCGGTCCCGTTGCAGCCGCGTCTCGCGGTCTTGAACCAAAAACTGGTGCGCTCAGTAGGGGTTGTAGTGCTGCACGGGGTACCAGTTCCGGGTCAGCGCATCCATGCTGCCCAACCCGAACAGCACGATCAGCCAGAACACGGCGGCGACCGCGAAGCCCTTTGCCACAACCGGAGCGCTGGCCAGATGCATGAATACCATCCCGACCGTGAACACCATCGCTCCGGCGAAAAACAGCAGGACGGGTCGGTTGGCTATGTCCATCTGCATCCCGCTGACCACGAATTCCCCGCCCGCGACGGCCATCAGGAACGCCCAGGTCAACGTCAGCCTGACCAGCTGCCGCGTCATGGCATCCTCCCCATCAGGTAGATCAAGGGCCAGAGCACCATCCAGACGATATCGACGAAGCTCCAGAACAAGCCAATCACCTCGACGGGCGTATGGTACTGCGCCGTGAAGTCGCCGCGCAGCGCACGCCGTATGATGTAGGTGACAAGGCCCATGGCGATCGTCATATGCGCCGCGTGCAGGATGGTGGCGATCCAGTAAAAGGCCCAGAACAGCTTCGCCCCGCCCTCCAGCTCTCCCTTGACCGGGAAATCGGGATCATTGACCCAGAAGTGGCCGACGAAGTCGAGGTGGTATTCGTACAGTTTCCAGCCGACGAAGGCGACGCCGAGCGCGACCACGCCGGTGAGCGCCCAGGTCATTTCCCTCGGTTTGCCCGCCTGGATGAAGGCCAGCGCGCAGGCATAGACGAAGCTGCTGGTGACGAGAATGCCAAGGTTGATGCTACCGATCCAGAGCTGCGCACCGTGGCTGCCGGCATCGAACCCGACTTCGTTCCAGTAGCGGCAATAGATCCAGGTCAGGAACAGCGCGCCAAAGAACACGCACTCCTGGGCAAGGAACAGCCACATCCCGATGACCGAGGTCTGCCCCTGATCGAACAGGCTGGAGTACTGGAACTCCTGTTCGACGATGAGTTCGGATTCAGCCATTTTGCCGCAACTGCTCCAGGGTTTCCGGCTCCTTGTAGTCGTAGGGTGGAGTGGTCACGATCGGTGTCGTGATGAAGTTCACCGCGGGCGGTGGCGAGGCGGTCTGCCATTCCAGGCCGGTGGCGTCCCACGGGTTTGCCGGCGCACGCGGCCCGCGAAACAGCGACCATGGCAGATAGATCATCGGCAGCAGGTAGCCCAGCGCCAGGATCGACGCTCCGGCCGAGGACATCACGTTCAGCACCTGGTACTGCGCCGGATAGGTGGCGTAGCGGCGCGGCATCCCTGTGTAGCCGAGGATGAGCTGCGGCGCGAAGG
This sequence comes from uncultured Pseudomonadota bacterium, assembly GCA_963830565.1. Lineage (GTDB taxonomy): Bacteria > Pseudomonadota > Alphaproteobacteria > Acetobacterales > Acetobacteraceae > DATFDN01. The sequence continues at coordinate 471,315 of CAWHMO010000005.1, forward strand.
TCATGTTGAAGCCGAGAAAGATGATCAGCGCCGCCGCGCGGCCCCACACCTCGGGATACATGCGTCCGGTGATCTTCGGCCACCAGAAATGCAGCCCGCCGAACAGGGCGGAGACCATGCCTCCGACCATGATGTAGTGGAAATGCGCGATGATAAAGTAGGTGTCGTGCAGGTGAACGTCCGCCGCCAGATTGGCCACCCACAGCCCGGTCAGCCCGCCGATGGTGAAGAGGATGATGAAGCCCAGGGCATACAGCATCGGCGCGTCGAACCGAATGAAGCCCTTGTGCATCGTCCCCACCCAGTTGAACACCTTGATCGCCGAGGGGACGGCGACGACGTACGACATCAGGGAGAACACTAGCCCCGAGTAGAGCGAGATGCCGGCGATGAACATGTGATGGCCCCAGGCGAAGAAGCCGATCACCGCGATCGCGATGCTGCACCACACCACGAACTCGTAGCCGAACAGCTTCCGGTGGCAGAAGCAGGGGATGATCTCGCTGATGACCCCGAAACCCGGTATGATCATGATGTACACCGCCGGGTGGGAATAGAACCAGAACATGTGCTGATACAGCACCAGGTCCCCACCGATCTGCGGGTCGAACATCCCGACGCCGAACTGGCGCTGGAAGAACAGCATCACCATCGTCATGGCCAGCATCGGGGTGGCCAGAACGTAGATGACGCTGACCGCGTAATGCGACCAGATGAAAACAGGCAAACGGTGCCAGTACATGCCCGGCGCGCGCAGGCGATGGATCGTCACCATGAAGTTCACGCCGCTGGCGATCGAGGAGAATCCGACCAGGAAGATTGCCGCGGCGGCGACCTTGATGAAGCTGTTGGAGTAGCCCGTGGACAGGGTCGGATAGAATGTCCAGCCCGCGTCGATCCCGCCCACGTACGTCGCGTAGAATGCGACGCATCCGGCAATGACGAAGACATACCAGCTCATCAGGTTGATCTTCGGAAAGGCCACGTCGCGCGAGCCGATCATCAGCGGGATGCAGAAATTGCCCAGCGTCACCGGGATCGACGGCACCAGGAAGAACCACACCATCATCATGCCATGAATGCTGAACATCCGGTTGTACGTCTCCGGATCTTTCAGCATCCCCTCGGGCACGATCAGGTCCCAGCGGATCACCGCCGCGGCAATGCTGCCGGCGAAGAAGAAGAACGTGATGGTGATCATGTAGAGGATGGCGATCCTCTTGTGGTCGTACGTGACCAGCCAGCTCGACAGCGTGAACTTCTCGGAGAGGTAGCTCTCCTCGACCTTGCGGGCCTCGACGGTCGTGGTGGTGCTCATCGGGCGCGCTCCGAACCGAGGGATTTGATGTAGGCAAGCAGCTTCTCGATATCGGCGTCGCTGACCTTGCCATCGAAGGAGGGCATCACCGGCTTGTAGCTGGCAACAACCTGCTTCTTCGGAAACAGGATGGAGTCTCTGAGGTATTTCTCGTCGGCGATCACCGTGGTGCCGTCCGACAGCGGCACCGGGCTCTTGTATACGCCCGCCAGCGATGGCGCGCGCACGGTCCCGTTGCCGCCGTGACAGCCGGCGCAGCCGAATTGGATGAACAGCCGCTGCCCGTCGGCGACCAGCCCCCTGGACGTGCCGTTGCTCTCCAGCCATTGCTGATAGTCGGATGGCGTCATCACCACGACCTGCCCTCGCATCAGGGAATGGCCGGAGCCGCAGAGCTGGTCGCAGAACAGCCAGTAGCTGCCGGGCACGTCGGCGATGAACCACATATTCTCGTATCGGCCGGGGAGCACGTCGCGCTTGAGCCGGAAAGCGGGAATGCCGACATCGTGGATCACGTCCTCCGACGTCATTATGAGCTGCACCGGCTGGTTGGCCGGGACGTGTATCGTGTTGATCTCCTTCTGGCCGCCCGGATGCTCCACCTTCCACATCCACTGCTTGCCGACGACGTTGATCGCGATCGCGTCGGATGGCGGGCGGAACTCTTGCAGGAACACCAGGCCGCCCCAGTAGAACAGCCCAAAGAAACCCACCATGATCGCTGTGGTCCAGCCCATCTCGAGATACCAGGTCTTCTCGAGAAGGGTGCCGCGATCCAGCGGGCTGCCGGCGCGATAGCGCATGGCGAAGGTGACCATCATGCCGACCACCAGGATCAGCACTGCAGCGGACAGCACGAGGAGGGCGATGAAGATGTGGTCGGTCTGCGAGGCGAAGTTCGCGGCGACCGGGAGCTGGAAGTTCAAGGTTTGCCCCCTGCCGGTGCGCCGGCCGGCGTCGGCCAGCCCTGGATGCCTTCCGCCGCCACCTCGCGCATCGCCTGATCGATCGGCATATGGACCAGGCCCTTCGAGCGATCGACCCAGCCAGACGAGTTCAGCCGATCCAGTTCCTGACGGTAGAACCGCACCATGTCCTCGTGCGGAGCGTCCTGCAATCGCGGCTCTGGGTAGCTCGGCACCGGGTAGGGCAGCAGCTCGGTGTGCGGAGCGCGAGGGAAGATCCACCAGCACACCAATCCGACGATCGCCAGCAGCGAGACCATCACCAGGAAGGCGAGGGCGATGAATGTGTGCGTGACGTCCTTCGGTTCCCGACGGGCCGTTGGGATGGACATCATCTCCTCAGGCATGCTGGATTTCCTGAGCCGTGCGCCGCGCCAGCAGGATCGGCAGACGCAACGTGAGCGCCGCGCCCAGGCCGAGCGCCGCGAGCATCGCCATCGCGTCGATCCATCCGAAGCCTCGTCCGGTGGACGGCAGCACCAGCCACCACGCCCGTGGCACCTCGGCAGCGATGAGCAAGGCGCTAACCGCGATCAGCGCGCGGCGCGAGCGCTGGAATTGCCGCCAGACCAGTACGCAAAGCGGGACCGCGAAATGCATTGTGAACACGATGTAGGCGACGATGCCCCAGCCGTGCTCGGCCCGATTGACGTACCACGGCGCATCGGAACCGAGGTCGGAGTTCCACACGATCAGGAATTGCACGAAGACCAGATAGCCCCAGAGGATCAGCACGCTGAGCAGCAGCTTGCCGACCGCCTCAAGCCCGGCGCTGTCGCCGAGCGCGCCGATCGCCGTCACCAGCGTCGCGATGGAGAGCGCGAACAGCGCCCATTCCGCCGCGATCACCATGCCGAACGCCGTGGAGTTGAAGTGCGGCTCCAGCGACAGGGTTGTGTCCACCGCAACGACGGTCACGCTCAGCATCAGCAGGATCAGCGTCGGCGGAGCGAGGTACCGGCCCGGAAAGAGGAGGGCGATCAGGCTTAGCAACACCCACAGGATAACCATGCCGGCCACTCGCCCCCAGAAGAAAGGCGGGTTCAGATACCGCGTGTTGCCGAGCGTGTGCGCGACGTCGGGTTGCGCCCAGCCGTAGATCGACGGCACCAGCAGCAATAGCGGAATGACCGCCAGCAGCAGCAGCGGCGCGGTCGCGGTGCCGATCGTGAGCTGCGGCCGGATCAGCACGCCCCATCGTCCGGCGGTGATCCTGTGGATCATGAGCCACGTCAGGCTTCCCACCGGCCAAGCGAACCAGAGCAGCAGCGCGGCGAGCCAGGCGGTCCCGAAATCGGCCGGCGACAACACCCAGCCGACCGCCGACCCCGCGATCCCCAGGGCGCCGAGCCCCCATAACGCCATCTCCAGCCGCGCGCGGGTCATCGCAGCAGAACCCGCTCGTCCGGCGTCAGATTGTCCAGCGCGGCGTGCTGGCTTCTCTGCAACGCCCGGATATAGGCGGCGACCGCCCATCGATCGGCCGGCTTCACGCGGTCGGCAAAGGAATACATCACGCCCCATCCCTTGGTAATCACGTCGTAGAAGTGCTGGGGCGGGGCGCGCAGCAGGTCCGCATCCGTGTAGGCGGGCGGGCGCGGAAAGCCGCGTTGCACGACCATGCCGTTACCCAGTCCAAGCTCGCCGTGGCAGGGCGTGCAGTAGATGCGGAACTGCTCCTGCCCGCGTTGCAGCAGGGCGAGCGTCACCGGCGGCGGCTGCGTCTCCCGCTCTTCGAACTGCACCACGTCCGTGGGGATTTGAGCGGGCGACGCCTCCGGCGCGTAGGTCTTCTGGCGCGCCTGATCGCTCATGTCGTCACACCCCGCTAGAACCAGGGGAACCATCAGCAACGAGGCGAGCGACAGGCGTGCCGCGCGGGTCATGCCGGCACCTCTTCCAGGTCGTGCGACATGAGCCGCATCGACACCGCGCCGGATGCCACCATGGCATTGCGCGCGCGATGGATCAGATGATCGTCCTCGCTGTGGACATGCACTACCCAGCGGTCGCGCGCGGTGCGGCGCATCGCGTCGAACTCGTCCACCGGGTCCCACAGCCGCCAGGCCATGGTGATGGCGAGATATCCGAGCAGCCCGGCGGCGCCGGCGCAGAGAATGCCGAACGCCACCGTGATCGGGATGTAGGCGGGCCAGGAGAAGGCCGGGCGTCCGCCGATGTCGATCGGGTAGCCCCAACTCGTCGCCGTCGAGAGCCACTCAAGCCAGAACATGAATCCCGCGCCGAACACGCCGAAGCCGAGCACCCCAACGGGCAGGAGCGAGTTCTGCCCGGCCTTCTCCTCAAGCTCGACGGGAAGCGGCGTGTAGGTCTCGATCTCCTCGATGCCCAGGCCGCGCAGCCGGTCCACCGCGCCGATCAGCGCCGCCTCACTGGCGTAGGACGCGATCACGGCCGTCATCGCACACGCCCGGCGATCAGGCGGCGGACGTTGTGGATGCCCACCATGGGCAGCAGCCGCACCGCCATCAGGAACAGGAAGAAGAAGAACCCGATGCTGCCCAGCAAGGTCAGCCAGTCCCACCACGAGCCGTGATAGCTGCCCCACGCAGAGGGCAGCCGCGTCCGTTCCAGGCTATCCGCGATCAGCTTGTACGGATCCATCCACATGCCGGCCAGCACGCATAGCGACACGAACCAGACCAACGGCTGGATCATGCGCAGCCGCCGCAGCCAGAACACCTGCGGGAACACGCAGTTGAACAGGATCGTGCCCCAATAGACGTACCACTCCTCATCGCCAACGACGCGATGGACGAACATGGTCCGCTCGGCAGGATCGGCGCTGTACCAACTCATGAACGCCTCCATCGCGTAGGAATACGTCATGAGAAGGCTGCTGGTGATCAGGATGCGGCACAGCATGTCGACATGCCGGCCGGTGATCATGTCGCCGAACCGCAGCAGCCGACGCAATGGCAGCCCGACGAGCAGGATCATCGCCGCCCCCGACAGAACCGCGCCGAACAGGAAGTACGGCGGCATCTGCGTCGTGTGCCAGCCGACGGTCGCCGCGCCCGCGAAGTCGAGCGCGGCGATGCTGTGGGTGTCGCACGCCGCCAAGACCACCACTATGGCCAGGGCGGAGCAGACGGCGCGGTAATGGCGCCACTGCCGTCCGCTGCCACGGAAACCAAGGGCCAGCACGCCGTAAAAGAGTCCGCGCTGCCTCGTGCGTGCCCGGTCGCGCAGCGCCGCGAAGTCGGGCATCATGCCCAGATACCAGAACCCCACGGTGACGATCAGGAAGCTCTGGATTCCCCAGAAATCCCACAGCAGCGGGCTGCGCCAGTTCGGCCAGTAGCCCTGCATGTTCGGATACGGATAGAGCCAATAGAAAAGCCAGGGCCGGCCGAGATGGATGATCGGAAACACCCCGGACGCGGCGGCGGCCAGCACGGCGATAGTGTCGGCGATGCGGCCCACCCCGGCCCGCCAGTCGGCGTCGAGGATGTAGAACAGGCCCGAGATGAACGCGGCGCCGCAACCGATGCCGATCCACCACACGTAGTCGATGATGTCGAAGCCCCACATCGCCGGCCAGTTCAGCCCATAGACGCCCGGGCCGCTGATGAAGACCCGCGCGATGCCGAGCAGCATCGCGCCCACCCATGGGACGACCATCAGCATCGCCAGCCACCACCAACGGAACGGCTTCTGCCGAAGCACGATGGCGGCGACGCGGTCGGTGACGGTCTCGAAGGTCTGCCCCGGCAGCAAGGCCGGATCGTCGAGCCGCAGGCGCCGCACGGATTGTCCCGGCGCCGACGTGGGTACCGTGCCCGCTCCGGCGCCCGGCCCGAGAATGGGCAGATCGCTCATGCGTTCTCCTTGCCGATCGCGGGATTGGGGTTGCGCACCAGCGCCTCGTAGGTCGTGCGCGGGTGCGTGTTCTGGTCCGCGAGCAGCTCGTAATCGAGCGGGCTCTGCTTGCGGGCATGAACGTCGCTTCCGGCGTTGTTCTGATCGCCGAAGGTGAAGACCTGGGTCGGGCAGGCCGCCTGGCAGGCGGTGCGCACCTCGATATCGCCGTCGGAGATGTTCGCCTGGTCGGCGATGATCCGCGCGGACCAGATGCGCTGCACGCAATACGTGCATTTCTCCATGACGCCGCCCGAGCGCATCGACACGTTGTTGTTCCATGAGACGGGCGGGCGATTCATCTCGTAGGAATACGGATAGAAGTTGAAGCGGCGCACCTTGTAGGGGCAGTTGTTGGAACAGAACCGCGTGCCGACGCAGCGATTGTAGACCATCAGGTTCAGCCCCTCGGCGTCATGCACCGTGGCGCCGGGCGGACACACCAGCTCGCAGGGTGCCTTCTCGCAATGCATGCACAGCATCGGCTGGAAGAAGGCTTCCGGCTCGTCCGGCGTGCCCTCGTAGTAGCGGTCGATGCGCAGCCAGTGCATCTCCCGCTCCATCAGCACCTGTTCCTTGCCCACGCTGGGGACGTTGTTCTCCGTCATGCAGGCAATGACGCAGGCATTGCAGCCGATGCAGGCGTTGAGATCGACCGACATTGCCCACGCGGCCGGGCCGGGCGGGCGGCGATGGTAAAGCTCTGGCTTTGCCGGTTCCTTGGCGAACCCCGGGTTCTGCAGGAACCCATCCAGGGTGGCGTGCTTGACGATCTTGTCGATCTCGCTCCCAGGCTGGAAGATCATGGTGTGGTGGTCGGTGCTGGCCAGCTCCACCTTGTTGCCGGTCGGTTCGATCCTCGCCAGCCCGTCGCCGCCGGTCAGCGGATAGACGTCCCAGCCGATCTCGGCGCCCACGCTGCCGACCACGCGCCGTCCGCCGCCGAGCAACGCCACCAGCGTGTCGCGCGCCTGTCCGGGCTGGACCCAGACGGGCACCGAGATCGCGCCGGCGCTGGTCCGCAGATTGACCTTGTCGCCGCTGCGCAGTCCGGCGCGGCGGGAGAGGTCGGGCGAAATCAGCAAGGCGTTGTCCCAGGTCAGCTTGGTCAGTGGATCGGGCAGCTCCTGCAGCAAGGGATTGTTGGCGTAGCGCCCATCCCACAGCCGCGGGTCTGGGCGGAACAGGATGTGCAGCCCCGGCGCCGGGGTCGGCGGCGTCAGCCCGGCCACCAGTCGCGCAGCGTCACGTCGGCCTTCGCGCTGGCGGTGCCCGCCACCACGCCATCGGCCAGCGCCTGGTGCCATGCGGCATCGAAGCCGCTACCGCCCAGCAGATCGCGCCAGGTCGCCCGCACCACCTCGCGCGGCGTCCCCGGCTCCTCGCCGAGCAGGCGGCTGATCAGCTCCGTCGCACCCAGGCCCTCGTAGAGCGGCAGCGCCATCGGCTGCAGGATCGTCGCCGTGCCGTCATGGCCCCGCGCGTCGCTCCAGGTTTCCCACTCATGAGCCATCGGCACCGCCCAGGTGGCGAGCCGGCCGGTCTCGTCGGACGCCTTGCTGAGCGCGATGCTGAGCGGCACCCGCTCCATGGCCCGGGCGAAATCGAGTCCGCCAGGCGCCGTGAAAACCGGATTGGTGTCGATCATCAGCAGAGTGGAAACTCGGCCAGCGTGCATGTCCGAAGCAAGCGAGGCGATGGACTCGCCGCGAGCCAGCTCCGGCCGTTCAAGCACGGAATCGACCAGATCATAGGTGACGCCGCGCCCGCCCAGTGCCTCGTTCATCGCAAGCACCAAGGCGTGCGCCTCGGGCGACAGCTCCGGTCCGGCGTGGATGAAGGCGCGTCCGCGATGCGCCTGCAAGTCGGCCACCACCGGGCCGAGCCAGGACGGTGCGCCTGGCGCATTCGGAGGGGCGCCTTGCAGAAGGCTGTGCCCGAGCGCGACCACCGCCGCGTGAAGCTCCTGCGGCCCGGTCACGAACCGGTGGTCGGCGACCGATCCCAGCAAGGTCGGGCTCGCCTCGGCCGCGTAGATCCGGCTCATCGCCTTCGTGCGCGTCGGATTGCGCCGGCTTGCGAGATCGCGCGCGTAGCGCACCCAGCCTGGAGCCGCGCCGAGCAGGTCGCTGTCCAGGCCCAGGATGACGTCCGCATTCTCCGGCCGCGCGACCACCTCGACTGGGCGACCGTAGGCCAGCATCGCTCCCTGCATTGCACGGTCGCGATTGACCGGCTCCCAGACGTGCCACTGCGCTTCCGGGTACGCGGCGAGCACGCGGCGCATCAGTCGCCCCAGGGTGGGCGAGCTCGTGTTGCCGGTAAGGATGCGCAGGCCCGCCCCCCGCGTCGCCGCCGCTATCCCTTGCACCGAGACCAGGGCCGCGAGCAGCGTCTGCAGGCTGGCCGGCGTTCCGGTACGGGTGATGACCATGGCCCGGTCGGGATCGTAGAACCCGAGCACCTGGGCCTGCGAGTAGGCGTCGGTCGCGCCGAGGCTGGAGGGGTGGTTCGGGTTGCCCTCCACCTTGATCGGCCGGCCCATCTGATGCGTCACCACGGTGCCCAGCGCGTAGCCGCCCAGCGTATGCGCGGAGGTGTAATGGTTGGGCAGGCCGGCCACGATGTCGGGCGGGTAACGCACCGCCGGGATCAAATGGCCGGACGGCTCGCCCGAGTAGCAGCCAGCCAGTCCCCCCATGGCCAGCGAAGCGGCGATCAGGCGCAGCACGTGCCGACGCTTGTGCGGCTGGGACAGCGCGTCCCGGAGGATCGGAAACTCCTGCATGGCGCGATCGAGGAAGACGGGATCGCCCTCCAGCTCGGCCAGGCTCCGCCATTGCCGTCCGCCCACGGAGCCAGATGCCCCGCTCAACGGTGGCACGTCGAGCAATCGAGCAGCACGCCGCCGGCCCGCACGTTGTAGGCGGCCATCAGTTCCCGCGGCGAGGGTGTCGCGGCGGTGCGGGTCCACTCCATGTTGAAGATCTCGCTGCGCGGGCGCAGATGCGGCGCCGGGTTCTGATGGCAGTCGATGCAGAACGTCATCTCCAGGTCCACCGCCTTGTAAGTGAGGGGCATCCGGTTGATCTCGCCGTGACAGCTCGCGCATCCCACGCCCTTGGAGATGTGGATGCTGTGATCGAAGAAGGCGTAATCGGGCACGTCATAGACACGGTGCCAGACGATCGGCTCGTTGCGCGCCAGGCTTTGGCGCACCGGCGCGAGCATCTCCGCGTTGGTCCAGACCTGCGAGTGGCAGGTCATGCAGGTGTATGTGGGAGGCATGCCAGCATTGCTTGAACTCGTCACGGATGTGTGACAAAACCGGCAATCGATCCCCAGGCCGCTCACATGGTGTTCGTGGCTGAACATGATCGGCTGGTGGACGGTCCAGAATTCCTGTCGGCGGTAGTTCGTGCGCGGATAGCCCCACCACCAGCCGATGCCGGCCAGAACCAGTCCAACGGCGCCGATGATCCCGAACTTGGCCGCAAGATTGGCCTGTGGCTTGAAAAGCGCCGCCATACCCCCCGCCCGCAGCATGCTCGTTGGTGCCCGCGCCAATGAGCATGTGCCTCTTGCCCAGGCAAACCGCACTTTCGACAGCGCGCCACAACTTCGGGTGAGGCGGGAGGCGGGCAACCGCCCTGGGACGAAATGCGTTACGTATCGATTTGGAGGGTTTGATGGCGGTCAGGCCGATATGGCGTGGACACCTGCGCTTGGCGTTGGTGACGTGCCCGGTTGCATTGCACACTGTTGACCGCCCCAGCGGCGACCTGCACTTCCACTTCATCAATCCGAACACCGGCAACCGCGTGCGAATGGTCACGCTCGACGCCGAGACCGACGAGGAGTTGTCGCGCGGTGACCTGGTGCGGGGCTACGAGTTCGAGAAGGACAAATACGTCATCCTAGAAGCCGAGGATTTCGAGCACGCGCGCATCGAATCCTCCTCCGTGATGGCCATCGACAAGTTCGTGGACGCGGCTGATATCCCGGCGATCTACTACGATGCGAGCTACTACCTGGCTCCCGACGGGGAGGCGGGGCAGGACGTCTATGCCGTGCTCCGGGAGGCGATCACGCGGGCCCGCAAGGCGGCATTGGCGCGCGTGGTGATCGCGCGGCGCGAGCGGGCCGTCGCCATCATGCCGCTGGGGGAGGGCATGGTGATGCACACCCTGCATGAAAAGAGCGACGTCTACGACCCTCAGGCGTTGTTCGAGCCCGTGGCCAGCGAGACCCCAGACCCGGAAATGGTCAAGCTCGCCCTGCAGCTCGTGGAGCGTCAGACGGCTCCGTTCGAGCCATCGGACATGGAGGATCGCTATGAGGCCCGCCTGCGCGACGTGATTGCGGCCAAGCTGAAAGGCGAGGGGATCGCACCCGAGGCTCCGGAGACGCCCAGGCGCGACAACGTCGTGGACCTCATGGCCGCGCTGAAGCAGAGTCTGGCGCGGGCTGCCTCGAGCGCGGGAGGGACTCACCGCCGTTCCGAGGCTCGGGCCGGAACGGCGCCCGAGCCCGACAGGCGCACGAGCGCCAAGTCGGCCCCCGCCAAAGCATCCAGGAAGTCCGCTCCCGTCAAGTTCCCGGACGCCAAGGCTCACCCAGCGAAGCCCCGGTCCGCCGCCGTCCCAACCCCTCGGCCGGCCCGCAAGCGGGCGAGCTAGAGCCTCCGCCGACCTTCCGATGTCACGCTCGCGCGCCGCGAGCATCCAGGGCCATGGATACTACTCCCCCGACAGTTCCCGGCGGGAGCGGTCGAGTTCGTCGCTGTAGCGGCGCAGCGCGTATTGCTCGGTCAGCAGCCCGATAACGTGGCGGGTCTCCGCTCCGTCGACCACGGCCAGCGCATCGCCTTCCGCCCGCTCGAAGGCGCTGACCGCCTCCTTGATGGTCATTTGCGGCAGCAGCACCACACCGGCGTGGTGGAGCACGTCCCCGACCTGGTGCCCGTCGACATCGTCGGCGTGCGCCTCGGCCACATAGACGATCCCGGCATACCGGTCCCCGGGGTCGAGGGCCACGACCCGCTGGGTCGAGCCTAGGGGGAAGTCGCGGCGGAACGAGGTGAGCGGCGTCTCGGTGCGCACCGTCCGCACCTCCCGGCGCATCATCCGGCCGACCGTGAGATTTCGCATCCAGCCGACGTCCACGGCGCTGCGGATCGCCTCCCCGCGCAGGTGGAAGCGCCAGGTCGCGAAGGAGTAGCCGAAGGTGCGTCGGACCGTCAGCGCCGAGACGACGCAGCCGCCCAGGACGGCGATGGTCAGCGGCAGGCTGCCGGTGGCTTCAAGGGCCAGGAACCCCATGGTCAGCGGTCCGCCGACGATCGCGACCGCCAGCGCGCTCATGCCTACCACCGCGCTGACGACCATCGGCGCAGCATGATCGGGCAGCATCATGAACTCGATTCCGGCGAAGAACTTGCCGACCAGCGAGCCCAGGAACAGCGAGGCGAAGAACAGGCCGCCGCGGAACCCTGACCCGAGGGATACCGCTGAGGCCACCGACTTCAGCACGACCAGCAGCCCTACCCATTCCACGCTATAAGGAGCGGCAATGACCGAGCCAATGGCGCCGTGTCCCGAGGACAGCACCGCGGGCGTGATCAGCGCGAGTAGCCCGAGGACGGTGCCGCCCACCAGCGGGCGGAGATTGGCCGGCACCCGGCTGCGGCGGAACAGCTCCTCCGTCAAGCTGACGCCACGCATGATAGCGATGCCGACCAGGGCGCAGAGCACACTGAGTACCAGGATCGACGGGTAATGCTCCGGCGCGAGCGGGGGGATGGAAATCTGCAGGTCAAACGGCGAGCGGCCGATCACGTGCAGGATCGACACGGCGACGAGCGCGGAAGCGGCGACCGGGGCGAAGGTGCCGAGCGTGTAGGTACCGATCACCAGCTCGAATCCGTAAAACGCGCCGCACAGCGGCGCATTGAACGCGGCCGCGATTGCTCCGGCGGCGCCGCATCCCACCAGCACCCGCAGATCGCTGCGCCGCACTCGGAAGCTGCGCCCCAGGCGCGAGGCGATGCCGGCGCCCATCTGCGAATAGCCCGCCTCCAGCCCGACGGAGGCGCCCACGCCATTGGATAGGATGGTCTGCAAAGTGACGATGACGCTGTCGGTCAGCGACATCCGCCCGCCATAGAGCGCGTTGGCCTCAATCGGATCGATCGCGCGTCGCGGCCAGATGCGGGCCGCAACGAGGATGGACAGCCCCATGGCGAGCCCGCCCAGGGCTGGAACGATGACGGCGCGCCGCCAGTCGAGATACGGCGCCGCGCTCAGATGGGAATCGATGTCTATGGCGAATAGGAGCACGTGCATCAACTGCGCCGCGAAGGTCATCAGGTAGACCACGACGCCGGCGATCGCTCCGATAACGGCGGCCAGGACCACCAGCCAGAGTTCGTTGGCGCGAACCAGCGCGCGCAGCCTCTGCGGCGCGTGCAGGACCACTCCCAACGGCTTGCGGTGCCGCCGGCCAGTATCGCGGCCCAGCCGCTTCGCGGAGCCGGCCCGGTCCGGCCCGTCGGGCCGCTCGCGCTTCTTCGGACGGCCGGCCTCGGCTGCGATGCGGGCGGCAGCCGCGAGAGGCAAAGGGCCGATGGCAGCGGACATGGGCGAAGGCCTATCAGCGAAAGACGACACGCCAATTACCAGCGCCGCCGGGCGGCGAGACCCGGCGGTGCGCAAACCATTCTTGAGACCGGCGCGCGCGCCAATCAACGAAGGAACGACGTCGCGCCGGGCTGGATGCGCAAAAAACGTCGTTCAGTGGTCGAAAAGATACAGTACCCCGGGCTTCCCCAATTCGGCGTGTCAGCCTTGCGTATGGCGCCTAGCCGGCGAGGCCGCGATCAGCTCGGGTCGCGTCCAGATCGTCCTCGACGAAGGCCTGGACCACGCCCGCGAAAGCCTCATGCATGGAAAATCCCAGCGTACGCGCCCGCATCGGCTCGAACGCGGCGGGCCAGCTCCCCACGATGGCGGCGATGGCCGGATCGGGAACGCGGCGAACCAGCGAAGAGGCGCCCGGCCGGACGTCGTCAAGCGCCTGAAGCATGTGCGCGACCGTCACGCTGAGGCCGGGCGGGTTGATGCCGCGGTCGAGTCCCATGCTTTCGGTGCCCATGGCGCCGGCATGGATCAGCCATTCCACGGCCCGTCGCGGGCTCGCCACCCAGGCGGCAAAACCGTCCGGCACGGGCAGCTCGGTCTCGAGGCCGAGCAGCGGCTCGCGGATGACGGCGGACAGGAAACTCGAGGCCGCGCGGTTGGGCCGCCCGGGGCGGACAACGATCGTCGGCAGCCGCAGCGAGACTAGGTCGAGGAAGCCGCGTCGCGAGGCGTCGGCCAGCAACAGCTCGGCGGCGGCCTTCTGCGCGCCGTAGCTGTTGGCCGGCAGCTGGCGTGCGTCGTCCGCCAGCATGGCGTCCTGGCCGCCGCTGAACGTGGCGACGGACGAGGTGAAAACCAGCCGGGGCGGCCGCGATCCCGCGGCGACCATGTGCTGGCAGGCCTCGATCACCGACAGCGCGCCGTGCAGGTTCACCCGCAGACCGAGCGCGTAGTCCGCCTCGGCCTGAGCGGAGACCACCGCGGCAAGATGAAAGATCACGTCCGTTCCCGGCGGGAGTGCCGCCTGAGGGTTCGTGACGTCGCCCTGGACGCAGTGGATGGGAAAGCCCGTTTCCGCGGAGGCGAGCCGGGGTGCAACGGGCGGGACCATGTCGAACAGGGTGAGGCCTGTCACCTCATTGCCGGCCAGCCGGCCGCTCCGCACCAGCCGGTCGGCGAGTTTGCGGCCAAGGAAGCCGGCGCCGCCCAGGATCGTGACCTTCATCCGTGCTCTCCAACCCAGCGGGTCACCTCCCGTATCCCGCGCCCGCCGGGCAGGCGCGTCAAGGCGTCAAGGCCGACCGGCGTTGGCATCGACACCTCGCCGCATGCTCCAGCGTGGTTCACGGCATGCGGCGCGACATCGCCGCGGGTGAGATGTTGCGTTGACGCGGCGGAAATCTGCCCTTTACTGTCGACTTGGCCGCTGTGACGTGCCGCCTCTGTGGGTCGTCGTCGCCGGGGCTGACTGACCGCTAAGGGGTGCTTCCTTGAACAAGATGGAGCTGATCTCATCGGTCGCCGAACAGGCGGCCATCTCGCGCGCCAAGGCGACCGAGGTGATCGACGCGATGTTCGAGGCCATCGAGGGCGCGCTGAAGCGCAATGAGGAGGTGCGCCTCGTCGGCTTTGGCACCTTCGCGACCGCCGTTCGCAAGGAGGGTACCGGCCGTAACCCGCGTACCGGGGAGGCTATGAAGATCGCCGCCTCGACCACGGTCCGGTTCAAGGCCGGAAAGGCGCTGAAGGACGCTGTTCAATAGGGCTCTGGCCAGTAGGTATCCGGAAGGGCGGTTAGCTCAGCGGTAGAGCATCTCGTTTACACCGAGAGGGTCGGCGGTTCGAACCCGTCACCGCCCACCAGCCACGACCTCCTGTCCGTGATCGCCTCGCTTGACGCCCTGAGCCCAAGAGCATAGATCGGCGCCCTGCCGCAGCGGGTGTAGCTCAGTTGGTTAGAGCGCCGGCCTGTCACGCCGGAGGTCGCGGGTTCGAGCCCCGTCACTCGCGCCAGCTTCCCTTCCCCTCTCTGCCCTGCCATCCGGAACCCGCCCGCTTGGATGAGGCAGGAACCGGCGGGCTATGGTGGGGAAAGGCCGTAGCGGCTAAGGTCCGCCGCGATTGCGCGGCTGGTTTGGACGGGTGAGATAGGCATGCCGTACGTACTTCCAGAGTACCTGCCAATTCTGGTGTTCATGGTGATCGCCGGCGTGATCGCGCTCGCCATGGTGGGAGGCTCGCTGCTCGCCGCCCGGCAGAAGCCGTATCCCGAGAAGCTGTCCGCCTATGAATGCGGCTTCGAGGCCTTCGATGACGCCCGCCGGCGCTTCGACGTACGCTACTACCTGGTCGCCATCCTGTTCATCATTTTCGACCTGGAGGTCGCGTTCCTGTTTCCCTGGGCGGTCGCCTACGGACACATACGCCTGTTCGGCTTCCTTTCCATGCTGGGTTTCCTTGGAGTCCTGACGGTCGGCTTCATCTATGAGTGGTGCAAGGGCGCGCTGGAGTGGGAGTGACATGAGCAGCAGCACCATCGCCTGGAACCGGGTCGCGCTGCAGCCGGGGCCGGAGCAGGAAGCCGTCATCAAGGGCATCACCGGCGAGATCGAGAACAAGGGCTTCGTCGTCGCCAATCTCGATCGGGTGGTGAACTGGGCGCGCACGGGCAGCCTGTGGCCGATGACGTTCGGGCTGGCGTGCTGCGCCGTCGAGATGATCCACGCCTACATGCCGCGCTACGACCTCGATCGGCTTGGGATCATCCCGCGGGCCTCCCCCCGGCAGAGCGACGTGATGATCGTCGCCGGTACCTTGACCAACAAGATGGCCCCGGCGCTGCGCAAGGTTTACGACCAGATGCCGGAGCCGCGCTGGGTCATCAGCATGGGAAGCTGCGCCAACGGCGGCGGCTATTATCATTTCTCCTATTCCGTGGTGCGTGGGTGCGATCGCATCGTGCCGGTGGACGTCTACGTTCCCGGATGCCCGCCGACCGCCGAGGCGCTGGTCTACGGGATCATGCAACTGCAGAAGCGGATCCGGCGGACGGGGACCATTCTGCGTGGGTGACCCGGCACAGGAAGCGCCGCCCCTGTCGGGGCCGGAGCGTCTCGCCGTCGCGGCGGCGGGGTTGCCGGGCGTGATCGCCCACCGGGTCGAACTCGGCGAGGCGGTGATCGAAGCCGAGCGCGATGCGCTGCTCCCGCTGATGATGACATTGCGCGACGACCCGCGCTTCGCCTTCGAGCAGGTGATGGATATTTGTGGGGTGGACTGGCCGGAGCGAGCGGAAAGGTTCGACATCGTCTACAACCTGCTTTCCGTGTCTCTCAACCAGAGATTGCGGGTCATCGTGAGCGCCACCGAGCAGACGCCGGTTCCGTCGGTGTGCTCCCTATGGCCGGCGGCAACCTGGTGGGAGCGTGAGGCTTGGGACATGTACGGCATCGTCTTCGCCGGCCAGCCTGATCTGCGCCGGATCCTGACCGATTACGGGTTCGAGGGCTTTCCGCTGCGTAAGGACTTCCCGCTCACCGGGTATGTGGAGGTGCGCTACGACGAGGAGCGCAAACAGGTCGTCTATGAGCCGGTGAAGCTCACCCAGGACTGGCGCCATTTCGACTTCATCTCCCCCTGGGAGGGCGTGACCACGTTGCCCGGCGACGAAAAGGTGCATCAGCATCGGGCGCAGATCACCCGTACTCCGCCGCGGCCGGCCCCCGAGGGGAAGGTCTGAACCGCATGAGCGACAACATCCTGCCCGAGACCGCCGCGAAGAAGCAGCGCGTCGTCGAGGTCGATAGCCACGCCATCAATTTCGGTCCCCAGCATCCGGCGGCGCACGGCGTCCTGCGGCTGATCCTGGAGATGGACGGCGAGGTGGTGGAGCGGGCCGACCCGCATATCGGCCTGCTGCATCGCGGCACCGAGAAGCTGATGGAGTACCGCACCTATATCCAGAACGTGCCGTATTTCGACCGGCTCGATTACGTCTCCCCGATGTGCGAGGAGCAGACCTTCGTCCTTGCCGTCGAGAAGCTGCTGGGCATCACCCCGCCCGAGCGCGCGCAGTGGATTCGCACCTTGTTCGCCGAGATCACGCGGGTGCTGAATCACCTTCTGAACGTCACCACCTACGCGCTCGATGTCGGCGCCATTACGCCGAGTCTCTGGGGCTTCGAGGAGCGCGAGAAGCTCATGGAGTTCCATGAGGCCGCGTCCGGTGCCCGGATGCACGCCAACTACTTCCGACCGGGCGGCGTCAATCGGGACCTGCCCGCGGGCCTCACCGAGCGCATCGCCGAATGGGCGGAGGCGTTTCCGAAATTCGTCGACGAGCTGGAGGAATTGCTGACCGCCAACCGGATCTGGAAGCAGCGCCTCGTCGATATCGGCATCATGACGGCGGAGGATGCGCTCGCCTGGGGCTGGTGCGGGCCGTGCCTGCGCGCCTCCGGCGTGCCATGGGATCTCCGGCGCGCGCAACCCTACGACAAGTATGCCGAAGTCGAGTTCGACATCCCGGTCGGCCGCAACGGCGACTGCTACGACCGCTACCTGGTGCGCCTTTGGGAAATGCGCGAGAGCGTCAGGATCATCCGCCAGTGCCTGGCGAAGATGAAGCCGGGACCGGTGCGCGTTCAGGACAACAAGTTCTCGGCGCCGCGGCGCGAGCGAGATGAAACGGTCGATGGAGGCGCTGATCCATCACTTCAAGCTGTTCACCGAGGGATTTCACGTCCCGCCGGGGGCGACCTACACGGCGACCGAGAGCCCGAAAGGCGAGTTCGGCGTCTATCTGGTGGCGGACGGAACCAACCGGCCGTATCGCTGCAAGATCCGTCCGACCGGGTTCGCATTCCTGCAGACAATGGATCATCTGGCGAAGCGCCACATGCTGGCCGACGCGGTTGCCATCATCGGCTCGCTGGACGTCGTCTTCGGCGAGATCGACAGGTAGGGCACATGGCGGAAGACATCGGAAACGGGACGCCGGGCAGCGAGGCGTACCAGCCCACCGCCTTCGCCTTCGACGCCGAGAGCGAAGCGGAAATCGCCGCGCAGATCGCAAAATATCCGCCCGGTCGCCAGGCCAGCGCGGTGATCCCGCTGCTCTACATCGTGCAGCGCCAGATGAAGCGGCAGACCGGCAGTGCCTGGGTGCCGCGCGTCGCGATGGACGTGGTGGCCCGCCGCCTAGCCATGGCGCCGATCCGCGTCTACGAGGTCGCGACCTTCTACCTGATGTTCAACCTTGCCCCCGTCGGCACCTGGCATTTGCAGGTCTGCACCACGACCCCGTGCTGGCTGCGCGGCTCCGATGACGTGGTGCGCGCCTGCCGCGCGGCCACCGGGATCAAGGGCTGGGGCGAGACCAGCGCCGACGGGAAGTTCACGATGACCGAGGTGGAGTGCCTGGGTGCCTGCGTGAACGCGCCGATGATGCAGGTGAACGACGACTTCTACGAGGATCTGGACGCCGAGCGCACCACCGCGCTGATCGAGGCGCTGCGCCGCAACGCGCCGCCTCCGCCCGGCTCGATGGCCGGCCGTCAGACCTCGGCGCCCGAGGGCGGGCCGACGACGCTGACCACGCTGCACTTCGCCCCGGAGGCGTGAGCGATGCTCGACGACAAGGACCGCATCTTCACCAACCTCTATGGCGTCCATGACTGGCGATTGAAGGCGGCGCGCGCGCGCGGCGACTGGGACGGCACCAAGGAGATCCTGGCGCGCGGACGCGACGCGATCATCGAGGAGATCAAGGCCTCGGGCCTGCGCGGGCGCGGCGGCGCCGGCTTTCCGACCGGGGTGAAGTGGTCGTTCATGCCGAAGCAGTCCGACGGACGCCCGGCGTACCTCACCGTGAACGCCGATGAGTCCGAGCCGGGCACGTGCAAGGACCGGGACATCATGCGCCACGACCCGCACAAGCTGGTCGAGGGCTGTCTGCTCGCCTGCTTCGCGATGGGCGCGCACGCCTGCTACATCTACATCAGGGGCGAGTTCTACAACGAAAGCCGGGTGCTGGAGGCGGCGATCGCCGAGGCATACGAGGCGGGGCTGATCGGCAAGGATGCCTGCGGCTCCGGCTTCGATTGCGACATCCGCGTCCATCGCGGCGCTGGCGCGTATATCTGCGGCGAGGAGACGGCGCTGCTGGAAAGCCTTGAGGGCAAGAAGGGGATGCCGCGGATGAAGCCGCCATTCCCGGCCGCCGTCGGGCTGTACGGATGCCCGACCACCGTCAACAACGTGGAGAGCATCGCCGTCACGCCGACGATCATGCGGCGCGGCGCCTCCTGGTTCGCCGAGATCGGTCGGAAGAACAACACGGGCCCCAAGGTGTTCTGCATCTCCGGCCATGTGAACAAGCCGTGCAATGTCGAGGAGGCGCTGGGCATCCCGCTGCGCGAGCTGATCGACCGCTACGCGGGCGGCGTGCGCGGCGGCTGGGATAATCTGCTGGCGGTGATCCCCGGCGGCTCCTCGGTGCCGCTGATCCCGAAATCGATCTGCGACGACGTGCTGATGGATTTCGACAGCCTGCGCGCGGTGCAGAGCGGCCTTGGCACGGCAGCGGTGATCGTGATGGACAAGTCCACCGACGTCATCCGGGCGATCGCGCGGCTGTCGCAGTTCTACAAGCACGAGAGCTGCGGCCAATGCACGCCCTGCCGCGAGGGCACCGGCTGGATGATGCGGGTGATGAACCGCATGGTCGCCGGCCGCGCCGAGGTCGAGGAGATCGACATACTCGACCAGGTCACGCGCCAGGTGGAGGGACACACGATCTGCGCCCTGGGCGACGCCGCGGCCTGGCCGATCCAGGGCCTGATCCGTCATTTCCGGCCGGTGATCGAGGAGCGGATCGCTTCCGTCAAGGCGCGGACCGGCGTGCCGCGGATGCCGATGGCGGCGGAGTAAACGCAGAATGCCCAAAGTCACCGTCGACGGCACCGAGGTCGAGGTCCCCAACGGCTCCACCGTGCTGCAGGCCTGCGAGGCGGCGGGGATCGAGGTGCCGCGCTTCTGCTACCACGATCGACTTTCCATCGCCGGCAATTGCCGCATGTGCCTCGTGCAGGTGGAGAAGGCCCCGCCGAAGCCGATCGCGTCCTGCGCCTGGCCGGTGGCCGACGGAATGGTGGTGCATACCGACACGCCGATGGTGCGCAATGCGCGTCGCGGCGTGATGGAGTTCCTGCTCATCAACCACCCGCTCGACTGCCCGATCTGCGACCAGGGCGGCGAGTGCGACCTGCAGGACCAGGCGCTCGGCTACGGCATGGATCACTCGCGCTATGCCGAGAACAAGCGGGCGGTGAGGGACAAGGATCTCGGCCCGCTGGTGAAGACCGTGATGACGCGCTGCATCCATTGCACGCGCTGCATCCGCTTCATCACCGAGGTCGCCGGCGTGCCCGAGCTGGGCGCCACGTCGCGCGGCGAGGGCATGGAGGTCACGACCTATGTGCAGAAGGCGCTGTCCTCGGAGCTGTCCGGCAACATCATCGATCTCTGCCCGGTCGGCGCGCTGACCAGCAAGCCGCTCGCCTTCACCTATCGCAACTGGGAGCTGGTGAAGACCGACAGCATCGACGTGCTCGACGCCCAGGGCTGCAACATCCGCGTCGATTCACGCGGGCCGGAGGTGATCCGCATCCTGCCGCGGCTGAATGAGGACGTGAACGAGGAGTGGCTGGGCGACAAGTCGCGTTTTGCGCTTGATGGTCTGAGGCGTCGGCGGCTGGATCGGCCCTGGGTGCGGCGCGACGGGCGCCTGGTGCCGGCCACCTGGCACGACGCCTTCGCGGCGGTTGCCGAGCGGCTGTCCGGCGTGCCCGGCGAGAGGATCGGCGCCATCGCGGGCGATCTGTGCGACGTCGAAAGCATGATGGCGCTCAAGGATCTGATGGCGGCGCTCGGGTCGGGAAACCTCGAGTGCCGGCAGGACGGCGGCCACCTCGATGCCGCGCGGCGCGACTTCTATCTTTTCAACAGCGGCATTGCCGGGATCGATGAGGCGGACGCAATCCTTCTCATCGGCACCAATCCCCGGCGCGAGGCGCCGGTCCTCAACGCGCGCATCCGCAAGCGTTGGCTGACCGGAGGCGCGCGGATCGGCGTGATCGCGCCGCGGGCCGATCTCACCTACGAGACGGCGCAACTCGGCGACGGGCCGGCCGCGCTGACGGCATTGCTGGATGGTCGGCACGAGTTCGCGGGAATCCTGAAGGACGCGAAGCGGCCCATGGTGATCCTCGGCGCCGCCGCGACTTCACGCCCGGACGGCGCCGCGGTGCTCGCCGGTGCGTGGGCGCTGGCGCGCGACGTTGGGGCGCTGTCGGCCGAGTGGCACGGGTTCAACCTTCTGCACACCGCCGCTGCGCGGGTCGGCGCGCTGGACCTCGGTTTCCTGCCCGGGACGCGTGGCAAGGGACTGGCCGGGATGCTGGAGGGCGGGGTCGACGTGCTCTGGCTGCTCGGCGCCGACGAATTCGACACCGGGCGGATCGGCCGCGATACATTCGTGATCTACCAGGGCCACCACGGCGACCGTGGCGCGGCGCGCGCCGATCTTATCCTGCCCGGTGCCGCCTATACCGAGAAGCACGGCACCTACGTCAACACCGAAGGGCGCGTGCAGCGCGGCGCATTCGCGGTCTATCCGCCGGGCGAGGCGCGTGAGGATTGGAAGATCATCCGTGCCTTGAGCGAGATCATGGGCCGCACCTTGCCCTATGACGACATCGGCGCGCTGCGCCGGCGCCTGGAGCAGGCGAACCCGGCGTTCGGGCGGGCTGATTTCCTGCCACGCTTCGGCTGCTCCGACCCGACCGGCCCGGCGGGTGACACCGCCCGTCTCAGCACGGCGCCGTTCCGACCGGCCTTCGCGACCTACTATCAGACCGACCCGATCAGCCGGGCGAGCCCGACCATGGCCGCTTGCGTGGCTGGCATCACCGTGCGGGAGCCGGCCCGCGTGGCGGCGGAGTAGAGACGATGGGCGTAAGCAATCCCAGCATCTGGCAGACCCCGCTCGGCCATCTCGGCCTGGTGTTCGGCGAGACCCTCGCGCTGGTGGTGCCGCTGCTGCTGATCGTCGCGTATCTGACCTACGCCGAGCGCAAGGTCCTGGCGGCGATCCAGATCCGCAAGGGGCCCAACGTGGTCGGCGTGTTCGGCCTGATGCAGCCCTTCGCCGATGCGCTGAAGATGCTGATGAAGGAGACGATCATCCCGTCGGGGTCGAATCGCGTGCTGTTCCTGCTCGCGCCGATGCTGACCTTCGGGCTGGCGATGATCGCCTGGGCGGTGATCCCGGTGAATGCCGGCTGGGTGCTGGCCGACATCAATGTGGGCATCCTTTATCTGTTCGCGATCAGCTCGCTCGGCGTGTACGGCATCATCATCGCCGGCTGGTCGAGCAACTCGAAATACGCGTTCATCGGCGCGATGCGCAGCGCCGCGCAGATGGTGAGCTACGAGGTCTCGATCGGCTTCGTCCTGGTCTCCGTCCTGCTCTGCGTCGGCAGCCTGAACCTGTCCGACATCGTGCTGGCGCAGCGGACCGTGTGGTTCTTCATCCCGCTGTTCCCGATGTTCATCATCTTCTTCATCTCGTCACTGGCGGAGACCAACCGCTCGCCGTTCGACCTTCCCGAGGGGGAGAGCGAGATCGTGGCCGGATTCTTCGTCGAGTACAGCTCGCTCAGCTTCGGGCTGTTCTTCCTCGGTGAGTACGCGAACATGGTCCTGATGAGCGGGATGACGTCGATCCTGTTCCTGGGCGGCTGGCTGGGGCCGTTCGGGCTGGCCCCGCAGCTCGGGCCGCTGTGGTTCCTGCTGAAAATCCTGTTCTGCCTGTTCGTGTTCATCTGGGTGCGCGGCACCATGCCGCGTTTCCGCTACGACCAGTTGATGCGGCTCGGCTGGAAGGTGTTCCTCCCGGCGAGCCTGGCCTGGCTGGTGATCACCGCCGGCGGCCTGCTCGCCACCGGGTTCGTGCCGACGCACGCTTGATCGTCGCGCCCAAGGGGCCTAAGCCCCGCGCGTCGCAGTTGGGGGATGAATGGCCGTTCTGGACCGCGCCGCTCGCACCTGGCTCCTGTGGGAGCTGTTCGAGGGCATGTGGCTGACCCTGCGCTACATGTTCAGGCCCAAGGCGACGATCAACTACCCGTACGAGAAGGGGCCGCTGTCGCCGCGCTTCAAGGGCGAGCACGCGCTGCGTCGCTACCCCAACGGCGAGGAGCGCTGCATCGCCTGCAAGCTGTGCGAGGCGATCTGCCCGGCGCAGGCCATCACCATCGAGGCGGAGCCGCGCGCCGACGGCTCGCGCCGGACCACCCGCTACGACATCGACATGACGAAGTGCATCTATTGCGGCCTGTGCGAGGAATCCTGCCCGGTGGATGCGATCGTCGAGGGGCCGAATTTCGAGTTCGCCACCGAGACCCGCGAGGAGCTGATGTACAACAAGGACAAGCTGCTCGCGAATGGCGATCAGTGGGAGGCTGAGATCGCCCGCCGCCTTGAGCTCGACGCGCCGTACCGGTAGACCGCCATGCTCTATCCCGTCGTCTGCTTCTACGTCTTCGCCACCATTCTCGTGCTGTGCGCGGCCATGGTGGTCACGGCCCGCAATCCGGTGCATTCGGTGCTGTTCCTGATCGCGGCGTTCTTCAACGCCGCGGTGCTGTTCCTGATCGCCGGGGCGGAGTTCCTCGCCTTCATCCTGGTCATCGTCTACGTCGGCGCGGTCGCGGTGCTGTTCCTGTTCGTGGTGATGATGCTCGACGTCGACTTCGAGCAGCTCCGCGGCCGGTTCCAGCGCTACATGCCGGTGGGCGCCGCGATCGGCGCGCTGCTGCTGGCCGAGCTGGTGATCGTGATGCTCGGCTGGCCGTTCTCGGCCGGGGTGGCCGGGGCGCGCTTCGCGCCGGCGCCCACGGGGATCAGCAACACCGAGGCGCTCGGGCGGTTGATCTACACCGACTACGTCTTCCAGTTCCAAGCGGCGGGGCTGGTGCTGCTGGTGGCGATGATCGGCGCCATCGTGCTCACGTTGCGCGACCGCAAGCGCTCGCGCCACCAGGTCATCGCGGTGCAGAACGCGCGCCAGACCCGCGACACCTTGGCGATGGTGCGTGCTGGGCTGGGCGCCGGGGTGGCGCCGTCCGAAATCCGCCGCCCGAAGGTGGGCGAGCCGGCCGGCATCAACGAGGACCCGCTCGACGCGCCGGATCAGGGGCACGGACACCACCCGGCGGAGGCGCATCACGCGCCGGAGCGGCGCTGAGATGGCCGGGTTGCAGACAATCGGGCTTGCCCACTTCCTGGTGGTCAGCGCCATCCTGCTGGTGCTCGGGGTGTTCGGCATCTTCCTCAACCGGAAGAACGTCATCATCATCCTGATGTCGATCGAGCTGATCCTGCTGTCGGTCACGCTGAACCTGGTCGCCTTCTCGGCGGCGCTCGGCGACATGACCGGCCAGGTGCTGGCTATGTTCGTGCTGACCGTGGCGGCGGCCGAGGCCGCGATCGGGCTGGCGATCGTGGTGATCTATTTCCGCAACCGCGGCTCGATCCAGGTTGAGGACGTCAACCTGATGAAAGGCTAGGCCGGCGCATGACCTTCATCACCGCGGTCTTCGCGCCGCTGTTCGGGGCGATGGTGTCCGGCCTGTTCGGCCGGGTCATCGGGGATCGCGCCGCGGTCGCCGTGTCGGTGTTGTGCATGCTGCTGGCGGCGGCGTGCGGTCCCTTCGCCTGGGTGGCGTTCGAGTGGGGCGGCGCTCAGGCTGGGCAGATGCCGCTCGGCGACTGGATCGTCGCCGGCGACTTCCAGACCGATTGGTCGCTGCGCTACGACGCCCTCTCGGCCTCGATGGTGGCGATGGTCACTTTCGTGTCGATGCTGATCCACGTGTACAGCATCGGCTACATGGCGCACGACAAGTACCCGCGCTACCGGTTCTTCGCCTATCTCAGCCTGTTCACCTTCTCCATGCTGATGCTGGTGACGGCGAGCAACCTGCTGCAATTGTTCTTCGGTTGGGAAGGCGTCGGCCTCTGCTCCTACCTGCTGATCGGCTACTGGTACGACCGGCCGTCGGCCTGCGCCGCCGCGATCAAGGCGTTCGTGGTCAACCGCGTCGCCGACCTGTTCTTCGCGATCGGGCTGGCGTTGATCTTCCTCACCTTCGGCTCGCTCGATTTCGACGTGATCTTCACGCATCTGCCGCAGCATGCGGCGGATACCTACTCCCTGTTCGGCGGCATCCGCGCCTACGAGCTGATGGGCGTGCTGCTGTTCATCGGTGCGATGGGCAAGTCGGCGCAGCTCTTTCTGCATGTGTGGCTGCCCGACGCGATGGAAGGCCCGACCCCGGTCTCGGCGCTGATCCATGCGGCGACGATGGTGACGGCGGGCGTGTTCCTGATGGCGCGCATGTCGCCGCTGATGGACCTCGCCCCGGCGGCGCTGACCCTGGTCGAGGTGATCGGCGCGACGACGTGCCTGTTCGCCGCGACCATCGGCTGCGTGCAGAACGACATCAAGCGGGTGATCGCCTACTCGACCTGCTCGCAGCTCGGCTACATGTTCATCGCCGCCGGGGTGGAGGCCTACCCGGCCTCGATCTTCCACCTGCTGACCCACGCCTTCTTCAAGGCGCTGCTGTTCCTGTGCGCCGGCTCGGTGATTCACGCCATGTCCGACGAGCAGGACATGCGCCGGATGGGCGGGCTGTGGCGGAAGATCCCGATCACCTATGTCACGATGTGGATCGGCAGCCTGGCGCTGGGCGGCATCTTCCCGTTCGCAGGCTACTACTCGAAGGACGCGATCCTGGAGGCGGCGTTCGCCTATGGTTCGCCGGCCTCGATCTATGGCTTCATCGCCGGCGTCGCCGCTGCTTTCTGCACGGCCTTCTACTCCTGGCGGCTGCTGATCATGACGTTCCATGGCACTTCGCGCGCCGACCACCATGTCCAAGAGCATGTGCATGAGAGCCCGTGGGTGATGCTGCTGCCGCTCTGCGTGCTGTCGATCGGGGCGATCGTCGCCGGCTTCCTGCTGCACAACCTGCTGCTTGGCAACGACTGGGATCTCTACTGGCGTCATGCGATCGTGATCGCGCCCGACAACCACGTCATGCAGCGCATGGAGGATCTGCCGGGCGGCGTGCGCTACATCCCGCTGCTCACCGGCCTCTCTGGGATCGCGGTGGCCTATTGGTTCTATATGCTCAATCCGATGCTGCCGATCCGGCTGGCCAACACGTTCCGTCCGATCTACCTGCTGCTGCTGAACAAGTACTATTTCGACGAAATCTACGACTTCCTGTTCGTCCGCCCTGCCTTCCGGTTGGCGCGGCTGCTGTGGCACACCGGAGACGCGACGCTCATCGACGGAGTTCCCAACGGCCTCGCCGCCATGGCGGTGGACGGCTCCAAGGGCGCGGTAAAGTTCCAGAGCGGGTCGATCGCGGTCTATGCATTCGTGATGCTGATCGGCCTCGTGGCGCTGGTCGGCGTGTTCCTGGTCTGGGGGTGATGCAATGAACTCCCTCGGAAACACGGTCGGCTTTCCGGTGCTGTCGATCATCACCTGGCTGCCGCTGGTCGGCTGTTGCGTGATCATGGCGGTGCGCGGCGACGACGAGACGGTTGCCGCCAACGCGCGCTGGACCGCGCTCTGGACCAGCCTGATCGTCCTTGCTCTCAGCCTGGTGCTCTGGGCCGACTGGAACCCCCGTGATCCGGGGTTCCAGTTCGTCGAAAGCGTCCCATGGCTGCCCGGCTACGGCGTGGGCTACAAGATGGGCGTGGACGGGATCTCGGTGCTGTTCGTGCTGCTGTCCACGCTGCTGACGCCGATCTGCATTCTGGCGAGCTGGGATTCGATCACGCGCTATGTGCGCGAGTACATGATCGCCTTCCTGATTCTCGAGACCATGATGGTCGGGATGTTCTGCGCGCTCGACTTCATCGTTTTCTACATTTTCTTCGAGGGCGTGCTGATCCCGATGTTCCTCATCATCGGGGTCTGGGGCGGCCCGCGCCGGGTCTATTCGGCGTTCAAGTTCTTCCTCTACACGCTCACCGGCTCGGTGCTGATGCTGCTCGCCCTGCTCGCGATGTGGGGCTACGCGCACACCACCGACATCCCGACCCTGATCCACACCAACTTCCCGCCTGGGATGCAGACCTGGCTGTTCCTCGCCTTTCTCGCCTCCTTCGCAGTCAAGGTGCCGATGTGGCCGGTCCACACCTGGCTGCCCGACGCGCATGTGGAGGCGCCGACGGCAGGGTCGGTGATCCTGGCCGGCGTGCTGCTGAAGATGGGAGGATACGGGTTCATCCGCTTCTCGTTCGAGATGCTGCCGATTGCCTCGGCCCGTCTGGCGCCGCTGATGTTCACGCTGTCGGTCGTCGCGGTGATCTATACCGCCTACGTCGCGCTGGCGCAGGAGGACATGAAGAAGCTGATCGCCTACTCCTCCGTTGCGCATATGGGGGTGGTGACGATCGGGATCTTCACCTTCAACGTCCAGGGCATCCAGGGCGCGCTCTTTCAGATGTTGTCGCACGGCATCGTCTCGGCGGCGCTGTTCCTGATCGTCGGCGTGATCTACGACCGGCTGCACACCCGCGAGATCTCGCGCTATGGCGGGCTGGCGGACAGGATGCCGCTCTATTCGTTCGCATTCATGGTGTTCGCGATGGCCTCGGTGGGGCTTCCCGGCACGTCGGGGTTCGTCGGCGAATTCCTGGTCATCATCGGCTCGCTGCACGTGAATTTCTGGCTGGCCCTGCTGGGTGGGATGGGGATGATCCTCGGCCCAATGTACACGCTGTATCTGTTCCGCCGAATTATCTTCGGACGGCTGACCAAGATCGACCTGCGCTCGATACTCGATCTGTCGCCGCGCGAGATCGCGGTGTTCACCCCGCTGCTGGTGCTGACGATCTGGATGGGAGCCTACCCGTCGAGCTTCACGCGGTTCTGGGACGCGACGGTGACTTCCATGGTGCAGCAGCATCAACAGGCGCTCGCGGCGCCCCTGGCTTCCCAGCGGGTGACTCTGGCGCAGGCGGTGCGGCCATGAACTGGGAAATCGCTCTCCCCGAGATCGTCCTGTCCGTCCTGGGCATGATGATCCTCGTCTATGGCGTGCTGCGAAAGACCGAGCAGACGCAGACCGTCACCATGCTGGTGCTGGGGGCGTTTTTGCTTACTGGCTTCCTGATGGTGACGCGCGCGGGTGGCATCGGGTTCCAGGGCCAGTTCACCGTCGATTCGTTCGCCGTGCTGATCAAGGCGCTGGTTCTGATCAGCTCGGCGTTCACCTTGATGCTGTCGCTCGACTACAATCGACGACAAGGCATTGCGCGCTTCGAGTTCCCGGTCCTGGTCCTGTTCGCGACGGTCGGCATGATGGGGATGGCCTCGGCGTCGAACCTCATCACGCTTTATCTCTCGCTCGAGCTGCTGTCGCTCTCCTCGTACGTGCTTGCCGCGTTCGCCCGCGACGATCTGCGCTCGGCCGAGGCGGGGCTCAAGTATTTCGTGCTCGGCGCCCTGGCCTCCGGGCTGCTTCTATACGGGATCTCGCTCGTGTACGGGTTCTCGGGCACGATGGATTTCGCGCAGATCGGGCATGTGCTGTCGGCTTCGGGCGGTGCATCGGCCGGGATGATCGTCGGCGTCGTGTTCGTGATCGTCGGCCTGGCGTTCAAGGTGGCGGCCGTGCCGTTCCATATGTGGACGCCGGACGTTTACGAGGGTGCGCCCACGCCGATCACCGCCTTCCTCGCGACCGCGTCCAAGATCGCCGCCATGGGACTGTTCCTGCGCACGCTGGCGGAACCGTTCGGGACCGTGCTCGGGTCGTGGCGACTGATCATCGAGATCATCTCCATCGCCTCGATGATTCTCGGCGCGCTGGGTGCGATCGGGCAGACCAACATCAAGCGGCTGATGGCGTATTCCTCGATCGGCCACATGGGCTATGCGCTCATCGGTCTCGCCGTAGGCGGCCCCGTGGGCGTTCGCGGCGTGCTGGTCTATCTGATCGTCTACGTGTTCATGGCCGCGGGCACGTTCGGTTGCATCCTGGCGATGCGCCGTCGCGGCGTCGCGCTGGAGCGGATCGAGGACCTGGGCGGGCTGGCCCGCACCGACCCGGCGCTGGCGCTGGCCTTCGCCGTGTTCATGTTCAGCATGGCCGGCATCCCGCCACTGTCCGGATTCTTCGCCAAGCTGTACGTGTTCCTTGCCGCCGTGGACGCGCAGATGTGGGCACTGGCCGTGATCGGCGTGCTGACCAGCGTCGTTTCCTCCTTCTATTACATCCGCATCGTCAAGGTGATGTATTTCGACGCGCCGGAGCCGGCTTTCGACCGCAAGCCGATGGGCGTGGCCTTCGTCGCGACCGTGACGGGTCTCTACACGCTCCTGTTCTTCCTGTTCCCTGGTCCGTTCGTCGCGGCCGCGGATTCCGCGGCCGCGGCGTTGTTCGGGTAGGGCGCGTGCTCCTCGTCGTCGATGCGGGCAATACGAACGTCGTGGTGGCGGTGCATGACGACGCGGGCTGGCGCGGCGTGTGGCGTGTCCGCACCGACCCGCATCGCACGTCCGATGAATACGCGGTCTGGCTGCTCGCGCTGCTCGACCGTTGCGGGATCGACCGAAACGCCATCGGCGCGGCGGTGATCGGCACCGTGGTGCCGGCGGCGCTGTACCATCTGCGCCGCCTCTGCCGCGACTGGTTCGCCATCGAGCCGCTGGTGGCGCGCGCGTCGCTTGACTGGGGTTTCGCGATCAAGGTGGACAACCCCGAGGAGGTGGGCGCCGACCGGCTGCTCAACTCGCTGGCCGGGGTGGCGCGCTTCGGCGGCCCGCTGATCATCGTCGATCTGGGGACGGCTACCACGTTCGATGTCGTCGATGCGGATGGTGCCTATCTCGGCGGCGTGATCGCACCGGGCATCAATCTCTCGCTCGAGGCATTGCATCACGCCGCCGCGCGGCTGCCGCGCATCGGCATCGGCCGGCCACAGGCGGTCATCGGCCGGTCGACGGTTCCGGCGATGCAGTCCGGCATCTACTGGGGCTATGTCGGCCTGATCGAGGGCCTGGTCGCGCGGATCAGGGGCGAGTTCGGTGGGCCGATGAAGGTGATCGCCACCGGAGGGCTGGCGCCGCTGCTGGCGGAAGGAACGCTCGTCATCGAGCACATCGACCCCGATCTCACCTTGGAAGGCCTGCGGATGTTGGCGGAGCGCAATCCCGCGCCCACATTGTCCAGGGACCGAGCGAGACTGAGCGAAACCGAATGAGCGGCGCCAACGGCGACCTGGCCTTCCTGCCCCTGGGCGGGACGGGCGAGATCGGCATGAACCTGAACCTGTATCGCAGCGCGGGGCGATGGCTCGCGGTCGATTGCGGCATCGGCTTCGGCGGTGCGGCCCATCCTGAGGTCGATGTAATGATGCCCGATCCGGGCTTCATCGCCGAGCGGCGTGACAAGCTAGTCGGGCTGGTGATCACCCACGCGCACGAGGATCATATCGGCGCGGTGGCCTGGCTGTGGCCGCAACTGCGCTGTCCGGTCTACGCCACCCCCTTCGCCGCCGCCGTGCTGCGGCGCAAGCTAGGCGAGGCGCAGCTTCTGGGACAGGTGAACCTCCGGGTCATCCCGCCCGGCGGCGCGTTCGACCTGCCGCCATTCAGCCTCCGCTTCATTCGCGTCGCGCACTCGATACCCGAAGCACAAGCCCTGGTTATCACCACGCCGGCCGGGGTCGTGCTGCACACCGGCGACTGGAAGCTCGACCCGGACCCGCTCATCGGCCCGCGCACGGACGAGGCGGCGCTGAAGGCGCTCGGCGATGAGGGCGTGCTGGCAATGGTCTGCGATTCGACCAACGCCATGGTGGAGGGTCATTCAGGCAGCGAGCAGGAGGTTCGCCGCAGCCTGGGCGCACTGGTCCGTGGTCTGTCCGGGCGGGTCGCCGTCACCTGTTTTTCGTCCAATATCGCACGCATCGAAAGCATCGCGCTGGCGGCACGGGAGGCGGACCGCAGCGTGGCGCTGGTCGGCCGCAGCCTGCGTAACCTGGTCGCGGCGGCGCGCGAGACGGGATACCTGAACGGTGTGCCGGAGTTCGTGACCGAGGATGACGCGGGCTCGATTCCGGACGACAACCTGCTGATCCTGATTACCGGCAGCCAAGGCGAGCCACGCAGCGCCCTGGCGCGGGTCGCGATGGACACGCACCCGCGGATCGTTCTGGGCGAGGGCGATACGGTCATTTTCTCAAGTCGGGTGATCCCCGGCAATGAGCGGGCGATCGGTACCGTGCAGGATAACCTTGTCCGCCGCGGCGTCGAGCTGATGACCGACATGGATCACCTGGTCCACGTCTCCGGCCATCCTGCCCGCGACGAGCTTCGGCGTCTGTACCGCCTGGTGCGCCCGCGCCTCGGGGTGCCCGTGCATGGAGAATGGCGCCACCTTTCCGCCCACGCCGCGCTGGCGCGCGAAGCCGGGGCGACGCCGGTCCTGCTGGAAGATGGCGACATCCTGAATCTCGCGCCGGGGCGCGCCGAAGTCACGGACAGTGCCCCTGTGGGCAGGTTGGTCGCCGACGGATCGCGGCTGGTGCGGCTTGATGGTGGCGTGCTCGCGGCGCGTCGGCGGATGCTGTTTAACGGCGTCGTGCTGGGCAGCTTGGCGGTGGATAAGACTGGACGCATAATCGCCACGCCGCGGGTCAGTGCCCCCGGTCTGTTCGAGCCCGACGACCCAGAGACGGCACGCATCGCCGAGGAATTCGCCGCCTCCGTATCCGAGTTGCCGGTCGCGCTCCGGCGCGAGGATCAGGGTCTGGCAGACGCGGCCCGGGCGGCGTTGCGGCGCGTGGTCGGACGTGGCTTGCAGAAGCGGCCGCTGGTGGACGTGCATCTGCTGCGGGTGGGGTAGTCTTGGGCTGGTTCAACGGGTGCGTTCTATACGTGCTGATCTGGTGGGTGGCACTGTTTGCCGTGCTGCCCTGGGGCATTCGGGCGCAACCCGATCCGGATGCGCTGAGCGGCTGGCGGGGAGCGCCCGAGCATCCGCACCTGGTGCGTACCGTGATCGCCACGACGATCGTCGCCGGGGTGATTTGGCTCGGCGTGTACTGGCTGATCAGCAGTCCGTATCTGAATTTGCGGGACGGGATGCTGGCGATGCCGGTGCATTAGGCTGCGTCCGACGCGCGGGAACTCGAGAGTCCAACGTCACGGCCGGGAAGAGGAGGATGTCCCCTCGATCCCGCCGTGAGTGGCGTTTCTTCCCTAAACTTGGGCCATCGATCAGCCCGGCGCTTTTTACTCTCGGTTGCGGTTGATGTCACGAAGTTTCGCCAAGATTTCGCATTTGATCGTGATTTTGCATCCGGAGTAATTGTGCGGCGCACAAAAATTTCCGGTGTTCCGACAGGGTTTGGCAGGGCCGGCTCGCGCCGCTAGGTTCCGTTGCCCCGACACATGGACCGTTCGATGCGTCTATCTCACAGCCTGATCCCCACCCTGAAGGAAACGCCCGCGGAGGCACAGATCGCCTCCCATCGGTTGATGCTGCGCGCGGGGCTGGTGCGGCAGACCTCGGCGGGGATCTACGCCTGGCTGCCGCTCGGCTATCGCGTGCTGCGCAACATCGAGCGGATCGTGCGCGAGGAGCAGGACGCGGCCGGCGCACAGGAATGCCTGATGCCGACCATCCAGCCGGCCGAGCTGTGGCGCGAGAGCGGGCGCTTCGATGATTACGGCAAGGAGATGCTGCGCCTGCGCGACCGCCATGACCGCGAGCTGCTGTACGGCCCGACCAACGAGGAGATGATCACCGACCTGATGCGTCAGTCGTTGAGGAGCTATCGCGAACTGCCGCAGATCCTGTACCACATCCAATGGAAGTTCCGCGACGAGGTCCGGCCGCGCTTCGGCGTGATGCGCGGGCGGGAATTCCTGATGAAAGATGCCTATAGCTTCGACCTCGACTACGCGGGCGCGGTGGTCAGTTATCGCAAGATGATGCTCGCCTATATGCGCACTTTTCAGCGCATGGGCCTGAAGGCGATCCCGATGGAGGCCGAATCCGGACCGATCGGCGGCGACCTCTCGCACGAGTTCATCATTCTGGCGCCTACGGGAGAAAGCCAAGTCTATTACGACGCGGCGTTCGAGGAGATGGACTATCTCTCCGGCGGAGCGGGTGGGTTCGACCAGGGCAACGCCGAGGATTTGCAGAGGTTCTTCACCGAAATGACCTCGCACTATGCCGCGACCGATGACAAGCACGACCCTGCGTCCTGGGAAGAGGTCGCGCCGGAGCGCCGGCGGGAGGGGCGCGGCATCGAGGTCGGCCATATCTTCTATTTCGGCGCCAAGTACTCGAGGGCGATGGGCCTGTCGGTCGCCGGCCCGGACGGCAAGCCGGCGACGCCGGAGATGGGCAGCTACGGCATCGGCATCAGCCGCCTGGTCGGCGCCGTGATCGAGGCGAGCCACGACGAGGCGGGGATCATCTGGCCGGATGCCGTCGCGCCATTCAAGGCGGTGATCCTGAATCTCAAGCGCGGCGATGCGGCGTGCGACCGCATATGCGAGGATCTTTACGCGAGGCTCGGCCGGGCGGCGCTGTACGACGATCGCGAGGACCGGGCGGGCGTGAAGTTCGCCGATGCCGACCTGATGGGTCATCCGTGGCAGATCGTGGTCGGGCCGCGCGGCGCGGCCGCGGGCACGGTGGAGCTGAAGCGCCGTGCCGGCGGGGAGCGCCAGGAGGCCTCCGTCGAGAGCGCGCTCGCCCGCATCGGCTGAGCCATGGCGTTCGGAGCCTTCGAGCGCGCGGTCGCCGCGCGTTATCTGCGCGCCCGCCGGGGCGAGCGGTTCGTCTCGGTGATCGCTGCGTTCTCGCTTGTCGGCATCGCGCTCGGCGTGGCGACGCTGATCATCGTGATGAGCGTGATGGGCGGGTTCAAGATCGACCTGCTCAGCCGCATCCTGGGGTTCAACGGCGATCTCGGTGTGTACGGCGTGGGCGGGCGGCTGACGGAGTACGACGCCCTGGCCGGGCGCATCCGAACTCTGCCGGGCGTGGTCGCGGCGGTCCCGGTGCTGGACGGGCAGGTGCTGATCACCAATCCCGCCGGCACGGCCTCGGGCGGCTTCGTGCGCGGCATCGAACCCGCCGACCTCAGGGCCACGCGGCTCGTCAGCGATCACGTCATCGCCGGCTCGCTCGAGGATTTCAAGGGCGACGACACAATCGCCGTCGGCAGCGGGCTGGCGCGTCAGTTCGGGGTCTGGCTCAACAACTCGATCACCCTGGTTTCGCCGCAGGGCGCCGCCACGCCGTTCGGCACGGTGCCGCGCGTGAAATCGTACCGTATCGCGGCGATCTTCAACGTGGGCGAGTTCGCTTATGACAGCAGCTACGTGTTCATGCCGCTATCGGCGGCCCAGGTCTATTTCCAGAAGCCGAATGCCGCGACGCAGATCGAGGTGATGCTGCGCGACCCGGACCGCGTTGCCGCCGTGGCCGCGGAAATCCGCCAGGCGCTGGCCGGGGCGCCGGTCAGCATCATCGACTGGCAGCAGAGCAACAACAGCTTCTTCACCGCCGTCCAGGTCGAGCAGAACGTGATGTTCATCATCCTGGCGCTGATCATCCTGGTCGCCGCGTTCAACGTGATCTCCAGTCTCATCATGATGGTGAAGGACAAGACGCGCGACATCGCGGTGCTGCGCACGATCGGCGCCGGGCGCGGCGCGGTGATGCGGATCTTCCTGATGTGCGGCGCTTCGGTGGGCATCACCGGGACGGTTATCGGTACCATCCTCGGCGTGGTGTTCACGCTCAACATCGACAGCATCCAGAACGCCGTACAGAGCCTGACCGGGGTGAACGTGTTCAACCCGGAGGTCTACTATCTGGCGCATCTGCCGGCGCGGCTCGACGGGGCGGAGGTCGCGAAGGTGGTCGTCATGGCGCTGGTGCTATCGTTGCTGGCAACGCTGTATCCAAGCTGGCGAGCCGCGCGTACCGATCCGGTCGAGGCGCTGCGCAATGAGTGACGCCGCGCCGCCGTTGGTGCTGCGCGGGGTGCAGCGGGTCTATCGCAGCGGCGCTGCGCCGCTCGCCGTTTTGCGCGGCGTGGACCTCGCCTTAGCGGTGGGCGAGATCGTGGCGCTGGTGGCGCCGTCAGGGGCGGGCAAATCGACGCTGCTGCACTTGGCGGGGCTGCTGGAGCGGCCGGATGGCGGGTCGGTGATCGTCGCGGGACGCGATGCCGGCTCGCTCGCCGATGCGGCGCGCACGGCGATCCGGCGCGACACGATCGGATTCGTGTATCAGTTTCACCACCTGCTGGCCGAGTTCTCGGCGTTGGAGAACGTGGTTCTGCCGCAGATGATCGCCGGGCGGACGCGACGCGAGGCGGCCGAGCGTGCGATGGAATTACTGCGCGCCTTCGGCCTGGCGCCGCGCGCGGGGCATCTGCCGGGCAAGCTGTCCGGCGGCGAGCAGCAGCGGGTGGCGATCGCGCGGGCGTTGGCGAACCGGCCCCGGGTGCTGCTGGCGGACGAGCCCACCGGCAATCTGGACGTGGCTTCGGCGGGGGTGGTGTTCGAAGAACTGTTGGCGATGGTGCGCGGCCAGGGGCTTTCGGCGCTGATCGCGACGCATAATCCAGAACTGGCAGCGCGGATGGACCGGCGGGTGACCTTGCGCGACGGACGGGTGGTGCCGGCGTGAAGGGAGGGCGGGCCGCCGCCAGCGACCCGCCGCCCGTGTCAGCCTGCCTTTCCAGGCGCGTCGGCCTGCAGCTTTGCCTGCGCCGGACCGCGGAGAGCGGCAACGAAATCCGCCGGGGTGTAGTGACGACCGGGCGTCAAAGCCGGAGGGCTCGGGCGCAGCGGCACGAGGAAGTCGGCCGAGCCGGCCTTGTCCTGCACCCACGCCGCAACCACCGCCAACGCAGGCACCTGCACCAGCGACAGCTCGAAGGATCCGGCTGCAACCGCCGGATCCTTCAGCAATGCTGCGGTCTGGGTCTCCAGGTCGGCGGTGAACGGGCTGTTGGTGACAGACGCGAACGAGTACGTGGTCGGCGTGGCGCCGACAGCGACCTCGGCCATGACCGGGCTGCCGCCAGCGGCGCCGGCGAGCACATGCCGCCAGCCGACATGACGCGCGGTTTCAAGCCCGCGCCCTGCAGCCACATCGGCGAGTCCGAGCACGTAGAACTTCGAGGACAGGCTGGGCTTGGCAGCGCTGCCGGCTGCCGCGAACTGGGTAGCGCCGGCGGCGATCATTGGTGCGGCGCTGGTCAGTCCGGGCCGGCTCGCAAGCTTCGCCATGGCGGCGGTCACAGGCGCGATCGCGGCCGGAGGCGCCTCGGGGATGATGAGGGGCATATCGGGGGCTCCTTGGGATGGGTCCTGAGCGACGGGCGTCATTCAGGCCTTGGTCGTGTACCAGTTCCGTCCAGCTGCCGCTGCCCTGGTAGCTATGGCAGAGCGTGTCGTAGGTGATGACGGAGTGTCCGTAGATCGGGTCGTCCACCACCACCATGTCGTCATCTTGCACGCCCGTCACGGCGATCGCATGGCCGCCGCCGCCGGACCAGCCGATGCGAATCGCGATCGGGTTGCGGTTGGCCATTTGGCTGATGATGGCAGGATAGGCGGTGGCGCCGCCGGCGCTGCCGGCCAGGTGGTTGCAGGTGTTCAGCGCGTCGCCGACGTAGCCGGGCTTGTTGCAGGCGTTCGAGCCGCCGTCGGCGCAGCAGGTGGTCAGCTTCTTCTGCGCGTTGACCATCTCGCATTGCGTCCAGTGCGAGTTCGGGTCGTAGAAATGCGCCGTGCTGACTGACGTCGCCGCCCAGCACCATTCGGATTGCAATTGGCTCTGCATCGGGAAATGCAGCACCACGTCCACCGGTTGGTCGCCCGCATAGCCGGCGACCGTGGCCAGGCGGTAGCCCTGCCCCACCAGGTCGTTGAAGAAGATCTGGTAGGCGTCTGCGGTCATGCCGTGATGGGCCACCCATGCGGGCCCTGATGGCTGTTGCCACAGCGCCGCATACAAGTCCTGGCCGTTCACGCTGCACGCATTGGCGACGCGCAGCCGATAGCCTTGCTGCGCGAGCTGTGCGGATATTGTCTGGAATGCGGCCGCGCTCATGCGGTGATGCGCCTGCCAGGCTGGACCGCCGACCTGCTCCCAAATCGCTGCATACAGGTCTTGGCCGCCCACGGCAGTTCTTTTGTCCGATCCTGGCCTCGTCTCCGAACCAGACCTCTATGCGGGCGGGATCGAGGCCGCGCTGGCGCGCGATCGTCTCCACCGTGGCGGGCCAGTTTTTTTAAACGCCTCGATGGCGCCTGCCGCCTGCGCGTGGTGGCGCGGGCGAGCCGACAGCTTGCGGTAGCCCATCGCCCGCAGCTCGCGGCTCAGCGTCTGCTTCGATACGCTGATCCGGAACTCGTCCCAGATCCATTGGCGGAGGTCGATAATCCGCCAGCGGATCACGCCATGCACCGCCGGGATCGGCCCGCTTTCGACCATCGCGGCCAGCGCCGCGCGGTGCTCGCCGTTCAGGCGCGACGGCTGCCCCGGCGCTTTGCGGTCGATCAGCCCCGCGGGGCCGAGCGCGTTGAACCGGAGCACCCAGTCACGCACGACCTGGAGGGTCACGCCACCGATCTGTGCCGCCTCCGTGCGGGTCGCGCCATCATAGATCGCCGCCAGCGCCAGCAGCCGACGCACCTGGTTGCCGTCCGTGCTCTCACGAGCCGCACGGCGCAGCTGCACCGCGTCGAAGTCGGCTCTCAGCGGGATCGGCATGGCGAACCTCCTCTGTTCGCCAGCCTTGAATCAGATCATCCCCGCGTCGGGGAATCCCCCACGATGAGTCGGAGTTCAGGAGGATTTGGTATAAGTGTTGACCCAGGCCAGGCGATAGCCCTGCTTCGTCAGCTCGTCGAACGTCGTCTGGTATTGTGCCGCCGTCATGCGGTGGCGTGCCTGCCAGGGAGGCGAGGGTGCCTTGTCCCACAAAGCTGCGTATAGATCCTGATTGTTGACCGCGTAACCGCTGACGGTGCGCAGGCGAAAGCCGGCCTTCGTCAAGGTGTCAAATGTCGCCTGATAATCGTTGGCGCTCATGCGGTGCCGCGCCTCCCAGGCGGGTGCCGGCCCGGCTACCCATTCAGCGGCATAGAGATCCTCGTTGGCCGGCGCGTAGCCGGTAACCACGGTCAGGTGATAGCCCTGCTTGACCAGCTGGTCGAAGGTCGCCTGGTAGTTGGCGGCGGTCATGCGATGGCGCGCTTGCCACGCCGGCCCCTGGGTCTTCTCCCAGACCGCCGCGTAAAGATCCTGAACAGCCATTCTTGTATCTCCCTAGCGGGTCTCGCACTGCCTGATGTGCGCGGGCCGCGATGGACCGCCTGCTATCCGTAGCGGCAGGAGGCGAGAACCTGTGTGAGGGAGGTCACAATGCTTACCCTTCCCTTGCGGGAGGGGTCGGGAGAGGGATCACGCAGACGCGATGCTGACACTTGGTACCAAGTGTCAGCATCCGAGCGCTAGCTCCTGCGATAAGTGTTCTGGGCGTTGCCTGCGACAGGAATGGGCCCGCCGTTCCTCGTTGTCGCGGTGCGGCTCTCGGGGCGCGGCGTGGTCGCCCTGCGGGCATTCATCGCCGGCGCCTGCCGCGATTCGGTGGTGCTGGGCCAGCCGCTATGCCAGGGGGCGAAGCCGGGAGGAACTCCCTGTGCCAGGACGGTCCCGCTGCCAATTGCGGTGAGCAAAGCAGTGGCAGTGGCGATCTTCTTCATCTCGGTCGGTCTCCTTGGGGATGACGACTCCCGTCTCCGCCATCGCGGAAAAGGGAGCGGGCTGGAGGTCAGGCTTGGCTCGGCATTGCGTCGGTGAAGCCGGTGACCGCGCGCAGCCGGCCGTCGTCGGCCAACGTCGCGAAGTCGGTGCCACCGAAGAACAGCGGCGCCTGCTCGGTACCGCCGGCGCTCCAGCTGAACCGCATACGGTCATGATGCGCCTCGATCCCGCTCGATAAACGGAAGCGATAGCCCGGGAAGCTCTCCTGTGCGGCCGCGATCATCTCATCGATCGCGGCGTGGCCGGTGCTGTCGCGATGTGCGTCGAGATAGCTGCCGTCCTCGCTCCACGTCCGCGCGATAATGTCGCGGCGGCGGCCGGCATCGGTCTCGTTCCATGCCGCAATGTAGCCGGCGACGGTCTCGTTGACTGTTCGCATGTGGTGCTCCTGTTGTTGCGGGCGGCGAAGCCTGCTTGCCGGTCCCGCACGCTAGGAATCGCCGACGCCGGCGCGAAGTCGATTACCTTCCAGGTCATGGAGGGGGCGGAGCGCGCGGGCTATCATCCCGGCATGTCAGTCACCGCACGCACTTTCGGACCGCTGCTGCGCGAGTGGCGGCAGCGCCGTCGCATCAGCCAGCTCGACCTGGCGCTGGAGGGCAACATCTCCACGCGGCATCTTATACCAAATCCTCCTGAACTCCGACTTATCGTGGGGGATTCCCCGACGCGGGGATGATCTGATTTAAGGCTGGCGAACAGAGGAGGTTCGCCATGCCGATCCCGCTGAGAGCCGACTTCGACGCGGTGCAGCTGCGCCGTGCGGCTCGTGAGAGCACGGACGGCAACCAGGTGCGTCGGCTGCTGGCGCTGGCGGCGATCTATGATGGCGCGACCCGCACGGAGGCGGCACAGATCGGTGGCGTGACCCTCCAGGTCGTGCGTGACTGGGTGCTCCGGTTCAACGCGCTCGGCCCCGCGGGGCTGATCGACCGCAAAGCGCCGGGGCAGCCGTCGCGCCTGAACGGCGAGCACCGCGCGGCGCTGGCCGCGATGGTCGAAAGCGGGCCGATCCCGGCGGTGCATGGCGTGATCCGCTGGCGGATTATCGACCTCCGCCAATGGATCTGGGACGAGTTCCGGATCAGCGTATCGAAGCAGACGCTGAGCCGCGAGCTGCGGGCGATGGGCTACCGCAAGCTGTCGGCTCGCCCGCGCCACCACGCGCAGGCGGCAGGCGCCATCGAGGCGTTTAAAAAAACTGGCCCGCCACGGTGGAGACGATCGCGCGCCAGCGCGGCCTCGATCCCGCCCGCATAGAGGTCTGGTTCGGAGACGAGGCCAGGATCGGACAAAAGAACAAGATCACCCGCCGCTGGGCGAAGCGCGGCGCCCGCCCTGCGGCGCCATCTGACCAGCGCACCGCTTCGACCTACATCTTCGGCGCGATCTGCCCCAGCCAGGGCAAGGCGGTCGGATTGGTCCTGCCCTGGTGCAATACGGCGATGATGGACCTGCACCTCGCGGCGATCTCCGCCGATGTCGCCCCCGAACGCCATGCGGTGCTATTGCTCGACCAAGCCGGATGGCACCTCTCCGCCAAGCTGGCTGTCCCCGACAACATCAGCATCGTGCCACTGCCGCCAAAGTGCCCTGAGCTGAACGCCCAGGAGAACGTCTGGCAGTTCATGCGCGACAACTGGCTATCCAATCGCGTGTTCGACAACGCCGAAGCCCTGCTCGATCACTGCTGCGATGCATGGAACAAATTGGAGGCTCAGCCCTGGATCATCATGTCCCTTGGGCTGCGCGACTGGGCTCACCGGTTCTGATTGGCGAGTTTTGGTATTAGTTTCCTGGAGACCGGCCGCGCGCAGCCAAGCCGCGACATGGTCTTGAATCTGGCGGAGCAACTGGCCGTCCCCCTGCGCGAGCGCAACGTGCTGCTCACCGCGGCCGGCTATGCGCCGGTGTTCGGGGAACGCAAGCTCGACCATCCGGCGCTCGCGGCCGCGCGCCGGGCCATGGAACTGGTGATCCAGCGGCATGCGCCCTATCCCGCGCTCGCGGTGGATCGGCATTGGACGCTCGTCACCGCGAATGACGCCATCCCGCCGCTGCTGGTCGGCGTTGACGCCGAACTTCTGCGCCCGCCAGTGAACGTGATGCGGCTCGCGCTGCATCCGGCGGGTCTCGCGCCACGCACCGTCAACCTGGTCGAATGGCGCGGCCATCTTCTGGAACGGCTGCGCCGGCAGGTCGAGGCGAGCGCCGATCCGGTGCTGATCGCGTTGCGCGAGGAACTGCAGGGCTATCCGGCACCGAGCGCGCCGCGCCCGCCACGGCCGGCGCGCGATTACGCCGGCATGGTGGTGCCGTTCGAACTGGTGACCGAGGCCGGAGTGCTTGCCTTCTTCAGCACCATCACCGTGTTCGGCACCCCGGTCGATGTCACGCTGTCGGAACTTGCGCTGGAGTGTTTCTACCCGGCCGACGCAGCGACGGCGGAAATCCTCCAGAGGGCTGCCGGAACGCGGCGCGACGCCTCCGTTCAGCCGATGGTTTCATTACCTGCAACGTAATCGACTGGCCAGCGCGCCCCCGCGATCCTGATCGCCACTCCGGGTCAATACCGACGCGGACCACAGGGGACAGGGTCATGAGCAACGTCGATGTGCGCGAATTGCCGGTCCCGTGCGGCACGCTCACGCTGCGCCGCTGGCTCGCGCTAGCGGTAATTCTCGCCGGCACCTTCATGGTCGTGCTCGACTTCTTCATCGTCAACGTGGCGATCCCGTCGATGCAGCGGGAGTTGCGCGCCGACACCGCGGCGATTGAATGGGTGGTTGCCGGCTACGGCCTTGCCTATGCGGCGCTGCTGATCATCGGCGGACGCCTTGGCGACATTCACGGGCGACGCCGCGTGTTCGTCCTCGGGCTCGCGGCGTTCACGCTGGCATCGGCGGCGTGCGGCCTGGCGCCAAGCGCCGCGTGGCTGATCCTCGCCCGCACGGCGCAGGGTATCGGCGCGGCGCTGCTGGCCCCACAGGTGCTGGCGATTCTCGGCACGACCTATGTCGGCGCGGACCGCCCGCGCGCCTTCGCTGCCTACGGCGTCGTCCTCGGCCTTGCCTCGGCCTGCGGCCAAGTGATCGGCGGGTTGCTGATCCAAGCCGACATCCTCGGCCTGGGCTGGCGCGCCTGCTTCCTGGTCAACCTTCCCGTTGGCGCGGCGGCATTGCTGCTGAGCCCCGTTGCAGTGCCGGAGTCGCGAGCGGCTTCGGGCGGCCGGCTCGACCTGCTTGGCGCGGCTCTGGTGACATTCAGTATCGCTAGCGTGTTGCTGCCGCTGATCGAGGGTCGCGCCCGCGGCTGGCCGGCCTGGACATGGCTCTGCTTCGCGGCGGCGGCGATGTCGCTGGCGGCCTTCGTCCGGCAGCAACGCCGGCGCGCCGCCTGCGGCGCCGCGCCCTTGGTCGATCCGGCGCTGTTCCAAGTGCGCGGCTTCCGCCTGGGGCTGGTCGCGGTGCTGGCGTTATTCGGCGGCGTAGCCTCGTTCTTTCTGGTGTTGGCGCTTTATTTGCAGCAGGGCAGGGGACTGGCTCCGCTACCATCCGGCATGGTGTTCACCACGATGGCGCTCTCATTCAGCGCGAGCTCCCTCGCTGCCGGGCCGGTCGGACGCCACCTGGGCCGGCCTCCGCTGATCGCCGGCGCGCTTGGCATGGCGCTCGGCCTCGGCGCACTGCGGCTGATGGTTGGCTGGATGGACGTGAGCGGCCCGGCATGGCTGCTCGGCGCCGCATTGCTGGTCGACGGGGCCGGCATGGGCCTAGTGATGGCGCCGCTGGTCGCGACCGTGCTGGCCGGGCTGCCGGGTCGTCTCGCCGGGTCCGCTGCGGGCGTGCTGGCGGCCGCGCAGCAACTCGCCAATGCGCTCGGCGTTGCGGTGGTCGGCCTGGTGTTCTTCAGCGCGCTCGGTCACGATCCCCGCCCTGGTGCCTATGGCGGGGCATTCACCGCGAGCGTGGATTGCCTCGTCGCGCTGGCCCTGGTCCTTGCTGTGCTGGTCTCGCGACTACAGCGGCGCGATCGATGCGAGACTGCGAAAGTCAGTCGAGCGGCACCGGCCCAGTGTAGCGGATGACATACAGTCCGCCCGTGAAGCGGTCGTTGGCGTAAATCAGACCGTTCTCATCCACATAGACGTCGTTGATCTGGATGGTGCCCATCGTGTTGCCAGGCGGGGCCGCCGGGATGACGGAGCCGATCTCGACCGGATGCGAGGGGTCGGCGATCGAATACGCCCGCACTCCGCCATTGAAGTAGCTGCCGACCACCGTGCGGTTCAGGGTGCGGGAGGTCGCGATCGGTCGGTTCATGTCGATGTTATGCGACCCGAACCGCCCGCCCGCGTGACACAGCGCATCCTGGTCGGGCACAGGCGGGAAGGGGGCGAGCGGGTAGGGATGGTGCTCGTCGGAGATGTTCCATACCCAATTGCGCTTGGGCCAGTCTCGGCAGCGATCGAGCGTGGCTTCCTCGGTCTGCACCGCGATGCCCCGGCCGGTAAGCGCCAGCACCGTATGCGCGAATCCCTCATCGAGCGACTGCCAGGAGCGGCGAACGATCGCGCGCGGATGCGCCTTGTCGGCGATGTCGAGGATCACCCAGCCGCCGTCGATCCAGCCGACATAGGCGCGGTCCGGCCGCTCGGCGGGGATCGTGAGCGAGTGCATGCGGATGCCGCTGTCGGGCTGGTACACGCGCGGCGGCTCGGCTGCCGCGTCGCCCACGCGCGTGCCGGGCAGCCACCATCGGCCGGTCTCGTGCGGGCGCGACGGGTCGGACACGTCCACGATCATCAGGAACTGGTCGTCGAGCCGGTTGCGGGGAACGAAGTCGCGCGCGCCCGTCGAGAGATAGGCATAGTGCCCGTCGGTGAACCAGACGAAATGAGCCCCGCGCGAGTGCGGCCCCGACGTATCGAAGTGCGACAGCTTGCGCGGCTGTGCCGGGTCGCTGATGTCGTAGATGTCGAGCCCGGCATGCGGCTGACCCGCCTTTTCCGTCTGATGGGCAACGACAAGCGTATCACCCGCGAGGCCGAGCGAGTTGCAGCGCACGAAATCCGCCTCGACTGGAATTTGCGTGATGACGGTCGGGTGCTCGGGGGCAGTGACGTCGATCACACTGAAACACATCGGCGCCAATTCGTGGGCGAGATACAGCACGCGCCGGCCCCCCGGGTACTGCTTCAGCGCCAAACCCTCGCCACCCTTGCCGACCCCGTTCAGGTCACTGCGGCCGATGACCTGCATATTGCTGGCCGAGGCGGCGGCGAGCGGGTCTTCGGCGTGCGCGCCGGCGCCGATGCCGACCGAGGCAGAAATGC
Organism: uncultured Pseudomonadota bacterium; assembly: GCA_963830565.1. Classification (GTDB taxonomy): domain Bacteria; phylum Pseudomonadota; class Alphaproteobacteria; order Acetobacterales; family Acetobacteraceae; genus DATFDN01. Next base: position 515,420 of record CAWHMO010000005.1, read on the forward strand.
CTGAGACGAGCAGGGCTGCGAGACCAAGAATCGGGCTTCGCCTTGCTGCCGATGCGCTCATGTGGTCCTCGTTCCGCTCACGTGACCATAACCCAATGGCGGGTTCTGCTTCCCAGATACGTCCGCGTCCACGCGAGGCTCGCCGGGACTCGGCGGATCCGTAGACTGCGCTCCATGCCTCACGCTGACTTCGTCCATCTTCGCGTCCACTCCGCCTATTCGCTGAGCGAAGGCGCGATCAAGGCCGACAAGATCGCCACCCTGGCCCGCGACGCCGGCATGCCCGCCGTCGCCATCACCGATACGGCTAACCTGTTCGGCGCCCTGGAGTTCAGCCAGGCCTGTGCCGCCAAGGGCGTGCAGCCGATCATCGGCTGCCAGGTGGGCCTGGCTCGGGAAGACAACCCGCGATTGCCGCCCGATCCGGTCATCCTGTTGGCCCAGGACGCGGCGGGGCTCGCGAACTTGCAGCGCCTCTCATCGCGGAGCTTCCTGGAGACCGAGCCGGGGCTGAGGGCGCAGCTATCGCTGGACACAATCGTTGCGCATGCCAAGAGCTTGGTCCTGCTGACCGGCGGCACCCAGGGAGCGCCGGGCCGGCTGCTCGCGGAGGGACAACGGCGCGAGGCCGAGCGTGTGCTGGCCCGGCTGGCCGAGGGCTTTCCCGACCGGACGGCGGTGGAGTTGCACCGCCACGGCACGGAGATCGACCGCGCGATCGAGCCGGGGCTGATCTGCCTCGCGGATGAAGCTGGCCTGCCGCTGGTGGCCACCAATGACTGCTACTTCGCCCGCCCCGAGATGCACGCCGCGCACGATGCGCTGCTGTGCATCGCCGAGGGAAGGCTGCTCTCGGATGCCGAACGCCGCCGCGTCACCCCAGAGCACTGGTTCAAGCCGGCGCCCGACATGCGCCTGCTGTTCGCCGATCTGTCCGAGGCCTGCGACAACACGCTGGCCATCGCTCGCCGCTGCGCGGTGATGGCCGAGAGCCGCAAGCCGCTGCTGCCCGCCTGCCCCAAGGTCCGCCCCGGCCAGACCGAGGAGGAGACGGTGCGCGCGATGGCTCGTGAGGGTCTGGAGCAGCGGCTGGACGCGATGGGCGCCGACCCCGCGGCGCGGGCGCGGTACGCCGAGCGGCTGGAGTACGAGCTCGGCGTGATCGCCGCGATGGGCTTCGCGGGGTATTTCCTGATTGTCGCCGACTTCATCCAGTGGGCGAAGGCGCGCGGCATCCCTGTCGGGCCGGGACGCGGCTCCGGAGCCGGATCGCTCGCCGCCTGGGCACTCACCATCACCGATCTCGACCCGCTGCGCTTCGACCTGCTGTTCGAGCGGTTCCTCAATCCCGAGCGCGTGTCGATGCCCGATTTCGACATCGACTTCTGCCAGGAAGGGCGGGATCAGGTCATCGAGTACGTCCGCGGCGAATACGGCGCCGACCGGGTTGCCCAGATCATCACCTTCGGCAAGTTGCAGGCGCGCGCGGCGGTGCGCGACGTCGGGCGGGTGCTCGGGATGCCGTTCGGCCAGGTGAACCGGGTGGCCGAGCTGATCCCGAACAACCCGGCCAAGCCGGTGGCGTTGCCCCAGGCCATTGCCGGCGAGCCGCGGCTCCAGCAGATGCAGCAGGACGATGAAGCCGTGCGGCGCCTCCTGGAGATCGCCCAGCAGGTCGAGGGCCTGTATCGGCACGCCTCCACCCACGCCGCCGGGGTCGTCATCGGCGACCGGCCGTTGATCGAGCTGGTGCCGCTCTATCGCGATCCGCGCTCCGAGTTCCTGGTTACGCAATACTCGATGAAGCATGTGGAGCAGGCGGGGCTGGTGAAGTTCGACTTCCTGGGCCTGACCACGCTCACCATCCTTGAACGCGCGGTGGGCTATCTGCGTCCGCAAGGCATCGAGGTCGATCTGGCGAGGCTGAAGCTGGACGATGTCAGGACCTTCGAGATGCTGGCGAGGGGCGACGCCGGCGGGGTGTTCCAGCTCGAAGGTCAGGGCATGCGCGACGCGCTGCGTCAGATGCGTCCCGACCGCTTCGAGGACCTGATCGCCGTCGTCGCCCTGTACCGCCCCGGCCCGATGGCCAACATCCCCGATTATTGCAGGCGCAAGCACGGCGAGGCGTGGGAGGCGCCGCACCCCTCGATCAAGGATGTCCTGAGCGAGACCTACGGCATCATGGTCTACCAGGAACAGGTCATGCAGATCGCCCAGACCATGGCGGGCTACAGCCTGGGGGCGGCCGACCTGTTGCGCCGGGCGATGGGCAAGAAGATCCGGGCCGAGATGGAGGCGCAGCGCAAGACCTTCGTCGATGGCGCGGTGGCGAACGGGATCGACGAGCCAAAGGCAGTCGAGGTGTTCGAGCTGATGGCGAAGTTCGCCGATTACGGCTTCAACAAGTCACATGCCGCTGCCTACGGGCTGGTCGCCTACCAGACCGCCTGGATGAAGGCGAACCATCCGGAAGCGTTCATCGCGGCCTGCATGAGTCTGGCGCTCGCCAACACCGACCGGCTTGCGGGGCTGAAGCAGGAAGCCGAGCGGCTGGGAATTAAGCTGCTGCCGCCGGACCTGAACCGCTCGGCGGCGGACTTCACGCTGGAGCGGCAGGAGGATGGGCGCTTTGCGATCCGTTATGCGCTGGCGGCGGTCAAGAAGGTGGGCATGGCGGCGATGCAGGCGATCGTCGTGGCGCGGGGCGAGCGCCCGTTCGCCGACATCGCCGACTTCGCTGCCCGCGTCGATCCACGCCAGCTCAACCGGATGCAGCTCGAAAACCTCGCGCGGGCAGGGGCCTTCGACATGTTGGATCGGAATCGCGCCCGCGTGTTCGGGGGCGCCGAGACGATCCTGCGCCGCGCCCAGGCCCTGGCCGGTGAGGCCGAGAGCGGCCAGATCGGACTGTTCGGCGGAGGCGGGCAACCGGAGGCGCTCCGGCTGCCCGATGCGGCCGACTGGCCCGAGCTGGAGCGGCTCGGCTACGAGGCGGAGGCGATCGGTTTCCACCTCACCGCACATCCCCTGGACGCCTACCGCCATGTGCTGCGACGGCTCGGCGTGGTGGCGATGAAAGAGGTGGAGAGTCGTGCGCAGGCGGGCGGTCGGCTGCAGCTCGCGGGAACGGTGGTGGCGGTAAAGGAACGCATCACCCGGACCGGCAGCCGGATGGCCTGGGTGCGCATCTCCGATGCGTCCGGCTCGTGCGAGGTGACAGTGTTCAGCGAGGTTCTGGCCCGCGCGCGGGAGCTGGTCGTTTCGGGCACAAACCTCGTGGTCACGGCGGACGCGCAGCCGCAGGGCGAGACGATGCGCCTGACCGCGCAGGAGATCGTCGCGCTCGATCAGGCCGCCGCTGGTGCCGGCGCGGCGATCCGCGTCTGGCTGGAGCAGACCGCCGCTGTCCCCCACATCCGCGACCTGCTGGGCCGCGAGGGAGGCGGGAAGGGCCGGGTGATCCTGGTGCCCTGGGTCGGGGATGCGCGGAGCGTGGAGATCGCCATTCCGGGCGGCTTCAATGTGACGCCTCGGCTGACGCAGGCGCTGATGTCGGTGGCGGGGGTGCAGCGAGTGGAGGAGGTCTAGGCGGCTCCGCCGGGGGCCGTGCGCGGCCGGCCAGATCGTCGCCAGCCTCGCGGGGCATCAGCAACGCGATCGGGACGGCGGCGAGCGTGAAGATCGAAACGCCCAGGAACGCCAGACTGAAATCCGACAATGCCGGAGTGGTGCGCCCTGACAGTGCCATCGCGCCCTCCAGCCCTGCCGCGCCCGCGGAGACGCCGATTGTCGCGGCAAGCTGCTGCCCGGCGGTATAGAGGCTGGTCGCGGCGCTGACCCGCGCGCGCGGCACGTCGCCATAGGCGAGCGAGTTGTAAGCGGTGAACTGGAGCGAGCGGAAAAAGCCGCCGATCAGCAGCGCGGCGTAGATCGCCGCCGCCGGCCAGGTAGGACGAAAAGCCGCGCAGATGGCGAGCAGCACCGCGGAGACCACCCCGTTCCAAACCAGCGTATCACGGAAGCCGAACAGCCGCAGCATGCGCTGAGCGACCGGCTTCATCACCAGCGCGCCCGCCGAGCTGGCGAAGGTGATCATGCCGCTCTGCGCGGCACTGCGCCCAAAGCCCACCTGCAGCATCAGCGGCAGCAGGAACGGGATGGCGCCGATGCCGACGCGGAACGGCATCATCGACCCCAGGGCGACGCCGAAGCAGGGCAGCCGCAGGAGCGACAGATCGAGCAACGGCGCCGGGTGCCGCCGCGCGTGCCACACGTACCCGATCCCGGCGAGCAGCCCCGCCGAGACCAGGGCGACCGTGATCGCCGGCGCGACCACGCCGCGGCCGGCCGTCTCCAGCCCGAACATCAGCCCCGAGAGCGCCAGTCCCGACAACACCAGCCCGCGCGTGTCGAAGGCCCCGGTCGGCGGCTCGCGCACCTCCTCGATGAAGAGCAGGACCAGGATGATGCCGATGACACCGATCGGCACGTTGATGTCGAAGATCCATCGCCATGACGCATAGGTGACGATGAACCCACCGACCGGCGGCCCCACGACGGGGCCGAGCAGGGCGGGGACGGTGAGCCAGGCCATGGCCGCCACCAGTTCGGTGCGCGCCACGGTGCGCAGCAGCACCAGCCGGCCCACGGGGACCATCATCGCGCCGCCCATGCCTTGCAGGATGCGGGCAGCGACCAGGAAGCCGACGGTGTCGGCGCGGCCGCACAGCACCGATCCCACGGTGAACACCGCGATGGCGGCGCAGAACACGCGACGCGACCCGAACCTGTCGGCCACCCAGCCGCTTGCCGGGATAAACACCGCGACGCTGAGCAGATAGGAGGTCAGCGCGACGTTCATATGCACCGGGTCGGAGCCGAACGCCTTGGCCATCGTCGGCAGCGCGGTGGCGATGACGGTGGAATCGAGATTCTGCATAAACAGCGCGCAGGCGACGATCATCGCGGTGATGCGCGATCGGCGCGAGACGCGCGTCGGTCTGTCCGAGGTGGTGGAACTCCTCCCGGCCTGGCTCAGGGCAGCAGCACCGTGCTGCCGGTGGTCCGCCGCGCCTCCAGCGCCTCATGGGCCTTTCCCGCGTCCTTCAGGGGGAAGGTCTGGTTGACCTCGATCTTCACCGCCCCCACCCCCACCACATCGAACAGCTCCTTGGCCGCGGCTTCCAGGTCGGCGCGCTTGCTCGTGTAGCTCGCGAGGCTCGGCCGGGTCAGGAACAGGCTTCCCTTGGCCGACAGGACGGATATGTCGAAGGGCGGCACCGGGCCAGAGGCGTTGCCGAAACTCACCATCAGGCCGAGCGGTGCGAGGCAGTCCAGGCTGGCCATGAAGGTGTCCTTGCCGACGCTATCATAGACCACGGGCACCATCGCCCCGCCGGTGATGCGCTTCACCTCGGCGGCGAGATTCGCGTGGCCGACCAGCGCGTGGGTTACGCCATGCGAGCGGGCGAGCTCCGCCTTCTCCGGTGTCGAGACCACGCCGATCACGGTGGCGCCGAGATGCTTGGCCCACTGGCAGAGCAGCATCCCGACCCCGCCGGCCGCCGCATGCACCAGGATCGTGTCGCCGCTCTTCACCCGGTAGGTGCGCCGGATCAGGTACTGCGTCGTCATGCCTTGCAGCATCATCGCCGCCGCGGTCTGGAGATCGATCCCCGCCGGCACGCGCACCAGCCGATCGGCGGCGATGACGCGCTCGACGGCGTAGGCTCCGATGGTCCCGCCGGCATAGGCGACGCGGTCGCCGACCTTCACCTCGGTGACGCTCAGGGCCGATCGGCGGTCACGGTCCCGGCGCCCTCCATGCCGATGGTGGCCGGCATCGACGGCGCCTTGTAGAGGCCGGTCCGGAAATAGACATCGATGTAGTTGAGGCCCACCGCCTCTTGCTTGACCAGCGCCTCGCCGGGGCCGGGCTCCGGCGTGGGCACGTCCTCCCATTTCATCACCTCCGGGCCGCCATAGGCGTGAATGCGAATGGCCTTGGTCATGGGCGTTCTCCGTCGACGGTGCGGGCCTCGTGGGCGAGCAGCCAGCGTTTCGTGTCAAGCCCCTCGCCCCCGGAGTAGCCGCCGAGGCCGCCGGCGGCGACAACCCGATGGCAGGGAATCAGGATGGGAATGGGATTGACCCGATTGGCCTGCCCCACGGCACGGGCGACCCCGCCGGCGCGCGCCGCGATCTCGGCGTAGGTCTGCGTCCGCCCGTGGGGAATGGCGCGCAATGCCTGCCAGACCCGCTGCTGATACCGGGTGCCCGGCGGGGCGAGCGGCAGATCGAACGCGCTCAGCGCGCCGTCGAAATAGGCGAAGAGCTGCTCGCGCGCCGCGCGCAGCACCGGCGTCTCGGTCTGATCGCGCCCCCACCCCCAGTCGAGCGCGACGATGCTCCCAGCCTCCTCCGACAGAGTCAGGTCGCCGATCGGGCTGTGCAGGGAAAGCTGGGGCAAGCGGGGCCGATGGTGGTTTCGGGGCGCCGGATGGCAGACCGGGAGCGGGCGGGAGTCAAGGGCAGGCCGAATTCCGCGCGTTGCCCGACCTGTCCCCTGGCGTGCCCCCTGGCGTGCCTCCCTGGCGTGCCGCGATTGTGCCGTGCATCATCGCGGGAATGGATGTCAGCACAGCTTCCGGGGTCGATGGCCTGCTCGCCATCGTCGCGCGCCGCATGGCGCAGACGGCCGAGGACCCGTTCGGCAATCCGGTCATGTCGATCGCGCTCGCGATCACGCGCCTGATCGACGACGGCGAGCTCGATGCCGTCTCCATCTCGGCCATCGTCCGCCAGCTCCGTGATGCGGCGTTCCACGATCGTGCCCACCGGCTCGCGGCCTATGTCGGCGGCACCGATGCCGCCGCCAACGAGGCCGCATTCGCCGCCGTCGCGCGGACCGTGCTCCGCCCCGATCCGTCCGACAGCCCGGTGCGCTGGGCCGAGTTCCGCGCCAGCATCGAACGACCGCGCTATGCCGCCGTGTTCACCGCGCACCCCACGTTCGCGCTATCGCCCGAGGCGGCCGCTTCCCTCGCCGCCGTCGCGAGCGGCGCGGCCGAGACACAAGATTTCGTCAGCCACCGCCCGCCGCCGATCACTCTGGCCGAGGAGTTCGCGCGGGCCGTCGCCGCGATCTCCAACGGGCGCGACGCGCTCGACCGCTTGAACGACGCCCTGCTGGCCACCGCCGGCGAGGCTTGGCCGGAGCGCTGGACGGAGCTGCTGCCGCGCCCCATCGTGCTGTCGAGCTGGGTCGGGTACGACACCGACGGACGCACCGACATCGGCTGGTCCGACACAATGGGGCTGCGGCTGCGCATGAAGCTGTTGCAGCTCGAACGGCTTGCCCGACAACTTGCCGATCTGCCGCATACCGATGCCCTGCGCGCGCGACTCGGCAGCGCCACCGAGGCGGTGCGCGCGCAGCTTGATGCCACCGCGACAGCCGATCCGCCCGCCGTTGCCGCCTTCGCCCGCGTCCTCATCGGCCGCCGCGACGAGGCGATGACGACTCCCGCGCCGCTGCTCGATCTTTTCGCGCCCGCCATCGCCGCCGCCGATGGCGCCGCGCGGCGCGCGCTCTGCGTCGCCCGCGCCGGCCTCGTCGCGCATGGCCTCGCCCTCGCCCACACGCATGTGCGGCTGAACGCGACGCAGCTGCACAACGTCGTCCGCCAGCGCCTCGGCATCCTCGATGCCGCCGACGATCCCGCGCACCGTCGCGCGCTGCTGGCCGCCATCAACGCCGCCCTCGATGCCACGGCGCAAGTGCCGGTCGATTTCGGTGGACTGCTCGCCGAGCAGGCGTCCGCCGCGCGGCTGATGATGACGGTCGCGCAGATCACGAAGCACGTCGATGCCTCGACCCCGGTCCGCTTCCTGATCGCCGAGACGGAGAGCGGCTACACGCTGCTCGCCGCCCTATGGCTCGCCCGCCTGTTCGGCGTTGAGCGCCATGTCGAGATCAGCCCGCTCTTCGAGACGGCCGAGGCCCTGGAAAGCGGCCAGCGCGTGCTGGAGGAGGCGCTGCGCAGCCCGCATTGGCGCGCCTACCTCAAGACGACCGGCCGTCTCGCGCTGCAGTTCGGCTATTCGGATTCCGGCCGCTATGTCGGCCAGATTGCGGCGAGCTACCTGATCGAGCGGCTGCGCTTCAAGATCGGCGAAACCCTCGCCCGCTTCGGCGTCTCCGGCGTTGAGGTCGTGCTGTTCGATACGCACGGCGAAAGCATCGGCCGCGGCGCGCATCCCGGCTCGTTCTCCGATCGTCTCAAATACCTCTCGCCCACCGCGAGCCGCCAGGCGCTCGGCCGCGCCAACCTGGCCGTCCGGGAGGAGAGTGCCTTCCAGGGAGGGGATGGCTACGAGTTGTTCGCGACACCGGCGCTCGCGCTCGCGACCGTGGCCCGGATCGCCGAGCACGCCTTCCATCCCGCCGCCGGGCCGATCGAGGACCCGATCTACGCCGAACCCGACTACGCCGCCGACTTCTTCGCAACCGTCAGGTCGGGGATGCAGGATCTGGTCGCGAACCCTGGCTACGCCGCCTTGCTCGGCGCATTCGGCCCGGCGCTGATCGATCGCACGGGATCGCGCCCCGCGGCGCGGCAGAGCGAGGAGATGGCGTCGCCAGCCTCGATCCGCCACCCCCGCGAGCTGCGCGCGATCCCCAACAATGCGATCCTCCAGCAGCTCGGCTGGTGCGCGAACACGTTGCAAGGTGTTGGCAGCGGTGCCGCGCGCCATCCCGAGTTGTTTCGTCAGATGCGCGCCGACAGCCGCCGGTTTCGCCGCGCGCTCGACCTGCCGCGCCATGCGCTTGCGCACTCCGATCTCGATGTGCTGCGCGCGGTGGTCGGCACCCTCGACCCGGGGCCTTGGCTTGACCGCGCCGCGCACACCCGCCGACCCGGCCGCCGCGAGGCGCTGGTCGCGGTCGCGCGCGCGCTCGAACGGCTCGATTTGTGGGCGCCGGCGCAGGCGATGTTCCGGCGCGTGCAGGCCGATCACCTGGCGCTCCGCGCCGTCTGGCCGGACGCGCCGCGCATGAAGCCGCGCGAGGTGCTGCTGCACGCGCTCCGCCTCGCGCTGATCCAGCGGATTTGGCTGCTGGCGACCGAGATCCCTGAATTTTCACCGCGTCACGGCTTAACACGGCACGGGCTGGAGGCGGCGCTGCTGCGGCTTGAGGTGCCGGCGGCGCTCGGGCTACTCGCCGAGATTTTCCCCGTCGGCGCCGACCCGGTCGCCGAGCAGGATTACGGCGAGGCGCCCGCCCCGCGCGCCGTCGGCTCCTACATGCGCGAGCAGACCGATATCATCGCGCCGATGCGCGTGCTGTTCGCCATCGTGCGCGAGATCGGGACCGCCATCACGCACGAGGTAGGGTCGTTCGGCTGACCGGGGGAGGATGGGCAGCAGATTTCAATCTGAGTGAAGCGGCGCTAAGCGCGGCTGCGCAGCGCTTTCGACAGCGCCGCTGGGTCGCTGACCGGCAGGCCGCAAACGCTGTGGCGGCACAGGTATGCGGCCGCACCGGTGTCGCCCGCGGTCTTGCCGTAAGCAGGATGGTCCGCCGCCAGCGCGCCCGGAGCCGGGGCGCGCAGCACCACGACGGCCGGATCGGGCGCAGCCAGCGCGGCGGCGGCCAGCGCATCGGTTGCGGCATGGTCCGGCGGGCCGGCGATCACCACCGTCGCCGCCTCTTCCAGAAGATCGGCGGCGGCGAGCAGCGTGGGCATAGTGGCGAACTGGTCGCGGTTGCCGGAGAAGGCGCGCAGCAGCGCCTCGGCGCGGGCCCGCCAAGCGGGTGCGCCGGTCAGGTGATAGAGCCGCGCGAAGACCTCCGCCACCATCCCGCTCCCGGCCGGGGTGGCGTTGTCGCCCGCCGTGCGCGGGCGGGCGAGGGGGACGTCGGTCGCGTCATCGGCGGTGGTGAAGAAGCCTCCCTGGCCGTCGGCGAAATGCGCCAGCGCGGCCTCGGCGAGCCGCGTTGCCTGAGTCAGCATTTCGGGCGCGCCGGTCGCCTCGTGCAGCGCGAGCGCCGCGCGCGCCATCGACGCCTGATCCTCCAGCAGCCCGGTCGCCGTGACCCGGCCCAGGCGCCAGGCATGCTGCACGCGCCCATCCGCGGCACCCAGCCGCGCCAGCACGTCATCGAAGGCCTGGACGGCGCGGCCGAGCCACTCCCGCCGGTCGAACACGGCGGCGGCGCGCGCCAGGGCGGTGATCGCCAGGCCGTTCCAGTCGGCGAGCACCTTGTCGTCGCGGCCGGGCCGCACACGCCGCGCTCGCGCATCGAACAACACCCGGCGCGCGCGGGCCAGCGCCGCCTCATGCACCGCATCGCCAAGCGGGGTCAGTCGGCGCAGGATCGTGTGACCCTCCCAGTTGCCGGCCGGCGTGACGTCGTAGGCGGCCTTGAACGAAACCGCGTCGGCGCCCAGCCTCCGGTCGATCTCGGCCTCGGTCCAGACGTAGAACCGGCCCTCCTCACCTTCGCTGTCGGCGTCCTCCGATGCGGCGAAGGCGGCGCCATCCGCGGTCATATCGCGGATCATCCAGCCTACCGTCTCCTCGGCGCGCGCGACGTACAGGGGATTGGGACGGTCGGCGTGCGCGAACGCCAGCAATTCGAGCAACTGGGCATTGTCGTAGAGCATCTTCTCGAAATGCGGCACCAGCCACACCGCATCCGTCGAATAGCGTGCGTAGCCGCCGCCGAGATGGTCGTAGATTCCGCCCTCCGACATGCGCCTCAGCATCAGGTGGACCGCCTCTCGGCCCGGCGCGGTCCCGGTGCGGAACGCGTCCTGCCAGAAAAAGCGGAAGATGGGGGGATTGGGGAACTTGGGCGCCCCGCGCAGCCCGCCCTGGTCGGGGTCGGTCAGCCCAAGCAGCGTGCGCGAGACCGCGTCCAGCTCGGCCGGGCTGGGCAGGTCCCCCGGCGTGACCACGGACATCCGGGAGACCGCCTGTCGGAGTGCCGCCGTATTGTGGCGCACCATGTCGTCATCCGACGCGTAGGCGGCCGCCACGGCCTGCAACACCTGGCGAAAGGACGGTCGTCCCCAGCGCGGTTCCGGCGGGAAATAGGTGCCTCCCCAGAACGGCGCCCCGTCGGGGGCAAGGAACATGGTCAGCGGCCAGCCGCCCGCTTCACCCGTCGCATGCAAGGCGGACATATAAAGGTGGTCGATGTCCGGCCGCTCCTCGCGATCGACCTTGATGTTGACGAACAGCTTGTTCATCAGCGCTGCCGTCTCGGCATTCTCGAAGGATTCGTGCGCCATGACGTGGCACCAGTGGCAGGCGGCGTAGCCGACCGACAGCAGGACGGGCTTGTTCGCCTCCCGCGCTTCGGCCAGCGCCGCGGCACCCCATGGACGCCAATGCACCGGGTTCTCGGCATGCTGGAGCAGATAGGGGGAAGTCTCCCGGCGGAGCAGGTTGGCGGCCTCGGCCATGCGGGCGGTCCTCGCTTCGGCAACGCGATGCACATGGGGGTGAGCGAGGCCGGGCGGAACCCTGATCGGGCCGTTGCGACTCGTCAACGCCCTCGGGTCCACGGTCCGTCAGCGCAACCGGGACCACTGGACGACGTTCGGGGCCAGGACACCGTAAGGATCGCCCCCATGAGAAAACTGCCTTTTGCACTCGCCGCCGCTACCCTGATCGGCCTTGCCGCTGGCGCGGCCAGCGCGGCGCAGCTTTCCCCGCAGGATGAGCAATTCGTCAAGCAGGCGGCACAGGGGGGCATGGGGGAGGTCCAAGCCGGTCAGCTCGCCGAGGAGAAGGGCGCCTCGCCGGCTGTCAAACAGCTCGGGCAGACGCTGGTGACCGATCACACGACGATGAATAATCAGCTGAAGCAGATCGCGCAGCAGCAAGGCTTTACCTTGCCGCAGTCCCTGGACCAAGAGGACCAGCAGGACATGCAGGAGATGAAGAAGCTGAGCGGCGCGCAATTCGACAAGCAGTTCACCAAGGAGGAGGTCGAGGATCATATGAAGATGATCCAGGCGTTGCAGAAGGAGGCTCAGAACGGGCAGGATTCGGCGTTGCGCAGTTTTGCCCAGTCCGGCATCCCGGTCATGCAGAAGCACCTGCAGATGGCGCAGCAGGCGCAAAGCGCGAGCTGAGACAGGGGTGGCGCCCGTGGAGATTCTGGGCGGGCGCCTGTCCTTGGAAATGCACCGTTGATGCATTTCCCGCGCAGCCGTGATGCAGCCTCCGCTGCCCGGCAGCGTTCTCCTGCTCCATGTCCGACGCGTCCAGCCTAGAGGTGCCCGAGAGCGGCACCTCGATCGAGGATCTGAAGGCCGCCGCAAAGGCGGCTCATCTGCGGTACGTCAGCGATCACCGCCCTGGCCTCCGGCGCGTCCGCGCCCCCAAGGGCTTCCGCTACGTCGACCCCGCCGGCCAAGCGATCACGGATGAGGAGACGATCGCGCGCATCCACAAGCTGGCGATCCCGCCGGCCTACGAGGATGTGTGGATCTGTCCGAACCCGAACGGGCACCTGCAGGCGGTCGGACGCGACGCGCGTGGTCGCAAGCAGTACCGCTACCATCCGCGCTGGCGTGCGGTGCGCGACGAGGCGAAATACACGAAGATGCTGATCTTCGGCCGCGTCCTGCCGGTGATCCGCGAGCGCGTGAGCCACGACCTTTCGCGTCACGGCCTGCCGCGCGAGAAAGTGCTGGCGGCGATCGTGCGTCTGCTCGAGACGACGCTGATGCGTGTCGGCAACGAGGAATACGCGAAGGCCAACAAGAGTTTCGGCCTGACCACGCTGCGCAAGACCCGGCACGTGAAGATCGAGGGCGGCAGGCTGCATTTCGATTTTCGCGGCAAGCACGGGATAGAGCACCACATTGACCTCAATGATCGACGACTCGCCGGAATCGTCCGCCGATTGCAGGATCTGCCCGGCCAAGAGCTGTTCCATTTCATTGATCATGAGGGCGCAACGCACCCGATCAACTCGCACGACGTGAACGACTACCTGCGCGACATTTCCGGCGAGGAGATCACGGCCAAGGATTTCCGCACCTGGGCCGCGACCAATCTGGCGGCCCTCGCCTTTCACGAATTGCAGGCCTTCGACACCCAGGCGGCTTACAAGAAGAACGTGGTTCACGCTGTCGAGGCGGTGTCGCAGATGTTGGGCAACACGCCGGCGATCTGCCGCAAATGCTACATCCACCCCGCCATCTTCGACGGCTATCTCGACGGCTCGCTGCTGGAAGCGCTCAAGCGCCGCGCCGATGACCAATTGGCCCAGCCCGGCTCTGGCCTCACGGCCGAGGAGGCGGCGGTTACGGCCTTTCTGAGCCGCCGGCTTGCCGATCGGATCGAGGAGGCCGGGCACACGCATTGACCGTTTCGCTGTCACGCACGCGTGTTGCTGGCGCGCACAGTGAAACGGCCGCTCTCGTGGAACGTTCAGCCAGCCGCATGAACCTTGTCGTGTTCGGATTGGCGGTCAGCTCTTCCTGGGGCAATGGCCACGCCGCGCTCTGGCGCGGGCTGATCGGCGCCCTTGTGCGGGCGGGTCACCGCGTGACGTTCTTCGAGCGCGATGCTCCCTGGTATGCCGAGCATCGCGACATTGACGCTCTGCCGGATGGAGCGCGCCTCATCCTCTACAAGGAATGGACATCCGCCCTGCCAGAGGCGCGGCGCGCGTTGGCCGATGCCGATGCCGCGATCGTCACGTCATACTGTCCTGATGGCAGGACCGCCGCCGCCCTGGTGCTGGACAGCGCCACGGCGGCACGCTGCTTTTACGATCTCGATACCCCGATCACGCTGGCGCGGCTGGAGGCGGGCGAGGATGTCGAATACCTGCCGCGAGACGGGCTGAGCGACTTCGACCTTGTGCTGAGCTACACCGGCGGCGCTGCGCTCGACGTGCTTCGCCGGCGGCTCGGCGCGCGCCGAGTCGCCCCCCTCTATGGCTCGGTTGATCCCGCCGTGCATCGGCCGGCCGCCCCCGCGCCGCAGTATCGCGCCGATCTCTCCTACCTGGGCACCTTTGCCGCCGACCGTCAGGCCGCGTTGGAACGGCTGTTCATCGCCCCTGCGCACCGCCGCCCCCAGCAGCGGTTCTTGATCGGCGGTGCGCAATATCCCGCCGACTTTCCCTGGGGCGCGAACATCTTCTTCGTCCGTCATCTGCCGCCCGCCGAGCATCCAGCCTTCTATGCCTCCGGCCGGCTGACCTTGAACGTGACCCGCGCGGCGATGGCGCGCATGGGGTATTGCCCGTCCGGCCGATTGTTCGAGGCGGCTGCGTGCGGCGTGCCGATCCTCTCGGACGGATGGGCGGGCCTGGACGACTTCTTCGAGCCCGGCCGCGACATCCTGATCGCGCACACGACCGAGGACGCGCTCGCCGCGCTCGATCTGCCGGATGCGAGCCTGGCCGCGATCGCGCGCAGCGCCCGGAGCCGTGTCCTGGCCGAACACACCGCCGAGCAGCGGGCCGCCGAGCTGATTGCCGCGCTGGAAGGCGCGGCCTCCGAAAGGGTCTGAGCATGTGGGGCATCATCCCGGCCGCCGGCACCGGCACGCGCATCCAGCCACTCGCCTTCTCCAAGGAATTGCTGCCCGTGGGATCGCGCAGCGACGGGGCGACGCTGCGGCCGCGCGCGGTGAGCGAGTATCTGCTCGAACGCATGGTGATCGCCGGTGCCGACAAGATCTGCTTCGTGATCTCGCCCTGGAAGTCCGACATCCTGCGCTACTATGGCGGCGACTATGGCCGCGCGCGCATCGCCTATGCCATTCAGAACGAGGCTCGCGGCCTGTGCGACGCGATCTTCCGCGCGCTGCCGCTGATCCCCGCGAACGAGCCGGTGATCGTCGGCTTGCCCGACACGATCTGGTTCCCCGACCATGCACTGAGCGCGCTGCCAGATGACCGATTCTCGTTCCTGCTGTTCCCGGTGGATCGGCCCGAGCTGTTCGACGCCGTTTTGACCGACGCATCCGGTCGGGTCGTCGAAATCGAAGTGAAGGCCACGGCCCCGGCGTCGCACTGGATCTGGGGCGCGTTCAAGCTGCCGGGAGCCACGCTCGGCAGCCTTGCATGCGCTCTGGCGGGCGCGCGACCGGCGCGACGAGTATATCGGCACACTCGTCAATGCCTGGTTGGCCGAGGGTGGCGAGGCGTGGGGCGTGCGCGCCGGGCAGAGCTATGTCGATGTCGGGACGGTGCACGGCTATCGCGAGGCGATGCGGCTTCTGAGCGGGACGGAGGCGCCGGCGTGACGCATTGGACCGAGGACCGCATCCGCGAGCGCGCCCGTGCGCTTGGTCCGTGGTTCCACAACCTGAACCTCAAGGGAGTGGCAACCGCGCCCGAGCACTTCCTCGGCGATTATCCGACCATCAAGTGGCGCCATTTCGCAGCCGCGATTCCGGCCAACCTCGCCGGGCGCACGGTGCTCGACATCGGCTGCAACGGCGGGTTCTACAGCATCGAGATGAAACGGCGCGGTGCGGCGCGGGTGCTGGGGATCGATTTCGACGATGACTATCTGCGACAAGCCCGCTTCGCGGCCGAGGTGGAGGGGCTGGATATCGAGTTCCGCAATCTGTCGGTCTATGACGTGGGCGCGCTGGGAGAGCGGTTCGATGTCGTGCTCTTCTTCGGCGTGCTCTACCATCTGCGTCACCCGCTGCTGGCGCTCGATCTCATCCACGAACACGTCGCGCGCGACCTGTTCCTGTTCCAGTCCATGCAGCGCGGAGCCGATCAGGTGACGCCCGTGGCGCCGGACTACGAGTTCCACGAGTCCGGCATCTTCGACGATCCCGGATTCCCCAAGCTGCACTTCATCGAACACGAATACGCGCACGATCCGACCAATTGGTGGGCGCCGAACCGCGCCTGCTCCGAGGCGATGCTACGCAGCGCCGGATTCGAAATCCTGAGCCATCCGGAGGCGGAGGTGTATGTCTGCCGCCGGATCGAGCGCGTCGGGGCGGCCTCGTATGGGGCGGTATACCCGGCGCTTGGGGCGTCCCGTCCATGATCGAAGCGGCGATGATCTGGAACGAACCCAACAACAAGTCGCATTGGGACTTCGAGTCCGATCCCGGCTGGACGATCTTCGGGCGCATGGCCCGCCTGACCGGACAGGCGATCGCGGCCGAGAGGCCCGGCCTGCCGCGCGTGCTGGGAGGTATGTCGCCGATTGATCCGGACTTCATCCGGCTGATGGGCGGGCAGGGCGTGCTGGCCGATCTGGATGCCGTGGCGGTGCATGGATTCCCGCTCGATTGGAACCACTGGCTGATCGACGAATGGCCGGCCAAGGTGGCGACAATTCAGGCGGCGACCGATCTGCCGGTGTGGATCTCCGAAATCGGCGTCTCGACCTTCGGTGCCGAGGAGGTGCAGGAGTGGGGGCTTCGCCGCAGCGCCGAATTGCTGCGCGGACGCGCGCCGCGCATCCACTGGTACAGCCTCTATGACCTGCCGGCGGCCTGGCCGGCGACGACGCGCCATCGCGAGGCGGAAGGCTCGTCCTACTATCGGCATTTCCACATGGGGCTGCTGGACGAGCACGGGCGGCCCAAGCTGGCCGCGCGCGCGTTCCACGACGTGACGCCGGAGTTCGGCATCTGCCAATGGTTCCACTACGAGGACCATCGCCTGGACGACGCGGTGCGCTGGCTCCGCGATTTCGGCGTGACCTACATCCGCACCGGTCTGTCCTGGGCCGACTGGTTCCGCCCGGACGCGGAGGCGTGGTTCGACCGGCAGATGCGCGCGCTGGAGGAGTTCCGCGTCACCGTCACCTTCTGCTTCACCCCCGAGCACCGCGGCACCTGGGCGCACTACACCGCCCCGCCGCAGGAGCCGGAGGAATTCGCCGCGTTCTGCGCGGCCATGCTCCGCCGTTACGCGTGAGCGCGGCGCGCGACATCCTGCGTGCCTTGGACTTGCGCGAACCGATCGAGGCGCCGGTGCTGGTGCTGGCCGCGCATCCCGACGACGAGACGATCGGCGCCGGTGCCTCGCTGTTGTTGTTCCGCAAGCTGCTGATCGTCCATCTGACCGACGGCGCGCCGCGCGACCTGCGCGATGCGCGGGCGGCGGGCTTCGTTGATGCCGCCAGCTATGCCGCCGCCCGGCGCAACGAGCTGCGCGCTGCCTTGCGTGCCGGACAGGTCGCGGCCGAGTTGGTCGAGCTCGATGCGCCGGATCAAGAAACGGCGTTGCTGATGCCTGATCTCGTGGCGGCGCTGCGGGACGTGCTCGCGCGGTTCGCCCCCGCCTGCGTTATTACCCACGCCTATGAGGGCGGGCACCCCGACCACGATACTGCCTGCCTTATCGCCCGCCTCGCCTGCGGGGCGCTGGACAGGCCGCCGGCGCTGCTGGAAATGGCGGGCTACTTCGCGAACGTCACCGGCGAAATGATCGTGGGCGGCTTTCTGGGCGAGCCGGCGGCGCTGGTCGCGACGCTCGCACCAATTGAACGCGTGCGCCGCGAGGCGATGCTGGACTGCTTCGTGACGCAACAAGCCACGCTCGCGCCGTTCCGTGGCATGGAGACCGAAGCGTTCCGGCTCGCTCCGCCCACCGATTTCGGAGAGGCGCCGAATCCCGGCCCGCTGTGGTACGAGCGGTATGGCTGGGGGATCGACGGCGCGCGCTGGCGTGCGCTGGCGCAGCAGGCGCGGGCAGCGTGCGGAGCCGGCTGACCGTCCTGAGCGTCGCGTTCCCCTTCGCGCCGGTCTCGGCGGATGCGGTCGGCGGGGCGGAGCAGGTGCTCGCGTCATTGGACGCCGCGCTGACCCGCGCCGGGCATCGCTCCATCGTGCTGGCCTGCGCTGGTTCCGCAGTGGCGGGTGAGCTGGTCGCGCTCCCGCCGGTGCGTGAGGTGATCGACGCGGCCGCACGGGTGCGGGTGCATGCGTCGTTGCGCGAGGCTATGGCGCAAGTGCTGGCCTCGCGACGGATCGACCTGGTCCATCTGCACGGGATCGATTTCGTGGACTATCTGCCCCCGCTCGGCCCGCCGGTGCTGGCGACGCTGCATCTGCCGCCCGAGTGGTACCCGCGGGCGGCGCTGCACCCGACGCGGCCCGGAACCTTCCTGCAGGCCGTCTCGGACACGCAGGACCGTGCGCTGCGCACGCTGGCCGACCCCGCCGCAGTGCTGGAGCCTGTGGGAAACGGCGTGAATGTGGCGGCACTCGGCCGTGTGCGCCATGCACGGCGGGGCTTTGCGCTGATGCTCGGCAGGCTATGCCCCGAGAAGGGCCAGCATATCGGCTTGGATGCCGCGCGCCGCGCGGGCGTGCGGCTGCTGGTGGCCGGGGCTGCGTTCCCGTATCCCGCGCATCAGGAGTATGTGCGGCGGGAGGTTCTTTCCCGGCTGGATGCCGGGCGCCTGCTCGGCCCCGTCGGCTTCGCCCGCAAGCGTCGTCTGCTTGCGGCGGCGCGCTGCCTGCTGATCCCAGAGTCTGGCGCCGGAGACGAGCAGCCTGGTCGCCATGGAGGCCGCCGCCTGCGGCACGCCGGTCATCGCCTTTCCCGCCGGCGCTCTGCCCGAGATCGTGGAGGAGGGCGTGACCGGGTTCCTGGTCCGCGATACCGATGAAATGGCCGGCGCCATCGCTCGGGCGCACGAGATCGACCCCGAGACATGCCGCCGCGTGGCGCGGGCGCGGTTCTCGGAACAGGCGATGACGGGCGCCTATCTGCGCCTCTACGACCGGCTCGCGCTGGCGGCAGTGGCGCCATGAGGGTCGAGACCATCACCGAGGACGCGGCGCTGCGCGATCTGGGACCGGAGTGGCAGGCGCTTTGGCGCCGCTCCGGCGCCGACCCGTTCCGTTCGGCCGCCTGGATGCTCGCTTGGTGGCGGTGTTTCGGGACCGGCCGGCCGGTGGTGGCGGTCGCACGCGAGGGAGGCGAGGCGGTGGGTCTGCTCGCCGGCTACCTGCTGGACGAGACTGCCGGGCGCAGGCTGCTGCCGATGGGCGCCGGGATCACCGATTACCAGGATGTGCTGGGCGCGGGCGCTCCCGCGCTGCTGGACGCCGTGCTCGAAGCGGCGCGGTCGGCGGGCGCGACGTCGTGCGACTTCACCGATCTGCCGCCCGGCGCGGCGTTGCGGAAGGTTCCGGCGCCGGCCGGTTGGCGCGATAGCCTGCACGAGACCGACGCGTGCCCCGTGCTGGCCCTGCCGGTGATCCCCGCGGGGCGCCGACGCGACATGCGCCAGGCGCTGCACCGCGCCGATCGCCGCGGAGGCTGCACGGTCGAGATCGCGACCGCGGATACGCTTGGCTCGGCGCTTGATTGGCTCACACGGCTGCACGCGACGCGTTGGCAGGCACGCGGAGAGACGGGAGTGCTGGCCGATCAGCGGGTTGCCACGTTCCATCGCCTGGCCGCGCCGATGCTCCTCGCCGAAGGCGCCCTGCGCCTTGGCGTCTTGCGGATCGCCGGCGCGGCGGCGGCAGTGTGCTATGCGCTGCTCGCGCCCGAAGCCATCTTCTTCTACCTCAGCGGCTTCGATCCAGGCTCCTCCTATGAAAGTCCCGGCACGATCCTGCTCGGGCGGCTGATCGAGAGGGCAATCGGAGAGGGGCGCACCGTGCATTTCCTGCGTGGTTCGGAGCCCTACAAATACGCATGGGGCGGCGTTGATCGGATGAACGCAACAAGGCGCCTGGTGCCGCAATGACCGATCCGGACGCCATCTCGCTCTGCCTCGACGGGCGCATCTCTGCCCCTGTCGCGCTGGCGCGCCTGATCCTTGGCGGCACCGCGCCCGAGGACATCGCGATGCGGCTGGCAGGGGCGGGCGGCGCGGTGGCCGAGGAGTTGCGGCGGCTGCTGGCGGGCCGGGAGAGGCTCGATCGATTGGCCGAAGTCGCCGCGGCGGGCATCGATCATGGCGCGACAGGGCCGGGGGCGCTGGAGACGTTGCGCGAGGGCTTCGACCGCGCGGCCGCGATTTCGCCCGAGGCGAGCGTAGCGGCCTATTCGCTTGGAGACCCGGCGTTGCTGCAGGCGGCGACGGATGAGCTGATCGCCTGGCTCGGCACGCGCGGGCTGCTGCGGGGCGATGTTCTCGATCTGGGCTGCGGCATCGGTCGGGTGGCGGCGGCGCTCGCCTCGCATGTGAACTCGGTGCTCGGCCTCGACATCGCGCCGGGGATGATCGCCGAGGCGCGGCGCCGGCACGGCGCGGCCGGGCGCTTCGCGATCACCGACGGGATGCGGCTCGCGTTGCCGGACAACGCCTTCGACCTGATTCTCGCAATCGACAGTTTCCCGTACCTCCTGCAGGCCGGGGTCGCGGACCGTCACGTGGCCGACGCCGCGCGCGTGTTGCGTCCAGGCGGGACGCTGGCAATCCTCAACCTGTCCTATCGCGGGCCGGAGGCGGATCGGGCGGACGCACGGAGATGGGCCGAGACACACGTCCTGATGCTGGCCTGCGAGGGCACGCAGCCGTTCCGGATTTGGGACGGATGGGCCTTTTTGCTGGTCAAGCCCAGGGAGGCAAGTTGACGCCCAGCACGCGCACGCCACGCTCTTCCAGTGCGATCACGCTCCGCGAAGCCGGGTCGATCTCGATTCGATGGAACAGGTCGAGCGGCGTGCCCAGCGCGTGGGCAAGGATCGCCTTGACGATGTCGCCGTGGCTGACGGCCGCCAACTCGGCGCCTGGATAGCGGGCTGCCAGCCGGACCAGTGCTGCGACGGCGCGCACTTGTGCTGTCGACATGGTCTCGCCGCCCGGTGTGGGGGCGGTGCTGCGGAATTTGTTGAACGCCGCCCACCCAGGAATGACGTGCAGGGCCTGGAACGTCATGCCGGTCCAGGCCCCGAAATCGATCTCGGTCAGATCGGGCTCGATGAAGACGTCCAGCTTGTGGCGGGCAGCGATGACACGGGCGGTTTCCTGCGCGCGCTCGATCGGGCTGGAGACGATCGCGGCCAGTTCGCGCGTTCCCAGCGCCTCCGCGAGCCGCGCCGCCTCTGCCCGCCCGACCTCGTTCAGCGCGTGCCCTGGTTCTCGGCCGGCCAAGACACGACCGAGCAGATCGTAGGAGGCATGGCGGATCAGGTGGAAGATCGTCGCGCCCACGTCACGCGCCGGCGATGAACGCCTCGGTCAGCTCGCGCGCATCGTGGTCGGAAAATTGCTCGGGGGGACTTTTCATGAGCGAGGCACATGGGCCGGTGAGTGCGCCGCCGATGCCGCGATCCAATGCCAGCTTGGCGAGCCGCACCGCATCGATCACCACGCCCGCCGAGTTGGGCGAGTCCCAGACCTCCAGCTTCAGCTCGCAATTGATCGCGACATTGCCGAAGGTGGTGCCCTCCATCCTGATGTAGCACCATTTCCGGTCGTCCAGCCACTCGACATAGTCGCTGGGGCCGACATGCACCGCGCGGGCGGGCAGGGGCGTGCCGAGCTGGCTGGTGACGGCCCGGGTCTTGGAAAGCTTCTTCGATTCCAGACGCTCGCGCTCCAGCATGTTCAGGAAGTCGGTGTTGCCGCCGAAATTGAGCTGATAGGTGCGATCCACGCGCACCCCGCGCTCGCGAAACAGCTCCGTCAGCATCCGATGCACGATCGTGGCGCCGACCTGGCTTTTCACGTCGTCGCCGATGAGCGGCAGCTTGCGGGCGGCGAAGCGGGCGCTCCAGTCGGGATCGGAGGCGATGAAGACCGGGATGCAATTGACGAACGCGCAGCCGGCGGCCAGCGCCGCCTCGGCGTAAGCCCGAACGGCCTTCTCCGAACCGACCGGCAGGTAACAGACGAGGATTTCGGTCTCGCTACGGCGCAGGATCGCTGCCACGTCCACCGAGGGCGCGTCGGACTCCTCGAGTGCGTCGTGCAGATACCGGCCGATGCCGTCCAGGGTCGGGCCGCGATGGACCGTGACGCCTGTCGGCGGCACGTTCGCGAAGACGTGGGTATTGTTCGGCGCCGCCCCGATCGCATCGGCAAGGTCGCGCCCGACCTTGGCCTGGGTCACGTCGAACGCCGCCGAGAACTCGACGTCTCGAACATGGTATCCGCCGAGCGAGACGTGCATCAGTCCGGGCACGCGCTCGGCCGGGTCCGCGTCCGCATAGAATCTCACCCCCTGTACAAGGGAGGAAGCGCAGTTGCCAACCCCGGCGATCGCAACCCGTAGTTTCGGCATCCATCACTCCGCTCGCACCGGGCGGGGAACGCTCCACGCTCGGAAGGGTTGCGCCGAGAGAGGCTGAGCGGCACCCGACGTCACTTCTGCGCAACCGACCTGCAACCCCGGGGGAGGGGGCCGGCGTTGTTCCATCCGGATGCACACGACGGCTCATACCAGGAGAAGCGCCAATGGCAACGCAACATAGAGGCGGGCACGAGAGCGGGCAGCAGGGCAACGTCAAAGACCCGCAGAACGACGGACGGTTGAAGGAAAACCGTGAGGAAGGCCGCACCAAGGGCACGACCCCGGCGAGCGAGGCACGTTCCCATGAATTGGGGGGCAAATCCTCGTCAGGCAGCCACTCTTCAGGAAGCCACTCCTCGGGAAGCCAGGGCTCTTCTCGCGAGTCGGATTCGGGTCACGGCTCGTCGCACGAAAGCGGCCACAGCGGCTCCTCCGCCTCCGGCCGCGGTGGAGAGAGCAAGCAGGGCGGAAGCCAGTCCGACTCCGACGATCTGAAGTCGCGCGAGTACCGCGACGAGAAGGGCGAGGTGCATCACCACACCCGCACCTACATGGAGCAGCACGGCGACGAGAAGGGCGACAAGAAGTAGCACGACCGGGTTTCGGCCTGACCAACTTCCCCTCCCCGTGCGGGAGAGGGAGGGGAGCGGCGCACCGTGTAGGCCTCGTTGCTTGCCGGGTCTCCCGAAGCGGAAGCGAGACAGGCGGCCTTCAAACCGCCCCCCAAACCTCCCGCGCCACCTCCACGCACAGGCGCAGCTTCGCCCATTGCTGCTCTTCGCTCAGCAGGTTTCCCTCCTCGGTGCTCGCGAAGCCGCATTGCGGGCTCAACGCCAACTGCTCAAGAGGCAAGTATCTTGGCTGCGGCGTCAATGCGCCGCTTCAGGTCGTCCTTGGTCTCCAGCGCGCCGGTTTTGCTCGTCACCAGGCCCAGAACCACGATTTTCTTCCCGCGCGGCACGAAGCGCAGAGGCTCGAAGCCGCCGGCGCGGTCGGTGTCGTATTCCATGAAGTAGGCATCGGCGTTGATGCGGTTGAACAGCGCCTCCGCAACCGGCTCGTAGCCTCCCGCCGCGACCCAGGTCGAACGGAAGTTGCCGCGGCAGAGATGCATCGAAACCGTCATGTCGCTCGGCCGATCGGCGATGGCGCGGTTGATCAGGTCGGCATAGATCCCGAGCAGGCCCTCGACGTGCTCGCCCCGTGCCTTCAATCCTTCGACCTGGGCCGGGTCGCATAGATAGGCGATATACACCTCGTCCAGTTGCAGATACCGGCAGCCCGCGTCGGCGAAGGCGCGGACGGCGGCCCGATACGCCTCTCCCAGATCGGCGAAGAACGGCTCCAGCTCGGGATAGGCCTGCCGGTCGATCGCCCCGCGCCCACCCCGGAAATGCACCACCGAAGGCGAGGGGATGGTCTGTTTCGGCATCGCCGTGCGTACGTGATCTGCGAGATAGCCGAAATGGTCCACCATGATCGGCCGGCGGTAGGCGATACGGCCGTTCACGCGCAGCGAGTGCGGCAGGGTGGCCCCCTTGAACTGGATCTTCTGCTCGGGCTCGTAGACCTGCACGCCGTCGAGGCCGGAGGCGAAATCATAATGCCAGTAGGCGCGGCGATATTCGCCGTCGGTCGCGGCGCGCAGCCCGATCTCCTCCTGCCGCGCGATGGCGCGGTCGATGCAGCGATCCTCCACCGCGTGCAGCGCGTCGTCGGGCAGGCGCCCGGTCTTGTGCGCGGCCCGCGCTTCGGCCAGCTCCGGCGGACGCAGCAGACTGCCGACATGGTCGGCCCGGAAGGGAGGACGTTGACGGGTCTGGAGATCAGACATGGGCGGATGCTCCGAACATGAGGTGCCGGCACTGTGGCGCGGCGCGCTCGACCGGCAAAGCCCGCTTGGCACAGCCCGCTCGCGCGTGTGTGCCCGCGGGAGCCTCGCGGCGACACGAGGGCGGTGGACCGACCGGCCCGGACCCACTAAGACCCACGCCCGATGTCGCTTCGAAGCCTGCTCGTCAGCGTGGTGGACGGATGCCGCCGCCGCGCCCTCCTGGTGGTAGCAGCCGGTGTCCTCGCGGCATTGCTGTCCTGCCTGTACGCGGCCGGCCACCTGGGCGTGAGCACCGATACGGACAAGATGTTCTCCAACCGCCTCGCCTTCCGCCAGGCCGAGGCCCGGTTCGCGCGGGATTTCCCGCAATTCAGCGACCTGCTCGTGGCCGTCATCGACGCCGCGGAGCCGGAACAGGCGCAGGCCACTGCGGCGGCACTCGCGGGCCGCCTTTCGGAGGACAAGGCAAATTTCCGCTCGGTGACGCGCCCGGATGCCTCCCCGTTCTTTGCGCGTGAAGGGCTGCTCTATCTCGACCCGAAGCAGCTCACGGAGGTGACAAATCAGCTCATCAGCGCCCAGCCCTTCCTGGGGCAGCTCGTGGCCGATCCCAGCGCGCGCGGCCTGTTCTCGGCGCTCGCCCTGCTCGGCATGGGCGCCGCGCACGGCCAAGCAGATTTGACGCCTTACGACCCGGTGCTGCGCGGGTTCGCGCGGACGATCGACGGCGTGCTGGACGGACATCCGCAACCGCTGTCGTGGCAGAGCCTACTTGGCGGCGGGATGGCGGACCTCGCAGGCAAGTACGTGTTCGTGCTGGCGCAACCCAAGCTCGATTTCGGAGCCCTGCAGCCGGGCGGGACGGCGGTTGCCGCGATCGAGCGCGCGGCCGCGGAGCTTCCCTTCGTCAGGTCAGGCGCGGCCCGCGTCCGCATCACCGGCTCGGTCGCGCTAGCCGATGAGGAGTTCGCGAGCGTCGCCGAGGGAGCCGTCTGGGGGCTGGTCGGCAGCATCGTGCTGATCACGCTCTGGCTGTTCCTGGCGGTCACGACGTGGCGGCTGATCGTCCCGATCCTGATGACGCTGGCGCTCGGGCTGTCGCTTACCTTGCTGTTCGCCGCCGCGGCGGTCGGCACGCTCAATCTGGTCTCGGTCGGCTTCGGCGTATTGTTCGTCGGCATCGCGGTCGATTTCGCGATCCAGTTCGCCGTGCGCTATCGGGAGCGCCGCTATGAGGCGGGCGATCTGGCCGAGGCGCTGCGCCGCACGGGCGCGCGTACGGGGGTGCAGATCCTGATCGCCTCGATCGCGACCGCCGCCGGGTTCCTGGCCTTCGTGCCGACTGACTTCGTCGGCGTGGCCGAGCTTGGCCTGATCGCCGGCGTGGGCATGCTGATCGCTTTCGTCTGCACGATGACCTTCCTGCCGGCCGCGATCGCGCTGTTTCGGCCTCGTGGCGAGGTCACCGAGGTCGGCTTCCGCTGGGCAGCGCGCCTGGATGCGGCGGTCGTGGTCCGCCGCAAGCCGATCCTGGCCGTCTTCGCCGCCGCCGGCATTGCCGCGATGGTGGTCTCGCCGCACCTTGCCTTCAACTCCAACCCACTGCACACCAAGAATCCGAATACCCCGGCGATGCGGACCCTGGAGGATCTGATCGCATCGCCCGTGACCAACCCCTACACGGTCGACGTCATGGAACCCTCGGCGGCGGCGATCGCGCCGGTCGCGGCGAAGCTGCGGGAGTTGCCGAGCGTCATGAGCGTACGCTCGATCGACAGCTTCATCCCCGAGGACCAGGAACAGAAGCTCGCGATCCTGGCCGACGCCCGGCAGATCCTGGAACCGACCCTGTCCGCCCCGCCCGCGGGGGCGCCCGCCACGCCCGCTGATATCCGCATGGCTGCCAAGGCGGCCTTGGCTCAGATCGAGCCGGCGTTGCCGCATCGTCCGGCCGGCTCGGCGCTCGTTCCGCTCGCGGAGGCGTTGCGCGGGCTGACGACCGCGCCCGACACGGTGCTTGCCGCCACGAACGAAGCGTTGACCCGCTTCTTGCCGAGCGAGTTGGCGCAGCTTCGGCTGTCGCTCAGCGCCGAGCCCGTCACCCTGGCCTCCGTGCCGGAGAGCGTGAAGCGCGACTGGTTGCTTCCTGATGGGCGCGCGCGCATCCAGGTCGTGCCGAAGCTGATCTCCGACAAGACGGGCAACCAGCTCACTGCCTTTGTCGATCAGGTGCGCGCGGTGGCGCCCGATGCCGGGGGGCCGGCGGTGACGATCCAGGCGACCAGCCGCACCATCATGAGGGCATTCCGCGACGCCGCAGCCTACGCCCTGGGAGCGATCGCGGTGATCCTGCTGGTTGCGCTGCGTAGCGTGCGCGACGCGGCGCTGGTGATGGCGCCGCTCCTGATGGCGGGGCTGCTGACGCTGCTCGTGATCGTGCTGATGCCCTTGCCGCTGAACTACGCCAACATCATCGCCCTCCCGCTGCTGCTTGGGGTGGGCGTCTCGTTCAACGTCTATTTCGTCATGAACTGGCGTGAGGGCCGACGGATGGTGCTCGCCTCGCCGACGGCGCGCGCCATCCTGTTCTCGGCCCTGACCACCGCGACCGCGTTCGGCTCGCTCGCGCTGTCGCGGCATCCAGGGACGGCGAGCATGGGGAAGCTGCTTCTCATCAGCCTGGGCTGCACCTTGCTGGCCAGCCTGCTGTTCATTCCGGCCTTGCTTGCCAGCGTGCGCGCGCGGCCGATCAAGCGGTGAGGCCTTATCGTCCGATGAGCTGCGTCCCGGTTCCGGCTAGGATGAAATCCGCCAAGGCCCGGCCCACGCAGGCGTGAACAAGGGCGCCGGCCGCCGGCCGCTTTGCTGGCGCAGCCGCTTCCATGTCCAGACCGCCGCTTGCCGCCCAATCCCGCATGAGGTCGTAGCGGCGAAACAGCGCCACGCCCGGCAGGCTGGCGGCACGTTCCATTACCAGCTCATAGGGCGTGAGATCGACATTAGCGCTCAGGAAGCGACTGAACTGCGGGTCGATCAGCACCAGGTCGGCGCCGGCGGCGGCCACGTTCGTCGCACCCTTTTCCAGCGCGTCCGCCAATTCCTCCGGCCGCAGGCCGCGCACGGCGTCCACCGTGCCTGTCTGCCACAGGACCAAGGCGTACCGCCGCTCGGCCAAGGCCTTGGAGAGCAGGTTAAGCATCTCCGTGGCTGTCAGCCCCCGCTTTCCGCGCACGTCGAGGCGGAGTGTTGCCTTGGGAAAGGCCGCCTGGAGCGACTCCATCATCACCCGCGGATAGGCCGCCCCGTTCTCGGCCGTGCTGGCGGAGCCAACCGCGAGCACGCTGACCGGCCCTCCCGCATGCACCGCGCGCGCGAACGCCGACAACTGCTCGGTGGGCGGCGAGAACGCCGCTTCGGCGGGGCAGAGATCGGGGGGCCCGGCGTAGGCGGGACCGGAACCCAGGGCGCCAAGGGCGAGTACCACGGCGAGTAAGGATACCTTGGTCCGGGGCTCGACCTGTGACGCGGCCGAGGCACGCAGTGCCGTGGTCGCCGGGGCCGATGCCGCGCGAGCGCCCCGGCCATGCGCGCGATACCAGGCGGCCACCAGTGCCACCGCGATCATGGCCGCCGCGCCACCCAGGTTTACCACGATCTGCATCAGCGCGTCGAAATGCCACTCCAGGCCCATGCGCCCGAAAAACCCGATAAAAATGCCCCAGCAGAACACCGGAAGGGAATGCTGGCCCATGAGCACGAGCGGCTTGGCCACCCGCCATTGCAGCCAGCGCGCCTCGGCCGGCACCAGCCGCACGACGGCCCAGAGCAACGCGGCGATGGAGGCGACGCGCAGCGGGTCGAGGGTGGTCTTGTCCATCCACAACAAAGCGTGGATCACCGGAAGCGGCAGCAGGAAGCCGGTCGCCGGCCGCTCCCAGACCAGGTAGATCACCGCAAGCCCGAACGCGAGGACCAGGATCGCGGCCGCGTCGAGGAGGCGCCGCTTGGCGGGCAGGCGGACCGCGCTGCAGGCCAGAATTGCCCCGCCGATGAACAGCAACTGCCAGGCGAACGGATCGAAGAACCATCCGCCTCCGGTCCAGGACGGGAGGTTCAGTCCACTCGATCGTGCAGCGATATACAAAGCGAGGGACAGCGTCGCGAGCACGCGGGGAAACCGCAGCAGCGGCAGCGCCGGCACGAACAGCATCAGCAGCACGACATATAGCGGCAGGATGTTCAGCAGGCTCGGCTGGTAGCGCAACGTCAGCGCCTCCAGCAGCGCCTGGTAGGGCCGGTCGGCCAGCACGTCGAGCTTGCTCTCATCGAGGTAGTTGGCACGCGCCAGCGCCGCCGCCGAGAAGCCCACCTGGGCGGAGAACACGACGAAAAGGAAGATATGGGCGATATAGAGGGTCCAGGCGCGCTGCACCACGGCAGCGGCCGCCGGCAGGAAGCCGGTCCGCAGCGCGGTCCGCCCATAGGCCAGGCCGGCGCCATAGCCCGCCAGCAGGACGAACACCTCGGTCGCGTCGCAGAGCGCCCAGTTCCGCAAACTCCACTGACCGAGAACGTCGCCCGGGATGTGGTCCGTGTAGATCCACCACAGCGCCAGGCCGCGGAAGAAGTCCACGCGCAGGTCACGGCTGCCGCCGCGGATCAGGCTCATTGGCCACTCCTCGCGGGAATCGCGCCCGCGAGGATGTATCACAGCAGAGCATGGGCAATCTGCTCAACATCGCCGGCGGCGGTGGAAGTGGGGTGGCGGGTCAGCAGCAGGGCTTGACGTCGGATCGCCTCGCGCACCCGCTCGTCGCGGCGGATCACGCCGGCCAGCGGCGGGGTCGTGCCGAGAAACGCCTGGCAGGCCCGCAGGAGAGTGGCGTGGGTCCGCTCCCCTCCGGCGCGGGTGGCCGCCTGGTTGACGACCACCCGCGCGTCGCCGCCCGGCCGATCCGCGGCATGCAGCTTCAGCACGGCATAGGCGTCGGTCAGGCTGGTCGGCTCCTCGGTCGCGATCACCAGCAGCGTGTCGGCGAACGCGGCCATGCGGCGCACGCCGCGCTCCAGCCCGGCGCCGAGGTCGAGCAGGACCAGGTCGGTATGAGCGGCGGTTTCCCGCAGCGCGGCCAGACCCCGCTCCAGCGTCGCCGGATCGAGCGTGGCGAGGGCGCCGGAGCCAGAGCGGCCCGGCAGGATGTCGAACCCACCCGGCTCGTGGCGCAGCACGCAGTCGGCGAGCGATGCCTGGCCGCTCAGCAAGGCCGAAACGTCGCGGCCGGGGGTCAGGCCGAGCTGGATATCGACATTCGCGAGGCCAAGATCGCCGTCGAACAGCAGCACTCGGCGTCCGTGGCGGGCGAGCGCGTGGGCGAGCGTGATGGACAGCCATGTTTTCCCGACGCCTCCCTTGCCCGAGGCGACGGCGATCAGGCGGCCCGCTCGGGGCAATGCGGTCATGGGCTCGGTCCCCGTGGGGGCGGTTGCACAGCCTGGATAAGACGCTGGGCGAGGAAGCCGGGCGTGAGCGCGGTCAGCCCGTCCGCGGCGCCCGGCCCGATCCCGGCCTCGGTCAGCGCGAGCCGGCCGGCATGGGCGGCCGCCACTACGCCGCCCAGTCGGCGCGCCTGGTCGAGCCGTGTGGCGATCAGCAGCGTTGCTCCTGCCTCGGCGAAGGCGCTCGCCAGCTCGGCGGCTTCCCCTGGGTGCAGCCCGCCGGGTATGACCAGGGCAACCGCCGCCTCGGCGGTGGCGGCGAAGGCCGCCATCTCCTCGCGCTGCGCGGGGTCGAACGGGTCGGTGCCGAATGCGTCCACCAGGACCGGGGCGCCGGGCAGGCGGCGGGCCAAGGCGCGTCCGAGCGTGACGGGGTGGCTCGCGACCACGAGCTCGATGCCCAGCAGCCGCGTGAACGCCGCAAGCTGCTCCACCGCCCCGGCACGCCTTCCGTCGGCGGTGATGACAAGGGGTCTCGTTCCGGCCAGGACGAGGCGAGTGGCGAGCCGAGCCACGGTCAGCGTCTTGCCGGCGCCGGGAGGGCCGGCAAGCAGGATCGGGCGGCTGTCCCCGCTCAGGGGAAGCGGAGAGAACGACAGGACGGCTTCGAGCGCCGCGTCGAGCGGGCCGCGTTCCAGGGCCTGGTGCAGCGGCAGCGGCAGGTCGTGATACGCCAGCAGTCGTTGCCGCTCCGGGTCTGGCGCGGCGGGCAGCGGCGGAGATTCCGGCTCCAGCGCCGCCGTGATCTCGACCCCCTCGGCAACCCGGCGCGTGGCGAGGATCAGCGCGTCCGGCCCGAGTTCGGCCCGAACCCGCGCCATCGCTTCCGCCATCGTGGCAGCGCGGTACAGCTTGAGCCGCATGAGCGCAGGTTAAGGCCGCAAGGTTGAGCGAAGGTGAACGCCGGTCGCGCCAACTCAAAGCACGAGCTGTGCCAGCAGCGCGTCAAGCCGTAGGCGCCCGGCCGGGGTGGCCCGGAGCCGGGCCCGATCGGAACTCGATGTATCCCGCCTCGACGGCGCGGGACAGGGTTTCGGCATCGAGTGCATCGGCGAGCGCGATGCCGGTGCGGCGCTCGAATCGCGCCGGGTCGATCCCTTCATTGAGCCGCAGACCCATGAGCAGCATCTCGCGCGCTCGTTCGTCCGGCGCCACCGTCGCCTCCGCCCTGCTGCCGTGCCCGCGGCGTTCGACCAGCGCGGCCCACGGTTCTGGCGCACGGTGCCGGCGCGTGGCGAGCAGGACGCCGTCCAGGCTGAGCCGGCCATGCGCGCCGGGGCCGATGCCCGCATAGTCCTCGGTACCGCCAGTAGGCGAGATTGTGCCGGCTCTCCGAGCCTGGGCGGGCGTAGTTGGAAACCTCGTAGGCCAGCAGGCCGAAGCGCGCCGCCTCCTCCGCGGTTGCCTCATAGAGCGCGGCGCCGATGTCGGGGTCCGGCAGCACGATCTCGCCGCGCCGGTGCAGCGTCTCGAAACGTGTGCCCGGCTCGATCGTGAGCTGGTAGAGGGAGAGGTGGTCGGCGGCGAGGTCGAGGGCTTGGCGCAGCTCCTCGCGCCACGCGCGCACGTCCTGGCCGGGGCGCGCATAGATCAGGTCGAAGGAGAAGCGCGGGAACAGGCGTCGCGCGGCTTCGAGCGCCGCGACCGCCTGTGCGGCTGAATGCTGCCGCCCGAGCAGCCGGAGTAAGTCGGGGTCGAGGCTTTGGACGCCGATCGAGACGCGGTTGACCCCGGCGGCGCGGAACTCCGCGAGCCGCGCCGCTTCGACGCTGGTGGGGTTGGCCTCCAGGGTGATTTCGAGGTCGGGAGCGGCATCGAACAGCTGCGCCGCATCTTCGATCAGCGCGGCGGCGATGGCCGGGTCCATCAGGCTGGGGGTGCCGCCACCGAAGAAGATCGAGTTCAGGCGCCGGCGCCCGAGCCTCGCCGCCTCCCACGCGAGTTCAGTCTGAAGCGCGGCTCCGAACCGCGCCTGGTCGATGCGGTCCCGCACATGGCTGTTGAAGTCGCAATACGGGCACTTGGCGAGGCAGAACGGCCAGTGGATATAGAGGGCGAGCGAGTCCATTCCCCAGGAGATAGGCGTCATGGGTGCATCCGACACCGCCGGAGGCTCGATCGAGCGCGTGCGCGCGGCGCTGCGCGCCGCCGGGCATCCCGACACGATCACCGCGTTCCCGTCCGGCACGCGCACGGCGGCGGACGCCGCGGCAGCGGTGGGATGCACGGTCGCGCAGATCGCCAAATCAATCGTGTTCCGCGCCGGTGGCAGGGCGGCGGTCATCATCACCTCCGGCGCCAATCGGGTCGATGCAAGTCGTGCCGCGGCGGCGCTGGGAGTGAGGCTCGCGCGCGCGGATGCCGAGTGGGTGCGCGAGACGACCGGATTTGCCATTGGCGGGGTCTCGCCGGTGGGTCATCTTATGCCGCCGCTGCTGCTGCTGGACGAAGACCTGCTTGCGCTCGACCCGGTTTGGGCCGCGGCGGGGTCTCCCAACCACGTGTTCCGCACCAGCACGGCGGAGTTGCGGCGCCTCACCGGAGCGTCGGTGGCGGCGGTGCGCCAGGAGTGAGCCGGCGCATCGCGGTTCTCCGGGCCGTCCCAGGGGCCACGTGGACAGGCACCGACTCATCCTGTATCTGCGCCCGGCGGCGACGGCCGTGATTTGCGATCCAGCATTCTGTATCAGGTCAGTGACATGCCCTCAGCGGTCATCACGGGAATCACCGGCCAGGACGGCGCCTATCTGGCGGAGTTCCTGCTCGGCAAGGGATACACGGTCATTGGCGTGCTGCGCCGCTCCGCCTCGGCCGACATCATCGGCGAGCGGCTGCGTTGGCTTGGCATCCTCGATCGCGTGCGGCTGGTCGAAAGCAACCTCGCGGATCTGTCTAGCCTGATCCGAGTGATCCAGCAGACGAAGCCGGACGAGGTCTACAACCTTGGCGCCCAGAGCTTCGTCGCGGCATCCTGGCACCAGCCGCTGCTGACTGGTACCGTTACCGGGCTTGGAGCGGTCAACGTGCTTGAAGCAGTGCGCATCGCGCGACCCGAGGCTCGCTTCTACCAGGCATCCTCATCGGAGATGTTCGGCAAGATCCAGGAGCCGGTCCAGAGCGAGCGGACGCCGTTCTACCCGCGCAGCCCGTACGGGGTGGCGAAGCTGTACGCGCATTGGATGACGGTGAACTACCGCGAGAGCTTCGGGCTGCATGCCTCCTCGGGCATCCTGTTCAATCACGAGAGCCCGCTGCGCGGCATCGAGTTCGTCACGCGCAAGATCACCGACGGCGTTGCCCGCATCAAGCTCGGGCAGGCGCGGACCCTGCTTCTCGGCAACCTCGAGGCGCGGCGGGACTGGGGTCATGCGCGCGATTACGTTCGCGCGATGTGGTCGATGCTGCAGCAGGACGTGCCCGGCGACTACGTGATCGCGACCGGGCGGACCACCAGCATCCGGGAATTCTGTCGGGCCGCCTTCGCGCATGCCGGCCTGGACTACGAGGAGTTCGTTCAGGTCAGTCCCGACCTGCTGCGTCCGGCGGAGGTGGACGTGCTGCAGGGCGATCCGTCCAAGGCACGGCGGACGCTGGGATGGGAGCCGCGCATCACGCTGGAGGAGATGATCGCGGAGATGGTCGAGGCCGATCTGGCGCGTCATCGTGCCCGAACCGTGGCGTCCATGCCGACGCAGGCCGCCGTCCGGGCCTGACGCTCAGACTGTGTTCGCATGATACCGCGCCGCATCCTTGTGACCGGGGCCTCGGGATTCGTTGGCGGTCATCTGATCCCGCGCCTCGCCGCGGTGTTTCCCGACGCCGAGCTTGTCTTGTGCGGCAACCAGGGCGTGCCACTGGAAATCACCGAGGCCGACGCGGTCCGCGCCTTGGTACGGCAGGTGCGTCCGGAAGCCTGCATCCACCTGGCGGCGATCTCCGCCGTGTCGCACGCACGCGCCGATCCCGCCCGCGCCTGGCAGGTGAACCTGCACGGGACGCTGACACTCGCGGATGCGGTGCTGCACGAGGTTCCGGATTGCCTGCTGGTGTATGTCTCCAGCGCCGACGCCTATGGCCGATCCCTGGCCGCCGGTGCCAGGGTGAGCGAGCTTGCGCCGCTTGCGCCGACCAGCACCTACGCCGCCACCAAGGCCGCGGCCGATCTCGCGATCGGCGCGCTAGCGGCGGAGGGATTGCGCTGCGTCCGCCTCCGGCCCTTCAACCATACCGGTCCCGGCCAGACCGCCGATTTCGTGGTGCCGGCCTTCGCCCGGCAGATCGCGCGGATCGCCGTCGGCCGTCAGCCGCCCCGCCTGCGCGTCGGCGCGCTGGATCCCCGCCGGGACTTCCTCGATGTCCGTGACGTCTGCGGCGCCTATGTCGCCTGTCTGGAGCGAGCGGAATCCCTGCCGTCCGGCGCCATCCTGAACCTCGCCTCCGGCCTGTCGCGGCGCATCGGCGACATATTGAACGAGTTGCTCGAAATCGCGGGCGTCGCGGCCGAACTGGATGAGGGTGCCTCGCTGGTGCGTCCGGCGGAAGTCGCCGTGGCTTGCGGCGACGCCTCGGCCGCGCGCGCCGCGCTGGCCTGGGTGCCGGCGATCCCATGGGAGCGTACGCTGAGGGATGTGCTCGATGACTGGCGCATCCGGGTCGTCACGGAGGAGGGCGCCTGATGGCGCACCGTGGATGACACGCTCCGTCATGCACGGGATCGCGGCCTGGCGGAGTGCCCGGCACGCGCGCATGGCGCCGGATACCGCCGATCCGTACGACCTCCACCGGCTGACCGAGATCTGGGGGCTGGAGCCGAGGCCCGCGCTGTGGACGCCGCAATACCCCGGCCTCATCGGCGATGTCTGGTCGGCGGCACGGTACCTGCATCGACCTCCTGCGCGCCCGCCCGCAGCTCCGCCGTCGGTTCCCGCATGCGCTGTCGGCGGGCGCCTCCAGCGGGTTTGCGCGATTTCTGGCGCGCGACGGCGTATTCGGACGCCGGCTTTCCCCGCGGGCCCGCAAGGCCATCGCGCTAGCTTTCCGCAGCGATCTGGGTGGGGCGGTCCGTCACGCGTTCACCGTGCGCGAGGATCTCAGGGCCAATTTCCCTCTGGGTTTAACTCCCGCCGGATGGCCCGAGTTCATCGGCTGGCTGTTCCAGCACGGGGCCAAGGAACACGGGCTGCGGCCGGAGATGATCTGGTGGTTCGCGCTCGAATCGATGGAGAACCCGGCGGCGGAGCTGGTCCGCACCTACCGGTTCATGCCGGAGTGGCAGCGCGCGGTGCCCGATGGCCTGACGGTATTTGGTCGGGACGAGCTTGTTGCGTGGATTCGCGCGACATACGGGCTGGAAGCGAGTTGGCTCGATCCGGTCACGTGGCCGGTCGCGATGACGCCGGCACAGCAGATCCGTCTGGCCTACGCCCGGCGGGAGCCTTGGCAACGGGAACACGGCCGACCGTTCGAGTCGTCCGAGCGGGCGGAACGCTTCGTGCGGTGGCTGGCGACGCCGCGAGCCGATTTGCCCGAAGCGGCGCGTGCCTGGTGCGCGACGCTCGATTTGCCGAGCACCGTCCGCGAACTGGTCGAAGGCGGGGTGAATATCGTCGGCCATTTCTGCTATCCGTCCGGGCTTCGCACCTCCGCCGAATCGATGGTTGAAGGCTTTCGGCGCGTCGGGACTCGCATGGCTCTGCGCGACGTGACGGTCGATCGCAACGGCGATGAGCCGCACCACGCGGCATATGGCGATCTGGAATGCTACGACGCCACGATCCTGCATGTGCAGCCGGAGCCCCTGTTCGAGAGGGCCTATGCGAAGGCGGGGCTGAGCGAGCGCCGGCCGCGCACGCACCGGATCGGGTATTGGTACTGGGAGCTTGAATCGGTTCCCGACCTTTGGCTGCGACGGGAAGCGGAGGTGGACGAGCTGTGGACCGCCTCCCGCTTCGTGGCGGAGGCGCTGAAGGCACGGTTCCGCATCCCGGTGTTCGCGATGCCGCCCGGCATCGAACTGCCGCCGGTCACTCCGCGCCCGCGCAGCCACTTTGGGCTTTCCGATTCGACCTTCGTGTTTCTCTTCGTGTTCCACATGATGAGCAACATGGAGCGCAAGAACCCGCTCGGCCTCATCCGTGCGTTCCGGCGTGCGTTCGGCTCGGACCCGTCCGTCGCGCTCGTGCTCAAGACCTCCTTCGGGGATCGGCACGAGGCGCTTATTCGGGAGATGCACGACGCGGCGGAAGGCGGCGGCATCCGGATCATCGACGAGGTCTTCACACGTGATGACACCCTGGCCCTGATGGAAACCTGCGACTGCTACGTATCGCTGCACAGGAGCGAGGGTTTCGGCCTGACGATGGCCGAGGCAATGCTGCTCGGCAAGCCGGTGATCGCGACGAACTACTCCGGCAACACCGATTTCATGCATGACGGGAACAGCCTGCTGGTGGACTACGACCTCGTCAGATTGGACAAGGACGTGCCGCCGTACAAGGCGGGATCGCGCTGGGCCGAACCGTCGGTGGATCATGCCGCACGGCTGATGCGCGAGGTCGCCGAAGATCGCGTCCGTGCCCGCGAACTCGGCGCTGCGGCCAGGACGGAACTGCGCCAGACGCTCTCGCTGGAAGCGGCGGGACGCCGCATGGCGGAGCGTCTGGCGCGACTCCGGGCCAGGCAGCCTTGAAGGGGGCGGCTAAACCCTGAGCACCTAGGAATGCATCTGCAGCATCGTGCCGCCGAAGGGAACGCCTCCGCGATCGATGGCAACGCCGGTCGGTGTCTGGAAGACCGCGAGATCGAAGCTCGGGCCGCTGGGAGGGGGTAAGGTTGTCAGGCGGACCGTGTCGATCACGCAGCCGCCCGAGTAGATCGACAGCATATCGTTCTGGTACGTATAGCTGTCGGCATTGGCCAGCCCCTGCAGATCGACCTCGCCGAACACGCCTAGACCGATCGCGCCGCCGAACTCGTCCGGCTGATCGACCCGCACATGCGAGACGAGCCCGCGGCCAGGGTCTCCGGTGACGTCGACGGTCTGACCGCGCGACACCGAGCCGCCGAATTCCAAATTCCCGCTCGAACCCTGAGCCGTCCCGACGGTGAACGTCCCTTTGCCTCTTACGTCGGTATCAAGAATGACGTTGCTGCCGGCGAACTGGCTCAGCCCGTTGTTCACGAAGCGCGAATTGTCGCCGCCGTTGATGGTCACACCGCCGAAGGTCATGGCGAAGGCGCCGGTCAGGCTCGCGCAGTTGACCAGGTTGACCGTCATCCCGAGAGTGCTTGGAAACTCCGTAAGTACGTTGACCGTGTCGGTGCCCTTGACGTTGACGGTAACCTGGTCGTCCGACTCCTGCGCTATGTCCAGCGACGCGCTGGCCTGATGCGACAGGTTCAGCGTCACGGTCGCGGATGTCTGGTTGGCGCCGATCACCAGGGCATCCCCCGCGAGATTGTTGTCGCGGATGTTCATCGTCCCGCTCAGCATAGTCAGCGTGTCCCCAGGCTGCGGCACGCCGTTCGGGGACCAGTTGTTTGGGTTGCGGGCGCTATCGTTGACGCCTCCAACCCATGTTCTGTCCGCCATGGCAAT
Organism: uncultured Pseudomonadota bacterium; assembly: GCA_963830565.1. Classification (GTDB taxonomy): domain Bacteria; phylum Pseudomonadota; class Alphaproteobacteria; order Acetobacterales; family Acetobacteraceae; genus DATFDN01. Next base: position 552,571 of record CAWHMO010000005.1, read on the forward strand.
TCCTCCCGTTCGCTCGATTATCGTTCTACGAATGCATCGGCAGTGGCGTGCTGCCAAAGGCAATCGCTCCACGATCAATGGCGACGCCGGTCGATGTCCGGGAGACCGTGACGTCGAATGTCGGCCCGCCGAAAGGGGGTGGCGGAGCTGTCAGGCGCAGCGTGTCGATTACTTTGCAGCCCGAATAGATTGACAATATGTCGTCTCTGAGCTGGTAGCTGTCGGCGTTGGTCAAGCCCACCAGATCAACCTCACCGAACACCCCTAGCGTGACCGCGGCTTTGAATTCTTCGGGCTGATCGACCTGGACGCGTGCAACGATGTCGCGATCCTCCTCTCCCGTTACGGACACGTCTTGGCCCCGCGAAACCGAACCGCCAAACTCCAGCGGACCACCAGCTGACTGATTACCTGTAAGTGTAATGCTACCCTTGCCCACCACGCTGGTGTCGAGCTTGACGCTGGTGCCCTCGAACAGGCTCGAACCGTTGTTCACGAAGCGCGAGCCGTCGCCGCCGGTGAGGGCCACTCCCCCGAACGTCATGAGGAAGGCGCCGGTCAGACTGGCATGATCAGCCAGATCGACAGTCAACTGTAGACCGCCCGGAGCTTCGTGATTCACATTCAGCGTGTCGGAACCCTTGACATTGATGGTGACATCGGCGCTCGCACCCAGCGCGAGGCCCAGTGACGCCGTGGCGTGATGCGACAGGTTCAGCGTCCCGGTAGCCAACGTTTCATCCGTGCCGAATACCACGGTGCCTCCGGCGAGATCGTTGTCGCGGATATTCATCATCCCGCTCTGCATCGCGAGCGTGTCGCCCGGCACTGGCACGCCGGTCGGCGACCAGTTGTTCGGGTCGCGGGCGCTATTGTTCTGGGCGCCCGTCCAGGTCCGGTCCGTCACGGCCGTTCACTCCCCATTTTAGGGCTTGGCCGACAGATTTCCTAAGATCAGCCTGCTAAACCGTTCGGAGATTGCGCTTTCCCGGGGGGTTCTTTCAATTAAACTCACCGGGTAGCGAGCGCAATGCGCTTTCACAACTGGGAGATGACGCCGATCCCTATTTGATCTCGGGCCAGCAGCACGCAACGTTCCGGCGCGAACGACACGGTCACGGCGCCGCCTTCCTCGAACAGCTCCGTAGGCGGACGGCGGACGATCAACTGGCCGGGCGGCCAATCGACGACGTATTGAATGAAATCGCCGTGGAACATCCGCCGGTGAATCCGCCCCGGCACGGTGTTGACGGAGCTGGCGGAGGGCAGCGCGCTCAGCGAGATATACGCGGTCCGCAGCGCCACCGTGGCGTCCGACCCGGGCACGCCGAAAGGAGCAGCGACTTGCAGCATGGTCCCGCCCTCGGCTTCGAACGCCACGGTGCCATCCGCCGCCACGCCGCCGCGCACGCGCCCGGCGATCAGGTTCGCCGAGCCCACGAAGTCGGCAACGAAGCGGCTGCGCGGCCGATCGTAGATTGCCTCGGGCGAGCCGATCTGCTCGATCCGGCCGGCGTTCATCACGATCACCCGATCGGAGATCGCCAGCGCCTCCTCCTGGTCGTGCGTGACATAGACCGAGGTGATGCCGAGCCTCTGCTGCAGTTCGCGCAGTTCCATCCGCATCTCCGCCCGCAGCTTGGCGTCGAGGTTGGACAGCGGCTCGTCGAACAGGATCACGCTCGGGGAGAAGGCGATGGCGCGGGCCAGCGCGACCCGCTGCTGCTGGCCGCCCGAGAGGCGCGAGGCCGGGCGATCGGCGAAGCGCCGCATCTGCACCAGATCGAGCGCCCGGCCCACGCCCGCCGCGATTTCGGCACGGTCCTGCCGGCGCACGCGCAGCCCATAGGCGACGTTCTCGAACACCGTCATGTGCGGCCAGATAGCGTAGGACTGGAAAACCATGGAGATGCCGCGCTGCTCGGTCGGGACGTTGCGGCGCTCCGCCGACGAATAGACCGCCTTGCCGTCGAGCCGGATCACGCCCGAGGAGGGGCGCTCCAGGCCAGCGATCGTCCGCAGGGTGGTGGTCTTGCCGCAGCCGGAGGGGCCGAGCAGGGTCACGACCTCTCCCTGCGGGACGCTGAAGCTCACCCCATCCACTGCCCGCACCTCGCCATACGCGACGACGAGGTCGGTGACCTCTATCTGGCACCTCATGACACGCGTCCGGAGAGGCCGCGCGTCGCCCTGAACAGCACGATTACGGCAATGAACACGGTGGCCGTTTGCAGCAGCGCCATTGCCGCCGAAAGCTCGGAGCTGGAGCTGAGCCAAGCATTGGTGATTGCCGGGGCAATCACCTTCGAGTTCGGCCCCATAAGGAAGATCGAGACGCCAAGCTCGCGCACGCTGGCGATAAAGATGAGCAGCCAGCAGGCGGCGAGACCAGGGCGCAGCAGCGGCAGGCTGATCGTGCGCATCCGCTGCCCCCAGGAGGCGCCGCAGACTTGCGCGCACTCGTCGAGACTGAGGTCGATCTGCATCACGACGCCGGCCAGGGTGCGCAGGCCGAGCGGGATGAACACCGTGAAGTAGGCGAGGCCGAGCAGCCAAATCGTGCCGTAAAGCGGGATGGGGATGGTGATCCAGGCCCAGAGCAACCCGAGCCCGAAGACCAGGCGCGGGACGGCCTGCGGCACCATCATGACGTACTCGGCGAGCCCCCGCCCCGGCATCCGCGAGCGGTAGATGATCCACACCAGGACACCGAACACGACCGACCCGATCGTCGCGACCGAGAGCCCGAGTTCCAGGCTGTTGGTGAACGCCGATCCGAGCGTGCCCATCTGCAACGCGGTCCGGTAGTTGGCCGCGGTGAAGATGCTCTCGCTCAGCACCACCGTCGCGAATTGCTGGAAGGAGGTGAGCAGCAGCGCCGCCAGGGGCAGGATCACCGCGACGGCGATATAGCTCCAGCAGACCGCCAGCAGAATCCAGCGCAGCCACCCCACCTCGATCGGGCGCGGGCGGAACGCCTTGCCGGAGATCGTGGCGTAGCTGCCGCCGCGCAGGATCAGCTTGGAGAGAGTGAGCGTGACCAGCATCACGCCGAACAGCGACAAGCCGAGCGCGGCGGCGCGGCCGTAATCGGGCGGGAAGGACAGCGTCGCCTCCCAGATCGCCGTCGTCACCACGTAGAAGCGACCGGGGATGCCGAGCACGAAAGCGGCGGCGAAGGCGCCGAGCATCTCGGCGAAGACGAAGACGGTGGCACTGAGCACCGCAGGCAGCATCAGCGGCAGCGTGATCCGCAGCGCCGTGCGTGCCTTGCCGCCGCCGAGCACGCGCGAGCTTTCCTCGAGCGACGGGTCCATCGACTTCATCGCAGCCGAGATCATCACGAAGGCGACCGTGCCCTCGAACAGCGCCATGACCCAGGCGATGCCAAGCGGCGAGTAGACGTCGAGCAGATCGCCGCGGCCGCCGAGCAGGCGCCAGAGCTGGTTGAGCAGCCCGCTCTTCGGCCCGGCCAGGATGCCCCAGGCGAGCGCGCCGACCAGGGGCGTCATGTAGTAGGGCAGCTCCATGAGCCGCTCCAGGCGGCGCCCGCCGGGGATCATGGTGCGGGTCAGGATCCAGGCGAGCAGGAAGCCGGCGGCAATCGCCATTGCCGTCGCCAGCCCCGCGACCAGCGCGGTGTTTCCCAGCACGCGGGCCTCGCCGGCCAGCCCGGCGTAATTAGCGAAGCCGAAGGCCGTTGGCGGGAATGCCTCGGGGTCGCCGACATTGAGCGACTGCAAAACCAGGAACAGCACCGGATAGAGGACCAGGCCGCCGCAAATCAGCACCAGAAGCGGCGCGAAGAGCCGGCCCAGGCCGAGGAGCCCGAGCCGTGTCCGGACGGTGGGGCGGCCCGGCAGAGACGCGGCGGCCTGGCTCATCTCCGTGTTCCGCTGTCAGCGCAAGCCCGTCATCTGGTCCCAGAATCGCGCGAACTCCGTCCGGGTCGCAAGGAACTTGTTCCAGTCGGCGGGGAACAGCAGCTTGAGCTGCCCCGGCTTCACCCCGCCCGCCGGCGGCGGCACGTCGTCGCGCGCCGAGTTCAGGAACAGCGCGTCGCCATAGGCCTTCTGTCCGGGCACCGAGAGGAACCAGTCCATGAACAACTGCGCCGCCGCCGGATGCGGCGCGTCGGCGACCAGCCCCCAGGTCTCCGGCCCGGCCGGCAGCCCGGCCTCCGGGTAGACGAAGGCGATCGGCGCGCCCTTCGCCTTGAATTGCAGGTAGCCCGAGTACTGCGCCGTGTCGATGATCTTGTCCTGGCCGTTCACCGCGCGATCATATTGCTGCACATAGGAATCGAAAGCGCGCGGCTTCAGCTTGGCAAACTTCTCCCAATAGCCGTCGCCCAGCACCTGGCGTAGCTCGTACCAGGTCTCGTGCTGAAGGCCCGAATTGGAGACCTTCACGCTGACGCTGTTCGCCCATTTCGGGTCGAGCACGTCTTCCCAGGTCTTCGGCGCCTGGTCTGGCGGCACGACCTTGGGGTTGTAGGCGATGCCCGCCATGATGATGGCGCCCCAGGTCCAGAACCCCTCCGGCGAGCTTTTGTAGTCGGGCTTGTAAGCCGCCATTTCCGGCGAGACATACTGGAAGTAGCCGCCGCGCTTCTGGAAATCGAGCACGAAACCCATGTCGGAGAGTTGCATCGCGTCCACCTGGTAGGAGTGGGCGCGACGCTCGGAGATCACCTTGGCATAGAGCGCGCCGGCCTGGAGGCGCAGATAGTTGGTCTTGATCTTCGGGAATGCCTTGTTGAAGGCGGCGAGCGTCTTCGCCGTGCCGTCCTCGGGGTCGGTCGAGTAGACGACGAGCGCGCCTTCCTGTTCGGCCTTGGCGACGTCGGCGCAGGTCTTGAACCCGTCCATCTGGCGCGGGTTCGGACAAGCCTTCGCCGTAAGCAAGCCGGCGCAGAGCGACAGGCCGCCGGCAAGGGCAAGCACTCTCGCCAGACGTGACGGGACCATGCTTTCTCCGATGTCTCAGGCAAGCCGATAGGCGGCGCGGGCGTTCTCGGAGAAGATCATGCGCTGCTCCGATTCGCTCAGCGGGACTTTGAAGGCGAGCCGGGGATCATCCATGTCCCAATGTGGGTAGTCGCTCGAGAACACGATGCGGTCGCGGCCGAGCCAGTCGAGAACGGCGCGCATGTCGGCGGCGCGCTCCGGCTCGACGATCGGCTGTGTGGCGAACCACACGCCTTCGCGCACGTACTCCGAGGGCGGGCGCTTCACATGCGGCACCTCGCGGCGCATCCGCGCCCATTGCCGATCCATCCGCCACAGCAGCGGCGGCGCCCAGCCGAACCCGCCTTCGATCAGCACCACGCGCAGACCGGGGAAGCGCTCGAAGGCGCCTTCGAAGACCAGGCTGGTGAGCAGGGACTGCATGACCGACGCGCCGCCCTGATGGTCCTCGATATAGAAGGATGGCCAGCCGCCGCTGGTCATCGGGACACCGTTGGCCCCGCCCGCATGGACGCCGATGGGCAGCCCGGCCTCGGTGGCCGCGGCGAGGATCGGCCAGTAGCGCTTGCGGCCCAGCGGCTCGGTGGTGCGGGCGCTGATGAACACGGAGGCGAAGTCGCGGCGCGAGGCGCAGCGCCTGATCTCCGCGACTGCGGCTTCGGCGTCGTCGCAGGCGAGGGTGATGGAGGCGCGCAGCCGCGGCTCGGGCTCGGTCCACTCCGCCACCTGCCAATCGTTCAGCGCCGTGCAGACCGCCGCGCCGAACTCGAGGTTGCGCTCGTCCTTGCCGCTGGGGGACAGCACCTGAAGGATGCCGGTATCGACGCCGTAGACGTCGAGGTGCTGCTGGCGCATGAAATCGAGATCCGAGCCCGGCGGCAGCCCACCGGGGGGCCAGGCGTCGCGCCGGGAGAGCGCCGGCGTCGCCTTCGGATAGGCCGGGCTGTTCAGGAACGCCCCGCGCGAGCGGAAGCCCAGCGTCTCAAGCTCCTCCCTCCAGCGTCGGGGCAAATAGGGGTGCAGCGCATCGGTCGAACGCAGGACCGGGTGGATGTCGCAATCCACCAGCGCCAGGCGCGAAGCGGGCGCTTGCTCTCGCTCCAGCAGGGTTTGGCTCATGGCCTTGTCTCCTTCAGCCGGGTGTATGTCGCGAGCGGGTTTCGCACGGCGAGCTTCTCGATCAGGTGCGCGGGGAATCCCGCCGGCAGCGCGTCCTCGGCATCGAAGTGCCAATGCGGGTAGTCGGTCGAGAAGAGCAACATCTCGTCCGACCCGATCTGGTCCAGCACGCGCGCCAGTTCCGTCGGGTCGGGTGGGCCGTCGAAGGGCTGCACGGTCAGGCGTACCTGGTCGCGCACCATCGCGGCGGGCGGCCGGTCGAGCCAGGGCACCTCCATCCGCAACCCGCGCCACTCCTTGTTGGCATGCCAGAGAAAGGACGCCAGCCAGGTGACGCCGGATTCGATCAGCACCACGCGCAGGCGGGGGAACTTGGTGAACACGCCTTCGGCGATCAGACTCATGAGCTGGGTCTGGAACGCGGCGGCGTTGCCGACATAATCCTCCACCAGATAGGAGGGCCAGCCGGTGGTGGTCGGGGGATTGTGATGGCTGCTGCCGGCGTGCAGCCCCACGGGCAGGCCATGGCGTTCCGCCGCGGCGTAGATCGGCCAGTAGAGGCGCCGACCGAGCGGCATGTCGCCGCTCACCAGCATCAGCACCTGGACGAAGCGCGGATCGGCAGCACGACGCTCGATCTCCGCCACCGCGAGGTCCGGGCTGCGCGCCGCGACCACGATGGAGGCGCGCAGCCGGGGATCGCGGTCCAGCCACTCCCGCGCGATCCAGGAGTTCACCGCGCCTGCCAGGGCCGCACCCATGTCCTCGCTGAACATGGCCAACGCACCGTGGAGGCAATTGAGAATCGCGCAGCGGGTTCCCCATGGGTCCAGCGCCTCGGCCTGGAGCGAGGACAGCTTCGTGCCCGCGCGTCCGCCGGTGGGTCGCCAATCGGGACGGGCGCTGAGGGGGGCGTTCGGGGGATAAAGCGGCAGGTCAAGCCCGTCGATCCCGCGCGCGACCATCGCCTCGCGCCAGTGGTCGTCGAGGTAGGGCAGAAGGTCGGCGGTCCTCGGCGGCGCCGGATGCACGTCGCAGTCGATCGGGCCGAGATCGCGCAGAGCCAGGAGGCGCGCTTCGGGTTGCGACAGGGGTAATTCAGTGTGCATGAGCGATGCGCCTTCCGGGTGACGCCGCGCATACACAACTGAACTTGGCAGGGAGCGTCAACCCGCGGGGGTCGAGGAAGCCGCGGGAGAGGTTATCCAGGACGGCCGAGGGCCGCTCCGCCGCTGATGCGGCGGAGCGGCCCGAGCCGAACACCGGGTCAGGCGAAGTGGACTTGGGTCGTGTCGAAGGATCGCACCCCCTGGATGTCGATGCCGCCGCCGTTGCCGAAGGTGAGCATCGAGCCGCCGTTGCCGTCGTCGGTTTCCTGCATCGCCGATTGCAAGGACTGCGACACGGTCAAGGTATCCCCCTTGGCCGCCGAGAAGTCCTTGATCGACAACAGGGCGTTGCCGGCGCTGTAGGTGTAGGCATCGGCGCCGGACCCGCCAGTGACGGTGAGCGCGCCAGCACCGGCGGAGAACGTATTGTTGCCCCCGTCCGCGGAAACGGTGTCCGAGGCGGAGCCCGCCGTCACGTTGACGCTCGACATCCCGACAAACTGCATGGTGTCCGAGACCGATCCCAAGGCGACACTGGCGACCCCAGGGGCGGTCAGGTTGATCGTGGCGTCGGCGTTCTGGGTGGTGCCCAGGGTCGTGCCGCTGATTGCCGTGGTCTGGCCGGAGGTGTTGTCCGTCACCGTGATCGAGGCAGCGGTCGGCTGCGTCGCGGATGTCGGCGTCGATGCGGCAGGCACGGGGCTGGCGGCGGTGCCGTAGGTCGGTGCCCAGGTGTCACTCGGGCTGGCCTTGCTCCACCACATGTTGGCGGTGTTTTCCTGCCAGATCAGTCCCTTTTCGTAGGCCAGCTCGGTGACGTTGCCGGATTGGCCGTCCGGCGTGCCGTTCACCGCGACCTCGCCGTTGCTGATCGACCATGCATTGCCGCTGGCATCGGTGATCGAGCCGCCGCCAGCCGCGGTGACGACCGTGTTGTCGGGAGACGGGGTCGCGGTCGTCGCCGCGGGGGATGGCGAGGCCGATGTCGAGGGGGGCGCCGATGTCGATGTAGCGGGTACGGGGCTGAGCGCGGTACCGGGGCCCGGCGACCACGTATCGCTCGGCTGGGTCTTGCTCCACCAGAGATTGTCGGTGTTTTCCTGCCAGATCTGCCCCTGCTCGTAGGCCAGTTCCGTGACGTTGGCGGTAGTACCGTCCGGCGTGCCGTTGACTGCGACCTGGCCGTTGACGATCGACCACGCATTACCACTGGCATCGGTGATCGAGCCGCCGCCAGCCGCGGTGACGACCGTGTTGTCGGAAGACGGGGTCGCGGTCGGCGTGGATGTCGAGGTGGGCGTGGATGTCGAGGTGGGCGGGGAAGTCGGCGTGGAACCCGTGTCCGTTGACGCCGGCGCTGGCGTTGCGCCGTTGACATAGGGGTTGGAGGTGTAGGCGTGGATCCAATTGATCTTCATCTGCCCGGTCTCGCCGGGCGAGGGCGCTCCCGCCCAGGAGCCGGGAGTGCCCGACAGGGTGTCCACGACCATGTACATCGGCTGGTGCATGTCAGAGGGCGTCGCCTCGTGTGCGACCTGCCGCCCGTCGAAGTACCAGGTGATGGTGTCGGGCTCCCAGTCCACTGCGTACGTGTGGAATCCCTGGGAAGCGTCGGGGATGTCGGACCACATCGGATCAGCGGAATCGTTCGGGCCGGTATGGGCGGTATTGACCAGCACACTTGGGTGGCTGCCGAGCACCTCCTCGATGTCGAGCTCCGGCGGCCATGCCCCGCTCTGCGGCAAAAGGTAGAATGCCGAGTTGAGGCCGGGCGTCGCCGGCAGTTCGGCGTTCATCTCGAAATAACCGTAGGTCTGCGAGAAGCTCTTCTGGGTGGTGATGGCGCCCGTCAGGAACTGGGCGCCGTTCACCGCCGACAGATCCGAATTGGGGGTAGGCGTGAAGTTGATCGACATGACGCCGTTATTGTCGGAGTACGTGCCTGAGCCGGAGGTCGGTCCCCAATTCGGGTTGACCTCCCACGACGTCGTGCCAGGGGCCTCGTACCCGTTGGGGTCCCAAGACCAGCCCGCCTGCCATTGGCCTCCGCTTCCAAGGTTCAGCGAATCGAACTCGTCATCGAATGTCGGGGTGGCGCTCATTGCTGGCTCCGGGGTCACAGATTATGGGAATTATTACCTACTCACTGGATGCGATGACGCCAAACCGATATCGCGATAGTTTCGAGTATGTCATGAAACGAGAGAGCGAGTTGCCACGCGAGTGCGCGGCGACCTGCTGCTCAGCTCGGAGTGGTAGACGGCGCGGTGTGTAGGCTTTTGGCCGAGTTCCTCGCGAAAAGGGCGGCTTGGCTGGATCGCTTCGACAATCGAAAGCTATAAACATCGACTCAGCGGCGGCAACACCGAGCCGTGGGGAATTTTGGTCCGAGTGAAATTTCGGTCGTTGACGTCCCCTGGGCAGCAGGTTCTTCGGGCTAAAATTCCTAGTAGCGGCTAAATTGCAACTGAAGTTGTTATGTTTCCCGCCTCTCGCGGCGGGACGGTTCAGGAGGCCTGTGTTTTCGCTGAGGTGGAGAAACGGCTACCGCGGTGATCCTGGGTCGCGGTGATGGTCGCGCCCCGGTGTTCACGGCAATGGGCGCTGCCAGGTGTGCTGTGGATGGCGGAAGCACCAGCGAGGCCGAACGTCCCTGGACCGACTACCCGCGCAGTCTCGCCCGGCGGGTGCGGGGTGCTAGGCATCTCCGACGCGCATGACGCTGAGACCGACGCGCTGGCCGAAGCAGAGGCGCCACCAACTGCGCGAACCGGGCGGCGATCACGCGGGTTCAAGCTGCCTGCGCCGCGGGGCCGGCCGACGGCAGGAGCGAGACAGTAACTGAGCGGCACGGAGGGACTAGAAGCCCTGCCGCGCAACCATGCTCAGAACGCATTCGGGTCGACGACGCATCGGAGCCCGGTCAACGCGAGGATCTTGAGGTCGAACAGCAGCGACCAGTTCTCGATATAGAACAGGTCGTACTCAACGCGTTTGCGAAGCTGCTCCGCCCGGTGCGTCGCGCCGCGATAGCCGTTGACTTGGGCCCAGCCGGTGATGCCGGGTTTCACCCGATGGCGATGCGCGTACTCGGCAATGATCTCGTGGCCCAGACGTTCCTCGGTACGCATCGTCACTGCGTGGGGCCTTGGGCCGACTACCGACATGTCCCCCCGGAGCACGTTGAACAGCTGCGGGAGCTCGTCGAGGCTGGAGCGCCGCAGGAACGATCCCACCCTGGTCAGCCGCTCGTCGCGGCGCGTGGTCTGCCGCAGCACGCCGGAGTCCTCGGGCTGCCACCGCATGGTGCGGAACTTGAAGATGGTGAATTCGGTGTTGTTCCAGCCATGCCGCTTCTGGCTGAAGATCACCGGACCGGGCGACTCCAGGCGGATCGCGAGCGCGATCAAGGACAGCAGGGGGGCGAGCAGGACGGTCAGGATGCTGGCCAGGATCTTGTCCTCCAGCTCCTTGGCGAAGAATTGCCACCGCCGCAGCGGGCGCTCGGACAGCAGCATCATCGGCACGCTCAGGTCATCGACTTGCCGATGCGGCAGGCTGAGCTTGACCAGCTCGGGGCAGAGCGCGACCTGGGCCGAGATCGTCTTCAACTGTAGAAGGATCTTGCCGATCTGCTTCTCCGCGGTGGCCGGCAAGGTCAGGACGATCCAGTCCAGCCGCCGTCGCTGAGCGATCTCGACGAGGTCGGCAATGTCCCCGCGCGGCGCGACACGATGCGGGGGCGGGCCATCTGATCCGTCATTAAAAACTCCGACCACGTAGACCGGGCTGTCGGAGGTGCGGAAATGATCGACCAACCGATCGGCCACCGGCCCCGCTCCGACGATCGCGACGCGATCACCGAGCAACCCGCCTGTGTCGAGCTTCCGGAGATAGGCGGCCAGGAAAAGCCGGCCAGCTCCGCAGAACAGAAACGTGAGAACGGCCCACAACACGACCCAGATTCGCGAGACCGGGCCGAGCGAGTGCGTGACGAAGCCCAGCGCCAGCATCATGAGCGCGAGGCAGCTCCCCCGGTACAGAAGGCGGCTGAGGAGTTGGCCCACGTGGCGAAACCGCGATACGGAGGTCAGACTGCGATCGCGCAGCAGCGCCGGCGCGATGATGGCGCCGGCCCCGACTATGAGGTAAAGGGGCCTCCAGAACTCCAGAACCGCCGCATTGGTCTTGAGGAAATGACTATAAATTGCCGCTCCGAGAAAGCCAGACAGTAGAACCGCAAGAAAATCCCACGCAATAAGCGTATCATTCGCCATTGATACGAAGTCGAGATTACGACGCGGGCCCTCGACGTCTGCGAACGAGGCTGTGGACGCGACATCCGGATCGGTTAGGACTTTAAGGCTCGCGGCAAGGTCGTTGCCCACGATGAACTCTCCGCTCATTAGCGACCGTTTGGTGAGACTATAACGCCATGCTCACAAGGGGCAATGACATTCGCGTGGTGCAACGCCGAGCCCTGGAAAACATTCCCGGAGCGGTCTCGGCCGGCTTCTCGGATGATTGTGGTGGATCGGGAAGCGAAAGGAGTTACAAATAGATCAGCAACGAAGCTTAAGCGCTGGAACCGGCAGGATCGAGGACGAAATCCGTCGAGCGCGAGACGAGTACCCGGCGTGCCTGGTCGGCGGTTTGAAGCAGACGTGATCGGCTGTCGTTGGCGGAGGGAGGGGGATTCGAACCCCCGGTACACCTTTACGATGTACAACGGTTTAGCAAACCGCCGCCTTCAGCCGCTCGGCCACCCCTCCGCCGGAGCGCGCCCGATGCACCGGGACACGGCGTTTGCGGAGCCGTTTCTAGGGCCAGCATTCCCGACCGTCAAACCTTCCCGTGGGACATGGGCTTGATAGCCTCCGTCAGCTCAGTGCGACCTCAAATCCGCGCGCTGTTGCCGGGCGGGCCATCATCTGGCGGTACCAGCGGCCGACGTTCGGAAACTCGCCCAGATCGACCTGATGACGCTCATGGCGCCAAGCCCAGCCAAGGATCGCGAAGTCGGCAATCGAGAGATCACCGGCTACGTGCTCGACCTCGCCGAGGCGCTTTTCGAGCACGCCATAGAGCCGCCGCGTCTCCTTCGAGTAGCGCTCCAGCCCGTAGCGTCGGTCCTGCTCATTCTCGACCTGCAGGAAATGGTGGACTTGGCCGGGCATCGGGCCGAAGCCGCCCATCTGCCACATCAGCCATTCATACACCGGCACGCGGCGGCGGGCGTCGGTGGGCAGGAACTTGCCAGTCTTTTCTCCCAGATAGAGCAGGATCGCGCCGGATTCGAAGACGCTGAGCGGCGCTCCGCCCGGCCCTTCGGGATCAATGATCGCCGGGATTCGGTTATTAGGGCTGATCTTCAGGAACGCCGGCTGGAACTGTTCTCCCTGGGAGATGTTCACCGGCCGCACCGTGTACGGCAGGCCCATCTCCTCCAGCGCGACGCTGATCTTGCGTCCGTTCGGGGTGTTCCACGTCCAGAGCTCGATCGCCATGACTCCGCCTTCCGTTCTGCAAGAACGGGAGTGTGCGCGGCGTGGAGCGCGCCCTCAAGCCCAGACGGAGACGTGACCCTCCAGGCTAGGGCGCGGCGTGGGGGAGGGGTCGCCCGCCTGGGTGCCGATATAGAGGAATCCCGCGATGGCATCCTCCGCATCCAGCCCGAGCGCCTGCTTGACCGCCGGGTCATAGGCCGGGTCGCCGGTCTTCCACATCGCCCCGAACCCCATCGCCTGCGCCGCGAGCATGACGTTCTCCGCCGCCGCGCCGGCGGACAGGATCTGCTCGATCTCAGGGATCTTGTGGCCCCGGCGCAGGTGCGCGGCGGCCACGACGATGACGGGTGCGCGGAGCGCCTTGCCGCGCTCGCGTATCAGTTCCTCCGGCGAGACGTCCGGCGCGCGGGCTTGCAGCGAGCGCGCGAGCAGATCGCCGAATGCCTCGCGCCGCGCTTCGGGGATGACGACGAAGCGCCAGGGGCGCAGGCGCCCGTGATCGGGCGCCCGCAGGCCGGCGCGCAGCATCGCCTCCAGGGCCGGCTGGTCCGGCCCCGGCGCGGCGAGACGGCTCGCCGAGTGGCGGCCCAGCAACAGGTCGATCGCTTCCATCGCGTTCTCCGTGTTTGTCCTGCTCGTGCGGCTCAGGCGTCGCGCTCGAGGCGCCGCGCGATCTCCCAGGCGCGGTCGGCCATGTCCCGATAGCGATCGCGGTAGGTGAGGGCGCGGGCGTCGGCGGCGTTGCCATCCAGCCCGCGGCGATAGACCCCGGCGAGGATGGAGGCCAGCCGGAACATGGAGAACACCACGAAAACGCCGATGTCGCGCGGCACCTCCCGCCCGGCGTGGGCGCAATAGCGGGCGACGAATTCCGCCTCGCCCGGCACGCCCGGCACCTCCGTCCCCAGCACCCCGGCGATGCCCTCCGGCCCCGGCGGGAAGTGGTAGGTGAGGCACGCATAGCCAAGATCGGCCAGAGGGTGACCGATGGTGCATAGCTCCCAGTCCAGCACCGCGACGATGCGCGGCTCGGTCGGGATGGAGCACCAAATTGCCCAGGCGATAGTCGCCATGGGCGATGGTGGCCTCCTCCTCCGCCGGCAGATGCGCGGGCAGCCACGCCCGCAGCCGCTCCATCGCCGGCATCTCCTCCACCTTGGAGGCGTCCCACTGCTTCGACCAGCGCTCCACCTGCCGCGCCAGGTAGCGCTCCGGCTTGCCGAAATCACCAAGACCCGCGGCGCGCCAGTCGAAGCGGTGCAGGGCGGCGAGAACCCGGGCCATGTCCTCATAGACGGCGGCGCGCTCCGCCGGCGCGGCTTCCAGCATCACCCGGTCCGGGAAGACGCGGCCGGGCACGTGGTCCATGACGAAGAACGGCGTGCCGATGATCGCCGCGTCTTCGCAGAGCAGCCGGGTGCGCGGCACCGGCACTTCGCAGCCTTCCAGCGCGCGCATGATGCGGTATCCCGCTCCACCGCATGCGCGGACGGCAGCAGCTTGCCAGGCGGTTTCTTGCGCAGCACGTAGTCGCCGGCCGAGGTCGCCAGGTGGAAGGTGGGGTTGGACTGTCCGCCCTGGAACTGGCGCACCTGTACCGGGCCGTCGAAGCCCGGCAGGTGGTCGCGCAGGTAGCGCGCCAGCGCGGCCTCGTCGAAGCGGTGCCGCTCCAGCACCGGCACCAGTTCCGGCATGCCTGCCTGTTGCGCGGGCAGGGGGGGCATGACGCGTCAGCTCCCCACGTCGTTACGCGGCGGCCTGTGCTGCCTCAGTTCCAGCCGGGCGAGCTGGTCGCGATGCACCTCGTCCGGCCCATCGACGATCCGCAAGGTGCGGGCGATCTTGTACATCTGTGCTAGACCGAAATCCTCGGTCACGCCGGCGCCGCCATGCGCCTGGATGGCCATGTCCACGACCTGGCAGGCCATGTTCGCCGCCGCCACCTTGATCTCGGCGATCTCCTTGCGCGCCAGCCTTGTTGCCTACCGTGTCCATACGCCAGGCGGCATGCAGGGTCAGCAGCCGGCACTGGTCGATCATGATGCGGGCATTGGCGATCCGCTCGCGCGTCACGCCCTGATCGGCCAGCGGCTTGCCGAAGGGCCGTCGCTCCAGCGCGCGCTGGCACATCATCTCCAGCGCCCGCTCCGCCAAACCGATGGCGCGCATGCAGTGGTGGATGCGTCCCGGGCCGAGCCGCCCCTGCGCGATCTCGAAGCCGCGGCCCTCGCCGAGCAGGATGTTCTCCAGCGGCACGCGGACGTTCTCGAACGCAAGCTCGCCATGGCCATGCGGCGCGTCGTCGAAGCCGAAGACCGGCAGCATGCGCTTGATGGTCAGGCCCGGCGTGTCGCGCGGCACCAGGATCATCGATTGCTGGCGATGCTTGTCCGGGTTGGCCGGGTCGGTCTTGCCCATGACGATGAAGATGGCGCAGCGCGGGTCGCCGGCGCCCGAGGACCACCACTTGCGGCCGTTGATGACGTAGTGCCCGCCGTCGCGCTCGATCCGCGTCTGGATGTTGGTGGCATCCGAGGAGGCAACGTCCGGCTCGGTCATCCCGAAGCAGGAGCGGATCTCGCCTTCCAGCAGCGGCGTCAGCCAGCGCTCCTTCTGCGCCGGCGTGCCGTAGCGCTCGATCGTCTCCATGTTGCCCGTGTCGGGAGCCGAGCAGTTGAAGACCTCGGAGGACCAGGCGACGCGGCCCATGATCTCGGACAGCGGGGCGTATTCCAGGTTGGTCAGCCCGGCGCCGTATTCCGACTCCGGCAGGAACAGGTTCCACAGCCCGGCTTCGCGCGCCTTCGGCTTCAGCGCCTCGACGATCGGCACCGGCTGCCAGCGATCGGGCGCTGTGGCGTGCTGGCGGTGGTAGGTGGCTTCGTTCGGGTAGATGTGCTCGTCCATGAAGGACTGAAGCCGCCCTCGCAGCTCCTCGACTCTGGTGGAATAAGCGAAATCCATGGCGTCCTCTCCCCTGCGTCGCGCCCTGCCGCCGGAGCGTGGCTCAGGGGTCGCCGTCGGGCAAGACCACCGGCACGCGGCCTTGCCGCGCGGCCCCATCCCCGCCAGTCTCGCGCCGGCCACGCTCGCGGAGGATAGCCCTATGAAGGCCGTATTGTGCCGCGCCTTCGGACCGCCCTCGGCCCTGACGGTGGAGGAGGTGCCGGAGCCGCAGCCGGGCCCGGACCAGGTGCTGATCCGGGTCGAGGCCGCTTCCGTGAATTTCGCCGACACGCTGGTGATCGAGGGCAAGTACCAGCAGCGCCCGCCGTTTCCCTTCTCGCCGGGCGGCGAGGTGGCGGGCGTGGCGGCCGGGCTCGGCCCGGGCGTCGAGGGTCCGCCACTCGGCACCCGTGTTCTGGCGATGACCGGTCATGGCGGCTTCGCGGAAGCGGCGCTGGCCCCGGCCGCCGCCGTGGTGCCGGTGCCGGACGGGGTGGAACCGGTGGTAGCAGCGGCACTCTCCTACGCCTACGGCACCACCCTGCACGCGCTGCGCGACCGTGGTCGGCTGCGGCCGGGTGAGACGGTGCTGGTGCTGGGGGCCGCCGGGGGCGTCGGTCTCGCCGCGGTGCAGGTGGCGAAGCTGCTGGGGGCACGGGTGATCGCCGCTGCCTCGTCGGCCGCGAAGCTGGAGACCTGCCAACAGGCCGGCGCCGACACGCTGCTGGACTACAGCCAGGAGGGATGGCGGGAGCGGTTGCGGACCCTGGCCAGCGAAGGCGTGAATGTGGTCTATGACCCGGTCGGCGGTCCGTATGCCGAGCCGGCGCTGCGCTCCCTGGCCTGGGGTGGCCGCTACCTGGTCATCGGCTTCGCCGCCGGCGAGATCCCGCGTATCCCGCTCAACCTGACCCTGCTCAAGGGTTGCGACATCATCGGCGTGTTCTATGGCGGCTTCGTCGAGCGCGATCCGGCGGGGAACCGGGCATTGATGACGCAACTCCTCGGCTGGGTGCGGGAGGGACGGCTGCGGCCAGAGATTTCCGCGACCTACCCGTTGGAGCGCGCGGCGGCGGCGATGGAGGCGCTGCGCTCGCGCGCGACCACGGGCAAGATCGTGCTGGTCACGGAACTCATCGCCGACCGGTTAGGCTAGAGCCGTTCTCCGGCCACCCACACGCCGACGACGGCGATCGCATCCGTGATCGCCACCGCGTCGGCGATGGCGCCAGGCACCAGCCGGCCGCGATCGGGCAGGCCCAGGAAGTCGGCGGGCGCAGTGCTGGCCATGCGCAGCGCCTCCGCGAGCGAGGCGCCCATCAGCGCGACGGCGTTGCGCACCGCGCTCGCCATGTCGAGATGCGCGCCGGCCAGCACCCCGTCCTCGGTGGTCAACCGTCCGTTGGCGACATGGATCGTCCGGCCGTGCAGATTGAACCCGGCGGTGTCCGATCCCACCGAGGCCATCGCGTCCGTCACCAGCATCAGCCGCTCCGTGCCCTTGGCGCGCAGCGCGAGGCGGAGATTGGCGGGATGCACATGATGCCCGTCGGCGATGATCCCGACGAAGCTGTCGGAGATCAGCGCGGCGCCGACCGGACCGGGGTCGCGGCCGGCGAGGGGCGGCATGGCGTTGAACAGGTGCGTAAAGCCGCGCGCCCCGGCCCGCAACGCGCGCGACGCCTCCTCCCACGACGCGGCGCTGTGGCCGATCGCCACCGTCACGCCGGCCTCGGTCAGGCGCGAAATCGCGGCCGGATCAACGCGCTCGGGGGCGAGCGTCAGCAGCAGCGGACGCGGGGTCTGATCGCAGAGGAAGCGCAGGTCGTGCTCGCCCATGGGGCGGATCAGCGCCACCGGATGCACGCCTTTGCGCGCCGGATTGAGGAACGGGCCTTCGAGGTGCAGGCCGAGGATGCCCGGACTCGCCTTCCTCCATCGCGGCGCGCACCGAAGCCGCTGCCGCCAGCATCTTCGCTGGCGTGTCGGTGATGAGAGTGGGCAGCAGCGCGGTGGTGCCGAACCGGCGATGCGCGGCGGCGATGGCGCGCAGCGTCGGCAGGTCCGGCGTGTCGTTGAACAGCACGCCGCCGCCGCCGTTCACCTGCACGTCGATGAACCCGGGCGCCAGGATCAGGTCCGGGGCGAGGTGTTCCACCGCCATCCCGGCCGGGATGTCCGCGCCGGGGCACACTTCGCGCACGCGCCCGGCCTCGATCAGCAGCGCGGCGTCGGACAGCATCGCCTGTCCGGTGAACAGGCGGGCGGCGCGGAGTGCGTGCGGCGTGCCGGTCATCCCATTTCCGCCAGCGCCGGGCGCAGATGGCCCTTGTGGCGCGCAAGGGTCGCCTCGGCACCGGCACGATCGAGCCCGCGCAGGATCAGCGCGGCCAGCTTCACCTTGCCGTCGGCCGCCGCCAGGGCGGCGCGCACCGCCTCCGGCTCCGCGCCGGCGAGGCCCGCCAGCATCCGTTCCGCGCGCCGGCGCAGCTTGTCGTTGCGGGCGAGCATGTCGATCATCTGGCCGCGATAGACCCGTCCCAGGCGCACCATCAGCGCGGTCGAGAACAGGTTCAGCGCCGCCTTCTGGGCGGTGCCCGCCTTCATGCGGGTGGAGCCGGCGACCGCCTCCGCCCCCGTCTCGGCCAGCACCGGGAACTCCGCCGCTTCCAGCAGCCGGGCGCCACGGCTGTTGGCGACGCCGATGGTGAGCGCGCCGCGCGCCCGTGCCTCGGTCACGCAGGCGAGGGTGAACGGCGTCGCGCCGCTCGCGGCGACGCCCACCAGCACGTCGCGCCTGCCGATGCCGTGCGCCGCGATCTCGGCGCGCGCGAGGTCGTCGCCGTCCTCGGCGTTCTCCACCGCGCGCAGCAGGGCATCCGGGCCGCCCGCCATCAGCAGGACCAGCCGGTCCGGTGGCCAGTCGAAGGTGGGCGCCAGCTCCGCGCCGTCCTGCACGGCGATCCGCCCCGAGGTTCCGGCGCCCGCATAGGCGAGCCGCCCACCCTCGGCGAGCCGGGAAGCGGCGGCGTCCACCGCCCGGCCGAGGGCGGGGAGGGCGGGGCCGAGCGCGGCGATGGCGGCCAACTGGCCCTCCCACAGCGCGGCAAGGATAGTGGGGACGTCCCAGGCATCCAGGTCGGCGAAGCGGTCGTCGGACCGCTCGGTATCGGGCAAGGTCATGGCGGAGTCTTAGGCGATCCGGTCTTAAGGCTGCCATTGTCTTCATCGGGGGGAAATGCTGACGTTATGATCGTCCTCGGCCTGATCTCCGGCACCTCCATCGACGCGATCGACGTCGCCGCCGCCGAGCTGAGTTGGCGCGGCAACGACATCGTGCTGTGCCCGCTCGGCCATCGCGAGCATCCCTGGCCGGCGGAGACCCGCGCCCGCCTGCTCGCGACTCTCCCGCCGGCGCGGACTACGACCGATGAGGTGTGCCGGCTCGACGTGCTGGTCGGCGAGGCGTTCGCCGCAGCCGCGGTGGCAGCAAACTCCGAGCTCGCTTCCGGCCGCGCGGAGCTGATCGCCTCGCACGGGCAGACAGTATTCCACTGGGTCGAGGGCGGCCGGACGCGCGGCAGCTTGCAGATCGGCCAGCCGGCCTGTCTGGTGGAGGCGACCGGCCTACCCGTCGTCTCCGACTTCCGCGCCCGCGACGTGGCCGCCGGCGGGCATGGGGCGCCGCTGGCCAGCACGCTCGACGCGCTGTGGCTCGCCGATCCCTCCGGCGCGCGGCGGGCGGCGCTCAATCTGGGCGGCATCGCCAACCTCACCGTCGTCGGCAGGCCCGGCGAGCCCGTGCTTGCCTTCAACTCCGGCCCGGCGAGCTGCCTGCTCGACGCCGCGGCCACGCGCATCAGCGGCGGCGCGCTGGCGTGCGATCTCGACGGCCGCATGGCGCTCGCGGGGCGCGTGCGACACGACCTGATGGCGCGTCTGCTGGCCGAGCCCTACTACGCACGGAAGGCACCGAAATCCACCGGGCGCGAGCTGTTCCATACCGGCTACGTCCAGGCCGCGACGACCGGGCTGGCGCCCATCGGCGATGCCGACCTGATGGCGACCTGACGGAGCTGACGGCCGCCACGATTGCCGATGCCTGCCTGGCCGAGGGGGTCACGGAGGTGGTGGCCTCCGGCGGCGGCATCCGCAATCCGGCGCTGATCGCCGCGCTGCGCCGGCGCCTCGCGCCCGTGACGCTGGCGACCAGCGACGCGCGGGGCCTGCCCTCGGACGGCCAAGGAAGCCTATCTGTTCGCGCTGCTCGGGTTCCTGACCTGGCACCAGGTTCCGGGCGTGGTGCCGGGCGCCACCGGCTCGTGTATCCTCGCGCGTGCTGGGCCGTATTAGTCCCGGCGACGCGCCGCTGCGGCTTCCTGAGGCGGCGCCCGCGCCGCGCCGGCTCCACATCTTGCCGCGCTGATCCTGTGCGGAAAGCCGGCATGCAGCTTAGGCGTAGATCAGGGGCGCCGACTGATATCCCTGTTGAGCAACTCCCCGTTCCTACAGGCATGTCTTGAAGGAGCGGCCAAGGGAGTGCCAGAATCAGCCATGACTTCTCGCCGCGCTTCGCCCCGTGCCGCGCCCCGGCCAAAGCCAGACCAGAGCGGCGTGGGAACGGAGAGTGCTGCCGGCACCGGTCTGATGCGTGCAAAGGAGCTGCTAGAAAAGCATCCGATCGTTAGCTTGATTGCGGCCCTCGTCTCTGTGTGCGGCGTTACCGCTAGGACCGTATCCTGGATCGACGCAAATCTCAACGAAGCAAGGATAGACGAACAGAAAGCACGGTATGAAGAAAGAATATCAGAAATTAAGCAACAGAATTTTAAGCTGGAACGCACATTAGACAACGAGCACTCACAAATCTTTTTTACCATAAACCACGAGACAAATTTACTGGATCGAAGAACACTTATATTACCGGAAGAGCAGCTACCTCAGGGCTACAAAATTTGGTCTGATGGTATTGCGGTTCCCTCAATGAAGGAACAAAGCTCCTGGCAATGGCTCGAAGGCACGGAACACATGATCGGACGTGCTCCAGAGAACAGCCCACGCCTCGATCAGTTATTCCCTAAGCCTGTGGATTTGTCTCTAGTACCGAGGCTCTGAAGCTCGCCGGCTCAATCAGAGTTCACTCCTTTGTTGATCCG
Source organism: uncultured Pseudomonadota bacterium (assembly GCA_963830565.1). Lineage (GTDB taxonomy): Bacteria > Pseudomonadota > Alphaproteobacteria > Acetobacterales > Acetobacteraceae > DATFDN01. The sequence continues at coordinate 573,378 of CAWHMO010000005.1, forward strand.
AGACCAGTTTCGCTAACCATAAACGGCAAACCACTATCAGTGACGCCTCAGTGCACATTTGAGCTGCTCCGCTGGGACGACTATGACAATCTATTGTCTATTTCGGCGGCCGCCCAGCGGAAGTCCATGCTCACATTCGCGAAAGAAGATCTTGATCGCACTGGCAGTATCCAAAAAATTACCTCTATCGGCTGGGCACTGTACTTTCGCCAGCAAGCTACTTCCACTAGACAAGCCCCTCGATAGCGAGGCTGTTGAAGTGTTTGACCAATTCGATCCTGCTGTAATTGCTTCTATCATAGCTAACGCAGGTTCAATCTATTTGGATAAAGTGGTGTCTGCGTATACCAGTAGATTTCCTGGCAAGAAAGGTATTGCATTTAAAGTTGCGCTCGAAAAAGTGCAGGAGACGCACCCTACCAGGATAGACGAAGCCGGCATAAGTAAGGCGTCTTTGACACTTCATGTCACGGAAGATCAAGCATATTTTCAGATTTTTGCTACCACGCTTAGTGGGTTTTTTACATTGCCAGGCAATTACTCACCGCCACCAATAAATCCACGCTTTGATGAACTTGGATTTGGACCAGATTATTTTGTCATACGGGGTTACCTTCCTATCCCGCAGGTGGATGGGACTGACCTGAAAATCTTCTTTTTAAACATCGGCATTCGCTCAAACCGGGGCGTCTATCTAATCAAGTATCTGATTCCGGGATCGGGTAATCTGAAGGACATTCGGAACGCTCAATGGTTAGTTCATAGTTTCCATATTATCCAATAATCCGGAACCACGGAACGAGCTACCCGAGCGCACGTAGTTATCCGCCGCCCTAGCCATCAGCGACGCGCGCGCCTGCCGCGGAGCAAGGAAGCCTACCTGTTCGCGCTGCTCGGATTCCTGACTTGGCACCAAATTCCGGGCGTAGTGCCCGGTGCCACCGGATCGCGCATCCCGCGGGTGCTCGGCCGCATCAGCCCCGGCGATGCGCCCCTGCGCCTTCCCGATGCGGCGCGGGCGCCGCGCCGGCTTCTCATCGCGCCTCGCTGACGCAACGGAATGTTTGCCCCGACGCGGGCGCGTGCTCTATGCGCACGCGAGCTTCAACGTAGGGATAAACCATGGACCGCATCCGCATCCGCGGCGGCCGGCCGCTTGCCGGAGAGATCGCGATCGGGGGGGCCAAGAACGCGGCACTGCCGTTGATGGCGGCAGGGCTCCTGACCGAGGAGCGGCTGGTGTTGGAGAACGTGCCGCGGCTCGCCGACATCGCGACCATGGCGGAACTGCTGGGAGGGCACGGGATCGCGGTCGAGCCGGTCGGCAATGACGGGCACACGCTGTCGCTGGGCGGCGCCATCACCAGCACCGAGGCGCCCTACGACATCGTGCGCAGGATGCGCGCTTCCGTGCTCGTGCTCGGGCCGCTTCTGGCCCGCACGGGCGAGGCGCGGGTGTCGCTGCCCGGCGGCTGCGCGATCGGCACACGGCCGATCGACTTGCACCTCAAGGGGCTGGAGCAGATGGGCGCCGAGATCAGCCTCGACGCCGGCTACGTCGAAGCGCGCGTGAATGGGCGGCTGCGCGGCGCCAGCATCGTCTTCCCGTCGGTCTCCGTCGGCGCGACGGAGAACCTGCTGATGGCCGCGGCGCTGGCCGATGGGCGGAGCGTGCTCGCCAACGCCGCGCGCGAGCCCGAGATCGGCGATCTCGCCGCATGCCTGGTCGCGATGGGCGCGCGCATCGAGGGGATCGGCACCGGCCGGCTGGTGGTGGACGGCGTTCCCAGCCTGCACGGCGCGCGTCACCGGATCGTCGCCGACCGCATCGAGACGGGCACCTTCGCCTGCGCCGCGGCGATCACCGGCGGCTCGGTGCGGCTGCGCGGGGCCAAGCTCGAGCACCTGGGCGCGCTGGTGCGCACGCTGCGCGAGGCCGGCGTCGAGATCACGGAGGCGCCGGACGCGCTGGAGGTCCGGCGGCTCAACGGGCTGCACGGGACGGACGCGATGACCGAGCCCTATCCGGGCTTTCCCACCGACATGCAGGCGCAGTTCATGGCGTTGATGTCGGTCGCCGAGGGCGCGGCGATGGTGACGGAGACGATCTTCGAGAACCGGTTCATGCATGTCCCCGAACTGAACCGCATGGGCGCGCGCATCAACGTCCACGGCGCCTCGGCCATCGTGCGCGGCGTGGCGGAACTGTCAGGCGCCCCGGTGATGGCGACGGATCTGCGGGCGTCGGTATCGCTGGTGCTGGCCGGACTGGCGGCGAAGGGAGAGACGATGATCAACCGCGTCTATCACCTCGATCGCGGATATGAGGCGGTGGAGCGGAAGCTCGCCGGGTGCGGGGCGGAGATCGAGCGGGTGGCGGGGTAGGATCGACCCCACTCCTCTCACCTAACGAATGATCGCGCTATCTCAACGTCTCCGTTGGCACGAATTCCCGCCACCGCTCCGGCCGCTCCGCCTGATCCCCATATCCCGCCAGCGCATCCGCCGCCCGTCCCACCAGATCCTCGAACCGCATCCCGCGCGTCGCCAGCAGCATCTCCAGCTCGCGCACGCTGCGCCCCAGCGCCGCGAATCCCTCGTGCATCACCACCGACAGCATCTCGGTCGCCGCCGCCCCGGCCAACGCCATCCGCGCCACATCCGCGCCGCTTCGCGCGCCGTTGGTCCCGAGCAGCGGCACCCGCCCCGCCGTCGCCCGCCGGCTGAGTGCGAGGAACCGGCACACGATCGGCAGCGCCCACCCGCCGCCATAGGCGCCCGAGGTGCCCAGCACCGGGGCCAGCGTGTCGAGGTCGGGCACCATCGCCATGAACCGGCCCATCATCACCACGGCGTCGGCCCCGCCCTGGCCGGCCGCGACGGCAAGCGCCGGCAGGTTCGCCGAGAGGCCCGTGAGCTTCACCCAGAGCTGCATTCCCGTGCTCGCCGCCCGCACCCGCGCGACCAGGGCGCGCAATCCCTCCGGGTCGGTCTCCTGCGCGATCGCGCCGGGCGCGGCTTCGGAGGCATGCGGGGCGCCCACGTTCAGTTCGAACACCCGCAGGCCCGCCGCGCGCGCAAGGCCGGCCAGTTGCTCCGCGCCCTCGGTCCCGCCCAGCACGATGCTCGCCGCCACGAACTGCCCTGCCGCCGCCACCTCCCGGTCGATCGCGGCGATCGCGGCGAACCACTCCCGCGCCTCGCGCCGCGCCAGGCCGGACCGGCAGAACAGCGCATCGCCCTGGCGCGCTCCCTGGGCCGCCGGCGCGTTTCCGCGCAGGAACGCATAATCCGCCCGGTCGAGCTGGCGTGCCGCCGCCGGCTGCTCGTTGACCGACTTCGCGATCACGCCCGCCGCCCCGGCCGCCAACGCGGCGCGGATGCCGGCTTCGGTCATCACCGGCTCCCCCGATCCGCAGATCACCGGGTTGGGCAGCGCGAAGCCGCCGATCGACGTGGCAAGACGCGATGACATGCGCCGATCTTACGGACCCGCCGCGACAATGCGATACTCGGGCGACATGCCAGGAGGAAGCAGATGTCCGAGATCGCCCGCCGTGGGCTCCTGATCGGCGTCGGCCTCGCTGGCGGGGCGGCCGTCTCCGGCACCGCGGCGTGGGCCGAGCCGCCGCGGGCACCATGGACGACCAAATACTGGGCCAGGAAGGGCGACGTCTCGCTCTATATGTATCGCAAGCGGCTCGCCGCGCCCGCGCCGGGCGAGGCGCAACCGCCGGTGCTGTTCCTCGTGCATGGCTCGTCCATTTCGTCGCGTCCCAGCTTCGACCTGACGGTGCCAGGCGCCGGCGAATACTCCATGATGGACGTGTTCGCCCGCTTCGGGTTCGATGTCTGGACGATGGACTTCGAGGGCTATGGCCGCTCCACCGTCACGGCGGGCAATTCCGATATCCACTCGGGCGTCGAGGATCTGCGCGCCGGCACCGATGTGATTGCGCGCGAAACCGGGTTGCAAAAGGCGCATTTCATGGGCGAGAGCAGCGGCGCGATCCGTGCCGCCGCGTTCGCGATGGCCGAGCCGGAGCGGGTGGGCCGGCTGGTGCTGGAGGCCTTCACCTACACCGGCAAGGGCTCGCCCACGCTCGGCAAGCGCGCCGAGCAGCTCGACTATTACCGCACGCATAATCGTCGCCCGCGCGGGATCGACATGATCCGCAGCATCTTCACCCGCGACAAGCCCGGCACCTCCGACCCGCGCGTGGCCGACGCCCTTGCCGCGGCCGAGCTGCCGTTCGGCGATACCGTGCCCACCGGGACGTATCTCGACATGACCGCCAACTTGCCGTTGGTCGATCCCAAGCGTGTGCTGTCGCCCGTGCTGATGGTGCGCGGCCAGTACGACGGCATCTCGACCGACGCCGACCTGCTCGACTTCTTCACCCAGCTGCCCAACCCCGACCGGCAATACGCGATCATGGCCGGGGCGGCGCACTCCGTTACGCTCAGCCTCAACCGGGCCGAGCTGTGGCACTGCATGCACGCCTTCCTGACCATGCCGAAGACCGTTTCCGTCTGAAAGGAGCAGCGCCATGGGTTTCCTGAGCGACGAAGAGCTGAGCCGGCTGCTGCCCGCCGAGGAAGCGGCGTTCCCGGCGCCCATCCCGACCCAGATCGTCTCCAGCGACGAGTATTTCCCCGAGCCGCAGAACGCGAAGCAGAAGGAGGTCGAGGCGCGCCTCAAGGACATGGGCGACCAGCTCGCTGCGCGTCAGGGCATGAGCCGCCGCCGCTTCTTCCAGACCGCCTCCGGCATGGCCGCCGCGTTCCTGGCGATGAACCAGGTCTATGGCGATCTGTTCGCGGTCAGCGAGGCCGAGGCCGCAACTCCGGAGATGGCCGACGAGCGTGCCGTGTCGCTGCAAAGCCAGCACGTCTTTGACGCGCACACGCATTTCCTGCGCGACGATACGCGGCTGACGAATTTCGTCGCCATGCGCGCCGCCGTCGGCAGGCTCGGCTGGAACAAGGAGCTGTCCGGCAAGGAGCAGACGATCGATGATCTGAAGTTCGACAACTACTTCAAGGAAGTCTTCCTCGACAGCGACACCAAGGTCGCGCTGCTCACCAACTCCCCCTCCGACGTCCCGGAGGACTGGTTCCTGACCAACGAGATGGTGTTCCAGGCCCGCGACAAGGTGAACCGCCAAGCCGGGGCGCGGCGGATGCTCGCGCACTATACTATCGTCCCCGGTCAGCCCGGCTGGCTGGAGGGCATCGACCACGCCATCGAGGTGCTGCGCCCCGACGGCTGGAAGGGCTACACGATCGGTGACAACACGCACAAGAACACCAGCCACTATCCCTGGCGGCTCGACGACGAGAAGCTGATGTACCCGGCCTATGAGCGTTTCGCCAAAGCCGGGGTCAAGAATGTCTGCATCCACAAGGGGCTGTTCCCGCCATCGGTCGAGGCGGTCGTGCCCAATCTGCGGCCTTATGTCGATGTGAGCGACGTCGGGCAGGCGGCGAAGGACTGGCCGCAGCTCAATTTCGTCATCTACCATTCCGGCTACCGCCATGTCGGCGGCTCGCCGGCGGAGGGGATGGCCGAATGGGACCGCACCGGGCGCAGCTCCTGGGTGAGCGACCTCGCCGACATCCCGGCCAAGCACGGCGTCAGCAATGTCTATGGCGATCTCGGCCAGCTTTTCGCGTACAGCAGCATCGCCGAGCCGCGCCTGGCGGCGGCGCTGATGGGGACGCTCATCAAGGGCCTCGGGCCGGACCATGTCATCTGGGGCACCGATGCGGTGTGGACCGGCTCGCCGCAATGGCAGATCGAGGGGTTGCGCCGGCTGGAAATTCCGCAGGCGATGCAGAAGCAGTTCGGCTTCGCCCCGCTCGGCCCTGCCGACGGTCCGGTGAAGCGCGCGATCTTCGCCGAGAACGGCTTCCGCATCTTCGGCTACGATCAACACGCCGAGCTGGCGCGGCCTGACCGATTCGCCGAATTGAAGGCGGAGTACGAACGCGCCGGGGCGGAGCGCAGCAATCTGCGCTATGGCTATGTCCGCAAAGCCTGACGGGACGATGATGAGCAAAGCCGCCATGCCGAAATCCGCCGTGGGACGCGAGAACAGCGACTGGGACCGCGACGCGGCGCTGGCCACCGCGCGCATCCTGCTGGAGATCAAGGCGGTGAACTTCCGCCCCGACGAGCCCTATACGTTCACCTCCGGCTGGAAGTCGCCCGTCTATATCGATTGCCGGCGGATCATCTACTTCCCCCGCGCCCGCGCCAAGATCTGCGAGCTGGGCGTGGAGAAGATCAACCGCCATGTCGGCTTCGAGACCATCGAGGCGGTGGCCGGGGGCGAGACCGCCGGCATCCCCTTCGCCGCCTGGATCGCCGACCGCATGCTGGCGCCGATGGCCTATGTGCGCAAGAAGCCCAAGGGCTTCGGCCAGAACGCGCTGATCGAGGGCGACGTGCCGGAGGGCAAGCGCACTTTGCTTGTCGAGGACCTGACCACGGACGGGCAATCGAAGGTGCGGTTCGTGCAGGCGCTGCGCGATGCGGGCGCGATCTGCGACCACACCTTCGTCGTGTTCTTCTACGGCGTCTTTCCCGGCGGCTTCGAGACGCTGGACCGCATGGGGATCACGCTGCACCATCTCTGCACGTGGTGGGACGTCCTGGACGCCTGTCGCGAGCGCCCGTACTTCGCCGAGCCGGCGCTGGCCGAGGTGCGCCGCTTCCTGGAAAACCCCGTCGCCTGGTCGGCCGCACATGGCGGGATCGGCAGCGCCGAGGAAGCGGCGGCCCGGCGTTCCGCCCAGGAGGCGTGAGCGAGCGCGGGAACCATTAGGTTGCGCGCAACGTTGTGTCCCCGCGGCCCAGTCGGGGCGAACAGCGGGGACAGTCATGTACCATCACGTCAAGAAGCTCATGTACACCGTCAAGGTGGGGGAACCGGACCCGCGCTTCGGCAACATGCTGCTCGAGCAGTTCGGCGGCGCCAATGGCGAGCTGGCGGCTGCGATGCAATACACGGTCCAGGGCATCAACACCGATGATCCGGGACTCAAGGATCTGCTAATGGACATCGGCACCGAGGAGATCAGCCATCTCGAAGTGATTGGCACGCTCGCCCGGATGCATCTGAAACCATCGAAGCTGGCGCGCAACGCGGCGGAGGCCGATCCGCTGATGGCCATCACCGGCGGGGGCGGCGTGAACCTCTACAATTCGCAGGGCAGCGCCTGGACCGCCGACTATCTCAAGATCACCGGCGAGCCGGAGGTGGATTTCCGCAACAACATCGCCGCCGAGGCGCGGGCCAAGATCACCTATGAGCGGCTCATCAATTTCTGCGACGATCCCGGCAGCAAGGACGCGCTGCAGTTCCTGATGACGCGCGAGATCACCCATATGAAGGCGTTCATGCTGGCGCTGGAGAGCCTCGGCAAGAAGCCGCTGGAGATCGGCAAGCTGCCGCCGACGCCTGGATTGGTCGATCAGTACTTCAATGATTCCACCGGCGAGGGCGAGAACGGCGCGGTTGACATGGTCGGGCCGTGGAACGACGACAAGGCGTTCCAGCGCGTGGACAATCCGGCGTTCAATCCGCAGCAGATGCAGCTCGACGGCCCCAGCGGCGCGAAGAAGACCGCGAGGTCTTAGCAGCTTCCCTCACCCCGGCCCTCTCCCGCAGGCGGGAGAGGGTTGGAGTGAGGGCGCCGCGATCGGCATGCGCGGCGGCGCGGTGCGCCACATCAGGGCAACCTCGGCCGGCGTCAGGCCATACGCGTCGTTCACCAGATCGGACAGACGCTGCTCAAGCCGCGCGGCCTCCGCCAGCCGGCGCGCCATCGGAGCGACGCTGCGCGCGCATTCCTCGCGAATGTGCCGGATGGTCGCGGCGCTCAAGGGCACGGACTTGGTCCCGCGCGCCTTGCGGATCGCGGCGATGAACTGGTCCGGGTCGAGGTGAAACGGATTGCGGAGAGCGATGGGAATGGTGGGGATATCGAGGCTGTGGCGGTACCAATCGCCGAGGAGGCGGCGCGCTTCGCTTGCCTCGGTTTGTATCGCGCATAAGTCGCGCACAAGGGGCGACACGCAATCCTCCTTTGGAGACGCGGCGATCGGCAGCAGCTCCATTTGGAACCCCTGTGGCGTAAGGGCCTCGTCCTTCGCATGTCCTAGATATCGCCAATTGTGCCACCAGAGCACCGGGCTGTTCAGCACGGCCAGGAGCCACTGGTCCTCCGAGATAATGAAGAATCCTTTGTTGTTCAGATAGAGGCCGCTGCGATCCAGAGCGTATGCAGGGTGGTATTGTATTTCCTGATATGCAATCTTCGGCTTCGAGAACTCGCGAAAATAAGCAACGTTGTCCTGAATCTCGTACCACTTGTACGATCCCGGCTTCCGCCCGGGCCACTCGGCTTCTTTTGGTGATGGCTTCCAACCATCGGGCTTTGGCTCCAACTCTCGCCGGAACTCTGCCAGATGCGCCTTCACGGCTGGGTAAGCGTCGATATCGATACCGTGGCGGGCGAAGATCATCCACTGCCCCGCCCACGCCGAACTCCACCGGTCGATGTCCTGGCCGCGCAGATAGGGCTTGATGATCTCCTCGCTCCGCGCATCCGCCGCGATCAGCCGCTCGCGTTTGGCGTCGTCGATGACGAACGCCTCGTTCAGGCCCGTAAGAACGCCATGCAGCGGGACTGACGCCCGCGTACTCCTTCAGCGGCACGCCAGCCCGCCGTATCTTCGCCATCAGCGCCGCCACGTCCGGCGGCTCCAGCACCCAGCCCTGCCTGGACAGGCTCGCGCGCGGGACCATGAAGGTCGCCGCCCGCACCTGTTCGGGCAGGCGCGTCATGTCCACCGAGTCGCGCGGGATCACCGCGACGGCGACTTCGGCGGGCGGCTCCTCCGCCGGATCGGGGCGGCGGGCGACGAACACGCAGGGCATCACGTCGGCGTCGGGGAAGAAGCCCTTGGCGTGGCCGAAATCGATCACCTGCTCCATCCAGGCATCCTCGCCCAGGGCCCGGCGCAACTTCTCGGCGTAGCCCGCCTTGATCCACTTGTTGGTGACGACGAAGGACAGCCGCCCGCCCTTGCGCAGCAGGCGCAGGCCCTGCTCGATGAAATACACATAGAGATCGGCGACGCCGTCGAACGTGCCGTACAGGCCCTTCAGCGCCGGCTTCAGCGCCTTGATGTGCTCCTGGCGAACATAGGGCGGGTTGCCCACCACGGCGTCGAACCCGCCGCGCGGGTCGAAGCTCTCCCATTCGGTCCAGACGCCGGGGAACGCCGGCTGCCAATGCAGCAGGCGGCGCCCGGCGGCCAGCGCCGGCGTGTGGGCGAACCATTCGGCGAACGCGGTGAACACCTTGTTCGCGTCCACCTTCTTCGCTCCCTTGCCGGTCTGGGCCGCGTCCTTGCCGGGAGCGCGCGGTTGGTCCAGGCCGGCGATGATCCGCACCGGATCGCCATATGCGCCATCGAAGAAGGCGCGCACGCCGATCTCCTCCAGGCCCGGCGCGGCCCATCGCCCGGCATGGTGGAGATCGAGGAAGCGGCGCAGCTCCGCCGTCATAGACTGCACCTCGGCGAAACCCGCGACGCTCGCCCGCACCTCGCCGATATCGGCATCGGGCGAGAGTTCCACCGTTTCCATGCCCCTCGATGCACCCAACGCATTCTGCACTCCCAGCGGCGTTGCCAGCGGCCCGCGTTCGGCGATCTCGCGCAGCACGTCGCCCACGCGCTCGCCGAGCAGGCTGTCGCCGGTGCGCAGGTGATGGTCCAGGAACGATAGCGGCGCCCCGACGGTGAAGCAGTGCAGCCAGAGCGCGAGCTTCGCCAGCTCCACCGCAAGCGGGTTGGAATCCACGCCGTACACGCAGCGCTTCAGGATAATCCGGCGCAGCAGCGCCTTATCGTCGAGGTGCTCTTCCCGCACCTCCCAGCCATGGCGCACCGCTTCGCTGCTTATGTGCTCGCGGATGGCATCGATCCGTTCGGCGAGGGGAGAACGATACGGAGCCCATGTCACCGCCGCGCTTGCCTCCGCCATCGCCGCCAGCGTCTCGACGGCGAGCTTGTCGACAAGCGCGACCAGGAAATGCCCCGACCCCATCGCCGGATCGCAGACGCGCAAGCTCACGAACGCCTCGGCCGGGTCGTCGCGACGCAGATCGGCGAGCTTTTCGGCCGGCCGGCGCCGGTCGTCCGCCAGCTTGTCCAGCTTCGCCCGGAACCTGCCGCGCGCCTCGTCCAGCAGCGGCCCTATCGCCTGCGCGAGGATAAGCTGCACCAGCTTCTCGGTGGTGAAGAACGAGCCGGCGCGGTGGCGGGCTACGGCGTTGTTCGCGACGGCGACGCTGGGGCCGTCGGCGATCACGTCGCGCTCCAGCAGGCGCTCGTAGATGCCGCCAAGCTGCTGCACGCTCAGATCGCGATAGTTGATAAAGCGGCGGCTTTCATCGAGGACTGCGCGCGAAAGATCGTCGAGCAATCGGGCGAGCAGCGCGTCATGCAGCGTCACGCGTCCCAGCAGAGGGTGGTCCGCGTCATCGAACAGGCCGCCATTGTATTCGGGCAGGCCAAGCTCGGTGCTGCCATGCGCGATGGCATCGAACAGGTCGCGGATGCGTGCCCACCAGGTTGCCTCCGCGCTCTCGCACCGCAAGCCGGCCTTCCGCCACGGCCGCGGCATCGTCGCGCAGCCGCTGGAACGAGTAGTCCTGGTAATGCGGGTTCCGGACGGGCAGCAGCCCGCGATCCTCGGCGTAGAGGATGAACAGGAAGCGGAACAGCAGGATCAGCGCCGCTTCCTTTACCGCCGCGCGCCATGCCGCGTCGGCCGGCGCGCGCATCGGATCAGCCTCCGCCAGCGCCGTGACCAAGCCGGGGAACACCCGGTCGAACACCGCCTCCGACAGGCTGTCGGTGATGCGCTCCTCGAACCGGCGGCCCTCGACCAGGGACAGGTCGAGGAAGGTGCGGCCCTGCGGGTCGCGGGCGAACGCATCTCGGCCGAACAGCAGCATGAAGACACGCGGCCAGTGCTGCTCGTCCGCGCCGTCCGGCGGCGGTGGGCGCAAATCGCCGAGCAACGCCGCGAGTTCGATCTCGATGAAATCCTCGTCGCGGGCCCGCGCATCGGCGAAGTACAGCCGCCAGAAGCGGCCATTGGTCAGCAGGCCCCAGCGCACGGTGCTGCCCGGAATGCCGTCCGACCGCTTCAGGTAGCGGAGGATCTGGTTCGAGGGCGCCTCCGCCTTGCCCTTGGCGCGGTCCAGCACCGTGTCGCGCGCCTCGTTCTCCACCACCACCGCGCCGTGACGAAAGCGCGCCGCCTTGTCGGCGAGGCGCTGGGCCGTGGATTTTGCCGCCGCCGTCGTGAACAGCAGCTCGTCGGCGATGTCGCGCCGTCCCCAGCCCGGCGTCTGCTGCGGCAAACGGTACCAGCCGAGCCGGTCAAGGATCGGATAAATGAACTCGCTCTCGGTCTCGGCTTCGCTCGGCGCCCTCATCCGGTCGAGCGCCGCCCATAGGCGGCCAGCCTCCGCCGCGAAGGCCGCGACCTGCTCCGCGCTCAGCGCGCGGTACTGATCGGTCTGCCGGATGCCGTCATCGAGCCAGTAGCGGGTGAACAGCCGGCCGCGAATCATGCGCGGGGTTATGGGGCGTCGCCGCGGATTCGCCTATCTCCTGCCGCTAGACTTCCGCCTGACGATCCCGCACCGCGCCCAGCACCGCCATCAGGAGCGTGGTGCCGAACGCGGGCACGGCGGCCGTCAGGAAGATCGCGCCCCCCGTCGCGCCCAGGCTCAGCAGGATGCCCCCCAGCGCCGGCCCGGCGATCATGCCGATTCGCCCCGCGCCCAGCGCCCAGCCGGCGCCGGTGGCGCGGATCGAAGGCGGATAGACCCGTCCGGATAGCGAGTTGATGCCGTGCTGGCACCCGCCGATACCAATGCCAGCCAGCAGGATCAGGACGGCGAGCACCCAGAAGCTCGGCGCGACCAGCCCGATCACCAGCACCGAGATCGCGCCAAGCGCCAGGCCGCGCGTCAGCACGCGCTCCGGCCCAAGCCGGTCCACGAACGGGGCGGTCACCGCCGCGCCCAGGATCGAGCCCAGCGCATAAAGCGTTCCACCCAGGATCGCCCGGCCCGGCGGCACGCCGGCGGCGTGCAGGATGGCCGGGAGCCACAGCAGGATCAGGTAATTGCCGAGCAGGTTGAGCAGGTTCATCGCCCAGAGCAGGGCCGTGATCGGCGCGAACCCGTCGCGGAACAGCGCGCCCACGGGATTGGCTTGGTGCCGCGTGACGGGCAGTGCCGCGCGGCCCGGCAGGCGCGCGCCGAGCACCACGCACATCAGCAGCGGCAGCGCGCCGCCGACCACGAAAATCCACGGCCAACCGAAGCGCGTGACGAGTTGCGTTGCGAGCAACCCGCCCACCGTGTTGCCGATCGACACGCCCGCGCTCATCAGGATCACCAGCCGACCCTGGGTTCCGGGCGGCGCGCAATCCGAGGCGAGCGCGATCGCGACCGGAATCCCGCCGCCGAGCCCCAGCCCGGTGAGGAAGCGAAGCCCGGCAAGCTGGCCGGGCGAGCCGGCAAAGGCGCAGAGCAGGGTGAAGACCCCGAACACTCCCGCCGCACCGATCAGTACCGGCTTGCGGCCCAGCCGATCGGCGAGCAGACCAAAGCTGAGCGCCCCGCAGAGCAGCCCGATGCTGCCCCCCGTCTGCGCCAGGGTGAACGCGGCCGGACGCACGTGCCAGGCATCCACCAGCGAGGGAATGGCGAAGGCGATCGCCGCGATGTCGTAGCCTTCCAGGAACAGCACCATTCCGCAGAGCACGGCGATCGTGACGTGCAGCCGTTCGGCTGCGACGGGCCTCTCGACGACGATCACGGACGACGATCCAGGCCGGCGATGGTCCTGTAGCGTTCCGACATCGCGCGCAACTCGTCCGCGTGGATCACGTCCTCGATCCGCGCGAAGGGCTTGTCTCCGGTGCGCTCGAACACCTCGCGCAGGATCGCGTCGGGCGGATTGCGGCGGTTCGCCAGCACCACATTGGCGGTCGGTTCGAGCCGGAGCGCCTGGTAATGCGCGAGCGCCGCCGCAACATCGTCGGTCGCGGCGACGCAGTCGGCCAGGGCGCTTGCATCGAGGATCGCCTGGCCAGCGCCGTTCGAACCGCGCGGCACCATCGGGTGCGCCGCGTCGCCCAGCAGCGTGACCCGCCCGAAGCTCCAGCCGGGCAGGGGGTCCTGATCGACCATCGGGAACTCCAGGACCGTGTCGGCCGCCTTGATCATCGCCGGCACGTCCAGCCAATCGAAGCGCCAACCCGCGAAGGCGGGGAGGAAATCCTCCAGACGGCCGCCGCAATTCCAGTCGCGGTCGAGATGGCGCGGCGTCTCGATCTCGGCCACCCAGTTGACGAGCTGCCGCCCCGCCGCGTCCACGGCGTCGCGGATCGGGTAGATCACCATCTTGCCGGTCGCGAGCCAGCCGGCGCGGACCATGCTCGCACCCGACAGGAAGCGGCGCCAGACGCTCACGCCGCGCCACATGTTCACGCCCGAGTATCGCGGCGGCCCTTCATCGGGGAAGAGCTGGCGCCGGATCGCGGAGTGGATGCCGTCGCAGGCGACCAGCGCCGCCCCGCGCACCGGCGGGCGATCGCGGAACCTGAGCGTCACGCCGTCCTGGTCCTGCTCGAAGCCGAGGCAGTGCCAGCCGGTCTGGATGCGCGCCACGCCGATCCGCGCCTCGGCGGCACGCAGCAGCACGGCGTGCAGGTCGCCGCGATGGACGGAGAACTGCGGATGCGCGAAGCCGGCGAGGCGCCCGGCCGGTTCGCGCCAGATGAGCTGGCCGAAGCGATTGAAGAACACGCTTTCCCGGGTGGCGACGGCGACGGCGGCGAGCGCGTTCTCCAACCCCAGCCGCGCCAACTCGCGCGCGCCGTGCGGCAGGATGTTGATGCCGACCCCGACCGCGCGCAGCTCGGCCACGGACTCGAACACGCGGCACGGGATGCCCGCCTCGTGCAGCGCGAGCGCGAGCGTCAGACCGCCCACGCCCGCGCCGACGATCAGGATGTCGGGCGCCTCGCTCACCGCGCGAAGCCGCTCAGATCGCGTCCCAGCTATAGACGTCGCGCGTGCGCTCCAGCGGCGTCAGGCCGGCGCGGATGGCGGGCAGCAGGTGGTCGCGCATCGTCTCCGGCGTCCAGCCGTCGCCGCGATGCATGATGCGGATCGGGCGGGGCTGGCCGTAGAGATAGATCTCGTTGCCGCGCGCCCCCAGGATCTGCCCGGAGACCTCGGCCGCGGCGTCCGAGGCGAGGAACACCGCGAGCTGCGCCACCTGGTCGGGCCGGGTGCGGTTGGCGCGCTCCTTGAGCTGCTCCTCGCTCTGGCCGGGAACCGTCTCGATCATCCGGCTGAAGGCGTGCGGTCCGATGCAGTTGGAGCGGATCTTGTACCGCTGCATGTCCATCGCGATGTTGCGCGAGAGGCCGGCGATGCCGAGCTTGGCGGCGCCGTAATTGACCTGCCCCACGCTGCCGATCAGCCCGGAGGTCGAGGTCATATGCACAAACGCTCCGCTCTCCTGCTTGCGGAAATGCGTCACCGCGGCGCGGCTGACATAGAAGGCGCCATAGAGGTGCACCTTCATCACCGCGTCGAACTCCTCGGGCGACATGTAGTGGAACATCCGGTCGCGCAGGATGCCGGCGTTGTTCACCACGATGTCAATGCGCCCATACCGCTCGGTCGCGGCGGCGACGATGCGCTGCGCCGAGTCCCATTCGGCGACTGAATCGGTGTTGACGACCGCGGTGCCCTGACCGCACGCGCCGTCGATCTCGCGCACCACCTCCTGCGCGGGCGTCTGGTCCTGTCCTTCGCCGGTGACGCCCGCGCCGACATCGTTCACCACCACCTTGGCGCCGTTTCGCGCCATGGCGATCGCGATGGCCCGTCCAATTCCGCGCCCGGCACCGGTGACAACGGCGACCTTTCCCTCCAGCAGCTTCTCGGCCACTCGTTCCTCCCTTGATTTACCTCGTGCAGATTAGGCCGTGGTCAGGCGGGTGCCCAGCCCGTCATCACCGCCATGCGCAGCGTGGCCGGGATGCGACCGTCCTGGCTCGGCATCGCCGTCAGCGCGGCGGGGAACAGCGCGCGGGGAGGGATGCGCCGGTCGCGCTGGGTGAGGGCGTTCGTCTCGCCCGCAGCGCGGAGGTCGCGCAACAGCGCCAGGGGGTCGGCGTACATCAGGCGCACTTCCTCCACGTCGGCGACCGGCAAGGCGAAGCCCGCGCGTTGCAGCAGCGAGGCGCAGTCGCGCAGATCGGGGAACGGCGAGACCCGTGGCGCCGCGCCGCCCGAGAGCGCTGCCTCGGCCTCGGAGAGCGCGGCGCGCAGCTCGGCCAGCGTGCCCAGCGCGGGCAGGCTGGCGAGGAACAGCCCGTCCGGGCACAAGGCGCGGCGGATCTGGATCAGCGCGCCGGGCAGGTCGTTGACCCAATGCAGCGAGAGGCTGGCGACCGCCAGATCGAAGCTCTCCGGGGCGAACGGCAGGAACTCCTCGTCGGCCGCGACGGCGGGCGGCGGATTGAGCGCCGCCATCGCCGGCGAGAGATCGGCGCTGACCGTGCCGATCCCGCGCGCGCGCAGCAGCGGGGCGACAATGCCCGCCCGCCGAGGTCAAGTGCGTTCGTGAACCGGCGGGTGGTATCGTCCAGCCGATCGAGCAGCCGTTCCGCTGTATCGCGCAGAACGTCGGCGACTTGTCCGACCGTAGCGGCCGCGCGGTCGCGGTGCCGCCGGACAGCACGCCTATCGAACACCTCCATGCCGCCCGTCTCGCTTGGCAACCTTCGCTCCTCTTTCCGGTGCGGCAAGTGCTCTGTGGCGCGAACGGCGGACGGGCGTGCATACTGCCCCGATGCGACGCATCGACGCCCCCACCCTCCGCGCCTGGCTGACCGACGGGCGCGAGCTTGCTCTTCTCGACGCGCGGGAGGAAGGCGAGTTCGGCGCCTCCCACCTGTTCTGGGCGGTGCCATGCCCCTTCTCGCAGCGCGAGATGCGGGCCCGCGCGCTACTGCCGCGCCGGGGCGTTCGCATCGTCTGCGTCGATGACGGAAGGGGCCTGGCCGAGCGCCTGGCCGCCTGGCTGGAGGATGCCGGCTGCACTGATGTCCATGTCCTCGATGGCGGCACCAAGGCCTGGGAAGCGGCGGCCGGCGTGCTGTTCAGCGGCGTGAACGTCCCCTCGAAGGCGTTCGGGGAGTGGGTGGAACACCACTACGGCACCGAAAGCGTCGATGCCCCGGTGCTGAAATCCTGGCTTGACCAGGGCCGCAGGATGGTCGTCCTCGACAGCCGCACGCATGAGGAATTCGTGCGCATGTCGATCCCCGGCGCGCTCAGCGTGCCGGGCGGCGAGCTGGCCTACCGCATCGGCGACCTCGCGCCCGATCCGGAGACGCTGGTCGTGGTGAACTGCGCCGGACGCACGCGCAGCATCATGGGAGCCGAAAGCCTGCGGCGGGCGGGCATCCCGAACCAGGTGGTGGCGCTGCGCAACGGCACCATGGGCTGGGAGCTGGCGGGCTTCGCCTGCGAGCGGGGCCGGACGGCGCGCTACCCGGGTGGCACACCACGCAGCGCGGACCTCGCGCTCGATCGCGCGCGGCGCTTCGCCGAGGAGTCCGGGGTCGGCGTGATCGGCCCGCTCGATCTCGCCCGCTTCGAGGAAGACCCGGATCGCACGCTCTATCTGCTCGACGTGCGCGACCCCTTGGAGTTCCGGGCCGGCCACTACCCCGGCAGCCGCAGCGCGCCGGGCGGCCAGCTGGTGCAGGCGACCGACCAGTGGGTCGGCGTGCGCAACGCCCGCATCGTGCTGCTGGACGACAGGGGCGTGCGCGCGCGCATGACCGGCGCCTGGTTGCGCCAGATGGGGCATCGCGACGTGTTCGTGGTCGAGGGCGGGCTCGAGGCGCTGGGCGGCGCGGGCCGGGCGCTCGCGCCGATCCCCGAACTGGCCGTGGCAACACCCCTGATCGACGTGGCGGAGGTGGGTGCCCGCCTGGATGCGGTACATGATGGGGCGGCGGACGTGCGGGTGGTCGACCTCGCCCGCAGCGTCGAGTTTCGGGAGGGCCACATCCAAGGCGCGCTCTGGGGCGTGCGCAGCCGGCTCGATGCCTTGCGCGACCGGCTTGAAGGCGCGCGTCTCATCGTCGTCACTTCGCCGGATGGCACGCTGGCACGCCTCGCGGTGTCGGAGCTGGCCGCGCTGACCGGGGGCGAGGTGAGGGCGCTGGATGGCGGCACCGCCGCTTGGCGCGGGGCCGGCCGGGCTATGGCAAAGGACCGCACGGACCCGCCCGACGAGGCCTGCGTGGATTTCTACCTTCGTCCCTATGACCGGAACACCGGCGTCGAGGAAGCGATGCGGGCCTATCTCGCCTGGGAGATCGACCTGGTCAACGAAATCGGCCGCGACGGCACCGTGCGGTTCGGCGTTGCGCACTGACGGCGCCGGTCCGCGCGCGCTCCGCTGGGCGGGACGCGCGACGCTCGATCTGCTGTTGCCGCCGGCTTGCATCGCCTGCGATCGCCCGGTGGATGCGCCGGGTCTGCTGTGCCCGGACTGCTTTCGCGGCACCGGCTTCATCACCGCACCGTGCTGCGTGATCTGCGGTGTCCCGTTCGACGCCGAGATCACATGGCGGGGCCGAGGGTG
>CAWHMO010000006.1:0-174617 GCA_963830565.1 uncultured Pseudomonadota bacterium
TCAGCTGCGCGATCTGCTCGATCAGGCGGGCCTTCTGCACCTGATAGGGGATCTCGGTCACGACGAGCTGCCAGGCGCCGTACTTGCCGCGTTCCACTTCCCAGCGGGCGCGCACGCGGAAGCCGCCGCGGCCGGTCTCGTAGGCGGCGAGAACCGCCGCCTTGTCCTCGACCAGCACGCCGCCCGTTGGGAAGTCCGGGCCGGGCACCAGGCGGACCAGATCGGATATCGTCGCATCGGGGTTGCGGATCAGGTGGATGGCGGCGGCGCACACCTCGCCCGCGTTGTGCGGGGGGATCGAGGTCGCCATGCCGACCGCGATGCCGGCGGCGCCGTTGGCGAGCAGGTTCGGGAAGGCGCCGGGCAGCACGACCGGCTCATGCTCCTCCCCATCGTACGTGGGGCGGAGATCGACCGCGTCCTCGTCGATGCCGGCGAGCATGGCCTGCGCGACCTCGGTCAGCCGCGCCTCGGTGTACCGCATCGCGGCGGCGTTATCGCCGTCGATGTTGCCGAAATTGCCCTGACCCTCGATCAGCGGATAGCGGACGGCGAAGTCCTGGGCGAGCCGAACCAGCGCCTCGTACACCGCCACGTCGCCGTGCGGGTGGAACTTGCCGATCACGTCGCCGACGACACGCGCGCATTTCTTGAAGCCGGCGGCGGGATCGAGACGCAGCAGGTGCATGGCGTAGATCAGCCGCCGATGCACCGGTTTGAGCCCGTCGCGCACGTCCGGCAGCGAGCGCGACATGATGGTGGACAGCGCGTAGGCGAGATACCGCTCCGAGAGCGCGTCGGCCAGACGCGTATCCTCGATGCGGCCAATGTCATCCGGCATCCGGAATCTCCAAGGCGGCGACCCGGTCATAGAGCATCTGCCGAGCCGCCGGCAGAGGCTTGTGATGCAAGCTGAATGCCTCGCGGGCGAGGAAGTGCCCGGTCAGGCGCAGGCCGTCGCGCCAATCGGCCTGGGTTGCCTCCGCATCGGACCGCAGGAGAAAGCCGGGGAGCGGGAGCAGACGGTCGCGCCAGGCCCCGGCGGCTTCCTCCGTCACCGCTCGGCCAGTGCGCGGGGAGACAAAAGCGAGCCCTTCGGCCGCGCCGCTGACGGCGCAGGACGAGAGATCGAGGCCATAGCCGAGATCGGCGAGCAGCGCCGCCTCCCACCGCACCAGCTCGGCCAGGCGTGGCGTCCCTTGCGGTAACCCGGCAATCAGCCGGACCAGGCCCTGGAACACGCGCGGGTGCGGCTCGCGCTCTGGGAGCGCCCCGGCCGCGACGGCGCAAGCGGCCGCGAGGGTCGCGAGCGCCAACGGATCATCCATCGCGAGCGCGGCCCCTGGATGCACCAACTCGGCCGTGAAGCTGCCGAGCTGGTCGACCAGACGCGCGACCCAGCGCACCTCCACGAGATTGCCGGGCTGCCACAGCGACGCCCGCCCGCGTGCTGCGCCGCCGCGCGCCAGGCCACGGCAGAGTCCAAGTGCCTCGGTCAGCACCGAGGCGACCAAATCGCCTTCGCCATAGGGCCGCGCCTCCAAGACGACGGCCGGCGCCTGCCAGTCCATGTTGCGGGTTTAATGGACGGTCAGAACCAGTGAAAGCCGTGTGCCATGACGCCAAGGAGCCTGCGAAAGTTGGCGTGGCGCGCGAGGCCCCTGGCGTCAATTCGTTGCTCGACCGCCTCTAGACGCCGATCGATCGTCTCGAATTTGCGCTCGATCCATTCCAACCTTGCAAGCGTGGCTTGCGCCATGTGCTCGAGGATGGCGGCCGCATCTCCATGTCGGGAGAGTACCGGCCCCCTCCGCCCGGTTCAACAGGGATAGCTGCCATGAACGCGCTCCTTCGCGCCCATGCTCGCCCACAAAGGTGAACACCCCGCTACTCGGGCTCCGAGTAGCAACGGAACCGAAAGTTCGATTCAGCCCTCATCGTAGTGAGGGGTTTCCCCCTCACGTCACAATGTCAGTTTAGCTCCCGAGGATCAAGGAAGACACCGTATTCATTTACCTCGGTACCATCTTCGCTGCCCCGAGCGTCTTGGCAGGAGACGGCAACTACTCCTGTCGTCGGATCGACTGCGATGTTGGTGTAAATCTTTGTTGCTTGAGATGAGTCATCGGTAACGCTGAACGGATTGCTCCACGTCACTCCCTTATCATCGCTCCATATCAGGTAAGGTCTGGTTGCAAAGCTGTTGATGTTGGGTCGATTGTTATAGACGACGTATATGCGACCCGGATGCTGGCTGGACTTAGAGGCTGTCTCTGAACGCTCGCGGAATGGGGGTTGGGTGGCCACGGTGAGATGTGATTCCAACGGGTTGTCGAGACCGAGTTGGATGAGCACGCCCATGTGGACCGCAACCACCCGCCCGCAGCATAAGCGCGACGGGCTCCGCTTTGCCAGTGACCTGACGGACGCCGAATGGGCCGTCCTGGAGCCGCTTCTCCCGCCTCCTGCTGGCATCGGGCGGCCGCCCGAGTGGTCGATGCGCGAAATCGTCAACGCGATCTTCTACGTGCTGCGCGGCGGCATCGCGTGGCGCATGTTGCCGCCCTGCTTCCCGCCGCGGCAGACGGTCTACGGCTGGTTCGCGGCGTGGCGGCGCGCTCATGTGTGGGAGGCGATCACCCATCGGCTGGTGATGCTCGACCGCGAGCGGGCCGGACGCGAGGCAAGCCCGAGCGCTGCCGTCATCGACAGCCAGAGCGTCAAGACAACCGAGGCCGGTGGCCCGCGCGGCTATGATGCCGGAAAGAAGGTGCTCGGCCGCAAGCGGCACGCGATGGTCGACACCGATGGCCGCCCGCTGGTGCTGCAAGTGCATCCCGCCTCCGTCCAGGACCGCGACGGTGCCGTCCCGCTGCTGAAGACGTCTCGTCGCAGCTTTCCCTTTGTCGAGCGTGCCTTTGCCGACACCGCCTATGCGGCCGAGCGCGTCGCCGACGCCACCTGCATCGCCATCGAGATCGTCCGCAAACCCGCTGATCAGGTCGGCTTTGCCGTCCATCCGCGCCGCTGGGTGGTGATCGACTGTACAAATTTGCCAAGCCGAGTTTCGAGTGGCTGGAGGCCATCGCGCGCGAGGAACTGCGTGCTCTGGGGTATGCGTGCCGCCAGGCTGGGTTGAGGCTCCATCGGCTGCCCCCGCCGCCCGGGGGGTCTGCCGATGGAGGAGCGAATGGTCCAAGCCAAGGATCACCCTCGCTTGGAGCTGCGGGAGTCGTTCGAGACGACCCGATTGGGCCCGCAGTGCCTGATCAAAGCCTACGTCCACTTGATCCCGATCCGGCGCGTGAAGGCCGGATGCACCGGGCAGGAACGAGCGGACGCGCTGTCGCGAAAGAGCGGAGGTAAGCATGCCTGAGCGTCATGTCGCGTTCTATGCGCGCGTCTCGACCGAGAGCCAGGCGCACGACAAGACCATTGCCAGTCAGGTGAGCGCTCTTCGCGAGCGGATCGCCGCCGATGGCGGGCAACTCGAGCCCGATCACGCCTACACTGATGAGGGTTACAGCGGCTCTGTCCTGATCCGCCCGGCGCTGGAGCGGCTGCGCGATGCGGTGGCGGCCGCGAGCATCCAGCAGATCTACGTTCTCGCGCCCGATCGCCTTGCCCGCCGCTATGCCCATCAGGCCTTGCTGATGGAGGAGTTCCATCGTGCGGGCGCCGAGGTGGTGTTCCTGAACCGGCCGATCGGCGGCACGGCCGAGGACGATCTCTTGTTGCAGATGCAGGGTGTGATCGCCGAGTACGAGCGTGCCAAGATCCTGGAGCGAGGCCGGCGGGGACGCCGTCACGCGGCGCGTTCGGGGCTGCTCAGCGCGTTCACCACCGCCCCGTTTGGCTATCGCTACGTGCCCAAGGATCAGGGCGGCGGGATGGCGCGCTTCGAAGTGATTCCGGATGAGGCCCGCTTCGTGCGGCTCATCTTCGCCTGGATCGGGTTGGAGCGGCTGAGCCTGCGCGAAGTCTGCCGCCGCTTGCAGCAGGCCGGCGTTCCCAACCGACGAGGACAGGGGCTGTGGTATGCCTCGACCTTGCACGGCATGCTGACCAACACGGCCTATATCGGGCGGGCCGTCTATGGCCATTCCCGCTACCTGCCTGCGCGCCCGCGCTCGCGGCCGATCCGGGGGGCATCCCCATCCTCCCGTGCGCCCGACGGCGCGCGTCGCTGTGCCACGCGAGGAGTGGATCGAGGTGCCCGTGCCTGCGTTGGTTGACGAAGCGGTGTTCGCGGCGGCTCGGGCCCAACTCGTCGAGAATCGCCAACGCAAACGCGACGGCCTGCGCGGCCCCCGCTGGCTGTTGCAGGGACTGACCGTGTGTCGCCAGTGCGGGTATACCTATTATGGCAAGGCCCTCCCGAGGTCGCGTGCGGATCCCTCGAAATGCGGGTATCGCCAGTATCGCTGCCTGGGCACGGACGGGTATCGGTTCGGTGGCACCGCACCGTGTAGCAACAGGACCGTCCGAGCCGAGCATCTCGAGCAGGCTGTATGGGAGCGAGTGTGCGCCCTTCTACAGAACCCCAGCAGGGTTGCAGATGAATACCGACGCCGGGTGCGCCAGGCAGGCGAGGGCGCCGTCAAGTCGGACGAACTGGTGCAGCTTGAGCGACAAAGGGCAGCCCTGCAGCGCGGAATCGGGCGGCTGATCGACAGCTATGCCGCTGGCGTGATCGATCGTTCCGAGTTCGAGCCGCGCATCACCGGGCTCAAAGCGCGCGTCGCTCAGTTGCAGGAGCAACAGCGGGCAGCGGCTGACGTGGCGAACGCGGAGCGTGAGCTGACGCTGGTTATCGGTCAGCTCGAGGATTTCGCCAGTAAGGTCCGCCACAGCCTGGAGAGCCTCGACTGGCTCAGCATACGGGAAATCATCCGAACCCTCGTCCGGCGGATCGAGATCGACGGCGATCAGGTCGAAGTCATCTTTCGGGTTCCCCCACCGGTCGGCTCCGGCGGCCCATCTTGGCCCGGTCCGGCCAGCGGCGAACCACCAGTCAGGCAAGATTGTACAGTCGATCGTGGAGCGGTGCTTCGCCTGGCTCAACCGCAATCGTCGGCTCGCCAAGGACTTCGAGACTACCATCGAGTCCGCGACAGCCTTCCTCTACGCCGCCTCAGCCATGCTCCTCATCAGGCGCATTGCTCGTTGCACATGAGTTCAAAGTCAAACTCTTAGGCCGAGACTTGGTAACAGCGCGGAACGATACGAACCGGCGACACCCCGCCGCACACTCAAGGAATGACCATCCGCGGAAAACCATGAGCAGGTCGAGCGAAACACTACATGCTATCGCGAGTCCGCCCGGTGTGTTCTGCCCGCCTGTTTACGGCCAACTGCGTTCTCCAGTCCGTCTCACGCGAACATAAGCACTTCGTTGCGGGTTTTGCTTTCCGCTGCTTGCGCCGTGCTCGGTGGCCTCCCGGTGCCGTTTCAGGCCGTGGGTGCCCCCGATCACCGCGTCACCAAATTATCCAAAACCTGATTCGCCGCACTCGCCAACCCCATAAACATCGCGAAATTCACCCGGTTCACGGTCACGAACACTGCCGCATCACGTCCAGGCGCGAGGGCGACATAGGCCATGAAGCCGCCGCCACCGCCGCTTTTCTCTAAAATCATGGGATGGATGCCGCTTGGCGCCTGCATCACCCAGGCGAGTGCGAGGCCCGCCATCGGTCCGGCCTCGTCGAAGCCGATCGCTGCGGGCATGGTCTGGCGCATGCGGTACACCGCGTGGGAGATCGCCAGCACCGGCGAGCGGTCGTCCTGCAGCTCGTGGCGGAGCCAGCGGATCATGTCGTTGCCGGTGGAATAAAGCCCGCCATCGCCGGCGGTGGCCTCGGTATCGGTGCAGACCGGCGCGGACGGGGCGCCGAGCCCCGTACCCATCATCAGCCGGGCGCATTGCGAGGCGTCGGGGGTCAGCGTGGTGTCGGTCATGCCGAGCGGGCCGGTGATCCGCGCGTGCAGCAGTGCCGCGTAGCTCGTCCCTGCCGCGTTCGCGAGCGCGTCGGCGAGCACGTCGAACCCGACATTCGAGTACGCCGCGCTGGTGCCCGGCGCCCATGAGAGGGTCAGCTTCCCGAGCCATGCGTCCCGCTCCGCCTGCGTCGGCCAGGTGAACGGCGGCCGATCCGCCGGCTCATCGCCGATATCGCGCGGCAGTCCGGCCGAGTGTGTGGCCAGATCGAGCAGCGTGATGGGCCGGCCGGCAAAGGCGGGCACGGTCACGCCCGGCAGGTGGCGCGCCAGTGTGTCGGTCAGGCCGACGCGGCCGTCGACGACCAAACTCGCCAGCAGCTCGCCGGCGAAGGCCTTGGTCACCGAACCGAGGCGGAACAGGGTGCGGCCGTCCGGCGTGGGGTTCGGCTGCTCCGGGTGGTCGGCTTTGGGGCGGACGGTGCCGAACCCCTCGACGAAGCTGTCATCGCCCCGGACCACGCCGATCACCAGTCCCGGCGCTTCACTGTCCGCCCACATGGCGAAACCCGGAAGGTCCACCGCCTGCTCAAGCAGCCGGCTGGCGGCCCGCGCCGGGGTGGTCGCGGCCAAACTCACGAGGGTTGCGGCCAGAATGAAGGTCCGGACCATGTCGCCTGCCGATCTGTTGGGGTGATCGGCTTTTATCCGGCGCGGCGGGCGGGCCGTCCAGCCAGAACAGAGGCGAGGCGAGAGGGTATCGCATAGCAATTACAACCGCTCGCCGGTGTCGGCCAACATCGGACCTGCGGTCTCCTCGCCCGTATGCCCGAGAAGGGGCGGGCGCCGTCCTGCAGAAACCCTGCCTGGGTGCGCTGACACGCTGAATCGAACTTTCGGTTCCCCTGCTACCGGAACCCTACTCCGTATCCTCCAGCCCGATCGCCCGCAGCCGTGCCCGCTCCTCGTCCCAGCCGGCGCGCTCCTTGACGTTCAAGAACAGATGCACGGGCCGTTCCAGTGCCGCGATCAGCTCGGCGCGGGCGCGGGCGCCGATCTCGCGGATGCGGCTGCCGTGGGCGCCGATCAGGATTGCCTTGTGGCCGGGGCGGGCCACGTAGATCGTCACGTCCACCCGCACGCTGCCGTCGGGACGCTCCTGCCAGTTCTCGGGCTCGACGGTGGTTCCGTACGGCACTTCCTCATGGGTTTGCAGGAAGACCTGCTCGCGCACCACCTCCGCGGCAAGCAGCCGGTCGGGCAGATCGGTCAGGTCATCGGCGGGGAACAGGAACGGTCCCGGCGGCATCGCCGCCGCCAGCGCCTCGGTCAGGCGGTCGAGGCCGTCGCCGGTCAGGGCGCTGACCATGAAGGTTTCCTCGAATGCCGCGAGGGCGGTCAGCGACGCGACGAGCGGCAGGAGCCGCGGGGGCGCCACGAGATCGATCTTGTTCAGCACCAGCCAGCAGCGGCGCTTCGTCGCCGCCAAGCCGCTCGGCAATGGCCCGCACGGCATCGGCTGCGCCGCTCTTCGCATCGACCAGCAGCAGCGCCAGGTCGGCATCGCGCGCACCGGTCCACGCGGCGGCCACCATTGCCCGATCGAGCCGCCGGCGCGGCCGGAAAATGCCGGGCGTGTCGATCAGCAGCACCTGGCTGTCGCCGTGCATGAGGATGCCGAGCACGCGGAACCGGGTCGTCTGAGCCTTCGGCGTGACGATGGAGAGCTTGGCGCCGGTCAGGCGATTGAGGAGCGTGGATTTGCCCGCGTTGGGCGTGCCCAGAATGGCCGCGAAGCCGCAGCGCGTGCCTGTCGCGGGCCCGACGCCGCTCATCGCGCGAACCGCCCCAGCAAATCCTCGGCCGCGATCTGCTCGGCGGCCCGTTTGCTTCCGGCGCTGCCGGTACCGCTCTGCCCGCCGGCGGCGACGCCGACCGTGAAGGCCGGGGCGTGCGGCGGACCGGACCGCGAGATGATGCTGTAGCGCGGCAGCTCCCAACCTCGCGCCAGCGCCCATTCCTGCAACGCCGTCTTGGGATCCTTGGGGGGGACCGTCAGCGCGTTCATCGCCTCCTGCCACGCCCGGCGCACGAACGCGCGCGCCGGCTCCAGCCCGCCATCGAGGTAGAGCGCCCCCAGCGCCGCCTCGAGCGCATCGGCCAACACCGTCGCGCGCTTCTTCACCCCGGCCCGCGCCTCGCCAGGCGAGACCGCGAGCACCGCCTCGATCCCGACCAACTCGGCGACCACGGCGAGCACGGGCTGGGAGACGAGATGGGCGAGGCGTCGGCCGAGAGCGCCCTCCGGTTCCGCCGGGTAACGCTCGACCAGCCACTCGGCGACGAGCAGGCCGAGGACACGGTCGCCCATGAACTCCATTCGCTCGTTCGACGCCGTGGCACGCCGCCCGCGCCCGGACACGGCAGCGGAGCGATGGGTCAGTGCCTCGCGCAGCAGCTCCGGGCGGGTAAAGCGATGGCCGAGAAGCTCCTCAATGGAATCCCTCACGCCCGCCGACCGCCAGCCCTCATGGGATGATTTCCCCGATCCGACCCCAGCGGACCTCGAAGGGCCACATCCAGACCTCCCACCAGGGCGCGCGGGCATCGATGGAGAAGAAGATCACCTCTGCCCGGCCGACCAGGTTCTCCAGCGGCACGAAGCCCCAGAAGCGGCTGTCGGCGCTGTTATCGCGATTGTCGCCCATGACGAACACCGTGCCCTGCGGAACGGTGTACACTGGGGTGTTGTTGGCCTCACCCATCTCGGTGATCTTGAGGATGTCGTGGCGGACGCCGCCGGGCAGATCCTCCTGATAGCGGCGCAGCATCTGCTCGACGCCTTCGTCGTCCACCTGATAGTCGCCTTCGGGCTGGCGCGGCACTTCCTTGCCGTTGATGTAGAGGCGCCCATCAATGACCTGCACGCTATCGCCGGGCAGGCCGATCACGCGCTTGATGTAATCGACCGAGGTGTCCCGCGGATACTTGAATACGGCCACATCCCCGCGCCGGGGGACCGAGCCGAAGACGCGGCCCGAGAACAGATCAGGCGCGAATGGCAGGGAATAATGGGAGTAGCCGTAGCTGTATTTTTCCACGAACAGATAATCTCCGACCAGCAGCGTCGGGATCATGCTTCCGGAGGGAATGTTGAACGGCTCGAACAGGAAGGTGCGGATCACCACCGCGATCAGCCCCGCGTAGACGATCGTCTTGACGTTGTCGAGCAAGCCACTCGACTTGCGCCTCGCTTTGGTGGTGGAGGTCATGCGGCGGAATGGTCCGATCGAGATGAGGCGGGATCAAGCCCATGCCTTCGGCACTGTCAAGAAACGCGGAGCGCGCTCAATGGGCGGGCAGCGCCGAGATCAGCACCTGGGCGTAGGCGTAGGGGTATTCGTCGGTCATCGTCAGTGACACAAGGGGCTGCATCCCCGGCGGCGTGATCGCGGCGAGCCGGGCGGCCGCGCCGCCGGTCAGGCGCAATGTCGGCTGGCCGGAGGGCAGGTTCACCACGCCGAGATCGGAGAAGAACACGCCCTGGCTGAAGCCGGTCCCCAACGCCTTGGCAGCCGCCTCCTTGGCGGCGAAGCGCTTGGCGAAGGTGCCCGCCCGGATGCGCTCGGTCCGGCGCGCGGCCTTGGCGCGCTCGGTCTCGGTGAACACGCGGACAAGGAATCGCTCGCCGTGGCGCGCGATGGCCGCCTCGATCCGGCGGATGTCGCAGATGTCGCTGCCCAGCCCGAGGATCATCGCGAACGCCCCACTTGGCGGGCATCATCCACGCGCGCGCTCGACGCTCTTGATCGCCGTTACCCCCCGCAGGCCGGCGATCACCTTGGAAAGGTGCAACAGATCGCGCACCTCGACGTCGATCAGGACTTCGATGAAGTCCTGCTGGCGGTTGACGATGCGCAGATTGGCGACCGCTCCCTCGTGCTTCGCGACGGCGTTGGAAAGATCGGCGAGCGTCGAGGGCTCGTTGGCGGCGATGACGCTGATCCGTGCCGCATGCGCCCCTGTCCCCATCGCGCCCAGGTTCCAGCCCACCTCGATGAACCGTTCAGGGGTGGCCGCGAAGCTGCCCAGCGTCTGGCAGTCGCGGGCATGGATCGTCACGCCCTTGCCGGTGGTCACGATCCCGACAATCTGGTCGCCCGGCACCGGATGGCAGCAACCCGCGAAATAGTAGGCCATGCCGGGCACGAGACCGGTAATCGGCATCTCGCTGTCATGGCGGGAGCCGCCTCGTGCAGCGGGACGCGGCGGCAGCGTGGGCATCACGCGCGGCGCGCGCGGGGTCTGGCGCAGCTCCGGATAGGCGGAGTGGACCACGTCCTTGGGGCCAAGCGTACCGTTGCCGACAGCGATGTACAACTCGTCCATTGACGACAGCTTCAGCGTCTTCAACGCCGGTTCCAGCGCCTTCTCCGACCCGTCAACTCCGGCCTGGCGAAACGATTTGGCGAGCTCCGCACGGCCGCGATCGAGATGCTCCTGGCGCTGCTGCTGATGGACGAAGCGGCGGATGCGCGCGCGCGCCTTCCCGGTGACGACGAACCGCTCCCATTGCGGGGACGGCGTGCCGCCGCGCGCGGTCATGATCTCGACCTGGTCGCCGTTCTGCAACTGGTAGCGCAACGGCATGAGCCGCCCGTTCACCTTCGCGCCGACGCAGGCATCGCCAACCTGGCTGTGGACGGCATACGCGAAATCAACCGGGGTCGCGCCGCGCGGCAACTGGATGAGCTGGCCCTTCGGCGTGAAGCAGAACACCTGATCGCCGTAGAGCTCGAGCTTGGTGTTCTCCAGAAACTCGTCCGGCGCCGAGGAATTCTCCAGGATCTCGAGCAGGTCCTGGACCCAGCGGAACTGGTGCAGATCGCTGGCCGATGCGTCGTTCTGCTTGTACAGCCAATGCGCGGCGACCCCCGCCTCGGCGATTTCGTGCATCGCCTGCGTGCGGATCTGCACCTCGATCTTCTGATTGCGCGGCTCGCGCAGCGTCACCCCGGTGTGCAGGCTCTGGTAGCCATTCGCCTTGGGGGTCGAGATGTAATCCTTGAAGCGCCCCGCAATGACCGGATAGGAGGAATGGACAGCGCCCAGAGCGGCGTAGCAGGCTTCCTTGGATGGCACGACGATGCGGAAGGCCATGATGTCGGACAATTGCTCGAAAGCCACGTTGCGCTGCTGCATCTTCTCCCAGATCGAGAAGAGGGATTTCTCGCGCCCCGTCACGCCGAACACATGGACGCCCGCCTGTTCGCAGACCCGCCTCAGTTCCTCGCGCACTTCCTCGATCACGTCGGCACCCTGGCCGCGCAGGAAGTTCAGGCGAGCCTGGATGGTCTCGAACGCCTCCGGCTCGAGCTGCGCGAAGGCCAGCGTCTGCAACTCGCTCTTCACCGCATCCATGCCGATCCGCTCGGCCAGGGGCGCGTAGATCTCCATCGTCTCGCGGGCGATCCGCTTGCGCCGGTCCGGACTGGCGATGAAGTGGAGGGTGCGCATGTTGTGCAGCCGGTCGGCGAGCTTGACCAGCAGCACGCGAATGTCGCGGCTCATCGCCAGGACGAGCTTGCGGAAGTTCTCGGCCTGCTTCGTCCGATCGGATTGCAGTTCCAGGCGGGTGAGCTTCGTCACCCCGTCGACCAGCCCGGCCACCTCGCGCCCGAAGCGCCGCTCGACGTCCGGCAGCTTGACCTGCGTATCCTCGATGACGTCGTGGAGAAGCCCGGTCACGATGCTCGCCGTATCGAGCCGATAGCCAGCCAGGATGTCGGCGACCGCCACGGGATGAGTGATGTAGGCGTCGCCGTTGTCGCGCTTCTGCGCCCCGTGCGCTTTCATTGCCAGCACGTACGCGGCGTCGATCAGCGCCAGGTCCGCTTTCGGATCGTAGGCGGCGACTTTCTCAGTCAGCTCGAACTGGCGGACGACGGGAGGCCGTCCGCTCCGGTCGGGAAGGACGCCGACGCCGTCGGCCGGCGACTGGGCACGGTCGAACGGCGCGTGAACGGGCGCGAAGAAAGAACGGCCTGGGGTGCCCTCCGCCATACCGGTGCTAGCGGCGGCGCCCGGCCAGCTCCGCCTCGATGGCTGCTTCCATGTCCTCGGGCGAGAGCTCTTCGGCCTCGGCCGGAAGGCTTGCCGCCTCCTCCTCGGCTGTCACGTCCTGCAATCCGAAGATGTTCTGGTCCGTGGGGATGAGGTCCAGCACCTCCTCGTCGGCGGGCTCCGGCTCGGGCGCGCGCGACAGGGACTTGATGAGATCCTGTTCCAGCCGAACGAGTTCGATCGTTTCGTCGGCGATCTCGCGCAGCGCGACCACCGGGTTCTTGTCGTTATCGCGGTCGAGGGTCAGCTCCTCCCCGCGGCTGAGATTGCGCGCGCGCTGGGCGGCGAGCAGAACAAGCTCGAACCTGTTGGGAACCTTCTCGACGCAGTCCTCGACGGTCACGCGCGCCATGCGGCAGCTACTCCGACGGTGATGGGGCAGAGGCTGTATGTAGTCTCGTGTTCCTGTATCTGCAAGGAACGCGCCACTATCAGAGCGGTTGCAGCTCCAGCGGATTCGCAATCTGGGATTGCACACCCGCAAGCAAATCCTCGACAGTGCCGCTCAGACGTGGATGGACCCAACCTGGGGCGACCTCGGCGAGCGGGCCCAGCACGAAGGCGCGCGTATGGGCGCGCGGGTGCGGCAGGACCGGGTCCGGCGCTTGCCGGATGAGGCCATGGAGGTCGATCAGGTCGAGGTCGAGGCTGCGCGCCGCATTGACCGCCAGGCGCCGACGGCCGAAGCGCACCTCGATCGCGTGCAGCGCGTCCAGCAGCTCGGCTGGATCGGCCCAGCCGGCGAGCAGGGCGACGCCGTTGACGTAGTCCGGCTGGTCCGAAGCCGGCACCGGCGTCGAACGCCACCACCGCGAGAGGCCGCGCAGTTTCAGCCCCGGCAGTCCATCCAGCGATGCGGCGGCACGTTGGCAGCTCACAAGGGGGGGAACGCCACCCGGGGAAGGCAGATTGGCGCCGATCCCGACGAGGATCACGATCGCGCCCCGAGCGGGGATTCACAAGGCTGCGGGTTGATGGGATGATCCTCGCGTCGGCTTAGGGAATCGCGGGCTGGGCCGCTCAGCCCATGAACCCGGGCATCATTGCAAAGGGCCATCATCATGGAACCGCATTTCTTCCCCAACGACCGCATCGCACTCTTCATCGATGGCGCCAATCTCTACTCCGCGTCGCGCAACCTGGGATTCGATGTCGATTATCGCAATCTGCTCGAATATTTTCGTAGCCTCGGCCATGTCGTGCGCGCCTACTATTACGCCGCCGTGCTGGAAACCGAGGACTACTCTCCCCTCAAGCCGCTGACCGACTGGCTCGCCTATAACGGCTACTCCCTGGTCACAAAGCCGGCGAAGGAGTTCACCGACGCCTCCGGGCGTCGGCGCGTGAAGGGCAACATGGACATCGAGCTGGCAGTGGACATGCTGGAGATCGCGCCGCACCTCGATCATGTGGTCCTGTTCAGCGGCGACTCCGATTTCCGCCGGCTGGTCGAGGCGGTGCAGCGCAAGGGCGTGCGCGTCTCCGTCATTTCATCGATCAAGACTGGTCAGCCAATGGTCTCCGACGAGCTGCGCCGGCAGGCCGACCAGTTCATCGAGCTGGCCGACATCGCCAAGGAGTTCACCCGCCGCCAGACCGAACCCCGCCCGCGGCCAGTGTCGGTGCGGCCGACCCCGGCGGACCCGTTCAACGAGCAAACGCCGGCGTGAGACAGGTCTCCCTGGTCGGGCCCGAAGTACCCGGGCCGGATTGCCCGTTATGCGATCGCCTGGTGGCCTTCCGCCACGCCAACCGCGGGCAGTTTCCCACCTGGCACAATGCGCCTGTGCCGAGCTTCGGGCCATTGGATGCGCCGATCCTGGTGGTCGGCTTGGCGCCAGGGCTGAAAGGCGCGAACCGCACCGGCCGGCCGTTCACCGGCGATCATGCCGGGGTGCTGCTCTACCAGACGCTGCTGCGCTTTGGCCTGGGGCGTGGGGACTATGCCGCGGATCCAGCCGACGGATTGATCCTGACCGGCTGCCGGATCACCAACGCAGTACGCTGCGTGCCGCCGGCCAACCAGCCCATTCCGGCGGAGGTCGCGGCCTGCAATCGCTTCCTGGCGGCCGAGTTGGCGACGATGCCCGACTTGCGCGCGGTGCTGGCGCTCGGCGTGCTGGCGCACGCCGCAGTGCTGCGCGCAAGCGGCATCCGCTCCACGCGCCTGAAATTCCAGCACGGCGCGATCCACACCCTGCCAAACGGATTGCTGCTTGCCGATAGCTATCACGTCTCGCGGCTCAACACGAACACTGGCCGGCTGACGCAGGAGATGTTCGAGACGATGGTGCGCGCCCTGCTCGATCGGCTGGGCGCATCCACCAAGCCGGGCGGCGCTCAACCGTAGCGCTGCTCGGACCATGGATCGCCGGTGTTGTGATACCCGCGCTGCTCCCAGAAGCCCGGCCGATCGGCGATCGTGATCTCCACGCGTCGCACCCATTTCGCCGATTTCCAGAAATAGAGACGGGGGATCACCACGCGCAGCGGGCCGCCGTGCTCCGGCGGCAGCTTCGCGCCATTCCAGGCATCGGCCAGCAGCACATCCGGCTGGTCGAAATCCTCGAGCCGTACATTGGTCGTGTAGCCGTCATGCGCGTGGAACACGACATGGCGCGCCTCCTCCTTGGGCTCGACCATCCCCAGCAGCGTGCGCGCGGCGACCCCCGACCAGCGGTTGTCGTAGCGCGACCATTGCGTGACGCAATGGATGTCGGAGACGAGCTCGGTGCGAGGCAGCCCCAGGTACTCGTCCCAGCGCAGGCTGAGCGGCCGGCGCACCGCGCCGTCGACGTCGAGGCGAAACTTGGCGGCGACTACAAGCGGCTGGGCGCCGAGGTCGAGCACCGGCCAGTCGCGCACCAAGGTCTGCCCCGGCGGCAGCCGGTCGCGGGCCGGATCGGCGGTGGCGCCCGTCAGCAGGCGTCCTTGCCGTGCCCACGCCTCTTTCGCCGCGATCAGCTTGTCGCGTCGGTGGCCGGCCGGCAGAGTGTCGTCATCGTCCATACCTTCACCTCGCGCGAGACAGAGCATGAACCTCACAGCGAGCTCGCCGGATGCCGAAGCACTAGCGGGCTACGCCACGCATGACGTGCTGAACCAGGCGGGCGCGCTGCAAGACTACAACGCGTTCGCGGGGGATAAGCCGCTCACCGAGGCGGTCCAGGCATTCGGCGCCGGCTGGGCCGAGGCCGACCTGCACCGCGCCGGCGCCTTGGTCGGCAGCGAGAGATTGCAGACCCTGGCCCGTCAGGCCAACCGGCATCTGCCCGAACTGCGCACCCACGACCGATTCGGCCATCGTGTGGACCTGGTCGAGTTCCATCCGGCCTATCACGAGCTGATGTCGTTGATTTTCGGATGCGCCACGCACTCCTACGCCTGGACGCATTCTCGGCCCGGCGCCCACCTCGCCCGCGGCGTGCTGAGCTATCTGTGGAACCAGGCGGAGAACGGCGTCTGCTGCCCGATGGGAATGACCTTCGCCTCGATCCCGGCGCTATGCCACGATCCCGCCCTGCTGGCCGAATGGGCGCCGCTCATCAATCAGGCGGCCTACGATCCGCGACCCGTCTTCGCGAAGGAAAAGGCCGGCGTGACCGTCGGCATGGCGATGACGGAGAAGCAGGGCGGCTCCGACCTGCGCG
Organism: uncultured Pseudomonadota bacterium; assembly: GCA_963830565.1. Taxonomy (GTDB): domain Bacteria; phylum Pseudomonadota; class Alphaproteobacteria; order Acetobacterales; family Acetobacteraceae; genus DATFDN01. The sequence goes on from CAWHMO010000006.1 coordinate 15,714, forward strand.
CCACCATCACGACGGCCCGCCCGGCCTCGGCGCGGCTTGGCTCGGGCGCTCCCTACCTCATCACCGGGCATAAATGGTTCTTCTCCGTGCCGATGAGCGATCTGTTCCTCACCCTGGCGCAGACCGAGGTCGGGCTCTCCTGCTTTCTCGCGACCGGATGGCTCCCCGACGGCAGCCGCAACCGGCTCAAGCTCCAGCGGCTGAAGGACAAGTGCGGCAACAAGTCGAATGCCAGCTCGGAGGTGGAGTTCTACGACCTGCACGCCGTCATGCTGGGCGACGAGGGCCGCGGCATCCGCACCATCATCGAGATGGCGCACGTCACGCGCCTCGACTTCGCGATCGGCTCAAGCGGCCTCATGCGCCAGGCGCTGTCGCAGGCGGTGCATCACGTCTCGCACCGCCGCGCCTTCCAGCGCAGTCTCGTGGACCTGCCGCTGATGCGCAACGTGGTCGCGGATCTCGCGGTGGAGAGCGAGGCGATGACTGTGGCTGGCGATGCGCCTCGCCCACGCGCTCGACCGCTCGGAATCCGACGCGGCCGAAGCCCTGCTGTCGCGCATCTGCACCCCCGTCGCCAAGTACTGGGCCTGCAAGCGCGCGCCCGCCTTCGTTGCCGAGGCGCTGGAATGCCACGGCGGCAACGGCTTCATCGCCGAGCACCTGATGGAGCGGCTGTATCGGGAGGCGCCGCTGAACGGCATCTGGGAGGGAACCGGCAACGTGATCTGCCTCGACGTCCTGCGCGCCATGCAGCGCGAGCCGGAGTCGCTTGGCGTGTTCCTCGACGAGGTGGGCAAGGCGAGGGGTGCCGACCGCCGGCTTGATGCGTTCGCGGCAGGGCTTGCCGACCGGCTGGCGGACCCGACGGGCCTCGAACCGGTGGTGCGCCGGATCGTGGAGATGATGGCGTTCGCGCTGCAAGCGAGCCTGCTCGTGCGCTATGCCCCGCCCGAAGTGGCGGACGCCTTCTGCGCGACGCGCCTGGGCGGCGACTGGGGCCGCGCCTTCGGCACGCTGCCGCGCGGGATGGATACGCAGGCGATCGTGGACCGCGCGCGGGTTGGGGGCTGAGCGGGTGCGATACGCTGCGGCCTCGTATGGGGACCGCAATCTCGTAGAGACTTTAGACTGCCAGAACCACCGAGACTCCATGCCAAGGAATTCTTGCGCCCCAGGCAGCCGGAGCCATTTAACGTTGTTGTTTCAGCACGGAGTTCCCATGCATCCCTGGCTTGCCGCCTTTAATCTGGACTATCGACGCTTTGGTCCATTGGAGGCCTTCGCCCGCTCGGAGCGCGGCCGGCGCGTGATCGAGGTTGTGCTTTCGCGCGATGCGGTCGCAGCCGTCGTTGGCGCCATCGACGCGGCACCGGAACGACCTCCGCAGCCAGCCCTAGACCGCTATCTCCTTGTAGCCCTCGAGCTCGACGCCGACGACGATGGCAGTCAGAGCGCCTGTGGCTGGCAACATCATCCACCAGGTCGTTGAGCACTTGGATGGGCGGCACGTAAAGGAGGGCGAACGACGGAATCGCGACGTGCGCGAGCTTGTTCGGGCAGGGGTCGAGGTACGAGCTGCCTACCACCAGGATCGGCAGGTTCAGCGCCGCAGAGCGCCGTGCCTGGGCCGAGCAGCAAATAGCCGAGCAGCGGCGATTTGTGGGCGTGCCTAGCGACCTCTACGAGACCGACATCCTGGCCTGGAGCGAGGAGCAGGCAACGCGCCTGCGCCGCGTCGCCGCGGCCGACCGGCTGAACGACGCCTCGCCCGACTGGCCGAACATCATCGAGGAGATCGAAAGCGTGGGGCGCAACGAGTTGCACCGCACCGAGTCCCTGCTGGTGCAGGCGCTGCGACACAGGCTCAAAATCATGGCCTGGCCCAACTCATCGGAAGTCCCGCACTGGCGGGAGGAGATGCTCCTGTTCCAGATGGATGCCGCGCGTGCCTACCAGCCAGCAATGCGACAACGTCTTGACCTGGCGTGGATCTACCGAAAGGCGCGCCACCGGTTCCCGCAGCAAATCGATGACCGTCCGCCCCTGCCTCTGCCGGAGACCTGCCCGGTCACGCTGGACGAACTGCTGGTCGAGCTGTAGCGCCGACGGCGGACGCCGTAGCTGCGCGAGAAGCCGGCAGCCTTCATCTCCCTCTGCCCCGTTCCGAGGAAGAGGGGCTTTTGCCGACCTGCCTGACCTACCCCCTCGCCCGCATCAGCCGCGCCTTGTCGCGCTGCCAGTCCCGCGCTGCGATCGCCGCGCGCTTGTCCGCCTTCTTACGGCCCTCGCCGAGACCGAGCAGCACCTTGGCGCGGCCGCGCTCGTTGAAATGGATCTGCAACGGCACCAAGGTCACGCCCTCGCGCGACACCGCGCCGGTCAGCGCGCGGATCTGCTTGCCCTTCAGCAGCAGCTTGCGCGGCGCGCGCGGCTCGAAGCGCGACAGCACGCCCCCCTGGTATTCGGGAATATAGGCATTGAACAGCCACAGCTCGCCGTCGCGCTCGCCCGCCCAGGCCTCGGAGAGCGTCGCCCGGCCATGGCGGAGGCTCTTGACCTCGGGGCCTTTCAGCACCAGCCCGGCCTCGACCGTGTCCTTGATGGTGTAGTCGAAGCGCGCCTTGCGGTTCTGGGCGGCGACGCCGTGCGAGATCAGGCCCTTCTTGTTCTTCGCGTCCGCCATTCGTCCTCAGTTCAGCAGCCCGGCCTCGGTCATCGCGGTATGCACCCGCGCCGCCGTCGCCTCGGAGATCGGCGCCAGCGGCAGGCGGCAGATCGGCGCGGTCTTGCCGAGCAGGCTGGCGGCGTACTTCACCGGCGCCGGGCTGGTCTCGGCGAACAGCGCGTCATGCAGCGGCACCAGCCGGTCCTGGATATCGATCGCGTCATTGACGCGCCCCTCCTGCCAGGCCGTGTGCATCTCGCTGCACAGGCGGGGCGCCACGTTGGCCGTGACGCTGATGCAGCCGTCGCCGCCCGCGGCGAGGAAGGCGAGCGCGGTGTGGTCCTCCCCCGAGAGCTGGCAGAACCCGGCCCCGCAGGCGCGGCGGGTGTGCAGGGGACGCGCCAGGTTCGCGGTCGCGTCCTTCACCCCGATGATGGTCTTGTGCCGCGCCAGCCGGGCCATCGTCTCCACGCTCATGTCCACCACGCTGCGCGGCGGGATGTTGTAGATGATGATCGGCAGATCGACCGCGTCTGCGATCGTCTTGAAGTGCAGGTACAGGCCCTCCTGCGTGGGCTTGTTGTAGTAGGGGGTCACGATCAGCGCGGCGTCGGCGCCGGCCTCCTTGGCGTGGCGCGTCAGCTCGACCGCCTCCTCGGTGCTGTTCGACCCGGTGCCCGCGATCACCGGCGTCCGCCCCTTCGCCACCTCAATCGCGATCTCGACGACACGCTTGTGCTCCGCGTGGTTCAGGGTCGGCAACTCGCCCGTCGTCCCCACCGGAACGACCGCCGTCGTGCCCTCGTTGATCTGCCAGTCCACCAGCGCGGCGAATGCCTTCTCGTCGACCGACCCGTCCTTGTGCATCGGCGTGATGAGGGCAACCAGCGATCCCTTGAACATCCAGACCTCCTCCGCGGCCAGCGGCGCGGCGATTGAGCATACGAGGCTAGGCGCACTAGGGGATGCGTCGCAAGGCCGCGCACGCTAGATAGAGTGCCATGGTCCTGACAACTCGGCCGCTTGCCCAGATGCTTGTGCTGGCCGGGCTACTGGCTGGTGCGACGCGCGCCGGTGCCGCCGATCCCATGCAAGCGGTCCGCGCCGGCCACTTCGCCGACGCCGCGAATGCGGCGGCCGACTATGCCGACCCGGTGGCGCGAAAGCTGGTGGTCTATTACCGCCTGCTCGCGGAGGGCGGCGCCAGCGCCCGCGAGATCGCCGACTTCCAGGGCGCCAATCCGGACTGGCCCAACCAGGGGCTGTTGGAACGGCGGCGAGAGGAGGCGATCGCGCGCGAGTCGGACGATGCCGCCGCCCGCGAGGCATGCACGGCCACGACCGTCACCGCCCCTCGCGCACTGATGCGCTGCGCGGATGCCCTGGCGGCCGGCGGCGACGCCGAAGCTGCCGCCGCTGCCGCCCGCCGCGCCTGGATCGCAAGCCCCGAGCCCGCCGCCGACCTGGCCGGCTTCCTCGCGCGCTGGAAATCCGTGCTGCGGCCAGAGGACGAGCGCGCGCGTTTCGATCATCTGGAGCAGACCGACAGCCCGGAGGCGGCGCGCCAGATCGCGCGTCTGGCTCCCGCCGATCGGCCCGCCGCGCGCGTTCGGGTGGCGCTCCGCCATGACGCGCCGAACGCGGCGGAGCTGCTCGGCAAGCTGTCCGAGGCAGAGCGGAACACTCCGGCCGTGGTGCTGGACGAGGCGCGATGGCTGCGGCGCGGCAAGCGCGAGGCGGAGGCGCTGGCGCTGTGGAAGGCCAGGGGCGAAGCCGCCGAGCAGTCAGTCCCGCCCGACCGGCGACCCGACTTCTGGGCCGAGCGGAACGTGCTCGCGCGCCGACTGCTGGTTCTTGGGGATGCCGCCGGCGCCTACGCGACCGCCAACGATGCCTTGCAGACAGGGGCTCCCGCCGCGGAGGCGGAGTTCCTTGCCGGGTTCATCGCGCTCCGCCGTACTGCCGACCCGACCGAAGCCGCCGCGCATTTCGAGACCCTTGCCGGAGGCAAGGCGGCGATCACCCAGGCGCGCGCGCAGTACTGGCTGGCCCGCGCGCATGCCGCGCAGGGGCAGGATGCCGGCCCGGACTACGACCGCGCCGCCGCCTATCCGCTCACGTTCTACGGCCAGCTCGCCGCGCGCGCCGCCGGCGCGGACGAGGCGAGCCTTGCCCGGCGCATCCGCGCCCTCACCGATCCCGGCTTCGACACCGACGCGGCCTGGAGCTTCGCCGGCCGCGAGCTGGTGCGTGCTGCGGCGATGCTGGCGTCCTGGGGCGAATTCGGCCGCGCTCGCGCCTTCCTGATGCGGGCGCAGGAGACCACGTCCGATCCCACGCAACCGGCGTTGGCGGCACGCTTGGCCCTGGCGCTCGGGATGCCGGACACGGCGGTGTCCATCGCCCGCCGCATGGGCGTGCAGGGACTGGCGCTGCCGGTGACGGGATGGCCCGAGCCGGTCAGCGCGCCGGCCGGACCGCCCGATCCGGCAATCACCCTGGCGCTCATCCGCCAGGAGAGCAGCTTCGATGCCGGGGTCATCAGCAGCGCCGGCGCGCGCGGATTGATGCAGTTGATGCCGGCCACCGCCGCCGCCGAGGCGCGGCGTGCCGGCGGCAGCGTGACCGAGGCGGCCCTCACTGGCGACCCGGCGCGGAACATGGAGCTGGGCTCATCCTACATGCGGACCATGCTGGCGGCCTTCGGCGGATCGCTGCCCCTGGCGGTGGCCGCCTACAACGCCGGCCCGCACCGCGTCGAGCAATGGCTGCGCGACAACGGCGACCCGCGGACAGGGCAAGTGGACATGCTCGACTGGATCGAGCTGATCCCGTTCGCCGAGACGCGCAACTATGTGGAGCGGGTGCTGGAGAACGTGGTGATCTACCAGGCTCGGCTTGGTGAGACCTCGGCCGGCACGATGACGGCGCAATGGATGCGCTAGGGCACGGCCTGGGCACTTGCGCTTGAGGCGGCTCGCGCGGCTGCTGGCGAGCGGCTTCGGCGTGGGCTATGCGCCGGCTTCGGGCACCGTCGCCTCGGCCCTGGCGACCCTGGCGGGCGGCGGCTTGATGCTGGCCAACCCGCTGGCGTTGCCGCTCGCCGCGCTGGTCGCGTGTTTGATCGGGCTTTGGGCCATAGCCGCCACGGTGCCGGCCGACGACGACCCGGCCTGGGTGGTGATCGACGAGGTGGCGGGCCAGTGGATCACGCTGCTTGGCCTTGCGCGCCCGACGGGTCCTGGCCTGCTGTTCGCGCTCGCCGTGTTTCGCCTGCTGGACGTGGCCAAGCCCGGCCCGATCGGCTGGGCTGACCGGCAGGGCGGAGCAGCCGGGGTCATGGCCGATGACCTGATCGCCGGAGCATTGAGTGCGGGCATCGTGTGGGCGGTGCGCACACGATGGCCACAGTTTTTCGACTGAAGCCGCAAAGGCACGAAGCCGTGACGCAAGAGGGGGGAACTGAACGTCAAGCGGAACGTTTCTGGAGCGTTCACCGCCGGAGGTGACTATGCGCGTGCTCCTGTTATGGCTGCTGGGAATCCCTATCCCGGTCCTGATCCTGCTCTGGATCTTTCACGTCATCTGACCCGCCGGGAACCCACAGCACATCGTCGGCGCCGGCACCGTTGAACGAGCGGGCGAGCACGAACAGGTGGTCCGACAGGCGGTTCAGATAACGGGCCATCGCCGGGTTGACCGGCTGACCCGCGGCCAGCCTTACCAGGTCGCGTTCCGCTCGACGGACGAGGGTGCGGGCGACATGGGCCTGGGCGGCGGTTGGCGTCCCGCCGGGCAGGATAAAGCTTCGCAGCGGCGCCAGATTGGCGTTGATCGCCGAGATCTCCGCCTCCAGCCGCGCCGAAGAGGTGTCGGAAAGGCGCAGCCGATTTCCGCCCTCGCCGGGGACGCAGAGATCGGCCCCGAGGTCGAACAGATCGTTCTGAATCCGGGCAAGCATCGCGTCGGCCGTATGTGGCACGCCCGCCGCGCGCAGCACGCCGATCGCGGCGTTGGCTTCGTCAACCGATCCCAGCGCCACGATGCGATCGTCGTCCTTGCGCACGCGCGCGCCGTTGCCGAGCGAGGTCTCTCCCCCATCGCCGCCGCGCGTCACCACCCGGTCGATGCGAACCATCCGCGTCTCCTCAGTTGAGCTGGAACACGATCCGAAGCGGCATGTCGGAAGCGACCGGCTGGCCGTCCTGCACCGCCGGCAGGAAGTGCCAGGTCTCGACGGCCGTTCGTGCCTCACCATCGAGCCGGGGAAAGCCCGAGCTTTCCGCAAGATCAATGCTCATCACCGCGCCGTCCGCACCGACATGGATCAGCAGCAGCACCGCCCCGGCTTCGCGGTTTTGCGCGGCGGCGGGGGGATAGACGGGTTCGCGGTTGCGCCAGCGCGCATCGATCCGCGCCGGCAACACGGCAGGGCCGCTGGCCAGCACGTTGGCCGTGCTGTCCCCGGCCAGATTGACCTGCGGCGGGGAGGCCTGATCCCTCCTCCCGGCCTCCTCCCGCAAAGGGAGGGGGAGTCGAGGTGCGCTAGCCCCCTCCCCCTGCGGGAGGGCGTTGGGGGAGAGGTGCGGCGGCTGCGCGGGCTGGGGCGCGTGCACCGCACGCTCGGCACCCTGGGTCTCGATGAGCCGGAGCTCGACGGTCGGTCCCGCCGGTGCCGGCTCACGGGGAGTGCGCTCGATCGGCACCAAAATCGCGGCAAGCCCGACGGCATGCAGCAGCGCGGAGGCTCCGGTGGCCCGGGCGATCGGGCTAGAGAACCGGAACGCCATGGTGCTTGGCTTTGACCTCGGGCTCGACATGGATGGTGATGACCAGGTACTCCATTTCCGACTTCAGCGCCGCCTCGATCCGATCGCAGATGGCGTGCAACTCCGCCACCGTCATGGCGCCAGGCACGACCAGATGGAACTCCAGGAACGCCAGCCGGCCGGCGTGCCGGCTGCGCAGGTCGTGGGCCTCGATCGCGCCGGTCGCGGTGGTGGCGACCAGCTCGCGAATCCGGGCGACCACCGCGGGATCGGGTGCGGCATCCATCAGTCCTCCGAGCGAGGCGGACACGGTGCGCACGCCGGACCACAGCACATACACCCCCGCCAGGGCCGCCAGCGCCGGGTCGATCAGCACCTCGCCGGTCCCCAGCACCAGGGCCACTCCGGCGACGATGCCGAGCGAGGTGACGACATCACTCATCAGGTGGCGGGAATCGGCGGCGAGGGCAGCCGAGCGTAGACGCTTGCCGGCGCGCTGCAAGAGCACCGACCACAGCGCGTTGAGCCCGGTTGCCGCGAGGCTGAGCCCGAAGGCAGCCGCGCTGAGCGTAAGCGCGCGCGGCGTCCAGAATCTCCCGCCAGGCCTCCCTGAAGATCGATATCGCGGCGATGACGATCAGGACGCCCTCGATGACCGCCGCGAAGAACTCCGCCTTGTCATGGCCGTAGGGGTGGTCGGCATCGGCGGGCTTGGCCGCGAGGTGGATGGCGTAGAGGGCGATCGCGCCGGCGGCGACGTTCACCGTCGTCTCCAAAGCGTCGGAGTAGAACGCGGCGCTGCCGGTGATCCACCAGGCCGCGCCCTTCAGCACCAGCACCAGGCAGCCGATTCCGATGCTGCCGATCGCGATGCGCTCTGCCCGGGTCACGCGGCGGGAATAGCAGCCGGCCGCGGCGGCGTGAACCGGGCACGCCGAACCGACGTTGGTTCACACGGGACCGAGCACGCGCGACCGTCCAATGCTTCACAGACCCGCGCTGGCAGTTTTCCAGGGAGTCGACGCCATGGCATTGCCCCTGCAGCAGATGCACCCCGCTCTCGTCCACCTGCGCGGGCGCCGCCGGCATCGGCGTGGTGGCTTACACGGCTTATCTCGGCGGAAAGCTTGCTTACGACTCCGGCGTGGGCGTCGAGCCGGCGAAGGGCGTCTTCGGACCGACGCGCCGGCATTGCGGGCCGGGCAGATCGGTGCGTTCCTGAAGACGGCGGGAACGGATCTCTTTGCCGGCGTGCAGCACATGCTCCAGGAGCTGGGAAAGGGGCAGTTCATCCCGGCGATCGTGACCGCCTATCGGAAGCAGCGTGTCGCGTAGGCGGAGCGGAAACCACGCCACACCGCGCATTCAGGAAGTCTCCTCATGCCTGATGAAAGCCCGATCGCCTGGACACTTACGACAGCGCCAAATGGCGCTTGTCGAGGTGGGACAACGAGGGCGGCGCGGAACCCGATCGCGCGCGAGAAGTGCCATCCGAGATCCCTCAATTGACGAACGCCGAGCTGGTGCAGCTACGCATTCGCGTGATCGCGCTCGAAAACCTGGTGATCACGTTGCTCGCGGCAGCATCGGATCGGCAACTCGACTTCGCTCGCGAAATGGCGGCCTACATCTCGCCAAGGCCGGGCTCCACCCATCATCCTCTGACGCTCCATGCGGCCACCCAGATGCTCGATCTTGTCGATCGAGCCGGCCATTTCCGGGCCTTGCAATCTTCATGAGCGCGCCGCCAGCGTCCCCTATGGCGCCGTCGCCCTACAGGCGCACCCCGGTGTTCGACGAGAACACGCTGCCGGCCGGACTGCGCCGGGAACATCGAACCAGACCTGGCGTGTGGGGCGTGATCCGAGTCCTCGATGGCCGACTGCGGTATCAAGTGCTCGACCCGGCCTCCGAGGTGATCCTTGAGCCCGGCCGCCCCGGCTTGGTACTGCCTGACCAGCCGCACCGCGTCGAGCCGCTCGGACCCATGCGGATGCAGGTCGAGTTCTACGATCAGTTGCCCGAGCTATAGCGGAACAACGGTCCGCCTCCGCGGAACACTCAGATCGGCATCCGATAGCCGTAGAACTCATGATCCTCATTGTAGCCGCCCTGGCCGGCGCCGAGGTCAGCAAAGTCATGAACGAACTCGATGGCGGCGATCCACTTCACCATCTTGAACCCGAGCTCATTCTCGCAGCGCAGCCGTAGGGGTGCGCCGTGCAGCACGCCGAGCGGCGCGCCATTCATTTCATAAGCAAGGATGGTCAGCTCATGGCGCATGTTGCCCATCGTATGCACGTCGTAGTAGCGGCCGGCGTCGCCGCCATCCGCGAAGGAGTAGAACACGGCGTAGCGGGCATCCTCCGTCGGGCGCACCAGGTCGATCATGTGGCGCATGGGCACGCCACCCACTTGGCGACGCCGGACCAGCCCTGGATGCAGAAATGGGTCGTGATCTGCTCCTGCTTCGGCATCGCCCGCAACTCGGCCAGCGAGAACTCCCGCGGGTGCTCGACCAGTCCGTCAACCGGAGCCGGTAGCTCGCGAAGTTGTCCGCCAACGGCGCGTCGAACGCGTCCCATTTCGGCATGGTGCCGTTGATCCAGAAATGCGGCGAGATGTCCTTCTCCGTGAGCTGGGCATTCGGCTCCCACCACTCGGCCAAGCCCTTGAGCCAGCCGATCATGAACGACCCGACCTTCTGGACAACCCGGGCGTGCCGGATCGTGAAAGGCGAGGCGGCCCACCAGGCCAGCCCCACGATCACCATGGCCAGGATAAAGGGCGGGATCCCGATCCAGGAGTTGTTCGCCACGCCGGCGAACATATGGTTCGTGTTCTGCCGCAGGCTGGTGACGAACACCTGATCCCGTGCGCCAGGATGAACAGCACGAATAGAGAACGAGATGAAGTGGATGGATCGGGCTGCCTGCCGGTTCAGCACGGCCCCGAGCAGGCCCAGCCTGTTTGGGATCGCCGGGCTCTGCATGAGCCCGGTTGCGATCGAAACCGGTGTGGCGACGAACACGGTGATGAAATAGGTGATTTGCTGCGGGCCGTTGTAGCGCGTCCAACTGTGATCCACCGGAAAGCCCAGTGGCGCATACTGGATCGCGGTCGAGACCGCGTTGGGGAACACATCCCACGTGACGGGCACCAGCCGAAGCCACTGGTCGGTCGAGAAGAGCAGGGCGTAGAAGGCGATGCCGTTGATGACCCACAGCAGATTGACCGAGAAGTGCCACCAGCGCGCGAGGCCGATGGTGTGGCGGATGCCGGGGATGCCCAGCCACCCCGGCAGCGTCACGAATATCCTTGGAGGTCCAGACCCGGCCGGTCGGGACGGCTTTCTGGAAGCGGAACCAATCTGCCGGGCGTGCAGTCGCGCTTCCAGTAGAGCCGGGGTGATCGGCCAGGATCTGGATACCGGCGCGGATGATGAACATCATGAAAGCATGTTAGGAAGTGCTGCACCGCAGCCATCACGGAAAGCCGGAATCGACCGAGGGCGCGGCCTGCGGAATTCCACCGTATCCTTGATGAAGGCGTGCACGCCTGGAAGCTCCCGCAAGCTCTGGGCCAGGGCGATCATGAACATGAGCGCCACGGCCCGATCGGTAGCGCCCACAAGACGCTGATCCAGCGCCGGCCTATGCGGATACGGGGACGATGCCCTCTGCGGGGGCAGCCAGTGGTTCAGGAGAAGACGGTCGTCCGCCGGGGCGAGGTCGACCTCGATGGGATCATGCGTGCGCGGAATGGAGTAAATGTCCTTACGAGGATCCGGCATTGAATGTGCGTCCTAGGATCGGGCACGGTGCTACTCCGACGCCTTCGACGCAAGCACGCGGGCTTACGTCCCGTCCGGGACGTGACCGACGGGACGGATGGCGGGGGAGGCTGGGTGGCTCGCCGACAAGCCGGTGACATCGCCGCTATCCGGCGCTGCCGCCCGCTGCCCGGTGAGGTTCACCAACGTCAGCCCGGCGAGAACGCCCGCCAGAACAAAAACGATCCACCATCGCCCGGCCGCCCGGGAACCGGACGATGCCGGCCGCGCCGCTGGGCCGCCGCGCGCGGGCAGCAGGGCCATCAGCCGTCCCGCGATGCTTGCCGCATCCGCACGCTGCGCCGATGCGGCGATGGATGGGCCGCTGCCACGCGTGGGCAACAGAGCCACCAGCCGCGCCGCGATGGAGGTCGCATCCGGGAGCGACCAGCGGCTGGCCGGCATGGCCGTGATGATCCGGGCCAGCCCCTCGATCGCGGCCGTCCGCGGCAGCTTCGCCAAGCGTCCGGCCTCCTGCCACGGGTCCATGCCCAGGCGCGCGAGCGTCGATAGAACGCTCAGCGTCATCCCGCTCGCCTCGACACCGACCTCGGCGAACAAGAACCCATTCAGATCCGAACGCCGCAACGCGTACGCATCAGTATTTGCCACAACGGAATCCAATCTGATGACTGTTTTCTATTTGGGGTCCGTTCTCCCAAACGAGGCTCTCTTACGTTGAAAACTTGGTGACACCGACGAATAATTTGGCCGACCGTCGACAGACCGCCCTCGGGATCACCGCGGCGCCGCGATCTCCTCCCACAACCGCCGCGTCTCCGCGCGGGGATCGGCTTCCACCCGGCACGGCGCATCCAGCACCATCGTCGCACGGCCGTCCGACGTGTAGGCGGGCCATTCGGGCATCCCTTCGTGCGCCGGGCATCCGGTATGCGCGAACCGCGCCCAGGCGCCGGACATGATTTCGGCCAGGCGATGCGCCCGCGGGCTCCGATCGGTGGCGTTGGTGAGGTCGATCGTGTCGAAAGTGAAGGGCACGTCCAGCGCGTGCGGGGCGCCCAGCATTCCGTTGAAGACCGGGGTCCGCCACGCGAACGAGTACATCCGCACCGGTGCGCCGCTCTGCGCCTTGCGCTGCGCGGCGAGCAGCGAGCGCAAGCGGAAATTGGCGTCGGTCAAGGTCGCCGTCAGCCGCTCCGCCGGAGTCGCGCCAGGCAGCAGCCTTCGATAGATCTCCGCCACGCGCTCGGTGTGCGGACCAGCCACCGGGCGGATGCGCGCGACCATCTCGGCCTCCGTTAGCGTGCGGTGCCATACCGCGTCGTCATGGGCGAGGAAGCTCGTCGCCTCGTCGGCGGTGTCGCCGATGATGAGCGGAATGTCGGCCGAGATCGCCGGCGCCCGCGGGTGGAACGGGTGCTGCGGCACCACGCTGGCCGCGCCCGGTCCATCCATCGTGGGGCCGAAGGGGTAGCGGTCGAACAGCGGCCAGGGCGAGGCGCCGACGGCGCGCTGCGCCGGCTCGATCGCGGCCAGCAGCCGGCGCATCGGCACCTCGCGCAGACGGTGCAGTTCCGTCCGCTCGATGCCCAGGGTGGCGAGCACCGCCTCGGCAAGCCGGGTCGCCCGGTCGCGCTCGCGCAGCCGCACCGCGGCGCCGCTCTGGATGATCGCCTTGTGGAACAGCCCGCGCGCGCGGGGCATCGCCAGCAGGGTGCTGACCTTTCCGCCCCCGCCGGATTCGCCGAAGATCGTGACATTGCCCGGATCGCCGCCGAACGCGGCGATGTTGTCGCGCACCCATTCCAGCGCCGCCAGCATGTCGAGCGTGCCGGCATTGCCGGATCGGGCGAAGTCCGGGCCGCCGATCTCGGAGAGGTCCAGATGGCCGAAGATGTTCAGCCGCTGGTTCACCGTCACCACGACGACATCGCGCCGGCACAGCCGCGATCCGCGCAGCCGGATCTGATTGGACGAGCCGAACGCGAAGGCGCCCCCATGGAACCACACCATCACCGGCCGCGAGGCTGCGCCGGGCGCTGGGGTCCAGACGTTCAGCGCCAGACAGTCCTCGCTCTCCGGGGAGGCGTCCGGCGGACCCCAGAGATCGACCAGCTCCGCCCGTGTCGGGAAGCCCACGCGCGACTGCGGCGCCTGGGTGCGGAACGCGGTGGCCTCGCGCACCCCGGCCCAGGGTTCGGGCGGGCGCGGCGGCATGAAGCGGTTCGGGCCGTCGGTGGGCGCGCCATAGGGCACGCCGAGGAAGGCCGCCGCGCCTTCGATGACCGTGCCGCGCAACTTGCCCGCCTTTGTCTCCACCACCGGATCGTTGCCCGTCATCGCCGGCTCCTTCCGTTCCTCGCCTCGGGCAGTCTAGCCTCCTGGACGAGCATCCGCACACAGCAGGAGGACGCGATGCAGGATCTGACGGGCAAGACCGCAATCGTCACCGGTGCGGCGTCGGGCATCGGGCTCGGCATCGCCCGCGCACTGGCCGGCGCGGGCATGAACCTGGTCCTGGGCGACATCCAGCCCGGTCCGCTGGAGGAGGCACGGCGCCTGGTGGAGGCGGCGGGTGCGCGGGCCGTGACGCGGCGGGCCGATGTCGCCGACTTCGATCAGGTCGCCGAACTGGCGCGCGCCGCGCGGAAGGCGTTCGGCGGGCTGCACGTCGCCTGCAACAATGCCGGCGTCGCGATGCACGGCACGCCGCTCGAGGGAGTGAGCGCGGAGGAGTGGCGCCTGGTCATGGGAGTGAACGTGCTCGGCGTGATCAACGGTATCCGTGCCTTCGTCCCCGCCATCCGCCGCCAGAACGAAGGCGGGCACGTCGTCAACACCGCGTCCATCTCCGGCTTCTTCATCCGCAACGGCGCCAACCAGGGCGCGTACTCGATGAGCAAATACGCCGTGGTGGCGCTGAGCGAGGCGCTGGAGCAGGAATTGGAGGGCAGCGGCATCGGGGTCAGCGTGCTCTGCCCCGGCCCGGTGCGCACCCGCATCTTCGAGGGCACCGCGACGCGACCGGCGCGGCCGGCGCATGAGCGGATCGCCGCGCGGATGCTGGGAACCGGCGCGCTGGAGCCCGAGCAGGTCGGCGCGCGCGTCCTGCATGCGATCCGGCATGACGAGTTCTACGTGTTCACCCACGGCGCCGAGCGCGAAGCGGTGCGCGCCCGCCACGCGCGCATCGAGGCGGCACTCGATCAGGCGGATGCGTTCTGGGACAAGAATTGAATTGATGCTACCCAGCGTGCCGATGGACGATGCCGGGTCCGACGCTGGAGACTCCGGGATGCAACGGAATATCCTTGCCGCTGCTCTCTATGTCGCCGCCTTTCGCGCCCTGCGCCCACTGACCCTTGCCCTGCTCGGGCTCGTGCTGTGCGGCCCGTGCTTGGCGGCGGAACGATGGACGCCGGATAATGACACCTGCAACCAGCAATCGACGACCTACGCGATCGCCGGCTGCATCGATGCCCGCAGCAAGGTCTGGGACCAGCGGCTCAATCAGGCCTACCAGGCGCTCCTCGCCATGCTGGCCACGGACCCAGACGGCAAGCCGCGCATCGACGCGTTGAAGGCGGCGCAACGCGCGTGGCTGCGCTATCGCCAAGCCAACTGCGCGTTCTATGAAACCACGCCGGGCACCATCCGTATGATCGAGGTGGCGGAGTGCGCCCGCGGCATGACGCAGGAGCGCGCGCTGGAGTTGCAGCGCGCCGGGCCGCAATGACGCCGACAAGATCCGATTGATCCTCTCCTCGCTTCGATCCTCCCCAACCCCTCCCCACGGGTCCGGCCAAGGACGGACAGGGCACGCCGGACCCGGCGACGGAACCTCAGAGGCCAAGCTCCGACAGCCCGGGATGGTCGGCCGGGCGCGGTCCGGCTGGCCAGCGGAAGCGGCGGTCCGCCTCGCGGATGGGCACGTCATTGATGCTCGCCTCGCGCCGTCGCATCAGCCCGGCCTCGTCGAACTCCCATTGCTCGTTGCCATGGCTCCGGTACCAGTTTCCACTATCATCGTGCCATTCGTAGGCGAAGCGCACGGCGAGACGGTTGCCGGTGACGGCCCAGACCTCCTTGATTAGCCGGTAATCGAGTTCCCGCGCCCATTTGCGCCGCAGGAACCCGACGATCGCCTCGCGCCCGGTAAAGAACTCGGCGCGGTTCCGCCACCGGCTGTCCTCGGTGTAGGCGTCCGCCACGCGCTCGGGCTCGCGCGTGTTCCAGGCGTCCTCGGCCAGCCGCGCTTTCTGGGCGGCGGTCTCCGGGGTGAATGGTGGCAGCGGCTTGCGCGTCATCACAGGGCTCTCCTCTTGGGGTCGGAGCCTAGCACTACAGTTGCAAAGCACGTTTCAGGGGACTCAGGTGACGTTTCGCAGCGGAAAATTCGGCGGTTTGTCGCCGAATAAGCTCCTGAGTGCTGGCGGTATGCCCTCGCCAACGCCCCCGCCCCCGTGCTGTAATCGATCGACCGCGACGCGCTCGCCGCCTGGGTGGTCGCCGAAGCGGCGCGTGAAGCCGACTGCCGGTTCGCGGGATTCACAAGCCTGCTTCTTTGACGGAGTCGTCTGATGAAAACAGTTCTTCTCGCCGCCACCGCGGCGCTCCTGCTTACCGGGGGAGCGGTCTTCGCCGCCAGCGGCGATAGCACCACCACTTCGATGGCCGCGCCGAAAGGGTCTCCCGGCTACGCCGCGCCGCGTTCGGCCGCTGTTCCTGGGCTGCCGCCGCAGGAGCGCGACGCCGAGCAGGCCAACGCGGCCGCAGGAGGGCAAGTGAATCAGGGCGTTACAACTCCCGTCCAGGGGCCGACGAATCCGCGCACCGGCCATACGCAGACGGGAGCGCAGTAGATCAGGCCCGCAGCGCCCCCGGTTGAGGGGCGGATTGGGTTGAGGGTGCGGATAGGCGTACGCGGGCTCGCCCGGATGATCCCCCGCGTGATCGGCGGCAAGGCAGCCGGGCAGGTCGTCGCGCCGCAGCGATCTGTTCGCGCTGACGCCGGTCGGCCGGGTGTTCGGGCCTCATGTCGGCCAAGTATTAACAGCCGACCGGGGAGCAGCTCCATAACCGTAGTTTGAAACGACACCATGCGGGACCGAAACCCACCCCCACCGCCCTACACGAGATGAAGGGCACGGTGAACGTTCGGCGGTTTGTCGCCGAATAAGCTCCTGTCAGAGCGGCGTGCAACTGTAATGCTAGGCTAGAAGCTGTTCTTACCTGATACTGCCCAGTCGCAAACGCGCTCGGGAGAAAGTCGTGTCTAGACGCTTACGCTCGAAGATACTGCTAACGCCAGGTTTTGCCCCTCGGGACCGTGCCGCGGCGCGGCAGTGCCGCGCCGTTTCCGCTCCTGCCTGGGAGACTTCCCTTCATGCATCGCGCCCTCGCTCCCGTCGCCGCCGCCGCTGCGTGCCTGCCGGCCCAATACGCGCACGCGCACGGCGTTGCCGGGCCGCGTCTCTTCGTCAACACGCTCATCATCGATGATCCGGCGGTCGCCGACGAAGCGGCGCTGCCCACCTTTTCCTGGCAGCGCCCGCCAGGCGGCGGGGAGGACTATGACTTCAACTTGGAGTTCGACAAGCGCATCACCGAGCGCTTCGGGTTCGCCATCAACGACGGGTACAGCATCCAGACCAACCCGGGCGCGAAGAACGCGACCGGATGGCAGAACCTGTTCCTGACGCTGAAGTACCAGGCGTACGTCAATCCGGAGCACGAGTTTCTCGTCGCGGTCGGCGTGATCCGGGAGTTCCCGCGCACCGGCTCGCCGGTGCTCGGCAACAACGACGTCGGAACCACGACACCCACGCTCTACTGGGGCAAGGGGCTGGGCGACCTGCCGATCGGCTGGCTGCGGCCGCTCGCCGTCACCGGCACGATCGGATACCAGTACGCCGACAAGCGGCTGGGCACGGTCGCCGCGCCCGAGCCCGGACCGGGCCTGCCCGGCGTGGTGTTCAACAACGGCGCTGAGAACCGCTGGGTGGGCGGGCTCTCGGTGCAGTACAGCCTGTCCTATCTGCAATCGCAGGTGCGCGACATCGGTCTGCCCACGTTCCTCGGCGGCGTCACGCCGCTCGTGGAACTCGCATGGTCGTCTCCCGCCAGCCGACCGCACGCGCAAGGCACGCAATACCTGTTCGGCGTTGGCGCCAGCTATACGGCCCGGACTTATGCCGTCGGCATCGAGGCGCTGATCCCCGCGAACGGCCAGACGGGACGCGCGATCGGCGCCATCGCGCAGCTGCACTGGTACTTCGACGATCTCTTCCCGAACACTCTTGGCAGACCGGTGCTGCCATGGTGAGCCGCATCATTCCCGCGACGATTGCCGTACTGGTGGCGGGAACGGCACCGGCGGGCGCGCACGCCTTCCTGGAACATGCCAGCCCGCCGGTGGGCGGCCGGGTTGCGACACCGCCTGCCACCCTCGACCTCTCGTACACCGAAGGCGTGGTGCCGCATTTCAGCAGGGTGGAAATCCTGGGACCGTCGGGGCAGGCACTGCGCACGGGCACGCTACGCGCGGGCAAGGGCGGGCGCGACCTGATCGTGCCCCTGCCGGCGCTGCCGCCTGGCCAGTACACGGTGGTCTGGCACGTCACGTCGCAGGACACGCACAAGACCGAGGGGCGCTTCAGCTTCACGGTCGCGCGGTGAAGGAACCGCCGGATGGAAATGACGGGGCCGCCGGTCTGGCTGACGCTGCTGCGCGGCTGCCATGACGCGGCGGTCCTGTCCTTGCTGGGCGCGCTGGCCTTCACGCCGTGCGTGCTGGCGCGCGATCTGGCCGCGCGGATGGCGCCGCCACTGCGTCGCCTCGCCGGGATCAGCGGCGCCCTGGCGCTCCTCCTCGGCATCGGGTGGTTCCTGGCGGAAGCGGCGCTGGTGGCCGAAACGCACGGCATCGCGGAGACCTTCGGGGCGGTGCCCGATTTCGTCTCCTATCTGCAATTCGGCCAAGTCCTGCTTGCGCGGCTTGTGCTGATCGCGGCGGCGTTGGCCCTGCTCGGGCGGCCCTCGAACGCGCTGGCGCCCGCGGCACTGGCGGTGGCCGTGCAGCCGTGGCTTGGTCATGCTGCACAAATCGGCACCGGGCTTGGGGCATCGGAGGCGTTGCACCTGCTCGCGGCCGCGATCTGGCTCGGCGGGCTGATCCCGCTGCTGCTCTGCCTGCGCGCGCTCCCCTCACACGATGCCGCCCGCGCCTTCCGCCGTTTCGCCTGGCCCGGACTGGCGGCGGTGCTGGTCCTGGCGGGCACCGGACTGGCGCAGGGGTTCGTGCTGGCGGGCGGCGCGGCGGGGCTGGTTGGCACGGCCTATGGCCGGGTCGCGCTGCTGAAGGCGGCCCTGTTCGCGCTGGCGCTGGTGTTCGCCGCCCGCAACGGCCTGGCGCTCACCCCAGGGCTGGGGCGCCGCTCATCCGCATCCCGCGCGCTCGCGGGATCGGTCGGCATTGAAGCGGTGATCGGCGGCGCCATCGTGCTGGCGGCCGGCTGGCTCGCGGGATTGGCACCGGGCGTCGGATAACGGCTCCATTTCGGCAACACCCATTCCTTAAATGTATCCCGCGATCCGAAATGAGTTGATCCGACGCGATCCGATCGCGGAATATGCGCAGGTTCATCTGGCGGTAAGGAAGCCCGATGCCGACTGGAACCGGCGCGTCGTCGCTCTGTCGCGCACGCGCCGCCGCCGTGCTCGTGCTGCTGACCGCGCTGGCCGCGTGCGGCGGGCCTGGCGGATACCACTCCGGGTCGTACACGCATCGCGAGGTACTACCCTCCTCCCGGCCCGGCGGAAGACCCGTGGCGGCCCTACATCCGGGAGGCGTCGCTGCGCTTCGGGGTGCCGGAGCAATGGGTGCGCGCCGTGATGCGCCAGGAATTGGGCGGGCGGGATGATGCCGTGTCATCCGCCGGCGCGATGGGGCTGATGCAGGTGATGCCGCAGACCTACGAGACGCTGCGGGAGCACTATGGCCTCGGCGGCGATCCGTATGAGCCGCACGACAACATCATGGCCGGCACCGCCTACATCCGCGAGATGTACGACCGCTACGGCGCGCCCGGCTTCCTGGCTGCGTACAATGCCGGCCCGAACCGGTTGGACTCCTACCTGGCGGACGGGACGCCGCTGCCCGAGGAGACGGTCGGGTACGTGTCCTCCATCGCGCCGAACCTCGGTGAGAGCACTGCCTTCAGCGGCCCGCTCGCGGTGTTTGCCGGAGGCGGGGTCTCCGCCGGCCCGTCCGTCGCCGAGTCCGCGAGCCTGCCGGTAACGGTCGCCTCCGGGCCGTGCGATCCGGACGCGGCCTTCGATCCCGACCATCCCTGCACGCCAGCCGCCTCGTTCGGCGCGGCGCCGGCGGAGCCGGAGCGGGTCGTCACCGCCTCCTCAATCTACGTCCCAGCACCTGAACCCGCGCGGCCCGTGTACAGCCCGGCGCCACGACGCCGGCCGCTGGTGCAGCTCGCCAGCCTCAGCGTCGCACCGGACGTGGGAAGCTGGGCAATCCAGGTCGGCGCGTTCCTGAGCCCGAGTGCTGCTCGCGCCGCCGCCGCCGACGCCCGCCGGGTGGCGCCCGACCTGCTCGCCGCCGCGGCGATCGACGCGCCGCCGACTACGCCGTTCGGCGGCGCCGTCCTCTATCGCGCCCGGCTTGCCGCGCTCACACCGGAGACCGCCGCCCAAGCCTGCGCGCGCCTATCGGCGCGCGGCAATGCCTGCATGACGGTGCCGCCCGGCCGTTGAGCGTCGCCCGGCTAGGCTACGCCCTCGCTGCACCGTGATCGTTGCTGGTGCTGTCATCCGCCGCTTGCGCAAGGCGATGTTCATCGTGGGAGTATAGCGCGTTGCGGCATGGGATCCTCCTGCGCTATTCGGCAGCTACCGCCCGCTCCGGCGCGCTTCGCTCCGCCCCCATCCGCACGTCGCGCGCCTCCTTGCCGAAGCCCACCAGCAGCGCGATCGCCACCGCGACGATGGCGGCGACGCCCGCCAGCGGCCAGGAATAGTCCCCGCCGAGCGCGCCCGCGATGCCGCTCTGGATGGTCGCGTTCGCGGCGGCGAGCAGATTGCCGAGCTGGTAGGTCACGCCGGGGAACGTGCCACGGATCTCCGGCGGCGACAGCTCGTTCAGATGCGCCGGGATCACCCCCCACGCGCCTTGCACGAAAATCTGCATCAGGAACGCGCCCGCCCCGAGCGCGATGGCGGTCGAGGAAAACGCCCAAATCGGGATCACCGGCAAGGCCAGGACGGCGGCGATGACGATCGCGGGGCGCCGGCCGATGCGCTGCGACAGCACGCCGAAGCCGATCCCGCCGAGGATGGCGCCGACATTGTACGCGATGGCGATGGACGACACGGCCGCGCGGTCCAGGTGGTGCTGCACCTGCAGGAAGGTCGGATAGAGATCCTGCGTGCCGTGGCTGAAGAAGTTGAACGCCGTCATCATCGCCACGACGTACACCGTCAGCCCGGCATGGCCTTTCAGCACCGCCCAGATCGACGGCCGCGGCCCGGCGGCGGCGCGGGCCGTCCAGTCGGGGCTCTCGGGCACCGCGCGGCGGATATACAGCACCAGCAGCGCCGGCGCCGTGCCGACCACGAACATGCCGCGCCAGCCGATATACGGGAACAGCACCCAGAACACGATCGAGGCGATCAGATAGCCGGTGGGATAGCCGGCCTGGAGCAATCCCGAGACCGGCCCGCGCCAGTGCGCCGGGACCGATTCCATCGTCAGCGACGCGCCGACGCCCCACTCCCCGCCCATCGCCACGCCGTACAGCGCGCGCAGGATGATGAATACGACGAGGTTCGGCGAGAACGCGGTGGCCAGCTCCAGCACCGAATAGCAGAGCACGTCGGCCATCAAGGTCGGCCGCCGCCCGAAGCGGTCGGCCAGCCGGCCGAATATCCAGGCGCCGATCGGGCGCGCGGCCAGGGTCAGCGTGATGGCGACGGTGACCGCGGTGATCGAGGTGCCGAAGCTCTCGGCAATGTTGCGGAGCACGAACACCATGATGAAGAAGTCGAAGGCGTCCAGCATCCAGCCGAGGAACGAGGCGGCGACGACGTGGCGCTGCTGGGTTGTCGAGTGCATTCCGGCCTCCTGCATTCAGTCAGCGGACGACAAGGGAGGAGCAATCTCCTCGAGCGAGCGGCGTTCGGCGCGGATGCCGAGGACGGCGGCGACCAGGGCGGCAAAGACCATGAGCGCGGCGCCCAATTCGTAGCCCCACATGATGGACACGCGCGAGCCGCTGTCGATCAGCGCGCCGAACAGGGCCGGGCCGGCGACCCCGCCGACGCCGGTGCCGAGCGCGTAAAAGAGCGCGATCGCCACCGCGCGGACCTCCAGCGGGAAGCTCTCGCCGACGGTGAGGTAGGCGGCGGAGGCGGCGGCGGAGGCGACGAAGAAGATCGCCGTCCAGGCGCCGGTCTGCTGCACCGCGCTCAGCCCGCCATGAGCGAACAGCCAGCCGGTGATGGCCATCAGCACACCGGAGATGGCATAGGTCGCGACGATCATCGGCTTGCGCCCGATCGTGTCGAACAGCCGGCCCAGCAGCAGCGGCCCGAGAAAGTTCCCGGCCGCGAAGGGCAGCATGAACAGCCCGACGCTGCGCGGCGCGACATGGTAGAAATCCGTGAGGATCAGCGCGTAGGTGAAGAATACCGCGTTGTAGCAGAATGCCTGCGACGCCATCAGCACGGTGCCGAGCACGGTACGCCGCAGATAGAGCGTGAACAGCGCGCGCACGCCCGCCCCGAACCAGGACTTGATGTCGGTGCGCAGCCGGATGCGCGAGCCCGGCGGAATCGGCGGCAAGGGCCGGCCCGTCTCCTCGATCACGCGCTGCTCGATCCCCGCGACCACCGCCTCCGCCTCGCCCGGCTGGCCATGGGTCATCAGCCAGCGCGGGCTTTCAGGAATCCAATGCCGCAGATACAGCACGAACAGGCCCAGAAAGCCGCCGATCACGAAGGCGGCACGCCAGCCGATCTCGGGGGGAATCAGCGCTGGGTCGAGCGCGATCACCGCTCCGCCAGCGCCGATCGCCGCGCCGATCCAGAAGCTGCCGTTCACCACCAGGTCGGTGAAGCCGCGCCGCCGCGCCGGGATCAGCTCCTGGATGGTCGCGTTGACGGCGGCATACTCGCCGCCGATCCCCATGCCGGTGAGGAAGCGGAACAGCGCGAAGGACCAGAAGCTCCATGACAGGCCCGAGGCGACGGTCGCGAGCAGATAGACGACGACCGTCACGCTGAACAGTTTCTTGCGTCCCAGCCGGTCGGTCAGCCAGCCGAACACCAGCGCGCCGAGCACCGCGCCGACCAGGTAGGCGCTGGCGCTGAAGCCGATGCCGCTGGGGGTCATGGCCAGCACCGGGCTCTTGACGATCGCGCCCGACAGCGAGCCGACCAGCGTCACCTCGATCCCATCGAGAATCCAGGCAATGCCGAGCCCGACGATCACCAGCCAATGGAAGCGCGCCCAGGGCAGCCGATCGAGCCGCGCCGGCACGTCGGTCTCATACACAAGCGTCGCGGCGGCGACGGCCTCGGGCATGGAATTAGGCTCCTCGGCTGCTGAACCGGATGTAACGCTGGAGCCATGACCATGGACGAGTTCCCGGCGCCGAGGGAGTCCACGATCGCGCGATGGCGTGGTGCGGCATCGCGAACGGAAGACAGGAAAGCCGCCGCGTGCTACAGGGTAATCACCTGCCCGCCGCCGACCGCCGCGAGGAATGTCGCCACTCCCGCCACCTCCACGCCCGGCAGGAGCTCCGCCGGCGTGACCCCGGCCATGAGCAGGCCCGCCTCGCAGGCGATCAGGCGTGCGCCCATTTCGATCGTGGCGGTCCTGAGATCGGCGAGTCCGGCGACGCCGCTGGCGCGAACTTGCGCCTCCCGCGTCGCACCCTCCAGCGCGCCGGTGTCGGCGCACAGCGCGCGGGTGCCTTCGTTCGTGGCGAACAGCACCACGCTCCGGCCGAGCGCGGCGGCAGCGGCGGCCAGCACGAAGGCATAGTGCGCCCGCTCATGCCCGCCCGAGATCAGCAGCAGGCCAAACGGTGCCCCCATCAGCGATGCGCGGACAGATCGGTGATGCGCGGCGCCGGGCCGCAGAGCGGGCATGCCAGGTCCTGGCGCAGCCGCACGATGCGGAAGCGGGCGGCGAGCGCATCCCAGATCAGCAGCCGGCCGGACAGGCTCTCGCCGATGCCGAGGATCTCCTTCAGTGTCTCAGTTGCCTGGAGCGTGCCCATCACCCCGGTCACCGCCCCCAGCACGCCCGCCTCGCTGCACGACGGCACCAGCCCGGCGGGCGGCGGCTCGGGGTAGAGGCAGCGATAGCACGGGTCGCCAGGATGCACGTGCGGCTTGAACACCGAGAGCTGGCCGTCGAAGCGCAGCACGGCGGCCGAGACCAGGGTGCGGCGGGCCAGCACGCAGGCGTCGGCGACCAGGAAGCGAGCGGCGAAATTGTCGGTGCCGTCGCACACGATGTCGTAGTCGCCGATCAGCGCAAGCGCGTTGTCGGCGTGGAGACGCGTGGTGTGCGCGATTGCGCGCACGCCAGGGTTGATCGCCGTGGCCGCCTCGGCCGCCGAGCGGGCCTTGTAGGCGCCCAGGCTCGCCATATCGTGGGCGATCTGGCGCTGCAGGTTCGACAGCTCCACCCGATCGTCGTCTACGATCCCGATTGTGCCGACGCCCGCGGCAGCAAGGTAAAGGGCCAGCGGGCTGCCGAGGCCACCCGCGCCCACGATCAGGACGCGCGCCGCCTTGAGCCGTGCCTGCCCGGTGCCGCCCACCTCGCGCAGCAGGATATGGCGCGAATAGCGGCTGATCTCGTCCTCGGTGAAGTCAAGGTCCATGCGCGAGACCCTAAGGGGCAATTGCCGCCAAACAAAATGGCGGCGTCCCGAAGGACGCCGCCAAGTTTAGGGAGGAAACGTCGAACCCAACGAACCGGGAACCGGTCCGTTGTGCCCCGCATATGGAGCCGAGGGTCCCGGCCGCAACCCCCGCGCCGGCTTGTTATTTGGCAACAGCGCCGGGTGCTCCGCCCGGCGTGCCGGGAGGCGGAATGACGGGCATCGTTCCCGGCTGGGTCGGGGTCTTCTGCATTCCTGGGTCCACGGTGGGCGGATGCAGCGTGCCGTCGGTCTCCGACAGGTGGGTGCTGAGACTCTGGCTGTTCGCACCTTGAGACTGACCGGGGGCGACCACCTCGGGCGGGACCGGCGTGACCGTTGGGCCGGGCGCCGTCCCGGATGGAATTCCTGGCACAGACGTGCCGGGTGTCGTTCCGGGTGCCCTCGTCCCAGGCGAGGTTCCCGGCGCCGTGGGCGGCTTGCCTTGCGCGTGCGCCGTCTGCGCGGCGCCGGCAAGCGTGATGAGGCAGGCGAGGGCCGTGAGTGCGCGTTTCATACGGGCGTTCCCCTGATGTTGAACTGTTGCAGGCACGACAGCCATTGACACTGAACGGCGTCCCTTGGGCGCGGGTTGCCTTTGAAATGAGCGCGCGCGGCCCGGCCGGATTGCGCCGATGTCCAACCGGAGCCTATCACTGTCGCCGCGAAATCACAGGGGCGGAGCAGGTACAATGAGCGAGGGCGGCACGCTGCGGATTCTCGGCATCTCGGGCAGCCTGCGACGCGGCTCCTACAACAGCGCGGCGCTGCGCGCGGCGCGGGAACTGGCGCCCCAGGACATGAGCATCGACATCTTCGATATCGCGCCCATTCCCCTCTACAACGAGGACGTGAAGCAGCAGGCCTTCCCGGCTCCTGTCGAAGAGCTGCGTCGGCGCGTGAAGGAGGCCGACGGCGTCCTGCTGGTGACGCCGGAATACAACTACTCGATCCCCGGCGTGCTGAAGAACACCATCGATTGGGTCTCCCGCCCGCCGGAGCCGCCCTTCGACGGCAAGCCGATCGCGATCATGGGGGCCAGCCCCAGCACCTTCGGGACCGCACGCGCGCAATATCATCTGCGGCAGTGCTTCGTGTTCATGAACGGCTTCGTGCTGAACCGGCCCGAGGTGATGATTACGCAGGCGCAGAACAAGTTCGACGCCGAAGGCAAGCTGACCGACCAGCCGACGCGCGACATCATCAGCACGCTGCTGACCTCGTTCGCCGCCTGGGTACGCCGGATCAAGGCGGGATAGGGCGAGGAACCAACCGCGGGACACGCACGGCGTTGTAAATCCGGCCGCGACGGTTGGAGCGCACGTGAACGACAGCACCGAGCCTGGCATAGCCAGGTGGACGCAATGGGATTTCGTGGATGCCCTCGGCGACGGCATCTACGGAGTTGATCCCCAAGGCCGATGCACGTTCATCAATCTCGCGGCTTTGCGGATGCTCGGCTACGCGACCGACAAGCAGGTGATCGGGCACAACATGCATGCCCTGATCCACCACACCCGTCCGGACGGATCGCCCTATCCGCAATCGGACTGTCCGCTCCTGCATACCAACGTCACGGGGCATCCCGTACGCCTCGAGAACGAGATGCTCTGGAGGAAGGACGGCACGTTCTTCATCGCCGAGTATTCCTCTTTCCCGGTCCACGCCAATGGCGCCGTCATCGGCAGCGTCGTCACTTTCAGCGACACCTCGCTCCGCCAGAACGCCCAGAAGCGGTTAGCCGTGCAGTACACGGTCAGCCGGGTTCTCGCCGGATCAACCGACCTCGCCAGTGCGCCGGCGCAGATCCTCGCCGCGATCGGATCGGGGTTCGCCTGGGATCTCGGCGCGTTCTGGCGTGTGGACGACGGGGACCAGGCGGCGGCGTTGGCCTGCCTCGCGGTCTGGCGCGCACCGGGCGTTGCAGCGGCCAATTTCCTCCGCGCCACGGAGGGATTGCGCCTGCCGCGCGGCACCGGAGTCCCCGGACGGGTCTGGGCCGAGGACATCCCTTTCCAGACCATCACCTTGTTGGAAGAGGACAATTTCCCGCGCCACGACGCGGCGGCCAAGAACGGCCTGAGTACCGGCTTCGCGTTCCCGCTCAAGGCTGGCGAGGAGACGGTTGGCGTCATCGAGTTCTTCAGTCATCGCCGCATCGAGGCTGACGAGAGCCTTTATGAGGCCATGGCAACGCTGGGTCAGCAGATTGGCCAGTTCCTGAAGCGCCGGTTGGTCGAGGACGCGCTGCGGGAGAACGAGGCGCTGAAGGGCGCGATCCTGGCATCGGCGCTCGATTGCATCATCACCATCGATGACGAGAGCCGGATCGTCGAGTTCAACCCGGCCGCAGAGCGGACCTTCGGCCTGATCCGGAAGGCGGTGATCGGACAGGACCTGGCGATGCTGATCATCCCCCCCGAGTACCGGGAGCGGCATCGCCAAGGCCTCGTTCGTTACCTGGAGAGGGGTGAGGGTCCCCTGCTCGGCAAGCGGATTGAAGTCGAGGCGCTGCGCGCCGACGGTTCCCGGTTCCCCGTCGAACTCGCGATCACCCCCACCCGCGTTGGGGAGAAGCCCCGCTTCACCGCCTATCTGCGCGACATCACGGCGCAGCGACGCGGTGAGAGGGATCTCGGTCGCGGCCAAGGTGGCGGCCGAGGAGGCGGAGGGGCGGCTCCAGCTCGCGTTACGCAGTGGACGGATCGGCGCCTGGTCGTGGGATTTCGAGAGCGACCTCATTGAGGCCGACGAGAGGACCCGCGCGATCTTCGGCCTCGACGAGAGCGGCCCGATCGCGGTGCAGGCGTTCTTCGAACGCACGCATCCCGACGACATGCCGCGAGTGACGGCCATTACGGAGACGGCACGGCGGACCTTGGGCGAGTACGACACGGAGTTCCGCGTCGTGCTGCCCTCGGGCGAGGTGCGCTGGGTGGTCGCGCGCGGGATCGCGACCAGGCCTGACCCAGGTCATGGGCCAGACATGACCGGAACGACGTGGGACGTCACCGACCGCAGGCGTGCCGAGGAGGGCCTGCGCCGGAGCGAGGCGGGGTTCCGCACGCTGGCGAATTCCATTCCCCAGCTTGCCTGGACGGCCGACCGCGACGGCGCGATGAACTGGTATAATCGACGCTGGTTCGACTACACCGGGACGACCCTGGAAGAGGCACGGGGCTGGGGGTGGAAGAAGCTTCTCCACCCGGATCATGTCGAGCGTGTCGAGACCCAGTTCCGGCAAACCATCCAGGCCGGCGAGCCCTGGGAGGATACTTTCCCTCTGCGGGGCAAGGACGGGCAGGACCCGATGGTTCCTGTCGCGTGCCCTGCCGATCCGCGATGCTCCGGACAGCGCGCATCCGGAGGGGCGCATCCTCGGCTGGTTCGGCACCAACACGGACATCACCGGATTGCGCGAGGCCGAACAGCAGATGGCGGCCGCGAAGGAGGCGGCCGAAGAGGCGAACCGGGCGAAGAGCCAGTTCATCGCCAACATGAGCCACGAGCTCCGCACGCCGCTTTCCGCCATCATCGGTTACAGCGAGATGCTGGAAGAGGAGATCGAGGACAGCGGCGACCCGAGCGGGCTGATGGACGACATGCGCAAGATAGAGAGCAACGCACGCCACCTGCTCAGCCTGATCAATGATGTGCTCGATCTGTCAAAGATCGAATCCGGCAAGATGGACGTCTACCCCGAGCGCTTCGATGTCGAGCAGATGGTGCGCGATGTCGGCACCGTCGTGCAGTCCCTGGTCGAGAAGAAGGGGAACGTGCTGGAGCTGTCCGTGGCGGCGGGCCTGGGCATGATGATTTCGGACACAACCAAAATCCGCCAGATGCTGCTGAACCTTTTGAGCAACGCCGCCAAGTTCACCGAGGCCGGCAGGATCACATTCTCGGTCGAGCGCGGCCCCGACCCGCGCGGTGATGGCAGGCTGGGCTGGCTGATGTTCCGGGTCCGCGATACCGGGATCGGCATGACCGAGGAACAGTTGGCGAAGCTGTTCCAGCGCTTTCATCAGGCCGACCTATCCACGACCCGCAAGTTCGGTGGCACTGGCCTGGGGCTGGCCATCACCAAGGCGTTCAGCACCATGCTGGGCGGCGACGTGGAAGTGGAGAGCGTGCTGGGGCAGGGCAGCACCTTCACGATCCGCCTGCCGGCCGACGTGACGGCCGAGAGCGCCCGCGCCGCGGGCAAAGGGGATCAGGAGGGGGCGGACCAGGAGAAAGCGGCCACGGAGACCCGGCATCCGGTGCTGGTCATCGATGACGATCCCGCCACCCGCGACCTGATCTCGCGCTTCCTTGAGCGCGAGGGATTCGCCGTGCAGACCGCGAGCGACGGCGCGAGCGGATTGTCGCTCGCGCGGGAGCTGCGCCCCTGCGCCATCCTGCTCGACGTGATGATGCCGGGCGTGGATGGGTGGACGGTGCTGGCCACGCTGAAGGCCGACCTCAAGCTCGCGGCGATTCCCGTGATCATGGTCACCGGCGTCAACGAGCGGAGCCTAGCCTATTCCCTGGGCGCGGCCGACTATCTGACCAAGCCGGTCGAGTGGGATCGGCTGAGGCAGTTGATGGAGCGCTATCGCAACGAGAAGCCGCCCGCCCCGATCCTCGTCGTCGAGGACGAGGCGCTGACCCGCCAACGGCTTAGCGCCACACTGAGGAAAGCCGGCTGGGAAGTGGTGGAAGCCGAGAACGGCCGCGTCGCGCTGGAGCGCATCGCCGAGGGGCGCCCGGAACTCGTGCTGCTCGACCTCATGATGCCGGAGATGGACGGGGACGCATTCCTGCGCGAGGTGCACAAGCACTCGGAGTGGCGCTCGATCCCGGTGGTGGTTCTCACCGCCAAGGACATCTCGCCCGAGGAGCGAACGGTGTTGGCGGAGCGGACCGCGCGGGTCATCCAGAAGGGCAGCACCACCCTGCGCGAACTCGCGGACGAGGTCCGCCGGGTCGCCGACGCCGCGCACCACCAGCCTTCCTGAACCGCGAGAACGCCTCCCCTCCCCTTGCAGGAGGAGGGGTCGGGATCACAGCATCCGCTGGAGGATGATCTTCTGCACGTCGGAGGTGCCTTCGTAGATTTGGCACACGCGCACATCGCGATACATGCGCTCCACCGGGTAGTCGGCCAGGAAACCGTAGCCGCCAAGGGTCTGGATCGCGGTGGTGCAGATCTGCTCGGCGGCCTCGGAGGCGAACAGCTTGGCCATCGCCGCGGCCTCCAGCGCCGGCTTGCCCTCGGCCTTCAGATGCGCTGCGTGCAGCGTGAGCTGGCGGGCGGCTTCCAGCCTGGTCTTCGCCTCGACCAGACGGAACGCCACCGCCTGGTGCTCGATGATCGGCTTGCCGAAGGCGCGGCGGTCGCGGGCATAGGCGACCGCGAACTCGAGTGCCGCCCGCGCGATGCCGACGCTCTGGGCGGCAATGCCGATGCGCCCCGATTCCAGCGTGGAGAGCGCGATGCGGTAGCCCTGGCCTTCCGCGCCCACCAGCTGGTCAGCCGGCAGCTCCATGTCCTCGAACGCCAGCGCGCAGGTGTCCGAGGCCTTCTGGCCGAGCTTCTCCTCGACGCGGATCACCTGATAGCCGGGCGTGTCCTTGGCGGCGACGAAGCAGGAGATGCCGCGCTTGCCGGCGTCGGGATCGGTGACGGCGAACAGCACGACGCTGCCGGGCAACGATCCGTTGCTGATGAACTGCTTGGACCCGTTGATGACCCAGCGATCCCCCTTGCGCACCGCGCGGGTGCGCAACGCGGAGGCGTCCGACCCCGCTTGCGGCTCGGTCAGGCCGAACGAGCCGACATGCCGGCCGGTGGCGAGCGGACGCAGCCAGCGGTCCTTCTGCGCCGGGGTGCCGAACTGGTTCAGCACCTCGCAGGTGGGCGAGTTGTGGACCGAGACGAGGGTGGACACGGCGCCGTCGCCCGCGGCCACTTCCTCGATCAGCCCGGCATAGGTGACGGGGTCGAGCTCGGAGCCGTCCCATTCGGCCGGCGTGGTCGCACCGAGGATGCCGAGCGCGCCAAGCTCCTCGATGATGTCCGGCTCGATCCGGCCGGCCTTCTCTCGCGCCGCGGCGCCGGGCGCCAGACGCTCCTGGCCGAACTTGCGGCCCATCTCCAGAACCATCGGATCGGCTGTTGTCATGGCAGTCACCCGCAAGAAGGATGCGGCAGCCTAGCCGCTAGAGCGCAGGAGGCCAATCCTCTCGCGCACCACATGGTCAAAGGCGTGCTACACTGATTCGCCAGAATTCAGCATTGATGTCTGGGGCTGAGGATATGCAGCCGGAAATCTCGATCGGGCGCGTGCAAGCCAACGGGCTGACGTTCGCCGTCGATGAGGCGGGGACCGGACCGGACGTGGCCTTGTGCCTGCACGGCTTCCCGGAGAGCCGCCTATCCTGGCGGCATCAGCTACCGGTCCTGAGCGAGCTCGGCTGGCGCGCGGTCGCACCGGACCTGCGGGGCTACGGGGACAGCACTCGTCCGCGGGAACGGGACGCCTATCGGATCGAGCATCTCGTGGACGACGTGGCGGGCCTCTTCGATGCGCTCGGCGCGCGGCGGCGTCTGCTCGTGGGTCACGACTGGGGCGGGCTGATCGCTTGGACTTTCGCGATGCGCCGCGTACGCGCGCTTGACGGGTTGGTCGTCATGAACGCCCCGCATCCCGAGATCTTCCGGCGCACTCTGCACCGCTCCTGGGCACAGCGGGCACGTTCCTGGTAACGTCCTGTTCTTCCAGCTCCCTTGGCTGCCGGAGGCCATGCTGACGGCGAACAAGGCGCGGGCGGTCGAGCGCGCATTCACGACCATGGCGGTCAACAGGGAAGCGTTCCCTCCGGAGATCCTGGAGCACTATCGGCGGAACGCCGCGGCTGACGGCGCCATGACGGCAATGATCAACTACTACCGCGCGAATTTCCGGAGCTTCTCCGCACCGGCGCAAAAGCCGGAGCCGATCGAAACCCCCACGCTGCTGATCTGGGGTGAGCGCGACGCGGCGCTGGGGCTGGAGTTGACCGAGGGCTACGGACCCTACGTCGCCGACCTTGAGCTCCAGCGACTGCCGAACGCGTCGCACTGGGTCCAGCAGGATGCTCCTGACGAGGTGAACGCCCGTCTGACGATTTGGCTGCACAAGAAGGCGCTCGTCCCGAACGCGCTGATGCTCCCGACCGAGAATACGTGACGGAATCTGGGAGATGTGGCCCCGAGCCCGGTGCCTTCCCGTTGGAAGGCGATGACCTCGCCAACGGGGGTCCCTATTGCACGCCGCTCCACAAACGTAACCCTGCCACGCCGTTCCTGATCGCCTCACCGTCGAGCTTTCCCGACCAGACCGCGACGCCCACTCCGACCAGAATCGCCACTGCGAGCAGCAGCGAGACCGAGCGGAGCGGCGCGGCGGCTTGCCGCCGGACGTCCGCACGACGCTCCGCCAATCGATCAAGCTCGGCGCGAAGCCCGGCCGTGCTGCGCGCCACCGCGGCTTCGAGGCGGGCCTCGATCGAGGCCTCCTGCGCATCCACGCCCCGCGCCAGGGAATCGAGCCGCAGCGCCAATGTCCGGAGCGAGGCCTCGACCCGCGCCACCGCCGCCACCAGCTCGCCATCGGCGCCAGTCACGGGTCTCGCCTCCAGCCGGCCGCGCAGCCGCGCGAACAGCGCCTCTTCCTCGACCTCGTCCATCATGCCGGTCAGAAATCCACCACCACGTACTCCTCCTCGACCGAGACCGGCACCGTCTCGGCGACGTACGGCCCCTCCACCACGCGCTGGCCCAGCGCGATCTCGACCTTGTAGTTGCGGACCTGGACCTTCTCCGGGTCGCACCAGGACTGGCCGGTGCGGATGTCGAATTCCCAGCCGTGCCAGGGGCAGCGGATGATTTCGCCGGCCCGCGAGTAGCGGTAGACGCCCGGCTCGTCAGACTGGATCAGGCCGGTCAGCAGCCCGTCGCACAGGCTGCCGCCCTGGTGCGGGCAGCGGTTCAGCAGGCCGTAGAATTCACCCTTCAGGTTGAAGATGGCGATCGGCCGGCCGCGTACCGTGACCAGCTTGCGCCCGCCCGGCGGCACCTCGGAGACCTTCGCGACGACGTGCTTGCTCATGGGACAAACCCTCAAACGGTGAACTGCTCGGCGATGATCCGTTCCGACAGGCCCTGGTCGGGTTCGAACAGGATCGACACGCTGACCGCGCGATCCTCGCTGACCGCGACCGAGACCACGTCGCGCACCTCGGTGAAGTCGGCCACCGCCGCGACCGGGCGCTTCTCTGGTTCCAGCACCTCGAACAGCACGTCGGCGCTGCTCGGCAGCAGGGCGCCGCGCCAGCGGCGCGGGCGAAAGGCGCTGATCGGGGTCATCGGCAGCAGATTGGCCGATAGCGGCACGATCGGCCCGTGCGCCGAGAGGTTGTAGGCCGAGGAACCGGCGGGGGTGCTGACCAGCACGCCGTCGCAGATCAGCTCGGTCAGGCGCACCCGGCTATCGATGCTGATGCGGATCTTGGCAGCCTGGCGGAGCTGGCGCAGCAGGCTCACCTCGTTGAAGGCGAGCGCCTCCTCCACCGCGCCCCCGGCGGTGACGGCGTGCATCCGCAGCGGGTGCAGCACCGCCGCCTGCGCCTGCCTCAGCCGTTCGGGCAGTCCGCCCTCGACGAACGGGTTCATCAGGAACCCGACCGAGCCGCAATTCATCCCATAGACCGGGATCGGACGGGGCAGCACCCGGTGCAAGGTCTCCAGCATCGTCCCATCGCCGCCCAGCGCGATCACCACCTCCGCCTGGTCGAACGGGCAGTTCCCGTAGAGCTCGGCGAGGCGGTCGAGCGCCTCCTGGGCCAGCACCGAGCGCGCGGCGACGAAGGCGAGCCGATCTGGGGTCCGCTTCACACGAGCTTCCGATGCTCCAGCACCGGCATCCCCCGCCGCACCCGTTCGGTCACGCGCTGATCGATGCGTGCGGTCGCCCAGCCGGTCCCGTCCGAGACCTGGGCGACCACCTGCCCCCAGGGATCGACGACGATCGAGCGCCCGTACGTGTCGCGCGGCTCGTTGCGCGCGCCTTCGTGGTAGCGGCCCCAGGCCGCCGGCGCGGCCAGCCAGCACTGCGTCTCGATAGCGCGGGCGCGGATCAATGGCTCCCAGTGGTCCTTGCCGGTCAGCAGGGTGAAGGCGGAGGGCAGGAAGATCACCTCGGCGCCGGCCCGGCGCAGCGCCAGGAACAGCTCGGGGAAGCGGACATCGTAGCAGATCGCCGCGCCCACGGTGATCCCGTCAGCGGTGTAGGTCACGACCTCGTCGCCCGCGCCGTAGGTGTTGCTCTCGCGAAAGCCCGTGCCATCGGGGCCGGTGATGTCGAACAGGTGGATCTTGCGATAGCGGGCGATCTCCTGGCCGTCGGGATCGAACACGACAGTGGTGTTGAACAGCTTGTCCCCGCCCTCCGTCTCCTGGATGGAGCCGCCATGCACGTGCACATGGGCGCCGCGCGCGGTCTCGCGCAGGAACTCGTAGGCCGGCCCGCCGGGTGCGTTGGAGCCCTTGGCGGGCAGGATCTCGGCCTGCTCGAACTTGCCCGCGCGCGTGCCGCCGAGGCAGCTCCAGACCTCGGGCAGGCTGACGATGTCGGGTCGGTCGGCGCTGACTGCCTGCTCGATCAACCGCCGCGCCTGGTCGATGTTCGCCTGCTTGTCGGCGCCGGGATTCATCTGCACCACGCTGACGCGCATCGCCCTCTCCCATGTACTGCGAGCGCCCCAGACAACCGCAAGTGCCGCAGCGTGGCAATCAGGGTCGGGCGCCGTGCTACCGTGGCCGGCTCAACCGAGGCTCGGTCCGCTCCTCGCGCGCGCCGCGCGCATCCCGACGCGGGCGCAGACCGGCCATCAGCGGCGACTCGGGCGCGGCATCGGGGTCGGGGGCGTCCTCCAGCTCGTAGGCGGCAGGCGGGATCGGCGGGCGGGTCAGGCCGGGCGCGCGCCGGGACGGCTCGGGCGTGGGAGGCGCGGCATAGAGCTCGTCGAACTCGACGGGACGCACCGGGTCAGGCAGGCGCAAGGTCAGGCGGCGGATCTCGGCCTGGATCTCGTCCAGCCGCGCCTCCAGCCCATCCGTCCGCGACTTCAGGCCGATGACGCTGAACGGCACCAGTAGGAACGCGAGCAGCCACAGCAGCGCCAGGACCAGCAGGATGGTCGGCACCCACCAGGGAATCCAGTCAGGCACGACGAACGGAAGCGTCATGGCCGCATCCTACAGTTTGGGCACGCAATGATTCAATGATGACGTCGCTCGATCGCGACAGGTCGAAATTCGGATCGGCAAAGGCAGGTGGCCGGGAGGGGATCCCACGGATGCCCGGGACCGGCGGTCATCCACCGGGACGAAGCGGCGGCGGGAGCAGCCTTGCGAGAGCCCCCTCGCAGTCCAGTGTTGCTGGCGCGCTCATCTGTGTGATCTGCGTCACAACCGGCGTTGACCGCAAGGTGGGATTCTGGGTCGGCGCCGTCGGTAGCTCGACTTCGACCAGCTTCGAGCGATCGCCGCTTCGCAAGTTCCGGCGGCAATGCGGCGCTGCCTTGCTGCAAAGTCGATTACTCAAAGGGAAACGACATGGCAGATTTGTTGGATACCGCCAAGTTCTTCTGGACAGTCCTGGAGAATGGCGCGCCCAAGGTGGACGTTGCCGAGACGCGTGTCAGCGCGCTGCCGCAGGGGACCGCAAAACGCGATTTGCCGGGGCCGTGGCAGACCGCCGCGTACACCGAGCGTCTTGAAGAAAAATCCGGGCTTGCCGACCTGATATCGGCGCTCGGTATGGATCCGGACACCATAAACTACGCCGTAGCCGCCGTGTGGGACTACAGTGGACAGTATATTTCCGATTTCCATGTCAGCGCGTCGGGAGCCGTGCAGCCGTTTTCGAATCTCAACATCACTGTGCAGACCTTCGAGGCGGACTACGACGAGAACGATGTGGTGCAGATGAAATATGACATCGTGTGCATGATCAGCAACACAACAGCCGGGTCGAAGCGCCTGGTCATCCACGCGCAGGCCCGCGGCGACGGTGGTGGCATGAGCCTTGGCGAAGAGTCCTGACCGGCTCCAGGCGGGGCGGTTCCTTGAAGCCGCCCTGGTTTGGTGGACGGTAAACGCGTACCAGCTCGCATTCGAGCGTCGTGAAGCAGCTCTCCGACAGGGCATTGTCATGCGCGCCGCCGGCCGATCACATGGACGGCGGCCCCCGCCCGCTTCCTGGCTGCCGCCACCGAGCGCGAGCGAGGTGTATTGGCTCTTCCGGTCGCTGTGATGGATCACGTTGGTCCGCAGGTGGTTCGCCTTCCTAATCGGTCCGTTCCGACGGCTTCGCCGCCGAACCTTGGCAGCCTTGCCAAGCCACTCGCACCTGGCTGTCCGGTCATCCCAAAGCGGGGTCACTGTTGGGCGGCAGCCGCGGCATGGGCTCGAATACCCAGCCAACGATCTGCGTCCCGCTACAATGCAGCGCGTCCCTGTTGGCGGTCACGGTCCGACCGACCAACGAGAACGGGCCGAACCTGTCGAGCTTGTCGAGCACGACGGACTCGTCGCTTTACCAGTCGGCCTCGATGACGAGGTTCTTCACCGCCAGCGCGGCCATGGGCATCACCTCGAAGGCACCGCCACCGGTGCCGGTGCCGGTGCCGGTGGCGAACTCGCCCGCCCTGGTGTGGGGTATATACCAGTTGCGCCCCGCAATGAGCCCGGTGGAAACCCAGGGGCGGTTCGCCCTGACCAGACAGTAGTCGAACGACAACTTGAGCCGTTTCGCTGTCACCGCCTGCGGCGTGGAACGTTGCGACAGTTCAGCGGCGCGAAGCATCATCACGTCGCTGCGGACAGACGTCATCGGCGTCGACGCTGGCGCCGGATGCAGTACGATCGGCCTGATCCCTGGTTTGACCAGCGCTGCCATCAGAACCGGGCTGAGCGGCGTAGCCGCAGCCGGCGCCGAGACAGGCAACGCAGCGGCTGCCATCCGTTCGGATCGCACCGCCATCGCCGAGCTGAGAACGGGACGGGACACCATCGGGTGCCCCGGCAACTGCGCCTTTGGAAGCACGATCTGGCGCGGCGGTAGGCTTGTCCGCACCGCCTCGACGCTGTGCAGCCGGTCCACCACCTCCGGGGGGCCACGTGCCAGGCCCAGGCAGGCCGAGGCGGATGCCCGGCCAGAATAGGTGGTGGCCAGGAGGCAAGCGGGGCGGTGTCCCGGCCGCGACCGTCTCCGATCGTTCGAAGCTGCGCGAGGACCAGCCCGCCGCGCCACTCGGCAATGCCCAGTCCGGCGGCATCGGCACCGCCGGGTGATACTCGACGTTGCCTGGACTTGATGGGAAGGTCAGCCGTCGTAGTCGGGAACGCTAGAGGACCTTACGCGCCTCATCGATCCGCTTCTGCACGTCTGATGCGGGGGCGGACGGCGCGCCAGGCTGCATGCCGTTGATGATCCCCTCATAGGCCATGCTGATCTTCCGGCCGCCTCCGGGATATTCCATGTACGTGTCGTCCTTGCTGACATGATCAGACGGTCCACCAGCATGGAGGTCTTGAACGCGGCGTCCATCGCCCGCTGGAACCTGCGGTCCGGCTCGGGCGCGGGCGGAGCCGCTGTTGGCGGCGCGGTGCGGAGATAGCCGGCTATTGTCGGTCGGCCTGTGACCTACGTCACGGAGCTGCTGCCGGTGCCGTCGAAGCGTCGATTGCGGGAAAACATCCGGCATCTCTCGCAGTGTGACCTGACTCATTCCGGAACAGCCAGCGATGCGGAATCTCTCTCAGCGCGGAAGAAGAGCAGAGGAGAAGTCCATGCCGGACGATCTACGTCAGCCAGAACTGGCTCCCGAGTTAGCGTCGCAAGTTCCGTCGACGCCGCCGGCCTCCGACCAGGGAAGCGAGCGCGCGCTTGCTCACCAAGTGACCTTGTACGATCCGACGACGAGCGTGCTCGCCTACCTGATAACCCTGGGGTTCTTCGGGTTTCTGTTCCTGCTCTGCTTCAAAGGAGCACCAAATTCCAATCTGGCAATGCTGAATATCGTGCTGGGCAGTCTTGGCACTGCCTGGGTCGGTGCGATGGCCTATTTCTTCGGGGCAACGCAGGCCGGCCGGACGAAGGATTGGATGTTGTTTCAGAGCCAACCATCGCAGACTTCCAAGGAGCCGAACCGGCGCTAGGAACTTCGGCCAACGGTCCAGAAACGGTGGATTTTGTCCCACCGGCATGGCAAGCCTTCCGGCTCGCAGGAAGGATTCGTTCATGCTGCTGTTGATCCCCGGCCCGGTCACGACCAGGCCGGAGGTGCGCGAGGCGCTGCGCGTCGATATCGCCCCCTGGGACCCGGCCTCGCGGGATTTCTACGCGCGCCTGTGCGCTCGCGTGCTCGCCCTTGCCGGCGGCAGCGACGGCGTGCATGCCGCCCTGCCGCTGCCCGGCTGCGGGCACTTCATCATCGAGGCGGCGATCCGCACTTTCCTGGCTCCTGGCGAGACGCTGCTCGTGCCGACAACCGGCGCCTATTCCGAGCGGATGACGCGCCTCGCCATGGAGGCCGGGCGCCCTGTCGTCCCCCTGCCGATCCCGGACGACCGGCCGGCCGCCCCGGCCGCCATCGCCGCCGCCCTCGCCTCTGATCCCACGATCAGCCATGTCGGGATGGTCTATAGCGAGACCGGGACCGGGATCTGCCACGATGTGGCCACGATCGGCGCCGCGGTGCGACAGGCCGGGCGGCGCATGATCCTCGATGCCGTCTCCGCGTTCGGCGCCCTGCCCTTCGACATCGCCCAGCACCCCGAGGTGGACACGGTCGTGTTCACCGCCAACAAGTGCCTGGAGGGAGTGCCCGGCATCGCCTTCGCCGTCGCCCGCGTGGACCGTCTGGAGGCGTCTTCCGGCAATGCCGGAAGTTGGTCGCTCGATCTGTCCGACGTTCACGCCCACGCAATGCGCAGCTGGGGCACCGCCCGCTTCACCCCGCCCGCGCAGGTGCTGAACGCTCTCGACCGTGCCATCGACCTCCACGAGGCGGAAGGGGGGCAGCCCGCCCGGCTCGCGCGTTACGAGGCAAACATGCGCACGCTGTACAACGGGGTCCGCCGCCTCGGTCTATCGCCTTATCTGGCCGAAGATGTCCAAGGCCCGATCATCGTCAACGTCCACGCGCCCGCCGATCCGGCCTGGGATCTCCAGGCCTTCGTCGAGGCGCTGAAGCGGCGCGGCTTCCTCATCAGTAATTTCTACAACACGCCGCAGCCGAGCTTTCGCGTCGGCTGCATCGGCGCCATCGAACCCGCCGACATGGCGCGGGCCGTCGCTGCTATGGACCAGGCATTGGACGAGATCGGCGTCAGCCGCCGCGAGGCCGCCTGACGGTGCCAACCGACATCGAGATCGCCCGCGCCGCACGCCTGCGCCCAATTGCCGAGATCGCCGCGAGGCTGGGCCTCGCGCCGGACGCGATCGAGCCGTACGGGCGGTTCAAGGCGAAGATCGGCTTCGAGGCCATCCGCTCCGTCGAGGACCGGCCGGAGGGCGCCCTGGTCCTGGTGACCGGGATCAGCCCCACCCCGGCAGGCGAGGGCAAGACCACCACGACGGTTGGTCTTGGCGACGCGCTGAACCGGCTCGGCGCGCGCGCCGCGATCTGCCTGCGCGAGCCGAGTCTCGGGCCAAGTTTCGGCCAGAAGGGCGGCGCGGCCGGCGGCGGGCGCGCGCAGGTCGTGCCCATGGAAGAGATCAACCTGCACTTCACCGGCGACTTCCACGCCATCACCGCCGCCAACAACCTGCTCGCGGCGATGCTGGACAACCACATCTATTGGGGCAACGCGCTGGGCATCGATGTGCGGCGGATCGGGCTTCGCCGCGCGCTCGACATCAACGACCGGTCGCTGCGGGCGACCGTCAACGGCCTGGGCGGGCTCGCCAACGGAGCGCCGCGCGAGGACGGATTCGACATCACCGTGGCATCCGAGGTGATGGCGGTATTCTGCCTGGCGCGCGACCTGCGCGATTTGCAGGCCCGGCTCGGTCGCATGATCGTCGCCGAGACGCGCGAGCGCCGCGCGATCACGGCGCGCGACCTGAAGGCGGACGGCGCGATGGCGGTGCTGCTGCGCGACGCGCTGCAACCGAATCTGGTGCAGACGCTGGAGGGCTCGCCCGCCCTGGTGCATGGCGGTCCGTTCGCCAATATCGCGCATGGCTGCAACTCCGTCATAGCCACGAGGCTCGCGCTGCGGCTGGCCGATGTGGTGGTGACCGAGGCCGGGTTCGGCGCCGACCTGGGCGCCGAGAAGTTCCTCGATATCAAGTGCCGCTCCGCCGGCCTGCGTCCAGCGGCGAGCGTCGTCGTCGCCACCATGCGCGCGCTCAAGATGCAGGGCGGCGTGGCGCGCGGCGATCTCGGGCGCGAGGACACCGCCGCGGTCGCAAGCGGCGTGGTCAACCTGGCGCGGCACGTCGAGAACATGCGCAAATTCGGCCTACCGGTCGTGGTCGCGATCAACGGTTTTACCAGCGACACCGACGCAGAGCTCGACGTGGTGCGGGACGCGATGGCGGCGATGGGGGTGGGGGTCGTGCCCTGCACGCATTGGGCGGACGGCGGCGCGGGGTCGGAGGACCTGGCCCGCGCGGTGCTGGCGACAATCCGCGCCGGCGAGGCGCGCTTCGCCCCGCTCTATCCCGACGCAATGAGGCTTGCCGACAAGCTGCGCATCGTGGCGCGCGAGATCTACCGCGCCGCCGACATCTCCCTGCCGCCGCATGTCGCGCGGCGCCTGGAGCAGTTCGAGGCGGCGGGGTTCGGCAGCGTCCCCGTCTGCATCGCCAAGACCCAGTACAGCTTCAGCGCCGACCCGACCGCGCTGGGCGCTCCGACCGGCCACATCTTGCCGGTGCGCGACGTGCGCCTGTCGGCCGGCGCAGGCTTCGTGGTGGCGATCTGCGGCGACATCATGACCATGCCAGGATTGCCCCGCGTGCCGGCCGCGGAGGCGATCCGGCTGGACGACAAGGGGCGGATCGAAGGCCTGTTCTGACCTCGTCCACTGCGACCCCTGGTCACTGGGCGGTCCTGGTGTGAAGCTGACCAGCGGATTGCGACCAAGGGGAGATAAACGTGTCCGGCATCGATTCGCATTATCTCGAACTGATGGAACTCGCGAGGCGGCTCCGTGCCAAGGAGATTTCTCCGGTTGAAGCCACAAGGGCGCAGCTCGATCGCATCGAGAAGCTTGACGGTCGGCTTGGCAGCTACGCCCTGGTCACGCCGGAACTGGCGCTGGAACAGGCGCGCGTGGCCGAGACCGAGATCCAGCGCGGCCAGATCCGCGGGCCGCTGCACGGGGTGCCGATCGCGCTCAAGGATCTATGCTGGACCGCCGGCATCAACACCGCGGCGGGGATGCCGATCCACCGCGACAACAAGCCGAAACAGGACGCGACCGTGGTCCGCAAGCTGCGCGACGCGGGGAGCGTGCTGCTGGGCAAGCTTCAGCTCACCGAGGGAGCCTTCGCGGACCATCACCCCGACATCAAGCCGCCGGTCAATCCCTGGAACGGCGATCACTGGTCCGGCGCGTCGTCGAGCGGGTCGGGCGTGGCGACGGCCGCCGGGCTTTGCTACGGCTCGCTGGGCTCGGACACCGGCGGCTCCATCCGGTTCCCCTCCGCCGCCAACGGCGTGACCGGGCTCAAGCCGAGCTGGGGCCGGGTCAGCCGCTACGGCGTCTTCGAGCTAGCGGCTACACTGGACCATATCGGCCCGATGGCCCGCAGCGCGGCCGATGCCGCCGCGATCCTGGGCGTGATCGCCGGCCCGGACGAGAACGACCCGACAGCGAGCCAGGAGGCAGTGCCGAATTATTTGGCCGGCATTGCGCGCGGGCTGAAAGGGCTGCGCATCGGCGTCGATGCGAACTGGAACGGCCGGGGCGCGGATCAGGCGGTGACGCGCGTCATGGAGGAGGCGCTGGGGGTGATGAAGGCGCTGGGCGGCGAGATCCGCGAAGTGCGCTTTCCCGATGCCGAGCCGATCATCGCCGACTGGGCGCCCTATTGCGCCATCGAGACGGCGGTGGCGCATGAAGCCACCTATCCCGCGCGCCAGGCTGAGTACGGGCCGGCCCTGGGCGGGCTGATCGCCCTGGGCCGCAGGCTCTCGGCCATGGATTACCAGAAGATGATCCTGCGCCGGATCGATTTCCGCGGCCGCGTCGCGGCGCTGTTCGAGACGATCGACCTGCTGGTGGTCCCGGCACAGCCCTTCGCCTCGCCTACGATCGCGAAAATGTCCACGCTCGGACAGGACCCCGCGATGCTTGCGGCGCTGCTGCGCTTTACCTGCCCGTTCGACATGACGGGCAGCCCCACGATCACCCTGCCCGCCGGTTTCACCGAGGCCGGGACTCCGCTCGCGTTCCAGTTCGTGGCCGCGAACTTCGCCGAGGATCTGCTGTGCCGGGCCGGCTACGCCTATCAGCAGGCGACCGACTGGCACCGCCAGCATCCGGCTCTTGACTGAAGGCGGCGCGAAGGGGGAACGATGTCCACGAACATTGCCGCCGCACGGGCGACCACGACGAACCGGCGCTACGTCATCTACCTGCTGCTGTTCTGCATGACGCTGATCAACTACTTCGACCGCACCGTGCTCGCGATCGCCATGCCGGTGCTGATCAGCACGTTCGCGCTGACGCCGGTCGCGGTCGGGTATCTGCTCTCCTCGTTCATCTGGACCTATGCGCCTTGCCAGCTTCCGGCCGGGCTGGTGCTCGACCGCTGGGGCACGCGCCGGACGGCGGCGCGCTGCATCGGCTTCTGGTCGGCGGCGACCGCGCTCGCGGCCCTCTCCTGGAGCTTCGGCTTCCTGTTCTTCACCCGCCTGCTGCTCGGGATCGGCGAGTCGCCCACCTTCCCGCTGGCGGCACGCGCCATCCGCGAGTGGGCGCCGGTGCGCGAGCGCGCGCTCGCGTTCTCGATCTCCGGCTCCGGGCCCGCCTTCGGCACCGCCATCTCCGCCGTCACGGTCGGCTGGCTGGTCAGCGCCGTCGGCTGGCGGCTGTCCTTCATCATCTCCGGCGGGCTCGGCTTTGTTTGGGTGGCGGTCTGGCTCGCCTGGTTCCGCGATCCCGAGCAGGCAAGCTGGCTGACGGAACCGGAGCGCCGCATGATCCTCACCGAGCGCGCGCCTGGCGGCACCACGGCCACGCACGGCATGAAGCTCACGGAACTGCTCAGCTACCAGACGATGTGGGGCCTGTTCCTGGTGCAGGGCTGCGTCAACTACACGCAGTATTTGTTTTTGACGTGGCTGCCGACGTACCTGGTCCAGACCCGGCACCTGAACATCCTGCATTCCGGCTTCCAGACCGGCATCTGCTATGCGGGGGCGATGGTGCTGACCCTGATCTTCGGATGGGTCTGCGACAGCCTGCTGACGCCGGAGGCGGTGCGGGCCGGCAAGCGCCGCTGGGCGGTGGTCATCCTGGCGTTCGGCGCGGCGATCATGATCTTCGCCCCGTTCACCGCGTCCGAGGCGCTGCTGCTGACCGAGATCACCGTCTCGCTCGCCTGCGTGCAGAGCGTCTTCGTCAACACCTATTCGCTGACCAACGACCTCT
Source organism: uncultured Pseudomonadota bacterium (assembly GCA_963830565.1). Classification (GTDB taxonomy): domain Bacteria; phylum Pseudomonadota; class Alphaproteobacteria; order Acetobacterales; family Acetobacteraceae; genus DATFDN01. The sequence goes on from CAWHMO010000006.1 coordinate 58,597, forward strand.
TGCACGCGGGCAAGAGCATCGGCGCGGCGATCGGCTGGGTCCAGTTCGGCGGCAACCTGTTTGGCCTCGCCGCGCCGATCCTCACCGGCTACATCGTCTCCGCGACGGGGAGCTTCACCAGCGCCTTCGTGGTCGCGGGCGCGCTGTGCGTCCTGGGCGCCGCGATCTCGCTGACCATGATCCGTCGGCCGGTCGGCGCTCCGATGGCAGCCTAAAGCACCGCCTACGCCGCCCGGCCTTGCTGAACGTCCGACCGGCAGCTCTCCACGATATGCTCAGCCAGGGCATCCGTGACAGGCTGGCGGGCGCGGGGGCTGGCGACCAGGACGATCCCATACTCGGGCAGCTTCGGCAGCCCCTCGTCGGGGCGCACCGGGCGCAGCCCGTCGGGCAGCCAAGCCTGCGCCGAGACGGTGACAGCCAGCCCTGCCAGCACGGGTGCGTGCGTGCCGACCTGCGAGCTTGAGGTGTAGGCGATACGGAATCGACGTCCGGCCAACTCCAGCGCCCGCACGGCGGCGCCGCCCCAGTAGCAGTCCTCGGCGACCGGATCGGGGCTTGCCAGCGCGAGCGGCAACGGGTCGAGCCGATGCGGGGCGTAGCGGGTGGACGTCACCCACACCAGCGGGCCGCGCCATAGCGACACCGAGTTCAGACGGCGCGGCTGGGTACCGTCGGACAGCAACGCCAAGTCAAGGTCGCCGCGCCCCATTCGCTCGATCAGGTCGTCGGACGGCTCGCACAGCACGTCTACCTGCACCGCGGGATGGGTGTCGGCGAAGCCCCTCAGGATCGGCGGCAGATAGCCGAACGCGTAGTCATCCGGTGTGCCGAGACGGACCGTGCCGGCGATCTGCGGCGTGCGAAAGGTCGCCATGACCTCGTCATTGAGTGCCAGCATCTCCCGCGCGCGCGGGAGCAGGTACTGGCCGTGCGGCGTCAGCTCCACCCCGCCGCCCTTGCTACGGCTGAGCACCGGTTGCCCCAGCATCTCCTCCAGCCTTTTCATCTGCATCGACACCGCGGCCTGGGTGCGGCCGACCACGGCGGCGGCCTGGGTGAAGCTGCGACCCTCGGCGATCAGCACGAAGGCACGCAGAAGGTCGGGGTCGAGGGCAAGGGGCAGGCTCATCAGCATAAATATAGCTGATAACAACCATCAACGCAATTCGTTTTACTGATTAGCTCCGGCACGCCACCTTCGCCGTGTCGCAATCGAATGTTGCAGGAGGAGTTGATGACCAGCCAATTCCTGGCAGCTTCTTTCATGATCGCCGCCGGGCAGCCTTTGTTTCCCGACCGGCAGACCCGCGCGTCGATCCGGGGCAGGGTCCAGGCCGCCTGGCGTCGCCACCGCTCCCGGATGGCGCTGGCGCAACTCGATGGCCACCTGCTCCGCGACATCGGCGTGACGTTCGCGGAAGCCGAGAACGAGGCGAACAAGCCGTTCTGGCGGGCGTGAGGGAGGGCTGGAAATCCACATCATCATGGCCGGACTTGGTCCGGCCACCCACCCCTTTATCATCCACGACTAGAGACATGGGTGCCCGGGCCAACCCCCGGATCAAGTCCGGGGGCGGGCATGATGGTTCAGGGAATTGCGTTCGTTACCTAACGAACGTCACGGATCGATTCGCGCCTCGGCGGTGCCACGCACCACCTCCTTGCCCTCCTGGTTCACCGTCGCGACCTCCAGCTCCACGAACTTCTGCCCGTTCTCCTCCTTGATTCCCGTGACCGTCGCCGTAGATTCGAGCGTGTCGCCGGGCCAGACCTGGTTAGTGAAGCGCACGCCAAACTTCGTCACCCGGCCGGCGCCGACATAGTTCGTTAGCATCTTGCCGGTCAGGCCCATGGTCAGCATCCCATGCGCGAACACACTGGGATAGCCCGCAACCTTCGTGGTGTACGGCTCGTCGGAGTGCAGCGGGTTGTAGTCGCCTGAGGCTCCCGCGTACATGACGATCTGCGTGCGCGAGAGATTCTCGGCCACCCGTTCCGTGTGCTTGTCGCCGACCTTGACCTGGCTTGCCTTGAGTGCCATCGCCACCTCCCCTCAGCCCTGATCCACGGGACGCTCGGTGGTCACGCCCACGCTGCGCGCCACGGCCACCAGCTCGCCCGCCTGGTCGCGGTACTCCGCGATCTTCTCGCGGAACATCAGCTTGCCGGCGCGCTTGCTCTCCTTCTCCCAGGTCTTGCCGTCCTTGTATTCCACGCTCAGCACGTCACCGGCGCGCAGCGGGCGGCGGTACTCGAAATGCTGCTCGGCGTGCAGACCGCCCAGCGATTTCGGCTTGCCCTCGACGCCGGAGGGCGTCTTGCCGGAGCCGAACCAGGGTTCGTTCGGCTTCGGGCGGAGGTGATACTCCGGGTCGAACTGCGCCACCGCCTGCGGGAAAGTCGGCGGGGCGACGATGCCGTCGGCGTCGGTCTGCTTGGCCGCCTCGGCGTCGTGATGAGCGGGATTGGTGTCGCCGATGGCGCGCGCGAACATCATGATGTGCGACGCCTCGACGGGGAATCTGATCGTCTTCGCCACCGGTCTCCTCCGTTTGGTGTTGGCCCTCGACCATACCAGCGCCCGACGGGACGCGACAGGGCGCGGCACGGCATCGGAGGATCCGGCGCCGACGCGCTCCGCCATCGATAAACCCGGTGCCCGCCTGTTACAGTACCTTGCCGCCTTCTATCTAGTTAGCGGATGCTACCCGCTCTGATCCCTCCGTCGCATTCAAGGCGTCGGATAGGCACCATGGAGGCGTGGACGCGGCGCGCGAGCTTGTGCCGCTCCAGGAAGGAGGGTGCGGGCGGCGCGGATCCGCTCGGGTGTGGTGGCCGTATGCTACAGAAACAGGTAGAGCATCAGATCGGGCAGATGCGAGAGAGGGGGGTGCTTACCCAACGCGAGGAGAATCTGACAGCCTGGCGGGAGCCGGCCGGAACGCGGCCGGAGCCGGGTGTCGTTGCCTGGACGAGGCGCCGTTTTTGGGCCATCGCCGCGGTGCTGGGCTTGGCGCTGGCCGGCGCTGTATGGCTGGCAGCTCCTGGTCTCCACTCGCGCGCGGGTCTGAAATCGCAATACCGACCGCCGCGATCGATCCCCTTCCCGCCCGAGAACCCGTTCACCGCCGCCAAGGCCGACCTCGGGCGGGCACTGTTCTTCGACAAGCGCCTTTCAGGCTCGCAATCCATGTCCTGCGGCAGTTGCCACCAGCCAGGGCTCGGCTGGGGTGACGGGCGCTCCCAGCCGGTCAACGATAATGGCGAGATCATGGCGCTGCGAGCGCCCACGCTGATCGATGACGCGTGGACGCCGATCCTCGGCTGGGATGGCAAGTTCCCCGACCTCGAGGCGGTAACCCGCGCTGCCATCGCGGATAAAGGAAGCATGAACCTGAGCGAAGCGGACGCGCTGGCCCGGATTTCGGCAAACCCCGACTATGTGCGTGCCTTCGCCGAAGCCTTTCCCGACCACCAGATCTCGGCCCGTAACTTGGCCGCGGCGATCGCCACGTTCGAACGGCTGATCGTCTCAAGGAGCGATTCACCCTTCGATCGCTGGATCGCGGGCGAGGCGGATGCGATCAGCCCGTCGGCAAAGCGCGGCTTCGCCCTGTTCAACGGGCGCGCGCGTTGCTCCAGCTGCCATAGCGGCTGGGCGTTCACCGACGGATCGTTCCACGATGTCGGGGTCGCGACCGGCGCCGATGTCGGACGAGGCCGGTATTTCCCGACCTCGCAGAAGCTGGAACACGCGTTCAAGACGCCGACGCTGCGCGGCGTGGCCCAGCGCGGGCCCTACATGCACGATGGATCGGTGCGGACCCTGGCCGAGGTGATCGATCTCTACGACCGCGGCGGCATCGCGCGCCCAAGCCGGGCCGATCCGATCCAGCCCCTGCACCTTACCGAGACCGAAAAATCCGACCTGCTAGCCTTCCTGCGGACCCTCTCCGGGCAGACCTCGTGGAGCGACGATCCTCCGGTGCCCCCGGATCGAAATCAAAACCTGGGCAATGAGGCGCCCAGCAGCACGAGCCCGCCTATCAGCAGCAAACCGCCATAGGCCTCGAATACGGCGCTGCGCCCCGGGAAGCGGTGCGCCGCGTACGCGAATACGCCGCCGGAAACGAGACTTGCGATACTCACCAAGGAAACCACGCGCCACCCCGCCACCGAAATTCCAGAAAACACCGACTGAACGCCGCGGCGACCTCTCACGCTGCCAGATGCGGGGAGCATGGGACGGATGGCACCTGGCTGGCAAGGATCTTTGGTGACAGTCGGATAATTTATAACGGAGTTGCGGCATCTGTTCGTACGCGACCTAGAGTTGCATGAGTATCCCCGTATTCTTCTCCGGTTGTTCAACCGGAGGTACCCATGTTCTCCCCATTTACACAACGCCACGTTGCATCGGCGGCCAAGCTTCTCGGCCCGGCCGCGCTGTTCTTGTATGCCCGGCCGGCCGCGGCCCACGTCAAGTGGTTCTGCAGTTACGACGTCGCGGCCCCGCCCCAGCCGATCCAATTGGTCGTCAATGGTGATTTCGCTCACCTCGTCCTTCTCACCCTGGGCGTCCTGCTCGTGGCCGGGCTGCTCGACCGCACCCCGCTCGGTCTGGCGATGCTCCGCTCGCTGGATCGTGTAACCGGGTTCCTGCGCGCCAAGACCGATGTGCTGATCCGGGCCGTGCTGGGGGGCTTCTTCGTGGCCCTCTGGTTCAACGGTGGGATCATCCTGACTCCCGAGCTGAAGACATCGGTCGCTTGGGTGCCCTGGCTCCAGCTCGCCATCGCCGTCGGCATGATCTGGAGCGAGACGCTGGCACTATCGGCGCTCGGAATGATCGTTCTGTACGTCTATGCGGTCGACCAGTATTGCATCTTCCATCTGCTGGACTACCCGATCTTCCTGGGCCTGGCCGCCTATCTGGCGCTGAGCGGGCTGCGGATCGCGCCATTCGGCCTCCGGCCTCTCGACGTGCTCCGTTATGCCACGGCGATCACCCTGATGTGGGCATCGGTCGAGAAGTGGGCCTATCCGGAGTGGACCTTTCCGCTGCTGGCGACCCACCCGGAGATGACGTTCGGCTTCAGCCCGGCCTTTTACATGCGGGCCGCCGGGCTGGTGGAGTTCTCCCTGGCCTTCACCCTGGCCTGCGGGCCGCTGATGCGGCGCACCTCGTCGATCATCCTCACCGCGATGTTCGTGAGCGCGGTTCTCGAGTTCGGCAAGATCGACGCGCTTGGCCATGCCCCGATCGTCGTGGTCCTGCTAGGCATCCTGGCCGACGATATGCTTCCTGCCCCGCGCCGCTCGCCGATCGTGGCTCCGGCATACTTCTGCGCCAGCCTCGCCGCCACCGTGCTCGCCTATTACGGCGTGCATGCCATGTTCTTCAGGGCCGCGATCGGATGAAGCTGCGGCCGTAGCGGAACGACGCGGGATGTCTCGACGGCCTGGGCCAGCAGCGGGCCCAGGCTGGAGGCAGGAACCGGCCGGCCGAGCAGGAATCCCTGTAGATCGCGGCATCCCTCGGCGCGCAGGATCTCGAGTTGCCGTGGGTCCTGCACACCCTCGGCGGTGGTGGGGATACCGAGACTGTTGCCCAATCCAATAATGGCCCGCACGATCGCGCTTGCGCCTCTGTTGTCCGGGATGCCGCGCACGAAGCACTGGTCGATCTTGATTCTGTCGAACGAGAAATTCTGCAGGTAGCTCAACGAGCTGTAGCCGGTGCCGAAATCGTCGAGGGCAATGGAAATCCCCGCGGTCTGGATGTGCTGCAGGGTTTCCAGCGTCAATTCGTTCCTCTCGAGCAGCACGGTTTCGGTCACTTCCAGCTCAAGCCGTTCCGGCGACAGCTTCTCGGCCTCCAGCACCGACCCCAGCAGCGCCAGAAAGCTTCCCGAGCGGAGCTGCACGGGAGACACGTTGATCGCCAGGCGCAATGCAGGCGGCCAGTTGACGGCGGTGCGGCAGGCTTCCCGCAATACCCAGTGGCCGATCGCATTGATCACCCCGGTATCTTCCGCGACGGCGATGAACTCGGCGGCGCTGATCAGTCCCCGCACCGGATGGCGCCAGCGCAGCAGCGCCTCGAAGCCGGCAGGCGCCAGCGTCGCCACGTCGAAGATCGGCTGGTAGTGCAGCTCTAGTTGGTCGCAGGCAAGGGCCTGGTCCAGCTCCAGCTCCAGCTTCCGGCGCGTCTGCACCTCGGCTTCCATCGATGGTTCAAACAGCCGATAGCCTGAGCGGCGTTCCGACTTGGCGCGATAGAGCGCGATGTCGGCGTTGCGCATCAGGGTGTCGCGATCCGCTCCATGGTCCGGCGCGACGGCAATTCCGACACTCGCGCCGATTGTGATGCGGTGCCCGTTGATCATGAACGGCGCGCGGACCACCTCGATGACGCGCTCGGCACATGCGGCGGCGTCCGAGACGTGCTGCAGGCCGGTTAGCAGCGTGGCGAACTCGTCGCCGCCCAGGCGGGCGATCGTGTCGGACGCGCGCGCGCAGCCGGTGAAACGTTGCGCGACGGCGTGCAGCAGCCGGTCGCCGACGGGATGCCCGAGCGTGTCATTCACTGCTTTGAAATGATCAAGGTCGATGCATAGAAGCGCGAAGCGGTTCCGCGCGTCGGCGCTCTCCAAAGCTTCTTCAAGGCGCTCGCCGAACAGCAGCCGGTTGGGCAGGCCGGTCAGCGCGTCGTGCCGTGCCATGAACAGGATCTTTTCGCGGCTGCGATAGCGCTCGGAGGCGTCCTCGTAGGTTGCCACCCAGCCGCCATCGGCCATCGGTTGGTGCGCCACCTCGATGATCCGGCCATCCAGCAGCGGCACCTGCACGCTGAAGGCGCGACGCTCTGCCAGCAATGCCCGGCGCTCAGCCCAGAGCTGCGCCGCCGAGGCGCCTCTTAGATGGAGACTCGCCAGCTTTACGCTGATGAGTTCCTCAACCGTCATTCCCACGCGCAAACTGCCCTGGGCGATACCAAAGATCTCGCAAAAGCGACGATTGACGATCTTCAGGTGCCCTTCGGAGTCGAAGAGGCAGAGACCCTGCGACATATTCGACAGCGCCGTGTCGAGCCAGAGATTGGACTGCTTCAGCTGTGCCTCGCGGTTCTTCCACTCGGTCATGTCGCTGCAAAAGGCGACGATCCCGCCCTCGCCCGTTACGCTCCAGCCGATCCGAACCGAGCGCCCGTCGCGCAGATCCACCTGTGCGGTCCGAGGCTGGGTTCCGTCGGGCGGGTAGGAAATCCGCAACGCCGCCGCATCCTTGCCATCCGGCAAGGCATCCCGCAGCAATGCCTCCAGAAAGTCCGGGAAGGAAGCCCCCGGGCGCAGCAGGTGAGCCAAATCCTGGAAGAACTCGAAGGTCTGCGTATTGCTGACGACCACTCGGCCTTCGGCGTTGACAAGAATCACGCCCTCGCGCGAGCTCTCGATGGCGTCCGTCAGCCTTGCCTGTGCGGAACGGCGCTGTGCCACCTCGCGCGCCATCATGCTGCTGATGCTGTCGCGCATGACGGCCATCGACGCCAGCAGCCGGCCCAGCTCATCGGCACTCGCCTTCGGAATCTCGATATCCAGCTCGCCGCGGGCAATGCGCTCGGCAACCGACGAAGCCAGGGAGACCGGCCGGATAATGCGACGGCCAAGCGGCCAGCTTATCAGGAGTGACACGGCGACCGCCCCCACGGTAAGGACGATGGCGAGCTGTGTCTCGGTCTCGATCGCGGTCAGCGCCGCCTGACGGAACGAGAACCCGTCCCCGGCCGTGTAGTTGACCAGAAGGTCGATCTCGTGGCCGGACGCTTCCGCATAGTGCTGGAGCGCGCCCCAGTTGGCATCAGCCTGGTGCCGGCTCCAGCTATCCTGCCATCCGGCGACCGCGCGCCGCACCGCCTCCACCGCCCCAATCGCGCGGTCGGACTGGGCGCGCTCGGCCGCGATCGACAGATCATCGTCCAGATCCTTTCGGATCCGGACAATGCGGGCATCCAGTGCCGCGCGATTGACCGGATCGGCGATCAGCCGACGCTCCATCAGGGCCGATTTCAGGGCTGCGAAGTCCGCCGCCGAGGCCCGGGCGTAATTGATCGACATCAGCGACTTGTCGTAGATGTCAACGACAAGACCCGCCGCACCACGGATGGTGTGCGAGGCGTAGAGGCCGAGCGAACCGGTTATGATGCTCAGTGCCGCGAAACTCAGGAAAAGGCTGATGCGGAGCGACAAGACACGTCGCGGCGCCTGCGCGGTCGACCTACGCGGCAGCGCAGCGGTCGGCTTCGCAGGCTCGGCGCGGTGAAAGCCCACGATCCGCATGGTTATGTTGGGTCCTATCCAAATCGCGGCTGGATCTCGATCTTAGGCTGGCTTAAATAGCGCGTCATGAGTATACAACCTGGGCGGCTCCGACCACGTAAGTTCAAGACTTAACGCGACAGAGACACTCTCATAAGCTACTGCAGGTTGCAAGCCAATGCCGATGCCATGGAGATGTCCTCGCCTCTTTGTGAGATTCGCTGGCTGCGTGACTTTTGCTGTGGCAGTCGCGGCAGCGGTATTATTGCTTTTCGCACACCCGAAACCGACCGGTGCCAGCATATTCATTTCACAAAGAAACCGGGAATTCAATCCCGGCATGCTCACCGTCCGTGCGGGCGATGTAGTCACGATCGTGAATGATGACGGCGACCTGCATCACCACGCCTACGTGTCGAGCCCGGACTTTAAATTCGACAGCGGCGACCAGGCACCCGGCAGCCACTCCGATATCCTCTTCTCGACGCCGGGACATTTCAATGTGCTGTGCGGCATCCACCCCAAGATGCGGCTGGTGGTGACGGTCAGATAGGCGTGCGTTCTGGATCAGACGCCGGTGGCCGCTCTCGATCAGCACGGCGGAAGGAAGTAGGAGGCCGAGGGGACCCATCCGCTACCCCAGGAGTCGATCTTACGCTTCAAGGCAAGCTGGGTGTGAGCTGCGTCACACCCAGCTTGCCTACGGATCAGGAAGGATGGCGCCGACACCGCACCTCGGGACGAAGATCAAAACGCACCGGAAGGGGAGTGCCATGGTCGAATGGATCGCCTCCAAGTTCGTGGGCGGCGTGAGCGAAGTCACCTTTCTCACACCAATCAGGAAGGGCTTGGTTCCGGGAGAGTTCTGGACATACGAGCAGCGCTTGCATCAGGTGCTCGCCGATATCCAGTCCCGGATCGAAAAAGCCTATCCCACGCCGATCCAGATGATCCCGGTCATTCACTTCGCGAGATGGCTCATCCTGCGGCCGCAGCAATACCTTTTCTATGAAGGGCTGGCTCCGGCCGATGTGGACCGATACACGTCCTGGCTGTTCTTCACCTCCAATTTCGATGGCGACCTGAAGGCGTATCTGCGCGACTTCTCGGTCATTCTCGGCGACGACGTGGATCGCATCTGGGGTAACTGCGAGGGCTATCCGCCCGAAGGCGCGCGGGATTTCGACGCGTACTGGGCGTACGCACGAAAGCATCAGCTCACGACCCACGCGTTCTACAACGCCTATCCTGGCCTCTCCGTGCCGCGGATCCGCCAACTCGCGGTCTTCAAGCAGAAGTTCGATGCCTTCGTCGCCGAGACGCGCCGGCAGGATGGGCGAAGCGTCGAAAACCTGGCGGAACACTTCGACAGATTTCTCGCCGCCACGGCGGCGTTCCCCGATGGCTTTCCCGACGAGTTCAGGCGTCTACCGGATCGCGCTACCGACAGTGTAGCGCGGAGTTGGAGGCAGTATCATGTCCATCGATCTGGACGATGTACAGACCCATGTGCTTCGCAGCGTCGCACCGCAGGCTGCGGTCTTCGTTTTCTTCCGCATCCAAGAGCCGGCGACATTCCGCGCGTTCCTGAAATCCGCTCTCGATCCGGCTTCTGACGACAAATCCTCTTCCGCCATCGGCGCTGCGATCCGCTCCGAAGCCACGCGGCACCCCAGGACGGCACACCGATTTTATACCCATGTCGCCTTCACCTGTACGGGCCTGGAAGCTCTCGGCGTCCATCCGGAAACGCTCGGCACATTCCCCGAACCCTTCAGGGACGGCATGGCCCGTCGGGCGGCAATCCTCGGCGATACCGGTCCCGCGGCTCCGGAATGCTGGGATGGCTATCTCGGCTCCCGCCAGGTGCATGGCGTCCTGTGGTGGCTCTTTTCCAGGTATGCCGAGAACTGTATTGGCAACCCGCAGGATCTCGCGGAGGAGTTTCGCGGTCTGGTCGCGCGCGCCGGCACCATCGTTCTGCATCACGAGGTCGGCCAGGGCAATCTCCGCCAGGACAACTCAGGCGAATGCGACAGCATCGAGCATTTCGGCTTTCGCGACGGGCTGTCGCAGCCGTGGGTCGAGCTTGGAAAAGGCGCTCCGGCGCCGGGCGGCGGCACGCCGCGAGCGGATGGCTCGTGGGCGCCGCTCGCTCCTGGCGAGTTCCTGCTGGGCTATCCCGATGAGGACGGGCTAGTTCAACCCTGGCCGTGCAACGGCGCCCTCCGTCGGAGCGGCACCTACATGGCCTTCCGCAAGCTGGAGCAGGATGTCGTCGGATTCCGCGCCTTCCTGAGGGCGGATGGGCGCGGGGAGCAGGAGGCCACCCGGCTCGCCGCCAACGTAATCGGTCGGTGGCCGGACGGCTCGCCGCTGGTGCGCTCGCCCCGCAATGCCGCGCATGAGCGGCACGTGGCCCTCAACGACTTTCGCTACCAGCAGGAAGACCCACCGGGGCGGCGCTGCCCGATCGGCGCTCATATTCGCCGGACCAATCCGCGCGATACTGGCAATCGCGACGAGGTCCGCCGGCATCGCTTGCTCCGGCGCGGCATTTCCTATGGGGGCGCCCCTTTGCCGGAAAACTCGGCGGGCGATGGCGTCAAGCGCGGGCTGCTCTTCGTCGCCCTGAATGCGCGGATCGACCAGCAGTTCGAGTTTGTCCAGGCGCGCTGGGCCAATGGGGGCGAGTTCCTGGGCCAGGTCGGGGCCAGCCGCGACCCACTGCTCGCGGCTCACGGCGGAGAAGCCGCCAATTCCTGCGCCTTACCTCCCCGGCCGGCACCCGTGACCAACCTCACGCGTTTCGTGACGATGCGGGGCGGCGACTACTTCTTCGTGCCGGGAATGCGGGCACTGACGGGGCTGGCCGACGGCAGCCCGTTCCCTCCGGAGTACCAAGGCATCCGGCCCGAGGACGCCATCGGGAGCTTCGAGACGCTTGATCCGCTGGATCTCGCGAGAATTGCCGAAGCCCAACTCCTGCAGCCCGATGCACCTGATCTGTTGATGGAGATACAGACCCGCCCGCAGCGCCCAGGCGTCCGGGACCGGGACCGGGACCGGGACTTTAGGATGGCCTTTGTCGCGCGGCATGCGCGCGTGAGGCAGATCCTGCAGGACGATGAGGCCTTCACGGTCGTGCCCTATGCCGAGCAAGTCGGCCAGATGCTCGGGCACGAGCAGTTGCTGATCAGCCTTCCGCGCCAGAATCCGGATCGCGGCACACGGATAAAAATCCTGGAGGCTGCGCGCCAGAGATTGGACGACCACCTTACGCAGACATGCGGCCAACACCTGCCGGAGGCGGCAGCCGCCCACACAGCGTCGGTCGTGGCATCGATCCTCGGCCGGTTTAGGCGGCGCGGAACGCTGGATATCGTCGGTGACCTGGGCCGCGTGGTCCCGATCGCCTTGGCCGAGCGCCTGTTCGGGATCTCCGGCCCTAACTGGGCGTCCCCCACCGGCGCCGCGGCGCTTCTGGGCCGCAGCGGGATCGAAAACGTGCCCCCCTCGTGGCTGGCCACCCTGCCTACTCTCTCAGGAGACGCGAAGGCGCTGTTCTCGATGCAGACCTGGACCCGCCTCGCGTTCCTGCAGGTCTTCATCAACACCGTCAACGACAGCGGCCTCGCCGGCCTCGCCAGGCAGGCCGCCGCCGAGCTGATGCGCCACATCGACCAGCTTATCGCACGTGCCCGCTCCCTGCCGAGAAGTGACGAGACCCTGCTCCGTTGTCTTGTCGCTCTTGGCGATCAGCCGGAACAGTTCGGCATGGAGAGGCGCGACTATGACGAGCACATGCGGCTCATCCTGGCCGAGATGACGGTCGGCGGCGTGGAGACGGCCAACAAGGCGCTGGCAAACCTGGTGGACTTCGCCCTGGACCGGCCCGACATCATGGCGGAGCTGCGGGCCGCCGCGATAGGTCCGAATGACGCGCGCATCGATGCCCTGGTGCGAGAGGGGCTGCGCTTCGCCCCCGTTTCCCCCCTGCTCTTCCGGATGACCGCCAGGGACACGAGGATCGGCGCACAGTCCATCCCGGCCGGGACGACCGTGTGCCTGCTGGTCGAAGCCGCGCTGAAGGATCCGCAGGCCTTCCCGGAGCCGGGCCGCTTCGATCCCGACCGGCCGGCCGAGCCCTATCTCCATTTCGGCGACACGCAGTCCGGCACGGCGCTTCACCGATGCCGCGGCGAGAACCTGGCCGTGGTCGAGTTGCGGGAGCTAGTCAAGGCCGTGTTCAGCCTCGACGGCCTGCGGCGTGCCGCCGGTCGGGCGGGCGAGAGGCAGGACGAGCAGCTCTTGCCGACCTCGCTGACAGTCCGCTTCGACCCGACCTGAGGCTGGCGTCCGCGTCCCGTCGCCGTGCAGCCCGGCTCACCCCGGCGAGAGCCGATCGGCTCCCGTGCTCACCCGCTCTGCCTGACCATCAGGCCCCCTCATCCAAATCCGCGCCCCACATCTTCTCGAGCGCGTACATCGTCCGCGCCTCCGGCTTGAACAGATGCACCACAATGTCGCCGGCATCGATCAGCACCCAGTCGGAGCCGCCGGCGCCTTCGATCTGCACGCGTTTGAGGCCCGCCTCCTCCAACCTTTCGACGAGATGTTCGGCCATTGCCGAGATTTGCCGGTCGGCAAGCCCGGTGGCGATCACCATGCGGTCGCAGAACGTGGCCTTGCCGGCCAGGTCCATCGCGACCACGCCCTCGGCCTTGTCGCCCTCAAGACTGGTGACGATCAGGCCCTGCAGCCGGTCGAGCTGTTCGGATTGCTCGGGGGCCGCGCGCTTGCGGGGTGCATTGCCCGGTCCCGCGACCGCCGCTTTCTTGCGGGGCGAACCCGGAGTCCTGTCGGCGGCCGGCAACGGCCTGGGCGCCTTGCGGACGGTGCGCTTGCGGGGCGGCGGGGTGGCTGGGGGCTTGGCTATGGCGAGCCTCCTTGACGAGCCGTTCTGATGGCGGTGGCCGAGGCGGGGTGGCGCGGGACGCTCAGGAACGTCCAGCCGGGCAAGGCGGCGGCGAGAAGCGTGGGGGCGGCGCGATCCGGCCGGCGTCCCGCGCGCAGGGACCGCGCCGCGCGACCCGCGAGAACGCGCAGATTGTGCCCGCCGCGGGGGAGGACCGCGAACGGCACGTGTCGGGCAATTTCCTTCCAGCGCCGCCAACGCGGCAGTTGCTCCAGGATGTCGGCGCCCATGATCCATACGAATGCCGCGCGCGGGAAGCGCCGACGCAGCGCGTGCAGGGTATCGACACTATACCGGGTGCCCAGCTCCGCCTCGATCCCGGTTGCCACGATCCGGCGACCATCGGCCAGCGCGCCGGCCGAGGCGAGCCGTTGGGCGAACGGCGCCATCCCCGCGCGCGGCTTCAACACGTTGCCGGGAGAAACCATCAGCCAGACCTGATCGAGTCCTAGCCGCCGCCGAACCAGTCGGGCCACGTGCAAATGGCCCGCATGGGCAGGATTGAACGATCCGCCGAGCAGGCCGATGCGCATTCGCCTCCGGTCGCCGAAGCGCGGCACAGGGTCGCGGGCGAGCGGCCGAGGCAGGCTCAGGGACGCACCTGGCCGCTGCCGAGCACGCGATAGCGATAAGTCGTGAGCTGCTCCAGCCCGACCGGCCCGCGCGCGTGAATCCGTCCCGTGGCGATGCCGATCTCCGCGCCGAAGCCGAATTCGCCGCCGTCGCAGAACTGGGTCGAGGCGTTCCATAATGCGACCGCGCTGTCCACACCGCGCAGGAAGCGCTCGGCCGCCGCTTCGTCCTCGGTGATGATGGCGTCCGTGTGCTCGCTTCCGTGCCGCGCGATGTGCGCCAGCGCCTGGTCAATCCCTTCCACCACGCGCACCGACAGCACGGAATCCAGCCACTCCGTATCGTAGTCGGCCTCGCTCGCGGCGGGCAGGTCGGGAACAATGGCTCGGGCCGCTTCATCGGCACGAAAGTCGCAGCCGCGCGCGCGCAGGTCGGCGATAATGCCGGGCAGCAGCCTGGGGGCCACGACGGCGTCGATCAGCAGCGTCTCGGTCGCGCCGCACACGCCGGGGCGGCGCAGTTTCGCGTTGAGCACGACCGCGCGCGCCATCTCGGAGTCCGCAGCCGCGTGGACATAGGTGTGGCAGAGCCCTTCGGCGTGGGCGAGCACGGGAACGCGCGCCTCACGCTGGACCCGCTCGACCAGCGACTTGCCCCCGCGTGGGATAATGAGGTCGATCAGCCCCGCCGCGGCCAGCATCGCCGCGACATACGCGCGGTCGGCCGTGGGCGCGACCTGCATCGCGGTCTCCGGAAGTCCCGCCTCGCGCAGGCCGGCGGTCAGCGCCGCATTGATCGCCCTCGCGCTGCGTACGCTTTCCGAGCCGCCCCGCAGGATCACCGCATTGCCCGATTTGAGGCACAAGCCGGCGGCATCGGCGCCGACATTCGGACGGCTCTCATAGATCATCCCGATCACCCCGATCGGGGTCGCAATACGCCGGATGCGCAACCCGTTGGGGCGGGTCCATTCGGCCAGCGTGCGGTCGAGCGGGTCGGGCAAGCGTGCGATATCCTCAAGGCCGGCCGCCATCGCCTCGACACGCTCCGGAGTCAATGTCAGCCGGTCGCGGAACGCCGCACTGCCGGTGCTGTCGGCAAGGTCGTCGGCATTCGCCGCCAGCACCGTCGCCGTGTCGCGCCGCAAGGAGGCCGCCATGCAGCCCAGCGCCTCGTTCCGCTGCGCCGCCGGCGCGCGGGCGAGCACATGCGAAGCCTCGCGCGCCGCCTCGGCGGCGTTTCTCAGGTGCTTGATGGCGTCGATCTCGACATGCATGCCGCGTCCCCTGGCCTAATGTGCCTTCGGACGCAAGCCGTTTCCAGTGGGTCGGCCAGTTCGTCCTACGCCGCGTTGCGCGCCCCGGTCACATGGCGGGCGAAGATGTCGAACAGGCGCCGCGTGAGCGGCCCCACGGTGCCGTCGCCGACTGACTTTCCGTCAATGCGAACAATTGGACGGACGAAGCTCGTCGCGCTGGTGAGGAACGCCTCGCGCGCAGCGCGCAGATCCTGCTCGCTGAACCGACGCTCGTCGAAGCCGATGTCTTCGGCCCGCAGTTCAGCAATGAGCGCGCCCCGCGTGCAGCCGGGTAACACCGCATGATCAAGATGGCGCGTGCGGAGACAGCCCTCGGCATCGACAATCCAGAGCGTGGTGGACGAGCCTTCCGTCACCATGCCGTCGCGGTCGATCAAAATGGCCTCCGCCGCGCCCTGCTCGCGCGCCGCCTGCTTGGCGAGCACATTAGCGGTCAGCCCGACCGTCTTGATGTCACAGCGCGCCCAGCGCAGATCGGGATGCGTCACGGCGCTGGCGGCCCAGGCAGCGGGATCACGCGGATAGGGCGGCGTGCGCCGGGCGGTCACGACAAGGGCGGGCGGCACCGCGCGGGTCGGGAAGGCGTGATCGCGCGGCGACACCCCGCGCGTGACCTGGACGTACAGGATCCCTTGGCTCAGCCGGTTGCGCGTCGCCGTCTCGATCAGCACGCGCCGCAGCGCCGCGCGGCTCATCGGCGCGGACAGGCGCAATTCGCGCAGCGACCGCTCCAGCCGGTCGAGGTGCAGATCCTCGTCGATCAGCCGTCCGCCGTGCAGGTAGATCACTTCGTAGATGCCATCGGCGAACTGGTAACCCCGGTCCTCGACGTTCACCGCGGCGTCGCGCTGGGGCAGGTAACGGCCGTTCACGTAGGCAATGCGGCTCATCAGCTCCCCACCTTCTCTTCCGAATGCACGCCAAGCTGCTTCAGCTTGCGATGCAGCGCGCTGCGCTCCATGCCGACGAACTGGGCGGTGCGGCTGATGTTGCCGCCGAAGCGCAGGAGCTGTGCTTGCAGGTATTGCGTCTCGAACAGGTCGCGGGCCTCGCGCAGCGGCAACGACATGATGTCGGCGGTCGGGTCCATGGTGAGCAGGGCGGGCGCCCCCGCGCCGATCTCGGGCGGCAAGGCATCGGCCCGCACCGGATCGCCGGCCGATCCTGGCGCCATGATCATCAGCCAGTCCATGACGTTGCGAAGCTGGCGGACATTGCCGGGCCAATCATAGGCCTGCAGGGCGGCCATCGCGTCGGCGGACAGTTCACGCCGAGGCATCCCAGAGGTTTCGGCCGATCGGGCGAGGAAGTAGCGCGCCAGCGCCGGGACGTCCTCGCGCCGATCCTTCAGCGCGGGCAGCCGCAGCGGCACTACCGCGAGCCGATAAAACAGGTCCTCGCGAAACCGGCCGGCGGCGATCTCGGCATGCAGATCCTTGTTGGTGGCCGACAGCACGCGGACGTCGACCTTCACCCGCGCCGACCCGCCAAGCCGTTCGAAACCCTGGTCCTGCAAGACCCGGACAATCTTGCCCTGCGTCTCGAGAGGCATGTCCGAGATCTCGTCGAGCAGCAGCGTGCCGCCGTGCGCGCGCTCCAGCACGCCGGCCCGGCGCGGGTGAGCCGCGGGGTCCGGTCCGGCCTCGATCCCGAACAGCTCCTCCTCGAAACGCGCGGGGGCGAGCGTCGCGCAGTTCAGCACGACGAAAGGCCCGTCCGCCCGGCGGGAGCGGGCATGGATCATACGAGCGGCCACCTCCTTGCCGCTCCCCGCCGGTCCCTGGATCAGCACGCGCGAGCCGGTCGGCGCCACCTTCTCGATCTGCGCGCGTACTCCCTGCACGGCCGCGCTCTCGCCGGTGAGCGTCGCCTCCGGCCCCGCGCGCAGACGCAGCTCGGCGTTCTCGCGGGACAGCGCCGCCGCCTCCAGCGCGCGCCGCATGCACAGCAGCAGGCGGTCGGCCTCGAACGGCTTCTCGATGAAGTCATAGGCGCCCTGCTGAATGGCCTGCACCGCCATCTCGATGGTGCCGTGACCCGAGATCATGACCACCGGGATCTGCGGCTCTTCGCGGTGCAAGGCCGCGAGAATGCCGAGCCCGTCCAGGCGCGAGCCCTGCAGCCAGACGTCGAGAATGGCGAGCGACGGCCGTCGGGCCCGAAACGCCGCGAGCGCCGCATCCGAAATCGCCCGCTTGGCGGGTATCATAGCCCTCGTCGCGCAGAATACCGTCGATCAGCAGCCGGATATCCGGCTCGTCGTCAACGATCAGGATGTCATGCGGCATCGGCTATCCTCGCTGGCAGGCTGAGCGTCGCGACCGCGCCCGGCCCGTTCGGCCGATCCTCAAGCGCGAGCCGCCCGCCATGCTCCTCCATGATCTTCTTCGCGATCGCGAGCCCCAGGCCGGTCCCCTTGGGTTTGTGAGTTACGTAGGGCTCGGTCAGACGCGCGCGATCCTCCTCCGGCAGACCAATTCCGTTGTCCGAAACACTGATACGCACGCCCGCCTCCTCAGGATGCACCACGAGCTCGAATTCGGCCGGCTGCGTCGTTCGCGGATGTGGTACGCATCGCCACGGCATCCGCCGCGTTCTGCAGCAGGTTGGTCAGGGCCTGGCGCAGCATACGCCGATCGCAGAAGGCGATCGGGCCACGCTCGGGAATGTCGGTTTCCCAGTCGATCTCGGGACGCGCGGCCTTCTGCAGCACCAGCGCCTCCCGCGCGATCCGGCCGACATCCTCGGCCTTGATCACCGGCTGCGGCATTCGCGCGAACGCCGAGAATTCGTCCACCATGCGGCGCATGTCGCCGACATGACGCACGATCGTGTCGGCGCATTGAGTGAAGGTATCGGGGTCGGAGGCGATCTCTCGCGCGAAGCGCCGCTTGAGACGCTCCGCGGCAAGCTGGATCGGCGTGAGCGGGTTCTTGATCTCGTGGGCGATGCGCCGGGCGACATCGGCCCATGCCGCCTTGCGCTGGGCGGCCTGCAACTCGGTGATGTCGTCGAACGTGACCACGAAGCCGCGCACCTCGCCTCCGGTGAGCTCGGCGCCAATGCGCGCGATCAGGGTGCGTCGGCTGCTGGCTGGGCCGATCTGAATTTCCGCGGTGCGCGCCCGCTCCGGCGCTTCCGAGGCGGCGGCGAGCAGCGGCGCGAACTCGGGCACCACGTCGGCCAGTGGCCGGCCGGTGGCAGCCAGCAGGTCGATGCCGAGCAACTCGTCCGCCGCCTTGTTGGGCAGCTCGATCCTCTCCTTCGCGTCGAGCCCGATCACGCCGGCCGAAACGCCGGACAGGACCGTCTCGGTGAACCGCCGGCGCTCATCGATCTGGCGATAGGCCTCCATCAGTTCGGCCCTTTGCGCCGCGAGCTGCCCTGTCATGCGATTGAACGCGCGCGACAGGCCCGCGATCTCGTCGTCGGTCGGCGGGTCCGGCACGCGTACCGAGAGGTCGCCGCCGCGCACGCGCTCGGCGGCGGTGATCAGTCCCGCAATGGGGCGTGCGATCTGGTTGGCCAACAGAAGGCCGATCAGAACGGCGGCCGCGAGCACCAGCAGCGCGACGGTCGCGAAAATCCACGCGAAGGCGATCTGCAGCCACGATCGGCTTTCATCGAGGCGCTTGTACTCGGAGACGGCGCGCTCCGTCCGCTGCATGTAGCCGACGATCTGCGGATCGACCGGGCGGCCGATCATGAGCATCAGCCGCGGGGTCGAAATCGAGTTGCACCACCGCGCGCACGCGGGTGCCGTCCGGCGAGTTGATCAGAACCACATCGCCGTTGCGGGCCTGGTCGGTCGCCCAGGCGGGCGCGGGATCGGTTCCGAGGCCGCCGAACAGCCCGGCGGAGGCCATCACGCGCCCGCTCCCGGGGTCGTAGATCACCGCCTCGGTCAGCCCGCGCAGCGTCGTCTGCTCGCCCAGGATCTGCGCGAACACGGCCGGCGCGGACAGCAGATAGACGCCGGCGCGGTTCAGGTCGTTCGCCATTTCCAGGGCGACGGCACGGATGTTGTTGCGGTGCTCGTCGAGATAGCCGCGCGCGACCTGCAGGGACTCGGTCACTGCGGCGCGCACCGGATCGTTGAACCAGGACTGGATTCCGAAGTGGAAGAAGGCGACCGCGAAGGTGGCGACGAGGATGGCCGGTGCCACCGCGACCCCGCCGAACAGCAGCACAAGTCGCACGTGCAGGCGCGAGCCAGCGGAGCCGCGCCGCCGGTCCGCCCAGACGCGGGTCAATCGGCCGGCGAGTACTGCGCCGAGCAGCAGCAGCACCGAGAGGTTGGCGAGCATCAGTGCCACGCCCGCTCCGCGCTGCACGCCCAGCGGCGCGCCACGGGCGAGTATGATGAACGTGCTGAGCCCCCCAGCCAGCGCCAGCGAGACCAGGAAGAGAGTGACCGCCCGGCCGAGCAGCAGCTCGGAGAGGCGGTTGCCGAACTCCGACGCGGACCCAGAGGCGCGGTCGGAATCGCGCGAGCGTCTGTGGAGAAGCCGGCGCGCGAGGCTCACGTGCCACCCCGCGTCAGTGGGATCTCCAGGTCGCGGATCTTCTTGCGCAGCGTGTTCCGGTTCAGGCCGAGCATGGCCGCGGCCTTGATCTGGTTGCCGCGGGTCGCCGCCAGGGTCAGGCGGATCAGCGGCCGTTCCACTTCGGCGATGACACGGTCGTACACGTCCGAGGGTCCCGGTCCACCCTCATGCGCCGCAAGAAACGCTCGGATATGGCGTTCCACCGCGCTCGCCAGCGGCTCCGGAGCGCCCGGTCCTGGCTCGTTTGCAGGCGCCGCCTCGGCCAGCTCCGCCTCGATCGCCTCTGCGCCGATCGTGTCTTCCGGGCACAACGCGGCGAGTCGGCGCATGAGGTTCTCGACCTCGCGGACGTTGCCTGGCCAGGCATGGCGCTTCAGCCGGTCGATCGCGCCCTGGTCCAGCAGCTTCGCCCCCAGCCCGTCGAGGCGCGCGCGGTCCAGGAAGTGGCGCGCGAGCACCGGGATGTCCTCGGCCCGCTCGCGCAGGGGAGGAAGGCGGATCGGAACCACGTTGAGTCTGTAGAACAAATCCTCGCGGAACAGGCCCTGGCGGATGGCGGCGCGCAGGTCGCGGTGGGTGGCGGCGATGATGCGCACATTCGCCTTGATCGGCTGCCGGCCACCGACGGCCGTGAACTCGCCCTCCTGCAGCACGCGCAACAGCCGGGTTTGCGCCTCAGCCGGCATATCGCCGATCTCATCGAGGAACAGCGTGCCGCTGCTGGCCTGCTCGAATCGGCCGGCCGAGCGCGTCAGCGCGCCGGTGAAGGCGCCGCGCTCGTGGCCGAACAGCTCGCTTTCGATCAGCTCGCGCGGGATCGCCGCCATGTTGATGGCCACGAACGGGCCGCCGCGGCGCTTGCCATGCTCGTGCAGGGCGCGCGCCACCAGTTCCTTGCCGGTGCCGGATTCGCCGTTGATCATCACCGTCAGGTCGGCCGTCGTGAGCCGGGCGATGGTTCGGTAGATATCCTGCATCGCCGGGCTGCGCCCGATCAGCGGCAAGGCCTCCTCCGCCTCGCGCGGCTCCCCGTCCAGGAGGCCGACAGGCTCCGCCGGCGCGGCCAGCGCCCGCGCGACGACCGCGAGCAAATCCCGCAAATCAAACGGCTTGGGCAGATACTCGAAGGCGCCACGCTGAGCCGCCTTGAGCGCCGTCATCAGCGTCGACTGCGCGCTCATGACGACCACCCGCAGATCCGGCCGGACCCGGCGGATGCGCGGGATCAGGTCCAGTCCGTTCTCGTCGGGCATGACGACATCGGTGATTACCAGATCGCCCTCGCCCTCCTCAACCCAACGCCAGAGCGTGGCGGCGTGGCCGGTCGCGCGGACCTGGTAGCCCGACCGACCGAGGGCCTGGGTCAGCACGGTGCGGATCGAGCGGTCGTCATCGGCGACCAGGACGGTCGGCACCGTCATCGGACAGGCAGGAAGAGGCAGCGCTCAGGCATCGGCGTCCTCGTCGGACACCACGGGCAAATAGAGCCGCACCTCCGTTCGGCCGGGACGGCTTTCCACCTGCACAAGGCCGCCATGATCGCCGATGATCTTGGCAGCCAGCGCCAGCCCCAGGCCGCTGCCGGCGGATTTGGTAGTGACGAACGGCTCGAACAGATAGGGGCGGATATCGTCGGGGATGCCCGGCCCGTTGTCGCGCACACCGACCCACAGCGGCAGATCGAGCCGGTGCGGCGAGCCGGGCACCGCGACGCGCACGCCATGCTGGAAGCCGGTCAGGAGCTGGATCTCCGGGTTCGGGTGCCCGGCCAGCGCCTCGGCCGCGTTCTTCACGATATTCAGCACCGCCTGGATGAGCTGGTCGCGATTGCCCGACGCGGGAGGCAGCGAGGGGTCATAAAGCTCCACGAAGCGCACCCCTGCGCCGAAGCCGCTCTGCGCCAGCCGACGCACATGGGCGAGCACGCGGTGGATGTTGACGGCGGAGCGCGCCAGCGGCTTTTCGCCGAACATCTCCATCCGATCGACCAAGGCGCGGATGCGATCGGCCTCGTCGCGGATCAGCTCCGTCAGCTCCAGGTCGGAGCCGGAGACGCTGGACTGCAAAAGCTGCGCGGCGCCCCTTATGCCTGAGAGCGGGTTCTTCACCTCATGGGCCAGGATCGCCGCCATGCCGGTCACGCTGCGGGCCGCGCCCCGGAAGGCAAGCTGGCGATCGAGCGTCCGCGCCGCCGAGGCGTCCTGCAGCACCAGAAGCACGGTCCCCGGCTCCTCCGGTAGCGGCGAGGCGAGCGCGGTAATGCCCGTCTTGCGCAGGCGCGGGCTGTCCAGGGTCAGGTCGTGATCGGCGATGGTCACTTCGTGCGCCCGCACCTGCTCGATCAGCAGGAAAAGCGGGTTGTCGGGTGGGATCAGGTCGAACAGGCGCAGCGTCGACAGATGCGCCGCGGAGGCGCCGAGGAACTGCTCGGCCGCCTGGTTGGCGAAAAGAAAGCGGCATTCGGCGTCGAGAAGCACCACCGCGACCGGCAAGGCACCCAGCACCAGCGCGGAATCGGCGACGCGCCTGCCCGGCCGCCGATCGCGTGCGTCCAATACGCCATGAGCCGTGTCCTTCACGCCGCTTCTGCCAGGGTCTGCTCGCGCACGGGGGCGGCCCGGCGCGCGCCGGCCGCGATCAGGCGGCGATAGAACTCCTCGATTCGCGCGATCACGACGGCGGCTTCGGCCGTCCAATTCACCTCGGCCCGGAACTCGGCCGATCCGGGCAGCCCGCGCGAGTACCAGGAGACATGCTTGCGTGCCAGCCGCAGGCCGGCGTCGGTGCCGTACTGGGCGAGCATCGCCCGGTAGTGATCGAGCAGGATGTCGCGCTGCGCCGGCAAAGGGGGCTCGGGCAGGCGTGCGCCGGTCCGCAGGAAATGCGCCGCATAGGCCGCAAACCAGGGCCTTCCATAGCAGCCGCGCCCGATCATCACGCCATCGGCGCCGGAGCGGCGCAGCGCATCGGCGGCGTCGTCCTCGGTCACGATGTCGCCGTTGACGATCACCGGGATATCGACCGCCGCCTTCACCTCGGCGATGAAATCCCAGTCGGCGGTCCCGGTATAGAATTGCTGGCGGGTACGGCCATGGACCGTGACCATGCGGATGCCCGCCTGCTCGGCCAGCCGGGCGAGCCGGGGCGCGTTCCGGCTGGCATGGTCCCAGCCCATCCGCATCTTCAGCGTGACCGGTACGGCGACAGCCTTAACGGTCGCCTCCAGGATCGCGCGCGCGGCTGCCTCGTCGCGCATCAGAGCCGAGCCGGCCTGCTGGCCGACGGCGACCTTCTTCACCGGGCAGCCAAAGTTGATGTCGATGAGGTCGGCGCCATGGTCCACCGCGATGCGCGCCGCCTCGGCCATCGCTCCGGGATCGCACCCGGCGAGTTGCACCGCGCTGATCCCGCCGCACCCGTCCACCTCGGCCATGCGGAGCGTGTTGCGGTTTTCCCGGACCATCGCCCAGGAGGCGATCATCTCCGAGACCACCATCCCCGCGCCCTGCTGCTTCGCCAGACGACGAAACGGCAGATCGGTGACGCCCGACATCGGCGCCAGGATCACCGGCGTGTCGATCCGAACGCCTGCCCCTAGGTCGAGGGGCCCGAGCACGGCCATTGTGGTAGAAGGAGGACACTTGCCCATCATTTGAGCAAACTATCGCCACAGCGGGCGAGGTGCAACGGACCGCCGCGGCCGGCTAGGTCGAGATCTCCTCCAGGATCGCCGCACGCTGGTCGATCCCCAGCCAGGCGACGAGGGCGGCTGGGATCAGGGCGCCGGGAACGATGATGTACGCGAACCAACCCAGGTAGCCGATATCAGCCGTCGCCGCGAACAGCGCCCCCGCGATCAACGGGCCGAAGACGGCGCCCAGGTGGCCCACACCATCGGTAAGCCCCGTGCCGGTGGCCCGCACCCGCGTGGGATAGCTGGCCGCGGTATAATTGTACATGCTGAAGAGCCAGACCGTCTCCGCCCCCCAGGAGAACGAGATCAGCACGTAGGCGGCGGCGACGGAGTGGATGAAATAGAGGGCGATGAGCGCGGCGGCGTTGACCAGCGCGGCGACAAGGATGGTCTTGCGGCGCTCGACGGATTCGCCCAGCACCGCGCAGACGGCCAGACCCAGGGCGCCGCCAATCACGTTGGACACCAGCAGCACGCCGAACGTATGGCCGGAGCTCAGGCCGAAGGCCTTGAGGATTGCCGGCTCGTACCCGGCGAAGCCGTACACGATGCCGCTGTAGCCCAGGATCCAGGCGGTCAGGAGGATAATCGTGCGCCGGCCATACTTCCCGCGGAAGAGTTCGCCCATCGGCACATGCTCGCTGACCGGGACGGAATACCTGGCATAGTCCGGCTCGGGGAGGCTGCTCCGCCCGGAGCGACGGTGGCACTCCGCCTCCAATGCCGCCGCCACCCGCTCCGCTTCGTCGTGCCGTCCGTGCGCCTCCAGCCAGCGCGGTGATTCCGGCATCGCCCAAAGCGTCAGCGGCACCAGCACGACGATCGTGACCACGCTGTAGAGATAGATGAACCAGTCGTAGTGCCGGGGTATCCAGAAGATGCCGGGGATGTTGCCCAGCAGGCCGTAGATCAGGACCGCGAGGATCTGCGACGCCAGCATGACTCGGCCGCGCTCCCTGGGCGGCACGATCTCGCCCATGTACACCACGTTGGTGGAGAGCACGCCGCCCATCCCAATCGCCGAAAGGCCGAAGAACAGCAGCAGCCAGCCGAAATTGTCGGTCAGGGCAGTCGGCCAGAGCAGCAGCGCGATCGCCAGCGAGGACAAAAGCAGCGCGGTGCGCCGGCCCCAGCGGTCGGAGACGATGCCGAGCAGGTACTCGCCGACCAGGATGCCGACACCGAACTGCACGGCCAACAGCACCGAGAAGGCGCCCAGGCCGAAGGAATGCTTAGGCCCCCAGATGAACGGGTAGAGCTTGGCCGGGATGCCGTCGGCCGCGATGATCACGCCCCAGAAGATCTGGCTGATCAGCGCCAGCCGCCATTGCGCCCAGGTCAACGGCAGACGGTCGATCCGAGCGGCGATGCGGCCGGTCGCGGCGGAGCTTGCGGGTGGTGCGCTCATCGGAATGCGTTCTCCGAGGATCGCATGTGGTCCCACAGCACGACCCGCACTGCAAACCGTGCCCTGTTGGGCGCCCCGCCGTAATTGTCCCGGTTGACGCCCGCGCAGGCGGCCCGCAAACCTGCACCCCATGCGTATCGCCGCCGTCCTCGTCGCCGCCGGGTCGGGCAGCCGGTTCGGGGCGGAGACGCCCAAGCAATTCCTGTCCCTGCTCGGCAGGACGGTGATTCGGCACGGGGCCGAGACGCTGGTCGCGCATGTGGGACATCTGCTCCAGCCAGTCGGAGACGCGGCCGCGATCGTCGCCGCTCTGGACGGATTGGCGCACCTGCCGCCTGTTCCGGGTGGTCCCACGCGCCAGGAGAGCGTGCGGGCGGGGCTGGAGGCGCTGGCGCCGCACGCCCCGGACATCGTGCTGGTCCATGACGCCGCCCGCCCGGTTATACCGCCGGGCACGATCGAGGCACTGGTGGAGGCGTTGCGCGAGGCTCCGGGCGCCATCCCCGCCGTGCCGGTCGCCGACACGCTCAAGCGAGGCCAGGCCGGGCGCATCGTCGCGACGGTCCCGCGCGACGGCCTGTTCCGGGCGCAGACCCCGCAGGCGTTCCGCTTCGGCGTCCTGCTCGCGGCGCACCGCGCCGGCCTGGCCTCGGCCACCGACGATGCCGCGCTACTGGAGGCCCAGGGGCTTGCCGTCGCGCTCGTGCCCGGCGCGGAGGACAACATAAAGCTGACCTACCCGGAAGACCTTGCCCGGCTGGAGCGCGCCATGTCCGCCCGCCTGATCCCGCGCGTCGGAACCGGCTTCGATGTCCATGCGCTGGAAGCGGGCCGGCGACTGATATTGTGCGGAGTCGAGGTGGCGCACGAGCGCGGCCTCGCCGGGCACTCCGATGCGGATGTGGGCATCCATGCGCTGTGCGACGCGATCTACGGCGCGCTCGCCGAGGGCGATATCGGGCGGCACTTCCCGCCAGGCGAGGCGACCTGGAAGGATGCCGATAGCGCGCGCTTCCTGGCCCATGCGGCGGCCCGGATCGCGGCGCGCGGCGGCATGCTCGCCAACGCCGACATCACCCTGATCTGCGAGCGCCCGAAGATCACCCCGCACGCCCCGGCGATGATCGCGCGCCTCGCCTCTCTGCTCGGTGTGGCACCGTCCTCGATCTCGGTGAAGGCGACGACAACCGAACGCCTGGGCTTCGCCGGGCGGGGCGAGGGTATCGCCGCCCAGGCGGTCGCGACGGTGCTGGTTCCGGTTTGACACAGACGCGTGGACAAGCGGCCGTGACGGGCGCATCTGTTGCGGCCCGTAGACGAAAGGGCTCTGACCCGAATGCCGCGACTTTACCTCGCCGCCGCGCTCGCCGGCGCCCTTGCGCTCCTCGCCGGATGCGGCGCCCAGGCGGTATCCATGTCCGCTCCGCCACCCGTGCCGCCGCCGCGGCCCGATCCGATCGCGAAGCCGCCGGTCACGGCGACGCTTCTGATCTGGCAGCCGGGACATTGGGAATGGAACGGCGCGGGCTACGTCTGGCAGCCAGGTGAATATGTCCCGCGCGAGGGCCACGGCGAGCTTTACATGCCGGGCTATTGGGCGCAGAGCCCGTCCGGTTGGCAGTGGCAGCCGCCACACTGGTTATAGCCGGGCTTTATTCCGAGGAGACCTCCGCCCTTGCGGCGCGGGAAAGCCTGTGGTGTTACTCCCCGCCCGAGGCAGAGGCTTATCTATGGCATCCACGTTCGAAACGGTCGCCGGCATCATCTCCGAGACGTGTGACATTCCGCGTGAGAAGATCACGCCCGAGAGCCATGCCATCAACGATCTCGGCATCGACAGCCTCG
Source organism: uncultured Pseudomonadota bacterium (assembly GCA_963830565.1). Classification (GTDB taxonomy): domain Bacteria; phylum Pseudomonadota; class Alphaproteobacteria; order Acetobacterales; family Acetobacteraceae; genus DATFDN01. The sequence continues at coordinate 85,281 of CAWHMO010000006.1, forward strand.
ACTTCCTCGACGTGGCCTTCGCCATCGACAAGGCGTTCGGAATCAAGATGCCGCTGGAGCAATGGACCCAGGAGGTCAACGACGGCAAGGTTTCCTCCGACCGCTACTTTGTGCTGAAGGATCTTTCGTCCAATATTGATTCACTGGTTGCGGCGAAGGCCGCCTGACCTGAAGCGGAATGCGGCTCGAATACTTCCAGATGCTTGACCGGGTGCTGGAGCTGGACCCCGCAGCGGGCCGCGTCCGCGCCGAGTGCCGGGTACCGGACCAGAGCCCGGTGTTCGAGGGCCACTTCCCCGGCCATCCCATCCTGCCGGGCGTGCTCATGATCGAGGCCATCGCGCAGACCGGCGGTTGGCTCGTCCTGGCTCGCGCCCAATTCGATCGAATGGCGTTCCTCGCCCAGGTCAAGGAGGCGAAGCTGCGCGGCTTCGTTACTCCCGGGAACCAACTCAAGGCCGAGGCGCACCTGGTGCATGACGGCTCCGGCTACGCAGTGGTCAGCGGGCGCCTGGAGTTGCAGGGGCGCATAGTCGCCGAGGCCGAGATTACCTACCGCATCGTCCGGTTCCCCAACGCGGCGCTGCGGAGCGCCGTGATCGAGGCGGCGCGTCGTGTCGCCGTGTCGGAGGAGTTGCTGCATGCCGCGTGAGCGGGACGCCCTGATCACCGGCGTCGGCCTGGTGTCCTCGCTCGGAGAGGGGCTGGACGCGCACTGGGCCGCCTTGACGGCATCGGGCGGAGTCCGACCCGTGGTGGAAAGCGATCGGTTCGCGCCCTGGTCGGTCCACCCGATCGCCGCCGTCGACTTCGACAGGCAGATCCCGAAACGGGGCGATCAGCGGCAGATGGAGCCGTGGCAGCGGATCGGCGTCTATGCGGCTGGCCTCGCGCTGGAGCAGGCGGGCGTGAAGGGCGATCCGGCGCTGCTCGCCCGGACCGACATGATCGTCTGCGCCGGCGGCGGCGAGCGCGACCCGGCGGTGGACGCCGCCGTGCTGGCCGCGCTCCCCGGCGCCGCCGATCCCGCGGCAGAGGTGAATACGCAGCTTGTCGGCGGGCTGCGCCCAACACTGTTCCTCGCCCAGCTCTCCAACCTGCTGGCCGGAAACATCTCGATCGTCCACGGCGTCGTCGGCTCGTCGCGCACCTTCATGGGCGAGGAGGCGGCAGGCGCGGACGCGGTGCGGATCGCCTGCGCGCGGATCGCCGCCGGCCAGGGCGAGCTGTTCCTGGTAGGCGGGGCGCAGAACGCCGAGCGGCCGGAGATGCTGCTGACCTACGCGCTGGGCAACGCCTTGCTGCGCGGCGGCTACGCGCCGATCTGGGCACGTCAGGACCGGGGCGGCGGGATCGTGCTCGGCTCGCTCGGCTGCTTCCTGGTGATCGAGAGCCGGGCTCATGCCAAGGCCCGCGGGGCACGCCCGCTGGCCGGGATCGCCGCGATCGGCGCCGACCGGTGCCGGCGCCGGCCGGGAGAGGCAAGCGCCAACGCCGCGCGCCAATTGGACGCCATGCGCTCGCTGCTCGACAGGCCGCATGCGGCGGTGATTTCGGGCGCATCCGGGGCCGGTGCGGCGACGGTGGAGGAGCGCGCCTTTCTCGGCAAGCTGGGCCTGCCGGTGCGCGCCGCCGCCACGTCCTTGGGCCACGCGGTCGAGCCCGCTTTCCCGGCGGCGGTGGCCCTGGCGGCTCTGGCAGTCAATCGCGGCACGTTGTTCCCGCCGCTGGAGCCGGCCGAGGCGGCCATGGACGCGCCGCTACGCCAGGCAATCGTCACCGGCTGGGGTCACTGGCGCGGCGAGGCGATGGCGCTGGTCACGGCGGCGTAGGGGGACGCGGGATGGATTCGGGCCTGGACAGAAGCGGCCGGCCGGTGGTGGTGATCACCGGGATCGGCGTGCTCACCTCGCTCGGCGACGGGATCGAGGAGAACTGGGCGCGGCTGACCGTCGGCGACTCCGGCATCCGGCGCATCACACGCTTTCCGCTGGACGGCCTGCGCACAACCATCGCGGGAACGGTGGACTTCATCCCCACCGCCAACTCGTCCGTCGCGCTGGCAGAGGAAATGGCGCGCCGGGTGGCGGCCGAGGCGATCGCCGGCGCCGGCATCGGACCCAAGAGCGACTTCCCCGGCCCGCTCTTCCTCGCCCTCGCTCCGGTCGAACTGGAATGGGCCCACCGTCGCGCCCTGGCCGAGGCCGCCGAAATCGGCGCCGGCTACCACGCGCTGCTGCGCGCGGCCGGCGGGGGGGCATTCGCGGGCTGGCACCCCCGCTTCCTGTTTGGCTCGGTGGCCGAGACGCTCGCCGACGAGTTCGGCACCAAGGGCTCGCCGATCGCGACCTCGACGGCCTGCGCCTCGGGCGCGACGGCGATCCAGCTCGGGGTAGAGGCGATCCGCCGCGGCGAGACCGAAGCCGCGCTCTGCGTCGGCACCGATGCCTCGGTCAATCAGGAGACGCTGATCCGCTTCTCCCTGCTCTCGGCGCTGTCCACGCGCAACGATGCGCCAGAGGCGGCATCGCGGCCGTTCAGCAAGGACCGCGACGGGTTCGTCATGGCCGAGGGCGCCGGCGCGCTGGTGCTGGAAAGCCTGGCGCACGCCCAAGCGCGCGGCGCGCGCATTCTGGGCGTGGTCGAGGGCTGCGGGGAGATGGCCGACAGCTTCCACCGCACCCGCTCCTCTCCGGACGGCAAGCCGATCATCGCCTGTGTGCGCAACGCGCTCGCCGATGCCGGGCTGGCGCCGGAGGCGATCGGCTACATCAATGCGCACGGCACCAGCACGCCGGAGAACGACAAGATGGAGTGGCTGGGCGTCTCGACCGTGTTCGGCGAGCGTGCCAGCGCGCTGCCGATCTCGTCCAACAAGTCGATGATCGGCCACACGCTCAGCGCCGCCGGCGCGATCGAGGCGGTGTTCACCATCCTGGCGCTGCTGCGCGGGCGGCTGCCGCCCACGATCAACTACGACACGCCCGACCCGGCCCTACCGGTCGATTGCGTGCCCAACGTGGCGCGCGAGGCATCCGTGGCGCACGCCGTCTCCAACTCCTTCGGCTTCGGCGGGCAGAACGTCGCCCTGGTGTTCGGCGCACCGCCGACGTGAGAATGCGCGCGCTGCAACTGCTCGCGGAACGCGAGATCGCGCTCCGCGCCATTGACGCGCCCCAGACGCCCGGCCCTGGCGAACTGCTGCTGCGCGTGCGCGTGGTTGCGCTCAACCACATCGACCTCTGGGGCTTCCGCGGCATGGCCTTCGCCAAGCGCCGCTTCCCGTTGACCGTCGGCGCCGAGGCCGCCTGCGAGGTGCTGGAAGTGGGCGACGGCGCGACTGGTTTCGCGCCCGGCGACCGTGTGATCCCGTATGCCGCGGTCACCTGTGGACATTGCCGCTTCTGCTGCCAAGGCATCGAGAATCTCTGCGAGAACCCGCAAGGGGTGCGAGGCTTCCATCTGGACGGCTTCGCGCAGGAGATGGTGGTCCATCCCGCGCGCCTCACGTTGCGCGTGCCGGAGGGGGTCGATGCGCGCGACGCGGCCTGCGTGCCGGTCGCCTATTCCACCGTCGAGCACATGCTGTTCGACAACGCGCTTCTGGAGCCGGGGGAGTCGGTGCTGATCCACGCCGGCGGCTCGGGCATCGGCAGCATCGCCATCCGCATCGCCAAGTCGATCGGCTGCACCGTCATCACCACCGTCGGCAGCGAGGCCAAGGCGGCGAAGGCGCGTGCGCTCGGCGCCGATCACGTCATCAACTACCGCGAGGACCGGTTCGAGGGCGTGGTGCGCAAGATCACCGCCAAGCGCGGCGTCGATGTCGTCTTCGAGCACACTGGCGCGGAGACCTGGAACGGCTCGCTGCTGTCGCTGCGCCGCGGCGGGCGGCTGGTGACATGCGGCGCGACGTCGGGTCCGTCGGGGAGCATCAACCTGATGCAGCTCTTCCAGCAGCAGTACCGCATCATCGGCTCGTTCGGCGCCCCGATCGCGGCGCTGACCCGCGCGCTCGATCGGATCGCGGCGGGGGTGCGGCCGGTGATCGATTCCGAGTACAGGCTGGACGACGTGCGCGCGGGCCTCGAGAGGCTGGAGCGGCGCGACGTGTTCGGGAAAATTCTGGTCACGGTGTGATACTAATGGCCCTCGACATTGACCCACGAAAGGGTAGGGCGGGAGAGCGACAGCGTATCCCGCCGCCGGCCCCGACCCTGGTGGATGGCTGTGATAGCGGGGGAACCTGATTGAGGTGACGTCAAGCCGCTGCTGATCTACTTCGCGGAAGGCTATTGAGGCGGCGCTCAAAGCCGAGTTGGGCAGATCCTCATCTATGAAGGTGGTCGCAGAGTAACCTCGTACTTCTCAATCGAAGCAGTCTTCTCTACCCCGATCACGATCAGGCTTCGCACCCACTTGTTGCCATAGATCAGATACGCCCATGCGAGTGTCTGAGCGAGAGTTATGATAAATGAGAATTGCCGGATGCCATGTTCAATGTCGGCACATGCTATTTGAGCCAGACCTATGTTGAGAATGCCAGCGATCGTGATAAACGCCCCGTGTACTTTCGCCATTGACGGTTCTGCACGGTGCATGGTGACGGTCTGGGATGCAGCCTTTTTCCGTCCGAGGATACGCGAAAACATCGGTTTTCCCCAGTCATACAGACCGGCTATCAGGGCGCCTACCAGAAGAATGAACGTATAGGCGCAGTAGACCACTTCGTTAGTGAATATCACCATCTTGGAACACCCTTGATCTCGGGTCCCCAATGGGCTCAGATACTTACTCTTTCTAGTTCCTCCGAAGCTTTCGGCCTTATCGGCGAGGGGACGGCACTGCGATGACCTTAGGCGACAATTACGCGTCACCAAACTAACTATCCAGTATGGAACCAACAAGCCAGCGCGGACCTACTACTTGCATCCGGATGAGATCACTCCTGGCGGTGCCACCGTACCGGATGTAGATCGGCCAATACCAGCACAACCAGCACAGCGCTCACATACGCGGAAGGCTTGGATTTCCTATTCGATTACGGCAACGACACTGACCCGGAGCAAATCTATTATCGCTGTCCGGCATTAAAGCCTCGCGAACGGTGATGCCAGGGCAGTGTTCGGCAGGGCTAGCCGGCGGAACCCTAGTTCAATTCCCCGGTTTCGCCATTCAATGCAGAAAGCCCAACCGCCATGGCAAACCTTGAGTTATCCTCACCGGATGTCCTCGTGATCGGCGCCGGCCCGGCTGGGCTAACGGCCGCGACCTACCTCGCCCGGTTCCGCCGCCGGGTTCGCGTGATCGATGCCGGGGCAAGCCGCGCGTCCTGGATTCCCATCTCCCACAACCTGATCGGCTTCCCCGACGGCATTTCCGGCAAGGCTCTACTCGGCCGCTTGCGGGAACAGGCGCGCAAATACGGCGCCGAGATCATCGCCGGCCAGGTGGACCGGCTGGAGCGGCGCGCAGAAGGACAGTTCATCGCCACAAGCGATGGCGGAACCTTCCAGGCCCGGCGCGTGCTGCTCGCAACCGGGGGCCTCGATGTGGAACCCGAACTGCCCGGCATAAGCGACGCCGTTCGCCGCGGCCTGGTCCGCTACTGCCCGATCTGCGACGCCTACGAGGCCGCGAACCAGAAGATTGCTCTAATCGCCTACGGCAAGTGCCGCCTCCAGGAAGCTCTGCTGCTGCGCGCCTACACGTGCGATCTGACAGTGCTGACGCTTGGACAGGAGATGGACATTTCCGACGAGGAGCGGGATACGCTGCGCGCGGCTGACATCCGCATCCTGGATGCCCCCGTCGGCGAGCTTTCGTTGGAAGGCAACAGCATCACTACGTGGCACATGGCCGGCGGCACGACGCACCGCTTCGATACCATCTACTCGGCGCTCGGCACCCGCATCCGCTCCGAGCTTGCGACCTCGCTCGGGGCCGAAGCCGACGAGGATGGCGCGCTGATCGTCCGCGGACACCAGCAGACGAGCGTCGCCGGTCTCTACGCCGCCGGCGACGTGGTGCAAGGGCTCTCGCAGATCAGCGTCGCCGCGGGTCAGGCGGCGGTCGCCGCGACGCACATGAATGCCAGCCTGCCGTTTCCCCGCCCGCCGGCGTGACTCCTCCGAAACTGGCCGAGCGATGGCTCGGCACGACGATCTCCGGCCTGCTACGCGGGTTGGGCCGCACCGATCCTGACCGTGCCTCGGCGCTGTGCGGGGCGGCAGCGCGACGCCTCGGCCCGCTCAGCCCGGCGCACCGCATCGGCCAGGCCAATCTGCGCGCCGCCTTCCCCGACCGGGACACGGCCTGGATCGAGGCGACACTGCGCTCGGCCTGGGAGAATCTCGGCCGCGTCGCCGGCGAATACGTGCATCTCGGCCGGTTGTGGGATTTCGACCCGGACCATCCCGGCGCGGGTCGGATCGAGACCGACGCGGCGCCGCTGTTCTACGAGCTTTTGCACGACGGCAAGCCGGCGCTCTGCTTTTCCGCCCATCTCGGCAACTGGGAGCTGCCGGCAGTCGCCGCCGCCGCGCACGGACTGCCCTCGGCGGTGGTGTACCGGATGCCCAACAACCGCGCGGTCGCGGCCGAGATCGCCCGCATCCGCACGCCGCTCATGGGCCGGCTCATCCGTACCCGGATGGAGGCGCCCCTCGAGATGGCGGGCGCGCTGCGTCGGGGCGAGCATCTCGGGATGCTGGTCGATCAGCACTTTTCGCGCGGCGTGGACGTCACGTTCTTCGGCCGGCGCTGCAAGGCCAACCCCGCCCTCGCCCGCCTCGCGCGGCAATTCGACTGCCCGGTGATCGGCGTGCGGGTGGTGCGGCTGCCGGCCGGCCGCTTCCGGGTGGACGCGGTCGGTCCGCTGGACCTGCCGCGCGACCGGGAAGGCGTGGTCGATGTCCCCCAGACCATGCAGCAGGTAACAGGGCTCGTGGAAGCCTGGGTGCGCGAGCATCCGGACCAGTGGCTATGGTTCCACCGGCGCTGGCGGTAGCCGGGCGCCGTTCAATACCTCGTCACCGGCGGAAGCGGGCCATTGCCGAAAGGATTAGGTCTTGTGCGAAGCCCCTGCCAGGAGACCAGACATGCGCTCAGCCGTTCTTTCGCTCACCATGGTGACGGCGCTCGCCGTGACCCCGGCCTTGGCCCAGACGAGCGGGCAGTCGGGCTTGTCGCAGGAGGGCTATCCCCCCCAGAACGACATGTCGGCCGGGGGTACCGGCGCGCACCCGATGGGAGAGATGCCGGCGCCGCCGAGCCACCAGCCGATGTCACGCCGTGCGACCAACCTCAATGAGCGCGATTCCCGCTCGGTCATCTCGCCCAGCCTTCCCTCGCCGGGAGCGGGTCCGAATGCGGATGCCACGCGATACTTGCAGGCTGCCCAGAACGCCCTCAGCCGCCACCGCACCGGCGCGGCCCAGGCCGCTCTTGAGAACGCCGAGACCTATCTGCTCAACCGCTCCGTCCCGCAAGGCATGGTCAACCAGCCCGACCAGAGCCCTGCCGTGCAGACCATCAGCGGCGCGTTGCAGTCCCTGGCTTCCGGTGATCGGGAGCGGACGATGCAACTGATTCAGCAAGCGATGCAGCAGGCGCAGCAGGCGCAGATGGCAATACAATCCGGCATGCCGATGCAGCCAGGCATGGGGATGCAGCCCGGCATGAACGGGCCTCAAGCGGGTATGTCCGGCTATCAGCCCGGTATGCCTCCCGGCCAGCCGGGTATGGGCGGCGCGGGCGGCTATCCGCCCGGCCCAGGCATGCAGCCCGGCCCTGGTGGGTATTATCCGGCGAATGCCGGGATGCAGCCCAGCGTGAACCCGCCGGCTGGCGCCTACCCGCCGGGACCAGGCATGCAGCCCGGCATGGGTTATCCCCCTCCACCGCCGGTGCGCTGACAATCCATCTCCCCGGGGCCGAGGCGGAGGCCCCGGGGGTGGCATCGGATGCTAGGCGCCGACCGCGCGCAGCATCGACCGCCGGCCCACGCACAACTCCTCATAGACTGACACATAGTCCTCGGCCATGCGGCGGGCCGTGAAAGCGACGCTCGAACTGCCGGCGCACCTGCCGGCGGTCGAGGCGGCCGAGATTGCCGATGGCGCTCACCGCGGCGGCCTCGTTGGGCACGATGAAGCCGGTCACGCCATGGTCGATCACCTCGGGCACCGAGCCGAACGGGAAGGCGATCACCGGCGTGCCGCAGGCCATCGCCTCGATCATCACCAGCCCGAATGGCTCGGGCCAGTCGATCGGGAACAGCAACGCGTGCGCGCCGGAGAGGAAATCCGGCTTTTGCGCATCATTGATCTCGCCGACGAACTCCACATGGGTGCCGCGCTCGAGCAGCGGCTTGATCTGCCCTTCCCAGTATTTCTTGTCGGCGTCGTCCACCTTGGCGGCGATCTTCAGCTTGACGCCCGCGGCCTCGGCGATGCGGATCGCCTTGTCCACGCCCTTCTCGGGCGAGATCCGGCCGAGGAATGCGAAATAATCCTGCTTCACCGGGCGCGGCGTGAGCAAGGTCGCCGGGTTGCCATGCAGCACGGTGCGTACCCAGTTCAGGCCCTGAATCGGGCCACGCTGGGAGTCTGAAATTGAAACGAACGGCGCGTCCGGAAACATTTCGTAGATCATCTTGAATTCAGGCAAATCGAGCCGGCCGTGCAAGGTTGTCACGAACGGCGTGCGCTGCCGCGAAAACAAGGACAACGGAAAGTAATCGCTGTGAAAATGCAGCACATCGAATTCATCAGCCCGCCTACGGACCAGCTCCATCATCCGCATATAGTAGGCGACCCAATCCTTTACATTCGGATCGAGCCGGATAGCTTGGTCACGCATTGGGGCGAGCGTCGCGGAAGTGACGGAATCACCACTCGCAAACAACGTCACGTCATGACCCAGGCCAACGAGTTCTTCGGTCAAAGAATATACGACCCGCTCCGTGCCGCCATACAGCTTTGGCGGAACAGCCTCAAAAAGAGGTGCGACTTGCGCTATTCGCATGCTTGATAACCCCTCTGCTTGGGGACCTGCCTACTCGATCGACTCCGAAATTTGTCTTGACCTCGGATTGGCGGTCCATCTATGGATTGGCGTATATCGAGCGTGAATGTGGCGATTTTCCGGCGTGCCACTCGACGGAAAGGCGCTCAGCGGCCATTTGGCTGCGCTTTCCGCAAGCGACTGTCGCTCAAATTGCAGAGAACAGCGGCGGCCGACGCGTGGCGCCGATCCGTTTCCTCGGCGCGCCTTTCCGGCTATCGCGGCGTGCGATGCAGATCCTGTTCGTCACCTCAAACCGAGTCGGCGACGCCGTGCTTTCCACGGGGCTGCTCGATCACCTGATTCGCGTCTATCCGAAGTCACGGATCACCGTGGCCTGCGGACCTTACGCCGAGGGCGTTTTCGCGCGGATGCCGAACCGCGAGCGGACGATCGTCCTGAACAAGCGGCGGTGGGATGCGCATTGGCTGGGCCTGTGGGCCTGGGCAGCGGGGCGCCGCTGGGATCTCGTGGTCGACGTGCGAGGTTCGGCGCTCGGCTGGCTGGTGCGGGCCCGGCGGCGCGCAATCATGCGCTCGCGCGGGGGGCGCGGGGCCGAAACCAAGCCGCGGCACAAGACCGCGCAACTCGCCGCCATGCTCGACCTCGACCCGCCGCCCGTGCCTGTTGCCTGGACGGCGTCTCAGGATCGCGCCCGGGCGAAAGCGTTGCTGCCCGGCGACCGCCCCGTGGTGGGGTTGGGACCGACCGCGAACTGGCCGCCGAAGGTGTGGCCGGCCGAACGCTTCGCTGCCCTGTTCCGGGCCCTGGCGGCAGGGGCCTTGCCAGGGGCGGTCCCGGCGGTGCTGGGCGGCCCAGGCGAGACGGAGCGGGCGATGGCCGCACCGTTGCTGAGGCTGCTGCCAGGGGCGATCGACCTCGTGGGCAAGCTGTCGCTGCCGGAGGCCGCCGCCTGCCTCAATCGCGCCGCCGTGTTCATCGGCAACGATTCCGGACTGATGCATCTCGCCGCGGCGACCGGCACTCCGACAATCGGCCTGTTCGGACCCACGCCGGCGACCGAATACGCCCCGGCCGGACGATGCGCCGCGCCGGTGGTGGCTCCGGATGGCCGGATGGCGGGGATCGAGGTCCGGTCGGTAGTGGAAACGGCGGAGAGGCTGATAAGCCCGTCTCCGCGAACCACCCCCCTCGCCCGTAAGCCGGAGAGGTAAAGTCGCTACCCCAGTCGCCCGTGGCAGTGCTTATACTTCTTGCCCGACCCGCACGGGCAGGGCGCGTTGCGCGGCGTGGCTCGCCAGGTCACCGGGTCCGCCGGATCGAATGCCTCCGAGGACGCCACGAGGGAGAGAGCGGCCACGGGAGCGGGCGCCTCCAGCACCGCCTGCGCGCCACCACCCCCACCGCCAAAAGCCGAGGCCGGATCGGGATGGAGTTCCAGCAAGCCGGGCGGGAACGGTTCGGGCTCGGGCGGGCGTTCGGGCGCCAGCTCGACGCGGGTCAGCATCCCCGTCACGCGTTCCTTCAGATCGTCCAGCATCGCGTTGAACAGCGCGAAGGCCTCGGTCTTGTATTCGTTCAGCGGGTCCTTCTGGCCGTAGGCGCGCAAGCCGATACCCTGGCGCAGGTGGTCGAGTGCGTAGAGGTGCTCCTTCCACACCGCATCCAGGGTCTGGATCAGCAGGGATTTCTCGATGAAGCGCGTCAGCTCGGGCGTGAGATCCGCGGTCTTGGCGTCCATGAACTCCTGAGCCGCCTGAACGATCCGCTCGCGCATCCGCGTCTCGTCGATGCCGTCCTCATGGCCCCAATCCTCGACCGGCAGCTTGAGGTTCAGCACCCGATGGACGTCCTCGGCCAGCTCCTGCAGCTCCCACTGCTCGGCGAACGCCTTCTCGGGAATGCGCCGATCGACCATCGCCTCGATGACCTCGGCGCGCATCACCGCGACCGTCTCGGAGACATCGGCGGCCTTCATGAACTCCTTGCGCTGGGCATACACCTCCTTGCGCTGGTCGTTCATGACGTCGTCGTATTTCAGCACGTTCTTGCGGGTATCGAAGTTGCGCGCCTCGACCTTCTTCTGCGCCTTCTCCAGTGCCTTGTTGATCCAGGGATGGGTGATCGCCTCGCCGTCCTTCAGGCCGAGCTTCTGCAGCATCCCGCCCATCCGGTCGGAGCCGAAGATGCGCATCAGGTCGTCTTCGAGCGAGAGGAAGAAGCGCGACCGGCCGGGGTCGCCCTGCCGGCCCGATCGGCCGCGTAGCTGGTTGTCGATGCGTCGGCTCTCGTGACGCTCGGTGCCGATCACGAACAGGCCGCCGGCCCGCTTGACCGTCTCGTGCGCCCCCGCCAGCTCGTCGCGGATCTCGGCCTCGCGGGTGGCGCGCAGGCCGGCATCGTCGATGGCGGCGAGCTCGGCCTGCAGGCGCATCTCCAGGTTGCCGCCCAGCTTGATGTCGGTGCCGCGCCCGGCCATGTTGGTGGCGATCGTCACCGCGCCGGGTGCGCCGGCGTCCTGGACGATGGCGGCCTCCTGCTCGTGGAAGCGCGCGTTCAGCACTGCGTGCGGCACGCCGCGGCGCTTCAGGATGTCGCTCAGGTGCTCGCTTTTCTCGATCGAGACGGTGCCGACCAGCATCGGCTGGCCGGTCTTGCGCGTCTCCTCGATCAGCGACGCCACGGCGTTCCACTTCTCCTCGGCGCTGCGATAGACCTCGTCGTCCTCGTCCTTGCGGGACACCGGCACGTTGGTCGGGATCTCGACCACGTTGAGCTTGTAGATCTCCTCGAACTCGTCGGCTTCGGTCGCCGCCGTCCCGGTCATGCCGGCGAGCTTGGGGTACAGCCGGAAGTAGTTCTGGAAGGTGATGGAGGCGAGCGTCTGGTTCTCCGCCTGGACCTCCACGTGCTCCTTCGCCTCCAACGCCTGGTGCAGCCCGTCGGAGTAGCGCCTTCCTTCCATCATGCGGCCGGTGAACTCGTCGATGATGACGACCTTTCCCTGGCGGACGATGTAGTCCACGTCCCGGGTGAACAGCGTGTGCGCGCGTACCGACTGCTGGACGTGGTGAACGACCGAGACATTGAAGATGTCGTAGAGATTGCCTTCCGCCAGCACGTCGGCCGCGCGCAGCATGTCCTCCACACGCTCCGACCCGGGCTCGGTCAACGATACGGTGCGGAATTTCTCGTCCTTGTCGTAGGTCTCCGGGTCCTTCACCAGTTCCTTCACCACGGCGTCGACGCGGCGATAGAGGTCGGAGCTGTCTTCGGCCGGGCCGGAGATGATGAGAGGGGTGCGCGCCTCGTCGATGAGGATGCTGTCCACCTCGTCCACGATGCCGAAGCTGAAGTCGCGCTGGACCATGTCCTCCAGGCGGTACTTCATGTTGTCGCGCAGGTAGTCGAAGCCGAACTCGTTGTTGGTGCCGTAGGTGATGTCGGCCGCGTAGGCCGCGCGCCGCTCGGCGTCGTCCAGGCCGTGGACGATCACCCCGACGCTCAGGCCAAGGAAGCGGTAGATCTGGCCCATCCACTCGGAATCGCGGCGGGCCAGGTAGTCGTTGACGGTGACGACATGCACGCCCTTGCCGGGCAGCGCGTTGAGATAGACAGGCAAGGTGGCGACCAGGGTCTTGCCCTCGCCGGTCTTCATCTCGGCGATCTTGCCGTCATGCAGCACCATGCCGCCGACGAGCTGCACGTCGAAATGGCGCTGGCCCAGCGTCCGCCGTCCGGCCTCGCGCACCACGGCGAAGGCTTCCGCGAGCAGGTCATCCAGGGCCGCGCCACTGGCGAGCTTCTCCCGGAACTCGACAGTCTTGGCGCGCAGCGCATCGTCCGAGAGGGCGGAGATGGCCGGCTCCAGCGCATTGATCTGCGGCACGCGGCGCTGATACGCTTTCAGCGAGCGGTCATTGGCGGTGCCGAATACGGCGCGGGCGAGGGAGCCGAGCATTGAGACCTTTCGGGCCGAGTCGGGACAAGACCGAGGCCAGCAGGAGATAGGACCCCCCTCCGGCCTGGTCAACGCGAACCGGATGCCGCAAGCCGTCAGCCAGGGTGCAAGTGCCTGATGGGCTGACCAGTTTGCTCTTGTATCATCTCCGCCACGATCCGACGATGGCAATGCGCCGGGTCGCGCTCGAAACACAAAAGGCAGGATTTGTGGGCACGGGCGAGCGCGGTCGCCTCGGCCAGGGCGACCTGGGGCTCGTCGCCCCGCATATGGGCGCGGAAGATCGGTTCCATCCGCTCCGGATGCCCGGCGCGCACGGCATCGCGCCCCGGCTTCGGCGTGCCGAGCGGGCGCAGATGGACATAGTTTATGCCCCGCTCATCCAGCGCGGCGGCAAGCTGGCGCTTGGAGAAGCCGGGCTTGCGCGAGGCGGCCAGCGCCCGGACATCGATCAGCAGGCTGATCCGGGCGCCGAGCAGCGTGTCCAGAACGGCGTCGATCGTGGTGCCTTCGTAGCCGATGGTCAGCAGGTCCGGCACGGGCTCAGCCGGATGCCAGCCAGTCGTCGATCAGCCGGCGCGCGATGGAATCGCCGCGCGGGAGCATGAAGCCGTGCCGGTCAGGATCAAGAAGCTGCTCGCGCGAGAACCAGCGCACGTCGATCAGCTCGGTCTGGTCCACCACGATGTCCTCGGTCAGCGCCTCGCCGTAGTAGCCGAGCATGATGTTGCCGGGGAATGGCCAGGGCTGGCTCGAATGGTACCAGACGTCCCCGACCTCGATGCCGGATTCCTCGCGCACCTCGCGCCGCACCGCTTCCTCCAGGCTTTCGCCCGGCTCCAGGAATCCCGCCAAGGTCGAGTACATGTTGGCGCGCGGGAAGCGCTGCGAGTGGCCGAGCAGGACATGATCGCCGCGGCTGATCAGCATGATCACGGCACAGTCGGTGCGGGGGAAGTGCTCGGCCTCGCAGGCGGTGCAGCGCATGACGTGGCCGGCGGATTTTGGTTCGCAGGGCGCCCCGCATACGCCGCAGAAGCGGTTGCGCAGCCGCCAGTGCATCAGCCCGCGCGCATGCGCCAGCACGGCGGCCTCAGGGCGCGGCTCGCCCCAGCCGACGGCGCGGAGGTCGACGAACCGGCCAAGCTCGCCGGGCAGCAGCGGCACCGGGTCGTCGGCCGCGCTGATATCGACGGCGAACACCGCCCGTCCGCCCAGCATCCCGAGGAATGCCCATGGCCCGCCTTCCATGCGCAGCGCGGCGGCGGCCTCGCCGGAGATATACACCGCCTCCGGCCGCTTCTCGTCGAGGCCGGCGACCAGGTTGCGGCTCCGCCAGACCGGCACGAACAGCGTCTCGGGATCGGCGAGCCGCTCGGCGATCCAGGCCGTGTCCTCCCGCCGCTCCGCCGCGCGATCCAGCGGGCTCGCGGAATAGACATTCGGGCGGCTGGCGAGGATGAGGGGCACGATCGGGTCCGGGCGCGATGGTCCGGGGACGGTGCCATGTGGGGAGGAGGGGGGCAACCGTGCTAGGGTGCGGTCATGAGTACGGCGCTGAGCAAACCGATAAGCCTTGCCGAGTTCCTGGAATGGGAGGAACGGCAGCCGGCGAAATACGAGTTCGACGGAATCGGCCCGGTCGCCATGGTTGGGGTCTCCGAGGCGCACGCCCTGATACAATCCAACCTGCTCCGGGAGATCGGCAATCGGCTCAAGGGATCGCCGTGCCGCATCTACGGAAGCGATATCAAGATCGAGGTGGCCGGACGAATCCGGTATCCAGACGCCCTGGTCGTCTGCACCCCGGTCGAGGGGTCTGGGACGCTCATCCGGGAACCGCTGGTCGTGTTCGAGATCCTGTCCGAGGGGACGGCCCACACCGACATCGGCGCCAAGAATTGTGAGTACCGCGACACTGCCTCCATCAGCCGCTATGTGCTGCTGGAGCAGGAGAGGGTCGGGGCCACCGTGTTCTCGCGCCGTGGAGTGGAGTGGCTCGGCCAGACCTTGGCGGCGGGTGACGCCCTCGCGTTGCCGGAGCTGGGGATACAGATTCCCCTTTCGGAGTTCTATGCCGGCCTTGTCCGGGCGGTGTAACGGCCACTCACTTCTCAGGTATACACAGGTGCAGTCACAGCCTTATGGAATGCATGGACGATGATTGCGCCTACCCGACGATGCCCCTAGTTTTGGCGCCATGAATATCGCCCTACGCGAGCCGTGGACGATCGATCGCTTCCTCGCCTGGGAGGATAAGCAGGAGGGACGGCATGAGTTCGACGGCTCCCGGATCGTGGAGATGACCGGGGGCAGTCGGGCGCACCAGCGCATCATCTCTAACCTCGTCCGGCTTCTGGAGGATGCCCTGGATCCGGACCTTTTCGACGCGGTCCCCGAGATGCGCCTCGAGGTTGAGGGCAAAATCCGTTACCCGGACGTGGCCGTGGTTGCCGGGCGGCTTCCTGATGACGTCCGCACCCTGCGGGACGCCGTGGTGCTGTTGGAGGTGCTCTCAGGCGACACGGCGGCCACGGACCGGCTGGAAAAGCGAGCCGAGTATGCCCGGCTGCCCGGGATCCGGCGCTATGTGCTCCTCGAGCAAGTCCGGATGGCAGCGACCATCCTCCACCTCGGCGAACAGGGCTGGATCGAGGCCGCGTTGACACAGGGGGATGCTGCCGCATTCGGCGCCGGAGGCGGCACGCTCGAATTGCCCGAGATCGACGTCGCCCTGCCTCTAGATGCGATCTACCGGGGCGTTCGGCTCAACGCGGGCACTTATATTCAAAGTAGCCTGGCTGCTGATTCAAAGTAGCCTGGCTGCGCCCTGATCGCGCCGAGCCGAAATCATAAGTCTCGGCTCGATGCGGATTGGCAACTCGGACCAGCGAATCACCAACTCGCCAATATCGCGATTCGAATGTCTGGCTTCCGATCCAGCCGAACGTTTCTCTTGGTTTATAGAAGCCCATGCGCCGTTGACGCGTACAAACAGCTTGCGTACACATATTGCGCTCACACAGGAGGCGCGTCATGACCCAGCCGCAGCAAGACAGGGAGGCGCCACAGGTTCAGCGGGTGGGCGTACGTGAGTTTCGAGGAAACCTGACCGGGTTCCTGCGCCAGGTCCGGCATGGCGCCTCGTTCCTGATTACATCCCGTGAGCATGTACTTGCCGAGGTCCGTCCGCCGCCGAAAGCGGAGCGACCCCGCCGTCGACCAGGTGCCTTGCGAGGCAAGATCCGCATGGCACCCGACTTCGACACGCTTCCGCTGGGTGTGCTGGCCGCCATGGAGGGCGAGGAGGAGTGAGGCTCCTCCTCGACACTCATGCCCTCCTCTGGTGGCTGGCGGACGATGATCGGCTTGGGGCGCGGGCGCGGGAACTGATCGAGGACCCTGGCAACGACGTCATCGTCAGCGTGGTCTCGCTTTGGGAAATCGTCGTGAAGGTGCGGGTTGGAAGGCTGGAAGCCGATATCCGGGAGATCGCGGATGTCGTCCAGCGGGAGGGATTCGTCCGGCTCGATATCAGCACCGCGCATCTCCTCGCGCTCACGGGACTGCCGGTGTATCACCGCGATCCGTTCGATCATCTGCTCATCGCGCAGGCGACTGCGGAGGGTGCCACCTTTATCTCCGAGGACCGGAACACGCCCGATTACCCGGTCCAATTCGTCACCTGTTCGGATTCACCGTCGCCGCCCCGCTTGGCGCGGTAGTGCGCAAATTTTCCACCTGCCAACTCTGTTGCCCCCCGCCCCGCGAAGCGGTAATGCAGGCGCGGGAGGTCGGCGGCGGACGGGCGCCTTGCCAACCCGGTCAGGTCCGGAAGGAAGCAGCCGCAGCGAGTTTCCGCTCGGGTCGTCGTACCGGCCTCCCACTCCGCAATCCCTGAAAGGTGGCCGCCGCGGCGGCTAGGTTCGAACGCCGCATGTCCGGCCTGTTCCAGGACGATCCGCCGCAGGACACAGCCCCCTCACCCGGCCCTGGGCTGTTCGGCGATGCCGCGCCCGCCGGACCGCAGGCCGCCCCGTACCGGGTGCTGGCGCGGAAGTACCGGCCGACCCGCTTCGACGACCTGATCGGGCAGGAGGCGATGGTGCGCACCTTGCGCAACGCCTTCGCCCTCGGCCGCGTGGCGCACGCCTTCATGCTCACCGGGGTGCGCGGCGTCGGCAAGACCACCACCGCCCGCATCATCGCCCGCGCCCTCAACTGCGTCGGCCCGGACGGCACCGGCGGGCCGACCGCCGATCCGTGCGGCGTCTGCGCCAACTGCACCGCGATCCTCGCCGACCGGCATCCCGACGTGCTGGAGATGGACGCCGCCTCGCGCACCGGGGTCGATGACGTGCGCGAGATCATCGAGGCGACCCGGTTCCGCCCGATGCAGGCGCGCACCAAGGTCTTCGTCATCGACGAGGTCCACATGCTGTCGCGCCATGCCTTCAACGCGCTGCTGAAGACGCTGGAGGAGCCGCCGGCGCACGTGAAATTCGTCTTCGCCACCACCGATCTGCGCAAGGTGCCGATCACCGTCCTCTCGCGCTGCCAGCGTTTCGACCTGCGGCGGGTGCGCATCGCCGAGCTGTCGGCGCATTTCGCCCGTATTGCCACTGCCGAGGGCGTGGCGGCGGAACCGGCGGCGCTCGATCTGATCGCGCGCGCCGCCGACGGCTCGGTGCGCGACGGGCTCTCCCTGCTCGACCAGGCGATCGCCCGCGCCGAGGACGGCGTCACCGCGCCGCAGGTCGCCGACATGCTGGGCTTGGCCGACCGGGAGACGGTGTTCGACCTGCTGGAGGCGGTGATGGCGGGTCGCCCCGCCGCCGCCCTGGAGGTGACGGAACGCGCCCATGAGCGCGGGGCCGATCTCGGCGTCATGCTCGCCGATCTGCTGGAGCTGCTGCACACCCTCACCCGGCTGAAATCCGTCCCCGGCCTGCGCGACAGTCCCGAGTTGCCGGAAGCCGAGCGCACGCGCGGCGCGGCGCTGGCCGATCGGCTCTCGGTGCCGATCCTGGCGCGTGCCTGGCAGATGCTGCTCAAGGGCGTGGGCGAGGTCGAGGCCGCGCCGGACCGCCGCGCCGCCGCCGAGATGGTGCTGATCCGACTCTGCCACGTCGCCGACCTGCCCGCGCCGGGCGAGCTGGTACGCCGGCTGACCCAGACCCCGGACTCTCCCGCTGCCCCAGCCGGCCCCGGCGGTTCGGGGCCGGGCGGCGGATTGCGCGCGGCCGGCGGCGGGACCGCCCTGCGAGTGCCGGAGCCGGCTTCCGAGCCGGCCGCGCCGCGACTGGCCGGATTTCGCGATGTCGCCACGCTGCTGGCCGAGCGGCGCGAGGCGCTGCTGCACGCCCATCTGCTGCACTCGGTCCACCTGGTCCGTTTCGCCCCGCCGGTGATCGAGATCCGCCCGCAGCCGGCGGCGCCCCGGGACTTCGCGCCGCGTCTGGCCGCGTTCCTGCATGAGGCGACCGGCACGCGCTGGACCATTGCCCTGTCCTCGGCCACCGGAGAGCCGACGCTTGCCGAGCAGGGCAATGCCGCCGATGCCGGGCGCCGCGCCGCCGCCGCCGATCACCCGCTGGTGCGCGCGATCCTCGACGCGTTCCCCGGCGCGCGCATCGAGACGGTGCATGACGCGACTGCCGACTACTACGGCCTGCCGGCCGCGACCGACATGCCCGACTTCGCGCCCCCGGATGCCGAACCCGCCGACGAGATGGAGCAGGACTGATGAAGAACTTGGCCGGCCTGATGAAGCAGGCACAGGAAATGCAGGCGAAGATGGAGGAGATGCAGGCCAAGCTTGAAGCCTCGGAAACCGACGGCGTGGCCGGTGCCGGCCTCGTCGTCGTCACCCTCAACGGCAAGGGCGCGCTGCGGCGGATCAGGATCGATCCCAAGCTGGTCGATCCGCAGGAGACCGAAATGCTGCAAGATCTCATCATTGCGGCGCACGCCGACGCCAAGCGGAAGGTCGAGGCGCGGGCGGCGGAGGAGATGCAGCAGGTGACGGCCGGGCTGCCGATCCCGCCGGGGATGAAGCTGCCGTTCTAGATGGGCGGACCCGAGGTCGAGCGGCTGATCGGCCTGCTGGCCAAGCTGCCCGGCATGGGTCCGCGCAGCGCCCGCCGCGCAGCGCTGCGCCTGCTGCTGGAGCCGGAGACGCGGATGCTCCCGCTCGCCGGGGCGCTGGCGGAGGCGGCGCGCACCGTGCGGCGCTGCGCGCAGTGCGGCAATCTCGACAGCCGCGACCCATGCGCCATCTGCGCCGATCCCAACCGCGAACGGAGCATGATCTGCGTGGTGGAAGGCGTCAGCGATCTATGGGCGTTGGAGCGCGCCGTGGTGCATCGAGGCCTCTATCACGTGCTGGGCGGCACGCTCTCCGCGCTGGGCGGGGTGGGGCCGGATGATCTGAACCTGCGTCCACTGCTGGCCCGGATCGAGGCTGGCGGTGTCGCCGAGGTGATCCTGGCGCTGGGTGCGACGGTCGATGGCGCGGCCACCGCCCACTGGCTGTCGGACCGCCTGCGCCCGCTGAACGTCAGCGTCACCCGGCTCGCCCACGGCGTGCCGATCGGCGGCGCGCTGGACGTGCTGGACGAGGGCACGCTGGCCGCGGCCCTGCGCGCCCGCCGGCCGGCGCAATGAGCCTCTCCCGCCGCGCCCTGATCCACGGCGTCGGTCGCGCCGGCGGCATCGCCGCCGCCTATCGCACCATGGCCGCGATGGGGCTGCTGCCCGCGCCCGCCGCCTATGCCGGGCCGCCTGCCCTTCCCGCGGGCGCTGGGCGGCGCGTGATCGTCGTAGGCGCCGGCATAGCGGGGCTCGTGCTCGGCTATGAACTTGTGGCGGCCGGCTTCGATCCGCTGATCCTGGAGGCGCGCGGCCGGCCGGGCGGGCGCAACTGGACGCTGCGCCCCGGCGACCTGATCGAGGAGACGGACAGTGCGCAGCGGGTCCGTTTCAACCTCGCCGAGCACCTCTATTTCAACCCCGGCCCGGCGCGCATCCCGTACCACCACGAGGCCATCCTGTCCTACTGCCGCGCCCTGAACGTGCCGCTCGAGGTGATGTGCAACGACAACCGTGGCGCGCTGATGCAGGACGACAAGGCCTTCGCTGGAGCGCCGCAGCTCAACCGCCGGGTCGTGAACGACGCGCGCGGCTACGTCGCCGAACTGGCGGCCAAGGCGATCGACCGGGCGGCGCTCGGCCAGCCGGCCTCCGCCGAGGACGCGGAGCGTCTGCGCGACTTCCTGCGCGCCTTCGGCGCCCTCGACCGCGATCTTGCCTATCGCGGGTCGAGCCGGGCCGGCTGGGCGGAGCCGCCCGGCGCCGGGACGCAGGAGGGCCGTGCCAACAAGCCGCTCGATTTCCGGGCCATCCTGAGTTCGGAGTTCTGGCAAGGCCCGATGCAGTGGGGCGAACTGGCGAACATGGCGCCCACCATGCTACAGCCTGTCAACGGGATGGGCCGCATCGGCGCGGCATTCGGCCGCAAGCTGTGGGGCCGCATCACCTATGGCGCCGAGGTGACGGCACTACGCCGAACCGACGCCGGCGGGCGCGTCATCTGGAAGGACGCCTCCGGCGCGGAGCAGGCGGCCGAGGCGCCGATTATCGTGGTCACATTGCCGCTCAGCGTGCTGCGCGCCATCCCCACCGACTTCGCCCCGGCGACCCGAGAGGCCGCCGCCGCCCCGGCCTATGTGCCAGCGGGCAAGGCGGCGTTCCAGGCGGACCGGCGGTTCTGGGAGCTTGACTGCGGCATCTATGGCGGCATTTCCTGGACCAGCCGCCCGATCACCCAGATCTGGTACCCCACCGCCGGCCTTCATCAGAAGAAGGGCGTGCTCGTCGGTGCCTATATCTGGTCGCAGAAGGAGGGCGAAGCCTTCGCCGCGAAAGCCCCCGAACGGCGGCTGGAGGACGCCCTCGCCGATGGCGAGCTTCTGCATCCGGGGTCTCGCCAATGGCTCGGCCGCGGCGTGACGGTCGCCTGGCCCAAGGTGCCCTTCAGCCTGGGCGCCTGGGCGGAATGGAGCACCGAGGCCCGCGCGCGCCACTACACGACGCTGCTCGCCGGCGACGGTCCGTTCCTGTTCGCGGGCGAGCACCTGTCCTGGATCAACGGCTGGCAGGAAGGCGCTGTGCGCTCGGCCCATGCGGCGCTGGCCGCGATCGCGGAGCGACTCCGCGGCTGACGCTATGCGGTCGCGGCCGAGATGCACGCTGCCGACCAATAATAATTGCACGCGCCTGCTGTATGGATCGGCGGCCTGGTGGCGCCTGACGGCGCGATGATCGTCGTGCTCCTCGTCGCCGCCGAGGGTGAAGCCGCAATCTTCGCCGTCAGCCTCCAGTCAAACCAGTTCCCTGAGGGCTGACTTCATCGACGCGCTGGTAGGTTACAACGCGAATCTCAGTGTCAGCTGCAGCAGGCTGCGGGTGAAGTCGCCACTGCGGGTCGCGGCCAGGTTGGCAGCCCCGTTGACCGTGTAGTTCGGTGCGGACTGGGTGGTGAAGTTGTAGT
Organism: uncultured Pseudomonadota bacterium; assembly: GCA_963830565.1. Lineage (GTDB taxonomy): Bacteria > Pseudomonadota > Alphaproteobacteria > Acetobacterales > Acetobacteraceae > DATFDN01. The sequence continues at coordinate 106,820 of CAWHMO010000006.1, forward strand.
CCAGCGTCAGCCGCATGTTGCGGTTCAGCAGCTTGGTGATACCGGCCCCGACTGTCAGGCTGGTCTGCGTGGCGCCGCTCTGGAGATACTCCGCGACCTGTCCGCCGAGGCGGCCCTGCAGCAGGATGTCGCGGCGGTATTCGTGATCCAGGACGAGCTGGGCCGTGGTGTAGGTATAGCCGGCGGAGCCTTCCGTCGACGGGTCCTCGATGGTGCGCGACAGCAGCCCCGTGACCGTCGTTAGTCCGCTCGGCGACCAAATCGCGCTACCCTGGGCCACCAGGCCGGTGCGGGAGGGGAACTGCGCGGCGGAGAACTTGCGGTCCTCCGCGCCGACCAACAGCCGGTAGCGCCAGATGCCGCTGGCGGCATAATCGATCCCGCCGAGGACGAGGACGCTTCGGGAATCCGGCTGCGCCGGCAGGCTGGCGGTGATGTAGCTGGAATTGATCCCCTCGGCGAGCAGCAGCAGGCTGGTCGCGCCGCTCAGTGCATAGCGCACGGTAACCCCGGCTGTAAGCACGTTGCGATCACGGTACTGCTGACTTACAGTGGTTCCGAGAATCGAGGCGGTGGTGAAGCGGAACAGCTTGAAATCGACCTGCGGGATCAACGAGAGGCGCCCCTGATCGAAGGTGTATCCGCCGTTCAGGTCCTCGACCGTATAGGGGATCGGCGTGTCGGACTGGATCGCGCCGATATCGCTGGGCGTCTGATGCAGGGACAGATGGGAATAGCCGAGCACGATATTGCGCCGCCCGACCGTCAGGCCGCCGGTCGCTCCAACCGTCCAGTCCGTGTAACTTTGCTGCGGCGTGTTTAGATAGCGATGGTCGTCCAGCATCGCGCTGAAGCCGAGCTGGTCGCGCGACCAGTCCGAATTGACCGTGACGGAGGGGTTGGTCCGCAAGAGCCAGCTTCCGCCGCCAGGGCTGAAACCGGTCACGTTGGAGTTGAAGCCGAAGCCCTGGTCCAGTTCCGGGCGGATGACGAAGCTGCCGGCGCGCACGCCGGGCGCGTCGTAGAGCGGCCGCAGCCGCGACAATACGGTGACACCCGGCTCCTGCGCCGCCCCTGGGGTGCCCTGTGGCAGATAGGTGGAAAGATCCTGCGCGCGCGTCGCGACCGGCAGTCCAATGAACATTCCCAGGGCGAATGCGCCGGCAGCCGCACGGCGGTGGGCGCGTATCGGACCGATCGTACCGGCTTGCAAGCGGCGGCATTCACGTTCACGGTAGGAGGCAGAAAAAGGGATGTCGCACTCCCGGTGCATGCGTCCTCGACCTATCGGAATTACCTGACGGAGAGGGTCCGTGCTGGCAAGCGATAAGGCCGCCATCCCGGAATGGCGAGCCACCCCGGGATGGCGGCCGGCATGGTACGCGACGGCGAAGGGCCGCGGTCTCACGAAGGCCCTTGCCGGCGCCTGGTTGCTGCTCCAGCTCGCCGCCTGCGGCACGCCCGCCGATAAGCTCCCGCCGATCCCATCAGCGACCTCCTCGGACTACCGACTTGGCCCGGGCGACCAGGTCAGGATCATCACGGTGGAGGAGCCGGCGCTCACCGGCGAGTTCCGCGTCGGTGCTGCCGGCTACGTCGCCCTGCCGATGATCGGCAATGTCCACGCCGCCGGCCTGACCGCCCGGCAACTGGCGCATGCGACGGCGCAGATGCTGGAACAGCATGAAATGTTCCGAAACCCTAATGTAACCGTTGAGGTGACCCAGTACCGCCCTTTCTTCGTGCTCGGCGAGGTCGCTAGGCCGGGGCAATATCCATACCAGCCTGGAATGACCGTCGTCACCGCCGTCGCCGTCGCCGGCGGCTTCACCTATCGGGCAGTTGAAGACGTGTTCTCGATCGTGCGCGCCAACAACCGCGATCCTGGCGCACCGCCGATTGAGGGGCGCGCGGAGCGGCAGACGCCGGTGCAGCCGGGGGATGTGGTGACAGTGTTCGAACGTCGTTTCTGAAATGTTCCCTAGTCTCTTCGGGTCGCGTCGCCCCCAACGCTCGTTTCAGGGGATGGCGGAGTGGATGGAACCGGCGCTATTTGGTAGAGAGGGATCGCTGCGCGTGCTCAGAATCAGCGGAAGCCCATGAACGGATTCAACGACAACGTCGTGTCGCCATCGGAACATCACTTCTCGATGGCCGAGGTCCTTTATGTGTTGCGCAAATACCGGCGCAGCATCGTCGTCGCCTGGCTGGCGGCGATCGTGGCGGCCGGCCTCTATGTCGTCATTGCCATGCCGATCTTCATCGCATCCACGCAGGTGCTGGTCAACATAGGGCGCGAGAAAGTCCAGAACTTGGACATGCAGACCCGCCCCGTCGCCAACATGATGTTCCAGGAGCGCGAGCAGGACGTTAACAACGAGGTCGAGCTGCTGCGTAACCCGGCCCTGCTGCGCGCGGTCTTTCCACAATTGAAGGAGCGGCTGGCGCAACCCTTGCCTCCCGACCCACCCGCCATCACGACGCTCCAGCGTCTGAAGGCCTGGACCAAGCGCACCAGGAAGGATGTGGGCGACTTCATCAAGGACACCACCCAGGTGCTCGAAGAGCCCCTCTACGCCGCCGGGATGCTGAAGCGGCGGGACCCGGACGAGGCGCTGATGCTGAAGCTCTACTACGCGCTTTCTGTAGCCTCGGTGAAGGACACCGATGTGGTCAATGTCGGCTTCGCCTGGAACAATCCGGACTTCGCCGCCGACGCGCTCAACATCTATATCGCCGAATACCAGCGCTATCGGCTCGATGTCTTCAACGTCAAGCACTCGGTCAGCTTCTACGAGACCCAGCTCAGCGGGGCACGGGGCCAGCTCGCCCAGGCCGAGGCGGCGCTCAGCGATTACCTCAAGCAGGGTGGCATCACCAATCTCGACGCGCAGAAGACGCTGTTGCTGAACACCACGGCCGAGCTGCGCCAGGAGGCCGACAAGGCACGGATCGATCTGCAGGGTGCGCAGCTCAAGCTCTCGGAGATCGACCGCACGTACCGGTCCTCGAACGCCTGGATCGAGACGCCGGACGCCAGTGATTCGGTGGCCGGAACCCAGGCCCTGGACCAGAGCTTCGTGACTCTGTTTGCTCAACGTAATAAATTGCTGTCCCGCCTCATGCCCGGCGCCGAGCAGGTCCGCAACATCGACGACCAGATCGCCAAGCTGCGGCAGCAGAAGTATGAGAGCTTGCGGAATTTCTACCGCGTGCGGATCGCCTCGCTGTCGGACAAGCTCGCCCGGTTGAACGCGGATATCACCGGGAAGACCCAGCAGCTCTCCAGCCTCACCGGACAAACTACGCGCTACGACCAGCTCCAGCAGAACCGCAGCCAGCTCACCACGCTGGTCGCGGACTACAAGCGCAAGGTTGAGGACATGCGCGTCAACGAGGACATGAACGCCAAATCTTTCACCAGCGTCCGCGTGATCAGCCCGGCGATGCCGCCGGTGGCGCCGAGTGCGCCGAAGTCGCTGCTGGTCCTCGGTCTTGCCGCCGCCTTCGGTCTGGTGATCGGCATCGCCTATGCCGTCATCCTGGAGTTCCTGGATCACACCTTCCGTCAGCCCGCCCATGTCGTACGCGTTCTTCACATCCCGGTGCTGGCGAGCGTGCCTGACGTGCCACGGCGATGACGCTCGCTCCTCCACCGCCCCAGGCGCCCCCCGATCGCGCTTCCGCTTCCGGCTGGATCACCGGCCATGCGAGGCCGACGATGCGCCGGCCGGGCGCGCCGACCCCGCCGGCCTGGGAGCACGCTCCCTCAGGCTCGACCACCCCGTCCGCGGGATGGAACCCCGGATCCGCTGCCTCGGGGCGAAGGGCCGCACACCGGCCCATTCCCACGATCAGCGCGGAATGGCTGCATGCGCTCGCCACGAAGGTGATGGACAGCGCCACCGACTGGGCACCCTGCGTCGCCATCGCCACCGGCCAGCGGCGCGAGGGTGCCACCACCATTCTTTGCAACCTCGCCGCCTGTCTCGCCGAGCAGATGAGCAAGCGCGTCGTCGTGGTGGACGCAAACCTGCGCAACCCGGCGCTGCACGCCGTCTACGGCCTGCCCCGCCAACCTGGTCTCACCGAGGTGTTGAGCCACCGGGCTGGGCTGCACGAGGCGCTCTACGCCCGGCGGGAGGGCGGCGTCTTCGTCATGCCGGGGGGCGAGGCGGAGCTTGGCGAGGGCGGGCCGGGTGCCGTGCTTGCATCGGAGCGGATCACTGACTTGGTGGCGCAGTTGCGCGAGCTGTCCGACGTCGTGCTGTTCGATACCGCGCCGCTGCGCCTCTATCCCGATACCTCGGCGCTGGCGCGACATCTCGACGGGCTGGTGCTGGTGCTGGAGGCGGAGAGGTCCCGCTGGGATGCCGCCGAGCAGACAGGTACGGGCGTTGCGCGACAGCCGCATCGCGCTGTTGGGGGCGGTGCTGAACCGCATTCCGCGCGCCGCCCGCGGCCTCTCCTGACCATGCCGGGCGCGCGCTGATGGAGGGCTCGTACGGCGATCTCTCCACGGCCGACTGGTCGCGCCGCCAGGAGCGCCCGCGCTGGCTGATGCTCGGTCTGCCGCTCCTGTTCGGCATCGCGGGCGGGCTTGCTGCTGCCGCTATCAGCGCGCTGGAAGCGAAATTCGCGATGGCCGGGGCGGTCGCGATGGCCGCCGGCGTGGTCTGGCTGTGCCTTCCGCTGCGCCTGAAGATGCTGAGCGCAATCACGTTCTACGTGCTCGGCATCTCGCTCAAGATGAGCAAGACCATCTTCCTGCACGAGATCGGCCGCGGGCAGTTCGTCCCCTTTGCCGGCGGAGCGGCGGGCCTGACTATCTCAGTGAACTTCCTGGCAGCCCTGCTGATCCTCGGCGTCGCGATCTGGCGGCGGCACAAGGCGATGCGCCGGCCCGCGCTCCGCCTCCAGCCATTGCTGATGTCCGGGCCGGCGCTCTTCATGGCGGCCGGGCTCGTCTCGGTCATCAACGCCCAAGACCCGGCGCTGACTGGCTTCGAGCTGATCCGCCAGATGATGCTGCTCGTGGGCATGGTGGCGGCGTTCAATCTTGAGCGGGACGAGCTGGAATTCGCGCTGCGCGTGCTCGCTGTCAGCATCCTGGCGCAGGCGGCGATCGCGGCGCTGCAGTTCATCACCAACGCCAAGCTCGGGCTCGGCTTCTTCGGCGAGCAGGACCTCGTCGAGGAACAGATCAACTTTGTTGAGCAGACCCGCGCGGTCGGCACGATCGGGCACTCGAACGTGCTGTCCTACTTTTTCGAGATCACCGCCCCGCTGATGTTGGCCCTCACGCTCGCGGCTCCGAAGCGGATCGACCGGCAACTCTTCCTGCTCACCTTCGCCGCTGCGATCGGCGGGATGATCCTGACCCTGTCGCGCGCGGCTTGGCTGACGCTGCCGGTGGCGATCCCACTTGTGTTCCTGCCGCTCTACGGACGGCGGCTATGGCAGATGCGCACGGCGGTCTACGCTATCCTACTGGGTATTGTGCTGACCGCCGCTGCCGCGGCGGTTTATCCGCTGGTTGCCGAGCGGCTGTTCTCTGACGACGCCGGCAGCGCCAGCACCCGCCTGCCGCAGATCCGCGCCGCGATCTCGGTAATCGAACAGTTCCCGATGGTCGGCGTCGGCCTGAACAATCTCGGCAACGCGCTCACCCGCTACGATACAACGCATTACACGCGGGTATTCGGCCCGGTGAACCACGTCATCCACAACCTCTATCTCTACGTCTGGGCAGAGGTCGGCACGGTCGGCTTTCTCGCCTTCCTATGGAGCTTTGCGGTGGTGTTCTGGGTCGGGCGTTGGTGCTGGCTCTCCGCCGACAACTGGGTGCGTGCAGTAGGCCTCGGCGGCAGCGTCGGGCTGTTGGCGCAGATGATCCATGGCGGCTTCGACCCGGGCTTCAGGCTCAGCCTGCCGATCTCCTCGCTGATCGCCTTCCAGATCGGGCTAATCGGCGCGGCCTATCTGACCGACCGGCTATCGCTCCGGTTCCGGCCTTCGATGAACCCGAGGACGGTCTGGGCGGAGCGCCGCCAACTGAACTGATCGAGATGGGCGGCGAGTTGCTCTTCGCTCCAGGCGGGGGGTGATGCGATCGCTTCGTCAAGCAGGGCGGCAAGAGCCGCATCCGCGTCCGGCCGCGCCGGGTCGAAATAGCGCGCGAGTGATCCGCCCGCCTCGCGCAGCGCGGGATGATCGGAGGTGACGACCGGGGTGCCATGCACCAGCGCCTCCAGCACCGGGATGCCAAAGCCCTCGGCATGAGTAGGGAAGGCGAAGACGCTGGCGTCGCGGTAGTAGAGCGGCAGCTCGGCATCGGGGACGTCCTGAAGATGCACTACGCCCGGAGCCGCGCGGATTGCTGCGGCGACGTCAGCTGCGCGGAAATCCTCCTTGCCGATAATGACCAGCTTCACGCCCGGCGTGCGCATCCGGCGGAAGGCGGCGAGCAGGGTCGCGATGTTCTTGCGCGGCTCGAGCCGGCCCACGCTAAGCACGTAGGGTCGCAGCGCGGCGGCGGGCGAGCGATCCCCAAAGGGACCGGCCTGCGCCGGATCGATCCCGGCATAGGTCAGCAGCACCTTCTCGGGCGGCAGGCGATAGCGCGCGATCAACTCGCCCCGCGTCGCCTCCGACAGCGCGAACACTACCGCCGACCGCTTCGCGCTCAGCCGAACAAGCGCCTTGTTGCGCAGGCCCGAGAGGCGGGTGAAAAACTGAGGGTGGCTCTCGAAGAGGATGTCATGAACCGCGACCATCTGCTGGCGCGCGAACAGCAGCGGCGCCATGTACTGGGTCAGCAGGAAGTCGATCCGCTCTCTCGACTGCTGCTGCGGCCAATAGAACAGCAGGCGCAGCAGCGGGCTGCGCAGCGCGATCGTCTTGTGCGTGAAATTAGCAAACGGCAGCAGCCGCTCGGTCACGGCCTGGTCGAAGGAATAGACGATGTAGCGGTTCCGGCCGTCGATCTCGCCGAGCTGACGCAGAATGTTGAGGATATAGGTACGGCTGCCTTGATACTTACCAGTGATCGTATGGGCGTCGACGCCGATCGTCGCTACCCCGGGGGTGGCCATCGAGTTGGCTACCAACGCTCGCCATCCATCGCCTGCCAGTACAGCGCCTCGTAGTCGCGCGCCATGCGGGCAACCGAGAAATGCTCCTCGGCATAAGCGCGGCAGTCCCGCTGCCGGATACGATCGATCTGCGTCATCTTCTCCGCGAGATCATGGCGATCGCGGCAGAGGAAGCCAGTGACGCCGTCGACGATCTGTTCGCCGAGCCCGCCGACATTGTAGGCGATGACCGGGGTAGCTGAAGCGAGGGATTCAAGTACGATCAGTGGGAAGGCATCGAACCATTTGGGCGTTTGCACGAGAGCTGCGGCCGGCAGCAGGGCGGCGTTGGTGTCGCGCAGCTCGCCGAGGTAACGTGACCGTGGGGTCACTGCCAGCAACGGACGTATGGCGGCATTGTAGTAGAGGCGATCCTCGACATTGCCGGCGATGGCGAGTGAGCGACGCGCCTTGCGCGCGGCGAGCAATGCCTCGTGCTGGCCCTTGTAGCGGGCGATCTTAGCAATATGCACTAGCTCCGGCGTCTTATCATACCGGTAGTTCCAATCCTTCAGATGTAGGCCGTAATGGACATGGCGCGTGGTGCCGCCGATCTGGCCCGCATGGGCGGCGCTGCACGCAACCAGCTGCTGGCGGGTATAGCCGGGCGCGGGGGGGATGCAGGTGGAGATGACGAAAGGACAGCGTTCGGGGTGGCGGCGGACATAGAGGTTCTCGAACGACCAGTCGTGGATCACGTCCACCGTGTTCTGGTCGAGATATGCGGCAACCGTCTCATAAAGCTTCTCCTCGGAGATGATGTCGCCGCGGGAGTTGATGCCCGAGGGTGCCACTGTCGGGTCGTAATCCTTGATTGCCACTGTCTGGCCTGAGCAGTGGCTGCCGGCCGTCGCAAACAGTGTCACATGGTGGCCGTCGCGCACGAGCTGCTCGACGAGCGTATGGACGACCCGCTCGATACCGCCATAGCCGACCGGCGGGGTCGCCTTATAGACGGTCGACAGCACGGCAATGCGCAACTTGCGCGCTGCTGGAGGGCGCACGGACGCGGCCACTGGAGCGACCATCGCCGAAGACGGATCGCTCACGTGGTCCCGTAGTACGTCAGCAGTCGCCGAAAGGCACGGCAGACCTGATCGACGGCTTCGTCGTCGAGATCGCCCGCGAGCGGCAGCGAGAGCGTGCGCTCGCCGATGAAATCGGCATTGGGGAAACCCTGACCGGCGAAGCGCGGCCGGTAATAGGGATGGCTGTGCACCGGCCGATAATGCACGCCGATCCCGATATTCTCGGCGGTCATCGCAGCCAGGATACGGTCGCGCGACACCGATAGCCGATCAAGGTCGAGCAGCGGCGTGTAGAGATGGTAGGCATGCCGAGTGTTTGGAGCCTGGGGCGTCGGCAGGAAACAGGGCAAGCCGGCGAGGGTCTCATCGTAGATGCGCCACACCTCGGCGCGGCGCTGGGCGAACGTTTCAATGCGCTTGAGTTGCTCGATGCCTATCGCTGCTTGCATGTCCATCATGTTGTATTTGAAGCCGGGCTCGCTGACTTCGTAGTGCCGATAACCATCGTCGGAGAAGCGCTTCCAGGCATCGGCACTCAGCCCATGGAGGGCAAGCATCTTCATCCGGGCGGCGTCCTTGTCGTTCCCGGTCAAGACCATCCCGCCTTCGCCGGTGGTAATGTTCTTTGTCACGTAGAAGCTGAAGCATCCGGCATCGCCGAACGTGCCAGCCGGCCGGCCGTGATAGGTCGTCTCAATCGCGTGGGCACAGTCCTCGATCAGCAGCAGCCCGCGGCTGCGTGCCAATGCGACGATATCGTCCATTTCGCAGGGGCGGCCGCAAAAGTGCACGATCAAGATGGCGCGGGTGCGCGAGGTGATCTTCGCTTCGATCGCTTCCGCCGTGATGTTCATCGTCGCGCGGTCGCAATCGGCCAGCACCGGGGTGGCGCCGGCATGCACGATCGCGTTCGCGGTCGAGGCGAAGGTCATGGCCGTGGTGATGACTTCATCGCCCTGGCCGATCCCGAGCGTCACCATCGAGAGATGCATCGCCGCGGTGCATGAGCCGACGGCGACGGCGTGGATGGCTCGCTTGTAGGCGGCGAACTCGCGCTCGAACTGATGTACCCGCGGACCGGTGCCGATCCAGCGACGACGCATGCAGTCGGTGACGGCGTCGACCTCCGCCTGACCGAGGACGGGAGATCCGAATACGAGGAAGCGGTCCTTGGCCCGGCTGGGGCTGCCTCCCTCGATCGCCGGCCGATTCTTGATGATCTGATCTGTTTCCATTTTGCAATCCTACCATCCCGCAGCCAGCACGACCACGGAATGAGTTCTTCCTCCGAAACTCGGGAGTCTTCCACCACATTATCTAATAATAAGCAATTCGTAAACCTTTTTACGCCATTACCGATGCCGAAGGTTTCACGCGGTTGTGCAACGGGAGTATTGGGATGGGTGCCGTGGTCTACGTTGATCCGACCGCTGGCGTGGGCGGCAAGGGGACCATAGCCAGCCCGTACAACTCCTGGTCCCAGGTTTCGTTTGCGGCAGGCAACGTCTATCTGCAAAAGGCTGGCACGGTCTATCAGGGCAGTGTCCAGGTGACGATTGCTGCCACCAAGAGTGCGCCGATCGTGCTGAGCGCCTACGGAACAGGAGCGGCGCCGATCATCCAGGGCTCGGTCAATCTCGATGGCGCGTCCTTCGTCCGGGTCGCCGGCTTCACCATCAAGGGGGCCGCCACCGCCGGCGTGATACTCCAGAATGGTGCCAGCAACAACGAGATCGGCAACAACGCGATCTCGGGCTCCGGTATGGGCATATGGATCGGCAACGGTGCCGGCGGCAGCAATTCCATCCACAATAACGTCATATCGGGCAATTCGAGCTTCGGCATTGCCGTGAGCCAGATCGCGAACGCGGTCGGCAGTGAAACCACGATCTCGAATAACCTGATCATTGGTAACGGGTCGCACGGCATCGAGCTGAACGGCAACGACTTCATAGTCAGCCGTAACGTCGTTTCCGACAATGGCCTGCTCGACTCGGGCGCCAGCGGCATCCACGCCTATGCGTCCGGGTCGAACGACGGCTACGGCAACGATAACACGATCAGCGAGAACATAGTTGTCGGCACCCAGGACACCAAGGGCAACGACGGCAATGGCATCGAAGCCGACCAGTGGACGCATGACAACACCATCAGCGGCAACTTCGTTTATGGCAATGACGGCGCCGGCGTCGCTATCTACAATTCCCGGGACAACACGGTCAAGAGCAACTTCATAGGCGGCAACGAACTCGATCCCGATGACACCCACACGCGCCGTGGCGAGATACTTCTCAATGAGACTGCCAATCTGACAACCGGCAACATGTTGTCGGGCAACACGGTCCTTGCCGCGTTCCAGCGATCTGCAGCCGTCTACGGCGATGCCGCGGTGGCCAGCACCCAAAACAGCTTTTCCGGAAACGTGCTCGAGAACCTCGCGAGCGGAAACATCTACGACTGGGGTTTTAGCAGCGGCAGCAGTCTGACTTACTGGGACAGCATCTCCTCTGGCGACAAGTTCAGCGGCGTCGCGACGTTCGTTGGCTCGTCGGGCGCCAGCTACGACTTCGCATTCGCCGGCATGCCGACACTCATGCTGGACGGGCGCAACGTCCGGCTGCTCGGCTGGACCGAGAGCGGCGGTCTCGGCTTGACCTACCTCTAGCAGGCTGCGGGGGTGTCTGTTTGAGAACGCTTGGCTCGGCTGGATTTTGGCCGGCCGGGCTACGGCAGGTCATCTTCGAGCGGCGGTGCTACTCGACTGGCCTGACTGACGCGGGGGGGGAGGCAATCCGGCCATTGCTCCCATCGATTGGTCTTTCAGCGTGACGCGACCGGGGCTAATCCTCTCAGCATTTCGGAGTCGGTGCCATACTGAGCCCGGCGATCGACAGCCAAGGCGGTCCGGGTCCAAGTGGGCGCGCTCGCATCGCTCAGTCCGCGCGTGGCCCTCAGGAGCAGGGTGACCTCCTCGCCATCGGTGAGGCCGCGTGCGAGGCACCGCTGGCGTTGACGTGCCGCCAGCCGTATGGACGGGATCGCAATGCCGCCAAGACGCGCTATAGGATACCCTCGCCTCGCCGCCCGGCGGGCGGAACGAATGACGGGGATGCAAGCTGAGCATGGATCCAGCCGAGGCCGATGATCGTTTCGTGCCGCAGGCACGCGGGAGCGCGGGCAATACGTCGGACGTTCCGGTATTCATCCTGGCCGGCGGCCTCGGCACTCGCCTCAAGGAACAGACCGAGTTCCGGCCGAAGCCGATGATTGATATCGGGAACCGGCCCATCCTGTGGCACATCATGCGCTGCTACGGCCGCTTCGGCTTCAAACGCTTCGTGATCTGCACGGGCTTCCGTTCTGAAGTCATCAAGGACTATTTCCTTAACTACAATGCCATGAATTCTGACTTCACTGTGCAGCTTAAGACGCACGACGTGCGTTATCACAATCCGCATCATGACGAGGATTGGGAGGTGACGGTCGCCTATACTGGCGAGCTCACCATGACCGGAGCGCGCATCGCCCGCGCCGCGGCTCGTTACCTCGGCGGCGCGGAGCATTTCGCGGTCACCTACGGTGACGGGCTGTGCAACGCCGATCTGCGGGCGGAATTCATGTTCCATCAGCGGCACGAGGGGGTCGGCACCGTGCTCGCGATCAATCCGCCATCGCGGTTCGGCGAACTCAAGACCGAGTCCGACGCGGTGGTCGAGTTCGCCGAGAAGCCGGAGCTGACCTCGTCCTGGATCAACGGCGGATATTTCTTCTTTCGCCGTCGCTTCCTCGACTACCTGGCCGACGACGATGGATGCGTGCTGGAGCAGGAGCCATTGCGCCGCCTCGCGCGCGACCGGCAGCTCCAGGTCTACCGCCATGACGGGTTCTGGGCCTGCATGGACACCCAGCGCGACAAGGAAGCCCTCGACGAGCTGTGGAAGAGCGGCCGCGCACCCTGGGCGGTCCCGGCCGGCATACAAGCCTGAGCCACCGAGGAAATCCATGATCAATCCCATCCTCGCCGCCGACCTCGAGCGCATTGAGGCGGCCCTCCCGGAGCGCGCCAAGCTCGAGGGCGCCACCGTCGTCGTGACCGGCTGCGCCGGCTTCCTCGGCTTTTCGTTTATGCAGTTTCTGGTCCGCCGCGCCGCCCGTCTCGGCGTGCGCCGGGTGATCGGGCTCGACACCTTCCTCCTCGACCGGCCGCGCTGGCTCGATGTACTGGCGGCCGAGTTCCCCGACATCCTCGACCTGCGCAGCTTCGACATCGCCCGCGACCGGATCGAGGATGTCGCGGGCACGCGCGACGCGCGCTTCGTGATCCACATGGCCTCGATCGCTTCGCCGAGCTTCTATCGCCAGTATCCGCTGGAGACAATCGACGCGAATATATGGGGTCTGCGCCGGCTGCTCGACTTCTATAAGTGCTCGCCTACACTGGGAGGATTCTTGTTCTTTTCCAGTAGCGAAATCTACGGCGATCCCGATCCCGCGCACATCCCGACCGACGAGGAATACCGCGGCAATGTCGCCTGCGCCGGTCCGCGCGCCTGCTACGACGAGTCCAAGCGGTTCGGCGAGACGTTGTGTCACGTCTTTGCCCATTCCCACGGAATGCCGATCACCGTGGCACGGCCCTTCAACAATTACGGCCCTGGCATGCGCCTCGGCGACCGGCGTCTCCCGGCCGATTTCGCGCGCTGCGTGATGGAGGGACGCGACATCATCATTCTCTCGGACGGGAAGCCTACGCGCACATTCTGCTACGTCTCCGACGCGGTGACCGGCTACCTGCTCTGCCTGCTGCACGGCCGCTTCGGCACCTTTAACATCGGCGTCGATCGGCCCGAGATCTCGGTGAGCGAGTTCGCCGAGATATTCCGCGCGGCGGGGACGGCGGTCGCGGACTATGGCGGCCAAGTGCGTTACGAGACCAGCCAGGATCCCGAGTACCTCACCGACAACCCGAATCGTCGCTGCCCGGTGATTCGCCATGCCCGCGAAGTGCTGGGCTACGCGCCGCAGATCATGGTTGAGGAAGGCGTGCGCCGCTATCTCGAGTTCCTCCGCCACGAGGCGGCTTGAGCATGCGTCTCGCCATCATCGGCACAGGCTATGTCGGCCTTGTCTCCGGTGTCTGTCTCGCCGCGCGCGGTCACGACGTGACTTGCGTCGACCTGCGATCTCAGGTCGTGAGCCAACTCAACGACGCACGCCCGCATATCCACGAGCGCGACCTTGAGGGCCTGCTGCGCAAGGTCCGCGCCGCCAAGCAGTTCCGTGCCACGACCGACTTGGCCGAGGCGCTGGATGGAGCGGCGTTGGCGATGATTGCGGTGGGTACGCCGTCGGAGGAGGGCGTGATCAGCCTGCAGCAGATTGGCGAGGCGGCAGAGGCGATCGGCGCCTGGCTGCGCGTGCATGACAGTTTTCTGCCGGTTGTAGTTAAGAGCACCGTCATCCCCGGCACGACCGACAGCTTTGTGCGCGCGCGCATCGCTTCAGCGATCGGTGGGGATGCGGAGCAGGCGGCACGCCGCTTCGGCCTGGGCATGAATCCGGAGTTTCTGCGAGAGGGCGAGGCGGTCGAGGATTTCATGCAGCCTGACCGCATCGTCCTCGGGTACGAGGACGATGCGACGCTCGCCGCCCTCGAGGAGCTCTACGCGCCGTGGGACTGCGACAAGCAGCGCGTCAACGCGCGCACCGCCGAGCTTATAAAGTACGCCAACAACGCCCTGCTGGCGACCCAGATCTCGGCTGTTAACGAGATCGCCAATCTCGCTGCGGCCCTGGGCGGTATCGACGTGATGGACGTCGTGCGCGGCGTGCATCTCGATCGGCGATGGAACCCGATCGGCGGCGGCGGTCGCGTCGCGCCGCCAATCCTGAACTACCTGGTCCCGGGCTGCGGCTTTGGCGGAAGCTGCTTTCCCAAGGACGTGCAGGCGATGCGCGCGCAGGGGCACGGGCTCGGCCTGCCGATGCACATGCTCGACGCGGTGCTCGCCGTCAACGATGCCCAGCCCGGCCAGGTCGTCGACATCCTCGCCGCGCAGGCAGGCGATCTCGCCGGCCAGACCTGTCTCGTGCTCGGTCTCGCGTTCAAGCCGGAGACGGACGACGTTAGGGAATCCGCCTCGATCAAGATTGTTCGCGCCCTCCTCGCCCGCGGCGCGCGCGTGCTCGCCCATGACCCGGTCGCGACGGAGAATTTTCGTGCGTTCCTCGGCGCCGATGCCGACCAGGTGCGATTCGTCGCGGACTGGCGGGCGCATCTGGCCGAGGCAGAGATCGTCATAGTCGCGACGCGCTGGGCCGAGTACCAGACACTCGCCGAGGCGCCGCTCGACGGCAAGCTGGTGTTCGACGCACGGCGCATGTTCGCGCCCGAGGCGTTCACTGAAGCCGCCTATCTCGCCATCGGCCGGCGAATGCGCTGAGAGCCGCGCCCGAAGATCGGCGCGCAAGGCCTAGTCGGTCGGAGTTCTTCACCTGGTCCGGGGAGGGCTGGAATGCGGTTTCAGGAGATCGGCATCGAGGGGGCGCGGCTGGTCGAGATCGATTCGCGCGCCGATGCGCGCGGCTTCTTTGCGCGGGTCTTCTGCACTGAGGAGTTCCGCTCCGAGGGGCTGGAGCACGGCTTCGTCCAGGTCAATGACGCGCTGAGCCACGAGGCCTTCACGCTGCGCGGCTTGCATTACCAGATCGCACCGGCGGGCGAGGCGAAGCTGGTGCGCTGCCTGGCTGGCGCCGCCTTCGACGTGATGGTCGACCTGCGCCCGGTCTCGCGGAGTTTCGGGCGCTGGTACGGCGCGGAGCTGACGGCAGTGAATCGGCGCATGCTGTTCATCCCGCGCGGCTGCGCCCATGGCTACATGACGCTCGCACCGGAAACGGAGCTGCTCTACTTCGCCTCCCACCCCTATGCGGCGACCCAGGAGCGCGTGCTGCGCTGGGACGATCCGCGCTTCGCCATCGCCTGGCCGCATCCGCCGGCGGTGATCTCCGAGAAGGACCGCGCGGCTCCTGCCTACGACGCCGACCACCATGCGCCGGGATACTGAGCGGTGCGGATTCTGCTCACTGGGGCGAGCTCCTTTACCGGGCGCTGGATCGCCGCGACCCTGGCCGAAGCCGGCCACGCGGTGACGGCAACGTTCCGCGGTGCCGCCGATAGCTATCGCGAGGGTCGTGGCGGGCGGGTCGCGGGCCTCGCCGGGCTTGTGGAGCCGGTCTGGGAGTGCGCCTTCGGCTCTGCACGCTTCCTCGATGTCGTATGCGGTAGTCGATGGGATCTGCTCTGCCATCATGCTGCGGAGGTGACGCAGTACCGGAGCTGGGATTTCGACTGGCTGGCGGCGACGGCGTCCAATACGCGGGAAGCCAGGATGGTGCTGCGCAGGCTGGCCGACAGCGGAGCGCGCGGTGTGGTGCTGACCGGCAGCGTCTTCGAGCCCTATGAGGGCGTGGGCGATCTCGAGCAGCGCGCCTTCTCGCCTTATGGCCTGTCCAAGCACGCGAGCTTCGAGGCGTTCCGGCTGGAGGCGCGGCGTGTCGGGCTCGGGCTGGGCAAGTTCGTCATCCCCAATCCATTCGGGCCTTGGGAGGAGATGCGCTTTACCTCCTATCTCGCCCGCGAATGGAGCCAGGGGCGCGTGCCCAAAGTCGCCACCCCGCTCTACGTGCGCGACAACATCCATGTCGACCTGCTCGCCCGCGCCTATCGGCGATTTTGCGAGACGGAAATCCCGGCGGTTCCGTCCAACGGGCCAATACGCTCCGCCCCGAGCGGCTATGTCGAGAGCCAAGGCGCCTTCGCGCGCCGCCTCGCGGAGGCGATGGGCGCGCGGGCTGGGCGGACATTCGCCATCGAACTCGGCCATCAGGAGGATTTCTCCGAGCCGGTGACGCGGGTCAATCCCGGCTCGGCGGCGCGCGATTGCCCGAGCTGGTCGGAGGACGCCGCCTGGGACGCGCTGCACGGCTACTATCGTGAGACGTTCGGCCTGACCTGAAACCCGGTCTGGTTAGGGAGAATGATCCGTCCGGCTGAATCAAGCCCGGCCGCTACCTACCCCGCCCACTCGCCTACTTCAGACGACCCGGCCCGAGCCGGCCTCGATCAGGTGCATCTGGTTGAGATCGACGGTCAGCGGCAGCATCTCCCCCGGCTCGGCCTTGGTGGTAGGCTCACAGCGCGCGCAGATCGGCACGCCATCTATGAAGAAATGCACCATGGTCTCCATGCCCATCGGCTCGACCACATCGACCGGCGCCTCCATGCGCGCCCAGCCAGAACGGTTGTCACTGTGATAGTCGAACAGATGCTCCGGGCGGACGCCGAGCACCATCTCCCTGCCTTTGTAGGGACCATATCGGTCGACCCGCGCCGCGGGGATCGGCAGCACGATCCGGTCGTTGATCCGCAAGGCCAGGCCATCGCCGCCATTCTCGACCCGACAGGGCATGAAGTTCATCGCCGGACTGCCGATGAAGCCGGCGACGAAGCGCGTGGCAGGGTGGTGATACAACTCCTGCGGCGTGCCGACCTGCTCGATGATGCCCTGGTTCATGACCACGACGCGGTCGGCCAGCGTCATCGCCTCCACCTGGTCGTGCGTTACATAGATCGTCGTGGTGCGGACCGTCTGGTGGACCTTCTTGATCTCGGTCCGCATCTGCACGCGCAGCTTGGCGTCCAGGTTGGACAGTGGCTCGTCGAACAGGAACACCTTGGGGTTGCGCACGATGGCGCGGCCCATGGCCACGCGCTGCCGCTGCCCGCCGGACAGCGCCTTCGGCTTGCGCTCCAGCAACGGGCTGATGTCCAGGATGCGGCCGGCCTCATCCACCCGGCGCTTGATCTCGTCCTTCGGGAACTTCCGCAGCTTGAGGCCGAACGCCATGTTGTCGAACACGCTCATGTGCGGATAGAGCGCGTAATTCTGGAACACCATGGCAATGTCGCGGTCGCGCGGCGGGACGTCATTGACCACGTCGCCGCCGATCCAGATCTCGCCCGCGCTAATGTCCTCGAGCCCCGCGATCATCCGCAAGGTCGTGGACTTGCCGCAGCCGGAGGGACCGACCAGCACCACGAACTCGTGGTCCTTGATCTCGAGGTCGATCCCCTTCACCGCCTGCACGCCGCCCTCGTACATCTTAACGACCTTGCGGACAGACACTTCAGACATGGCGTTCCTCAGCCTTTCGTCGCGCCGGCGGTCAGGCCGGCGATGTAGTAGTCCATGAGGAAGGCGTAGATCAGGATCGGCGGCAGCGAGGCGAGCAGGTTCGCCGCCATGATCTTGCCCCATTCGAACACGTCGCCGCGGATCAGGTCGCTGACGATGCCGACGGTGAGCACCATCTGGTTGGACGTGTAGAGGTAGGCGAGCGGATAGATGAAGTTGCCCCAGCTCACGGTGAAGGCGAAGATTGTCGCCGCGATGATGCCGGGCATGGCGACGGGGATGAAGATGCGCCAGAGCATCTGCAGGTACCCCGCGCCGTCGATCAGGGCAGCCTCGTCCAGTTCCTTCGGGATCGAGCTGAAGTAGCCGATCATGATCCAGGTGCAGAACGGCACGCTCAGCGTCGGATAGACCAGCACCAGGCACCAGAAGCTGTTGATGAGCTTGAGCCAGCCGACGATCTGGAACAGCGGGATGAACAGCAGCGAGGCGGGCACCAGATAGGTCAGGAAAACGCCTGTCGCCAGGGTCTTGCTGCCCCAGAATCCCATGCGCGCCAGGCTGAACGCCGACAGCACCGAGATCACCATGGTGATCGCCACCACCAGCACGGTCACGATCACCGTGTTCAGATAGTAGAGCTGGAAGTTCCGATAGGTGATCAGGTACCAGAAATTCTGCAGCGTCGGGTGGTGCGCATACCAGGGACTGCCGACCTGGGAGGAGATTTCGGCCGAGGATTTCAGGCTGGTCATCACCGTATAGAAGGGGGGGACCAGGAACCCGATCACGAACACGGTCAGGGCCGCGTAGCTGCCCCACAGCGCCCAGCGGCGCCGGTTCCCCAGGCTTCCGCCGCGGCGCGGCGGCGAGAGACGGACGGCGGTTCCGGCAGTGGTCGCGCTCATGCGCCAATCTCCTGGGAGCGCTTGTTCACCCCGCGCAGGATGAAGAAGGCTGCGATGGCGAGGATCGGGAACATGAACAGGCTGACCGCGGCGCCCATCGGAATATTCCCCGACTGGATGCCGACCTGGAAGGCGTAGGTGGCGAACACGTGAGTCATGTCCTCCGGTCCGCCCGCCGTGAGGATCCGCACGATATCGAAATCGGCGAAGGTCGTGATCAGGCTGAACAGCACAGTGATGGAGATGATATTGCGCATCATCGGCAGGGTTACGTGGATCAGCTTCTGCACCGCGCTCGCCCCGTCGATGCTGGCCGCCTCGTAAAGCTGGTCAGGCACCGATTTCAGCGCCGCGAGATACATGATCATGAAGAACGGCGTGCCGTACCAGACATTGACCAGGATCGTGCAGAACCGCGCGATCCAGCCGACGCCGAGCCAGGGGACCGGCTGGAAGCCCATCTGTTCGAGGAGCCAGTTGAAGGCCGAGTAGCTCGGATCGAACATCCACCACCAGGTCAGGGTGCCCAGCGCTAGCGGAATTACCCATGGCACCAGCAGCAGGCCGCGCCAGATGCGCTGGGATCTGCCGCTGACATTGTGCATCAGATGCGCCAGGATGAAGCCGATCACCGCCTTGAAGAGGACGGAGGTGATGGCGAACAGGCAGCTCTGGAAGATCACCAGCTTGAAGGTCTGACGCTGGACCAGGAAGAAGTACTGGCTCAGGCCGACGAAGGCCGTCATCTTCCGGTTGAGCAGGCTGAGGTAGATCGCGTAAAACGCCGGATACACCACAAGCCCGACGACCAGCAGAATCAGCGGCAGCGCCATTACGAACGCGATGCTGCTCCGTTTTTGCGTGAAGCGGCGCAGGCTGCCCGCCGAACGTCGTCTCGCTATGGAGCGCGCGCCGAGATCGGTGACGGCGCTTGTGCCGTCAGCCATGCCGTCCTCCCGCGTTCAAGAAGCTCGGGACGCGCAAGCCAAGCGCTCGCCGGGCATCGCCGGCGGAAACAGCTCGCACGAAGCGCGCGCAGCGGGTCGTTACCGCACACATGAACGCCTTCCCCCGGAGCCCCGCACCCGATCGGGCGCGTCTCCGCATAATGTAGTTTCGGAGCTTCTTGCTCCGCTTCGGAAGCGCCGCCGGGGCCGGCGGCACCTCCTTGGCTCACGGACCAGTGCCCAAACCCTACCGGCTTGCCGATGCCAGCGCAATGCCGGCCTGTCCGGGACGCATACGCGAAACGGATCTCACATCTTGAAACCCTCCAGCTCGTCCTGCGCCCAAGCCAGGGCTTGCTTGATGCCCTGCCCCTGCTTGAGCCGAGCCAGCATGTTGTTGTGGATGGCGTGCTGGTAGATCTGCACCGCGATCTCGGGCCTGGCCTCCGAACCGGTCAGGCTTGGCTCGGCGTGGTGCCAGGGCCGGATCGGGTAGTTGTAGACGGTGCCCGGCGGGGGCCCGACCTCCTCCCAGATCTTGAAGTCATTCATGCTGGGGAAGGGCGGCAGGTCGTAGCCCGACACCGCGTTTGCGCGCTCCTCGATCTGCTCGCGCTGCAGCAGGTATTCCATCAGCTCCTTCGCCGCGGTCTGGTTGCGGCTGAAGTCGTACACGCCCCAGAAGAAGCTGAGCGTGGGCACGAAGCGGCCCTGGGACCCGCTCGGCGCCGAAAAGGTCCAGCAATCGGCCGCGATCGCGGGCGCGTCGCGCTTGGCCACGGCCCAGGCCGAGGGCGGGTTGAAGATCAGCGCGCTCCTGCCCGAGATCAGCGCCCGGTTGTTGGAGGCATCGTCGTAGCTCACGATCTCGTCCGGCAGCGTCTTGAGCAGCTTCTGCCAGTATTCCAGGCAACCCATCACCGGGTCTGAGTTGAGCGTGATGTTTCCGGCCCCGTCCATCAGCTTCGCGCCGAAGGCGTGAAACGAGGCGCCCACCATGTCGATCCCGTCGGTATTCGTCGTGCCGCCGCCGATGCCGAGCGCGAACGGGTAGCCGTCCTTCCGGGCCGCCAGCGCGGCGGTCAGGAGCGCGTCGTAGGTCCATGCCCGGGCGCCTGGCGTGTCCTCGGGCCGCACCGGGTACATGGCCTGCACGTCGAAGCCGTATTTCTTCATCAGGCTGATGCGCGCGCAGGGCGGCTTGGTCTGCGTCCCGGTGCTGGTCGGCACCATCAGCCACCGCCCCTTCGCCTTGGCGAGATACTCGGCCGTTTGCGTGACCGGCCCGTATTTTCCGATCAACCGGCCCATCAGGTCGTCCACGGGGGCCAGGGCCTGACTGACGTTGAACCCGTCCCAGTTGGAAAAGGTCATGATGTCATGGCCGGTACGGGCCTGAGCCTCGGCAACCCCGGTCAGCAGCAGCTTGTTGTTGTTCCCGGTGATGAAGTCCGCCGTCACCTGGACCTTGTTGCGCTCGGCCCAGGCATCGACCTGCTTCTGCATCACCATGTTGCCGCCCGGCACCCAATGGTCCCAGAACGCGACGGCGAGCTTGCCGGCGGCTCCGGCGGTGCGGACATGCACCAATGGCAGCGCGCTCGCCACCGCGCCCAGCCGAATCGCCTGGCGGCGCGAGAGCGGATATTGGTGAGACATTCGTAACCTCCCCGCGCGGCCGATCGCCGCGCGCAATCCCTCCTTCTTGGTTGAGGCGGTTGCGCTCCGCCTCGTTGTCCCACTGCGGACCGTCCGGCGGCGCGGTCCCCGGCCTTCCGGCACCGGCCCGTTCGGCCGGAACGGTAGTCACGCGGCCCCCAAAAGACGCGGGCCGCGCTCCCGCCCCGGTCAGCTCGTCAGGCCAGGAATCCCTGAATCTCGTCCTTCGCCCAGGCGATGACTTGCGGGATGCTCTGCCCCGATTGCAGCTTGGCGATCATGGTCGAGTGCGTGGCGCGATTGTACATCTGCACCGCGATCTCCGGAGGGGCCGCCATGCCGGTGAGGTTCGGCAGTGCATGATGGCTCGGGAGGATCGGGTAGTTGTACACGGTGCCCTTCGGCGGCTCGGTGTCGCGCCAGACCTTGAAGTCGGTCATGCTGGTGAAGGGCGGGATGTCGTAGCCCTGCACCACGTTGTCCCGCTCCTCGACCTGCTCACGCTGCGACAGGAAGGTGATCAGGTCCTTGGCCGCCGACTTGTTCGGGCTGAAGTCCCAGATGCCGAGGAAGAAATAGGCCGCCGGCACGAACCGGCCGACCGGTCCCTTGGGCGCGGAGAACGTCCAGCAATCGGCGGCGATCTGAGGCGCGTCGCGCTTGGCCACCGCCCATGCCGAGGGAGGATTGAAGATCAGCGCGGTCTTGCCCGCGATCAGCGCCCGGTTGTTGGAGGCATCGTCGTAGCTGACGGCGTCCTTGGGCAGGAACTTCACCAGCTTCTGGGCATATTCCAGCACCTGCTTCAAATTGTCGGTGTCGAGGGTGATGTTGCCCTTGCCGTCCACCAGGTCGGCGCCGTACGAGGCGAACAGCGCGCCGGCGAAATCGATCGAGTCCGGGGTCTGGCCGTCGCCTATGCCGAAGGTCATGCCGCCCTTGTTGCAGACCTCCGCCGCCTTCAGGAAGTTGTCCCAGGTCCAGGCATCCGCCTCCGGCGTATAGACGTTCGCCACCGGATACATCTTCACCACGTCAATTCCGGCAAGCTGCTTCATGACGCTGATGCGCGCGCAGGGCCCCTTGTTCTGCGAGCCGGAGCTGAACGGCACCGCGGCCCAATGCCCCTTTATCTTGGACAAGGTACTCGGCCACCCGGCTGACCCCGCCATACTTGTCGGTCAGGGTCTTCATCACGTCGTCCATCGGCACGAGCTGGTCGGCGTGGTTGGGCACCTCCCAGTTCGGAAGCTGCTGCACGTCGTGCCCCGCCTTGGCCTGCGCCTCGGCGGCGATGGTGAGAATGTTCTTGTTGCCCATCGAGGTGACGAAATCGGCCTGGACTTGGACATTGTTCTTCTGCCCCCAGGCGGCGCACTGCTTCTTCATGATGTCGTTGCCGGCCGGCACCCAGTGATCCCAGAACGCGACCGAGACCTTGCCTGCGGCGTGGCCGGTACGGACATGGACCAGCGGCAACGCGGCGGCAGCGGCCCCGGCCTTGAGCGCCTGGCGGCGTGTGAAGGAATTTGTCATTGGACGGGTTTTGACCTCCTGGACGAGACAGCGGCCCCTGTGATCGCTAGCTTACGGCCGGCGTTGCAGGCTTCGGCCATTGTTGGCACGAAAGCCTAACGCCCGATTGACGCCGAGCGCAATCAAGTGCCGGCCACGCTCCCGCAGCGTCCTGAGATGGAGACGCGTTTGCTACCGAGGCGCCAGCGTAGACACGGATCTCCGCCTTGCCCTCCCAGGCCAGCTAGTGACCTGCACCGGCTTCCGCCGCTCGCGCCGCCGCCACCACCCGGTCCACGAAAGCGCCGGCGCTGCCGAGATACCCCGCCGGATCGGTGAGCCGCTCGATCGCCGCCCTGTCCAGCCGCTCCGTGACGCTTGCCTCCCGCGCCAGTGCCTCGGCGAGCGGAATGCCTTCGCCCAGCGCCGTCGCGCAGGCGTCGGCCACGACATGATGCGCCTGCTCGCGCCCGAGATGCGGGGCGAGGCCCATCATCACCGCCTCGGCGACGATCAGCCCGCCCGTCAGGTCGAGGTTGCGGCGCATCCGTTCGGCGTCCACCACCAGCCCCTCGGCGATGGCGCGCGCATGGCAAAGCGCGCCATGGGCCAGCACGAAGGCCTGCGGCAACGCCAGCATCTCCGCCTGCCACGGGCCAGTAGCGCGCTCGTGGTCCTGCGCCATCGCGCCCTGCATCAGCGGCACCAGCGCCTGCACGCCGCGCGAAGCGGCCAGCACGTATTCCGAGGCGATCGGATTGCGCTTCTGCGGCATGGTGGACGAGGAGCCGCGGCCGGCGACGTAGGGCTCCGTCACCTCGGCGACCTCGGTCTGCGCCAGCAGGATCACGTCGGTCGCAATCTTCGCCAAGCTGCCGCAGATCAGACCCAGCAGGCTCACCACCTCGGCCAGCCCGTCGCGGGCGACGTGCCAGGGCGCGAGCGGCGCGGCGAGCCCAAGCTCCGCCGCCAGCGCCTCCATGACCGCGATGCCCTGGCCACCCAGCGAGGCGAGCGTGCCGGCGGCACCGGCGAAGCTCACCTGCTCCAGACGCGGCCGCAGCTCGTCGATGCGCGTGAGATGTGCAATCAGCGGCTGCGCCCAGACCGCGCATTTCAGGCCGAAGGTGATCGGCAGCGCCTGTTGCAGATGGGTCCGCCCGGCCATCACCGTGTCGCGATGGCGCACCGCCTGCCCGACCAGCGCCCCCAGCACCGCGGCAAGTTCGACGCGCGCCAGGCACAGGCCCTCGCGGGCCTGCAGCACGGTAGCGGTGTCCATGATGTCCTGGGTGGTGGCGCCCCAATGCGTCCAGCGCCCGGCCTCGCCGGCAGCGCGCGACAACTCCCGCACCAGCCCCACGACCGGATAGCCGACATTGCGCGCGCTCGCGGCGAGCACGGCGGGATCGAGGTTATCGAACCGCGCCGCTGCGGTGATCGCCGGGGCGGCGTCGGCGGGAATGATGCCGAGCCGCGCCTGGGCGCGCGCCAGCGCCGCCTCCACATCCAGCATACGCTGGAAATACGCGCGCTCGTCGAACACGGCGCGCATGGCATCGCTGCCATACAAGGCGCCCAGGATCGAGCCGTCGGCGGGATTGACGGGCATCGTCAGACGTCCAGGAACACCGTCTCGCCCTCGCCCTGGAGGCGGATATCCATGCGCCAAGTCCCTGGCCTCTCCGGCCGGGCAATCAGCGTGGCACGGCGGGCCGGGTCCTCGATCGAGACGAGCAGCGGGTCCATGTCATTAAGCCTCTCGCCGGCGAAATAGGCGCGCGTGGCGAGCCCGTGCATCAGGCCGCGCGCGAGAACCCAGATCGCGATATGCGGCGCCTGCTGGGCGTTGCCGCGTCCGGGGACCGGTCCGGGCTTGAGCGTGACGAACCGGAACCGCCCGTCCTGGTCGGTCGCCGAGCGGCCGAAGCCGGGGAAGCGATCGGACGCGGCGGGGCTCGACTGCCAGATCTCGATGCAGGCATCCGGGAAGGGCAGGCCGTCTCCGTCGGTCACGACACCGGTCAACTCGATGCGCTCGCCCTCGCCCCCGAAGCGCGTGAGGTCGGCGAGCGCCGGATCATGCAGCAAGTGCCAGTACGGTCCGATGGTCTGGCTGGCGGTCGCGGCCGGCACCGCTCAGTCCTCCACCGGCGTCGCGCCGCGCCCGCGCAGCACGATATCGAAGCGATAGCCGAGCGCCCAATCCGCAACCGCCACGTCCGGCGCGAAGGCCGCGACCAGCCGCTCGCGCGCACGGGCGTCGGGCACGCCGAGATAGATCGGGTCGGACGCCAGCAGCGGGTCGCCGGGGAAGAACATCTGCGTCACCAGCCTGGTGGCGAAGGCCGGGCCGAACAGCGAGAAATGGATATGCGTCGCGCGCCAGGCGTTCGGCCCGTTGGGCCAGGGATAGGCGCCGGGGCGGATGGTGACGAGGCTGTACCGCCCCTCGGCGTCGGTGAACACACGCCCGGCACCGTGGAAATTGGGGTCGATCGGCGCGTCGTGCTGATCGGCCGCGTGGTCGTAGCGGCCGGCGGCGTTGGCCTGCCACACCTCCACCATCGTGTGCGGCACCGCCCGCCCGTCCTCGTCGGTGACGCGGCCGGCGACGACGATGCGCTCGCCGAGCGCCGGGAGGCTGCCCTGCCGCGTCAGAATCCGCCGACGCGGGGAACTGCTCCGCCACGAAGGCTGGGCCAGTGGTCTCGGTCACGGTGTGCGGCATCGGATGCAACGGCAGCTTGGGCCGGCGCGCGCGGGTTCCAAGATAGGCCGGCACGTCGAGCGGCGGCTGGGTGCCTCGCGCGAACGGACGGAACGGCACCGGGTCGGACATGACAGGGCTCCGGGCGGTAGGGTGCCGGCACGTTCCCACAGGCTCCGGCCCGGCGCAACGCACCGCGATCTGGAGGATCTGAGCGCGCTGGAAGTCGCTGGCACTCCCGCGCTAGCCTCCGCCAGAGCAGACGGCAGGAGGACGACATGCAGCCCCGGTCGCAGTACCTCCGCCTCGCGGCACGCGAAGTCCACTACGTCGAGTGGGGGCGCCCGGACGCTCCCCCGCTTCTCATGTGGCACGGCCTCGCCCGTACTGGCCGCGACTTCGACGACATCGCCGCAGCTCTAGCCGAGAGCTGGCGCGTGCTGTGTCCGGATACGATCGGCCGCGGGCTTTCGGCCTGGAGCCTGGAGCCGGACGCGGAATACTGCTTCGCCGCCTATGCGCGCCTCGCCCAGGCATTCGCCGACGCGCTCGGGCTGGCACGATTTGCCTGGGTTGGAACCTCGATGGGCGGCGCGCTTGGCATAGCCGCCGGAGCCGGCGCGTTGAAGGGCCGCATCAGCCGGATGGTCCTGAACGACATCGGTCCGACCCTGCCCCGTGCGGCCTTCGAGCGCATCCGCGACTATGTCGGCCGCCCTCCGGACTTCGCCTCGATGGCGGAGCTGGAGGCGTATTTCCGCACTATCTATCAGCCGTTCGGCGCGCATACCGACGCGCAGTGGCGGCGCATGGCCGAGACCGGGATGCGCCGACTGCCGAATGGGCGGGTCACGACCCACTACGACCCCGCGATCGTCCGCCAGTTCGAGGCGCATCCGGACGACTTCGAGCAGTGGGACGCCTACGACGCGCTGGATTGTCCGACGCTGGTGCTGCGCGGCGAATCCTCTGACCTGCTGTTCGCCGACGTCGCCGCCGAGATGACCCGCCGCGGTCCACGCGCCACTATTGCCGAAATAGCGGCGTGCGGCCACGCCCCGGCACTGAATACGCCGCCGCAGATCGAGATTGTGCGGGCGTTCGTCGCCGGCAGCTGACTCAGCGCGCCTCGCGCAGCGCAACCGACAGCGCCACCTGTCCGACGATCGTGGAGCCGAGCAGCACGACGGCGACCGTCAGCACCGACCCCGGCCGCCACGTCTCCACCACCACCGTGCAGAGCGCGCCATAGCTCATCTGCACGAAGCCATAGAGGCCCGAGGCGGCACCGACCGCCTGCGGGTTCACCGATACCGCGCCAGTGATGGCGTAGGGGCTGGCGAGGCCGGCGCCCACCATGAACAGTGCGATGGTGCCGACCACCGCCGGCACGCTCAGGCGGTCGGCAGCAAAGGCGAGCATGAAGCCGGTCGCACCAGCCAGCGCGATCCCGTTCGCCAGCCGGAGCACGCTCGCGGAGCGCACGCGGCCCGCCAGGCGATTTCCCAGGAACCCGCCGGTCGCCACGCCCGCCATCAGCAGCATGTAGTAGAGGCCCACGCGCTGCTCGGTCTGGTGCAGAAGGTCGATGAAGATGAATGGCGAGGCCGCCATGAAGGCGTAGAACGACGTCGTGGTGCAGGCGCCGCCGATCGCGAAGCCGCAGAACGCGCGCGAGCGCAGCAGGCGCAGCGACGGCGCCAGCATCGATCGCCGGACGCCCGTGATCTCGTTCGTCTCCGGCAGGAACAGCACCGCGGCAATCGTTGTCGCCGCGCCGATCGCGGCCAGCATGATGAAGCCCGCGCGCCAGCCGGCCCATGCCGTCGCATACCCTCCGATGGCCGGGGCGATCGCGGGCGCCATCGACATCACCAAGGTCAGCAGCGCAAGCTGCGCCGCCGCGCGGTCAGGGGTGGCCGCATCGCGCACGATTGCACGGCCGAGCACGATCCCGGCGCAGCCGCCAAACGCCTGCGCCACGCGCGCGGCGATCAGCGTGCCCGCCGTGGGCGCGAGCGCGGTCAGCGCGCCGGCGGCGGTGAACAGCGCGAGGCCGCCGATCAGCACCGGGCGCCGCCCGAATCGGTCGGAGATCGGGCCGTAGAGAAGCTGACCCACCGCGAGGCCGATCAGGTAGAGCGTGATGGTGAGCTGGATCGCCGCCTCGGACACGCCGAGCGCCTGCGCCGTCGCCGGCAGCGCGGGGACGATGAGGTGCATCCCCAGCGTGCCGACGGCGGTGACGGCGACGACCACCGCGAAGGGCGGCCGGGCGGCCCCGGCGAGGCGTGCCGGCGGCAGCCTCACGCCGCGTTTGCCACCCTCACCTCGGGCGGATGCTTCAGTGTCTGCAGAATGACGCAGTACCGCTCGGTGGTGTCGATCATCCGGGCGAGCTTGTCGGGCTCGGCGTCGGCGTCCAGCTCGAAGCGCAGCGCGATATCGGTAAGGCCGACCGGGGTCGCGCGGTCGATGCCCAGGGTGCCGCGCACATCCCATATCCCTTCGGCGACGATTCGCCCGCCACGCAGCTCGACGCCCATCGCGGTGGCGACGGCGCGCAGCGTGGTCCCGGCGCAGGCGACCAGCGCCTCCAGCAGCATATCCGCCGAGCAGGCGAGCGCCCCCGTCCCGCCGGCCGCCTTGTGCAGCCCGGCCGCGACCTCGCCGTGCCAAGCCGGAACCGTGCAGGCGATGTCGTCGCGATCAAGCCGGCATTCGGCGCGGGCAGGGATGCGCGCCGTTTCCGGCTGTTCTCGGTACTGCTGCTTGATCGGCGCCTGAAGCGCGCGGAGCGCGGCTGCGTCCATGCTCTATCCCCCTCGGAAATCAGCAAGTTTCCCGGGTCATGCTCGCGCTTGTCGCGAGTATCCACGCCTTGCGTGCTTGGACGGAAGGCGTGGATGGCCGGAACAAGTCCGGCCATGACGGTGTACGTACGGCCGTTGCGCAAATACGCGGCCAGGAACACTAAACCCGCACCCGCGCCGCCGGATGGCTTCCCGGCAGGCGCGCGCGGCCGGCGCCGTACAGCTTCTCTCGCAACGTGCCGGGGGCATACTCGGTCTTGTAGGCGCCCCGCCGCTGCAGTTCCGGGACCACCAGCTCCACGAAATCGGCGAATGTCTCCGGTGTCACCGCATAGGCCAGGTTGAAGCCGTCCACGTCGGTCTCCGCGACCCAGGATTGCAGCTCATCCGCGACCTCGCCCGCATCGCCCACCACCACGGGGCCGCGCCCGCCGATGGCGGCGTGATGCGCGATCTCGCGCACCGTCCAGCGCCGCTGCGGATCGGCGATCGTGAACGCCTCCAGCGCCGAGGTCATCGCATCGCGCTCGTTGAAGCGCACCGTCTCGTCCAGGCTCATGCGGGAGAAGTCCACCCCGGTCCACCCCGACATCAGCGTGAGCGCCCCCTCTGTGCTGATATACCCGAGATACTCCTCGTGCTTGGCGCGGGCACGCGCCGGCGTGGTGTCGGTGATCACCGTCATCATGTTGAAGATCAGGATTTCCGCCGGATCGCGCCCGGCCTCGGCCGCGCGCTGGCGGATGTCGGCGACGATCGGCGCGATCACCTGCTTGGACGGGCCGTTGATGAACACGCACTCGGCGTGCGTGGCGGCAAACCGCCGGCCGCGTTTGGAGGCTCCAGCCTGGTACAGCACCGGCGTGCGCTGCGGCGAGGGTTCGCTGAGATGGATGGCGGAAAGCCGGAAATACGGCCCGTCATGCTCGACGCGATGGATGCGGGCAGGGTCGGCGAACCGGCCGCTCGCCCGGTCTCGCAGCACCGCGCCGTCCTCCCAGCTCCCTTCCCACAGCTTGTAGACCACCTGCATGTAATCCTCGGCGATCTCGTAGCGGGTATCATGGCCCTCCTGCCGGGCCATGCCCACGCCCTTCGCGGCGCTGTTCAGGTAGCCGGTCACGATGTTCCAGCCGATCCGCCCCTTGGTCAGGTGATCGAGCGTGCTCATGCGTCGGGCGAACGGATAGGGGTGCTCGTAGGACAGCGTGCAGGTGACGCCGAAGCCTAGATGCTCGGTGACGGCCGCCATCGCGGGCACCAGCAGCAACGGATCGTTCACCGGCACCTGCACCGCCCCTGACAGCGCCGCATCGGGCGAGCCGCGGAACACGTCGTAGATGCCCAGCACGTCGGCCAGGAACAGCGCGTCGAATTTGCCCCGCTCCAGCAGGCGCGCAAGCTCGGTCCAGTAGCCAAGGGTGTTGTAGCTATCGGCGCGGTCGCGCGGATGGGTCCAAAGCCCCGGCGACTGGTGGACGACGCAGTTCATGTCGAAGGCGTTCAGGCGGATCTGCTTGGGCATGACCCGATGTCATCGGGGCCGGGCGCCCGCCGTGTCAAGCTGGCCCGCCACCCGCACCGGTTCCGGCTCCGCCGCGCCGCCGGGAGCGATCGGCTCGGCATAGTAGTATTGAAGGATGATGATGATGCAGGCGGAGGTCGGGACGGCGAGCAGCAGGCCGATGATGCCGAACAGCATGGCGCCGATCACGAAGGCGAAGATGATCACAACCGGATGCACCGTGACCGCCTTGCCGAGCGCGATCGGCCCGACCAGGTTGTCGATGGTGAGCCGCAGCCCGATTGCCCAGAGCAGCGGCCAGATGGCGCTGAGCCCGCCCCCCTGCAGGCTCGCCAGCCCGACCAGGATGAGCGACGTGACCGGGCCGACCACGGGGATCATCTCAAGAAGGCCGACCACGACCGAGATCAGCGCCGCGCCGGGAAGGCTGAAGATCACGCCGAAGCCGATATACGCCACGATCGCCGTGTAGATCACCACGCAGATGATCCCCACCACGTAGCGGCGAAGCATCGGCACCAGTTCAGGGAGGACGCCTTCGATCGAGGCACGCCGCTCCGGCGGCACCAGCCAGAGCGTGCCGGAGGCGATGCGCGGCCCGGAGACCAGGAAATAGGGGATCAGGACGAAGGTGAGGATGACGGCCGCGATGGCACCGGCGCCGATCTGCACCGCCAACCCGATTTGCGCCGAGCTGAGCAGGTTGGTCGCCCCCTGGATCACGGTGTGCGTCAGCTGCTCAGGCGTATAGTGGGCGCCGAACATGTCGATTCCGTTCGGCCCCGATACCGCCTTGATCCCGCTCTGGATCATCTGCGGTGCCTTCTGCAGTGCGTTCGTCAGGTCCTTGAAGGCCTGGTTGCCGACCCAGTAGAAGCCGTAGCCGACGCAGCCGATGATGAGGATGCTCAGCAGCACGGCCATGGGCCAGCGGTGCCCCCGCATCCGCTTGGCCGACCAGGCGATCACCGGGTCCAGCACGAAGCCGATCACCGCGGCGAACACAAAGGGAATGAGCGTGTAGCGCAGCTCGTAGGCGAGCAGCAGCAGGATGAGGGCGACAACGGCGATCGGCCAGCCACCGACGCGGGAGCGGCGTTCCTTCTTCGGATCGCGGTCGGGCGGTTCGTGGCGGGCATGATCCGGGGACATCGAGGGATCAGTGCGCGAAGCCGCGGCGGGTTGCCACCAATCCCGTCTAGAGATAGCGGCGCAGGAGCTTCTCGCGGGAAATCCACAGCTCCGTGCGGTCACGCCTGAAGGGCGCTCGGCGCAGCGCCGCCGGGTTGAAGGCGCGCGCGAACGCCCAGATCAGGAAATCCTCCCCCATCTCATGCAAGCCCCTCGCCGGGGCGCCGTCCTCGATCAGCTCGAAGCCGAAGCGCCCGGCGGCGCGGCGGATCTGCCAGCGACGTCGGCTGCCAAAGACCGCGCAGGCGTGGATGCCGCGCACCTGCTTCCACGCCGGGTCCTGCTCCAGATGTCCCGCAAGCGCCTGGAGCGAGCGCTGCAGGCGCCGCCGCACGTCGATCGCCCAGCACAGATCCGGGCCGCCCATGCGAAAGCGAGGAATTTGCTCGTTCCAGATATGCAGCATGCCCACGATCTCGCCGGCCTCGATCCGCGTCCCATCGGAGAGGGTCACGGCGTGCGGCGCCGGCGCCAAGGCAAGCCGCAACAGGCAGGACGGGTCATCGGTGAACTCGTGCACGCCGTACCAGCGCCGCAGCACCACATCCGCGCCGCGAACCAGCACCGCCCAGAGCCGATCCCGCATGCCTGCATCGCGCGAGCCCCACGCAGGCGCGGCCGGCAGCGGGGCGGGCTTGCCGGGCGCCCTCTCGGCTCGCGCCTCCACCGTGAAAGGAACCGGACCCTCCATACCCCGCGACACCCTACCGGCACGCGCCCCCGAGGTGGAAGCGGCTCTGCTGCGTGCAACTCGAAGCGTAAAAGCCAGCTATTGTCCAGCCCGCGAAACCTGCCGAAGGTGCGGCGATGAGCGGCCAAAGCCTTGACTGCGTGAAGTGTCCAAGCCTCTGTTGCCGCATGGCGGGATATGTGGAGGTGAGCCGCGCCGACATCAGGCGCCTCGCCCGCTTTCTCGGCATCACCGTACGCGCCTTCGAGGAGCGCCATATCGTCGAGCGCACCCGCAAGGGCGCTCGCCGCATCAAGTCCGGCTACACCGTCTGCCAATTCCTGACCGATGATCGGATGTGCGGCGTCTATGAAGCGCGGCCGAGGGATTGCCGGGGATACGTGTGCTGGGACCAGCACGACGACACGGTCTACCAGTTCGCCCGCTTCTTCCAGAAGCCGCCCACCGAACTGCGCGACGAGGAGGCGGCCGAGCGCGGTGGATCGCCACCGGGGGCAACCCGCGCCCCGCGCGCCCGTTCCCGGCCAGAGCCAATCGCCAGGAGCAAAGGCATGACCAAGGACACGCCGCACGCCGACCGTTTCGGCGGTCCCGGCAGCAGCCACCAGGACCGCACCCAGCCCGACGCCACCGACCAGCCCACCGGCCACAAGGGAGGCGGCAACCGCGCCGGGACTCCACCCGCTCCCGGCGAACCGACCAACCCCGAACGCAGCCGCGTCTCCGGCGGCGGTGGCGAGCGCGACCGGCATCACACGCATGATCCGAAGGAGCGGTCCTGATTAGCTCGCCGCTCCGCCCAACAGACGCTCGGCCTCGGCGGTCAGGCCGCCAGCGCCGAAGGGGTTGATGATTCGAACGCCATGCAGCACCGCGCCGTCGGCCATGTCCTCGGTCAGGATCGCCGTGCAGCCCGCCTCCGCGGCGGTCGCCAGCAGCAGGCCGTCCCAGTAGGACAGTTGCCCGGCGACTGATGTGGCCAGCGCCGCCTTTGTGGCGCTTCTTGAGGCCGCAGCGATCGGGAACACGTCCAGCCAGTCCGATGCCTGCGCGGCCGCCTTGTCGGACGGCATCAGATCCTTGCGCTTGGCAACCCAGAAGAATTCGGAAACCGACTGCAAAGTCAGCGCGCAATCTCGGACCGCCGCTCGGCCAATCACCTCAAGGGCAGCTTGACGGCGCCATCCGGCGCTGCTGTCCATGCTGTAGACAAGGATATTTGTGTCAAGCGTGAAGCGCTCATCGCTCATGCAGAGCCGCTCGCGCTTCTGGAGTCAGCGGGCCTGCATTGATCGGCCATCCCTCGGCGGAGCGCGCGAGCGTACGTGCCAGCGCCGCCTGCTGTTTCGGCGTCAGCACCCGCGTCCCCGAAACGGGCACCAGCCGCGCGACTGGCTTGCCGTCGCGCGTGATGACGAATTCCTGACCGGCCTCTACCTCGCGCACGCAGCGGGCGAATTGCTGGTTGGCCTCCCGCAGGGCGATCGTCTTGGTCATGGCGGCCTCCTCTCGTGTAGCACAGATAGGTGCTACAGCCACCCTCACGCAAGCGGCGGGTCAATGCGACGAGCCGAGGCTTTTGACCATGTCCACCAACGTCCAGCCCTGGCGGGTCGGGTGCGGGCGCCGGCCGCTCTCGCGGTAGCCGTGCGCGGCGTAGATGGCGATGTTCCGCTCCATGCTGGCATTGGTGTAGAGCCGCACCTCGCCATGTCCGGCCGTGCCCGCCTGCCGGTCCGCGAAATCCAGCAGGCGTCGGCCATATCCCCTGCCCTGGCGATCCGGCGCCACAGCGACGCTGTAGATCAGGACGTGATCGGGGTGGTGCTCAAGCACGATCAGACCGACAAGATCCGCACCCTCGCGCAGCAGCCAGACCTCTCCCCGCTCGATCCTCGGCCCATACGCCTCGGTGGCAGGCAGAGGCGGGTGGCCGAGCAGGGCCGTGTAGGGCGCGTAGGCGCGCGCCGACAATCGGGCGACCTCGTCCACATCGTGCGCCTCGGCGCGTCGGAAGCCGCCGGGAGTGCCCGCCTCGCCCAGATCCCACCACAGCCCGGCCATAGCCGCGATGCCCTCGCGCGCCGGCGCGATCAGCAGGTGCTCGTCCGGGCCGTGCTGGCGGCAACCATTGTAGCTGTGCGGGACCCAGATCAGCGGCACGTCCAGATGATCGGCAAACACGTCGCCCGGCAGCCCGCCCGATGAGTTCGGGATGACCTGAATCGGCCGGCCCAGGCTGTGCGCCATGCTCTCGGCCGCCCAGCGCACCCAGGGATGCGCCGGATCGGTCCGGCTGGCCGGCATTCGCACGCCCGCGCCTTCGATCCGAACCTCGGGGAAGCCCGCCGCATCGAGATGCCGGCGCAGCGCCGGGGCGAAGCCGGCCGGGTCGGAGTCGGCCGTATAGCGGATCTGGCAATGGGCGCGCGCGTCGGGCGCGACCGCGTTCACCGGATTGTCCGGGCGCCCCGAGAGCATCGCGAGCACGATGAAGCTGTTCCAGCCGTAGATCTTCTCGGCCGCGCTAAGCCCCGGCTCGCCCCACCCGGGGTCGATCTCGGGCGCCTCCGCCCCGCCCTCCACCGGGCAGCCGGCCAAGGCCGCCCGCACAGACCCCGGCACGCCGCCGGCGGGCAACCAATCGCGGACCAGGATGCGGCCGCGCCGATCGATGATGGAGGCGATGGCGTGCGACAGCACCACCGCCGGGTCCGCGATCAATCCGCCCCAGTGGCCCGAATGCACGCCGCCCGGCCGCAGCGCCACTACCAGATCGAAGTGGAACGTGCCCCGCGTCCCGGTGGCGATGGTCGGGGTCTCGGGCGCGACCCGTGGGCCGTCGCTGCCGATCAGCACATCGCCGGCCAGCCGGTCGCGATGCGTCCGCACGAATTCCCTCAGCCCGGTCGAGCCGCGCTCCTCGCTGGTCTCCAGGACCAGCTTCAGGTTGAACCCGAGTTTTCCGCCCCGCTCGGCCAGCACCGCCTCCAGCGCGGCGAGGTTGAGCGCGTGCTGACCCTTGTTGTCGGCCGTGCCCCGTCCGTACCAGCGGTCCCCGCGCTCGGTCAGGCGCCATGGCGCGATCCCCTCGCTCCATTGCGCGTCCAGCCCGCGCACCGTGTCGCCATGCCCGTATGTAACAACCGAAAAGTGGCAGCCTTCTTCTAGGCGTTCCGCTGTGAGTATTGGGCCGCCCCCTTGCATCGGGTTGGGGTGGATCGTCACCCAGAACCCCATAGGCTCCAAGCCAGGGGCGAATGCCGTCCTCCAAATACCGGTACAGATCGGCTTCATGCGCGGGCTCCTGCGAGGTGCTGGGGATAGCCACCAGCCGTCCCAGGCGGTCCGGGAAAGCCGCCGCCATCGAAATGTCGCCAGCGCGCGCGCGATCGCCCCGTCGCGAGTTCCCATCCGATCCTCCTATCTCGGCATTGCTTGGTTGGCATTGCTACGCTGGCCTGCCGAGCCCGGCCGGTAGCCCGAATGCGTCCTGGTCCGTGAGACCGCGAGGGAGCGTGTGGCGCCGGCCGGTTGTCCGTAAGCCCGAACAGTCGTCTGGGCCCGAGCCCGCATCGAGGAGGATGGGTGATGGATGAGCCGCCTGCCGCCGAGCGCTTCGTCGGCATCGATGTCTCCAAGAGCCGCGTGGACGTGCATGTGCGCCCCGGCGGGACCGCGTTCACTTGCACCACCGACCCGGACGGCCTGGCCGATCTGGTCGGCCGTCTCCAACCGCTGCGGCCCAGGCTCGTCACCATGGAAGCCAGCGGCGGCTACGAGGGCGTCGTCGCCGCGGCGTTGGCCGAGGCCGGTTTGCCGGTCGCTATTGTCAACCCGCGCCAGGTGCGCAAGTTCGCCGGCGCCATTGGACGGCTCGCCAAGACCGACGCGATCGACGCCGGCGTCATCGCCCATTTCGCCGAGGCCGTCCGCCCCGAGCCCAAGCCGATGCCCGATGCGCTGTCGCTGCGGCTGCGCGAGCTGCTCGCCAGACGCCGCCAGCTCGTCATCATGATCAACGCTGAAAAGCAGCGCCTGGGCAAAGCCGCCGACAAACTGGCCCAGCGGTCGTTCAAGACCATCCTGCGCAGCCTGGAGGCCGAACGCGCGCGGATCGATCGCGCCCTCGACAAGCTGATCGCGGACAGCCCGGTGTTCTGCGCCAAGCAGGATCTGCTCAAGAGCGTCCCAGGCATCGGCGACGTCGTCGCGCGCACGCTGATCGTCGAGTTGCCCGAACTCGGCACCGTCGATCGCCACCAGATCGCCGCCCTCGCCGGCGTCGCTCCCATGAACCGCGACAGCGGCAGCTATCGCGGCAAGCGGCGCATCCAGGGCGGGCGCGTCGAAGTGCGGGCACCCCTCTACATGGCCTGCCTGGTCGCGATCCGCCACAATCCGCCACTGCGCAGCTTCTACAAACGGCTGCGCGAGGCCGGCAAACCCGCCCGCCTCGCCCTGGTTGCGGTCATGCGCAAGCTGCTCACCACGCTCAACGCCATCCTGCGCGACAACACAGAATGGGCGCACGCCCAGCCCTGACCGTCGAGAGCATTGCAGCACCTGCGGTCGCGTCGGTCGGCGGCTCAAGGCCGCAGCCGCCGCGAGGCGGTGGGAGGGCGACCAGCTCGGCGCAGCGGCGCGCGAAAGCCGTCATCATCGAACTGCACGAGCGGCGCGACCGCGATCGCCCCGTCCCGCTTATCCC
The DNA here is from genome assembly GCA_963830565.1 of uncultured Pseudomonadota bacterium. GTDB lineage: Bacteria > Pseudomonadota > Alphaproteobacteria > Acetobacterales > Acetobacteraceae > DATFDN01. The sequence continues at coordinate 142,848 of CAWHMO010000006.1, forward strand.
AATCCGATCCTCCCTCACCCGCCCCAAGCTCCCGCGCCACGGGCGGCGGCACAATCTATAATTTGACGCAAAGCCCGCAATGACCTGAAATGGTCCGCACACGCGCGGGAAGCGGGGCGGAGACCGCCGCAACGCCGGGCGCGAACAGGGATGTCCGGGAGATCATCATGACGCACACCATCGCGCGCCGGCTTGCGCTGTCCGCGACGGCGGCCGCTTCGATCACGCTTGCCCCCCTCGCGGCATCGGCCGCCGAGGCGCCGATCAAGATCGGGGTGGTCAGCGAGTTCTCCGCCGTCGTGGGCGAGCCGATCGCCCGAGGCGCGCAACTCGCGGCCGACGAGGTCAACGCGCATGGCGGCATCAACGGCCGCAAGGTCGAGATCGTGGCCTATGACGACCACGCCTCGGCCGCCGACGCGGTGCGCGGCTTTCAGCGGCTGGTGCAGCAGGACCACGTCGCCGCCGTCGTCACCACCTTCATCAGCGAGGTGGCGCTGGCCATCGAGCCCTGGGCCGCGCGCCTGCACATGCCGACCCTGACCCCGGCGGCGGCGTCGGACCTCATCAGCAAGCAGGTCCACGACAAGTACGACCAGTTCAAGTACATGTTCCAGGGCTGGTTTCCATCGCCGATCCTCGCCAACTCGGTCTGCAACTCCTCGCACGACCTGCTGGTGCAGCAACTGCACATGAAGACCGCCGCGATCGTCAGCGAGGACGCCGACTGGACCAAGCCGCTCGACGCCACGTACCAGAAATGCCTGCCCAAGGCAGGGCTCAACGTCCTGGACCTGGTCAGCTTCAACCCCGACACCACGGACTTCACGCCGATCTTCAACCAGGTCGAGGCGAAGCATCCGGACGTCATGATGATGGGCATCGCGCATGTCGGCGTGCAGCCGACGGTGCAGTGGCATTCCCAGCAGGTACCGATCCCGATGGCGGGGATCAGCGCGCAGGCCAGCAACGACACGTTCTGGAAGAGCACCAACGGCGCGACCGAGGGCGTCATCACCCAGACCGGATCGGCGCCGGGCGTGGCCCTGAGCCCGGTGACGCTCGCGGTGCAGAAGGCCTACGAGGCCAAGTATCACAATTTCCCGGCCTTCACCGGCTTCAGCTCCTATGACGGGACCATGGCGTTCATCGAGGCGATCAGGCGCGCCGGCTCCACCGACCCGGACAAGATCGTGGCCGAGATGGAAAAGACCAGCATGGACGGCGCGACCGGCCATGTCGGCTATTACGGCCGCACGGATGAGTTCCCCCACGCCCTGAAATACGGCCCCGACTGGGTCACCGGCATCTTCGTTCAGTGGCAGAACGGCAAGCAGGTCTGCATCTGGCCGGCCGGCAAGTGCTCGGAAAAGGTCGCCTTTCCATCGTTCGTGAAGCTGCCCCAGCAGGCGGCGGCGAGGTAACAACCTACCGCATCATGCCCGTGCCAAGCACCCGCGGAGAGCGCCGAAATAGCTCCTCTACCCCCGGCACGGGGGGAGAGGTTGGGTGAGGGGGGCAGGCTGCTCCCACTTTGTCCGGCGGGCGCGAGCCCCCTCACCCCGACCCTCTCCCCCGCCAACAGCGGGGGAGAGGGAGAAGGCTGGTGCTAGATGCTCGTCCTGCAAATCCTGATCGACGGCTTCGCCATCAGCGCGCTCTACGGCCTCGGCGCCGTCGGCTTCACGCTGATGTTCGGCGTCTCCGGCGTGCTCAATCTCGCGCATGGCGGCATCATGCTGGTGGCCGCCCTGCTCGGCTGGTGGCTGACGGCGAATCACGGCGCTGGCCCGTTTGGCGGCGCCGCGTTTGGCCTGATCTGCGGGCTGGTCGCCTCCTACATCACCTATTTCGTGGTGGTGCGGCCGATCCAGCGTTCGCGCGCCATCCCCGCCGAGGAGGAGGAGATCTTCATCCTCACCGGCACGCTGCTCTGGGGCATCATGATCCAGGTCGGCATGAACTACCTGTTCTCCGACAATCCCGTGACCCTGCCGCCGATGGCGCCGGGCGTGTTCAACATCGGCGGCGTGCGCACGCCCCGCAACGAGCTGCTGATCGCCGCCGTCTGCTGGGCCTCGATCGGGCTCTTGTGGCTGCTGGTCAACCACACGCGCTTGGGCAAGCAGCTCTTGGCCGCCTCCATCAACCCGCGCGGACTGACGCTCCTCGGCTTCGAGTTGTCGCGCATCTACCTCGTGGTCTGGACCATCTACGGCTTGCTGGCGGGGCTCGCGGGCGTGCTGCTCGCCTCGTTCTTCGGCGTCAGTTCGGCCAATGCCGGCAACCTCACCGCCAGCGCCTTCACCGTGGTGATCCTGGGCGGGCTCGGCAGCGTGCCGGGCTCGCTGCTCGCCGCCTACGTGGTGGGCTATGCCGAGACCCTGACCGCCTATCTGGTCGCACCGACCTTGCGACCGATCCCGGCGCTCATCATCCTGGTGATCGTGCTCTATGTGCGCCCGCAAGGGCTGCTCGGCCGCCGATGAGACCCCGCCTGACGCATCCCGGCGCCCTGGTCGCCGTCCTCCTCGCCATCGGCGCCGCCGTCGCGCCGGTCTGGCTGGGCGGCTACTGGCTCGGGGTGTTCACTACGGCGTTCTACATCGCCGTCTTCGCGATGGCGTGGGATCTGCTGTTCGGCTTCGCCGGGATGGTGAATTTCGGCCCGACCTTCCTGATCGGGCTGGGCGCCTACGGCGCCGGCATCCTCAACAATAACGGCGTGCCGATCCCGCTGGCGCTGCTCGGCGGCACCGCCGCGGCGATCGTCGGCGGTCTGCTGCTGGCGTTGCCGGCGCTGCGGCTGAAGGGCCCGTATTTCGGGCTGGTGACGCTGGTCGCCGTGCTGCTGCTGCTCGACTGCATCGTCATCTTCGCCAGCGTCACCGGCGGCGAGATCGGCATGATGGTGCCCGACGTGCTGTCGGTGAACGCGACAGTGAACTACTGGTACGCGCTCGGCTTCATGGTCGTCTCCGCCGCCATCCTTTACGGCATCTCCCGCTCCGCGCTGGGGCTGATCCTGCAAGCGACCGGCCAGGACCCGGTGGAGGCCGCCGCGCTCGGCTTCAACGTCACCAAGCACCGCATCGCCGCCTTCTGCATCAGCGCGCTGTTCTCGGGCCTCGCGGGCGGCTTGCTGACGTTCTACCAGGGCACCGCCTCGGTCGATACCGTGGTCGATCTGGGGATCACGGTGCAGATCATCATAGCTGTGGTGTTCGGCGGGCGCCGCACCATCGTCGGCGGCATTCTCGGCGCGATCTTCCTGCTCCTGTTCGACGAGCTGCTGCGCCCGATCGGGCAGTTGAACACCTTCGTCGTGTCCGGGATCGCGCTGGTCGTGATCCTGTTCTTCCCCGACGGCGTGCTGGGCTGGGCGTTTCGGCCGAAGGCCCGCTCGTGACGCGCCAGGCCGAGCCGATCCTCGCCGTCCACGGCCTTACCAAGCGCTTCGGCGGGCTGGTCGCGGTCAAGGACATCGGCTTCGAGATCCGCCCGGGCGAGATACTGGGCCTGATCGGCCCGAACGGCTCCGGCAAGTCCACCGTGATGAAGCTCGTGATGGGGATCGAGCGGCCGAATGCCGGCCGGGTCGCGCTGGAGGGCGTGGACGTCGCCGGCTGGCCCACCCACCGCATCGCCCGCCAGGGCATCGGCATCGTCTTCCAGCACTCGCGCCCGCTGCACCGGCAGACGGTGCTGGAAAACATCAAGCTGGCGTTGCTGCCGGATTCCCTCTTCCGCCTGGCCGCCGCGCCGCATATCGACGCCAGCGCGCGCGCAGATCGCCGCGCGCGTCGGCCTCGGCGCGGTGCTCGACCGCCGGCCCGGCACCCTGCCCTTCGCCGATCTGCGGCGGATGGAGATGGCGAAGGCCCTGGCGCGCGACCCCAAGGTGGTCTTGGTCGACGAGCCGTTCGCCGGGCTGACCGCAGGCGAGGTCGCCGACTTCTCCACCCTGATAGACGGCTTCCGCCAGGACGGGCGCGCGGTGCTGCTGGTCGATCACAACGTGAAGAGCGTGGCCGCGCTGGTGGATCGCGTGCTCGCGATGTATCTCGGCGAGCGCATCGCCGAGGGCTCCGCCGAGGAAGTGATGCGCAATGAGACGGTGCGCCGGGTCTATCTCGGCGGCCGGATCGAGACGCACGCCCGCCCGGAGGCATCGGCCCGCCAGGGCGAGCCCCTGCTCGACGTGCGGGATATCGATGTGCTGTACGGCAAGGCGCAGGCGCTCCAGCAGGTCTCGATCCATGTCCACGAGGGCGAGTTCGTCTCTGTCGTCGGCCTGAACGGCGCCGGCAAGACGACGCTGTTCAACGCGATTTCCGGCCTGGTCCCCTATGTCGGCGAGGTCCGCTGGGCGGGTGCGCCGCTGAAGGCCCGCAGCGCCGCCGCCATCGCACGCGGCGGCATCGTGCAGTGCCCGGAGACGCGCGAGCTGTTCGGCGATCTCAGCGTCCAGGAGAACCTCGACCTCGGCGGGCAGCACCTGCCGGCGAAGACGCGCCGCACCCAGCTCGGCTGGCTGCTCGGCCTGTTCCCCATCCTGCGGGAACGCCAGCGCCAAGCCGCCGGCACGCTCTCAGGCGGCGAGCAGCAGATGCTGGCGATCGCGCGGGCGCTGATGATGCAACCGAAGCTGCTGATCCTGGACGAGCCGACGATGGGACTGGCGCCGGTGATCCTGGAGCAGCTCTCCAAGGCCATGACCCGCTTGCGCGACACCACCAAGATCACCGTTCTGCTCGGCGAGCAGAACGTGACCTTCGCCCTGCCCCACGCCGATCGCGTCTATGTGCTGGAGCACGCGCGTATCGTGTGGGAGGGCGACCCGGCCCGCTTCGCCCAGGAGATGGGGGCCGGGTACCTGTAGCCGCTACTCCGCCGGGCTCGCGGCCCGCCCTCGATGCGTTCCAGCCGCCGGTCATGGCCGAGCAGCAGCACGACGATGCCCGGCGACCAGCGCCCCAGCGGAGATCGCCAGCAGCCCGAGCTTGAAATTGCCCGTGTAGCCGCGGATCAGCCCCATCGCGTAGGGGCCGAGGAAGCCGCCGAGATTGCCGACCGCATTGATCAGCGCGATGCCGCCAGCCGCTGCCGTGCCCGACAGCATTGCCGTCGGCAGCGCCCAGAAGGTGGGCGCGATCGCGCTCTGCCCCATCTGCGAGACGATGATCGCCGCCATCAGGGCATACGGGTTGTCGATTCCGAGGCATACTGCCAGCCCGATGAAGGCGACGAAGCAGGCGATCGCGCAGTGCTTGTTGCGCTCCCCCGTCCGGTCCGAATGCAGGCCCCACAGCACCATGGCCACGGCGGCGAAGGCGAACGGGATGGCGTTGATCAGCCCGGTCTGCACGTCGCTGACCCCGAACCGCTTGATGATCTGCGGCAGGAAGATGACCAGCCCGTAGCCGGCCACGTTCTGCCCGAAATAGACCAGCGTCAGCGCCCAGACCCGGCCATTCCGCAGGGTCTCACCAAGCGCGTAGTGATGCACCGTCTCGCGCTGGGCGCGCTCCGAGGCGATCCGGCCCGCGAGCCAGACGCGCTGGTCGGGCACGAGCCAATGCGCCACGTCCGGTTGGTCGGTCAGGAAGAAGAATACGATCACGCCGAGGATGACGGCCGGCCCGCCCTCCAGAATGAACAGCCATTGCCAGCCGGCCAGCCCACCGAACTGATCGAGGCTGAGAATCCAGCCCGAGACGATGGAGCCGAGCACCACCGAGATCGGGATGGCGGTCATGAACAGCCCGATGATCCGCGAACGGTAGAACGAAGGGAACCACCAGGTGAGATAGAGGATGATGCCGGGATAGAACCCGGCCTCGGCGAGACCCAGCAGGAATCGGACGCCATAGAAGGACTTCTCGCCCGCGACGGCCGCCGTGAATGCCGAGATGATGCCCCAGGTGATCAGGATGCGCGCGATCCAGCGCCTTGCGCCGACGCGCTCCAGCATCAGGTTCGACGGAATCTCGAACAGGAAGTAGCCGAAGAAGAAGATGCCGCCGCCGAAGCCGAACACGGCGGGCGAGAGGTGCAGGTCGCGGTTCATCGTGAGCGAGGCGAAGCTCACGTTCACCCGGTCGAGGTAGCCGACGAAATAGCAGATCATCAGCAGCGGGATCAGGCGCCTGGTCACCCGGCGCATGGTCTCGCGCTCGATCGGCTCCGCGTTCGGGTCATCGAGAAATCCGAGCAGCGGCATGGACCATTCCTCCTGCTGTGTTCCTTGCAACGTAACCGTAGTCAGACCTCGACGAAGCTGACCAGCATCTGACCTTCCTCGACCGTGTCGCCGGGGCGACACGCCACGTCGGCCACCACGCCGTCGGCCGGGGCGGGCAGGCGAAACACGGTCTTCATCGCTTCCAGCACGACCAGCACGTCGCCGCGCTTGACCGCCTGGCCCGGTTCCGCCGCCACCGCCGTGACCTGCCCCGGAATGGGCGCGAGCAGCCGCCCTCCGGCCAGGTCGTCCGCCTCGATCGCGGCCTCCGGGTCGGGCAGGCCCAGCCGCCAGCTCTCGCCATGCCAGCGCACGAGCACCCCATCGCTGCTCCGGACGAAGCCGGCGCGGGCGCGCACGCCGTCGAGCGAGACCGCCAGGTCGTCGGACTCGAAGCGCGCGCTGCCGATCATCACCGTCCCGCCGGCCTCGATCCGCCAGCCGCCGGCGTCGGCGCGCAGCGTCACCGGCACGGCGGCATCGCCGGCGGTAAAGGCGAGCGTACGCTCCGGGGTCGCGTTCAGCCACCAGCCGGTGCGGGCGTGCCATGGCGACCAGGGGTCATGGGAGGCACGCGCGCGCGCCTCGGCTGCCTCGGCCTCGGCGGCCAGCACGCCAAGCGCGGCGACGGCCAGCGCTTCGGGCGGAGGCGGGCCGGGTGGCGCGAGCAGGCCCGCCGCCTCGCGGGCGATGAAGCCGGTATCGATGCCACCGGCCGCGAAGGCCGGATGCGCGGCGATGCGACCCAGCAGGTCGAGGTTGCTCGCCACACCCGCGATCTCGGTCTCGGCCAGCGCCCGACGCAGCCGGGCCAGCGCCTCGTCGCGCGTGGCGCCATGGCAGATCACCTTGGCGATCATGGCGTCATAATGGACGCTCACGGCATCGCCCGCGCGCACGCCGGCATCGACCCGCACGCCATCACCGTGGGGCAGGCGCAGCCGGACGATCCGCCCGACCGAGGGGGCGAAGTCGCGCGACGGGTCCTCGGCGTAGAGCCGCGCCTCGACCGCGTGGCCGTGGAGCCTGATCTCCTCCTGCGCCGCCGGCAAAGCCTCGCCGGCGGCGACGCGGAGCTGCCATTCGACCAGGTCGAAGCCCGTCACCATCTCCGTCACCGGATGCTCGACCTGCAGGCGCGTGTTCATTTCCAGGAAGTAGAAGCCCTCGGCATCGGTCACGAACTCCACCGTCCCGGCGCCGACATAGCCGGCCGCCCGCGCGCAGGCGACGGCCGCCGCGCCCATCGCGGCCCGGCGGTCCGCCTCCAGGCGGGGCGCCGGCGCCTCCTCCATGACCTTCTGATGCCGCCGCTGCGCCGAGCAGTCGCGCTCGAACAGATGCACGGCGTTGCCGAGCGTGTCGGCAAACACCTGCACCTCGATATGCCGCGGGCGCGGCAGGTAGCGTTCGATCAGCACGCGATCGTCGCCGAACGATGAGGCGGCCTCCTGTCGGGCCGCTTCCAGCGCCGCGCCGAACTCCCCCGCCCGCTCGACCACGCGCATCCCCCGCCCGCCGCCGCCGGAGACCGCCTTGATGACCACGGGAAAGCCGATGCGCGCGGCCTGATCGGCCAGCAACCCCGGCTCCTGCGCCTCCCCCTCGTAGCCGGGCAGCACCGGAACGCCGGCCCGCCGCATCAGCGCCTTGGCCGAGGATTTCGACCCCATGGCGCGCATCGCCTCGGGCGGCGGGCCGACGAACACCAGGTTCGCCGCCGCGCAGGCCTCGGCGAAGGCGGGGTTCTCGGAGAGGAACCCGTAACCCGGATGCACCGCATCGGCCCCGGTGCGCCGCGCCGCCTCGATGATGCGGTCGATGGACAGATAGCTCTCGCGCGCCGGCGCCGGGCCGATCAGCACCGCGCGGTCGGCCGCCTGGACATGCATCGCCTTCGCGTCGGCCGCGGAGAACACGGCCACGGTCTCGATCCCCATGGCCCGCGCCGTGCGCGCCACGCGGACCGCGATCTCGCCGCGATTGGCGATCAGCAGGGTGCGGATCATCACATCCGGAACACGCCGAAGCGCGTCTCCCCCACGGGCGCGTTCAGCGCCGCCGATAGCGACAAGGCCAGCACCAACCGCGTCTCCGCCGGGTCGATGATGCCGTCATCCCACAGCCGCGCCGTCGCGTAATAGGGCCGGCCCTTGGCCTCGGTACTCGGCGCGGATCGGCGCCTTGAACGCCTCCTCCGCCCCGGTGCTCTCGAACCCGCCGCGGACCGTGGCCAGCACGCTCGCCGCCTGCTCGCCGCCCATCACCGAGATGCGCGCGTTCGGCCACATCCAGACGAAGCGCGGGTCGTAGGCGCGGCCGCACATCCCGTAATTGCCCGCGCCATAGCTTCCCCCGATGATGACGGTGATCTTCGGCACCGCCGCCGTGGCGACCGCCGTGACCAGCTTGGCGCCGTCCTTGGCGATCCCCCCCGCCTCGTATTTCCGCCCCACCATGAATCCGGTGATGTTTTGCAAGAACAACAGTGGAATGCCCCGCTGGGCGCACAACTCGATGAAATGCGCGCCCTTAAGCGCCGATTCGGAAAACAGGATTCCGTTGTTGGCGAGGATGCCCACGGGGTATCCCCACACATGGGCGAAGCCGCAGATCAGCGTCGTGCCATACAACCGTTTGAATTCATCGAGTTCGCTGTCGTCCACGATGCGCGCTATCACCTCCCGCACGTCATAGGGCGCGCGGATGTCGGCCGGCACCACGCCGTGCAACTCCGCTGGGTCGTGGCGCGGCGGCATCGGTGCCCGCAGCGCGATCTCCGGCCGCTTGATCCGGTTGAGCCCGGCCACGATGCGCCGGCAGATGCCGAGCGCATGGCGATCATCCTGCGCATAATGATCGACTACGCCGGAGGTGCGGGCATGGACTTCCGCCCCGCCCAGATCCTCGGCCGACACCTCCTCCCCGGTCGCCGCCTTCACCAGCGGCGGGCCGGCGAGGAAGATCGTGCCCTGCTTGCGGACGATCACGCTCTCGTCGCTCATCGCCGGGACGTAAGCCCCGCCGGCGGTGCATGATCCGAGCACGGCGGCGATCTGCGGGATGCCGAGGGCCGACAGGTTCGCCTGGTTGAAGAAGATCCGACCGAAATGCTCGCGATCGGGGAAGATCTCGTCCTGCATCGGCAGGAACGCCCCGCCTGAATCGACGAGGTAGATGCACGCCAGCCGGTTCGCCCGCGCCACCTCCTGCGCGCGCAGGTGCTTCTTCACCGTCATCGGGAAATACGTGCCGCCCTTCACCGTCGCGTCGTTGGCGACGATGACGCATTCGCGTCCCGACACGCGGCCGATGCCGGTGATGATCCCCGCGCTCGGCACCTCGCCGCCGTACATGTCGATCGCGGCGAGCTGCGACAGTTCGAGGAACGGCGAGCCGGGATCGATCAACGTGGCCACGCGGTCGCGCGGCAGCAGCTTGCCGCGCGCGAGATGGCGCTTGCGCGCCGCCTGCCCCCCGCCTTGCTCCACCTCGACCACGCGCGCGCGCAGATCATCGAGCAGCACGCGCATCGCGGCGGCGTTGGCCGCGAAGTCCGGGCTGCGCGGGGTGATATCGGAGCGCAGGACGGTCACGCGCGGCCCTCACCCGGCGAGCTTCGCTCGCCGACCTCTCCCGCAATACGGGAGAGGTGGTAGTCTTCCTTCACCTCTCCCGCTCGCGGGAGAGGTCGCTGCGCGCAGCGCGGCGGGTGAGGGCTCACGCCGTCTCCGCGAACAGCTCGCGCCCGATCAGCATCCGCCGTATCTCGCTGGTCCCCGCGCCGATCTCGTATAGCTTCGCGTCGCGCAGCAGCCGCCCCGTCGGATAGTCGTTCGTGTAGCCATTCCCGCCCAGCGCCTGGATCGCCTCCAGCGCCATCCAGGTCGCCTTCTCGGCGGCGTACAGGATCGCCCCGGCCGCATCCTTGCGCGTGGTCTCGCCGCGATCGCAGGCCCGCGCCACCGCGTACACGTACGCCTTGCAGGCGTTCATCGTGGTGTACATGTCGGCGAGCTTGCCCTGCATCAATTGGAACTCCCCGATCGCCTGGCCGAACTGCCTGCGCTCATGCACGTACGGCACCACCACGTCCATGCAGGCCTGCATGATCCCGAGCGCACCCGCGGCGAGCACCGCGCGCTCGTAGTCAAGCCCGCTCATCAGCACGCGCACCCCCTCGTTCACGCGCCCGAGCACGTTCTCCTCGGGCACCGCGCACTCCTGCAACACCAGCTCGCTGGTGTTCGACCCCCGCATCCCGAGCTTGTCGAGCTTCGGCCCGGCGGAGAAACCCGCGAACCCCTTCTCCACCAGGAACGCGGTGATGCCACGCGGACCCGCCGCCGGCTCGGTCTTGGCGTAGATCACCAGCACGTCCGCATCAGGGCCGTTGGTGATCCACATCTTGCTGCCGTTCAGCACGTAGCGATCGCCGCGCTTCTCGGCGCGGGTGCGCATCCCCACCACGTCCGATCCCGCCCCCGGCTCGCTCATCGCCAGCGCGCCGACATGCTCGCCGGAGATCAGCCCCGGCAGGTAGCGGCGCTTCTGCGCCTCGGTGCCGTTGCGGCGGATCTGGTTGACGCAGAGCTGCGAGTGCGCGCCATAGGACAGGCCTACCGAGGCCGAGGCGCGGGAGACCTCCTCCATCGCCACGACATGCTCCAGATAGCCCATGCCGGCGCCGCCGTACTCCTCCTCGACGGTGATGCCCAGCAAGCCGATCTCGCCGAACTTGGGCCAGAGATCCATCGGGAACGCGTTCTCCCGGTCGATCGCGGCGGCACGCGGCGCGATCTCGTCGGCGGCGAACGCCTCCACCTGCCCGCGCAGCATGTCGGCGGTCTCGCCGAGGCCGAAGTCGAGGCCGGGGAGGCGGTTGGGAAGCGAGGCCATGATCGGTCCTTCGGTGCGAAGCCGGCCGGAGCATGGCGCGAATCGCCGGGTTTAAGGAAGGGGGCCAGCCACTCTTTTGCCGGCCGGGACGGTGCGGTATCGGTCAGGCCGCATGTCCTCCGTCCTTGCCCCCACCCGCCCCCGAGTCGTCACGCCTACCCCGCCCGAGCTGACCGTGGTGGTGCCCTGCTACAACGAGCAGCCGAACGTTGCTCCGCTGGTGGAGAAGCTCGACGCCGCCCTCGCGGGCATCGCCTGGGAGGTGGTGTTCGTCGATGACGACAGCCCCGACGGCACCGCCGCCGAGGCGCGCCGCCTTGCCCAGGCCGATTCGCGCGTGCGCTGCATCCGCCGCATCGGCCGGCGTGGGCTGGCTTCGGCGGTGATCGAGGGCGCGCTCGCCTCCTCCGCCCCGTTCATCGCCGTGATGGATGGCGACCTCCAGCACGACGAGACCCGGCTGGCCGAGATGCTCGACCGGCTGCGCACCGGCACCTGCGACCTCGTCGTTGCCAGCCGCCACGTCGCCGGAGGCGACGCCGCCGGGCTGGCGTCCGGCTTCCGCCACGCTCTGTCCGGCGCCGGAATCCGGATTGCCCAGCGCCTGCTTCCCGTGCGGCTAACCGATCCGATGAGCGGGTTCTTCATGCTGCGGCGCCGGTTGTTCGAGACGCTGGCGCCGCGGCTGACCGGGAAGGGCTTCAAGATCCTGCTCGACCTCGTGCTCAGCGCCCCCTCGGCGCTGCGCGTGACCGAGGTGCCGGCTCGCTTCCGCGCCCGCGCCGCCGGCGAGAGCAAGCTCGACGTGCTGGTGGCGGCGCAGTTCCTCGCCCTGCTGCTCGACAAGCTGCTGCGCGGGGTGGTGCCGCTGCGCTTCATCGCCTTCGGCGCGGTCGGCGCGCTCGGCGTCCTTGTTCACCTGATCGTGCTGACCCTGGCGTTTCACGTCGGCGGACTCGGATTCGGCGCCGCCCAGGCGCTGGCGACCGTGGTGGCCATGATCTGCAACTTCCAGCTCAACAACCAGATCACCTATCGCGACCATCGCCTGAAGGGCGCGCGATTCTGGCGCGGGCTGGCGCTGTTCATGGCGGTGTGCGGCCTGGGCGCGGCCGCCAATATCGGCATCGCGCGCACGCTCTATCTGTCCCACACCGGCTGGACGCTGTCGGGCGCGACCGGCGCGGTGATCGGGGTGGTCTGGAACTACGCGGTCTCCTCCACCCTGGTGTGGCGGACCCGGTGAGCGGAGAGCGCCGAAACAGCCCCTCTCCCCCGCAAAAAGCGCGGGAAGAGGGGGACGAGGGCGGCAGCCGGGAGAAGAAACGAGCACATCGCCCTTGGCCTGCTCGCGGCCCTGACCCTGGCGCGGCTGGCGGTCGCGCGGTTCGCGCCGCTGGCCCCCGACGAGGCCTATTACTGGATCTGGTCGCGCGCCCTCGCGCCCGGCTATCTCGACGCCCCGCCGATGGTCGCGCTGTGGATTCGCGCCGGCACGGCGCTCGCCGGGCCGGGCGCGCTCGGCATCCGCCTGCTCGGGCCGCTCTCCGCCGCGCTTGGCTCGGTGCTGCTGTGGGATGCCGGGGAACGGCTGCTCCCCGGCAGGCAGGCGGGGCTGGTCGGGGCGGCGCTGCTGAACGCCACGCTGCTGTTCGGCGTCGGCGCGGTGGTGATGACGCCGGATACGCCGCTGCTGTTCTTCTGGGTCGCCTGCCTCTGGGCGCTGGCGCGGTTCCTCGCCGCCCGGCGCGGCACCTGGCTGGTGCTCGCCGGGTTGTTCGCCGGCCTGGCGCTGGACAGCAAATACACCGCCGCGCTGCTCGCCCCGGCGATCCTGCTGTGGCTGCTCGCGGTGCCGGAGCTGCGAAGCTGGCTCAGCCGCCCCGCTCCCTGGCTCGGCGCGCTGGCCGGGGCGGCTTCGTTCGCCCCGGTGGTGGCGTGGAACGCGGCGCATGGCTGGGCGAGCTTCGCCAGGCAGGGCGGCCGGGTCGGCGATTTCCGCCCGACCAATGCGGTCCGTTTCCTGGGCGAGCTGGCGGCCGGGCAGGCGGGGCTGGCCACGCCGCTGGTCTTCGTCCTGTGCGTCGCCGGCGGGCTGGCCGCGTTGCGGCTTGGCTGGAAGCGCCGCGATGCGGCATGGGCGCTGCTGGCGGCGCTGACCGTTCTGCCCGCCCTGGTTTTCGTGCAGCACGCCTTCGGCGACCGCGTGCAGGCGAACTGGCCGGCGGTGCTCTACCCTTCGGCCTGTCTCGCCGCCGCCGGCCTGGAATGGCGCGTCTGGACGCGGCTTCGCGCCCCCGCCGTGGCGCTGGGCCTTGCCATCACCACGATCGCCTATGTGCAGGCGACCGCCGCGCCGTTTCCGCTGCCGGCTTCGCTCGATCCCACCGCGTTGCGGCTCGCCGGCTGGCGTGGCCTCGCCGAGCAGGTTGAGACGGCGCGCCGCATCGCTGGGGCCAGCTTCGTCGCCTCCGACGAGTACGGCGAGGCCGCCGAACTCGCCCGCGCGCTGCCCGCCTCGGTACCGGTGATCGGCGTCGAGCGCCGTTGGGCGCTGTTCGCTCTGCCCCGCCCGACGATCGGCGGCAAGGTCGGCATCCTCGTGCGCAGCGCCCGGCGCGGACCGGACCTCGACCCCGATCCCTGGGCCTCCCTCCGCCCGCTCGGCGGTGCCGAGCGGCGGCGCGGCACGCAGGTGATCGAACACTTCCGGCTCTATCGCGTGACCGCTCGTCCCGGAGCCGGCGTGCCCGAGGCGCTGCTGCCTCGCGACTTGCATTGAGACCGGCGGCCGTTCGCGCTGACCTGGTGGCGGGTATCCAGGCCAGCGCGCAACAGTCTCGAATACGGGAGTGATGGCGTTTCACGGAACCGAATGTAGATGTACGTTGCGCGGGCGCCGGTCAGCAAAAACGGGCCGCCACTCGTTTCGCCCGAGGAAACGGCTCGCATGAAGATCCTGGTGGTCGAGGACGACACCGAGACGGCGGCCTACATCGCCGACGGGCTGCGCCAGCATCGGCATGTCGTCGATACCGCCGCTAACGGGCGCGACGGGCTGTTCCTGGCCGCCGACGGCAGCTACGATACGATGGTGGTCGATCGCATGCTGCCGGGCATCGACGGGATCGCGCTGGTCAAGACCTTGCGGGCCACGGATGTCCACACGCCGGTCCTGTTCCTCTCGGCGCGCGGCTCGGTGCCCGACCGGATCAGCGGGCTGGATGCCGGCGGGGACGATTACCTGGTCAAGCCGTTCGCGTTTGGCGAGCTGCTGGCCCGGGTCAACGCGCTCGCCCGCCGCCCGGCCGGCGGACAGGCTCCGACGGTGCTCCGCGTCGCGGATCTGGAAATGGACCTGCTGAAGCGCGCGGTGCAGCGGGCGGGCAAGCCAATTGACTTGCAACCGCGCGAGTTCCAGCTCCTCGAGTTCCTGATGCGCCACGCCGAGCAGGTGGTGACACGGACCATGCTGCTGGAAGGCGTTTGGGAGTTCCACTTCGATCCGCAGACCAATGTGGTGGACACGCATATCAGCCGGCTGCGGGCGAAGATCGAGCGCGGCTTCGGCGGGCCGCTCATCCACACCATCCGGGGATCGGGCTACGTCATCCGGCCGCCTGTCTAGCCTATTCCGGACCACCGCGTTCCGGGTGGCGGCGGCCAACGCGGTCGCGTTCGGCTGCGTCGCGCTGGTCGTGTTCGGCGTGCTGTTCCTGGTCTCTCGCCAGCGGGTGCTGGCGCAGATCGACACGGATATCGCGGGGGACCGGAACGCACTGCTGGAGGTGCTGGAGGACCAGGGCAAGCCGGGCCTGGCCGCGGCCCTCGAGCGCCGCGCGGAGGCGGCGAGGGGAGGCGAGGCGTATTTCCTGCTGATCGGAGCGGATGGCGGCAAGCTTGCGGGCAATCTGCCGCTCATCCGGCCGAAGCTGGGCTGGGGCTGGGCGATGATCGCGCCGGATGCCGCCGGCCTGCCGAATGACAGGCTGCTGCGCATCCTGACTGATGCCCTGCCGGGCGGCTTGCTCCTGGCGGTCGCGCGCGATCCCCGCAGGCTGGACGACCTGGAGGACACCTTCGTCGGCGTCCTGATCTGGACCGAGCTCGGCGTGGTGCTGTTCGGCCTGGTGTCGGGCTACGTCGTCAGCCGCCGGGTGCTGCGCGGCGTCGAAACCATCGCCGGGGCCGCGGCGCGCATCGGCGCGGGCGGGCTCGATCAGCGCATCCCCAAGGTGGGCGGCGGCATCGAGATCGCCGCGATCCGCGCCGCCGTCAACCTGATGCTCGACCGGATCGGCACGCTGACGAACAGCCTGCGTCAGGTCACCGACGACATCGCGCACGATCTGCGCACGCCGCTGTCGCGGCTGCGCCAGGACCTGGAGCGTGCGGCGGGGTCGGCGCGGTCGCTCGAACAGGTGCGGGAAGCGGTTGATCGGGCGCTGGCGGAGTGCGATGCGATCATTGCCACCTTCAACGCATTGCTGCGCATCGCGCAGGTCGAGGCGAACGGCTCGCGGACGGGGTTCGTCGAGATGGATCTGAGCGGGCTGCTGCTGCGGCTCGCGGACGTGTACGGGCCGAGCGCGGAGGAGGACGGGCGGAGCCTGCGCGCGGAGATCGCGCCTGGGATCGCCGTCCTGGGGGATGCGGACATGCTGGGCCAGATGACGGCGAACCTGCTGGAAAACGCGATGCGCCACACGCCGCCCGGCACCGACTTGCTGCTGGCACTGCGCGGCCTGCCATCCGGCGCGCGGATGATTGTCGCCGACAACGGTTCGGGCATCGCCGTGCGGGAGCGGGCGCGCGTGCTGAGCCGGTTCGTGCGGCTGGATGCGAGCCGGAACACGCCGGGGACGGGCCTCGGGCTGGCGCTGGTCAAGGCGGTCGCGGACGCGCACGGGGCGGTTCTGACCTTGGAGGGCAACCGGCCGGGGCTGCGGGTCGTGCTGGATTTCCCGTGCACCGGAAGCGGAGGGGGCACTCGTCCTCGCGATCTCGGCCGAAATGGCATGTGACATGGCCGTTCGCGCTGACCCCCTCCTGCCGTCGCGCCGCCCCCTGATTTCGCTTGTAGCCGGCACTGCGTGAATACCGGCCCGAGGTCATCCCTTGCGGAAGCTCAGGGCACCTTGACCTTCACGTACGACCCCGGCGCGTCCTCGATCGCCTTCAGCTTGCCCGCGCCGGGCTGGCGGGCGGGGACCGTCTCCTTGTGATGGGAGACAACCCAGCGGTGCCAGTCGGGCCACCACGACCCGGCCATCTCGGTAGCGCCCGCCAGCCACGCCTCGGGATCGCGCGGTAGATCGGTGCCGACCCAGTGACCGTACTTGCCGCCATCGGGCGGGTTGACCACGCCGGCGATGTGGCCCGAGGCGGCCAGCACGAAGCGCTTCGGCCCGGACAGGAGCTGGGTTCCCCGATAGGTGCTCTTCCAGGGGGCGATGTGATCCTCGCGCGTGGACAGGAAATAGGCCGGCACGGTGATCCGCCGCAGGTCGATCGGCACCCCTGCCAGGCTGATCCCGTTCGGCTCCTTGAGCAGGTTCTCCTGGTACATCTTGCGCAGGTAGAAGCTGTGCATCCGCGCCGGCATCCGCGTGGAATCGGCGTTCCAGTAGAGCAGGTCGAAGGGGAACGGCTCGTTGCCGAGCAGGTAGTTGTTCACGACGAAGGACCAGATCAGGTCGTTGGCGCGCAGCATGTTGAACGTGGTCGCCATCTCGCTGCCTTCGAGATAGCCGCGCCGGTGCATCTTGTCCTCGAGCGCGCTCAACTGCTCCTCGTCGATGAACACGCCGAGCTCGCCCGCCTCCGCGAAGTCCATCATGGTGACGAAGAAGGTCGCGGTCTTGATGCGGTCGTCACCCTTCGCGGCCATGTAGGCCAGGGTGGAGGCAAGCAGCGTCCCACCCAGGCAGTAGCCGATCGCGTTGACGCCCCGCTCCCCGGTGGCCTTCTCGATCGCGTCCAGCGCGCCGAGGAAGCCCTCGTGCAGGTAGTCCTCGAACCCCTTCTCGGCGAGGCGCGCGTCGGGGTTGACCCAGGAGATCACGAATACCGTGTGACCCTGGCTGACCGCCCAGCGGACCAGGCTGTTCTTGGGGCGCAAGTCCAGGATATAGTACTTGTTGATCCAGGGCGGGGCGATCAGCAGCGGGCGCTTCAGCACCTGCTCGGTCGTCGGGCTGTACTGGATGAGCTGCATCAGGTCGTTCTGGTAGACGACCTTTCCGGGGGAGATGCCGATGTTCTCCCCGAGCTTGAACGCCTCCATGTCGGTCATCTTGATGCGTAGCCGGCCCTTCCCCTGCTCGAGGTCGGTCAGCAGGTTGTTCAACCCGCGCAGCAGGTTCTCGCCCCCGGATTCGGCGGTCTTGCGCAAGACCTCGGGATTGGTCAGCACGAAGTTCGACGGGCTCATCGCGTCCATGAACTGACGCGCGTAAAAATCAACCTTCGCCGCGGTCTTCGGGTCAAGCCCCTCCGCCTGCTTCACCACTTCCTGAACATAGCGGGCGGACAGCAAGTATGACTGCTTGATGAAATCAAAAATTTCATTCTCCCGCCAAGCATTGTCCTTGAAACGGCGGTCGCCGGCGGGGGCATCGATCACGCTGTCGGCCGGCATCCCGATCATGCGCTTGGCCGTGTTCTGCCAGAGCGTGACGTAGTCTTGCCAGAAGCCGATTTGGGCCTGAATCACCTTGCCCGGATGAGCCATCAGCCGCGCCGTCATCTCCAGAAAGGCGGTGCCAACGCCGAGCGGGTCGGGCCGATGCTCCTCCGAGCCCTGACGCTTCAGCCACTCAAGCACGAGACGCTGGGAACGCTCGGCGATGTCGCTCATGGAGCGGCTGAGCACGGCGGGGTCCGGCAGCTTGAAGCTGCCGAGGTCGGAGGGCTGGGTATCGGCCATGCAGGCATCCTTTCCGCGCCGGGCGCCAGCAGCTACACCGTCCGCGGGAGCGGCGGCGGCAGGGGGCAATCCGACGGATGACGGTCACAAACAGCGGGCAACTTAGGGACCGGCCGGCCCTGCCACAAGGCGGCATGCGCGCGCGGCTGATGCGCGCCGTCTTGGCAACGGCACTAGCGCTCTCCGGCTGTTCGGGCCTGCCGGACGTCGCCCACCGGATCGAGGGCGGCCAGATCGCGAAGCCGCGCCAGCCGCCACCTGGATTGGCTCAACCTTACCCCAACCTGGCCTCGGTGCCTAGCCGACCCGCTCCGCCGGATCAGGCGGAGCTGGCGCGCGTCTTCCAGTCGCTGGTCGCGGACCGCGAGAACGCGCGGCATCTGACTGCGCCCACGGGTCCGGACCCGTCCCTGCCGTCCGCCTCGCCCGAGCTGTTCGGGCTGGGAACCGCCCCGCCGCCACCGCCGGCCGCGCCCGCCGCCACCGCGACGCTCGCCGCCGCCCAAGGGCCGACGCCGGGGCCGATGACGGGGTCGGCGCCCGCCGTCGCGCCGCCTGCAGCGCCAAGCCCGCCGCCCCCAACCTCGCCGCCAATGCCTCTCCCAACACTCCCGTGACCACTTCCGCATCGCCCCCGGAGGTTCCGGCGGGACCGCCGCCCCGGGCGGAGCCCGCGCCGTCCGCGCCGGCGCCCGCGCCCCAGACACCAGCGCCCGCGCCGCCCGCCGTCCCGGCGAATGCCGTCATCATGGCGTTCGAGCCCGGCTCCGCCGTGCTGCCGGCCGCCTCGGCCGAAGCCTTGCGCGCGCTCGCCCATCAGCGGGGCGGCCATGCCATCGCCGTGGTCGGCTACGGCGACGCGGACAGCGCCGATCCGGGCGTCCAGTCCAGGGCGCTCGCGCTTGGCCTGCAGCGGGCGCAGGCCATGGCCCAGGCGCTCGCCGCGGACGGCGTGCCGCAACAGGCCGTGCGGCTCGAAGCGCAAGCCGGTGGCCGAGGCGGCTCCGCGCGGCTTATAGAGTAGCCTCCTTCCCGCCCCGCCCCTCGGCCCGCCCCCTTGGCCCGCCCCCCTTGGCCCGAAAGATCCAGCGCGCATGACCGACGAGTTCCACCGCATCCGCCGCCTGCCGCCCTATGTGTTCGCGGAGGTCAACACGGCGAAGGCGCGCGCCCGCGGCCAGGGGGCCGACATCATCGATCTCGGCATGGGCAACCCCGACAGCCCCACGCCGGCGCACATCGTCGCCAAGCTGGTCGAGGCGGTGCAGGACCCGCGCACCCACCGCTACTCGACCAGCAAGGGCATCCCCGGCCTGCGCCGCGCGCTCGCCGGCTACTACCAGCGCCGGTTCGGGGTCGCGCTGGACGCCGAAACCGAGGTGATCGCCACGCTCGGCTCCAAGGAGGGGCTGGCCAACCTGGCCTCGGCCATCACCAGTCCCGGCGACACCATCCTGGTGCCCAACCCCTCCTACCCGATCCACCAGTTCGGCTTCATCATCGCCGGCGCCGCGGTGCGCAGCGTCCCCGCCACGCCGGACGAGGACATGCTGCGCGCGCTGGATCGCGCCGTCCGCCATTCGGTGCCCAACCCGACGGCGCTGATCGTGAATTTCCCCTCCAACCCCACCGCCTGGCTCGCCGACCTCGACTTCTACCGCGAGATCGTCGCCTTCGCCCGCCGCCACGGGATCTGGGTGATGAGCGATCTCGCCTACGCCGAGATCTATTTCGGCGAGTGCGTCCCGCCCTCCATCCTGCAAGTGCCGGGCGCGAGGGAGGTGGCGGTGGAGTTCACCAGCCTCTCCAAGACCTACTCCATGCCCGGCTGGCGCATCGGCTTCGCCGCCGGCAACGCGCGGCTGATCGCCGCGCTCGCGCGCATGAAGTCCTACCTCGACTACGGCGCCTTCACCCCCATCCAGGTGGCGGCGACGGCGGCGCTGAACGGGCCGCAGGATTGCGTGGCCCAGATGCGCGCCCTCTACAAGGAGCGCCGCGACGTGCTGATCCGCGGCCTCGCCCAAGCCGGCTGGGAGGTTCCCTCTCCGGACGGCTCGATGTTCGCCTGGGCGCCGATCCCGCCTGCCTACGCGCATCTCGGCTCCCTCGCGTTCAGCAAGCTCCTGCTGGAGCGCGCCAAGGTCGCGGTGGCGCCGGGAATCGGCTTCGGCGAGCACGGCGACGGCCACGTGCGCATCGCCCTGGTCGAGAACACGCACCGGCTGCGCCAGGCGGTGCGCAGCATCCGCGGCTTCCTGCAAGCGGGCAGCAACCGTGCCGAGCCCGTCTCGGTCGCCGAGCACGCGGCATGACCCGCCCGCTTTCCATCGGCCTCGCCGGGATCGGCACGGTCGGCGCCGGCGTGCTGCGCCTGCTGCGCGAGAACGCCGAGACCGTCGCCGCCCGCGCCGGCCGCCCGCTCGCCGTCGCCGCCGTCTCCGCCCGCGACCGCGCGCGCGACCGGGGCATCTCGCTCGCGGGCCTGCGCTGGTACGACGACCCGGTGGCGCTCGCCGCCGATCCGGGAATCGACGTGGTGGTGGAGCTGATCGGCGGCGCCGACGGCCCGGCGCGCGCCCTGGTTGAATCGGCGCTGGCCGCGCACAAGCCGGTGGTCACGGCGAACAAGGCGATGCTCGCCATCCACGGCGCCGCCCTCGCTGCCATCGCCGAGGAAGAGGGCGTGCCGCTCGGCTTCGAGGCGGCGGTCGCCGGCGGCATCCCGGTCATCAAGGCGCTGCGCGAGGGCCTGGCCGGGAATCGCATCGCCCGCATCGCCGGCATCCTGAACGGGACCTGCAACTACATCCTGACCCGGATGCAGGAGGAGGGCCGCGAGTTCGCCGAGGTGCTGGCCGACGCGCAGCGCCTGGGCTACGCCGAGGCCGATCCGAGCTTCGACATCGACGGCATCGACGCCGCCCACAAGCTGGCGATCCTCGCCGCCCTCGCCTTCGGCCGTCCGGTCGCCTTCGATGCCGTGCATGTGGAGGGCATAAGGCGCATCTCCGCCCTCGATATCGGCTTCGCCGGCGAGCTCGGCTACCGGATCAAGCTGCTCGGCCTGGCGCGGGCGCACAACGGCGGGATCGAGGCGCGGGTGCATCCCTGCATGGTGCCCCGCGCCGCGCCGATCGCGCGCGTGGACGGGGTGTTCAACGCCGTGGTGATCGAGGGCGATTTCGTGGGGCGCGTGATGCTGGAAGGCCGCGGCGCCGGCGCCGGCCCCACCGCCTCGGCGGTGGTCGCCGACCTCATCGACATCGCCCGCGGCCGATCAACGCCGGTCTGGGGTGCCGCCGCCGGCGCCTTGTCGAACGCGCCCTCCGTGCCGATGGACCGGCACATCGGCTGCTACTATTTGCGCCTGATGGTGGTGGACCGCCCCGGCGTGATCGCCGATGTCACCGCGATCCTGCGCGATCTCGGCGTGTCCCTGGAATCGATGCTCCAGCGCGGCCGCGCCCCCGGCGAGGCGGTGCCGGTGGTGCTGGTCACGCACGAGACGGAGGAGAGCGCGATGCGCGCCGCGCTGGCCCGGATCGCCGCGCTGGAGACGGTGATGGAGGCGCCGACCCTGGTGCGGATCGAGCCGGGGTGAGCGGCGCCAAGCCGCCGGTCCTGCCACAGCAACGTCTCGGCCGAGCCAACCAGCCGCCGCATCGCGTCGCCGAAAGGCCCCAGCGGTTGCGCATGAAGCTCTTGATCCGCAAGCAAGCCGCCCGGCTGTTCGCGGAGTATGGCATCGGCGCGGTCGGACTCTACAGGGTTGCCGGGGCGGTCGGGTTAAGCGAGCCCACCCTCCGACACTATTACGCCAGCCGCCGCGACCTGCTGGTCGATGTGCTGGGCGAGCACCTATCCGGCCTGAACGAGACGGTCGGGACGGCCTTCGACGCGCAGCCGGCCGGCCTGGCCAAGCTGGAGACGGTGATCGCCGCCTGGCTCGATCACGTCGCCGCCGACCCGCACGCGCACCGCACGCTCCTCTTCTCGGCCCATCTGCTGCCCCCGGAGCAGCGCGAGGCGGTGGCGCTCAAGCACCGGATATGCCTGGAGACCGCCTATCTGGCCCTGGCAGGCGCCGTGCCGGCCCTCGCCGAACGGCCGGACCTGACCGAGAAGCTGCTTGGCACGATGCGCGCGCTGCTGGACGACCCGACCACCTGGCCGGAACCGGAGCCCCAGGAGGACCGAAGCCGCCGCGCCCGCCGCATCACCGGAATGCTGATCGCCGCCGCCTCGGCCGAGGCCGAAGGCGTCTGGCCCCGGATCGGCCCAACCGACGCCCCTTCCTCGCGCTGCCGCGTCGAGTGCAGCCAGGCCAGGGCACGCTTCAAGGAGCTGCTGGACGCCGTGAGCGCCGGCGCCGAAGTCACCATAACCCGCCACGGCCGCCCCGCCATGCGGCTGGTGAAGGCGGGCTGATTTGTACAAAAGGACGGCTCCGCCACGCCCATTGTACAATCCGGCGTAACCCCTCGTTAACCATCGCCGGCCACGCAAGTCGCGCAAGAACACCCTCCCACCTCACGCACTTGCTCTCACACGTCATGGCCGGACTTGTTCCGGCCATCCACGGCTTTCCTGCGCGCCCGAAGGCGTGGATGCCCGCGACAAGCGCGGGCATGACGGGCTTGGAAAAAGCGCAGCCGGGCAAATGCAATCGCCCTGCGTGTTACCGGGTTAGCGCCCGCATCACCCCACGCCGACCCGCGCCCCGTGTTGCAAGGCAGCAGAGCCGGTGACTAACTCAGCCCTGAATGCGACGCGGCCGGCCGCCGGATGCGGACAGACCGCGACAGTGTGACACGCCATGCAGGAGCGACAGCCTATGGCCGCCTCGCCCGAAACCCAGACGCAAGCCGGCGCGACGCCGCCCCTCGACTACGACGCCATCATCATCGGCGCAGGCATATCGGGACTGTACCAGCTGCTCCGCCTGCGCGATCTCGGAATGCGCGTCCGCGTGTTCGAGACCGGCACCGGCGTCGGCGGGACATGGTGACCGGAACCGCTATCCGGGCGCCCGCTTCGATTCCGAAAGCTACTCCTACAGCTACTCCTTCTCGCGGGAGCTGCTGGAGGAATGGGACTGGTCCGAGCATTTCGCCGCCCAGCCGGAGACGCTGCGCTATCTCAACCACGTCGCCGACAAGTTCGACCTGCGCCGCGACATCCGGTTCCGCAGCCGCGTGACCGCGGCGCACTTCCAGGCGGAGACGCGACACTGGGACGTGACATTGGAGGACGGCAGCCGGCACCGGGCGCGCTTCCTGATCACCGCGATCGGTCCGCTATCCGCGCCGACGATGCCCCGCCTCGAAGGGGTGGACACATTCCAGGGAAAGTCCTTCCACACCGCCCGCTGGCCGCACGAGACGGTGCGCTTCGAGGGCAAGCGCGTGGCGGTGATCGGCACCGGCGCGACCGGCGTGCAGACGATCCAGGAGGTGGCCAAGACCGCCGGCCACCTCACCGTGTTCCAGCGCACGCCGAACTGGTGCGCGCCGCTGCACAACGCCAAGATCGACGCCGAGACGATGGCGAGGATCAGGGCTGGCTATCCGGAGATGTTCCAGCGCTGCCAGGAAACCTTCGCCTGCTTCCTGCACACGCCCGACCCGCGCGGCACGTTCGAGGTGACGGAGGAGGAGCGCGAAGCGTTCTGGGAGAAGCTGTACGCCTCGCCCGGCTTCGGCATCTGGCAAGGCAACTTCCGCGACATCCTGACCGACCGAGAGGCGAACGCGGCGATCAGCGACTTCGTGGCCAGGAAAATCCGCCAGCGCGTCAAGGATCCGGAGGTCGCCGAGAAGCTGATCCCCCGGAACCACGGCTTCGGCACCCGCCGCGTGCCGCTGGAAACCAGGTATTACGAGGTCTACAACCAGTCCAACGTCAAGCTGGTGGACCTCAAGGAAACCCCGATCGAGCGGATCACGCCGAAGGGCATCAAGACCAGCGATACCGAGTACGAGTTCGACATCATCATCTATGCGACGGGCTTCGACGCCATCACCGGCAGTTTCGATCGCATCGACATCAGGGGCCTGGGCGGGCAGGCGCTGAAGGAAAAATGGGCGGAGGGGCCGCAGACCTATCTC
Source organism: uncultured Pseudomonadota bacterium (assembly GCA_963830565.1). GTDB lineage: Bacteria > Pseudomonadota > Alphaproteobacteria > Acetobacterales > Acetobacteraceae > DATFDN01. Next base: position 167,029 of record CAWHMO010000006.1, read on the forward strand.
GGCGTCATGGTCGAGGGCTTCCCCAACATGTTCATGCTGATGGGACCGCATACCGCGCTCGGCAACATCCCGCGCAGCATCGAATACAACGTGGACTGGGTGACGGGCGTGATCCGCGCCATGCGGGAGCGGAACCTGACCTATGCGGACGCCCGGCCCGAGGGTGTCGCGGCCTGGACCGATCACGTCAAGTCGCTGGGAGAGGGCCTGCTGTCCAACGAGATCGATTCCTGGATGACCGGAATCAACAGCAACGTGGAGGGCAAGCAGACCCGCATCATCGCACGCTACAGCGGCAGCGCCCCCGCGTACCGCGCGCGATGCGAGGAGGTGGCGGCAAACGGATATCAGGAACTCGTGCTGGCATAGCGGGTCCTGAACCGACGCGGGCCGTCGGCGTCTCTGAAGTGCGCATTTCAAGAATTCGCAGCAGGGCAGGACCTCCAGTACAGGGTCTTCTGCGCTTCAGGCTGGCTTGTCAGCCGGCATGATAGGCCATTACACGTTCTCCCACCGTCGTTCTGTTGCCATTCATCCGGATCTCCGTATTCCACGATTTTCTGAGCCAGTTTCGAATTTCATCAGGGTCAAAGTCCAGGTCGATTTTGGATTTTGCAATGGCGGCAGTCACCGCGCGGGTCAGGAATGAGCGCGTTCTTTTAGCCGCCTCTAATGCAACTCACTTCACACCATGATCGGACAAATCCGTCCCAGGAAGCCGTATCCTGGCGAAACCGAGGCATAACAGGAAACTCGTAGCCATTGATGTATCGGATGCAAAAATCGCTGTCTTGTGCCAATCGGTAGTCGGTCAACAGCTTCCTCCGAAAGCGACATCGTAATATGCCGGTCAATTCCCTGAGGTCCGCCCTGCAGATAGTCGCCGGGTCGCCCTTGTCTCCCCAACTCCGTCCACACACCGCCCAACGCATCCAGGAAGATGTCCTTGCGCCACTGCGCCCAGTCTCTATCCTTCCCGCGGAGCAACAGTTCGTTATCTTTGCACGCCGGTTATCTCCGTTCTTCAGCGTCATGCTAGCACCGTGCCTGCGGTAGCAGTCGTGGAGAGCCAATCGCCAAAATGGGTCCATACGCAGTAGCGGGATTTCCATTGGAGGGTTATGGCGCCCTCACGTTCCATGTCGCTGTTTTCGGCAGGATCATCTACATCTGCGCGTTCCATGTCACGCATGTAGCGAAATCGAACAACGTTGCGCTCACCAGGCTCAAGCAGACCTCGGTTGGCGAACACAGTGGCGATTATATCCCGCGGCAGCTGCTTTTGAAGCACCACGCTGACCGTAAGAAATTGCTGCGCCTCGCGATATTTCGCAGCCAGTAGTCCTCGTTGCAACCATGAGTTAAAGCCCGGAGCCGGTCCAGGCGGAGTAATCCTGAACGACGGAAGATGCAGGGTTGGGGAGTTGCGCAGTGGACCAAACGCCGCACCAGATATACAGCCCGAACCGCTTTAGGCGGCGACAAGCCGGGTCAGGTAATCCAGGATTTCGCTATCCTCGCCAGCGGACAAATCGACGCTTGCGATAAGTTCTGCATTCCGCCGACCATGGAACGCAGCGTTAGTCGCATTGGCAGACCCATAAAAAAAGCGTCGCCTGCGGCGGTTCCGTCCAGCGGCTTTTACAAATTCAACATAGTAACCCTTGATATGGACCAATCCGGCGGCTACGCCCAAGCCGATTTTGATATCGGCCGTGCCGTTGGCGGCCTTAATAAGCTGCTTGATGTCCTCCGCCTGAACGCCATCATCGATAACAATTCGGATCTTTTCTGGCGACAGCTTTTTGACCAGTGTCTTGATGAACGTCGGATCGAAGTATGGCGCGACAAGCAACACCATACGGGTTCTGTATCCGTCCGGCACCTCCAAGAGGTCATAGCTCATACTTTCCCGCAGCCCTCCGATAAGTGCGGTTTTCTACGCTCTTGCTAACGTGTGCGATAGGCCGCCATCCACAGCACAGGGACGAAGCCACCCGCCGAGAGTGACTACGGAAAACGGAGCGGACCCGTTCAGCCCTTTCGCTCCGAGCGCAAATCTTGCCGCGAGGCGTGAGTCGAGCTTGGCGGAATAAGGCCCCGTCCCTCCACGCGCCCGGTCGCGGTCGTGCAGCTACAGGGGCTGCCGACAAGGCTGCGCCGCTCCAGAGGGCATATCGTCGCCCCAGCGTAGCACTGCCCGCGCGGAGGCGGCGTTCGGGGCAACACCGGCCCGGGCACGGGCGGGGACCAGGGGACTAGGACCGGCTCCCGGACCACCACCGGCGGCGCGACAAGGACAGGATGAGGAACAACGAGGATGACCACCTCCGGTCCCTCTCGGGCCTGGAGAGTGCCGAACGGCGCCAGCATCAAGATCAACGCCAGCCCGCCAAGTCGGCCGGCCCAGCAGCGACACATGTCCCACAATACGCGACGCGTGCCGCGCCGTGAAGCCGGACCTGCGCTGGATACGCGGATCAAGCCTTATGGCATTCACACATTCCTTCCCGTACTCCCGGCAAGATCACGCGGCCCCCCTCTCCGCCCTGGGGCGGAGAGGGTCGGGGTGAGGTGGGGACATGCCGCGATGACCCTGCGGACGCGAACCATGATCGCGCGTAAGCTGCGTCGCGATGCGACCGACGTGGAGCGGCGCCTGTGGCGTGCGTTGCGCGAGACCGCGCTGCCCTGGAAGTTCCGCCGGCAACATCCGATCGGGTGGCGCATCGCCGACTTCGCTTGCCCCGCGCGCAAGCTGGTCATCGAACTGGATGGCGGTCAGCACGCCGAGGAATGGGAGGAAGACACGGCGCGATCGGCCGAACTCGCGGCGCACTTGTATCGCGTCATTCGGTTCTGGAACAACGAGGTGATCGAGAACTTGGACGGGGTCTTGCGGCGCGTGCTCCGCGAACTGGAGTCTCCCCCACCTCACCCCGGCCCTCTCCGCCCCAAGGGCGGAGAGGGAGTTCAGCGGTCCGGGTGCGATCTGTGACTCTCGTAGGGTAGGTCAGCCGCCCCGGCACTCACCCGATCAGCTGTTCGGTGCCAGGATCGAACAGGCAGAGCCGACGCGTATCCAGCGCGAACCGGCCAGTACTCCCCGGCGCGAGGCGAACGTCCGGAGCAACCCGGCCCAGCACCGCCTCGCCTCCAAGACGCAGCAGCACCACCGTCTCCGCCCCCATCGGCTCAACCAGTTCCACCGGCGCCTCCACCGTCAGCGGAGACTCCTCGCCGAAGCGACGGTTCTCCTCGGCGATATGCTCGGGGCGGATGCCGAGAACGATCTCGCGGCCCGGCAAGCCCGCCGGCAAGCCGGGCCGCGACAGCTTCAGGCGGACGGCGTCGGGCCGGCCAGCGCCGATCACGCCAACCAGCGCCTCGCCATCCGCGACGATGCGCGCCGTCACCGTGTTCATCGGCGGCGAGCCCATGAAGCGCGCCACGAACAGGTTGGCCGGGCGGTTGTAGATCGTGTCGGGATCGGCGAATTGCTGCACCTGGCCCAGATGCATCACCGCGATCCGGCTCGCCATGGTCATCGCCTCGATCTGGTCGTGCGTGACATAGACGATCGTGGATTGGATGCGCTGGTGCAGCTGCTTGATCTCCATGCGCATCTCGACGCGCAGCTTGGCGTCCAGATTGGACAGCGGCTCGTCGAACAGGAACAGCAGCGGGTCGCGCACCAACGCCCGCCCCATCGCGACGCGCTGGCGCTGGCCGCCGGAGAGCTGCGCCGGACGGCGCCGCAGCAGCTCCTCGATCCGCAGCAGCCGGGCGACGCGCGCCACCGCCTCGTCCTGCTCGCGGCGCGGCACATGCCGGCACTCCATGCCGAAGGTGATGTTCTGGCGCACCGTCATCGACGGGTAGAGCGCGTAGGACTGGAACACCATGGCGATGTCGCGGTCCTTCGGCGCCACATCGTTCACCACCCGCCCGCCGATCTCGACCGTGCCGGCGCTCGGGCGCTCCAGCCCGGCGATGATGTTGAGCAAGGTGGACTTGCCACACCCGGAGGGGCCGACCAGCACGGCGAACTCGCCGCTCTCGATCTCAAGCTCGATCCCCTTCAGCACGTCATGGTGGCCGAAGCGCTTGGCGAGCTGGCGGATGCTGAGCGCGGCCATCCTCCCTCACTTCACCGCGCCGGCGGTAAGCCCGCGCAGGAAATACCGTCCGCCGAACAGATAGACGAGCAATGTCGGCAGCGCGGCGATCAGCACGGCGGCGCTCTGCACCCCGTATTGCGGCTCGGTCGTCACCGCGGCACTCAGCGCGATCAGCGCCGCCGTCACCGGCTGGCCGCTCCCGGAGGTGAAGGTCACGCCGAACAGGAACTCGTTCCAGATGCCGGTGAACTGCCAGATCACCGCCACCACCAGGATCGGCGGCGACAGCGGCAGGACGATGCGCCAGAAGACCCGGAAGAAGCCGGCGCCGTCAACCCGCGCCGCGCGCAGCAGGTCGCGGGGGATGCCGACGTAGAAGTTGCGGCAGAACAGCGTCGTGAAGCTCAGCCCCTGCACGACATGGATCATGATCAGCCCGGCGATGGTATTGCTCAGGCCGAGGTCGCGCAGCACGATCGCCCAGGGAATCAGCTTCATCTGCTCGGGCAGGAAGATGCCGAGCGTGACCAGTCCGAACACGAGCTGGTCGCCCGGAAACCGCCACAGCGCGATCGAATAGCCGGCGATCGCGCCGAGCAGGGTGGAGAGGATCGTGGCCGGAATCGTCATCTCGAGCGAGTTGAGCATGTAGGGCTCGATCCCCCAGCAATGCTCGGCCATGCAGAACCGGTCCCAGGCTTGCGCGTAGTTGCCGAGGGCAAGCCCGCGCGGCCAGCCGATCATCGACGTCGAAGCGATCTCCTGGCCGGTGCGCACCGAGTTCAGCACGGCGACGGCGAGCGGGACCAGGAACAGCGCCGCCAGCACGATCAGCGCCGCATAGATCCCGGCCCGCGTCCAGGCGGCGGACGAGGTCATGCGCGCGCCTCCCGCCGCCGGCGCCAGCGCAGATAGATCCCGTACGGCGCCATCACCACCAGCAGCGACAGCAGCATCAGCACGGCGGCCGCCGCGCCGCGGCCAAGCTCGCTGCGCTGGAACATGAAGTCGTAGACGACCAGCGCCGGCAGCATGGTGGAGATTCCCGGCCCGCCGCCGGTCAGCGCGCGCACCAGGTCGAAGGTCTTGATGGCGAATTGCAGCAGGATCACCAGGACGGTGACGAAGATCGGCCAGATCGTCGGCAGCACTACCCGCCGATAGGTCCGCCACGGCCCCGCCCCGTCGATCTGCGCCGCCTTCAGCAGATCCGCATCCACCGAGCGCAACCCGGCGAGGAACAGCGCCATCGCGAAGCCCGCCCCCTGCCAGGCGCCGGCGAGGATCAGCGTGTAGATCGCCTTGTCCGGCTCCACGATCCAGTCGAAGCGGAACCCGGTCCAGCCGAAATCGCGCACCAGCTTCTGGATGCCGAGGCCGGGATTCAGCAGCCAGCTCCAGATCGTGCCGGTCACGACGAAGGAGACCGCCAGGGGATAGAGGAAGATCGTGCGCAGCACGTTTTCCCCACGCACCCGCTGATCGAGCAGGATCGCCAGCAGCAGCCCGAGCGCCATGGTCAGCACCACGAAGCCCAAGCCGTAGATCACCAATTCACATACGCGACCTGGAAATTGGCCGTGCGCATGATCGCCCGGTAGTTCCGCAGCCCGACCCAGCCGGATTCAGGCAGCAAGGTGGAGGGCGTGAAGGAGACCCAGCCGGTCCAGGCGGTGAACACCAGCACATGCCCGGCGGCGATCAGCAGCGGCACCCAGATCGCGAGCTGCGTCAGGATGTCGCCAGCCGGCCCCGCCAGGCAGGCCGGCGCCCGGACGAGGACCGAACCCTGGCCGGGCCAGCTCGCGATCTCATCGTCCGGCATCGCGCCTCAGAGCGCGTTCTCGACGGCGCTGACCAGCCGCTTCTGCCCCTCCGCGGCCGGGATGGCGCTGTCGTGGACGAACTCCGTCAGCACGTCGATCATCGCGGCGGTGATCTGGTTCGGCTGCGCCATGTTGTGCGCGAGGCTCAGCACCACCCGCTTCTGCTCGATCGCTGCGCGCAGATTCTGCGCCGCGTTGCGCTGGCCGTCGGTGAAGCCCTTGGCCGACAGATCCACATCGGTGCGCGCCGGGATCGAGCCGGTGATCTTCGAATACATCTCCTGCGTGCCCGGCATCATCACCACCTCGGCGAACAGCTTCTGCCCAGCCTTGAGGTCGGCGGCCTTCTGTTGCCAGAACATGAAGGAATCGGCGTTCAGGTCGAAGCAGGGCGGCCCGCTCTCTTGCGGCGCCGGCCCGCTGCTGAAATCGGCCTCGGTCGCGCCGGCGCGCATCAGGTTGCCCTGCGCCCAGCCGCCCATCAGCACCATGCCCATGTCGCCCTTCATGAAGGCGGGCACGTTCACCTGCCAGCCCTGCGCCGCGATCGACGGGCTCATCCAGCTGGCGAGCTTGCGTAGCTGCTCGAACGCGGCCAGCACCTCCTTGCCGCGCAGCGCACCGGTGTCGAGCTGCATGAGGGCGCGGCGATAGACCTCCGGGCTGATGCCGGCCAGCGCGATCTCGAACTTCATCCCGTCGTCCCAGCGGGCGCCGCCATTGGCGAGCGGGATCATCCCGGCGGCCTTCATCTTCGCCGCCGCCTCGTTGAACTCGGCCCAGGACGAGGGGGCCTTGGACACGCCGGCGCGCTGCATGCCCTTGGTCGACATGAACAGTGTGTTGATGCGGTAGATCTGCAGCGGCAGCGCGATCCAGTGCCCGCCCGGCTGGCAGGTCTTCCCCAGCTCCGCCGGCACCTTCGCCGCGTATCCGGCCGCCTGCACCCAGGGGGTGATGTCCACGGTCGGCGCGATCTTGGACCAGGCGGCGATCTCCGGCCCCTTGAGCTGCGAGATCGCCGGCGGGTCGCCCGCCAGGATCTGCGCCCGCAGCTTGTTCATCATCTCGGTGGTGAAGCCGGGAACCGGGTTGTGCTGCCAAATCCCGCCATGCTCCTCGAACACCTTGCCCAGTGCCGAGATCGCGGCCCCGTCGCTGCCGGCGGACCATTGCGTTATGACGGTGACGCGCGGCTTGACGCCCGCTGGCGTCTGCGCGCGCACCGGCGCCGCGAGCAGCGCGGCGGAGCCTGCCAGGAGGCCACGGCGTGTCGGATGCGGCATCGGTTTTCCTTCCCTTGCGGTCATCCAAGCGGTATTGAGGCTCGGCGACCCCCCACGTCTTCCACGCGAGCAGCATAGACGCGGGTGCTCGGGCCAAGCCAGCCTCTGGTCGGGGAGTTCCCATTCCAGTCAGACGATAAGTCCGGCGCCGACATCATCAGCAGCGCGTTCCTCGCCATCGTGAACTGCCGGTCAGTCAGCATGCGGAAGAGCGACAGCCCGCACCATGTGCCGAGCAGCGCGGGAATGGCGCAAGTCAGTATCTCCGGACTGATCGACAAGCCATGCGCCCCGCGCGGCGCCGCGAGCTGGATCGCGCAAAACGTGACGACCTGCATGACGAGGCTGAACGGCTG
>CAWHMO010000007.1:0-414514 GCA_963830565.1 uncultured Pseudomonadota bacterium
GTCCGGAATACGGCGGAGAGCGGTTTGATGGAGGGCGACTGGAGCGGGCGAAGGGATTCGAACCCTCGACCCCAACCTTGGCAAGGTTGTGCTCTACCCCTGAGCTACGCCCGCGCTCCGTTGGCCGCGCGTAGATATAAGGGTCGAGCCTGGAACGCAAGCAGTGCCAGGACACAGTGTGGCATCGCTTCCTCGCCCCGCTTTTGGCGGGGCATGGGGTGAGGGGCGCCCGCCATGCGATGCCGGAGCGGCGTGCTCCTCCTATCCAACCTCTCGTCCCGTTCCGGAGGAGAGGAGTCTTTTCGACAGGGAAGCCGTGCTGCCGTTGATGTCGATCGGAAAATTTCACAGCCCCAAGAACGATGCGCCATATCGGCGTGGGCGAGCAGGCGGATCATGCGGGCGGATTCCTCCGGCTTCCTGGCCGCTGACGGTAGTGACGAGGCCGATCCCACATGAGGGGGCGGCGCGCGCCGGCGTCCCCAGCCCGAGCGCCAGGGCTCCGGCCAGGACCGGTCTGAACAGGTTCCGCACGCAACGCCTCCCGAATTTGTTGCCCGTCCTATGGCCGGAACGGTGCTATACGACTCATCACGATGCCGGAGCGGGGGGAGAGGCATGCCGAAGATCGTCGCCGTCGAGACCTGGGTGACGCGCACGAAGTTCGACATGGGCGCCAAGCCGGTGGCGTTCGGCGGCATGGGCTGGCAGGCCATGACCACGCTCTGGCTGCGCGTCGCCACCGAGGACGGGCTGGAAGGCTGGGGCGAGGGCTTCGGCCATGCCTGCGTCCCCGCCACCCGCGCGGTGATCGACACCCAGCTCGCGCCCGCCGTGCTGGGGCAGGACGCGCGCGACATCGCGGGGCTGCGCCGGCGGGTGGCCCAGAGCTTCCACCTGTTCGGCGGCAACGGCCCGCATGTCTATGCGGCATCGGCGCTCGACATCGCGCTGTGGGACATCGCCGGGAAGGCGGCCGGACTGCCGTTGTGGCGGCTGTGGGGCGGGGCGCCGGCGGAGAGCCTGCGCGCCTACGCCAGCCTGCTGCGCTACGGCGCGCCCGAGCTGGTGGCGACGGCCTGCGAGCGGGCGCTGGGGCGCGGCCATCGCGACATCAAGCTGCACGAGATCGAGCTGGGGCCGATCCGCGCGGCGCGGCGGGCGGTCGGCGCCGAGCCGCGCCTGATGGTGGACACCAACTGCCCCTGGAGCGTGGCCGAGGCGAGGCGGATGGCGCGCGCGTTGCGCGAGCTCGACCTGACTTGGCTGGAGGAGCCGGTCTGGCCGCCGGAGGATTACGCCGGTCTCGCCCGCGTCCGCGCCGAGGGCGTGCCGATCGCGGCGGGGGAGAACGCGGCGGGGCTGTTCGCCTTCCGCGCCCTGTTCGAGGCCGGCGCGCTCGATGTCGCCCAGCCCAGCGTGATCAAGATCGGCGGCCCTTCGGCGATGCTGGAGATCGCCGCCCTGGCGCGGGCGTTCGGCGTGCGCCTGGTGCCGCACAACGCCTATTTCGGGCCGGGCTACCTCGCCTCGCTGCATGTCAACGCGACGGTGGCGCCTGACGCGCCGTTCGAGCACATCTTCGTCGATCTGGAAGAGAGCCCGCTCGACGAATGGGTGCGCCCCGAGCAGGGGCTTGTGCGCGTGCCGCAGGCGCCCGGCCTGGGGCGCGACCCCGACATGGCGGTGCTGCGCCGGTACGCGATCGGCGAGCCGGTGCTGCAACGGACCTGACAGGCCGGTCCGGCGCTGGTAGAAGCCGGCGCCATGGCAGTCGCCTCCATGACCGGCTTCGCCCGCGCCGAGGGCATAATCGATGCCAGCTCCTGGGTCTGGGAGCTGCGCAGCGTGAACGGGCGGGGGCTTGATGTGCGGTTCCGGGCGCCGCCCGGCCTCGATGCGCTGGAAGCGCCGCTGCGCGAGGCGGCGGTGCGGATGCTGAAGCGCGGCAACATCACCGCCAGCCTGTCGCTGCGCCGCGATCAGGCGCAGCGTCTGGCTGTCGATCCGGCGGCGCTCGATCAGGCGGTGCGGATCGCGCTGGAGCTCTGCGCCCGCATCCCCGGCTGTCCGCCGCCGCGCGCCGAGGCGCTGCTGGCGCTGCCCGGCGTGCTGCGCCCGGCGACCGCCGAAGCAGAGCCGGGCGCGGACGATGCCCTGAGCGCGGCGTTGCGCGCCGGTTTCGAGCGGGCGCTGGCCGGCCTGGTCGCGGCGCGACGCGAGGAGGGCGAGCGGATCGGCGCGGCGCTGCTCGTGCTGCTCGACGAGATCGCGGGCCTACGTGATCGCGCGGCCTTGGAGTCCGCCGGGCAGCCGGCGGCGCAGCGGGCGCGGATGCTGGACGCGGTGCGCGCACTGCTGGCCGAGGCGCCCTCGCTGCCCGAGGAGCGGATCGCCCAGGAGGTCGCGCTGCTCGCCGCGCGCTCGGACGTGCGAGAGGAGCTTGACCGGCTGTCGAGCCACGTCGCCGCCGCCCGCGCGCTGCTGGCCGAGCAGGGGCCGGTGGGGCGGCGGCTCGATTTCCTGGTGCAGGAGTTCAATCGCGAGGCGAACACGCTGTGCAGCAAATCCTCCACGGCGGCGCTGACGGCGACCGGGCTGCGGCTGAAGGCGGCGATCGAGCAGTTGCGCGAGCAGGTGCAGAACATCGAATGATGCCAGAGGCCCGACCCCTCCCCCAACCCCTCCCACAAGGGGAGGGGGCTTGACCCACATCCCCCGCCGCGGCCTCTGTCTTGTCCTGGCCGGCCCCTCCGGCGGGGGCAAGAGTTCCGTCGCCCGCGCCTTGCGCGCGGTGGAGCCGGCACTCTCGGTCTCGGTCAGCCTCACTACCCGCCCGCCCCGGCCGGGCGAGCGCGACGGCATCGACTATCATTTCCGCGGCGAGGCCGCGTTCGAGGCCATGCGGCAGGCCGGGGGCCTGCTCGAGTGGGCGCGCGTGCTGGGGCGGCACTGCTACGGCACGCCGCGCGCGCCGGTGGAGGCGGCGTTGGCGGCGGGGGCGGACATCATCTTCGACGTCGACTGGCAGGGGTTCCGCAGCCTGCGCGCCGCGCTGCCTGGCGACGTGGTCGGCGTGTTCCTGCTGCCGCCGTCACTCGCGGCGCTGGAAGCGCGGCTGCGTGCGCGCGGCGGCGACGACGCGGCCGAGATCGCGCGGCGCATGACACGCGCGCGCGACGAGATCAGCCATTGCGCCGAGTTCGACCACGTGCTGGTCAACGACGAGTTCGACGGCACCGTGGCGGCGACACGCGCGGTGCTGCACGCGGCGCGCTCGGCGACCGCGCGCCTGTCCGGGCTTCAGCCCTTCTGCGCGGTGTTGGCGGGCGGCGAGACGATGGGCGCTCCCGCCTCGAACTGATCGAGAATGCGCGCGATGTGCGCCGTCGCGGCGTCGTGGTCGTTCATCGCATAGAGAGAAGCGGCGAGGCGTACCGGATCGCCCGAGTAGTACCGCTCATAGAGCTGCTGGCGGCCGGAGAACGAGGAGACGGCCGCATCGAAAGCCAGCCGGAACAGCTTGATCCGCGAGCGCGCATCGGAGTTGGCGGACTGGAAATACCGCTCGACGTCCGACCAGGCATCGCTGTGTGTCTCCGCGTACGACGGCACCGCGACCAGCCCGCCGGCGCCCAGGGTCTGCACGATTTCGCACATGCGGCGGAACATCGCCGCGAACATCATCCGCACCGTCCACAGCGGCATCGCCGCCGGGGTCACCACGCCCTGCGCGTTCGGCGCCGCGTCCGCCTCCGAGGCGCGCAGGCAGGCGCGGCAGAATTCGGTGAACTGGATCATCTCGGCCAGCATGTTCTGTACATGCAGGTGCTGGTCGATGTTGGTGGAGCGCGCGATGGCGATGGCCAGATCCCGCATGAACTCGGCCTTGGCCAGGTTCTTGGTGGAGAACTGGTGCATCACCTGCGGCATCGCGCCGGTGCGGTCGTAGAGCCCGTTGCACATCGCGGCGTCGCGATGGATGAACACGCGCTCCCACGGCACCAGCACGTTGTCGAACACCGCCATCGCGTCCTGCTCGTCGAAGCGCAGCGACAGCGGATGATCCATCGGCGAGGCCGCGTCGAGATTCGCGACCGAGGGGCGGCAGATGAAGCGCAGGCCCGGCGTGCCGACGCCGACGCTGAAGCCGAAGGCGTAGGGCGCCGCTTCAGGGCTGTCGCTGATATAGGTGGACGGCATCACCATGATATCGTCGGAGAACGCGGCCAGGGTGGAGACCATGCGCGCGCCAGTGATGACGATGCCGGCATCAGTCTCGCGCACGATCTTGGCCGCGAGATCCTTCGATTGCTGCTCCACGGGGCGGGAGCGGTCGACCTGCGGGTTGACCAGCGTGTGCGTCATCGCGAGGTCGTTCTCGCGCACATGCAGGTAGTAGTTGAGGACGTTGTCGGCGAAGTTTCTCTCCTTGTCGCCGAATGCGCGGTGGGCGGAGGCGAAGCCGGTCAGCATGACGTTCATGTAGTCCGGGCTGCGACCCAACATGCCGCATGTGGAGTCGTTCCAGGTCTTGACCATCTCCCGCCGGGCCACGAGGTCATCGATCGAGGCGGGCTGGATGAAGGACAATCCCACCGGCTCGCCGCTGGAGGGCGAGGCGTAGGCCATGCGCGTGCGCAGGGCCGGTTCGTGCTGCATGTCGTACAGCGCCGCCATGGCGCGCGCAGCGCCGGCAAATCGGCGGTCGGTGGTCACGTCGCGCACAAGCTCGCCGTCGATCCGGATCTCGCGGTCGTCGCGCAGCGCGTCGAGATACGCCGCGCCGGTGCGGATGCCCATGCGAACTCCCCTCTAAGGTTCCAGTGCCAGCAGCCCGTAGCCGGTGATGAGCGGCGCGTGGTAGTTGCGATGCATGCGGCGCACGCGCGGTCCGAGCGCGGCGCGCATGGCGAGCCACAGGATCATCTCCACCGATTCCGCCCCGCCGCGTTCCATGTACTCGCGATGCGACAGCGCCGCGAGCGTCTCGGGATCGCTCTCCAGCAGGTCGAGGAAGCGGTTGTCCCACTCGGGATTCACCATGCCGAAGCGCTCGCCATGGAGCTGGTGCGACAGCCCGCCGGTGGCGATGACGATGACGCGGCGATCATCGGGCAGGCTCTCGACCGCGTGCCGCAGCGCCGCGCCAAGGCGCCAGAGGCGGCGCGCGGTTGGCAGCGGATGCTGGATGACATTGACCGCGATCGGGATCACCGGCGCCGGCCAGCGCGCGTCGGTGAGCATCGGCAGCACCGACAGGATGCCGTGATCGACCGCCATGTCCTGGCAGATGGTCGGGTCGAACTCGTCCTCGACCAGGCTGCGCGCGAGGTGCCAGCCGAAGGCCGAGTCGCCTTGCAGGTCGGGGAGGGTGCGTTTGCCCCAACCCTCGTCTGCCTGCGGGAAGCGGTCGGCGACGCCGAGCGCGAAGGTGGGGTAGGCATCGAAGAAGAAGCGGTTCATGTGGTCGTTGTAGACCACGATCATCAGGTCGGGCCGGAGCTCGGCCAGCCAGTGCTTGACCGGGAGATAGCCGTCGAACAGCGGCGCCCAGAGCTTGTCTTGCTGCTGGCCCTTGTCCCAGGCCTGCGCGATGGAGGGCGCGTGCGAGCTGCCGATGCCGCCGATGACGCGCGCCATCTCAGTGCCCTTTCAGTCCCGGCAGCCCCGCCTTGAGCTGCTCCAGCGTCTGCCCGCGCATCTGCGCGCCGACTTCGAGCAGGGTCTGGCCGAGCGTGCCGGCGACCTTGATCATCAGGTAGATGCTGCCGCCCGCCTGGATGGTGCCGGCCCAGTCGCGGCGGCGGATCAGGTCGATCTCGGTCTCCGAGAGCCCCATCTGGCGCATCGTGCCCGCCTCGTCGGCGCGGAACCGCTCGCGGTTCGCGGGGTCGGTGAGCGACATCGCCAAGCGGTTGAGGTTGTAGCCCTGCTGGGAGCGCTCGCCGGTGAAGACGGTAGTGCCGGGGATGTCCATGCGGAGAGCCTAGCCGGCCGTCGGGCGCGGGTCACTATCGGGTGTCGTGGTTCCGGCGCGGTCATGGCTCCGCGCCAGGTAGGCCGCTTCATCCCGTCAGCCAGCGGAGGCCGGAGGCTGCGCCGCCCGCCTCGCGGCGCGGCGCGCCCTTAACCCAGGCAGGGCCTTCCTCGATTCCGACTGCCAGTCTTCGGCCATCCGGCTGAACCGCCGCCGCAGGCCGAGGCCGACCGCCCAGGACGACGTCCGCCGTATCGCGGGCCATGCGAACAGCAGGCCCGCCTGCACCGCGACAGCGCCAGCCAGTTCTGCGAGGGCGCCTGACGATCGAGCAGGCAACGACAACAGGATGGACGCAAGAACAGCCCAGTTCACCAGCGTGATCGCCGCGAACAGCGCCGCATGGGCGGCGCGCAGCGCGTCTGGCAGGCAGAAGAGGGATGCCACGGCGGCGCGGACGGCGGCGGCGTGCTGCTGGCCCGAATTGATCCATGTGTCGGACTGGTGCTGGAACAGGGCGGGGTTGACCAGGGTCACGACGTCGCCATCCAGTTGCACGGTGGTGACGATCAGCGGGGCCGCGGGCGCGGGAGGGGTCTGCACCCTGATGCCGCCTTGCTCGATCAACTCCCAGCAGAGCGCCAAGGCGGCGCCGACCGCGCCGAGGTGGCGCGCGGTGCGCCACAATGCACCCGCATCCTGCGCGAACCCGGAGCGACGGCGCGCGAGAGCGGCGCCAAGCCCGGCAAGCACGTCAGCCCCGCCCGGCTTTCCCGAACAGCAGCGCGCCGGTTTCGCGGATCAACTCGCCCGCGGTCTGGAACAGGAGCTTCCATTGCGCGGTGCCGTCCCCCACCACCTGTTGATGCAGGCCGTGCAGGAAGTCACGCTGGTCCAGGCTTATCTGGTCGGACATGCGCGCCAGCATGTCGCCGTCCAGTTGGATCACCGTCTGGAACAACACGGCCTCCAGCCCGACATCCCATGCCTTGCGCACCAGCACGGCAAGGTCGGGTGCGATGCTGATTGGCGGGCGCGGATGCTTGAAGAGCGCATCGGCGGTCTGTTCCAGCGTGCCGCCGAACAGCCGGCGCGATTCGGCCTCGGGTTCCTTTCCGCTCCGCACCGCATCGAGCCGGGCCTCATAGCTGACCGCGCCTGGTTCGGCGGTGCCGGCCGTTCCGGCGGACGAGTATTGCCGCTCCAGCAAGATCGCGGCGGACCGAAGCTGCCGGCTATTGGAGCGGATGCGCTGCAGGTTCACCTCGGCGTTGTCCAGCTCTCCGCGCTTGTACGCGCCCGTCGCCAGCCCGCCGAATGCCGCCCACTGCATCGCTTCGAACGTCTCGGCGCCGTTGGTCAGCTCCGCGACCGGCGTTTCCGGCTCATAGCCCTTCGGTCGACCACCAGGCGCGGTGAACCAACTCTGAAGAACCTCGACCGTGATGGCCGCATCGTTGCGCAGATGCGCGGCCGCCGCGCGCAGCAATTCCCCGGTCAACGGCACGCGGGCCTTGCTCAGGCCCTCCGCATACGTCTCGATCAGGACATGCAGGGCAACCGGCGGCTCCGGCATCTTCTGCGCGACCATCCCAGGCTTGATCGCGGTGTTGATTTCGAGCGTGAGCAGATTGCTCGCGATCGTCTCGATCCTGTCCCGCCAAGTCTCGCTCATCAGAGCTTCAGTGCATCCTTGAAGGTCCTGTAGATCGTGCCGAGCAGCTCGACGGTTTCCTGCCGGACGGCGCGCGCCTGCTGCACGGCCTCGTCATGCAGCTTCCTGTACGTGTCGTTATCCACGAAGGACTGCGACATGAGCAGCGAGGTGTCGCCGAGCGCCATGTTGATCGACAGCGACGCGACCTGCTGATCGGTGGGTGCGACCTTGATCGTGGTCACCCTGTGCAGCTCGTCCGCGCCGACGGCGCTTTCGAGCGTGCCGACCACGGTGGTGACCTTCATGACGACGATGTTGGCGGCGATGCGCTGGACGCGATCGAGAAACGAGTCCCGGCTGGTCGTCGCATCCAGGTCGATCGGCTGCGGCGCTTGTCGCTCGACCGGGCCGACCGGCGCCGCGCCGCTGCCCAAGATGCTCAGTTGCGTCGTGTCGCTGGATGCATCGCTCCTGGTCTTGTCGCTCATCACCGCGCCCCTTTTCCTCGGCGGAACGTTCGTGCCGCACGCGTGCCCATGACGAGCCTGTTCTTCTGCCCGGAGGGGAAAGATGCTTCCGCCGAAGCGGATCGAAGTCAAGTTCGGCTAGTGCCGTGAGCCGAACCCTGGCAAAGTCAACTCCCCACTCAGCTTGGTTGCGGTCGATGCCGCAAGGTACAGAAGGATTGCTCGGCCTGACGCGGGAGGCCATCGCCGCGACCGGGCAGGCCGTTGCCGAGACGCCTGTTTCGCCGCGAGCCTATCGGTTCAGCGCCTTCATCTCCTACAGTCGTGCCGCTGACGGGGCGCTCGCCCCCGCTCTGCAATCGGCCCTGCACCAGTTCGCGCGTCCGTGGAACCGCCTGCGCGCGCTGCGCGTCTTTCGCGATGCCGCCTCGCTGTCGGCCAATCCCGGCCTGTGGAACGCGATCCAGGGCGCGCTCGCAGACACGGAATTCCTCATCCTGCTCGCCTCTCCGGCCGCCTGCCACTCGCCCTGGGTGGTCAAGGAAGTGGATTGGTGGTGCGCCAACAAACCGGCCGGGACCCTCATGATCGCCCTGACCGAGGGGGAGATAAGCTGGGACAACCGGGCGGGCGATTTCGACTGGGACGTGACCACCGCCCTGCCACCCATCCTGCGCGGCCGCTTCCTCCAGGAGCCGCGCTACATCGACTTGCGATGGACCCGCGACGTCCCCCACCTGTCGCTGCGCGAGCCCCGTTTCCGCGACGCCGTCGCCGATCTCGCCGCGCCGCTGCACCGGCGTGCCAAGGACGAGCTGTTCGGCGAGGACATCCGTCAGCATCGGCATCTGGTTCGCTTCCGTCGGGGCGTCTTCGCCGGGCTGGCGGCTCTGTCGGTCGGCCTCGCCGTCGCCGCCTTCGTCGCCAACCAGCAGCGGGAGCTTGCGGTCATCCAGCGGGGCATCGCCCTGGCCCGCCAGCTCGCCGCGCAGGCGATGGTGCAGGACAGCACCGGCACGGACGCCGCCTCCACCGAACTGGCCTCCGCCCTGGCGGTGGAGTCCTGGAACCGCTTTCCCAATGCCGATGCCTCCGCCGCCGCCGCGCGTTTGCTCAGGGAATTGCCGGTGGCGCGTATCCCGCACCAGGGCGCGGTCAACACCGTGCTGTTCAGCCCGAACGGCGCGCTTCTCGCCACCGGCAGCGACGACAAGGCCGCTCGCCTGATCGACGCCCGAACCGGGAAGGTGATTCGCCGGATACAGGAGGCCGCGCCGGTGCTGACCATCGCCATCAGCCCCGACGGCACGCTGCTCGCCACCGGCGGCATGGATGGTGCCGCGCGGCTGATCCGCATTGCATCCGGCGAGGATGCGACCGCCCCGGTCGTCCACGCCAAGGCCGTGGCGAGCGTCGCCTTCAGCCCGGACGGCAGCCTGCTCGCGAGCGGCGGCGCGGAAGGCACGGTGCGCGTGGTCAGCACCGCGACCGGCAAGGATGCCCTGCCGCCGCGACAGGCCGGCGGCCGGATTCTGTTGCGTGGCCTTCAGCCCGGACGGGCGCCTGCTTGCCGTTGGCGGCGCCGACAAATCCGTGCGCCTGATCAGCACCGCATCCGGGGCCGACGCACTCGCGCCGATCCATTTCGGCAGCGGGGTCACGACCTTGGCCTTCAGTCCGGACGGGGCGCGCATCGCGGTGGGCAGCGCCGACGGGACGGCCCGTCTGATCGGCACCGCGACCGGTCAGGACATGGTTCCGCCCGTCCTTCACGGGGGCGCCGTCCGTCGCGTCGCCTTCAGCCCGGACGGACGCTGGTGGGCGACCGCCAGCCTCGACAAGACCGCCCGCCTGATCGACGTCGCGAGCGGGCGCCAGGCGGCGGTGATCGTGCATGGCGACGGCGTGAACAGCGTCGACTTCAGCCACGACAGCCGGCTGCTCGCAACCGGCAGCTTCGACGGGACCGCCCGCCTGGTTGACACGCGCACGGGTCGCGAGGTCGCCCGCATCGCGCATGGCGACGTGGTCCAGAAGGTTGCGTTCAGCCCCAGATCGGACCTGCTGGCCACGGCCACGGGAGAATACGAGCGCACGGCGCGGCTGATCGATACCGGCGCCGGCGGCACCGTCGCGCGCTTCCCAAGCGGCAAGCCGATCGTCAGCATCTCGTTCAGCGCGGACAGCCGACTGATGGCGATCGCCAGCGCCGATCGCACCGCCTCCCTGGTGCGCCTGTCGGACACCAAGCTGCTCGCCCGCCTCGCCTATCCGTCGGCGGTCGCCGAGGCCCTGCTCAGCCGCGACGGGCGCTACATGGCGGTCGCGACCGGCGACGGCACCACCGACTTGCAGGAGACCGCGACCGGCCGCGTGACCCGCATCCGGCAGAAGGACGCGGTGCTGGCTGTCGATTTCAACCCCGACGGCACGCTGCTAGCGGTCGCCAGCAAGGACGGTTCGACCCAAGTCATAGAGACCGCGACCGGCCATGACGCCATCGCGCCGATCGCGTACCAGGCTCCCGTCAACATCGTCCGCTTCAGCTACGACGGACGCTGGCTCGCCACCGCCAGCACCGATGGCATGGTCCGCCTGCTGGATTGGCGGACCAAGGCGGTCTGGGCAATTTTCCACGACGACGGCTCGCTGAACGCGCTCGACTTCAGCCCGGATAGCCGCTTCCTGGGCACCGCCGGCGATGATTTCACGGCGCGGCTGATCGATGTTGCCGAGCGCAAGGAGCTGCATCGGATCGTCAGGCGCAACAAGGTGCAGAGCATCGCCTTCAGCCCCGATGGCAGGCTGATGGCGACCGGCGACGAAGACGGGATGGCGCAGTTGATCTCGGTTGCGACCGGCAAGAACGTGCTGGTGCCGATCCAGGAGCAGCAGCCAGTCAACAATGTCTATTTCAGTCCGGACGGAAAATTCCTGGCGACGGTGAACGACGGCGGCGTCGCCGAGGTGTTCGAGACCGCCAGCGGCAACGAGGTGATGCGCGTCAAGCGCGATGGCCCGGTGACCACGGTCGCCTACACGCCTGACGGAAGAATTCCTGGCGCTCGGCAGCGGCGGCGAGGACAGCGGGGTGAGTCTCGTCTGGGCCGATCCGCAGAAGACGATCGACCTGCTATGCGCCCGGCAGGGGCGGAACATGAGCGTTGACGAATGGAACTATTACCTCGGCGCCGCGGCGGCCTGGCGGCCGACCTGTCGCGGCTGGTCCTCGGCGAGCGTGCAGGCAAATTCGCCCTGACCGCCTTCGTCCGCGCCTGTTGCGCTCTGTTTGCGCTGCTGCTCGCCGCCTGCGTCCGGCCCGCCGCCGAGTTCGACCATGCAGCCGCGTCGCTCGGCCTGCGACGCGCGGTCGTTTCAGGCCGCGGCTTCCGTCACGTGATCTACCTGCACGACGGGAGGCGGACCGGCACGCTGCACATCTACATCGACGGCGATGGCACGCCCTGGATCGGCGGATTCCCCGCCGCCGATCCCACGCCGCGCGATCCGCTCGTGCTTCGTCTGATGGCGCGCGATCCGGTGCGATCCGTCTATGTGGGCCGGCCCTGCTATGACGGCATGGCGGACCCCGCCTGCACGCCGCTTCTATGGACGCGCGACCGCTTTGGCGCGGACGTGGTCGACAGCATGGCGGAGGCGGTGCGTCGGATCATGGCGGCGGAGGCGGCCGACAGGGGAGAGGAGGGGATCGCCTGGTTCGGACACAGCGGCGGCGGCACGCTCGCCGTGCTGCTGGCGCCGCGCTTCGCGGCAACGCGCAGCGTGACCACCATCGCCGGCGTGCTCGATACCAAGGCGTGGGCGAAAGCGATCGCGCACGAGGATCTCGGGGGTTCGCTCAATCCGACCGACCGGCCGCCGCTCCCGCCCTGGGTCCGTCAGCGGCATTACGCCGGTGCGGATGATCGTGTCGTCCCGCCGCGTCTGATGGCCTCCGCTGCCCGCCATCTCGGCGGGCGCCTGATCGTGGTGGATGGGTTCGATCACGTGTGCTGCTGGGAGCGGGCGTGGGATGCCGTGGGGACGGAACTCGATGCAACTCCCGCCGCCATGCCCGCGAAAGAGCCTGCGAGGCTTTTCGGATGGACGTGGTGAGGGACGGTTCGGGTGGCTATCTGGACTGCGGCGCCGGCTCCGCCTGGAGATAACGCAGGAAATCGCTGCCCGGCGTCAGGACCAGCCGCGCCTTGCCGCTGTCGAACGCCGCGCGATACGCCTCCAGCGTGCGCCAGGCGGCGTAGAAGCCGGGGTCGCGGCCATAGGCCTCGGCGTACAGCTTGGTGGCCTGCGCCTCGCCCTCGCCGCGGAGCTGGTCTGCGCGAGCGCGCGCGTCGGCCAGCAGCACGGTGCGGTCGCGCTCGGCGTCGGCGCGGATGCGCGCAGCCGCGGCGGCGCCCTCGGCCCGGACCTGCGCGGCTACCCGTTGGCGCTCGGACTGCATCCGGGTCAGGATGGCCTCGGTGTTCTCCCGGGGCAGGTCGGCGCGGCGGATGCGTACGTCCTGCACGGTGATGCCGAAGCCGCGCATCTCGCCGTCCACCTGCGTGCGGATGCTGGACATGATGCGGTCGCGGTCGGCCGAGAGCACGTCCGGCAGCGAGCGCGTGCCCAGAACCCGGCGGATGGCGGACGAGACGATGGCGTTCAGCCGGCCGCTGATCGCCTCCTCCGAAGCGCCGGCAGCCTGATAGAAGCGCAAGGCGTCGCTGATCCGGTACATCGTGAAGCTGTCCACGATCAGTCGCCGCTGATCGCCAAGGATCACCTCCTCGCCGGGCGTGTGCACCCATAGCAGGCGACGGTCGAAACCGATCACGCTCTGAACGAAGGGGATGCGCGCGTGCAGCCCAGGGTCGGAGACCACGCGCACCGGCTTGCCGAATTCGGTCACCAGCGCCTGCTCGGTCTGTTCAACGGTGAACAGCGTCGCGAAACCCAGCACCAGGGCCACGATCAGCGCCGCGAGACCGGCGACGGCCGGGCGGTTCATGGCGTGGCTCCCGGCTGGCTCTGGGCGCTGTCCGCGGCCGCAACGGGAGCAGGTGCGGGTGCCGCGGGCGCGGGTGCCGCAGGCGCGGGTGCCGACGAGGCCGGCACGCCGGCAGCGGGCTCGGCCGACAGCGGCAGGAACGGCAGCACGCCGCGCAGCTTGTCGTCCAGCACCAAGGTCTGCGCGTGGCTGAGCACATCCTGCATCGTGTCGAGGTAGAGCCGCTTCATGGTGACGTCCTTGGCGGCCTGGTAGGCGGTGAGGACGCTCTGGAAGCGCTGCGCCTCGCCGGTGGCTCGCGCAATTGCCGCCTGCCGGTCGCCCTGGGCCAACGCCACGATCCGCGACGCCTCGCCGCGCGCGCGGGGGACGATGTCGTTCTGATAACCCTCGGCCTGGTTGCGCATCCGCTCGGCGTCGGTGTTGGCGCGCTGCACGTCGCGGAAGCTCTCGACCACCGCGGCTGGCGGATCGACCATCTGCGGCAGCACCTGCACGATCTGCACGCCCGCGTGATAGCCGTTCAGGATCTGCTGGGTCTGGCGCATCACCTGGTCGGCGATCTGCGCGCGCAGCGGTCCCAGCGCCGGCTGGATCGGCGAACGACCCATCACCTCGCGCAACACGCTCTCGGTGACCGCCTTGACCGTCACGCGCGGGTCGCGCGTGTTGAACAGGTAGGCGACCACGTCATCGATGCGCCACAGCACGGCGATGTTCACGTCGACGATGTTCTCGTCGCCGGTCAGCATCAGGCTTTCCTGAGCAATATCGCGCCCGCTGTCGCGCCCGACCGGCGCCTCGGCCGGCACCTCATCGGTGGGCTCGCCGGAGCGGTAGCCGATCTCGATGCGGTTGACGCGCGTGACGGCGGGGGTTTCCACGGCCTCGATGGGCCAGGGCAGGTGGTAGTTCAGGCCCGGCGGGGTGAGGCGGGTGAAGGCACCGAAGCGCAGCACCACCCCCTCCTGGTCCGGCTCCACGCGATAGAGGCCGCTGGCGAGCCACAAAGCGGCGGCGGCGATGCCGAGAAGCATGAGCCCGCGCCCCCCGAAGCGGCGACCGCCGCCGGTACCGCCTGGTCCGCCGAGCGAGCCAAGCAGGCGCCTTGCCCGCTCCTGAGCCTGGGCGATGATCTGGTCCAGATCGGGCATCGGCGGGATCGGGCCACCAGGACCGTTCCCACGACCACCGCCGCCCCGTCCGCCGGAACGATCCTCCGGGCCTTCGCCCCAGGGGCCGGTGCCGTCAGGCTTCCCGTTCGGATTGCCGGAGTGCGGCCCCTGCGATCCCCAGGGGTTCGGGCCGCCGCTGTTGGACGCCATACGCGCGGAGTGCTCCCGTGTCGCGCGCTGCGGCGCGGTGAAAGCGTTTGCGGCACCCTGGCCGCCACGCCACATAGGTGGCGGGAGCCCGCAGCGGCTCACGGCCTTGTGCCTGTCACTGCCACTTAGGAGGTTTTCACGCCTATGAGCAAGGCACCAAGCCCAGTATCGCCGGAAGCTCTTCGCGACGTGCTGCGCGGCATCAAGGAACCCGGCACGGGGCGCGACCTCGTCGCGGCGGGCTTGGTCGAAGGGCTGGAGGTGCGCGAGGGATTGGTGCAGGTCACGCTGCTGACCGACCGCGCCCACGCCGCCGCCATGGAGCCGGTGCGCCGCGAGGTTGAGGCTGCCTTGGCCCGCCACCCCGGCGTGGTGAACGCGACGGCGGTCTTGACCGCGCACAAGCCGAGCGCGGCACCCGTCCCAGGCCCGGCCCCCAAGGCGGCAGGGTCGGGCGGCAAGCCCGCGCTGCTGCTTCCCGACGTGAAGACGATCGTCGCGGTCGCCTCCGGCAAGGGCGGGGTCGGCAAATCGACGGTGGCGGTCAACCTGGCGGTATCGCTTGCCCGTCAGGGTCTCTCCGTCGGCCTGCTGGACGCCGACATCTACGGCCCGAGCCTGCCGCGGATGCTGGGGGTGGCGCGCAAGCCCGAGGTCCAGGGCGATCGGATGCAGCCGATAGCCGCCTGGGGGCTGCGCTGCATGTCGGTCGGCTTCCTGGTCGAGGAGGAGACGCCGATGATCTGGCGCGGCCCGATGGTCATGGGCGCGCTGGAGCAGATGATGGGCCAGGTGAACTGGGGTCCGCTGGACGTCATGGTCGTGGACATGCCGCCCGGCACCGGCGACGCCCAGCTCACGATGGCCCAGCGCGTGGCGCTGACCGGCGCGGTGATCGTCTCCACCCCGCAGGACATCGCGCTGATTGACGCGCGGCGCGGCGTGCGCATGTTCGAGCGGGTGCGCGTGCCGGTGCTCGGGCTGGTGGAGAACATGAGCTTCTTCTGCTGCCCGGCCTGTGGGCACCGGGCCGAGATCTTCGGGCACGGCGGCGCGCGGCTGGAGGCGCAGCGGCTGGGCACCGAGTTCCTGGGCGAGATCCCGTTGCTGCTCGACATCCGGGCCGCCGCCGATGCCGGCACGCCCATCGTGGCCTCGGCTCCCGAGGGCGCGGGCGCGCAAGCCTTCGCGACGCTGGCTGGGCGGGTCTGGGCCAAGGTGGCGGGCAAGCCCGAGGGGCGGGTCGCCGGGCCGCGCATTGTCGTCAGCTAATTCACCGTCCGAACGACAGACCGTATGACCAGCGATCCTATGACATTGGCGTCTCAGCGCACCTTCGACCCTGCCTATGATGCCGATTTCTGTGCATGGGCGACTGCCCAGGCCAAGCTTCTGCGCGCCGGCCGGTTGGCCGAGGCCGACATCGCCCACATCGCGGAGGAGATCGAGGACTTGGCCAAGCGTGATCGGCGCGAGCTGGCGAGTCGCATCCGGACGGTGATCGAGCACCAGATGAAGCTGCAAGCCTCCCCGGCAACCGAGCCGCGTGCGGGCTGGGAGGGGACAGTCAACCGGGAGCGCGCCGAGATCGGCCTGTTGCTGGAGGACAGCCCAAGCCTTCGGGTAGCTCTGCCGGATGTCATCGCCCGTGAGACGAAGACCGCGCGGCGACTGGTGGCACAGGATATGTCGCTGCGGGGGGAGACGCCCACGGTCACACTGGACGAGCTGGCCTACGACGTGGATCAGGTGCTTGGCCCAGCCTCATGAGCGGTGACGAAGGGCGTGCGGCGGGACCGCGCATTGTCGTTGGCTGATCGAGGCGGCATAGATCGGAGATCAATCGGCAACGGGGAAACGCATGACCACGGCCCGCATCACACGTCGCTCGCTGCTCCGTCGTTCAGCGTCCTTGCCGATCGGCGCCGCCCTCGCGCCTTCGGTCATCGGCACCGCCCGCGCCGCGCCGATGCGGCTCCGGCTTTCCTCGTCCGTGGCGAACGACCCGGTGAACGGCAACGGCCGGGTCTATTACGACAACCTGGTCAAGGCGCTGAAGGCGGGCGGGCTGGATGGGCAGGTCGAAATCCGCTTCTTCCCGGACAATCAGCTCGGCCAGGAGATCGACGTCGCCAATTCCGTCAAGCTCGGCGTCATCGACCTGATGGTGACGGGAACGTCGATCTGGGCCAATCTGGTGCCGGATTTCGGCCTGCCTGATCTCGGCTACCTCTTCCAGAGCTTCCCGCAGCAGACCAAGGCCCTCGATGCCGGCGCGGGCAAGCAGCTCGCCGACATCCTCTACAAGGGCGCCAAAGTCCATATCATCGAGTGGGCCTACAATTTCGGCCCGCGCAGCATCCTCTGCAAGACGCCGGTGCGCGACCCGGCCGATCTCGCGGGCAAGAAGATCCGCACCCTGCCCAGCCCGATCGTGACCCAGGTGCTTCAGCTGATGGGCGCCGCAGCCACGCCGCTCGCGTTCGGCGAGGTCTATACCGCGCTCCAGGCCGGCGTGCTGGACGGGGTGGAGCACGATCCGCCGACCATCCTCGCGAGCAAGTTCTACGAGGCGGCCAAGAACTACTGCCTGACGGATCACATCTACTCCCCGCTCGGCCTGTTTCTCAGCGACGTCACCTACCGGCGGATGGCGCCGAAGTTGCGCGACGCCTTCCTCGAAGCGGCGGCCAAGGCGACGCTCGACACGCGCGCCCAGGGCCTCGCGGCCGCCAATTCGGCGACCGAAGATCTGAAAACGAAGGGTGTTAACGTCCTTGCCGTCGACAAGGAGGCGTTCCGCAAGCGCGTGCTGCCGCAGACCGCGATGTTCGTCAAAGCGCATCCGGAGACCAAGCCGATCGTGGAGATCATCCAGTCTACATCGGCGTGACGGAGCCGGGTGATGGAGCCGATCGCGCCGCGGCCGGTCGCGGCGACCGATAGCGACCCGCTCGGTCTGCGCCGCGTCGTGGTCCGGCCGTTGCTGCGGCTGGTGGACGCGGTGGCGGCGCTGCTGCTCGCGGCGGACCTCATCGTCATCCTTGTCTCCGTCTTCCGCCGCTACGTGCTCGACTCCCCGCTCGAGTGGTCCGACGACGTGGCCCGCACCCTGATGGTGGCGCTCAGCTTCTTCGGCGCGGCCGGCGCGCTGGCCCGGGGCGAGAATGTCGGCATCGCCTTCTTCGTCGATCGGATGCCGCCCGCCGTGCGCCGGATCGCGAGCGCGACGGGCTCGCTCCTCGTCGCGATCACGGCCGCCGCGGTCGCCCTCTATGCGCTGCAGATGGGAGCGGAGACGACCGGCCAGACCACCGGCTCCGGCCTGCCGCTCCAACTCGGCTTCTACCCGATGGGCGTGGCCGGGATCTGCATGGTCATCTTCGGCCTCGACCAACTTTTCCGGCTTCGGCCGGCCGATATCGTAGCGGCGGTGCTGATCGCCGGCGCGATCGTCGGGGGCTGGTACGTGTGGAGCGTGCTGGCGGATTCAGGCGCTGCCGCCGGCTGGCTGATGCTCGCCGTCTTCGTCATATGCCTCGTGGGCGGAATGCCGATCGGGTTCGTGCTGGCCCTTTCGGCGCTGGTGTTCGTCTGGGTGGACGGCACGCTGCCAGGCGAGATCTTCGCCCAGCAAATGGCACGGGGGATCGACAATTTCGTCCTCCTCGCGATCCCGTTCTTCATCCTGATCGGCTACCTGATGGAGGCGAACGGAATGTCCGAACGCCTCATCGAGGCGCTCGAGCGGCTGGTCGGGCGCCTTCGAGGCGGGCTCAACGTCGTCATGGTGCTGAGCATGGTGGTGTTCTCGGGCATCTCCGGCTCGAAGATGGCGGATGTCGCGGCGGTCGGCTCGGGTACTGATCCCGGCGGCACGCCGCTCGCGGCAGGATCCCGGCAGCGCGGTCGCCTTGCTCGCGGCCTCCGCCGTCATGGCAGAGACCATCCCGCCCTGCATCAATCTCATCATCCTCGGCTTCGTCGCCAATCTTTCGATCGGCGGGCTGTTCATGGCCGGGCTGGTGCCGGCCGGCCTCATGGCTTTGGCGCTGATCGCCGCGGCGATTGCGTTCGGCGCACCGATCAGCGAGGCGGAGTGGAACGCCAAGACGCGCAAGCCGATGCGCGAACTCTGGGGCGGGGTCGCCGTCGCCGCCGGCCTGATCGGCATCGTGTTCGGGGGCTTCAAGTCGGGCATCGCCACCGCCACCGAGATTTCCGCCTTCGGCGCCCTCTACTCGCTCGTGATCGGCGGCTTCGCGTTCCGCGAGCTCACGCCCGCGGCGGCGGCGCGCGTGTTCGTGCAGTCGGCGACCCGGTCGGGGCTGGTGCTGTTCATCGTCGCGGCCGCGCAGGCAATGGCGTTCGTGCTGACCTTGCAGGAAATTCCGCACGCTTTGGCCGCGGCGATGATCGCGCTCGCGCATGGCAGCGGCAGTTGGCTGTTCCTGCTGCTCTCCATTTTCGTCCTGATCGTCATGGGCTCGATGCTGGAGGGCGCGGCGGCGCTGATCATCTTCGGCCCGCTTCTGGTCCCCGTCGCCGTCCAGTTGGGAATCGCGCCCCTGCATTACGGGGTCGTGCTTGTCATCGCCATGGGACTTGGCCTGTTCGCGCCACCGCTCGGCCTGGGCCTTTATGGGGCCTGCCTCATCGGCGACGTGCCGGTCGAGGTCACGATCCGGCCAATGCTGCGTTATCTGGGTCTGTTGTTCCTCTGCCTGCTGGTGATCGCCTTCGTTCCGGCGATGACGCTGTGGCTGCCGCACGCGGTCGGCTACTAGGGCCTGTTGACAATAAGTGGGTTCCTCTCGGGCCTGAGCCGTAATTCAAGCTCCGTTTTGGCGGAGCGAAGGGTTTGGTGGACAGGGGACGATTTGTGATCAGCGACACGGCTTGGGAGAAGATGGCCCTGCTGTTGCCGGGCAAGGCGTCGGATCGCGGAGTGACGGCGAAGGACACCCGGCTATTCCTGGAAGCGGTTCTGTGGCGCGTGCGGGCGGGATCGCCGTGGCGCGACCTGCCGCCTGAGTTCGGGCACTGGAACAGCGTGTTCCAGCGCTTCCGCCGCTGGGTGCGGGCGGGCGTCTTCGAGCGCCTCTTCGAGCGCTTGTCCGACGAGCCGGATTTCGAATACGCCCTGATCGACGGCACGATCGTCACCGCCCATCAGAAGGCGAGCGGCGCAAAGGGGGGACTCACAATCAGGCCATCGGACGCTCGCGAGGCGGGCTGACGACCAAGATCGTCGCGCTGGTGGACGCGCTTGGAAATCTGGTCCGCTTCGTGCTCTTGCCCGGACAGCGCCACGACATCGTAGGGGTCGCGCCGCTCATCGCAGACATCACTTTCGACGCCCTGCTCGGTGACAAGGCGTTCGACGCCGATTGGCTGCGTGCGGACCTCGATGACCGTGGCGCCGTCGCCGTCATCCCACCCAAATCCAACCGCAATACGATCATCGCCTATGACAAGGCCATGTATCGCTGGCGCCACCTGATCGAGAACTTCTTCGCCAAGCTGAAGGAGTTCCGAGCCATCGCCACCCGCTACGACAAGACCGACGAAAGCTTCCATGCCAACATCAGCCTCGCAGCCACCATCATCGCAACGAGGTAATTGTCAACAGACCCTAGTACTCCCTATCGGTGAACGATGAGTCGCTGAAACCGTCATCGCGAGACGCGCAGCGCCGTGGCGATCCAGGCCCGCAGCACCGTATCGCCCATCTGGGTCGCCCGCCTGGATCGCCACGCCGCCAAGAGGCGGCTCGCGATGACAGCCTCGGCGATGCGTTTCACCGTTCAATGACTCCGGCTACTAGGCGAGGTTCGGTTGGCTGTCACACGGCCGAGCCGCGCGCCGCCTTCTCGCGCTCCAGCAGCGCCCGCTTGCGTGGCAAGCCCCAGCGATAGCCGGTCAGGTCGCCGTCGCTGCCGACGACGCGATGGCACGGCACGGCCAGCGAGACCGGGTTGACGGCGCAGCCGCGCGCCACCGCGCGCACCGCGCGCGGGTTGCCCACCATCGCAGCGAGATCGGCGTAGCTGCGGGTCTCGCCGGGCGGGATGCGACACAGCGCCTGCCAGACCCGGAGCTGAAAGGCAGTCCCGCGCAGATCGAGCGGCAGCGACAGTGCCTCGCGCGGCTCGTCGATGAAGCGCAGCACCGCGCGCACGGTCTCGGCCAGGCCAGGGTCGTCGCGGGCGATGCTGGCGCGGGGGAAGCGCCGGCGCAGATCGCCTTCCAGCGCCGGGTCGGGCTCGGCGAAGCCGATGAAGCACACCCCGCGCTCCGTCGCGCCCACCAGCAGGCGGCCGAACGGGCAGTCGGCGAAGGCGGTGCGAATGACCTCGCCCGCTCCTCCCCGCCGCGCCGCGCCGGGGGTCATGCCGAGCAGTGTGTCAGTGCGCTCATAGACCCGGCTCTCGGACCCGAAGCCCGCGCCGGCCACGGCGTCGGCGACCCGTTCCCCGGCCGCCAGCGCGGCGTGCAGGCGGCGGGCGCGCACGCCCTCGGCATAGCTGCGCGGCGTCAGGCCGGTGTGGAGGCGGAACAGCCGCAGGAAATGGAAGCGCGAATAGCCGGAGCGTTCGGCCAGCTGGTCGAGCGAGGGGATCTCGTCCGCCGCTTCGATGCGGGCGCACGCGTCGCGCACCACATCCCGCGCGATCCCCGCCCGCTCGCCTTTCGGGTCGCATCGCCTGCAGGCCCGGAATCCGGCCGCCTCGGCAGACTTCGGGCGAGTCGAAGAACCGCACGTTCCGGCGCAGGGGCCGGCGCGAGGGACAGGTCGGGCGGCAATAGACCCGCATGGTGGTGACGCCGTAGAGGAATTCGCCGTCCTGCTCGCGCCGCAACACGGCGGTCCACAGGTGGTCCTCGGTCGGGAGGAAATGGGTCTGTGTCATGCCCCTATCCTGGCCCTGGCACGCCGCCGCGACCATCCGGTGCTTGCCTCGGCATACGGGTCGGGGAGAGGACGCCAGCCCGTTGACGCCTCGCGCCGCTTCCGGCAACGAGGCCGCGTGAGCCCAAGGCAGAAGCACCTCCTGGCGATCGAGGGCCTGGCCCCGCCCGAGATCACGCAGCTGCTCGATCTCGCGGAGAGCTACGTCCTGCTCAACCGCTCCGGCAAGACCCAGCGCGACCTGCTGCGCGGGCGCACGCTCATCAACCTGTTCTTCGAGGATTCGACGCGCACGCGCACCAGCTTCGAGCTGGCCGGCAAGCGGCTCGGCGCCGACGTCATCAACATGTCGGTCTCCACCTCCTCGGTGAACAAGGGCGAGACCTTGCTCGACACGGCGGCGACCTTGAACGCCATGCATTGCGACCTGCTGGTGGTGCGCCACGACCAGTCCGGGGCGCCCAGCCTGCTTGCGCAGAAGGTGGATGCGGCCGTCATCAACGCCGGGGACGGCACCCACGAGCATCCGACCCAGGCGCTGCTGGACGCGCTCACCATCCGACGCCGGCGCAGCCGGCTGGAGGGGCTGACGGTGGCGATCTGCGGCGATATCGGGCACTCGCGCGTCGCCCGCTCCAACATCCACCTGCTCACCACGCTGAACAGCCGCGTGCGCGTGATCGGGCCGCCGACGCTGATCCCGGCCGAGGTCGCGCGCATGGGCGTCGAGGTGTTCCACGACATGCAGGCGGGCCTCGCCGGGGCCGACGTGGTGATGATGCTGCGCCTGCAGCGCGAGCGGATGCAGCGCGGCCTGGTGCCCAGCGCGCGCGAGTATTTCCGCTTCTTCGGCCTCGACGCCGCGAAGCTCGCCTTCGCCAAGCCGGACGCGCTGGTAATGCATCCCGGCCCGATGAATCGCGGCGTGGAGATCGACAGCGCCGTGGCCGACGACCCGGAGCGGAGCGTCATCCGCGAGCAGGTGGAGATGGGGGTCGCGGTGCGCATGGCGGTGCTGGACACGCTGGCGCGCGGACCGGGCAATGAGCCCTCACCCGCCGCGCTGCGCGCACTCCTCTCCCGCATGGCGGGAGAGGGCGGGGTGAGGGCCGGCCCCGTGCCCGACCTCATGTTTACAGATGTCCGGCTGATCGACCCCGCCTCCGGGCTTGATCGGATGGGGGAGCTGCTGGTCCGCGACGGCCGCATCGCCGACCTTGGAACAATCAGCCCGCCGGAGGGCGCGGCGGTCGTGCGGGGCGCGGGCGCCGTGCTGTGTCCGGGCCTCGTCGACGTCCGCGCCGCGCTTGGCGAGCCGGGCTTCGAGTATCGCGAGACCATCGCCTCGGCCGCGGCCGCGGCGGGGGCCGGGGGCATCACCACCCTGGCCGCGCTCCCCGACACCCAGCCCGCCATCGACGATCCCGCCCTCGTGCGCCTGCTGCGCGCGCGCGGCGAGGAGGTGGGGTTGACCATCCTGCCCTACGCCGCCGTCACGCGCGGCTGCCGGGGCGAGGAGATGGCCGAGCTCGGCCTGCTGCGCGAGGCCGGCGCCGTCGCCTTCACCGATGGCGCGCGGGCGATCGGCTCGACCCGGCTGATGCGCCTCGCCCTCTCCTACGCCTCCATGTTCGGCGCCCGCATCGTCCAGCACCCCGAGGAACCCTCGCTCGCCGCCGGCGGCGCGGCGACCGAGGGCGAGCTGGCGACGCGCCTGGGCCTGCCCGGCATCCCCGCGGCGGCCGAGGCGCTTCTGGTGGCGCGCGACATCCGGCTGGCCGAGCTGACCGGCGGGGCGATCCATTTCGCGCATGTCTCGACCGCCGAGGCGCTGGCGCTGATCCGTCGCGGCAAGGATGCGGGCGTTTCCGTCACCTGCGACACCGCGCCGCCCTATTTCGACCTGAACGAGACGGCGATCGGCGACTTTCGCACCTACGCCAAGCTGTCCCCGCCGCTGCGCGCCGAGGCCGACCGGCTGGCGGTGCTGGCCGCGCTCGCCGACGGCACGATCGATGCGATCGCGTCGGACCACCAGCCGCGCGACGCCGACGACAAGCGCCTGCCCTTCGCCCAGGCGGCGCCGGGCGGATCGGGACTGGCGACGCTGCTCGCGGTCACGCTGGCGCAGGTCCATGGCGGGGCACTCGGCCTGATGCAGGCGCTCGACCTGCTGACCGCCCGCCCGGCCCGCCTGCTCGGCACCGAGGCCGGCCGCCTCGCCCGCGGCGCCCCGGCCGATCTCTGCCTGTTCGATCTCGAGCGCGCCTGGCGCGTCGAGGCCGGAAGGCTGCCCGGCAAGGCGCAGAACACCCCGTTCGACGGGCGAGCACTGGAGGGATGGGTGCTGGGGACGTGGAAGGCGGGGCTGCGCGTCTTCGAGGCGAGGTGATCCGCGCCAACCGGCTGGACGGGAGCGGGGCTTCACAGCGCGGGTGCCCCGCCCGATAGTCGCTCGCCGCGCCGCCGCGCGGCGGGAGACCACGGCGATGCGACGAGAGATCGAGGCGGTGATCGATGCCGCCCGGACCTTCCTGGGCGAGCGGATCACCACCAACGCCGCGCTGCGCGAGCACCATTCGCATGGCCAGGACACGCAAGCGCCCGTGCTGCCGGACGCCGTCGCATTCATCGAAACGAACGCGGAGGCCTCGCGCCTGCTGGCGCTCTGTTACCAGCATCGCGTGCCGGCCGTGGCCTGGGGCGCCGGCACCTCGCTCGAAGGGCATGTGACGCCGGTGCAGGGCGGCATCACGCTCGATCTGTCGCGCATGACCGCGATCCTGGAGGTGAACGCCGCCGACATGGATTGCCGCGTGCAGGCCGGCGTGACGCGGCCGCTTTTGAACGAGCATCTGCGCGACCAGGGCCTGTTCTTTCCGGTCGATCCCGGCACCGCCCTCTGCACGATGGGCGGCATGTGCGCGACCCGCGCCTCCGGGACCAACGCGGTGCGCTATGGCACGATCCGCGAGAACGTGCTGGGGCTGACGGTGGCGCTGGCCGACGGGCAGGTGATCCGCACCGGCGGGCGGGTGCGCAAATCCTCGACCGGCTACGACCTGACGCGGCTGTTCATCGGCTCGGAGGGCACGCTCGGCGTCATCACCGAGATCCAGCTTCGCCTGCACGGCATCCCGGAGGCGATCTCGTCCGCCGCCTGCCAGTTCCCCGATCTGCGCGGCGCCGTGGAGACGGCGATCGCCGTGCTGCAATCGGGGATTCCGGTGGCGCGGATGGAGCTGCTGGACGACGTGCAGATGGGTGCGTGCATCGCCTACTCGAAGCTGCAAGGGCTGGAGGCGCTGCCCAGCCTGTTCTTCGAGTTCCACGGCACCGAGGCGAGCGTCGCCGAGCAGGCCGGGCAGGCCGAGGAGCTTGCCGCCGAGCAGGGCGCCAAGGGGTTCCGCTGGGCGACCGATCCGGCGGAGCGAGCGAAGCTGTGGCAGGCGCGGCATGACGCGCTATGGGCGGCGCTGGCGCTGAGGCCGGGGCATCAGTCGCTGGCGACGGATTCGATCGTGCCGATCTCGCGGCTGGACGAGGCGATCCTGGGGACCAAGGAGGACATCCTGGCGTCGGGGTTGACCGGGGCGGTGGTCGGACATGTGGGGGACGGGAATTTCCATACGGTGATCCTGGTGCCGCCGGAGCCGGACGGCATGGCGCGGGCCTGGGCGCTGGATCAGCAGATCGTGGCGCGGGCGCTGACGCTTGGCGGATCGTGCAGCGGCGAGCATGGGGTGGGGATCGGCAAGCGGGAGTTCCTGGTGCAGGAGCATGGCACGGAGGCGCTGGCGGTGATGCGGAGTGTCAAGCAGGCGTTGGACCCGCGGGGGATCATGAATCCGGGGAAGATTTTTTTGAATTGAGGGGCATCGGCGGAGGGGGAAGCTGAAGAACTAGCCCCCATCGTTCTATGCAGTACGCGGACAGGATACGTCCACGGCGCACTTTCACATGAGCTGCGCGTCCCGTTCGGCTGCTGGGGAGCGGTTGCTGGCACAGGCCATTACCGTAGGGCGCTTACATTCGGCGTGGAGATGGCGCTTCATGAAAGCCAAGGCATCATCACAGCCCAGCCCTGAATGATTTGCCTACGTCTGAAAAATGGGCGGGTCTCTGGAGCCTTGATTGAACTACTGGTATCCAGTATATCATGACTGACGATGCTGCTTTCGAATGGGATGCTGATAAGGCCGCCGCCAACTGGCGCAATCACGGTGTCACCTTCGACCAGGCGGTCAAAGCCTGCCTTGATCCCTTTGCCGTCGAGCTGATCGATGAGCGCGAGGATTACGGAGAGGAGCGGATCAACCTTGTCGGCATGTGTGGCGGGGTGCTGCTGCACGTGACCTACACCGACCGCGGCGAGCGCGTTCGGCTAATCTCGGCCCGGCGGGCAGAAAAACATGAGCAAGACGACTATTTTCGCGAAAACTCGGCCTGACGGTTCGGCGGTGGAGTTGCTGCCGGACGGCAGCGAACGGCCTTTTCCGGAGCGGTCCATGCGGCCGATGACGGAGGCGCAGGTCGCAGCCGCCGCCGCTGCCGATCCGGATGCGCGTCCCATGACGCCGGAAGAACGTCGGACCGCCCGCCGGGTGTCGCGGGCGAAGACCCTGCGCCGCGCGCTCGGCCTGACGCAGGAGGAATTCGCGGCGCGGTTCCAGATTCCGCTCGGCACGCTGCGGGACTGGGAGCAAGGCAGGGCGGAGCCGGACCAGACTGCCCGCGCCTACCTCAAGGCCATTGCCGGCGATGCGATAGCCGTGCAGCGCGCCCTTCAGTCCCGGCCGCGGGATCGATGAGCGCGAAAAGGTAATCCAGCAGGCGCAAACAGAATGCACGCAGAGGCCGAAAATTTGGCCGTGGAGGACTTCCGGGGTTGTTCGCTACTAAGCCCCCCTGGCGGGGAGGCGTCAGAGCGCATCCACGGGCCTTGTTTGGGTCGCGCTGCGGCCGGGCGGCTGATTGCGCCTTATGGAAAATGAGGAGACAACCAAAGTCATTATAACGGCCAAGGGGATGAGGCTGCCAATCTCGTCGATTCTATGGTGTAACCCCCGAACTCAGACACGACTTGGCGCAGGTTGCAATCATCGCTAACCAAGGTCGCGCCATTTTTGATCGCCGTTTCAGCAATCAAAATATCACGTTCTTGGTTAAGTGGTTTCTTCTTCTCCTTTTTCTTGTGGTCAAGCTCCTTAAGTCGTTCAAGCATCTTTTGGAAATTTTGGCACTTATATACGAGTGTGACCTAGCCTGTAATGTTCCTGAAGATG
Source organism: uncultured Pseudomonadota bacterium (assembly GCA_963830565.1). Taxonomy (GTDB): domain Bacteria; phylum Pseudomonadota; class Alphaproteobacteria; order Acetobacterales; family Acetobacteraceae; genus DATFDN01. The sequence goes on from CAWHMO010000007.1 coordinate 26,639, forward strand.
AGCAATGGCGTCATCCCAAATGCGTCATCAGGCCGTCCCAAAAGAGTGCGAGCAACCGGCGCTAGTCGGACAGAAATCTGACCTATAAGTGTTGCAGTAATTTCAGACAGGGCATCAGTAATTGCTTCGGAATCTGACCCTGACCCTTGAGGATAGGTGTCGAGAATGCCGAGCATGTGCCACTCTCCTTGCAGAATAGGGCCATGCTTCAAAATGAGATCGCCTGCGTGTCCGACAATAGAAGCCTCATCTAGACTGCACCAAACATCTATGCTTTCTCCCAAAAGACGACACTGTAAAGCATGGGGAAGCATTGAGAGCAACGCCATTAGTAGATCGAATTCAGATTGAGAGGCATTTTGGTTATGGTTTTTAGTCTGCGCTCTTTTCTGTTCTCTATTCATTCCACTTATTTGCGTCTGATTAACACCTTGGCGCATAAATTTCTTGATCGCCAAGTCCATGATCACGAGATGTCCGCTCACCAGGACAAATTGTCCGATGCTCGCATCACCCAAACTCCGGCGAAGCATGTTCCTCTCGGTCAGGTGGTCTAGCAACGTCCTCGCGTTCGCCCACAACGGGTCATAGACGCGCTCCGACGCCTCAAAGCCCCCCTTATCTGGCCCGCGTTCGGCAGAAACATTGAGACTGCCAACACCTGGCAAGCCCCGCCAGCGGCGGCTTTCCAACCGCGCTTGGAGCCGCGCATCGCACCTTCTGACTGTGTGATTTGTTGCAAGTGTCCGGCATCATCGAACTGCGCCAGGAAAGAGCCTACTCGGCGAACATCGTGGTAAAGAAAGTCATAGACGGAATTGTTTTCCAGCCCGCCTTGCTCCGCGTCGGATGCTCCGCTCTCGGTCTGCGACATACCGTTCCACTTCCTCCTCATCACGCCGCACCTGTTCGTAGATGTCGGCAAGTTCTTTGGGATCGGTTTGCGCAAAGCGAGCCAGGGCCTCCTCGAACGATATGTCCAAGGACGGTGGTGGCTTCCGCTTGCGTTCGTCGCTCATGCAATCAGCGCCTTGTAGGTCAATCGCCCATCCGTCCGGCTCAGGAGGTCGTTCACGCGCGCTCCCTCTCCGGTCTCGCGACGGTTGAACCGATAGGTGAATTCGTCAAGATAGCGGTCAAGGTGCTTGTCGCTGATCCAATGGTGAATGCCGTAAACCTGTCGCTTGAACAGGCTCCAGGCATTCTCCATCCCGTTCGTGTGGATGAAGTAGAGGGTGAATTCGTCAAGATAGCGGTCAAGGTGCTTGTCGCTGATCCAATGGTGAATGCCGTAAACCTGTCGCTTGAACAGGCTCCAGGCATTCTCCATCCCGTTCGTGTGGATGAAGTAGAGCCGGACATACTTGCCCGCGCTGTGGTTGACCGAGTAGTGGTCATAGGTGCCTTGCAGGCCGGCGTAGCCCTTGGCCTCGTCCGTGAGCACCACGGCGCCGGGCTTTACGTTTGCCTTGATCTCCGCCTTCATACTCTCGCCCGTTAGGCGTTCCATCTTGCGCGCCCGCAACTCACCTCCGCGCTCTATCATGCCCATGACAGCCGCCTTGCCCGCTCCCCCCTGGCTGCCGGGAGTGCGCTTGTCAGCGTGCTTGTTCTTCTCCTTGCCGCCCACATACGTCTCGTCGGCTTCGACCATGCCCTCTAGGGGGCGGTTGAAGGACTTGGTCTGCGCGGCGTGGCGGAGCCGGTGGAGCACGAACCACGCGCTCTTTTGCGTGATCTTCAAATCCTTGGCGAGCTGGGTGGAAGCGATGCCCTTCTTGTGGCTCGTAAGAAGCCAGATAGCCATGAACCATTTGCGCAGCGGGAGCTTGGTGTCTTCAAAGATGGTCCCGACCTTGATGGAGAACCGCTTTCGGCAGTCGCCGCACTTGTGAGTGCGGCCGTCCTTGAAGTCGTAAACGCGCTTGCCGCCGCAGTAAGGGCAAAAGGCCCCATTCTTCCACCGGATCGCCCGCAGATGGTCGATGCAAGTCTGCTCGTCCGGGAAGGCTTCCATCATGGAGAGCAGGCTATCGAACTGCTGGATCATGGGGCCGCACCTCGACTATGCGGCGATCCTACCCCGCCAGACGGCCTGGGTCAAGCACGTATATAAGTGCCGAAATTTTCGCTCCCGTCGTTCCAGTGAGCTTGATCCCATCCGGCTCCCTCAATGCCAAAAGCAAAACTCGACGCAATCACGGTGACGATTACATGGTCGTCGGCAGGATCGCGGCAGGCCGGACCGATCTCCGGCAGCGCGCAGGTGAACACGGCCCCAATGACCTTCAGCGTGCCGCACCAGGCCAGCACCGCCGCTTCGTCGTGGCCGGAAGCATCGATCAGCCGGGCCGACAGGAGGGTGGTGAGGGTTTCGTCCAGCAGCGGCGGCGAGCGATGCATGCACAGGCGCGTCGCAATCGCTGACTTATCCTCGGACGGGTCCCGGAATGGCAGAGGCGGGGCCGCGCCCTGTCAAGCGGCGATCGCGCCCGCGCGCGCGGTGCGCTCAGCCGGCGGGCAGCACCCGCTCGCGCCAGATGCCGCGGCAGTCCATCTCGTAGTCCAGGCCGACCACCGGTGGGCGGCAGAACTGCCAGGTCAGGCCCTGCCGGGCGGCGCCGCGCGCGACCAGCAGCTCCTCGGCGAAGACGGGATAGATGTCGCGCACCGAGTAGGCCTGCACTGCGGTGGTGCCGGCCCAGCCGGCGCCGAGCAGGCCCATCCGCCGTTCCAGCTCGCCCAGCACCCAGCGGGCCTTGGCGCGGAGCCCGGCGGGCGAGGTGTCACCGGGCGCGATGATGTAGTCGTGGTAATTGGCCTTGCCCTCCGGCGCCTCGGCGCTGCCGGCAATGGCGAAGGAGGGCGGCGCCGCGGGGTCTCGCACCGTGAAGACGAAGGCGTGAAAACTGGGCTCGGGCGGCGGCGCGATCTCCGGGCAGACATTGCTGCGGGCCACCGGGTTCAGCCCGCCCTCGCGGAACAGGCCCCACTCCGCCAGCACCCCGCCGTAGACGTGATTGAAGGCGGCGAAGGTCTCCTCGGTAAAGGGCGCGGGCGAGCGCAGCTCGCAGGCGGCGAAGGCGGCCTTCGGCCTGCCAGCTGCCTCCAGCAGCTCGGCGATGCGCGCGAAGCCGCGCATCAGCGGCACCGGCTCGGCGAAGCGGACGCGCTCGAGGGCGAAGCCCGGCTCGGCGGCGACGCCGGCGCTATATTGATAGACGCCCGGGACGAAGTGGAATCCCCCCTCGGGGACGGTACGGGTCGCGGTCATCGGGTCCCCCGGATCCATGCGGCCCGATGGTGCGGGCGGAGCGGGCATCCCCGCAAGACCCCGCGCTTGCCGGCTGGCCGACCAGCCCGCCTGGGCGCGCGCCAGGGCGGGCATGGCGAGCAGTAGGGATGTCGCCGCGCGGCGCGGGAGCATGCGGGGCATCGTCATCCCTCCTCGGTTGGTGTCGTATTGCAGGTAAATCCGCGACTTTCGCAATCCCTACAGCGTGATTGCAGGTAAAACGTATACCCGGCGGGTTCAGCGGAGCAGCGCGAGCGTACCGGTGACGCACCGCTTCCCCTCGGTCCAGCCATTCTCTTTGGCAGCGGCGGTCGTTTGTGATCCCTCGGAAGTCGGGCTTGCGGTGGCAATCACATGATCGTCGGCAGGATCGCGGCGGGCCGGACCGATATCCGGCAGCGCAGGTGAACACGGTCCCAATGACTTTCAGCGTGCCGCACCAGTCCAAAACCGCCGCTTCGTCGTGGCCGTAAGCGTTGATCAGCCGAGACGACAGGAGCACGGTGCGGGTTTCGTCCAGCAGCAGCGGCGAGAGATGCATGGTGAACCGGCCCAGTTCGGCCAGCCTCACAACCCGGCCCGGAACGGTTCCGGGAAACAGGAAGGCGCTGACGAGAATCGAGGCATCAACGACGGCGCTTGTCGGCGTGGAAGGCGCGAGTTTCGCCGACGGCGGCGAGGATTTCGGCGTCCTGCTCCGGGATCGGCTCGCGCCCGGCGATGCTGACCGGCTTGAGCAGGATTTCGCCGCCCTTCGTCAGCTCCGCTTCCAGATAGTCGCCCTCTTCCAGCCTAGCTAGTCGGTCTGGAACAGCGCGCCGACAAAAGCGTGAAGCTTACCTTCGCCAACGGCGAACTGGTGGAGGCGGACGGCGCAGTGGCCGCCGACGGCGTCCATTCGCTAGTCAAGGAAATCCTGTTCGGCAAGGACGAGCCCAACTTCACCGGCCGCATCGCCTATCGCACCGTGTTCCCGCCCGCACTGCTGAGCGGCTATCCGATCGATGACTGCACGAAGTGGTGGGGACCGGACCGCCACATCGTCATCTACTACGTCAAGCCGGACTGCAGCGAAATCTACTTCGTCATCAGCCAGCCGGAGCCGGGCTTCACCGTCGAGTCCTGGTCGGCAATGGGCGACGTCAATGAACTACGCAAGGCCTTCGCTGACTTCTATCCCGAGGCACGCAAGGTGCTGGAGGCCTGCCCCTCGGTGCATAAATGGGCCCTCATCGACCGAGATCCGCTAACGCGCTGGTGCAACAGCAATGTGACCCTGCTGGGCGATTCCTGCCACCCAATGACGCCGTACATGGCCCAGGGCGCCGCCATGGCTATCGAGGACGCCGCGTTGCTCTCGCGTTGCCTGAAGGGCGTGGACCGCGACGGCGTCGCTGACGCGTTCTGCCGGTTCGAGGCGACCCGTAAGCCGCGCACATCGCGCGTGCAGCTCAGTTCCCGACGAATACCTGGTTGAAGAATCCGACCGATCCGAGCTGGGTCTACAGCTACGACGCTTGGAGTACGCCGCTAGCGTCCGCGGGCGCCTAAACATTAAACCGGAACAGCAGCACGTCGCCGTCGCGCCCCCGTCACAAGTTGTGCACCCTGGTCGACGTGGTGGTCCTGGCGCCCCTGCAATGACGCGGCCCTGGCCGCTACGATCGCGGCCGCATTTCGGGGAAAGACCACAACCTCGGCCGGTCGCACATGAGCGTCGGGCTGCCTGTGATCTGACTCACACTTCGGTCGACGCTCCTGCCTGTATTATCAACCTCAAGGTGGTTGAGGAGAGATGTTCGGGCAAAGCCGGTGGATACGCCTGCTGGTTTCCGATGCCGCCTTTGGAGATATCTGACCCGCGGTGCCAAGAGCGGCGTTGGGTGCATCACGGCCTGTAACGTAGCGGACAACGAAATTATCAGGAGGTAACGATGCCGACGGTCGATCCGAGTGTTCTTGCCAATTCCATCATGGGCAAGATCTACGATGTCCTAACAAACGGCGATGCCACGGTTCCGAAGTCGGAAAACAACTTCTTCAGTTGGGAGACGCCCGGCGTGCCCGTGGTGCCGGAAGATTTCGAGTTCCTGACCCAGGGCTTCACCGGCGTCGTGAAGCGGCCCGCAGTCCAGACGATGCTCGATGCGACGCAATCGGCGGCCGGCACCCCCTCCGTGGCGGGCGCGTCCGGCAGCACCCCGCCAGCTCAGCAAGGCCTGACCGACGCGCAACTGAGCCAACTGAGGGCCCAGGACGTGAGCGGGCTGTTCCAGCAGGCCGAGTCATTTGCTCGTCTGGTGGACTTCATTCCCGAGTGCGCAGCAATCAACGGCCGCAAGTTTGCTCAGAAGGCGATCCAAAGCGACGAAGGCTCGTTATCCGACGTGTACGAGATGACGCTGAAGATGAGCCAGGTGATGCAGTCACAGATTCCCGACGACGTGCAGAAGAAGATCGATCATTTCAGGACGCTGCTGACCGCCACGACCGAAAAGACCGATCTGATCACCGGTGATAAGACCGAGGTGAGCGGGCCGAGTCCTCTCGTGCAGGCATACACGGACAAGATGACGGCCTATGACAATGCCGCGCTCGCATACAACAACGCCCGGATCAACGCGATGGCGGCAGACGACCCGCGATCGGTCCAGACTTTTGCCGTCAATGCTCCGATACTCCGCAATCAGGTGAAGGCGGCGATGGACGACTGGATCGGCGCGGGTTACAAGAACCAGTATGAGGAAATCAACGCCTTCATCGCACAAGTGGAAGAGCGCGATCTTTCGCTATTGAAGAAGGCTTATCTCGACGATCTGGAGAAGGCTCGGCTGACCGGGATCGCGTCCGGGAGTGATTTCTTCTACTCGGCGCTGACACCAGCCCATTTCGCCACTGCCGGCGGTTGGTCGAACTTCCACTTCAGCTCGGGCGATTTCAGCCGATACGCGAATTCGAAATTCACCGCAGGTGGTTGGGAAGCCTCGGCCAGCGCCAGCTACTTCGGCCTCGGCGGCGGCGGGAGCGCAGGCCACAGCTCATCCACGAACCAATACAACGGGAGATTCAATTCCGATCATTGCTCGATGTCATTCGACATCTGCCAGGTCGCGATCGTGCGGCCCTGGATGAAGACGTCCTACCTCAACAGCCACACGTGGCGGTTCGACCAGGGCGACCCGGACGTGAAGGGTCAGATGCTGAACGACGGCGGTGCGCCACCAAAGGGTCTGTTGCCGGCGTATCCCACTTCGATCATCTTTATCCGCAACCTCTTCCTGGACTTCGGCGATAACAGCGGGTTCCAGAATTACATGCACCAACAGGACGCCTCGCACCAGGGCGGCAGCGTCGGCGTCTCGTTGGGCCCGTTCTCCCTGAGTGCAAGCGCCAGCCACTGGTCGAAAAATTCGCAGACGCAGAGCAGTTCGGGCTACTCCTTCACCGACCAGGGGCTGAGTGTTCCGGGCATGCAGATAATTGGCTACAAATGCCATGTGCTGCCGAAGGCACCCAATCCCTCGCCCGGCATCAAGGACTGGATCTGAAGTCATACCGGGCCGGAGAGCTGAGATGGACGCATCCGCACAGCTAGCGTTGATGACGAAAGCGAAGATTGTCTTCGAAAAGCCAGAGACGTTCCTCAGCTTTCCGGCCCTTGTCCCGATCGCGTTCCCGCCCGCCGTGCTCGATTTCGGAAAAGCCCTTGTTGATCCGAAGATCAGCGCGGCGCTGCTGGAGTTCTCTCGGGTGGTGAACCAATGCCCGACAGGGGCAGTATTCCCAGGGGACAGTGATCAATACCTTTGGGAGCACTATGACCAATGGTTGAATGCCATGGTGCTGGCCCAGGACCAGCTCTCGGCCGGCCAGGACGCCGCCTATGCCCAGGCAACGGCTCTGCTGACCGCCAAGGACGCGAATGGGCTTCGGACAGATAGCGTGACCCTGACAACATACAAACAGTATCGCGACAAGTATCTGGCAGCTGAGCAGGCGTATAAGAACGCGGAGATCACTGCCTCAATGGCCCAAGATCCGGCAGCTAAGTCAGAGTGGCAGAATACGAACGAGCCCCGCCTGCGTCAGGTGGTGGCCGAAGCGATGTCTGAATGGGAAGCGAAAGGAAACAAGAGCGCGATCGAAGCGGCCCAGGCGAAGGTTTCGGCTTGCGAAGCGCAGATGCCGCAAAAGGTTTGGAGGGAGTGGCGGGCTGCGTACAATCCCGATCTCGACCTTTTCACCGATGCGGGTTCCAACGCGAGCTGCGGGCCGAGTGGCTTTGCGCCTAGCAATGTGTGTTCGCAGCCCTGGACAACCTTCACGCTCACGCACGACGAGATACACGCGTTGACGGCGCAGGCCCCAGCTGAGTTGCGCGCCATCTTCGGCGAGACTGGCGCTTCGGCGATTGCGTCAGTCTCGTTTGAGTTCTGCTCGGCGGCCGTGGTTCGGGCCTGGTTCGATTCGGCGATGTTCGATACCCGGTTCTGGAAGTTCGATAGCGGGGCACCGGACATTAGTGACGGGGGTAAGCCATCGAAGGGAGCGTGGCCAGCTTATATAACCGCCGTCGTTTTCGCTCGGAATATCCGGGTAACAACTGCGAGTGCTCCGACAGCGCCGCCGCAACCGATCCGAACTTTGCCCGTCTTCAGCTTCCGACCGGAAGTGCTTCAAACGTTGCAGACCCAGCGACCGACGCCGGTCGCGCATCCGCAAGTCATGATGATGGCGCGGCCGATGATGGCCGCATCCGCCGCGAAGCCCGTGATTGCCTCACATCCGAGTGTCGTGGCGACGACCGGTTTGAGCAACCGCGCGCTATCGCCGACCGCCCGACCGGTTGCCGTGAACCCTGCCTTGCGACTCAACGCGGTGCTCTATCGCGCGCCCCCAATAAGTCACGGACCAGTCATAATTCATCCAGCCCCCACGCCAACCATGCCGGCGCAGCAGCCGGACAATCAGGTCTCGGTTCTGGCTTTCATATGCCGGGCGCTGCCGAAGGTGCCCAATCCGGATCCCGCGCTTCATTGGTGAAAGGTGGGCCGGCGCACGGACTTCCCAGCGCCCGCCAAGCCATGGTCTCGGTCTTCTACGCCAGGATGCAGTAAGTGATCGGCGTACCATCATCCAACGTGCCGCGAATGAAGATCTCGCGGGTGAGATTCGAGGAGGTAAAAAGCGAGACAAGGACACCGATCACGGCGCCGCCAATTTTGACCGCGACCTCGGCCGCTCCCGCCAGCGCCTCGGTGCCAGCTTCTCCAGGGTATGGATGGCGCCTTCTACTGTGAATTCCTTGAACAGGTCCGCGGCTTCGTTGTTGGACTCCTCGGCGGCGTTGATAACGACGTACCATCCGTTATCCGACTTTGGATTGATCTGCACCTGGGCATCCGGTCGCACAATCAAGGTCGAACCATCGCCGAGACCCACGCCACCGGAGGGACCGGGATCTCGGTGCCATCCGGCGCGGAGACGGTCCGAACGTCGCAGACATTTGTGTCGTCGGTCATTTGGTTTCTCCCTACTCACCGCAGGTCGGACAGAGTACGGTTCGGAGGATCGCCAAGCGAACGGCTGCATGGAACTGTCTCTGCGCCGACCCGGAAGCGATACATGTATAGCCTGAGCTGGCCATTCACACCATAAGCAAGGGAACTATCCTAAAATTTCCTCGGAGCCTATCCGGAAGCTGACTGGTACGTATGGCGTGGTGTCAGCCTTCTGCGGATGCGTGCACGGCACGCATCACACGTTAAAACGGAACAGCAGCACGTCGCCGTCGCGCACCACGTACTCCTTCCCCTCGACCCGCATCTTCCCGGCGTCCTTCGCCCCCGCTTCGCCCTTCCAGGCCACGTAGTCGTCAAAGGCGATTGTCTCGCAGGCGATGAAGCCGCGCTCGAAGTCGCCATGGATCACGCCGGCCGCCTGCGGCGCCTTGGTGCCGGTGGTGATGGTCCAGGCGCGCGCCTCCTTCGGTCCGACGGTGAAGAACGTGACCAGGCCCAGCAGGCCGTAGCCGGCACGGATGACGCGGTCCAAGCCGCTGTCCTCCAGGCCGAGCCCGGCCAGGAACTCGCCGCGATCCTGCTCCGCGAGCTGCGCCACCTCGGCCTCGATCGCGGCGGAGACGACGACGCTGCGCGCGCTCTCGGCCGCAGCGCGCGCAGCGACGCGGACGGAGAAGGTGTTGCCCGAGGCAGCCGACGCCTCCTCGACATTGCAGACATAGAGCACCGGCTTGGAGGTCAGCAGTTGCAGCCGCCGTGCCGCCTCGGCGTTCTCGGGCGCGATCGCCGTCCGCGCCGGGCGGCCGGCCTGCAAGGCAGCGACGATGGGCTCCATCAGCGCGACCTGCGCGATCGCCTCCTTGTCGCCTCCGCGCGCCTTCTTCTGTGCCGCGACCACTCGCTTCTCCAGGCTGTCGAGGTCGGCCAGCATCAGCTCGGTCTCGACCGTCTCCGCATCCCGCACCGGATCAATGCTGCCTTCGACATGGGCGATATCGGCATCCTCGAAGCAGCGCAGCACGTGGAGGATCGCGTCCACCTCGCGGATGTTGGCCAGGAACTGGTTCCCCAGACCCTCGCCCCGCGAGGCGCCGCGCACGAGGCCGGCGATGTCGACGAACTCCAGGCTGGTCGGGACGATCTTGGCCGACTTGCCAATGGCGGCGAGCGTGTCGAGTCGGCGATCGGGTACGGCGACACGCCCGACATTCGGCTCGATCGTGCAGAACGGGTAATTGGCCGCCTGCGCCGCGGCGGTCGCGGTCAGCGCGTTGAACAGCGTGGACTTGCCCACGTTCGGCAGGCCCACGATCCCGCAGTTGAAGCCCATCTATGCCCCGTTGTCCCGCGCCAGCAGCGCCACTTTCGTCATGAAGTCCTCCGCCCGGCCCTCGGCCAGCAGCGGCGCCGCCTCGGCCACCGCGTCCAGCATCGCGACCACCCAGGCGCGGTCGTCCTTGCCGAAATCGCCCAGCACGTGGCTCAGCACGCGCTCCTTCGACCCGGGATGGCCGATGCCGAGGCGCACCCGCCAGTACTCGGGCGAGCCCAGTATCCGGTCCATGCTGCGCAGCCCGTTATGCCCCGCCGCGCCGCCGCCGCGCTTGACCCGCACCTTGCCAGGCGCGAGGTCGAGCTCGTCGTGGAACGCGGTGATCGCCTCCGTGGGCAGCTTGTAGAAGGCAGCCGCCGCCTGCACGCTCCGGCCGGACTCGTTCATGTAGGTCAGCGGCTTCAACGCGATCACCTTTTGTCCGCCGATGCTGCCCTCCGCCGCCAGCCCCTTGAACCGATTCCGCCACGGCCCGAAGCCGTGGCGCTGGGCGATGACGTCGGCGGCCATGAAGCCGATATTGTGGCGATTCCGGGCCTGCCCCGGCTCCGGATTGCCGAGGCCGACCCAAAGTAGCATCGGACGCCGTTGGGTGCGGCTACTTCCTCTTGCCGCTGCTCTTGGATGAGGCGGGCGCCTTGACCGGGGCCGCCCTGGCCGGCGTGGCGGCGGCCGGGGTCGGCGACCCCGGCTCGGCCACCGCGACCTCGGCCGCTTTCACCGGCGGGGCGACCGTGGCGACGACGAAGTCGCGGTCGGCGATGACGGGACGGACCCCTTCGGTGCCCTTCAGGTCGTGCCAGCGCACGTTGTCGTTGAAGTCGAGCCCGGTGAGATCGGCAGTGAACTGCTCGGGGATCCGCTCCGGGTCGGCCTGCACCTCGACCGCGTGGCGCACCACGTTCAGCACGCCGCCCCGCTTGATGCCGCCCGACAGCGCCTCGTTTTCGAAGCGGACAGGCACCGAGACGCGGATGCGTTCACCGGGCGCGAGGCGCTGGAAATCGACATGTTCGGGCTTGTCGCTGACAGGATGATACTGCACGGCGCGGATCAGCGCGCGCGTGTTCGCGCCATCGGCCTTGACGTCATAGACGCGCGACTGCCAGCCGGGCCGTTGCAGCTCGCGAACCACGTCGCGCGGTTCCAGCGCGATCAGTCCCGGAGCCTCGTGGGCGCCGTAGATGACCGCGGGAACCTTGCCCGCCCGCCGGGTCGCGCGCGCCGCCCCCTTACCGGCCCGCGCGCGCACCTCGGCCTCGATCGTCACGATATTGGCCATGATCCGCTCCTTGGGAAACGCCAAGCGCCGGCCTCCAGGGGTGCCGGCGAAGGCGCGGCATGTATCCTAAGAGGCGACACAGGGCAAGGCGGGCCATGACCGGCGCCGGCATGATCAGGAGGCATGCGCGAAGTGCCGGGGCCCGCCGCCCGCTTGCCAGTTCCTCAACCAGGCGATGGCCGCACCGCGGCCTCGCTCCTTGAGGCGGAGGAGAAGCGGCCTGGACGTATCCAGCGGGCTCTCGCGCGTCAGCTCAGGGTACCGCATCCTCGGCGGCGATGGTGTGCATGTGCAGCCTTGCAAGCTTTCGGCATAGCGGGGAGCGGCCGGCGCTCTGGCCCGCGCACGACCGGCGCAGTGCCTCGACCGACTCTTCCTCGTGCAGCAACGCGGCGTTGAACGCGATGGCGCGCACCCGTTGCGCGATATCGTACGAGAAATGCGGCACGCCGCTTCCAGCATCGGGGAGAAGCCGCACCAGCAGGATGTCCCGCAACTCGGTGTCCAGAACCAATTGGCGCAGCGGCGGATTGGCGCTGTACCCGCCGTCCCAATAAGCCTCCCCGTCGATCTCGACCGCCTGCTGCATGAACGGCAGGCAGGCGGAGGCGAGCACCTCGTCCACGCCGAGCTCGGTCTCCCGGAACAGGCGCGCCCGCCCGTCGCGGACCCGCGTGGCGGCGATCAGCAGACGCACCGGCGAGGCGGCTCGCAGACGGGCGAAGTCCACCTCGTCGGTGAGAATGTCGCGCAGGGGGTTGATCCCGAACGGATTGAACTGATAGGGCGAGGCCAGCGCCGGACTGCCGAGCGCCGCCGCCGCCGCGTGGGCGACGGAGCTGCCGGAGAGCGGCCCCATGAGGCTCACCCGTTCCCAGACCCGATCGAGCTTGCGCCGTGCCGCCTGGGGACCGCCCTCGGCCAGGCCAGAAGCGAGAACGACGGCGTTTACCGCCCCGGCGCTGGCACCGCTCACCAGGTCGAAGTCGAGTGCCTCCTCCTCCAGCAGTCGGTCGAGCACGCCCCATGTAAAGGCACCGAACGACCCGCCGCCCTGCAGCCCGAGGGAGAGGCTCCGAGTAGCCGCAACAGTTTAAGTCACGCGATTTCCCTTTCCACTCCAGCGCGTCATATGGGGGTGGTCCGGCGCATTTCTGTTGCAGTGCAGCATCACGTGAATGCGCCGGCGATCGGCATTACCCCGGTTCATGGCGCTGGGCGCCAGGGAAGCGAAGTCAAGGAGTAAGGCACAGCATGACCACGAATCCGCTGGATGACAGCGACGCCGCGCGCCAGGCACGCATCCGCGAGCGCGCCTATCACCTCTGGGAAGCGGATGGCCGCCCTGAAGGTCGCGACGGGGAGTTCTGGGAACGCGCGCGCGAGTTGATCGGCATGGAGGAGAGCGCCGGCGCCGGGCTCCTGCCTAATCCGATGACCCATCCCGACACGCTGACCGGTTATCCCGAAGGCGTCGAGGAAGCGCAGATCCAGGAGAATCTCGGCGAATTCCCCGACCGCTTCGCCGATCAGGGGGAGTGGCAGCAGACCCCCACGGCGGCCCACAGTCCGCGCGGGAAACGCAAGGCGGCGCAGAAGGCGCAGCGCAGCGGCGAGCCGAAGCCGGCCGGATCGTCATGACCGGATGCTGACCCCGGGCATCCTCGACGAGGCTGCCGCGCTGCTCGATGCCTGCCGAGCGCAGGGCGTGCTGCTCGCCACCGCCGAGAGCTGCACGGGCGGGCTGATTGCCGCCGCGCTGACCGCCGTCGCCGGCTCCTCGGATGTCGTGGACCGTGGCTTTGTGACCTATTCCAACGAGGCCAAGACCGAGCTGGTCGGCGTGCCGCCCGAGCTGATCGCGGCGCACGGCGCGGTGAGCGAGCCAGTCGCCCGTGCGATGGCGGAAGGCGCGCTGGCCCGATCCCGGGCGGCGATCACCGTCGCGGTGACGGGCGTGGCCGGGCCGGGCGGCGGCAGCGCGGCCAAGCCCGTGGGGCTGGTCTGGTTCGGGCTGGCGCGTCGCGGTACGCCGGCCATCGCCGAGAGCCGGGTCTTCCCCGGCGATCGCGCGGCGGTGCGCGAGGCGACGGTCGGCCGCGCGCTGGCGCTGATCCGCGCCGCGCTCTGATCCCGGCTTGCCCGGCCCGGCTTCGGCTGGCAGGAACCCGCGATGCTTCTTCTGCTCGACCGGGCCGCGCTGATCGCGGTGCTGCTCATTCCGCTGATGCTGCTGCACGCGCATTCCGTCGCCGACGCGCTGATCGGCGTCGCGGATGTCTGCTTTCTGCTGCGCGCGGCGCTTGCAGCGGACTGGACGTGGCTGCGGCCGTTCTGGATGCGGCTGTCGCTGTTCTGGTGGGGCTGGCTGGTGATCTGCTCGGCGCCGATCCCAGCCCTCGGGCTCGGCGAGGCCGGGTGGGGCGGCTTCGCGCAGGCGGCGGCCGTGCTCCGATTCGTGGTCCTGCTCGCTGCCATGCGGCATGTCCTGCGCGCGCCCGCCGCGCGACGTTGGCTCGGCTGGATCATCGCTGCCTCGGCCGCCTGGATCGCGGCGCAGTCGGTGCTGCAATACGCCACCGGGCGCAATCTATGGGGCGATCCGTGGGGCGGTGACGGCGAGCTGACCGGCCCGTTCCGCAAGCCCCGCGCCGGCCCGCCGCTGGCCCGCATCCTGTTCCCCGCGCTGGTCCCGCCCGCCGCCGCGCTGCTGGCCCGCCCTGGGCTGGCGCCGAAGGCGGGTGCGTTTGGGCTGCTGCTGGTCGGCATCGCGGTGATGGTGCTGATCGGTCAGCGCATGCCGCTGATGCTGACCGGCCTCGGGATGGTGGTCTGTGGCTTGCTCTTGCGCCAGCTGCGCCCGGCGGTGCTGGCGGCCGGCGTCGCCGGCGTGGCGCTGGTGGCCGGCTCGGTCGCCTTCTCGCCGCCGACCTATCATCGGCTGGTGGTGAAGTTCACCGTCCAGATGGATCGCTTCGCCAGCTCACCCTACGGCGAGCTCTATACCCGCGCCTGGGAGATCGGGCGGCAGCATCCGGTGACGGGGAGGGGGGTGGACGGGTTCCGCACCGGCTGCCCCCTGCCGCGCTACTTCGCCCCGACCTTCGACGGGCGCGTGCCGGACGGCGGCGGCGCCTCGATCTGCGCCAGCCATCCGCACAATTTCTACATGGAGGCGCTGGACCAGGGCGGTTTCCCCGGGCTCGCGCTGTTCTCGGCGGCGGCGCTCGGCTGGCTGTTCGCGACCGGGCGCGGCCTGATCCGCCGGCCCGATCCGTTGCGCGTCGGCCTGTTCGCCTCGGTTTTCATCCAGCTCTGGCCGCTCGCCTCCACCAGCGGCTTCATCTCCATGCCGATGGGCGGCTGGCTGTTCGTCATGCTGGGCTGGGGGCTCGCCGAGGCGCGCTGGCGCGAACCCGCCGCTCTGCCTCAACCGGTGTTGCCGCGCAGCCGGGTCGCTTTGGAGACCGCCGCTGAACCGGGATAGCGCCACCGCCGTGATCCAGCCGCTGCCGGGGATCGGCGACATGGTCTGGCACTTGCCGCACATCCGGGCGCTGGCCGCGCATTTCGGGGGCCCGGTGACGCTGGTCGCCAAGCCGCGCTCGGCCGCCGACCAGATTCTTCGCGGCCGAGGACACCGTCGCCGATGTGCTGTGGCTGGACCGCAACCCGGAGCGCCGGCGTGGGGAGCATGACGGCACGGCCGGCTTCGTCCGCCTGGCGGTGGCGCTGCGGCGGCGGCGCTTCCGGCGCGTGGTGATCCTGCACCACAGCCGGACACTCGCGATGGCCTGTTTCGCGGCCGGAATACCGGAGCGATACGGGTATGGCGCCCGGCTCCAGCGCCCGTTCCTGAACCGTCCGCCGAGTCTGCCGGGCTCGACGCTGCGGCTGCACCCGTTCGAGCAGGCTGGCGCATGGCTGAAGGCGGCGGGCATCAAGCTGGCCGAGACCGAGCCAAGTCTGCCGGTCGCCGAGTCCGCCCGCCAGCTTGTCCGGGCAAGACTGGGGGATCGCCCCTTCGTCGTCCTGGGGATCGGCAGCTCCGAGCCCTACAAGCAGTGGGGCGCCGAGCGCTTCGCCGCACTGGCGACGGGACTCGCCCGCGCCGGCTCGCCGCGCCTCGCCCTCGCGGGTGGCTCGGCCGAGCGGAGTCTTGCCGCCGAGATCGCAGCCCGCGCCGAGGGGAGCGGGGCTGATCTGCTGGACGCGATCGGCTGGCGCCTGGGCGAGGTTGCGGCGCTCTGTGCCGAGGCGGCGTTCTATGTGGGTAACGACACCGGCGTAATGAACTTGGCAGCGGCGGTGGGCACTCGCACTTATGGGCTTTTCGGGGCCGTGCCGCCCTTTGCGCACGCCCGCCAGATCGTGGCTGTGCTGCCCCCCGACAGACAGCCGGATAAGGTGGACGGGATGGCGCGGATCACGCCGGAGATGGTGCTGACGACGATTGCGGCGGACCGGCCGGCTTGGACGGGCGACATTCCCGGCCTTGAGGTGCTATAGTCGTCAGTGGAGGTCTCATGGGCGCGCTTCACCTTCCCGATGAACTTCAGCGAGTGATCGAGCGGCAGGTTGCGGAGGGGCGGGCCACGAGCGCGGGCGCCTTCCTAGAGGAGGCGGTGCTGCGCCTGATCGAAGATGTCTGCCTTGAGGAAGAGGAGATCATTGCGGCTGCACAGGCCGGCATCGCCGACGTGGAGGCTGGCCGTTATAGCGACCGTGGCCACGTCGGAGGACGGGCAACGCCTCCATGAGCGCATGATGGCGCGGCTGCACACAGACCTGATCCCGGGAGAGTAGTTGGCTTACCGGCTTACGCGATCAGCCGAGGATCAGATTGATGCGATCCTTCTCGAGAGCGCGCGAATCCATGGCGTAGAAGCAGCGGGCCGCTACGGCTACGGATCACGCCGGAGGTGATGCTGAGGGTGATCGCGGCAGATTGAGGCATATAGGTTTAGTATCCGCGCAGGTTGCTGGATAAGGCGGTGAAAGCCTACAGCCGTTAGCTTGGAAGAAAAAATGGCTCGCAGCTTACATCCGGGTTAGCCATATTGGTTTGTGGAATATCGGAGAAGATCATGGCAAAAGCGCTACTCTCAGTCGAGCGCTTCTGTAGAGAGGAGCTAATCAAAGGAACGATGGTAGCTGCTGCGTTAACAATTAGGGGAACGACATTGAAGAACACCCTTGAATCTGCAAGTCCATATTGCAAAGCATAACTCCTAAACTTCGAAGTTCCAAGATACGATTGAATTATTTCGCAGACCCCGTCAGTAAGCCGCCTGTCCTGTCGAGGCATACATAGAAAATTACTGAAATCTAGCCATGACAAGTAGACTTCGAAGATTTGGGCACCCTCTCCCTGTGCCAAATAATCTACTAGAACGTAATGGACTTTGTGAGTTGGATGGGATGCTGTTCGAGCATGATAAGTGTAAAGCGTCCGGATCTTATTTGCCTTATTATGGTGACGAGCATTACGGATGGCCAAGATTGTCGCTAGCGGACCATTCTTGTACCAGTCTACCGAAGTTTTATTAACGTCTTTAGTTGTAGCATCATACATGCTGTGAAAAGCGTTAAGAACTGAAGACAAAGCATTCTCAATGTTTCCTACGGCTTCGACTCGATCTACGCAGAGGAGGCCCAAGCTGGTCGCTCGTATGTGCGCCTCTACGAATACTCGGAGACTCTGAGCAAGATCTTCAAACGTATGATCAATCAAACTTGGGTCAACCATTCTGAACTGTCAGTTCGGTCCGATGGTACTCAGCACGTCTAGTCAACCGTTGATCAGTGGCTATGCTTAACACCTTACCTGAAGATTTCGCTTTGGTCGATTATGAGGCTATACCTTCGAGCACGCTGATCTTCCTCAATGCGCCAGCTTATCCAACTCCCGCACCACCGCCTCCCCCATCACCTTCGTCCCCACCCGCGCACTGCCCGGCGCCATGATGTCCGCGGTCCGCATCCCTCCCGCCAGCACCTTCGTGCAGGCAGTCTCGATCAACCGCGCATCCTCCTCCATCTCGAACGAATAGCGCAGCAGCATCGCGAAGCTCAGAATCTGCGCCAACGGATTGGCAACCCCCTTGCCCGCGATGTCAGGCGCGCTGCCATGGATCGGCTCATACAGCGCGTGCCGCTTGCCCGAATCCTGCACCGCCCCCAGCGTCGCCGAGGGCAGCATCCCCAGGCTGCCGGTCAGCATCGAGGCCAGATCGGACAGCACGTCGCCGAACAGATTGCTGGTCACGATCACGTCGAACTGGCGCGGGTTGCGGACCAGCTGCATGGCGCAGTTGTCGGCGTACATGTGCGACAGCTCCACATCGGCATAATCGCGCCGGTGCAGATCGCTCACCACCTCGCGCCAGAACAGGCCGGAGCGCATGACGTTCGCCTTCTCCACGCTGGTCAGGCGCTTCTGGCGCTTGCGCGCCAGCTCGAAGCCGACCCGCGCCACCCGCTCGATCTCGCCGGTCGTGTAGCTCTCGGTGTCGAACCCCCGCCGCTGGCCATCGGGCAGCGTCTCCACCCCGCGCGGCTCGCCGAAATAGATGCCGCCGGTGCTTTCGCGCACGATCATCAGGTCGAGGCCGCGCACCACCTCGGGCTTCAGGGTGGAGGCGTTCACCAGCGGATCGAGCACGATCGCCGGCCGCAGATTGGCGAACAGGTCGAGCTCCTTGCGCAGCCGCAGGATCGCCAGCTCCGGGCGCATGTCGAAGCCCAGCCGCTCCCATTTCGGCCCGCCGACCGAGCCGAACAGCACGGCGTCGGCCTCCTTCGCCTTCTCCATGGTCGCGTCGGTGATCGGCGTGCCCCGCGCGTCGATCGCGGCGCCGCCCACCAGATCCTCCGACAGCTCGAACGTCACCGCGCGGCGGCGGTCCATCCAGTCGATGACCCGGCGCACCTCGCGCATCACCTCGGGGCCGATGCCGTCGCCGGGAAGGATCAGCAGGCGCTTGTTGGCGGGCATGGCGGGTTTTCTCCGATCGCGGTCGCTTCTAGGCTCCCACCGGCTCCGGTTTTCCCTTGAGCGGGTGGCCGAGGTAGCGCTCCAACACCCCCGAGGGCGGGCCGTCGTCGCGGATGCGGCCCTGCTCGAGCCACAGGACGCGGCCGCACCAATCCTCGACCACGTCCATCGAATGGGTGGACAGCACCAGGATCTCGGCGCCGCGCACCATGTCCTCCAGCCGCGCGCGCGCCTTCTCCATGAACTCGGCGTCGCCGGCGAGGAACCACTCGTCCATCAGCAGGATCTGCGGGCGGATCGCGGTGGCGAGCGCGAAGCCGAGGCGGACCACCATGCCGGAGCTGTAGATGCGCACCGGCAGGTCCATGAAGTCGCCCAGCTCGGCGAAGGCGCGCACGTCCTCCTCGAGCCGCGCGATCTCGGGCCGCGATAGACCATTATAGAGGCCGCGCAGCAGGATGTTCTCCCGCCCCGTGAGGTCGGCGTTCATGCCGAGCTGCGGATCGAGCAGCGCATGCAGGCTGCCGGTGACCGCCAGCCGTCCCATGACCGGCTCGTAGATGCCGGCGAGCGTGCGCAGCAGCGTGGTCTTGCCGGCGCCGTTGCCGCCGACCAGCCCGAGCCGGTCGCCGGCCCGCAGGCTGAACGAGATGTCGCGCAGCGCCTGCACGACCACCCGCCGTTTGCGATCCTGCGCCAGCTTCCCGGCGGCGGCGGCGAACACCGTCTTCTTCAGGCTGCGGCTATTGCCGTGATACAGCGGAAAGAAGACCGAAAGCCCGGCGACCTCGATGCGCGCGTTGCCTTCCATGACGCTCACACCCAGAAGGCGATCCGCGCCCGAGCGACCGAGACGAACAGCCACGCGACGGCCCACAGCGCCGCCGAGAACACGACCGCGGCGATCCAGACATGCGACCCGGCGGCAAGGCCCAGCAACGGCGCGCGCACCACCTCCAGCACATCGAAGAACGGATTGCCGAGCAGCATCCAGTTCTTGCTCGGCCCGAGCTGTTTCGGCGTCCAGATGACCGGGGTGACGAAGAACGCGATCTGCAACAGGCTGCCGACGATCGGCGGGATGTCGCGGAACCGCGCGCAGATGGCGCCGAGCAGCATGGCGGCGGCGAGCCCGTCGATGACCCAGAGTACCAGGCCGGGAATGGCGAACACCGCGTACCAGCCCGGCCATACGCGAAACACCGCGTAGACCACGACGATCACCAGGACGTTGTGCGCCAGCACCAGCGCGTTGCGTACCAGCATCCGCAGCGCGTGGACGAAGAATGGCATCCGCACCGAGCGGATGACGGCATCGACGGACGTGAATCCGGTGCAGCCCTCGTTGATGACGCTGGCGATGAAGGTCCACAGCACCTGCGACAGCGCCAGGAAGGGCAGATAATCAGCCACGGGCATCCGCCAGAGCGTGGCATACAGCACGCCCAGCGCGCCGATCATCGCCCCGGTGGACAGAGTGAGCCAGAACGGCCCTAGCAGCGAGCCGCGATAGCGCAGCTTGATATCGAGCCAGCCCAAGGTCACCGCCAGCCGCCAGAGCCGCGCGCCCTGGACCAGATCCTGGCCCAGCATCCGCGCGCGCACCGCGCCGGAGCGCCCGGCCTGGAGCTCAAGCCGCGGGCTGACGCGCTCGGGGCGCAGGCGATCCGGGAAGGTGGTGCTCATGCAGGCGCCCGCGATACAGGATCGCCGCTCGCGCGACAACCGGGCCGCGTCGGCGGCATCCGGCTAGCGCCCTTGCTGGGCGGTCCGCATCACGCGCCGCGGCTCGCTACGGACCGGGCGTGTTTGGGTGCAGGACGCCAGCGTGATCGGTTGCGGCTGCGGACGATGCGCGGCGAAGGTCACCAGCTGCGCCGCGCCGCGCAGGCCCAACACGGTCGGGAACAGCGTCGCGTGTTCCTGGCAGAATAGGGTGCCGCGCCGCATCCCGCTCTGCGATTCCGAATTGGCCAGGCTGGTGATGTAGTCGTCATGCATCTGCCGGGCCCGCCGGCCATAGGCGCGGCTGAACCAGGAATCGAGCGCCCGCTCCTCGCGCATGAGGTCGGGGCGGAACCGCTGCACGAAAACATTGTATTCGTTGCGCTTCTCGCAGGTCAGCGCGACCACCATCAGCTCGCTCTTGAGGGCGGCGGTGTCGAACGCGCCCTGATCCACCGAACTCGCACACGGCTCCGCCACGGCGATTTCGGCGGAGAACAGGCTGGCGGCGAGCAGTCCAAGCAGGGCGAGGCGCATGGTCATCTCCTTGGAGCCGGCGCGGTGCGTAGCGGCGGCGTTCAGCGATTGGTTGAGGTAAACCGTCTATCCCGTGATCCTGCAAGCACGATCTGATGCCCGGAGCACCGGTTCGCGGGGCTGCCTCGGCTCGCGTTCCGGCGGCGGCTTGACCGGGCCTCCCCGCATCTCATAGAGGATGCCGGTGGGGTTGCCGCAACCCCCTGGCCCTCGCTGCGTGCGGGGGCTCCGCCGCTTCGCGAAGGCTCGCGCAGCGGCGCGTTCTGGTTTGGAGTAACGACTTTGTTCGAGGCACTGTCCGAAAAGCTTACCGGGACCTTCGATCGCCTGCGCGGGCGCGGCGCGCTGAGCGAGGCCGATGTGGGGGAGGCGCTGCGCGAGGTCCGGCTCGCCCTGCTCGATTCCGATGTCGCCCTGCCGGTGGTGCGCGACTTCATCGGCAAGGTGCGGCAGCGGGCGCTGGCCTCGGAGGTGCTGGATTCGGTCACGCCCGGCCAGCAGGTCGTGAAGATCGTCAGCGACGTGATGATCGACGAGCTGGGCGGCGAGGGCGCGGTGCCGCTGGAGTTGAACGCCCCGGCGCCGATTCCCTTCCTGATGGTCGGGCTGCAGGGCTCCGGCAAGACCACGACCGCCGGCAAGCTCGGACTGCGGCTGACTGAACGGCTACGCAAGCGGGTGCTGCTGGCGAGCCTCGACACCCAGCGGCCCGCGGCGCAGCTCCAGCTCGCCCAGCTTGGCGAGCGCGCGGGGGTTCCGAGCCTGCCGATCGTCGCCGGCCAGACCCCGGTGGAAATCGCCCGCCGCGCGATGGACACCGGACGGCGCGAGGGCTTCGACATCGTGATCCTGGACACCGCCGGGCGGTCTGGCAATCGACCAGGCGCTGATGGACGAGGTGAAGGCGATCCGCGCCGCGACCGACCCGGTGGAGACCCTGCTCGTGGTCGATGCCATGACCGGCCAGGACGCGGTCAACACCGCGCGCGCCTTCAAGGAGGCTGTGGGCGTCACCGGCATCGTGATGACACGCATGGACGGCGACGCGCGCGGCGGCGCCGCGCTGTCGATGCGCGCCGTCACCGGGGCACCGATCAAGCTGATGGGCGTCGGCGAGAAGCTGGACGCGCTGGAGGACTTCCACCCCGAGCGTGTCGCCGGGCGCATCCTCGGCCAGGGCGACATCGTCGGACTGGTCGAGAAGGCGAGCGAGACGATCGACGAGGAGGAGGCGGAACGGCTCGCCGCCAGGATGGCCAGGGGCCGCTTCGATCTCGAGGACTATGCCGCGCAGCTGCGCCAGATCTCCAAGATGGGATCGCTCTCGGGCATCCTGGGAATGCTGCCCGGCGTGGGCAAGATCAAGGCGCAGCTCGAGGACGCCAATCTTGACACCACGATCCTCAAGCGCCAGGGCGCGATCATCGGGTCGATGACGCGCAAGGAACGCAAGACCCCCGACATCATCAAGGCCAGCCGCAAGCGCCGGATCGCCGCCGGGTCGGGCACCACCGTCCAGGAGGTGAACCGGCTGCTCAAGCAGTTCGACGAGATGAGCACGATGATGAAGCGGATGAACAAGCTCGGGCAGAAGGGGCTGATGCGCCACGGCCTGTCCGCGGTGCTGCCCAAGGGCATGATGCCCCCCAACCGTCCCTACTAGGAGAAGCAACAGGATGGCATTGAAGATCCGCTTGGCCCGCGCCGGCGCAAAGAAGCGGCCGTACTACCATATCGTCGTGGCTGACAGCCGCAGCCCGCGCGATGGGCGCTTCATCGAGAAGCTGGGCAGCTACAATCCGATGCTGCCCGCCGAGCACGAGGATCGGGTGCGCCTGCAAGGCGAGCGCATCCAGCACTGGGTCGGCCAGGGCGCGCTGCCGACCGACCGGGTCGCGAAGTTCCTGGGCCGCGCTGGCCTGGCGCCGATGCCCGCCTTCCGCGAGCAGCCGGTGAAGTCGGCGCCGAAGAAGAAGGCGCAGGCGCGCGCCGCGGCGGGCTGAGCGGGCGCGGATGCCCGCCGCCCGCGTCCTGCTCGGCGTGATCGGCCGCACGCATGGCGTGCGGGGTCTGGTGCGCGTCGCCAGCTACGCCGACCCGCCGGAGGCACTTACTGCTTATGGCGCTCTGTCCGATGAGGCCGGGCGGCGATTCGTGCTGTGCTGGCGCGGGGATGGGGTTGCCGAGATTGCCGAGATCGTGGATGGGACGGAGCGGAAGATCGCCGACCGCAACGCGGCGGCGCTTCTGACCAACACGCGCCTGTTCGTCGCCCGCGACCGCCTGCCCGAGCCGGAGCCGGACGAATACTACCTCGCCGATCTGGTCGGGCTGAGCGCTGTGGAGGCGAGCGGGGTCGTGATCGGGCGGGTGACGGCGGTGCATGATTACGGCGCCGGCGCGAGCCTCGAAGTAGAGCGCGACGTCGGGCCGCTGGTGGTGCCGTTCACCCGTGCGGCCGTGCCGGTCGTGGATGTGGCGGGGGGGACGGTGGTGATTGAACCACCGGTCGAGGTGGAGGCCCGGCTCTCACCCGCCGCGCAAGCGCGTGGTGACCTCTCCCGCGAAGCGGGAGAGGTGAATGAAACAGGCGGCACGATTTCCACCTCTCCGGCTGGGCGGGAGAGGGCGGCACGTGGCAGCGCGCCGGGTGAGGGTGTCGTCTCGTGACCTGGCGTGCCTCGATACTGACCCTGTTCCCCGAGATGTTCCCCGGCCCGCTCGGCCACTCGCTCGCCGGGCGCGCGCTCGGCGCCGGCCTCTGGACGGTGGACGCCGCGAACATCCGCGATTTCGCGACCGACCGGCATCGCAGCGTGGACGACACGCCTTTCGGTGGCGGGGCCGGCATGGTCATGCGCCCGGACGTGGTGGATGCCGCCCTCGCCTCGGTCGCCGACGACCGGCCGCTGATCTACTTGACCCCGCGCGGGCGGCCCTTCGGGCAGGAGGACGCGAAGCGTCTCGCCGGCGGCCCCGGCGTGGTGCTGCTGTGCGGCCGCTACGAGGGCATCGACCAGCGGGTGATCGAGGCGTGCGGCTGCGACGAGGTCTCGGTCGGCGACTATGTCCTCTCGGGCGGGGAACTGGCGGCGATGGTGGTGCTGGATGCCGTGGTGCGCCTGCTGCCCGGCGTGATGGGTGCCGCGCAGAGTGCCGAGGAAGAGAGCTTTTCCGAGCCCCTTCTGGAATACCCGCACTACACCCGCCCCGCCGAGTGGCAGGGACGGTGCGTGCCGGGCGTGCTGCTGTCCGGCGATCACGCCGCGATCGCCGCCTGGCGCCGCGCCGAGGCTGAGCGGATCACCCGTCTGCGCCGCCCCGACCTGTGGGCGCGGCATGTCTCCGCCGCATTGTCGGCGATTGTCTCCGAGGCCGGCTCGCCGTAAGCGAATTCACGAGAGGATCGACCATGAACATCATCCAGCAATACGAGGCCGAGCAGATCGCGCGGCTGACCGCCGCCCGCGCCGTGCCTGAGTTCGCGCCGGGCGACACGGTGCGGGTCATGGTCAAGGTAATTGAGGGCGAGCGCAGCCGCGCCCAGGCGTTCGAGGGCGTGGTGATCGCCCGCTCCAACAAGGGGCTGAACAGCAACTTCACGGTGCGCAAGATCAGCTACGGCGAGGGCGTCGAGCGAGTGTTCCCGCTTTACTCGCCCACCATCGCCGAGATCGCGGTGGTGCGCCGGGGCGACGTTCGCCGCGCCAAGCTGTATTATCTGCGCGGCCGGTCCGGAAAGTCGGCGCGCATCGCCGAGAAGGCGCGCGCCACCACCAGCACGGCCGAGCCGACAACCCAAGGCGACACCGCCGCGGCCGAGTAGTCACGCTCAAGGGAGAGGAGAGGGCGCATGTCCGCCACCAAGCCGCGCACGCTGTTCGACAAGGTCTGGGACAGCCACGTCGTTGAGCGGCTGCCCGACGGCACGTGCATTCTCTACATCGACCGCCACCTGATCCACGAAGTCACCAGCCCGCAGGCCTTCGAGGGACTGCGCATGGCCGGGCGAAAGGTCCGGCACCCGGACGCGACGATGGCCGTTGTCGATCACAATATCGCCACGACGGACCGAAGGGCTGGGATCAAGGAGGAAGACAGCCGCATCCAGGTGGACACGCTTGAGCGCAACGTCGCGGAGTTCGGGGTTCCCTATATCCCGGTCCTGGATGTCCGCCAGGGGATTGTCCATATCATCGGCCCCGAGCTCGGGGTCAGCCTGCCGGGCATGACCATCGTCTGCGGGGACAGTCACACCTCAACTCACGGGGCACTGGGCGCGCTCGCGTTCGGCATCGGTACCTCGGAAGTGGAGCACGTCCTGGCGACGCAGACGCTGCTGCAGAAACCGGCGAAGAACATGCTGATCCGGGTGGACGGCACGCTCGGCTTCGGCGCGACCGCCAAGGACATCGTGCTGGCGATCATCGGCAAGATCGGCACGGCGGGCGGCAACGGCCATGTGATCGAGTTCGCGGGGGAGGCGATCTGCGCCCTCGACATGGCCGGGCGCATGACCGTGTCCAACATGTCGATCGAGGCCGGCGCGCGCGCCGGCCTGATCGCCCCGGACGAGACGACCTTCGCCTACATCAAGGGCCGCGAGTTTGCCCCCAAGGGCGACGCCTTCGACCGGGCCGTCGAGCACTGGCGCACCTTGCCGTCGGACCCCGGCGCGCGGTACGACACCACGGTGGTGATGGACGCCGGCGACATCGCGCCGATGGTGACATGGGGAACCAATCCCGGCGCGGTCGTGCCGGTGACCGGCGCCGTCCCCGATCCGTCGCAGGCCAAGGACGAGGCCGAACGGGCGCAGATGCAGCGGATGCTCGAATACATGGCGCTCACGCCCGGCACGCGGATGCGGGACGTGAAGATCGACGTGGTGTTCATCGGCAGCTGCACCAACGGCCGCATCGAGGACATCCGCGCCGCTGCCGCCATCGCCAAGGGCCGCAAGGTGGCCGACGGCGTGCGCGCGCTGGTCGTGCCCGGCTCGGGCCTCGTGAAGCAGCAGGCCGAGCAGGAAGGACTGGATCGGGTGCTGATGGAGTCCGGGTTCGAGTGGCGCGAGGCGGGCTGCTCGATGTGCCTCGGCATGAACCCCGACAAGCTCACCCCCGGCCAGCGTTGCGCCAGCACGTCCAACCGCAACTTCGAGGGCCGCCAGGGGCCGGGCGGGCGCACCCACCTGCTCTCGCCCGCGATGGCGGCGGCGGCGGCCGTGACGGGACGGCTCGCGGATGTGCGGGAGCTGGCGTGATGGACAAGTTCACCACCCTCACCGCCATCGCCGCGCCGCTGCCGCTGGCCAACGTCGATACCGACAAGATCATCCCAGCGCGGTTCCTAAAAACCATCAAGCGGTCCGGGCTCGGCGTGCATCTGTTCGATACCCTGCGCTTCGACGCGCAGGGCAATGAGCGGCCGGACTTCGTGCTGAACCGCGAGCCGTATCGGCAGGCGCAAATCCTGATCGCGCATGAGAATTTCGGCTGCGGGTCGTCGCGCGAGCACGCGCCGTGGGCGTTGCTCGATTTCGGCATACGCTGCGTCATCGCTCCGGACTTCGCCGACATCTTTTACAACAACTGCTTCAAGAACGGCATCCTGCCGGTGCGCCTGCCGCGCGCGGTGTGCGACGCACTGATCGAGGATGCCAAACTCGGCGGCAATGCGCGCGTCACGGTCGATCTGGCGCGCCAGATCGTGGTGCGGCCGAACGGAGACGAGATCGGCTTCGAGGTCGATCCGTTCCGCAAGCACTCCTTGCTGGAGGGGCTCGACGACATTGGCCAGACCTTGCAGCACGGCGCGGCCATCGACGGCTTCGAGGCCAAGCGGCGGACTGAGCAGGCGTGGTTGCCAGGGCTGGCACCGGGCTGAGCTCGGTTGCCGCCATAGTAGCGGCCCGATTTACCGGCCTATTGAACCGTTCCGGGCGTCGTCGAGTTCGTCCAAAAGTGTCTTCGCACGCCGCAGTGAAGCGGTCTGGAAGCCTTCCTTGAACCAGCAGTGAACAGGGGAGAGAACAGCGCGGGCCTCGGCGCTTCTGTGCTGCTCGTGCCACAAGCGCGCAAGGCTCGTGGCGGCATGCAGTTCCCATAGTTTGGCGTGCTGGCGCCGCGAAAGGGCGAGGGCTTGCTTGAAGCGCTTCTCGGCGGCGCTGATGTTGCCTTGCCGGCGATCCACCTCGCCCAGACGTCGCTCCAGCTCGGCATCGTACCATCTCTCGCCGGAGTGCTCGGCCCAGTCCTGCGCTTCGTGAAGAAGCTGCCTTGCCTCATGGAGCCGGCCCAGTCGCTGGTGAGCCTCGGCGAGAAGGGCGCGATGGTAGCCGGACCATATCACCGCTTCGGTGGCCGCATAGCTATCCATGCCTTCCTTGATGAGAGCGATCCCTTCCTCGGGATCTCCGCGAGATGAGAGGACGTAACCCTGATAGATTGTCGCCCGCGCCTCGTATAAAGCCAGGCCGAATTCGCGTGCCAGCCGGCTGAACCGCTCCGCGAGGTTGGCAAGCTCGGCCCCGTCGGTGAAAAATGAGGTGACGTATACATCGATTGCCAAAAACTCGACCTGACTGGATGGATACCCTGTCGGGGGTGCGCTCTCAAGGACTGCTGATATGTGACTACGTGCTTGATCCAGATAGCCGAGCCAACACCTCGTCCGGCCGAGGGATAGATGAGCCATGGCCCATGCGGTCCATAAATTCAGCGCGTCTATATCGGACAGGGACCGCCATGGCTCGCTCGGATCGCTCGAGCAGGACTGGATCAGCGCGAGGGCATCCCGCAGATGCGCCTCTGCTGGTTCACCGCGGAGAACTGACGTGTATTGAACGAGCAGATGACCCATGATCCGGTATCGCGGGTCAGCTTGCTCCTGACTTGCATCCAGTAGGCGAAGGGCGATCTCCCGAGCCTGTTGAATTTCACCTCGAGCAGCATGAAAAAGAACGCGGCTACGAGGAACTTCCAGCCAATCCGCTGGTCGTCCTAGATGCTCCCACAGCTCCGCCGCTCGGATGTGAGCACCGGCGGCCTTGGAGCACCCGTAACCGTGTTGCAAGCGAGTTGCCGTGATAAAGCAGAGAATCAGATCGAGTTCCTTGCGGTCACGTTCCTCTCCCTCTGGCATTGCCGCAACCATGCGCGAGCCATTGTCGAACTGCTCGTGCGCCTCGGTATACGCCCCGCGACGGGTGGAGCCGAAGCCGGCACGAGTGTAGAAGCTCGCCGCCTCCTCAATGAGCCCGCCCTGCTCGCAATGCCATGCCAGCAGATCAAGCTGGCTGTCGGCCAGCTTCGGATTGCGCTTGAGAAGCGTATTCGCGACACAGGCATGAAGCTCCGAGCGCCGGCTGCGCGGCAGGCTCTCATACGCGGTCTGCTGCACCAATGCGTGCTTGAAAACGTAGCGCGCGTCGGGTGGCGTGCCGCTCCGGAACAGCAGCTCGGAGCGGATGATCCGCGCCAGCTCCTGCGCCAGCACGGTGTCGGGCTGGCCCGCCACGGCGCTCAGAAGTTCGTAGGTGAACTCGCGCCCGATGATGGCGCCGATCTGCGCCACCTCGCGCGCGGACCCCAAGCGGTCCAATCGTGCCTCAAGCAAATCCTGCAGGCTGGTCGGAATCGGTGGCGGCACAGCTCTCCCCGCCTCTGCGGAGAAGCCGATTTCCAGCACCGCCTTGGTCAACTCCTCGACGAACAGTGGCACCCCCTCCGCGTGCCTGACGATCTGCCGCAGCGCCGTGCCGGGCAGTGACATTTCGCCGGCCAAGTGTTGGATCAGCGCCGCCAACTCCTCATCGCCCAACCGGTTCAGCAGCAGCGTGGTCATGTGCGCCTGATCTGGCCAAGGCGGCTTGAATTCAGGACGCGCCGTTATCAGCAGAAGCACGTGCATCGAGGCGACCCGCTCGACGGTGCGCGCCAGCAGTTCGAGCGTGGTGGGGTCGATCCAGTGTACGTCCTCGAAGATTACCAGCGCCGGTACTCGGGCGGCCAGCCCAGCGAACAGGTCGAGCAACGCTGCAAGGGTCCTCTCCCTGAGCCTCTGCGGGCTCGTCTCGGGCAACCGATAGTGCTCGCCCGCAGGAAATCGACAGCAGTCCGGCAATCAGGGCAATCGCCTCGTCGGTGGCCTCCGACCTCGCCAGCAGCGCCTTCAGCTTGGCGAGCTTCGTATCGGCTGTGTCGTCGCGGCTGAGGTCGGCCACGCGTTCAAGCTGGGCGATCACCGGATGCAGCGCGCTGTCGCGATGCTGCGGCGAGCAGAAGTATTGCATCTGCAAAGGCGCCTTGCTGTCCAGCCGGTCCTGCACCGCCCGGACCAGGCGTGACTTGCCGATGCCGGGCTCGCCCGTGACGAGCACTGCCCGGCCGGCGCCTGCCTTGGCCTGCTCCCAGCGCCGCAGCAGGAAGGATAGCTCCTCCCCGCGGCCGACCAGGTCCGCGACATCGCGCCCATGCAGCGCCTCGAACCGGCTTGCCACACCCTCGCCGGTCACCTGCCAGGCGGGGACCGGATCGGCAAAGCCATCGAGCGCGATCGGCGCATGGTCGCGACATTGGAAGATGTCGCCGACCAGGCGCCGCGTCGCGGGGCCGATCATCACCGTGCCGGCTTCGGCGCTCGCCAGCAGCCCGGCGGCAAGGTTCGGCGCCTCGCCGAGAACTGTCGGCTCGCCTGAGCCGGCGCCGAGCAGGTCGCCCACCAACACGAGGCCGGTGGCGATCCCAACCCGCGCGCGCAAAGCGCCGGGGCGCCCGGTCTCGATCTCGCCGATCGCCTCGACCAGGCGCAGCGCCGCCCGGATCGCCCGTTCCGCCTCGTCCTCGTGCGCCTGTGGATAGCCGAAATAGGCCAGAACCATCTCGCCCAGCAGTTTCGCGACCGCGCCGCCGGCGCGCTGGATGATCGCGGCGCAGGTCGCGTGGAAGGCGACCAGCAGCTGTTGCAGGTCCTCCGGATCGCGCCGCGCGGACAAGAGAGCCGGCCCGAGCAGGCCACACTGCATGATGGTCAGTTGACGGCGCTCGGAGGAGGCTGGCAGTGCCGACGTTAACGGTATTGGCGTTGCGCCGCTCGCGGCAAGCACGGGCTGGGGCTTGACCGCGAACCTGTATCCCACGCCCGGAACTGTGACGATCAGACGCGGCTCCTTTGGCTCCGGCTCGATCTTTCGCCGCAGCCGACCGACCAGCACGTCGATGCTCCGGTCGAAGGGTTCCGAGCGGCGGCCGGCGACCGCCTCCAGCAGGTGATCGCGACTGAGCGCACGACCGGGTGCCGCGACGAAGGCGAGCAGCAGCTCGAACTCCGAGCGCCGCAGGGCTACGTCTCGGCCGCTTGCATCAACAAGGGTGCGCGCCGCCAGGTCGAGCGTGAGGCCTTCAAACTGCAACGATGTCGGGTCTGCGATAGCCATTCCTCCCGGCCCCCTTCGGCAACCGCCGGAATATCTTTTGTCAACCCTACGTCATTGGCCGCTCCAAGATAACACGAGTTTTTACCTGAAAATTACATGTGAGACATCAGCAGGTTGCAAGAATGGATGAGCATCGGAGGCGTCGGAGATCGCCAAGCAAGGCAACCGATACGCGACAGGCGCGATTGGCAGCGCAGCGCTCGATTCCAAGCGGTCACGCCCATGCCGAAGTGTCCTGGACCAATAGCAACAGCGGTGGTGCCCAGGGCGGTGGCGCCGGTTAGCTCGCGGTCACCAGGCGGGGAGCCAGCAATGCTGGATACCCTCGTGGTCGTCGGTGTGACCCAGATCATACCAGTGCCCAACGATCCGGTGCATCAACCTATCGGCCGCTGGCCAGATGGCGAGGCGGTCGGAGAACGAGAGGTGACTTGAGATGAAAACCATCGTGATTGCTGCCGCTTTGCTTACCGCGATCGGCAGTGGAGCCGCCCTGGCCCAGGGCGCTCCTCCCGGCTCTGCTTCCTGGCAGAGCGCCTCGGTCGGGACCACTGGAGCACGTCAGGCGCCGGCAATGAATGCCCGCCGGGCGACAATGCCCCGCCCCGCCCGCCCCACCGCCCTAGGGAGGAATGGCAGGTCCATTCCGGTCGCGGGCTACGTCCAGGGCCGCTATGAAGGCTAGCGGCCAACTGCTGACACTTGATAACAAGTGTCAGCACCGCCCGCACCAAGTGCAACAGCTCGCCGTGTTGCGGCTGGCTTACATATGCCCAACCTCATCCGGCACCTTATAGAATGTCGGGTGCCGGTACGCCTTCCCTTCCGCAGGCTCGAAGAACGGTCCCTTGTCTGCTTGATCGCTCGCGGTGATCGTCGCCGAGGGCGCGACCCAGGTCGATACCCCTCGCCCCAGCAACGCGCGCGTCACGATCGATTTGGCGCGCCAGGTCGTGGTGCGGCCGAACGGAGACGAGATCGGCTTCGAGGTCGATCCGTTCCGCAAGCACTCCTTGCTGGAGGGGCTCGACGACATTGGCCAGACCTTGCAGCACGGCGCGGCCGTCGACGGCTTCGAGGTCAAGCGGCGAGCCGAGCAGGCGTGGTTGCCGGAGCTTGCACCGGGCTGAGCCCGCCTGCCTGCTTCCTTGTTCCAGCGGTCCGGATCTTCCGGTCCTTCCTTTCGCGTCGGTGCAATCCTCGCGACGCGGCGGATGTCCAGTTTCGCATAGAGGAGCCCGATCGGCTCTCGGAATCGAACGATTGTGAGCCCGTGACACTCAGAGGTCGCTTGACGGCATAAGGGGGTCATGCTCCGGATGTATGCAAGAATCCTTGTGGTCCATCCGAGACATAATAACGTCTCCAACACTGAATGTATCCTCGCCTGAGGATTCGGGAGGAGATCGTATGTTCCCTATTTCACTGCGCCATGGTGCAGCCCGTGTCTTTCTGTCTTTGCAATGAGTTTACCATTGCCGAAGGCAAGCAAGTTCTGCCCGCTCCGGGGAGGCAAAGGTGGACAGCGTACTTTTCAGTTGGTCCGATGAGCTGCGGCGACTTGGCGGTAGGACACTCCTCGATTTTACCTGAGCGCTTGCGTGGCGCGCCCTGGGTATGGCCGCCGCGATGCAATGACCGGCGCTTGAGTGCTCATCTCGACAAAATAGCCGCCAGTGATGACGAGACCGGAGGGGGGCTGTACGCGGCGATCCGGGGAGGTGGTCGCCATGCGGCGCCACACTGAGCACACAACATCGGTTGGGGCCGGCATTTCCGCCGAGGCAGTACCACCGACGGCACTCCTTGGGATGTTGTCTCGGCTTCTGTTGGTACCCTGGGCCGGCGTGCTGGTGGCCCTGGTGGTGATCGGGGGGGCGATCACCGTCACATCCCCTTATTTTCTGACCGCAGGCAACATCCTCGGCACGGTCGCCGTCTATTTCTCCTGGATCTGCATCGCGGGGTTCGGCGAAGCGGTAGTGATGATCGGTGGCGGACTCGACCTCGCGGTCGGCTCGACCATGGGCTTCGCTGGCATGATCTCGGCCCTGGTGCTGAGCGGCGGCGGCCCGTTGTGGCTCGCGCTGCTGGCCGGCGTGGTCGCCGGCGCGGCGATTGGGCTGGCCAATGCCATCGCTATCACGCGGATTGGGCTCAACCCTTTCATCGCCACGCTCGGCTCGCTCAGCATGGTGCGTGGCCTGACCTACGGCATCGTGCAGGGTGCGGCGATGACGCCGCCCGACAATCCGGCCGGCCAAATTTTCTCCCTGCTCGGCACGGCGACGCTCGGGGGGGTTCCCGCGCCGGTCCTCGTGCTGGCGGTGATCGGGCTCGTGCTGATCGTGTTGCTCAATCACACGCCGTTCGGACGGCATGTCTATGCCGTCGGCGGCAACGAGGCGGCGGCCCGGCTGCTCGGCCTGAATGTCACCCGCATCAAGGTCATCATGTACATGATGTCCGGCGTGCTGGCCGCGATCGGCGGCATCCTGCTCACTGCCAAGTCGGGTACCGCGCTGCCGGATGCCGCGACCGGCTACGAGCTGAACGTGATCGCCGCCGTCATCATCGGCGGCACCAGCCTCTATGGCGGTCGCGGCACCATCCCCGGCGTGCTGATCGGGGCCGCGCTGCTTGGCGTCATCAATAACGGCATCGTGCTGATGGGGCTTGCCGGATACTGGCAGCAATTCATCACCGGCCTGGTGATCGTCGCCGCCGCCACGCTCGACATTGCCCGCGAACGCCTCGAAGCCAGACGAGGCCGCTGAATGGCGCAATGAATGCCTGGCCGAGAAGGGAGCGTGACCATGACCATTTCTTCCAGTCGTCGCCGGTTCCTGCTGACCGGAGGTGCCGGCATCGCGGCCGCTGGCCTGTCGGAACTTGCCTGCCCCGCCATCGGGCGCGCCGCGAAGAAATACGGCATCGCGGTCATTCCGAAGTCACTCGATAACAGCGTGTTCTATTACGCGCATTATGGCGCCGAGCAGCGGGCAAAGGAGCTGGGCGGTGTTGACGTGATCTGGACAGCCTCCACCACATCCGACGCCAATCAGGAAGCGCAGGTGATTGCCGGCCTGATCTCCCGTCATGTCGATGGGATGGCGGTGGACGCCAACGCGCCGCAGCCGCTGATCGGGCCGATCAATCAGGCGGTGGCGCAGGGCACTACGGTGATCACCTGGGATTCCGACGTGCCGGGCAGCAAGCGCCGCCTGTTCTACGGGGTCGACAGCTACAAGATGGGCCAAAGCCTCGGCGAGCAGACCGTCAAATTCATGGGCGACAACGGCACCGTGATCCTGGTCAGCGGCGGACCGGGTGCCACCAACCTGAACGCGCGGCTCAAAGGTGCCACCGATTACCTGAAAAAGTATTCGGGCATCAAGACAATGGGCCCGTTCTTCCACGACGACGATCTGGTGAAGGCGCAGGAGCTGACCAACAACCTGCTGATCTCGCATCCCGACGCAGGAGCGATCCTGATGGTCGCCGGCGTGCCGTTCTTCGGGAAGATGAGTGCGCTGCCGCAGGTCATCAAGAACAAGGGGAAGGTAAAGATCATCACCACCGACATACTGGCGCCGGAGCTGCCCTTCGTGAAGGACGGCTATGTCCAGGCGCTGGTCGGCCAGGATTACTGGGGCTGGGGGTATCAGTCGGTCAGCATCATCCACGATCTGCTGACCAACAAGAACTGCCATTTCCCGGAACTGGTGCCGCAGGCAATGCCCGTTGTCACCGCGCAGAATGTGGATGAATGGATCGAGCGCTGGAAGCAGGCGGCCACGCCGGAAGGCGCCGCGCAGGCGTTCAAGGAAGCACCGATCGGCTGCATGTGAGATGTCGGGCGACCAACCCATCCTGGAGCTTGTTGATATCCACAAGCGGTTCGGCCCCGTCCACGCGCTGGACGGGGTGTCGTTCCAGCTTCACCCGGGGGAGATCGTCGGTCTGGTCGGCGACAATGGCGCGGGGAAATCGACGTTGGTGAAGGTCATGTCCGGCGCCTTGCAGCCCGACGCTGGTCTGATCCGGTTCGAGGGGCGGGAGGTGCGCATCCCCTCGCCCCTCGAAGCCCGCACGCTGGGGATCGAGACGGTGTACCAGGACCTGGCCGTCGTGCCGCATATGGACGTGGAGGCGAATCTCTTCCTCGGGCGCGAGATCACCGGCACAAGCTGGTGGAATCGCTGGCTGCTGAACAAGGCGGCGATGCGGCGAGAGGCAGCGGAGCACATCGCATCCTTGCGTGTCGGACTGAAATCGGTGCGCCAATCGGTCGGGCTTTTGTCCGGGGGGCAGCGGCAGAGTGTGGCGGTGGCGCGCGCCATCTCCTGGGGTCGCAAGGTCGTCGTCATGGATGAGCCGACCGCGGCGCTTGGCGTACGGGAGTCGCGCGGCGTGCTGGATCTGATCAAGCGGGTGAAGGAGCGCGGCATCGCGGTCGTGCTGATCAGCCACAACATGCCGCACGTGTTCGAGCTGACCGACCGCATCTTCGTCATGCGCCATGGAAGGCGGGCCGGCGACCTGGTGACGGCGGATGCAGCGATGCGCGACGTGGTCGGCCTGATCACCGGCGTGCAGGTCGATCCCTCGACCATACATGAAACATCCGCATTGTCGCGCTGAGATGCGTTGGTCGCACCCATGGCGTCAGCATCACCTATGCCCAACCTTGTCGGTCCTTGGTATCGGGAGCTGTCCCCGGCCTGCTGGCGCACGCTGACCCTGGCCGGCCCGTCCTGGACCTTCGATATCTACAATTCCTTCGTCCTGTCGCTGACGCTGCCGGCGCTGGTGACAGTGTTCGCGCTCACCAAGGGACAGGCCGGCGCGATCGGCAGCATCCTGTTTGCGGCGGGACTTGTTGTCGGCGGGAGACCAAGGGGACGCAGCTCGCATGATCATCAGCTCGCTGGAGCTGCCTTCTGATCGAGCTCGTCCAGAAGCGCCTTCGCGCGCCGCAGGGAACTGGTCCGCGATCCTTCCTTGAACCAGCCGTAGACAGGAGCGAGAACAGCGCGGGCTTCGGCGCTCTTGTGCTGCTCGTGCCACAATCCCGCGAGGCTCGTGGCGGCGTGCAGTTCCCAAAGCTTCGCGTGCTGGCGGCGGGAATGGCGACGGCTTGCTTGAAATGTTTCTCGGCGCCGCGGATGTCGCCTTGCTGGCGGTCGACCTCGCCCAGGCGCCGCAGCAATTCGGCATCGTCCCATCTCTCGCCGGTGCGCTCGACCCAGTCCTGCGCCTCAGCCAGGAGCTGCCTTGCTTCGTGCAATCGGCCTAATCGCTGATAAGCCTCGGCAAGAAGGGTGCAATGATAGCCGGACCATATCGTCGCGTCAGGTGTCGCATAGGCCTCCATGCCCTGCTTCATAAGGGCGATCCCCTTCTCGGGATTCCCGCAGCACGAGATGACGTAGCCTCGATCGATTGTCGTAATTGCGTTGTATAGGACTAGGGTCTGTTGACAATTACTCGTTGCGATGATGGTGGCTGCGAGGCTGATGTTGGCATGGAAGCTTTCGTCGGTCTTGTCGTAGCGGGTGGCGATGGCTCGGAACTCCTTCAGCTTGGCGAAGAAGTTCTCGATCAGATGGCGCCAGCGATACATGGCCTTGTCATAGGCGATGATCGTATTGCGGTTGGATTTGGGTGGGATGACGGCGACGGCGCCACGGTCATCGAGGTCCGCACGCAGCCAATCGGCGTCGAACGCCTTGTCACCGAGCAGGGCGTCGAAAGTGATGTCTGCGATGAGCGGCGCGACCCCTACGATGTCGTGGCGCTGTCCGGGCAAGAGCACGAAGCGGACCAGATTTCCAAGCGCGTCCACCAGTGCGACGATCTTGGTCGTCAGCCCGCCTCGCGAGCGTCCGATGGCCTGATTGTAAGTCCCCCTTTGCGCCGCTCGCCTTCTGATGGGCGGTGACGATCGTGCCGTCGATCAGGGCGTATTCGAAATCCGGCTCGTCGGACAAGCGCTCGAAGAGGCGCTCGAAGACGCCCGCCCGCGCCCAGCGGCGGAAGCGCTGGAACACGCTGTTCCAGTGCCCGAACTCAGGCGGCAGGTCGCGCCACGGCGATCCCGCGCGCACGCGCCACAGAACCGCTTCCAGGAACAGGCGGGTG
Source organism: uncultured Pseudomonadota bacterium (assembly GCA_963830565.1). GTDB lineage: Bacteria > Pseudomonadota > Alphaproteobacteria > Acetobacterales > Acetobacteraceae > DATFDN01. The sequence continues at coordinate 62,913 of CAWHMO010000007.1, forward strand.
TCCTTCGCCGTCACTCCGCGATCCGACGCCTTGCCCGGCAGCAGCGGGGCGATCTTCTCCCAAGCCGTGTCGCTGATCACAAATCGTCCCCTGTCCACCAAACCCTTCGCTCCGCCAAACGGAGCTTGAATCACGGCTCAGGCCCGAGAGGAACCCACTTATTGTCAACAGGCCCTAGCCCGAACTCGCCGGTCAGCTTGCCCAGCCGTTCTACGGACGGGGCAAGCTCGGCCGCGTCAGTGAAATGGAAGCGGACCCTTACCGCAATAGTTGAGACCTCGACCTGAGCGGCTGCATAGCCCATGGGCGGAGCACGCTCGACCACTGCGGATAAATAAGCGTGTGCTTGGTCCAGATAGCCGAGCAAGCACTTTGTCGCGCCAAGCCCTACGTGGGCCATGGCCCATGAAGCCCATAACCTTTGCGCGTCTCTTTCGGGCCGGGACTGCCACGGCACGCTCGGAGCGTCCGAGCAGGACTGGATCAGCGTGAGGGTATCTTCTAGATGCGCCTTTGCCTCCAAAAATTCGCCCCTGACTATCATCGTATACCCAACGAGCAGGTGGCCTGATCCGGCCGGGGCGGCTTGAACTCGGGACGCACCGTCATCAGCAGCAGCACACGCATAAGGGCCACCCGCTCGACGGTGCGCGCCAGCAGTTCGAGCGTGGTGGGGTCAATCCAGTGTACGTCCTCGAAGATCACCAGCGCCGGCTCTCGGGCGACCAGCCCAGCGAACAGGTCAAGCAACGCCGCCAGGGTCTTTTCTCGGAGCCTCTGCGGGCTTGTCTCGGGCAGACGATAGGGCTCGCCCGCAGAAACCGAGAGCAGCCCGGCAATCAGGGCAATCGCCTCGTCGGTGGCCTCCGACCTCGCCAGCAGCGCCTGCAGCTTGGCAAACTTCGTCTCGGCCGTGTCGGCGCGCCCGAAGCCGGTCACGCCTTCCAGTTGGGCGATCACCGGGTGCAGCGCGCTGTCCCGGTGATGCGGCGAGCAGAAATACCGCAACTGAAAGGGCGCCTCGCGGTCCAGCCGCTCCTGCACCGCCCGGAGCAGGCGTGACTTGCCGATGCCGGGCTCGCCCATGACGAGCACTGCCCGGCCGGCACCAGCCTTGGTCTGCTCCCAGCGCCGCAGCAGCAAGGACAGCTCCTCCTCGCGGCCGACCAGGTCCGCGACCGCGCGCCCGCGCAGCGCCTCGAACCGGCCTTCCACACCCTCGCCGATCACCTGCCAGGCGTGGGTCGGACCGGCAGAGCCATCGAGCGCGATCGGCGCTAGCTCGCGATACTGGAAGGTGTCGCCAACCAGGGCCCGCATCGCCAGGCCGATTGCCACCGTTCCGGACTCGGCGCTCGCCAGGAGTCCGGCGGCAAGCGTCGGAGCCTCACCGAGAACCGCTGGCTCCGCCGACCCGGCGCCGAGCAGGTCGCCCACCAGCACGAGGCCGGTGGCGATCCCGACCCCAACATGCAGTGCGTCAGGGTGCCCGGTCTCGATCTCGCCGGTTGTTTCGACCAGGCGTAGCGCCGCCCGGATCGCCCGTTCCGCCTCGTCCTCGTGCGCCTGTGGATAGCCGAAATAGGCCAGGACCGTCTCGCCCAGCCGTTGCGCGACGGTGCCGCCCGCGCGCTGGATGACCGCGGCGCAGCTTCCGTGGAAGGCAACCAGCAGGCGTTGCAGGTCCTCCGGATCGCGCCGCGCGGATACGAGAGCCGGCCCGGACAGGCCACACCGCATGATGGTGAGTTGCCGGCGTTCGGGAGAGGCTGGGTGCGCCGATGCCGGCGGTTTGGGTGTCGCATCGCTCTCCGCAGACACGGGCTGCGGTTTGACCGCGAATTGGTATCCCAAGCCGGGCACCGTGACGATCAGGCGCGGCTCGCTCGGCTCCGGCTCGATCTTCCGCCGCAGTCGGCCGACCAGCACGTCGATGCTCCGGTCGAACGGCTCGGAGCGGCGGCCGGCAACCGCTTCCAGCAGGTGATCGCGACTGAGCGCGCGGCCCGGCGCCGCGATGAAGGCGAGCAGCAACTCGAACTCCGAGCGCCGCAGGGCTACGTCCCGGCCGCCCGCATCAACAAGGGTGCGCGCCGCCGGATCGAGCGTGAAACCCTCGAACCGCAACGATGACGAATCCGTGGTAGCCATGCTTCCCGTGGCGATTGCTACACCATCATGCGCTCCAAGAGAACGAGTTTTTACCTGGAAATTACACATGAGACATCAGCAAGTTGCAAAAAGGAGCGATTATTGCAGGCGTCGGAAAATGCCCATCAAGGCGACCGATACGCAGCAGGCCCCGCCTTGCATTCGCCGCAACCGGGGCGGCCCACCAAAGGAGGATTGCCATGAGAACAACGATGATCGCGCTTGCCCTGTTCCTCGGCCTCGCGATTGGCGGCACGGCGCTGCTTCCGAGCGGTCAGGCCCATGCCGCAGGCATGTCCTGGACAAACAGCGACGGCGGCGGCTGCCAGGGCGGCGGCGCCGGCTGAAGGCGCGGCGATCGGGGCGGGAGTTGGCGATGCTGGACACTCTCATCGTCGTCGGCGCCGCTCTGATCCTGGCGCTGTTCTGTAGCGTCCTGATCCTACCGCTGCCCGACGATCCTGTGCCTCAACAGATGGACCCGCAGCCGAATGGCAAGGCGGCATCGAGAACGAAAGGTGAATCTAGATGAAAACGATCGCAACCGCAGCATTGCTCGCTGCGATCGGCAGCGGGAGCGCCCTGGCTCAGGGCGCTCCTCCCGGCTCCAGCTCCTGGAAAACCGCCGCCTGGAATAGCGGCAGATCGAATTCCGTCGCCGCCGCTCAGGCACAGGGAATGAGCGGAGCCAGGGCGACCGCGATGAACCGTGACACCCGTATCGCTGTGGCGAAGAAGGACGGGGCCGTCGCAATTGCAAGCGTTGGATAATTATCGCCGGACTCACTCTACTCAGGTGCTGATACTTGCGTCAGGCGTCAGCACCAAATTCAGCGGCCAGCCGCGTCGGCGCTGGCCTACATATGCCCAACTTCGTCCGGCACCTCGTAGAATGTCGGGTGCCGGTATACCTTCCCCTCCGCCGGCTCGAAGAACGGCCCCTTGTCGACCGGGTCGCTCGCGGTGATCGCCGCCGAGGGCACGACCCAGATCGACAATCCCTCGCCGCGCCGGGTGAACGTGTCGCGCGCCGCCTGCAACGCCATCTCGGCATCGGCGGCATGGATCGAGCCGACATGGCGGTGCGCGAGGCCGTTGCGGGGGCGCAGGAACACCTCCCAGAGAGGGGTCAGCGCCATCTCAGGCCGCTGGCCGCGCCGGGGCGGCGTGCTTGGCGGCGTAGGCACGGGCGGCCTCGCGCACCCATTCACCCTCGTCGTGGGCGCGCTGGCGGGCGGCGAGGCGCTCGCGGTTGCACGGGCCGCCGCCCGACAGCACGGCGCGGAACTCCGCCCAGTCGATCTCGCCGAACTGCCAATGCCTGCTCTCCTCGTCGAAGCGCAGCGCTGGGTCGGGAATGGTCAGGCCCAGATAATGCGCCTGCGGCACGGTCGCATCGACGAATTTCTGGCGCAGCTCGTCGTTGGAGAACCGCTTGATCTTCCAGCGCATCGACATATCCGAGTGCTGGCTTTGCCTGTCGGGCGGGCCGAACATCATCAGGCAGGGCCACCACCAGCGATCCAGCGCGTCCTGCGCCATCGCCTTCTGCTCCGGCGAGCCGCGCGACAGGGTCAGCATGATCTCGTAGCCCTGGCGCTGGTGGAAGCTCTCCTCCCGGCAGACGCGGATCATGGCGCGGGCGTAGGGGCCGTAGGAGCAGCGGCAGAGCGGGATCTGGTTCATGATCGCCGCCCCATCGACCAGCCAGCCGATGGCACCGATATCCGCCCAGGTCAGGGTCGGGTAGTTGAAGATCGAGCTGTACTTGGCCCGCCCGGTCAGGAGTTGGTCGATCAGCTCCTCGCGGGCCACGTCCAGCGTCTCGGCGGCGGCGTACAGATAGACGCCGTGCCCGCATTCGTCCTGCACCTTGGCCAGCAGCGCGGCCTTGCGGCGCAGGCTGGGGGCGCGGGTGATCCAGTTGCCCTCCGGACCCATGCCGACGATCTCGGAATGCGCGTGCTGCGAGATCTGCCGGATCAGCGTGCGCCGGTAGGCTTCCGGCATCCAGTCGTTCGGCTCGATCTTCTCCTCCGCGTCGATCCGGGCCTGGAAGCGGTCGAGCAGATCGGGCGGGTCTTGCGGGGCGGCGGCGCGGTCGGTTGCGTTCAACGCCTGGGTGTACATGGCTGGCGTCCGTCGAGGATTGCTCCGAAGATGATGCCGGGCCACCCCGATCGCAACGGACCGTTCTCATGGACTTCGCGCTCTCCCAGGACCAACAGCAGATCCGCGAGCAAACCCTGCGGCTCTGCGCCCGCTTCCCCGACGCCTACTGGCTGGAACGCGACCGCACCGCCACCTTCCCGCACGAGTTCCACGCGGCCATGGCCGAGGCGGGGTGGCTTGGCATCGCCATGCCGGCGCAGTACGGCGGCGCCGGGCTCGGCATCACCGAGGCGGCGCTGATGATGCAAGCGGTGGCGGAATCCGGGGCCGCAATGTCGGGCGCCTCCGCCATTCACATCAACATTTTTGGCCTGCATCCGGTGGTGGTGCGCGGGACCGAGGCGCAGAAGGCGCGGATGCTGCCGCCGCCGATCCAGGGCCGGGACATCGCGTGCTTCGGCGTGACGGAGCCAAATGCCGGGCTCAACACCACCGAGATCAGCACCCGCGCCGACAAGCGCGGCGACCGCTACCTCATCACCGGCCAGAAGATCTGGACCTCCACCGCGCAGGAAGCGAACAAGATCCTGCTGCTGGCACGCACGACTCCACTCGATCAGGTGAAGCGCCGCTCGCACGGGCTGACCCTGTTCTACACCACGCTCGACAAGACGCGCGCCGAGGTGCGGCTGATCCACAAGATGGGCCGCCACGCAGTCGATTTCGAACATGGTTTTCTTCGAAAGCATGGAGGTCCCGGAGGAGGACCGGATCGGCGAGGAGGGCGAGGGGTTCCGCGCCATCCTGCACGGGCTGAACCCCGAGCGCATCCTGATCGCCGCCGAAGCGATCGGCATTGGCCGGCTGGCGCTCGGCCGAGCCGCTGCGTACGCGCGCGAGCGGGTCGTGTTTGGCCGCCCCATCGGGCAGAACCAGTCCATCCAGCATCCGCTGGCGCGCAACTGGGCGGAACTGGAGGCGGCGCACCTGCTCATGCTGAAGGCGGCCTGGCTCTATGACACCGGGCAGGAGTGCGGGGCGGAGGCGAACGCCGCCAAGTACCTGGCCGCCGAAGCCGGGTACAGCGCCTGCGAGCAGGCGGTGATGACCCATGGCGGGATGGGCTATGCGCAGGAATACCACGTCGAGCGCTATCTGCGGGAGGCGATGATCCCCCGCATCGCCCCGATCAGCCCGCAGCTCGTGCTGAGCTACCTGGCTGAGCGGGTGCTGGGGCTGCCCAAGTCCTACTGACCCACGTCGGCCTGCGGGCCGCGCAGCCGCGCCAGCAGCACCGGCGATCGGATCGCGGGCTTGTTGTCCTTGATCCAGGCCTGGATGTTCGGCACCGGCAAGCCGATGCCGCCGGAGATCCATAGCAGCGCGCCGAGCACCGTGAAGCCAATGGTGATCCAGAGCGTGATCCCTGCCGCCTCATGCACGCCAGGCCAGTCGAGCGGCGGCTTCTGCGAACCCTCCCGCGCGATCTTCGCGATCACCGGCGCGATGATGTAGTCGGCGAGCGAGCGCACCAGCTCCACCAGCGCGAACACCCGGCCGATGATCTTCGAGGGCAGCGGGAACCCGGCGAGGTAGAGGCCCGGCGAGACAGTGGCTCCGGCGCCTAGTCCGAGCAGTCCGGCCGCTGCCAGGGTCCGCGCCGGCTGACCCTCGGCGCCGAGCGTCATGATCAGCGCCCCGCCAACGATCAGGCACAGCATCCCGCCGAGAACCAGGAAAGGCAGGTAGCGGGTTTTCAGGAGCACGCCCAGCATCACGGCGGTGATGCACACCGCCACTGCCAAGGGCCAGAACAGGATGCCGGTCTCGAGCGGTGAGCGATGCACGACCTCCATCTGCAATCGCTCTCCCAGCTCGAGGAACGCCACGAAAACGCCGCCTGCGATCATCGCGGTCAGCGTGCCAACCACGGACGCGGTGGTCCACATCGGCTTGACTGGCGCGAGCGGGTCTTCCTGGTGATACTCGACCAGGATCAGCGCGACGAAGCAGGCGAGTCCGAGGCTGAGCGGAACAGCGAAGCGGAATGCCGCGAAACCGTGGGTGGCCAGCTCACCCGCCGCCCAGAACGGCAGTACGACGGCGGTGAAGCCGAGTACGAGCGCCCACGGGTCGAACCGCAGATCGGGGTTGGTCGGCGGCGCGGCGGGCAACGTGAACAGCGCAACCAGCAGGTTGAGCGCGGCGATCCCGCCGAGTCCGGCGAAGAACCAGCGCCAGGCGTGGCCGGATGCGACCCATCCGCCCAGCAGCGGGCCGATGCACACCGCGCCGAAAAAGCCGAGATTGATAAAGATGACGGTGATCGGGAGCTTCTCGGGGGGAAATTTCTGGATGACCGGGGGCAGCGCGACCACCAGAAGGAGTCCGGTCGCGAGGCCGGCCAGCACCCGCCCGGCTCCGTACGCGACCATCCCGTGCCCAGCCGCCGAAGCAATACAGCCCAGCACGAACAGCGCCTCGCAAGCGAAGAACAGCGGGCGCTGGCTAAACCGCTGCACGAGATCGCCGCCAAGCAGCGCACCGAAAGCGTAGCCCGCCGTGGAGATCCCCGCCACGATCTGCACCGCCCTCTGGCCGACATGCAGATCCGCCTGTATCTGGCGACTGAACATGGCATAGGCGGTCGTCACCACGATGAACGGCACGAGCGAGATGATGGCGCTGGCCAGGGTCACGTCGTAGCGGCCTTCGAACAGCCGCGGGAACCACGTGGTCGGAGGCGCTTTCTGGGGTTTTTCGTCGGGCTGGCGGCGCTGCCCGCGGGCGGCGGCCTCGGTGCGGGCGAGCGCGTAGGTGCTCAGGAACATCAGCATCGGCGCGATAGCGAGCGCCGCGGTTCGGGCGCGCTCAAGCGGGCTCCAGCCGGCCCTGAAATGGTTTTTTGCCATGTCGGCAGAAAGTGTGTCAGCTTCCCATGGTTGCACCACCAAACGCACACGGCTGCGGACTTTGTGACCGAACCCCGGCAACGCCGAGCCGTTCACGGATTACACAGCGAAGCGGGATTTAGGCGATGCCTACACTCCTCATCGACTTGCTTGCCTGGTTGCAGCAGCGCCTGGGCGCGCCGGCGCCAGTGCCCGTTCCGGTGCGAGTCCGGAAACGCGGCTAGGCTGGAGCCTGTTCGCTTCCGGCGAACCGGCCCCAGGTCACGGTTCGCGAACAGGTTCATCAGCAGGAAATCGCTTCGATATTCCTCTGAGCTGATCCTGCTCTAGGATTGCGTGGCCACTTCATCGAACACGTCGCAGGCGAGCCGGACCAGTCGTTCGGCCGCGCCACGAAAGCCCGCGCGCTCCGCCTCCTTGGCGAGTGCGATCAGCCGATCGGACAAGGTCAGCTCTGTCACCCGCTCTGGCGAGGCCTCGACCGAGCGGATTTGATCGATATGCAGCATGCTTGCCTTTCCCACGAGCATCCGATGACCGTGCGGCAGAGTGCGACGGCAAGTCTTACCCAAAAGTTAATGATCCGCGGCCGACTCGAAGGACGCAATTCAGCGCCAGTACGCGCAGTTCGGAAGCGAGCGGCCGGCAGCCGGTGCGCCCGGCGTCGATCTCCGCAACCAGCGCCGAGAGCGTCTGGCCGCGCGCCGCGGCTATGCGGCCGAGCGCGGACCAGAACTCCGTCTCCAGTGCGACGCTCGTTCGATGGCCGGCCAGCGAGAAGCTTCGCTTGACCAGCCCGCTCAGCCGCCGCCCCCGAGCGTCGCGCCAGGCTGGACCATCCGCTCGGGCCTCACCCGATCGGGTTCCGGCCATGCGCTCTCCTCCAGGCGGGCCGCCGCCCAGGCAGCGGCCTCGGCGACAACCGGGTTGGCGTCGCCCATCAGGCGCCGGGCAGTCGGACGCAGCGCAGGATCGGCGGAATTGCCGATTGCGATGAGCACGTTGCGCACGAAGCGATCCCGCCCGATCCGTTTGATCGGCGATGCGGCGAACATGGCGCGGAAGGCGGCATCGTCCAAGGCAGCCAGATCGGCTAAGCGTGGCGCCATCAGCTCGGGGCGGGCACGCAGTTTCTCGTGGGTAGATGCCGCGCGCGCGAAGCGGTTCCATGGGCAAACCGCGAGGCAGTCGTCGCAGCCGTAGATGCGATTGCCCATCAGCGGGCGCAACTCGTGCGGGATCGGGCCGGCGTGTTCGATGGTCAGGTAGGAAATGCAGCGAGTCGCATCGAGGCGATAGGGCGCGCGGAAGGCGTTGGTCGGGCAGGCGTTCACGCAGCGCGAGCAGGTGCCACAGCGATCCGCATGCGGCGGATCGGCCTCGATCGGCAGCGTGGTGTAGACCTCGCCCAGGAACAGCCACGAGCCGTGGCGGCGCGAGACAAGGTTGGTGTGCTTGCCCTGCCAGCCGAGCCCTGCCGCCTGGGCGAGCGGCTTTTCCATCACCGGCGCGGTGTCCACGAACACCTTCACCTCCGCGCCGAAGCGCGAGACGATGAACTGCGCGAGGTGCTTGAGCATCCCCTTGACGACATCGTGGTAGTCGCGCCCGCGCGCATAGACCGAGATGTTGCCGCGATCGGGCCGGGACAGCGCCGCCAGCGCGTCATCCTCGGGAGCGTAGGAAAGGCCCAGCGCGATCACGCTCACCGCCTCGGGCCAGAGCGCGCGCGGGTGGCTGCGCTGCTCGGCGCGGGAGGCGAGCCAGCCCATGTCGCCGTGCTGCCCGGCGGCGAGAAACGCGGCAAGCCGCGCGCGCGCCTCCGGCCCAAGCTCGGCGCGACAGAAACCCACGGCGTCAAAGCCGAGCGCGAGCGCCTTGTCGCGGATCAGGGGAGCGGGGTTAGGCGTGGTCGGGAACGTCCTGGGAAACCGAGATGTAGGGCGGCAAATTCAGCCCAGCATATGCGGCGGACAACGGAAGCGTGACGCCGATTTCTGGCATGTCCAAGATGTCGTCGTTCACGACCGTCGAGCGCACCCATCTGCCATCGACCCGGCTGTACACTTCCGCCGCCATTACATCCTGCTCCAGCACTATGTAGCGTTGAATACTCGGGTTGGCTTCATATTCCCAATTCTTCACGATCCGGTCGTCACGGGCCGTGCTGCTGCTCAAGACCTCAGCGACCATGATCGGATCACTGACAGAGATCGCTTCGTTCGGGATCTCGGAGCAGATCACCATCACGTCAGGGTAACGAATTGTAGGGTCGAGCCGAAGCTTTACGGTCTCGGTCACCACAAGGCACCCGCCCTGTAGCCGATCGCGCAGAGCCGCCGCGAACATGCTCACTATCCGGTGGTGCCCGATCGACGCTCCGACCATCGAGCGCGGCTCGAACCCATCGAACTCCCAGCGCCCTTCCTGCCGGCTTTCCCAGAGCAGGAACTCATCCAGAGACATCCGGGGGCGACTTACAGCGACGTTCATGCTGCTCTCCTACGCCGCATCTTATCCCCGTCCGCGATACGGCGCCACGTCCTGCGACGGCACCCATACGCCCGCGGGCGGGATGCCGGTCTGCCAGAACACGTCGATGGGCATTCCGCCGCGCGGATACCAGTAGGCGCCGATGCGCAGCCACTCGGGCGATAGGCACTCCACCAACCGCCCGGCGATCCGCATCGTGCAGTCCTCATGGAACGCGCCGTGGTCGCGGAACGCGCCCAGGTACAGTTTCAGCGACTTGCTCTCCACGATCCAGTCGCGCGGGACGTAGTCGATCACGATATGCGCGAAATCCGGCTGGCCGGTGATCGGGCAGAGCGAGGTGAACTCGGGGCAGGTGAAGCGGATCATGTAGAGCCGGCCCGGCGCCGGGTTGGGCACGCGCTCCAGCCGCGCCGCCTCTGGCGAGGCGGGCAGGGGCGTCGGGCGGCCAAGCTGGCTCAGCCCCAGGGCGGGATCGGTCATCACGAGTCTCCAGCTTCCCAGCGGTCGCGCAACGCCGCCGCGTGCTCGGCGAAGCGGCCGGCGGCGATCGCGGCGCGCAAGCCGCGCATCAGATCCTGATAGTAGGTCAGGTTGTGCCAAGTCAGCAGCATCGGCCCGAGCATCTCCCCCGCCTTGAACAGGTGATGAAGATAGGCGCGGCTATGGCGTGTGCATCCGGGGCACGCGCAATCCGGGTCGAGCGGGCCGGCATCGTCGGCGAACTTTGCGTTGCGCAGGTTGACCACGCCGAAGCGCGTGTAGCCGCGCGCCATCCGCCCCGAGCGGGTGGGGATCACGCAGTCGAACATGTCGATGCCCCGCGTCACCGCGCCGATGATGTCCTCCGGCGTGCCGACGCCCATCAGGTAGCGCGGCCGGTCCGCCGGCAGCAGTCCCACGGTGGCGTCCAGCACTTCCAACATCGCCGCCTGGCCTTCGCCGACCGCCAATCCGCCGACCGCGTAGCCGTCGAAGCCTATGCCAGTGAGCCCAGCGGCCGAGGCGGTGCGCAGGTCCGGATGCACGCCGCCCTGCACGATGCCGAACAGCGCGTATCCCGCTCGCTCAGACGAAGGCCCGCCTGGAGCGGGCGGCCCAGCGCAGCGACAGCTCCATCGAGGCCCGCGTCTCCTCGCGCGTCGCCGGAAAGGGCGTGCATTCGTCGAGCACCATGCTGATCGTGGCGTCTAGCTGATGCTGGATGCCGATCGAACGTTCCGGCGTCAGCCGATGCGCGGTGCCGTCGATATGGGAGCGGAAGGTCACGCCCTCGGCGTCGATCTTGCGCAGCCGGGCCAGCGACATGACCTGGAATCCGCCGAGTCCGTCAGGATTGGGCCGGGCCAGTCCATCATCCGGTGCAACCCGCCGAGGCGCGCGACCCGCTCCGGACCCGGGCGGAGCATGAGGTGATAGGTGTTGCCGAGCACGATGCGCGCGCCGGTGGCGCGCACGGCATCGGCGGTCATCGCCTTCACCGTGCCGGCGGTGCCGACCGGCATGAAGCTGGGCGTCTCCACCGTGCCGTGCGCCGTCTCCATGAGTCCGGCGCGCGCCTGGCCATCGGTCGCGAGCAGAGCGAAGGCGAACCGCGCGCTCATGCCGCAAGTTCGAGCAGGCAAGCGTCGCCATAGGAGTAGAAGCGATACCCCGCGGCAATGGCGTGCGCGTAGGCGGCGCGCATCCGCTCGGTGCCGGCAAAGGCGCAGACGAGCATGAACAGGGTCGAGCGGGGGAGGTGGAAGTTGGTCATCAGCAGATCGACCGTGCGGAAGCGATGGCCGGGCAAAATGAACAGATCGGTCTCGCCGGCGAAGGCGCGCACGCGATGGTCACAGACGGCGCTCTCCAGAAGGCGAAGCGATGTCGTGCCGACCGCGACCACGCGCCCGCCCGCCCGCCGCGCGACGTTGATCGCGTCGGCCGCCTCCGGCGTGATCTCGCCTCGCTCGGCGTGCATCCTGTGCGCCGTCACGGCTTCGGCGCGCACCGGCAGGAAGGTGCCGGCTCCCACGTGGAGGGTGATCGTCACGCGCCGGATATCGTGCGCCTCGAGCGCCTCGAGCAAGCGAGGGGTGAAATGCAACCCGGCGGTCGGGGCCGCGACGGCGCCCGGGCGCGCGGCGAACACGGTCTGGTAGTCCGTCGCATCCTCCGGCAGTGGCCCCCCGGGGCGCGCGATGTAGGGCGGCAAGGCGAGGGCTCCAGCCCGGTGCAGGGCCGAGGCGAAATCCGACCCATCGAGGCTGAAGGCGAGCCGGACCCCGCCATCCGGGTGGCGCGCGCGCACGATGGCGGTCAACTCCTGCGCGCCGTCGAACGCCAGCACGTCGCCTTCGCTCAGCCGCCGCGCGTTGCGCGCCAGCACATGCCAGGTACCGTCCGCAAGCGGGCGGTCGAGCGTGACGCCGATCCGCGCCGCCCCGCGCCAGGCCGAGAGCTGGGCCGGGATCACGCGCGTGTCGTTGGCCACGAGCACGTCTCCGGGCCGAAGCAACTCCGGAAGGTCGCGCACGCAGCGATCCGCGAGGCGCTCGGAGACGACGAGCAGGCGCGCGGCATCCCGTGGGCGCGCGGGGTGCTGGGCGATGTGCCCCATCGGAAGATCGAAGTCGAAATCGGATAGACGCATCAGCACGGCGATCCTCGGCAGGATTGGCATCGCGTCGGGAAGGGCGCAAGCTGATCCGCAACGACATATGGGGAGGGAAACCATGACCCGACTGGCGATTCCAGTATCCGGCCTGGCAGTGCTCGCCCTGATCGCGTCGGCAAGCACGGCCTCGGCCCAGCTGATCGAGAAGAAGGCGCTGTCGCTTGCCGAGGCGAAGAAGCTCGCGGCCGCTGCCGAGGCCGAGGCGATGAAGAACAAGTTCACGATGTCCATTGCCGTCATCGACGACGGCGGCTTCGTCGTCTATCAGGAGACCATCGACGAGACCCAGCGCGGCAGCGTCGAGACGGCGCTTGCGAAGGCACGCTCGGCGCTGTTCTACAAGCGGCCGACCAAGGCATTCGAGGATGCTGTCGCCGGCGGCCGGACGTCGCTCCTGGCGCTTCCCAGTGCCATCCCGATCGAGGGCGGGATTCCGCTCTCGGTGGACGGTCGGGTGATCGGCGCGATCGGGGTCAGCGGGGGTACGTCGGCGCAGGATGGACAGATCGCCCAGGCGGGGGCGAGTGCGTTCAAGTGAGAGGCCCTGGCGGGAACCCCCAGGCGATCCCACATGGGGCAACAAGCTAACGCAGGAACGAGGTTTTCGTGCGCCGTAACACAGTTGCCCTGGTCTGGCTGGGCGGTATCGTTCTGGCGGCTCTCGTTTACGTGGCCGGTCCGGGACACTTCATTTACGCGACACTGGCGAGCCTCGATCAGGCCGTATGGGCGTTCCAGAACTGGATCGGGTTCGTCGCCCTGCAGGCCTTCGACGCGGTGCGCGCGGCGGCGATCGCGCTGTTCGCCGTGTTCCTCGTGCTCGGCTTCATGGCTGCCCAGCGCGGCCGCGGCAGCGGGCTGATCGGGGTGACGGTGCTGTTCGTTGGGCTACTTGCCCTTGGCGGCTACGAGTCCCGCTTCTGCTGGCTCGCGGCGCTCGTGATCGCCGGCGCCGGCGCGCTCAACATGACGCGCCGGCTGATCGAACCCTCCGGTCGCGCGCCTTGGCGGGCAGGGCGTGCATCCCGGGCCTAAGCCTGGGCTCACAGCTCGAGCTATAGTGCCATAGACTAGGCCGTCATGCGCGGGCTTGATCCGCACATCCAAAGCGAGATCCGTGCCGCTGAGGACGCCGCAGCGCGGATATAATGGCAGACATAGGTGGATGCCGTAAGCAGGGGCTTATACCATCGCGCGTATGTCCCGACCATCCATCAGAAGCTACTGGGCGGCGCTGCCCCGAACTATCTGCGCTTTCCCGGCCTGCCGCAGACGGGTCACTTCATAGGTGCGGCGGTATTAGGGTTCTGGCTTCGGCGCTGCTCCGAGTGGCAAAGTGCCGTTGCTTTTGCGGCACCTGAGTGCTGCGATTCGGGCGTCGCTGCGGAGTAGATCATGGCTGAGCTACAGCACTCGCAAATCAGGTCGAAGCTTCTCGAAAGCACTGTGCCTCTTATCGATATGACCGATGCGGGCGTGCAGACAGCAGAACAGGTTGAGCCTCACGCCTTATCTCGAGCCGTTGCCGCTACAGCTGTGCGTATGACCTCTGATGTCGAGCTCCACCAGGCAGTAGCGTCTTTAATAGACGGTGCGGATGACAACGGAATCGATGCGATCCATTATGATTCACAAGCTAGGATTCTATTTCTAGTTCAATCAAAGTGGAACACATCTCATTCTGGATCAGTAGACGTAATTGCTCACCCCTCGTTCGGGGTCAGCCCGCCCGCATGACGGTCCGTCCGTCGAGCGCGGCGCGTAGCGCCTCGAACGCGGTCAGGCCATGCAGTCTTCCGGTGGCGATCACGCTTGCCGCAGCAGCATAGACCTTGGCTCCCCATTCGGCACGGAACCCGCCGGTGACCTTGCGGAAGATCACCGAAGGCCGCAGCGCCCGCTCGCAGGCGTTGTTGGTGTAGGGCACGTCGCGCCGGGTGACGAAGCGGAACAGGTCGTCGCGGTCGCGGCGCATGGCGCGGAACAGGCGGCGTGCAGTGGGTCGCTGCGGTGTGGGCGCCGACAGCAACCGGTTCAACCGCCGCTCCAGATCGGCATGGTAGTGTGCCAAGGTGCTGCCCTTCAGCGCGTCGCGTCGTTTGCCGATCGCCACGGCCCGCAACAGCAGGAAGCGAAAGCCCGGCGCGAACCCGTCATCGCCCTCCTCGATCGCATACGTTGCGTCGCGCAGCAGATGCGCCAGGCACAACTGGCGGACTGCGCCATGGCCCAACTGCCCCCCATAGCGATCGGCCACCCAGACTTCCGGCTGCGCGCCGCCCAGGAACGCGGTCACGACGGAGGCCGCCCTTGTATCGGCGATCACGTGGCAGATCGCGGTCGAGCCCAGCAGCACCCATTGCCACCAGGTCTTGCCGCCAACCCGCGCCGAGGTCTCGTCGGAGCCCACGATCGGGCTGGCGCGCACGGCATCGGCGATCGGCGCCGCGGCAGCCAGCAGCGGCGCCTCGGCACGGGCCAGGATGTTGGCGATAGCACCCTCGCTGATGCTCAGTCCGAACACCTCCGCCAGCAGGCGGGCCAGGCGCTCGAAGCTGATCGCCTGGGTGACGTGGAGATGGATGATGAGCGCGCACAGCCCTGGCCCGAACGGCGAGCCGGGCTCGAAGCCCTCCGGCGCCGTGGCGGCCACGCGCTTGCGGCAGCACGGGCAGACGCCGCGATGGCGGTTGATGCGGGTGACAATGGGGTGGATCGGCAGCAGGTCGATGTGGTCGTAGGCGTGAATGTCGGGCTGGTCAGCGGCGCCAAGCGCGTGGTCGCAATGCGGGCAGGCGCCGAGTGTCGCCTCGATGATGCGGTCGGGGTTGGCTGCCAGTGTGCGGCAGGCGCCAGGTCGGCCGCGGCGAGGCTTCTTGGGGCGCTCGGGCAGGTTCGGCTTCTGGGCCTTCGAGGAGGGCGTGCTCGAATTGTCCGGCGTCTTGGGAGGAGCGTTGAGCTTGGCCTCCAACTCCGTAATCCGTGCGGTCAGCGCCTCGACCTGCGCGTGCTGCGCTAGGATAAGAGCGATCAGGTCATCCTTGGAGAGGGCGAGCAGAGTTTCGCGGTCACGGTCACGGTAAATCGAACCAACCGTGATCGTGTCAAGCCGATCGCTGATCACTCAGGTGCCTGGACGGCTCAGCGAGGCTGGGGACGTGAGCAATTACCAGTAGAACTCTGCGTCAGTCCTGAAGTTCTTGCAGGGAGTTCAGGATCTTGTATCTCTCAAAAGAGATCGCTTTAACGTAAAGGTGCGATCGCGCTGGCCCGCAATCGAAGATTCTTTAGCACGACTGACGAGCGTTCGCCTTATCATTGCCTACTCGGGATCAACAAAAATTGACGCCGGTATACAAAAGCGCGTTGATGAATTTGTCGCCTCTCAGAATGACACATCGGAGCTGTTCTTCTCCGAAAGTATAACCCAAAGGGAACTCTTTCAGTATTTCGTGCAAGAAGCCGCACCCCCTTAAATCGATCTTACAATTCGGCTCGCTCATTACGGTCTTATTGAGGCACCATTAAAGGCGGTTTACGGCCAAGTATCAGCAGTGGACGTTGCCCAGTGGGTACGCAGTTTTGGTAATCAGCTATTCTCAAGAAATATTCGTCACTTTCTTGGCCTTAAGTCCGACGTAAACTCGGCAATAGCTAGGGCCTGTTGACAATAAGTGGGTTCCTCTCGGGCCTGAGCCGTGATTCAAGCTCCGTTTTGGCGGAGCGAAGGGTTTGGTGGACAGGGGACGATTTGTGATCAGCGACACGGCTTGGGAGAAGATGGCCCCGCTGTTGCCGGGCAAGGCGTCGGATCGCGGAGTGACGGCGAAGGACACCCGGCTGTTCCTGGAAGCGGTTCTGTGGCGCGTGCGCGCGGGATCGCCGTGGCGCGACCTGCCGCCTGAGTTCGGGCACTGGAACAGCGTGTTCCAGCGCTTCCGCCGCTGGGTGCGGGCGGGCGTCTTCGAGCGCCTCTTCGAGCGCTTGTCCGACGAGCCGGATTTCGAATACGCCCTGATCGACGGCACGATCGTCACCGCCCATCAGAAGGCGAGCGGCGCAAAGGGGGGACTCACAATCAGGCCATCGGACGCTCGCGAGGCGGGCTGACGACCAAGATCGTCGCACTGGTGGACGCGCTTGGAAATCTGGTCCGCTTCGTGCTCTTGCCCGGACAGCGCCACGACATCGTAGGGGTCGCGCCGCTCATCGCAGACATCACTTTCGACGCCCTGCTCGGTGACAAGGCGTTCGACGCCGATTGGCTGCGTGCGGACCTCGATGACCGTGGCGCCGTCGCCGTCATCCCACCCAAATCCAACCGCAATACGATCATCGCCTATGACAAGGCCATGTATCGCTGGCGCCACCTGATCGAGAACTTCTTCGCCAAGCTGAAGGAGTTCCGAGCCATCGCCACCCGCTACGACAAGACCGACGAAAGCTTCCATGCCAACATCAGCCTCGCAGCCACCATCATCGCAACGAGGTAATTGTCAACAGACCCTAGAACGATTGCCGAAAATGCAGAGTCGTTCTGGCATTTCAATAATGACATTACCATTATTACCAAACAATATACAAAGCAGGCATTCGGGGGAAATGATAGGTCTGTCGGGCTTTTTGACTGCCAGAACGTGACCATCGTGAATGGTGCTCAGACAGCAGGAACTATAGGTCGAACGCTGAGTGACGAAAAGTCACCAGCAACCTTGCTTGCGGTAATTGCTCACGTCCCCAGCCTCGCTGAGCCGTCCAGGCACCTGAGTGATCAGCGATCGGCTTGACACGATCACGGTTGGTTCGAATTCACCGTGACCGTGGACCGCGAAACTCTGCTCGCCCTCTCCAAGGATGACCTGATCGCTCTTATCCTAGCGCAGCACGCGCAGGTCGAGGCGCTGACCGCACGGATTACGGAGTTGGAGGCCAAGCTCAACGCTCCTCCCAAGACGCCGGACAATTCGAGCACGCCCTCCTCGAAGGCCCAGAAGCCGAACCTGCCCGAGCGCCCCAAGAAGCCTCGCCGCGGCCGACCTGGCGCCTGCCGCACACTGGCAGCCAACCCCGACCGCATCATCGAGGCGACACTCGGCGCCTGCCCGCATTGCGACCACGCGCTTGGCGCCGCTGACCAGCCCGACATTCACGCCTACGACCACATCGACCTGCTGCCGATCCACCCCATTGTCACCCGCATCAACCGCCATCGCGGCGTCTGCCCGTGCTGCCGCAAGCGCGTGGCCGCCACGGCGCCGGAGGGCTTCGAGCCCGGCTCGCCGTTCGGGCCAGGGCTGTGCGCGCTCATCATCCATCTCCACGTCACCCAGGCGATCAGCTTCGAGCGCCTGGCCCGCCTGCTGGCGGAGGTGTTCGGACTGAGCATCAGCGAGGGTGCTATCGCCAACATCCTGGCCCGTGCCGAGGCGCCGCTGCTGGCTGCCGCGGCGCCGATCGCCGATGCCGTGCGCGCCAGCCCGATCGTGGGCTCCGACGAGACCTCGGCGCGGGTTGGCGGCAAGACCTGGTGGCAATGGGTGCTGCTGGGCTCGACCGCGATCTGCCACGTGATCGCCGATACAAGGGCGGCCTCCGTCGTGACCGCGTTCCTGGGCGGCGCGCAGCCGGAAGTCTGGGTGGCCGATCGCTATGGGGGGCAGTTGGGCCATGGCGCAGTCCGCCAGTTGTGCCTGGCGCATCTGCTGCGCGACGCAACGTATGCGATCGAGGAGGGCGATGACGGGTTCGCGCCGGGCTTTCGCTTCCTGCTGTTGCGGGCCGTGGCGATCGGCAAACGACGCGACGCGCTGAAGGGCAGCACCTTGGCACACTACCATGCCGATCTGGAGCGGCGGTTGAACCGGTTGCTGTCGGCGCCCACACCGCAGCGACCCACTGCACGCCGCCTGTTCCGCGCCATGCGCCGCGACCGCGACGACCTGTTCCGCTTCGTCACCCGGCGCGACGTGCCCTACACCAACAACGCCTGCGAGCGGGCGCTGCGGCCTTCGGTGATCTTCCGCAAGGTCACCGGCGGGTTCCGTGCCGAATGGGGAGCCAAGGTCTATGCTGCTGCGGCAAGCGTGATCGCCACCGGAAGACTGCATGGCCTGACCGCGTTCGAGGCGCTACGCGCCGCGCTCGACGGACGGACCGTCATGCGGGCGGGCTGACCCCGAACGAGGGGTGAGCAATTACTGCTTGCGCGTATTATCGTGGTCGAAGATCCAGACTCTGATGTCGGAAAGAAAATTACCAGAGCTTCTCAGAGTCTGACTTTGAACTCATGTGCAACGAGCAATGCGCCTGATGAGGAGCATGGCTGAGGCGGCGTAGAGGAAGGCTGTCGCGGACTCGATGGTAGTCTCGAAGTCCTTGGCGAGCCGACGATTGCGGTTGAGCCAGGCGAAGCACCGCTCCACCACCCAGCGGCGCGGATGGACGGCAAAGCCGACCTGATCAGCGGGTTTGCGGACGATCTCGATGGCGATGCAGGTGGCGTCGGCGACGCGCTCGGCCGCATAGGCGGTGTCGGCAAAGGCACGCTCGACAAAGGGAAAGCTGCGACGAGACGTCTTCAGCAGCGGGACGGCACCGTCGCGGTCCTGGACGGAGGCGGGATGCACTTGCAGCACCAGCGGGCGGCCATCGGTGTCGACCATCGCGTGCCGCTTGCGGCCGAGCACCTTCTTTCCGGCATCATAGCCGCGCGGGCCACCGGCCTCGGTTGTCTTGACGCTCTGGCTGTCGATGACGGCAGCGCTCGGGCTTGCCTCGCGTCCGGCCCGCTCGCGGTCGAGCATCACCAGCCGATGGGTGATCGCCTCCCACACATGAGCGCGCCGCCACGCCGCGAACCAGCCGTAGACCGTCTGCCGCGGCGGGAAGCAGGGCGGCAACATGCGCCACGCGATGCCGCCGCGCAGCACGTAGAAGATCGCGTTGACGATTTCGCGCATCGACCACTCGGGCGGCCGCCCGATGCCAGCAGGAGGCGGGAGAAGCGGCTCCAGGACCGCCCATTCGGCGTCCGTCAGGTCACTGGCAAAGCGGAGCCCGTCGCGCTTATGCTGCGGGCGGGTGGTTGCGGTCCACATGGGCGTGCTCATCCAACTCGGTCTCGACAACCCGTTGGAATCACATCTCACCGTGGCCACCCAACCCCCATTCCGCGAGCGTTCAGAGACAGCCTCTAATACCCAAAATCGCATCGATGCACGCAACTTTGTAGCCTTAGACCCTGAGCAGGAGCGGATTAGGACCGAATTGCTAATCGGCAAGGTGGAATAGGAGTGACAGAGAGGGCGAGCCTGTTCAAGTCCACGGCTGAAGGTTTCGAATTTATCGAGGCGATTACGACTCTCGCTTGCGCCAGCCCTGAGATATCCGTTGTAGCAATGGCGAAGGGTTATGTCGGCGGACTATACGCAGACTTAGCAGTGCCGCCCTACAAGGCCTTGTTCAATGGGGGGACTTCATCTAGCCGCCTGTGGAGCCTGGTTCGTTTAAGTCGTCGCGTTGATGCGGCCCTACGCGGCTGCTACAGCCCTGATCAAGCCGTTGAGCGCGGGATGATTGTGCATGGAAATCGTCTTCTGCTGCACCTGACTCTGAGACGCTTGGCAGCCAGTCATGATCTCAGCGCCTCTGACGCGATACCGGAAGCTGCGATAAGCGAGGCGACGAAGCTGACGTTCAACAAGGTCAAGACAGTGCTCGAACACAATTATAAGGACGCTTATTTGGCGCCATTGTTTAAGAACGTTGGCAAGTGCACCAACATACGGGCGCAGGTTGAAGGTTAGACTAGTCTGACTTTATTTCTGCGAGCCGTTTCTCTCGCCTGCGTGTTAGCCGACTAGCAATCGCTCACCGCAATACGCTCAAGTCGCTTACCGCCTTCCTGGCTGGCATAGATCAGTTCATAAGCAGGGTGGTATTAGGTGGGGTCGGCGCCACGCGGCGGAGCAGGCGGATGAAGGGGATGCTGACCAGCACCGCCCACAGCTTGCCGACGATCTGCCCGGCCAGGAATTGCAGGCTGCCGAAGGCGAGCCAGAGGAACACGAGCGAGTCCACCGTCAGCCCGGCCAGCGCGGAGGCCAGGACGGCCAGCATCAGGCGGCGGCGCTGGAGCGGCGTGTAGATCGCGAAGTCGGCCAGTTCGCTCAGCGCGAACGCGATGCCGGAGGCGGCGACGAGCGGGCCGGGTGCCACCAGCATCGACAACAAGCATCCGACGCCGATCGCCCCCAGTCCCCAGGAAGCGCCGAGGCAGCGCTGCACCACGTCGCGCAGCACCAGGGCGGCGCCAACCGTCACGACGCCGGACGGCGCCATCAGCCCCGGCGCGACCGGCACCAGGCACGGCGCGTTCGCCGGGCACACCAGCCCGACATGCAGGATCATCCAGTTGGCCAGCGGAATCAGGCCAAGAAAGCAGGCCAGCGCCAGCAAGCCGACCCGCCGCGCCGCGTGGCGCTCCATCAGGCCGGCAGGTAGGTCGCGATCTCGATCAGGTTGCCGTCGGGATCGCGGCAATAGACCGAGCGCATCGGCCCCAGCGCGCCGGCGCGGGATACCGGCCCCGCGATGATCGCGACCTCGCAGGCGGCGAGATGGGCGATGACGTTCTCGGGCGGCACGGCGGTGACGAAGCAGAGATCGGCGGCGCCGGGCGCATCGCTCGCGCCGGTGATCCACACGCGCGGATCGGCCGACACCGGGCGCAGGTTGATCTTCTGGCCACCGAACAGCAGCGCCACACGTTCATCCGGGCCGAACGTCTCGCGCCGCATGCCGAGCACGCCTTCGTACCAGGCAGCCGCCTTCTCCACGTCGCGGACGTTCAGGACGACATGATCGATCCGGTCGATCGCGAACCGCATGATCAAGCCACCTCCAGCCCGTCATAGAAATCGTTGCCCTTGTCGTCGATGACGATGAAGGCGGGGAAGTTCTCGACCTCGATGCGCCAGACCGCCTCCATGCCGAGCTCAGGAAACTCGAGCACCTCGACCTTGCGGATGCAGTCCCGTGCCAGCCGGGCGGCGGGGCCGCCGACGCTGCCGAGGTAGAAGCCGCCATTCGCCTTGCAGGCCGCGCGCACCGACTTGGAGCGGTTGCCCTTGGCCAGCATCACCAGCGAGCCGCCCGCTTGCTGGAACTCGGCCACATAGCTGTCCATGCGGCCGGCCGTGGTCGGGCCGAAGCTGCCCGTGGCATGGCCCTCGGGCGTCTTGGCAGGGCCGGCGTAGTACACTGGATGGTCTCTGATATAGTCGGGCAGCCCCGCGCCGGACTCGAGCCGCTCCTTCAGCTTGGCATGGGCGATGTCGCGCGCCACTACCATCGTCCCGCTCAACGCGAGCCGCGTCTTGACCGGGTACTGCGACAATTGGCGGCGAATTTCCGCCATCGGCCGGTCTAAATTCACCGCGACGGCCTCATCGTCCAGATGCGCCTCGGTGGTCTCCGGCAGGTACTTCGCGGGATCGGTCTCCAGCTGCTCAAGGAACACGCCGTCCGGGGTCAGCTTGGCGAGGATCTGCCGATCCGCCGAACAGGACACGCCGATCCCGACCGGCAGGCTGGCGCCGTGGCGCGGCAGGCGGATCACGCGGACGTCGTGGCAGAAATACTTGCCCCCGAACTGCGCGCCGATGCCGAGCGAGCGGGTGAGCGCATGGACCTCGGCCTCCATCTCCAGGTCGCGGAAGGCGTGTCCGGCCCGGCTGCCGCCGGCGGGCAGGGTATCGAGCCAGCGCGTCGAGGCGAGCTTGACGGTCTTCAGGGTCAGCTCGGCCGAGGTGCCGCCGATGACGATGGCGAGGTGATAGGGCGGACAGGCCGAGGTGCCGAGCGTCCTGATCTTCGTCTCCAGGAACTTCAGCAGCCGATCGGGCGAGAGGATCGCGCGGGTTTCCTGGAACAGGAAGGTCTTGTTGGCCGACCCGCCGCCCTTGGCCACGAACATCAGGTGAAACTCGTCGGCGTGGTCCTGGCCGGGCGCGGCCATGATGTCGAACTGCACGGGGAGGTTGTTGCCGGTGTTGACCTCCTCGAACATCGAGAGCGGCGCCATCTGCGAGTAGCGCAGATTGGTTTCGGTGTAGGTGCGATGCACGCCAAAAGCGAGCGCCTCCTCCTCGTTGCCGTCCACCCAAACACGCTGGCCCTTCTTGCCGAACACGATGGCGGTCCCGGTGTCTTGGCACATCGGCAGCACGCCGCCGGCGGCGATGTTGGCGTTCTTGAGCAGATCGAGCGCCACGAAGCGGTCGTTGGCGGACGCCTCCGGATCGTCGAGGATGGCCCGCAACTGGCGCAAATGGCTCGGGCGCAGCAGGTGGGAGACGTCGCGGAAGGCCTGGAAGGCCAGCTCGGTCAGCGCTTCCGGCGCGATTCGCAGCACAGTCTCGCCGTCGCAGGCAGCGGTGCGAACGCCGGACAGGGCCAGCTTACGCCACGGCGTCCGGTCGGGTCCGAGCGGGAACATCGGCGCATAGGCGAACCCGGACGGGCGGGGGATGGCGTTCATCGCACGCTCCTTGTGGGGTGGCAGGTCAGCTCTTGTCGGGCGGGCCGCGGCGGCGGAAAGCGTCCAGACTGACCACCTGCGGGGTCGCCGGCGGCTCGGCCGCACCATTTTCCGCAGCTTCCTGCACGGGCTGCACGGCCCTGGGCCGCGTCGGCGGAGCGGGCTCCTCGGCGGTGTCGTCGGCTGCCGCGAGATGCTCGGGGCGGAAGCGCATGCCGTAGCGCACATACGGGTCGGCGAAGGCGGTGACGGCGCCCAGCGGGATGATGAGCGTGGAGGGCACGCCGCCGAAGGACAACCCCACGTTGATCAGCCGTGTTTCGGCGTTCACCCGCAAGTCCCAGAACTGGTGCTGCAGGACGATGGTCATCTCCTGCGGGTACTGCGCGCGCAGCCGCGGCGGGATCACCACCCCCGGATGATCGGTCCTGAAGGTGAGATAGAAATGGTGGTCTCCGGGCAGACCGTTCTCGGCCGCGTAGGAGAGCGCGCGCGCCACCACCTCGCGCATGGCTGCCTCGGTCCAATCCTCGTACGGCAGCAGGCTTTCGACCGGAGGATCCTGTTCGTCCGTCATCGCGGAGACTTACCGTGCTCGCTGATCCGTGGCCAGGGATCGGGTGGGACATTAGAGTGGGGGGCTTCTGTTGCCCGGTGCCCCCCGAACCGCGCTTACCGCTTATGCAGCGGCAGCGAGCGCCATGTTGTCATTGGCACTTGTCAAACGGCCCGATAACGGCGGAACCATGCCGAGCGAAAAGCGGGTCTTTACCACGCGTGTCGAGCCTGTTTCGCCCCCCTATGGTGGAGGCGCCGGGCACTGCCCCCGGGTCCACTACGCTTATTCCAACCGCCGTTTATCGCCGTAGCCAACTGTCGCTGGCACGGCTCATATAAGCGCCCGGAACCGGAATGTGGAGTCCCGCTTGATGCCGCTGACCGATGAGCAGCGCCAGGAAATCGAGGCCGCCCGAAGCCGGCCGGCGCAGACCCTGCGGCCCAGCGTGCCGGCGCTAGAGGCGCTGCTGTTCCAGCCGCTGCCGGTGCTGGACCACGGCTTCGTCCGCGTCATCGACTACATGGGCGACGACGGCGCCATCGTGCAGGCCGCGCGGGTCTCCTACGGACGCGGCACGCGGCGGGTATCGGAGGATGCCGGGACTGATCCGCTATCTGATGCGGCACCGCCACTCGACGCCATTCGAGATGTGCGAGATCAAATACCATGTGAAGCTGCCGATCTTCGTCGCCCGGCAGTGGATCAGGCACCGCACCGCCAACGTGAACGAGTATTCCGCTCGCTATTCGGTGCTGGACCGGGAGTTCTACATCCCCGCCCCCGAGCATCTGGCGGCGCAGTCGGCCAGCAACAGGCAAGGGCGCGGCGAGATGCTAGCGGCGGAGGAGGCGTCGCGGGTGCTCGACCTGCTGCGTGCGGATGCGGCGCGCTGCTACGACGACTACGCCTGGATGCTGAACGAGGACGAGCAGGGCCGGCCCGCCGATCCCGATCGCGCCGGCCTGTCGCGAGAACTCGCCCGCATGAACCTGACGCTGAACACCTACACGCAGTGGTACTGGAAATCCGACCTGCACAACCTGCTGCACTTCCTGTCGCTGCGCGCGGACCCGCACGCGCAATACGAGATCCGTGCCTATGCGCAGGCGATGCTGGAGACGGTGCGCGCCTGGGTTCCGCTGGCCTTCCAGGCATTCCTCGACTACCGGCTGGACGGCGTCACCCTGTCGGGGCCGATGCTCGTCGTGGTGCGTCGGATGCTGGCCGGAGAGGCGGTCGAGCAGGCGCAAAGCGGGCTGAGTAAGCGGGAATGGACGGAACTGCAGGCCGCGCTACAGCCCGAGCGGCGTGCGCAGTTGCTCGGCTAGCGGAAGGGGAGGTCGCGCAGATCAGCCCGGAGGGGGCTGTGCCGGCTGGTCCATGTGCAGCAGAGCGTCGCGCATCGGCTGGCTGGGCACCGACATGAAGCCGCCGAACGGGGTATCGAGATCGAGAATCAGATAAAGCGAGGACGAGAGCGACACCGCCGACAGCACGATCACGACATGGATCACACCGTTGCGCGGCGAGGTTAGTCCGAACACCGTGAAGATAACGATCAGCCAGAACATCAGGAGCAGGAGGAACGGCCAGGAGATCGTCGGAACAGCTGAACTCGATCACCGCCCAGCGCGCCTGCAGCGTTGCCTCCATCGCGGACTGGACGAGAGAGGCCACGTGCGTCTGAAGCGTGGTCCCCGTCGGCAGTTGTTGAAATCATCTCATCGGCCCGCATCAGCAGCTCGGTGAGCTCCCCGCCTTCGACGGAGCCGGACCTGATCGAGGTGACACGAGAAGGATAATCACCCTTGGGCGCCGGTTCGTCGGGCCACGTCGTGGCGATGGCCGCAGCTGTATAGCGCCGTATCATTGCGCGGATTGGATCGACCTGTGGGCCGTATTCGCGAAGCCGCGCATCCAGCTCGACCAGCCGCGTGCCGAGATGCCGCACGCCTTCGGTATGCGCGTCGAAATTGCTTTTCACCGACGTCACGAGCAGTCCGAGCACCAAGGCAGCGAAGGTGACAAGGATGGTGATGACCAGTCGCACGGCATCGACGGTATCGCGGCTACGGTGATGCTCGCGCATCCAACGTTGCAAAAACAATCCGATGTAGCTGGCGCCCAGCAACAGCGCCAGGAGCAGCAGGGTCTCCGCTAATTCGCGCATCGTGCTCAGCTGCCCGTCAGGCGTCCGCTGCCCAAGCTGCCAGTCCACTGGCTGCGACGACAAAAAGCGGGTTGATCCGGGTCAGGCTCAGAACCAATGTGGCCGCGACCGTCAGCCCATACTGCACCCATGAGTGATCTGAGGAGCGGGCCACCACCACGCCGCTTGCCAGAACCAGCCCGACCGAGACAGGCGCCATGCCGCGTTCGAGCGCGGGTCGCCAGCGCATGTGGGCAGCGCCCTGCCACAGCCGCGCCATCCCATACACCAGCACTCCGGCCGGCACGATCATCGCCGCTGTCGCCAGCAAGGCCCCGGCCAGACCGGCCGCATCGTAGCCGAGGAGGGACACCAGAAGCGTACTCGGTCCTGGCGCAGCCTGGGCGATGGCGAAGGAATCGGCGAACTGCGCGGCCGTGAGCCAGCGATAGGTGTCCACCGTCTGCAACTGAAGCTGCGGCACGATGGCATTGCCGCCACCGAACGAAAGGAGCGAGGCGCTGCCGAACACCAGGCAGAGCCGAAGCGCCAGGTCCAGCGTCATCGCGCGGTCTCGCTTCTCCAGCCCCAGCCGAAAGCGACTGGGCCGAGCACGATAAGCGTCAGCCACAGCGGAATGCGCCCGACCCCGGCGAGCAGGAATGTCACCCCGCACAACAGGATGGGCATGAGCGAGACAAGCGTCTTCTGCCCGGTACGCCAGGCCATCGAGAAGGTCATCGCCACCGCCGCCGCCGTCACGCCGGACAGGATGTGGCGCAACGCCGCCACATCGCGGAACCGTAGATAGAGCGCCCCCAGCACCAGCACGATCGCCAGCGGCAGCGCGATCAGCCCAGCCGTCGCCGCGACCGCTCCAGGCAGGCCGCGGAGGCGGGTGCCGACGAACACGGCGACGTTGACCTGATTGGCGCCGGGCAGAACCCGGCAGATAGTCATGGCGCTGAGGAACTCCGCATCGCTCATCCACCCGCGCTGCTGCACCACCATCTCGCGCGACCAGGCCGATAGCCCGCCGCCGAAGCTGGCCAGGGCGATGCGGTTGAAGGTGAACAAGAGATCGCGGAGCAGGACCCGTTCACCCGGAGCTTCGCTCATGCGCCCCGCTCACTCGTGCGCCAGTTCCGGGTCGTGCGGATGGTCGTCCTCCAGGGGCGGAGGCGCCGAGGCCAACGGGTCGGGCGGAATGTAGCGCTGCGCTTCCTCCCAGTCGTCGTGGAAGACCTGGCGCAAACGGGCCACCGCCGCCGGGTTGGCAACCACCACGCCCAGCTCGCGCCGCAGATCGAAGGCACTGCGATCGATGTTCATCGAACCGACGATCGCGCGCTCCCCGTCCGCCAGGATGAGCTTGGCATGCAGACGCAGCCCGCGTTGCTTGCGCACGCGGATATCGGCGCGGCGCAGGATGCGCAGCGATGAGAAGGTGTCGAGCAGGTCGTACTCGCTGATCCCGTGCCGGCCGCCGCAGAGCACGCGCACGTCGACGCCCCGCGCCTTGGCCTCCAGCAGCCGGTCGAGGATCGCGGCGTCGACGAACTTCGGGTGCTGCACGCGCAAGGTATGCTGCGCCTCGTCGATGAAACTGCCCATCACCGGCCGGGCATTGTGGTTGCTCCAAAGCAGCGGGCTGTGAGAGTCCTGCGTGGCAGCGTGTTCCGGGAAGCGGACGCGGTCCCAATCGGCGTGGAATCCGGCGACGACCTCGCGTACCACCGGCGGATCTTCCACCACCAACCCGTAATCGCGAGTCTGCGAGAAGTACTTGTCGCAGAAGTTGAAGGTTGCGATCAGCGCGATGCGGTCATCGATCACCATGGATTTCTCATGGGTCACGGCGAATCGCGGATTGCTCCAGCGCGCCGCTATTCCGGCATCGGTCAAACACGCGAGTGTCTCATCATTGGCGCGCGTGCCGGAAGACCGCGCGGGATTAAGCATGACCTGCACCTTCACCCCGCGCCGATGGGCGCCGATCGCCGCCGCGATCAGCGCCGGGGAGGTGAAGGTGAACATCTTGATCAGCACGCCATGGCGCGCGGCGTCGATCATCTCCGCCACCGGGCCGATCCCGTCCTCGGGCTGCACCAGCACGCGGGTGCTGCTATGCAGCAGCAGACGGCGATCCATGGCGATCCTCTCAGAATACGTTCGACCCTGGCAGGATACCCAGCCCGGCAGGGCCGTCCAGTATCCGTTTCGAACTCGCTGCCCAACTCGCGAATGCCGGCTTGCCTTGCGAGGCGCTGCCGATCGACACTGGAGGCGATGACCACGTCACGTCAGTTGAGGCTGGGGGCCTTCATGCGCCCGGTCAGCATCCACACCGCCTGGTGGCGCTATCCGGGCGCGTTCCCGGATGCGAACTTCAGTTTCCGGCACCTCAAGCGGTTCGCCCAGGCGCTGGAGCGCGGGCGGTTCGACGCGTTCTTCATGGCCGATCACCTGGCCGTGCTCAACATGCCGATGGCGGCGCTGAGGCGCAGCGCCACCGTGACCTCGTTCGATCCGCTCACCTTGCTGCCAGCGCTGGCGGTGGTCACGGAGCGTCTGGGGCTGATCGCCACCGCGTCGACGACCTACGACGAGCCCTATCACATCGCCCGCAGGTTCGCCTCGCTCGATCACATCAGCGGCGGGCGGGCGGGCTGGAACATCGTCACGACATCCAATCCGGACGCGGCGCTCAATTTCGGGCGCGAGGAGCACATGGACCATGATGAGCGCTATCGCCGCGCGCGCGAGTTCTACGACGTCGTCACCGGCCTATGGGACAGCTGGGCGGACGACGCGTTCATCCGCGACGTGGACAGCGGCATCTTTTTCGATCCCGAGCGGATGCACGTCCTGGACCATAAGGGCGAGTTCCTGTCCGTCCGCGGCCCGCTGAACGTCGCCCGGCCGATCCAGGGCTGGCCGGTGATCGTGCAGGCCGGCGCGTCCGAAGCGGGGCGGCAGCTCGCCGCGGAAACGGCGGAGGTCATCTTCGGCAGTTCGAGAACCCTGGAGGACGGGCGCCGCTTCTATGCCGACGTGAAGGACCGGATGGAGCGGCTGGGCCGGCCGCGCGATTGTCTGAAGATCCTGCCCGGTGTCCTCGTGATCGTCGGCGAGACGCCGGCGGAGGCCCAGGCGAAGAAGGCGAGGCTCGACAGCCTGGTGCATCCGGACAGCGGCATCCCCAACCTGTCGATGCGGTTGGGCACGGATGCGTCCGGCTTCGACCTCGACGCGCCGCTGCCCGAAATTCCGGACACCAACGCGAGCAAGAGCGGGCGGGAAACCCTGGTGGAGCTCGCCAGGCGGGAGAACCTGACAGTCCGGCAGCTCGCGCAACTGGCCGGCGGCTATGGCGGCCTCCAGATGGTCGGAACGCCGGCCATGATCGCCGATCAGATGGAGGAGTGGCTCACCACCGAGGCCTGCGATGGATTCAACGTCATGTTCCCTTACGTCCCCGGTGGGCTCGACGACTTCGTGGATCGCGTGGTGCCGGAGCTGCAGCGGCGGGGGATCTTCCGGCGTGAGTACCGAGGGACGGACGCTGCGCGAGAATCTCGGCCTGCCACGCCCTGAGAACCGGTTCTTTTCGCGGCGTTAGCTGATCTCCCTGTCAGAACAGGCCTTCGAGCAGGCCCTTCGGCTTGTTCTGGATGATCGGCGTCGGGCCGACGGCCGGGCTCTGGCCAAGCGCGGAATCGCGGCGCAGGCGGTCGGATTCCTGGCGCGCGTCCACCACCTCGCCTGGCTGGCGGGGACCGCGCCAGAACATCAGCCGGTCGATGAAGCCCCGGCTGGGCTGGTCCGCGGCCGCCTGGCGGTCCACCTCGCTGCGCACGTCGGCGGGCGCGGGCGCACCGGCCTGGGCGATCAGCGCCTGTTGGCCGGGCGTGACGCCAGCTTGGGGGGCGGCGAGCGCGATCTGCGGGTCCAGTGCCTCGGCCGCGGCCAGCCGCTCGGAGCGGGTTTGCGGACGCGGCGCGCCGGGGCGGGGCGGGCGCAGCGCGAAGTCGGGGGGCATCGACAGCGGCGCCTGGGTGGTGACGGTGAACTCGTCGGGCGCGTCGCGGACGAAGCCGAAATTGCGGGCAAGGTCGTTGCCGGACCCGCAGGCGGAGAGGAGAAAGGCCGCGCCGAGCAGCAAGGCCGGCGCGACTGGGGCGCGTTTCATGGGCATGGACCCGCCTCTAGCCGCCTCGCGGCGGTTTGGGCAAGCCGCACGCCGCGTCGGACGCGCCCGCTCCTGACCTTGGGCGGGTCAACTGGCTGTCCAGGACCAGCGCGATCACGCCGCAAACGATCGCCGCATCGGCGATATTGAACACGTAGTTCCAGGCCCAGTCGCCGATATGGGCGTAGATGAAATCAACCACGGCGCCATGGCGCAGCCGATCCATCACATTGCCCACCGCGCCCCCGGCGACGGCGCCGATTGCAACTGCCGTGAATGCCGAATTGGCCCGCCGCAGCCATAAGCCAAGCGCGGCAACGATTACCAGCGCGACCACGGCGATCGCCGGCCCCGACCAGGCGCCAAGTCCGTTGAGCATCCCGAAGGTCACGCCGCGGTTCCAGACCATGGTCAGGTCGAGCACCGGTAGCACCCGAACCCGGCCGCGCATCGGAAGGTCGAGGCCATTGAGCACGTACCACTTGCTGACCTGGTCGGCGGCGAGGATCAGGGCAGCGGTCAGAAGGCCGAGCCAAGTGCGTGATCTCGCCGGGAAGTTCAACGTCATGCCCGGGCTTGGCCCAGGCACCCACGTCTTTGCTCGCCACCACGAAGACGTGGGTGGCCGGACCAAGTCCGGCCATGACGATGGAGGCAAGCGCGTGTCACTCCGCCGCATCCTTGCACACCAGCCCGGATTCCACCGCGTCCACGCAGCGCAGGCAGAGCGCGGGATGGGCGGAGCTTTCACCCACCTCCGGCAGCACGCGCCAGCAGCGGGCGCATTTGGCGCCAGTCGCCTTCTTGATGTCGGCAAAAGCCTCCGTATTGAGCGGCGTGAGACGGACCTGCGAGACGATGGCGATCTCGGCCCACCCCGCGTCGTCCAGCAGCCCGAAATCCGGTTCGGTCAAACCCAGCGACACCAAAGCTTCCAGGGAGGAGTGGATCGTCCCCTTCCGCCGCTCCTCCTCGATCGGCACCGTCACCAACCGCCGTACCTCGCGCACCCGGGCCCACTTGGCGCCAAGTGCGGCGTCGCGCCAGGTGGCCGGCGGACGGGGAAAAGCTTGCAGATGCACGCTGTCCCGCTCGCCGAACCGCGCCGTCCACGCCTCCTCGGCGGTGAAGCACAGCACCGGAGCCAGCCAAGTCGTGAGATAGCGGTGCAGGATGTCGAGCACGGTGCGCGCGGCACGCCGGCGGTCGCTGTCGGGGCGGTCGCAGTAGAGCGCGTCCTTGCGGATGTCGAAGTAGAAGGC
This sequence comes from uncultured Pseudomonadota bacterium, assembly GCA_963830565.1. Taxonomy (GTDB): domain Bacteria; phylum Pseudomonadota; class Alphaproteobacteria; order Acetobacterales; family Acetobacteraceae; genus DATFDN01. Next base: position 93,942 of record CAWHMO010000007.1, read on the forward strand.
GGAGAGGTCGGCGGCGCAGAAGGCGTGCAGCTCGGGATACACGCCGGTCCAGGCATAGGTCTCGGTGGCGGCGCGGATGCGGTCGTCGAACTCGGTCAGCCGATGCAGCACCCAGCGCTCCAGCTCGGGCATTTCGGCCTCGAGCACGCGCTCGTCCTCGGTGAAGCCGTGCAGGCTGCCGAGCAGCCAGCGCAGCGTGTTGCGCAGGCGCCGATACAGCTCGCTCTGCTGCTTCAAGATCTCCGGCCCGATGCGCAGATCCTCGGTGGTATCGGACATCATCACCCACAGCCGCAGGATGTCGGCGCCGAACTTGTCCTGTATCTCCTGCGGCGCGGTGAAGTTGCCGAGCGACTTCGACATCTTGCGGCCCTGCTCGTCATTGACGAAGCCATGCGTCAGCACCGCCTTGAACGGCGCGCGCCCGCGCGTGCCCACCGCTTCGAGCAGTGACGATTGAAACCAGCCGCGATGCTGGTCCGAGCCTTCCAGGTAGAGATCGGCCGGCCAGGGCAGCCCTCGTCCTTCCAGCACGAAGGCATGGGTCGAGCCCGAACTCGAACCATACATCCACGATGTCCTTGACCTGCTCGTAATTGTCTGGGTCGCGGCCAGGACTGAGAAAGCGCGAGGGCGGCGAGGCGTACCAGGCGTCCGCGCCCTCCTCGGCGAAGGCCGCCACGATACGCTCGACCACGGCCGGATCGCGCAGCGGCTCGCCGGTGCGCTTGTCCACGAACACGGCAATCGGCACGCCCCAGGCGCGCTGGCGGCTGATGCACCAGTCGGGGCGGTCAGCGACCATGCTGCCGAGGCGGTTGCGCCCTGAACTCGGGGACGAAATGCGTGGCGGCGATCGCTTCCAGCGCCGTCCCTCGGATGTGCTCGGGGCCGTCCATGCGGATGAACCATTGCGGCGTGGCGCGGAAGATCAGCGGCGCCTTCGAGCGCCAGGAATGCGGGTAGGAATGGACCAGCGTCCCCCGCCCGAGCAGGCCGCCCGCCTCTTGCAGCGCCGCGCAGATCGGGTCGGCGGCCTTGTAAACATGTACGCCGGCGAACAGCGGCACCCAGGCGTTGAACGTGCCATCATCGCCGACCGTCTCCGGCACCGGCAAGCCGTTAGCGTTGCCGAGGTCGAAATCCTCCTCGCCATGGCCGGGCGCAATATGGACGAACCCGGTGCCGGACTCCGTGGTCACGAAATCGGCGAACAGCACCGGTACGTCGTGATCGTAGCCGCGGCCGCGCAACGGGTGCGCGCAGACGGTGCCGGCGAGTTCCGATCCCTTCAGCACGCGGCGGATGTGGTGCGTGGCAATCCTGGTATCCGCGCAAAATTGGGCCAGCCCGGCGAGCGCCGCGAGCAGCGTGTCTCCAGCGCGCACGAGCGCGCCGTCGGCGACGGAATCGACATGCACCAGCGCGTAGTCAAAGTCAGGCCCGGCGGCGATGGCGCGATTGCCGGGCATGGTCCAGGGCGTGGTGGTCCAGATTACCACCGCTGCTCCGCGCAAGTCCTCGGCGGGCGCGCTGACGATCGGGAAGCGCACCCAGATCTGGGTCGATTTGTGGTCGTGGTACTCGATCTCGGCCTCGGCCAGCGCCGTCTTCTCCACCGGCGACCACATCACCGGGCGCAGGCCGCTATACAGCGCGCCGTTCAGCAGGAACCGGCCAATCTCTCCGGCGATCGCCGCCTCCGATTCGCGGTCCATGGTGGCGTAGCGGTGCGTCCAGTCGCCCTCGACCCCAAGGCGGCGGAACTCCTGCTTCTGCACCTCCATCCAGTGCGCCGCGTACTCGCGGCACTCGGCGCGGAATTGCAGGATGGGGACGGCGTCCTTGTCGCGGCCTTCGGCGCGATACTTCTCCTCGATCCGCCATTCGATGGGCAGGCCGTGGCAGTCCCAGCCGGGGATGTAGTTGGCGTCGAACCCCGCCATTTGCCGCGTGCGGTTCACCACGTCCTTGAGGATCTTGTTGAGCGCGGTGCCGAGATGGATGTTGCCGTTGGCGTAAGGTGGGCCGTCATGCAGGATGAATCGCTCCCGCCCCGCCGAGCCGGCGCGCAGCCTGTCCCACAGCCGCATGGCTTCCCAGCGGGCAAGGATGGCCGGCTCCCGCCTCGGGAGGTCGCCGCGCATGGGGAACCCGGTCTGCGGCAGGAAGACCGTGTCGCGGTAGTCGCGTTCGACGTCGTTCATTCAACAAAATCCGAGCGGCAACAAGCCGCGACGGTTATGAAGACCGGAAAGATGCGGCGTCAACCTGATCCCGCATGGAAGCGGCGTGCGCCCATTCCTCCAGCTGGGCCCGCACGGCGGCCACCTCCGGGCCGGTGACCTTCAGCTCCGCGCAGGCGCCCGCATCCCAGGCAAGCCGTCCGAAATCGGGGTGCAGCACCAGGGCCGCGCCGCCATTCTCGAAGCAGGCGCGGTCGCCGGTGTCGAGGTAGCTCTCGACGGGGAGGCCCTCGGCGAGGAGAATGTCGTGCCGGTCCAGCTCGACATGAAAATACTCGATCGACGCCCGCGCCTCCTGGCGGACCGTGCTGCCATTCGCCAGGCGCTTCACGGGAATGAGCACGCCCTCGGCAAAGATCGCATGCTGCGGCGAGAGCAGCAGGTCGCGCCTGGGCAGGCCCGGCCCGAAGGCTCCCGCACCGACGCGGACCGGCCAAGCCGCGCGGGAATCGGGATGGCGCGCGCAGTCGATGCTCCGGCGACCGATCCAGACGATCCGCCGAGGGCGGCCGCTCGCGGTGAGGAGATTGTCGCCGACCGTGAGATGTTCGACCGGGCGCTCGCCGTCCGGACCGGCGAGGCGGGTGCCGCGCGCGAAGCAGACCACGCCAGCCGTGATCACCGGCTCGCCGATATCCTTCATGATGGCGAGATCGAGCGGCGAGATGTCGATAGTCTGGCCGGCGGGCAGGCCCAGCCCGCTCACGAGGTCGTGGCTGTCGGCATCGGACGGGGAGTTGGCGAGATGGTAGAGTTGCTCGCTGGTGTTGGTGGTCGTCAGCGGCACCGGGCCGCCATACACGGCCTCTGCCGTGGGTCCGACAAAGTCCGCGGTGCCATCCGGGTTCTGCCGCACATAGTGGTCGTACAACGTCTCCTGGGTCGGGTTGGGAGTTCCGAGATAGCCGACCATTCCGAGCCCGTGCGCCATCTCGTGGCGCAGGATGGTGGTGAGGTCGTACTCGCCCGCAGGTACCGTGCCGGGCACGCCCGGGTCCGGGTTGAAGTACATCTGGTTCAGGTAGGCCGAACCGAGGGTGATCATGATGTCGGACGTGCTGCCGGGCAGGACCTGCCCGGTGGTGAGGGCGTACTCGCTGGCGGGCTGCTCCAGCGTCTTGCCGTCCAGCGTGCCGACCGGCATCTCGTAGGAGGCGCCGGTGACGGCGAGGTAGGCGGAGCCGACGCCGCCGATGTCGAGGGAAATGCGAAGCGTTGTCTGGCCGCTGATATAATGTCCCCAGTCCGCGGCCGCCGCCGTGGCGTCCTGCAGGATCTCCGCGCCCTGGGCGAGCGTGATCACGCCCGACGAGATGAGCGTCTGGGCGTCGGGGAAGTCGATCGTGAAGTCGAAATCCGAGGCCGGCGCGGACGCTGGGGTGCTGCTGGTTGAGGCCACGGCGTTCACCCTGCTGCTCGTTCCCTCGATTGCCCCATCGTACGCTCGTCTGCGGCCAGCAACTGTCGTGCCGCCTCCGCATCCGTGGCGATCTGCGCCCGAAGTTGTTCAAGCCCCGCGAACCGCACCTCCGGGCGGATATAATGGTGCAGCGCGACGCTCAGCTCGGCACTGTAGAGATCGCCGGCGAAGTCGAAAATATGGACCTCGAGCCGGCTTTCCGGCCCGGCATTGACGGTCGGGCGGCGGCCGATATTGGCGACCCCGGGTCTGGTCGCGCCGTCCGGCAGGCGAACCCGCACGGCATAGACGCCTCGCGCCGGCTCCAGGTGCCGGCCGAGCGCGATATTGGCGGTGGGAAAGCCGATCGTGCGGCCGCGCTGGTCGCCGTGCGCCACCTCGCCCCGGATGGCCCATGGCCGGCCCAGCGCCTCGGCAGCGCGTTCGGGATAGCCCCCGCGCAGCGCGCGGCGGATGCGGGTCGAGGACAGCGGCCCCTCGGCGTCAGCGACCTGCGGGACCAGGGTCATGCCGATCCCCAGCGCCTCGGCCCGCGCGGTGAGGAAGGCCGAAATCGCCGCCCTTGCGGTGCCCGAAGGCGAAATCCGTGCCGCACGCCAGATGGCGCGCGCCCACGCCCTGGTGCAGCACCTCCGCCACGAAGAGTTCCGCCGGCATCAGGCTGAACTGGGCATCAAAGGGCAGTTCGTACACCAGACTTACGCCGAGGGCGGCGAGCGCATCGATACGCTCGGCCGAGAGGGTGAGGCGGAACGGCGGGTCATCGGGGCGGAACACCTCGCGCGGATGCGGCTCGAAGGTGAGCACGGCGAGCGGGGCGTCCGGGCGCGCGGCGTGGGCGGCGCGCAGCACCGCGACATGGCCGAGATGCACGCCGTCGAAATTGCCGAGCGCCACGCTCGCACCGCGCGCCGCGTCGGGCAGAGCGCGCCAGTCGCGGAAGACGCGCATCACTCGCGCGGGAGCTGGACCTGTGCCTCGCCCTCGATCACGGGCTTGCCCGCGACGGCGCAGGTGGTCTTGAGCGTGGCCCGGTGCTTCGCTGCGTCGAGGGCGGTGACTTCCACGGTCGCGGTCACGGTATCGCCGATCTTGACCGGCCCGCGGAAGCGCAGCGTCTGGCCCAGGTAGATCGTGCCCGGCCCCGGCAGGCGGGTACCGAGGACGGCGCTGATAAGGCCGGCCGAGAGCATCCCGTGCGCGATGCGCTCCTTGAAGATCGACGCCTTGGCGGCCTCGGCGTCGATATGCACCGGGTTGGTATCGGTGCTGACCGCGGCGAACATCAGGATGTCGGCCTCGGTGATGGTCTTGCCGAGACTTGCCGTCTGGCCAACGGAGAGGTCGTCGAAGGTCATGATGCCGGTCCCGCTTTTCCCGGGCGGGTTGTGCGGGAAGGCCGCGGGCGGGTCAACGGTGGGCGGCAGCGGGCGATCCGATCGTCAGCTTGAGCCGACGCCGGAACAGCACTCGCGTGTACGGCGGATGCGCCTTGTCGAACCGCACATAGTATACGTATGGCGCGTTGGAGACGGTCGCGAAGTTGCGGTCCCGCGAGGCGGGGTCGAGCAGGGCGAAATAGCCATAGGACCAGTCGCCCGGAGGCTCGACCCCGAGAAGATCGGCGGTTGTTGCCACCAGCGCCGGGCGCGACCAGTGGATCAGGTCCGATGAGGCGCTGAGATAGAAGCCCGGCGGCCCGAACCTGCGGTCCGGGCTGAACTGCGTGGCGAGGAAAGCGCCGGTCGGCTGGTGGACGACGAGGCTTTCCACGTCGTAGAGGGCGCCGGCGCCGACCGGCCTGCAAACGTGCTCCTCCGGCGCGGCGTGCTCCCGGTACGGGTCGACGAAGCGGATGGTAAAGTCCTTGCCGTCCCAGGCGCGCCAGGAGGACGGGGCGAGGATATCGGTGGTGCGGATCAGGCAGGGTCCGTAGCGTTGCGCGCGGAACGGCCAGTCATTGAGCATCGCGTAATAGGCGGCGCCCACATGCAGGATGTTGGTGGGCGTGGCGTAGCCGTGGGCGCCCTCCTGGTTGCCCTTGGCGTAGCGGTACGGGAGGCTCGCGACGAGATTGCCCGGCGGCTTCGGCGTGGTGAAGCTGTTCCCGCCGTCCTCCGACAGCGCGAATGTGACGGTGTTCCACCAGCAATTGGCGCGAAGCGGCCATTCGGCTTTCGGGGTGGCGCACATTCCCGGAACGGTCCAGGCTTCGTACTCGCTGTGCACCAGCGCCGCGATCCGACGGCCATCGATGCTGAAGAACGACATCAGCCAGTTGCGGGCATCGAAATGCGAGGGGTCCGGATCCTCGGGCGAGCGATAGAGCACGCGGCAGTCGCGCGCGACGGTGTCGAGGCTGTTTCCGACCATGGCGCGGGCGACGTAGTGGGTGGAGACGAGATGCACCTGGTCGTGGTCGTCGCGGAACGCGCGGGGATTGGCGTCAGGCACGTCGACCGGCTCGCAGGAATCGGTTCGGGTGTCGAAGACCGGGGCAGGGGTTCCGGAGAAGGCGCCCGTGACGGAGGGCGGCGGGGCGGCGGGGGCCGGGGAAGCCGCCAGCAGCCCAATCAGGCAGGCGACCGCGAAGGGGGCCGGGTTAGCCGCTCGCCGCATCGAAGACGAACGAGACCCGGTGTCGCACGGACGGCTGCTCTCTCCGTAGCTGTCCAGCGACACCACGGGACGGAACCAATGTCTCGCCAGATTTGGGCCGATCTTCAAGCTATTGATTGGCCAGCTTGGGAGCTACGGATTGCGTCGATCCGGCCCGGGTCATGCCAGCAGGTCGCCTGTGCCATGCAGTCGCTTAGCGCATGTGTTCCGCGAGTTCAGTGCCCCGGGACCCGGCCTCGTTGAATGCCTGCCGGGCGGCCGCCTCGTCCACCCAGTCAGCCTCGTCCACGATTTCCGCAATCGCGGAAAGATCGTCCGCGGCGATTCCGTCGCGCTTGCCGCCATGGCAGTTGTAGAGGCGATTGTTCCGCCTCTCGACGACCGCGAAACGGCCCCCACGCGCGATGAGCAGGTGGGTACCTTTTTCCTCGACGATGGTCGCGTTCATGACCTTATCCCCTTCAAACACTTGCTCTCGTCGAGCTGGTTTGGAGTGCATTGGACTGGGCGTTACCGCGTGCCTTGGAGTTGCGGGGCTGCCTTGATGCGGGTGGTGGAGCTGAGGGGGATCGAACCCCTGACCTCCTCATTGCGAACGAGGCGCTCTCCCAGCTGAGCTACAGCCCCCAGGGCGGCGCGGAACATGCGGAGGCGGGGCGGGCAAGTCAAGGCGGAACGCACGATCGGTTGCCGAGGCCGCGCGCGCCCGGTAAGAGGCGCCGTCCATCAGGTGCCCCACATCCATGCTGGCCTTTTTCTGGCTGATCGACCGCGCCATCGACATCTATATCTGGGTCGTCATCGGCGCGGCGGTGTTTTCCATGCTCGCTGGTTTCGGCGTGCTCGACACCCGCAACCGGCTGGTCTGGACCATCGGCGACTTCCTGTATCGCGCCACCGACCCGGCGCTGCGCCCGATCCGCAACCTGCTCCCCAATCTCGGCGGCATCGACATCAGCCCGATCATCCTGATCCTGCTGCTGCAGGCGTTCCGGATGCTGCTGGGCGAGATCGAGATGAGCGTCGTCAGCCATGTCGGGTTCTGAGGCGGGGGCGCGCATCATCGACGGCCGCGCCATCGCCTCAGCATTACGGGCCGAGATCGCCGCGCGGGTGGCCGCGCTTGGCATCCGCCCGGGGCTCGCCGTGGTGCTGGTGGGCGATGACCCGGCCAGCGCCGTCTATGTCCGCAACAAGGATCGCGCCGCCGCCGCCGCTGGTATCGCCGCGCGCACCATCCGCCTGCCCGCCGAGACCACCGAGGCGGCGCTGCTCGCCGAGATCGACCGGCTGAACTCCGATCGCGCGGTGGACGGCATCCTGGTGCAGCTTCCGCTGCCGGCGCATATCGCCGTCCGCGCGGTGATCGAGCGGATCGATCCCGGCAAGGACGTGGACGGGTTCCATCCCCTGAACGCCGGGCGGCTGGCGGACGGGTTGGCGTCGCTCGCGCCCTGCACGCCGCGCGGGGTGATGAAGCTGCTCGACGCCGCCAGCGTCGAGACGCGCGGGGCGCGGGCCCTGGTACTCGGCCGCTCGGCGATTGTCGGGCGGCCGATGGCCTCGCTTCTGCTGGCCGCCGATGCCACGGTGACGGTCGCGCACAGCCGCACGCGCGACCTGCCCGGCGCGTGCCGGCAGGCCGAGATCCTGGTCGCGGCCGTGGGCCGGGCGGAGCTGGTGCGCGGGAGCTGGATTGCCGAAGGCGCCACGGTGATCGATGTCGGCATCAACCGCCTGCCCAATGGCCGCCTGGTCGGCGATGTCGCCTTCGCCGAGGCACGGCTTGTCGCCGGAGCGATCACGCCGGTTCCCGGCGGCGTCGGCCCGATGACGATCGCCTGCCTGCTGGAGAACACCCTGATCGCGGCGCTGGCGCGGCGCGAGTCCTGCGCCGATCAGAAGTCGATGCAGCGCCCCTTCCGCTCCCAATCGCCATAGCGCGTGGGCTCGGGGCCTGTCGGGCCGCCGATCTCCTTGGGCTTGGGTGTGGGAGGAGGCTCGGTCTTTGGCGCGGGGGCGGGGGCGGTTTCGGCCATACCTCGCATCTGGCTCCGGCGGGGCCGTCCGGCAACCCGCGTCAGCATGCCGTCTCGTAGTCGGCGAGCAGCCAGGAGCGGGGCTCGCGCGCCGCCGCGTCATACCATTCGGTGACCAGCGGATGGGCCCGCACCTGGGCGCAATAGGCCAGGCTGTCGGCGCTCACCTCCGGCCGCCAAGTCAGGAACCGAGCCACCACCGGGGCGAACATGGCGTCAGCCGCGCTGAAGGCGGTGCCGAACAGGAACGGTCCGCCGGACCGCGCCCGTATCTCGGCCCACAGTGCCTCGATCCGGACGATGTCGGCCAGCGCCGCCGGCGTCCGCCCGCGCCCCGCGAAATCAGCGCCGAGGTTCATCCACATCGCCTCGCGCAGCGCGCTGAAGCCCGCATGCACCTCGGCGCTGATCGAGCGGGCCTCGGCGCGGGCGACCGGATCGGCCGGCCACAGCCCGGGCGCCTGCTCGGCGCAATACTCGCAGATCGCGAGCGATTCCCAGACCAGGGCACCGCGATGCGCGAGGCAGGGCACAAGGCCGGTCGGCGAGATGGCGCGGATCGCCTCGGTCGGCCCGGGCCGCGTGAACGGGATCAGCACCTCCTCGACCTCCAATCCCGCCAGCCGCACCGCGAGCCAGCCGCGCATGGACCATGACGAGTAGCGCCGGTTCCCGATATACAGCCTGCCCTCGCTCATGACTCACCCTCAATAACCCGTGATCGTCAATGGCCAGCCTACCGTCTGCGGGCGGCTCTGCGTAATGATGTCCCATGCCAGCACGACTGCATATTCTCGTCATCGAGGATGATCCGCTGGTCTCCGAGGTGGTGATCGATGCCCTGGAGGACAGGTACCAAACCAGCCATGCCGAGACCGCTTCGCAGGGGCTGGAGCGGCTGCGCGCCGGCGGGGTGGACTTGATGCTGCTCGACTGCACGCTGCCCGGCGGCCTGGGCGAGGCACTTCTCCCGGCAGCCGATGAGGGTCACGTGCCGGTGGTCCTGATGTCTGGCAACCCTGGGATGGCCGAGAAGGTGCCGGGCGGCCGCCCGTTCGTGCTGAAGCCGTTCAGCCTGGCGGCGCTGCTGGAGACGGTACAGGGCGTGCTCGGCGGCTGAGCGTACTCGGGCGGTTGGTGAGCCCGTGGATGCAACCAAATGAAAAAGCGCGTGTTCCAAGGACGAAGCCGAAAGCTCCCGCTCGGCTTCGCCAGCCTGGAGGGATCCGTGTCATGTACCACCGCGTGACCTACTGGAGCTATCCTGACCCGAGCACCCGGCCCTTGGCGTACGCGTCAGGCGATCATCTCCGGGTCCGGACGGCCGGCTCGCCGTCGGCGGTGTAGCGGCTGGGCCATATCTCCTGCGGCCGCAAGCCGATTGCCTTGGCGATGATTACCTCCAGCGCGGGCCAGGGCGCCTTCAGGGCTTTCCCCGCGGCCGTCGGATGGTAGCCGTGGGCGATCGACAGCCCCGCCAGCGTGTGGCCCTGCTTCTTCAACGCGGCCAGCACGTCGGCGGGATGCCAATCTGAACAGTGAGGGGGCGTGTTTGCCGGAGGTCGCATTCCGTGGACGAGATTCTCTTTAGAGAAAATTCATCGAAAAGTGGCCTTCTTTGCCTCTACGTTGTGGCGAACTCGCAAGAGTTTTGCCAGAAAGTGTCGGAACTTTGGACGGCTTGCCGCTCGATGTCACGCAATAGCACGCGATAGAGGGTAAAATGTCCGCTGAAACGGAGACGCAGCCCAAAGGGGCCAGCTCCCCCCGTCCCCGCGGCGCCGATCGGGAGGCCTTCATGGCGAGGCTCCAGCACATCGTCGGCCACTGGCGCAGCGCCGACCGGCTGGCGCGTGCGATGGATGTCTCGCCCTCGGCATTCCGCAAATGGCTCAAAGGCGAGGCCGAGCCGAGCCGGGAGCGGCTGGTGGCGCTGGCCGACGCCGCCGGGGTGAGCGTCGCCTGGCTGGCCAAGGGCGAGGGTCCGCGGCCGCGCTTCCGGGATGCTCGCGGCGGGCAGGGCGGCCTTGATCCGGAACAATTCTTGGTGCTGCCGAAGCACGCCGACCAGGCCGCGGCGGCGGCCGGCTCCGTCACGCCCGCCCCGCCCGCGGCGCAGGCTAGCCACTTCATGGCGTTCGGCCATGACTGGATCCGCCGCAGCTTCTCGATCGAGCCCGACGACCTCATGCTGGAGACGGCGATGGGTGAGTCGATGGTTCCGACCATCCATAACGGCGATCTGCTGCTGATCGACACCACCGACCAGCGCTTTCAGGAGTTCGGGATCTACGTGCTGGAATACACCGGCCAGCGCCTGGTCAAGCGGGTGCAGCGCAAGCTGGACGGGAGCCTGCTGCTGATCAGCGACAACGTGATCTACGAGCCCGAGCGAATCCCGCCGGAGCGGACGGAGGGGGTGAAGGTGCTGGGTCGGGTGGTCTGGAGTGGGGGGAAGCTCTGAACCCGAGCCGTTGGCGGATTCCTTGCCGACCGGCGGGATCGCCTCTATCCAGCGAGGAAGACACGCATCCGACCGTAAAATGCCTTTGGTGAGGCGCTTGAGCGAGCAGCCGATGCTTTCCTATGCGCAAAACGGCGAGGACGTCGTCCTGCGGCGCGTTTTCGCGGAGCAGGACTTGGGGTTCTACATCGACATCGGCGCCTGTCATTCCGCCGAGGACAGCGTCACCCTGCACTTCTATGAGCGCGGCTGGCGCGGGGTGAACATCGAGCCCGACCGCGAACTGCACGCGGCGCTCGCCGCGGCTCGTCCGCGCGATGTCAATCTCTGCGCCGCGGTCGGGCGGGACCGGGGGCGCGTCGCTTATCATCCGACGAGCACGCGGGGGCACGGCACGCTCGACCAGGAGCTGGCGTCGACTCGCAGCAGAGGCCGCCCGTCCGAGCGCGTCCCGCAAGTGCCGCTGACCGACATCATCAACTGCTACGGTCCCGACGGCGCGGAGGTCGATTTCCTGAAGATCGACGTCGAGGGCTGGGAAGCGGAGGTGATCGCGTCGGGCGACTGGGAGCGCCACCGGCCGCGCGTGCTGCTGATCGAGGCGGTGGATGCCGCCGGCCAGCCCGCGCACCGGGCCTGGGAGCCGGGCCTGCTCGCCGCTGGGTATCGCTTCGCGCTGTTCGACGGGATCAACCGTTTCTACTGCCGGGCGGAAGACGCCGACCGGCTGCTGCCACGCCTCTCCGCACCCGCCAACGTGCTGGACAACTGGGTTCGCGCCTCGGATGCGCGGGCCCGCGAGGCCGCCGGACGGCTTTCCGCCAACGAGGCGGCGCTGGCGCGTGCGGAAGCGCGATGCATGGCGTTGCAGACCGAATTGGAGCAGACGCGCGCCCAGGAGGCGGAGGAACGTCGGAGCGTGGCCGCCGAAGGACTCCGGGCTCTGGAGTTGGAGCGGCAACAGACGGCAGCCGCGGAGGCGCGCTGCGCGGCGTTGCAGGCCGAATTGGAGCAGACACGCGCCGAGGAGGAGGAAGCACGGCGGAGCGTGGTGGCTGAAGGACTCCGGGCCTTAGGGTTGGAGCGGCAAAAGGTCGCAGCCGCGGAGGCACGATGTGAGGCACTGGGTGCCGATCTGGAGGAAGCGCGCGTGCAGGAGGCGATAGCGTCTCAGGCCGCAAAGGTCGCCGAGGTCGAGGCCGAGCGTGCCCGCGCCAAGGCCGCCGCGGCCCTGCGGCGGGAAGAGATTGCCGAGTCCCGCATGGGAGAGTTGCAAGTCGTAGTGCGCCCCGGCGCAGATGCCGCTACGAGTGCGAAGCTGGCCGAGGAGTGGCTCGCCGCCATGCGCGCCTCGACCTCATGGAGGATTACGGCTCCGATCCGCTGGTTGGGTGAGGCGGCGCGCGGGGTCCGCCGTGGGAGGTGAGACCCTGGGTTCGGCGTTACCAGGCCGGCGCCTTGCGGACCTTGCGGCGCTGGACGCGAAGCTCGACGAGATCGCCGCCAGCCCGCGCGGTCCGGCCGCGCATTTCAGCGAGTTCTGGTTCGACATGCCGATTTCCAAAGAGCTGGACCCGCTCTCGCCCGCCTATCGAGAGGCGGTCCTGGCGCAGTACCCGACGGCTGACGACGCGCGACTACAGCTTGGAGTTTGAAGCTCATCCTTTCGACATTGGGACGGATCATGATTTCCTCAGCCGCCCCTGGCCCTACAACACTGGTGACGCCTCCCAAGTGGGCACCTCCCTCCTGGCGGTGGGTTTCGTCATATCCACTGCCCGCCCGCGACGGGGACACAGGGTTCTGGAAATGGGAGCCGGATGGGGGAATATGTCGCTGCCATTGGCGCAGATGGGCTGCGCAGTGACCGCGCTCGACATCGAGGAGCGCTACATCCGGATTCTCCGGCACCGGGCCGACCGCATCGGCGTTCCGCTCCGCGCAGTGCGCGCCGGCTTTCTGGATGCAGCGGAGATGCTCGGCGGCGAGCGCTTCGATCTAGTCATGTTCCATGCCGCGTTTCATCATTGCGACGACCACCTCGCGCTGCTCCGTTTGATCCGCGATAGGCTTCTTGCACCCGGCGGGCGCCTGGTCCTGGCGGGCGAGCCGCTGTTGGAAACTCTACCCTATCCCTGGGGTCTGAACCCCATGGGTGAGGGAATCTGGGCCATTCGCAAGTTTGGCTGGCACGAACTCGTATTCCGTCCAAGCTACCTCATGAATGCCCTGACCGAATTGGGCTTCGATGCGGCATTCACGGCTTGCCCTCAAACAGCTATGGGGAACGTGATCATGGCTGGCCGTCGACCTCTGGTCGCCCCCGCTGGACGAGCGGCATTGGAAGTGGAATGCGCCAGCTCTTCGGCGCCTCTCATGGCAAATCCGTAAGTTGTGAACAGGGTGCTCGGCTTCAGGAAATGGAGATGCCGGTGCGAGGGGAAGACGAAATTGCTGCACTGCGAGCGGAGGTGAACCACCTGCAATGGTTCCACTCCATCGACTTTGGAGACCAGATCGTCAGCCCGGGGCTTGCGAGTATTGAGCAATTGCGGGCGCAAGCAGATATCTACTTTGCTGGCGGGCTTGCGGGCCTATCAGTGCTCGATATCGGCTGCTGGGACGGCTTCAACTCGATCGAGGCGATCCGCCGTGGCGCACGGCGCGTATTGGCGACGGATTACTGGGTGTGGGCGCATCATCCGTGGGCGTCTCGCGCGACCATTGAACTGGCGCGCAAGCATGTCGCGCCGTCACTTGAAATTCGTGAGATCGATGTCCCAGACCTGCGTTCCGAGGCTGTGGGGCGGTTTGACCTCGTGCTGTTCTGCGGTGTGTTCTACCACCTTCGCCACCCGTTGCGAGTCCTTGAAGGCGTTGCGCGTCTTGCGGCCAAGACACTGATCTTGGAAACGCACCTGGACGCGCAAGAAATCGAGCGCCCGGCGATGGTCTTCTATCCGGGCGACGAGCTGAACGGAGATGGCTCGAATTGGTGGGGGCCGAACCGTCCCTGCATCGAGGCGATGCTTCGGGACGTCGGCTTCAAGCAAGTCGAATTCTTTCGACATCCCACCGCACTCACTCGGGGAATTTTTCGAGCTTCATAGGCGTTTCGGCGCATCCCGTTGCAAATCCGTAGGATGTGAACAGAACGCTCGGCTCCAGGTGGTCGGCTACGACCCGCCCGGTCGCCCACGCTTCGCTGTAGGCGGCATAGAGGTCCGACAATTGGGAATCGAGGACCTCAAGGTGCTTGCATCTCTCCAGCAGCCGTCCCATCGAGAAACCCTCGCGGATCGCATCCTCGGCCTGCAGGAGCGCCATCCGCGCCCACTCTCCGGCGTTCGCACAATGCTTGACCCGGTATCGATCGATCCGCACCGGATCGATTCCCGCGAGTTCGGCCGCATCAAACAGGTCGGGCATCCGTTCCAGGTGCCACAGCAGCGCCCAGCGCAGCCAGGACACGTTCATGTTGACCACCACCGCCGGCTGCCCGACCCACCAGGCTGGGCGGTCCTGAAGCGCCGACAGGGCATAGACCGAAGACGGGACACAGGTCAGCAACGAGGAAAAGGGCGCCCCGCTCACGTTCTGCTGGTAGGCGCGGAGCGCGTGGTCGCGGCGGAAGGCGCAGGCGTAGATCGCGGTGAACAGGTTCTCGTTCAGCGCGGCCACTTCCCGCAACTCGCCGACGCGCCGGTTCGGACCCCCGAAGCCGATCGGCCTGGCGGTCCGGATGATCTCGCCGGGGTCGGCCAGTTGTTCGGGGGAGCCGAAGCTCGTGTAGGCGTAGTTCATGTACGCCATCTCGACGTCCGGATGTGCTTCCAGGCCGGCCAGCACCGCCTCGATCGCGCCATCCACGATCAGATCGTCGTCCCCGATCAGCCATACGAAGGCTCCGTTCGAGGCGCGGGCCGTGGCGCCGAGATTGCCGAGCATGCCGACATTGGCCGGGTTGCGACGGCTTACGAATCCCGGCGTTCCCGCATAGCGGGCGACCACCTCCTGTGTCGCGTCGGTTGAGGCGTTATCGCAGACCACCACTTCCACCAGGTCGCGGAACGGGCGTGCCTCCTCGATCAGCCGCGGCAGGCTATGTGTCAGCCATTTGGCGCGGTTGTAGGTCGTGATCGCGCAGCTCAGCAGCGGCCGGCGCGTGCCGGTCAGGACCGCGGGCAACGGCCAGCCGGGCGCGGCGCCCGCGCGCGCCATCGCGGCCAGAACGTCGCGCGCGTACCCGTCCCAATCGCGAATCGGCCGTCTGACCGCCTCATGGCCAAGCCGCTCCAGCAGCCCGTCCTCCCCGGCCAACCGAGCAATGCCCCGAGCAATCGCCGCCTCGTCCAGCATATCGACCGCGAGCGTACCACCCCCGGCAGCCACCTCGGCGATGGCGGAGCCGTCGTGACAGAGACAGGGTAGGCCGCGCCACAAGCTCTCCAGCACCGGCAGCCCGAACCCCTCCTCCCAAGAGCCGAATATCGTCGCGTGAGTGGTGTCGAGCAGGCACACCAGTTCCTCGTCGGCAACGTGGCCCCGCAGATCGATCCCGCCCGCGCTGGCGGCCGCGGCCTCGATCTCGTGGTCGAGCTCGGAAAAGCCGGCGCGTCGTCCCACCACGGTCAGCTCGATCCGCCGCTCGGGCCCCAGGCGATGCGCCTCGGCCAAGGCGCGCAGCAGCCGCGGATAATTCTTACGATGCTCCCAGGTTCCTACGGCGAGCAGGCGAAGCGCCTCGCCCGGCCTTGGCCCCGCCCGCGCCGTGAGCTGGCGGGCGGCCCCTGGCACGTTCCCGGCGAGCGGACAGGGCACCAGGGGTGGCACCCGCAGCCCTCGACCCGCGAGGTGGCGGCGCAGGTCGCCCGCGACCGTCCAGGAGATAGGCAGAGCAACGTCCACCTCGCTGAAGGTCGTCCAATACTCGGCGAAGGCGTCGGTGACGCTCCTTGGATAGCACTCGGACAGCTTTGCCGGGATCAGGTCGTAGAACACGGCGGCGACGCGCAGTCCGCAGGAGCGCGCCAGTCGTGCCACGTTGGAACCCGGAGGTATGACGGGGAGGGTGATCTCAGGTACCAGCAGCCACTCACCGGCCATGTTCGACGGCAGCGGCGCGGGCTCGCGGTGGGACGGGCCACCCCAGGCAGCAAGCGTGGCCGCCTCGCTCTCCTCCAGCCGAGCAATGCGACCGGTTGCCGCGTCCCATTTGACTGGCACGAGCTCGATGCCAAGCCGCTGAAGCGCGGCTCCGAGCGCGCGCGTGACGCGCTGAATGCCGGTATTGAATGGCTGGGTGGCGGTCAGCCCGGTCCAGTAGAATACCCGGGTGGGCGTGTGCAACGCGCCGGCTGCCGCAATCCGCGGACGCTCGGCCGCGATCGCCGCGGCCACGCCGCCGGCGTCGGATGCCACACGGAACCGGTGCCGCAGTGTTGCCGTCCTCGGCAGACTACGGAGCGCCGCGTCCAGCGCGGCATCCCGCTCGGCAGCGGATGCGAACAGGGCGAGATCGACCGTGGCCAGGGCAGCGAGATCAGCCGGGCTTACGGTTCGGCCCGCGTCCATCCACAAAGCGGGCTTGAGTCCAAGCCCGCGGGCCTCATCCTCGATCCGCATCGCCTCGGCCGGACCCGCCGTGGTGGCAAAGGGCAGGACCGCCCAGGTTCCGCGCAGATCCCCCCCTCCCACTCTGGGGTGTTCTGCTGGACCGGCACGAAAGCCAGGCAGGACCGCTCGCGTGTCGGGGCGCCAGTGCAGGCGTCGCGGTCTCGTCCCGGCTTCTTGGATGGCTGCGGCAAAAGCTTCCCCGCCGCCACGCGAGCCTTCAATCAGCGCCAGTTGCGCGACCAGCGGCGCGGCGTCCAGCTCATGAAGCACGGCGCTCGCGTACTCGGACCAGCTTGCCAGTTTCCGCGTGCGCGCCGCTTCTGCGAGGTCCCGGCGTAAAGTTGCATCGTCGGCGAGCTGTTCCAGTCCGCGCTCAATGGCTTTCGGGTCGTTCGGGTCCACCGTCAGGCAGCCCCCGCCTTCGGCGATCTCCGCCATCGATCCTCGGTCGGAGCAGAGGCATGGCTTGCCGTGCCAGAGGCTTTCAGCGATAGGCAGACCAAAGCCTTCCGCCAACGACACGAACGCGGTCGCATGGCAGGCTGCCAGAAGGTCGCGCATCTCGTCGTCGGGCAGAAACGGATGCAGCCGGATGCACCCTTCGGACGAGGCCTCCTCATGCCGAACCGCGGCGGCGACGCCGTGATGCAGCCACCCCGCCACATCCAGGCGCACATCCAGGTCCGCACGACGCCGGGCCAGCCGGTTGAAAGCCCGCATCAGGGCGAGTTGGTTCTTGCGGGGCTCCACGGTGCCCACCGCGAGAAAGCGAACCGGCGACGCCTCGGTCTCCACGTCTTCCGTGACCCGAGCAACTCCGACCATCTCCGCCGCGAGAGGCACAGGTCGCAGCAACGCCGCCCTTCCCGGATCACGGCCCTGCTCCGCCCACCAAGCTCGCAGGTCGGCCGCGGCGGTTCTTGAAATCGCCAGCACCAGGTCCGCGGCCGCCAGTGCCAGCGCATAGTCGCTGTGCGCCGGCTTCATCGCGTCGTAGCCAGGCACGCGCAGCGGGATCAGGTCATAGAACAGGGCCGCGATGCGCAATCCATGATAGTGGGCATAGTCCAGCGCGACGGCCAGTGCCGGGCCCGGTGCCTCGGGCGCTCCGCCATCGATGTGCGGCACTTCCGGCAAGAGCAGCCATGCGCCCTCAAGCCGACCAGCATCAGACTTGGCAAGGTGCAGCGGCTGGCCCGACTCTGCCGGTTCCGGCAGGTTCGGCCCGTGATGACGTGCCAGGCCGGCCACCCATGCCTGCTCGGCCCGGACAATCGCTTCCCGCTCGGCGCACCAGCGCACCGGAATTACATCGAGATCCCGAGCACCGGCGAGGGCGGACCCGAGTGCCCGCACCACGCGCTGCACGCCCGTGTTGCCATCGTAACGCCCGGTGTGATGTATCCAGTAATAGATCCGTCGTGCCATCCGCGCAGGCTCAGACGATCTCGATTTCCGGGAACGGGAAGATCATGCGTCCACCGCGCGCCAGGAACTCGGCTTCGCGGCGCACGATCCCGTCGCGGAAGTGCCAAGGAAGGACCAGGAAATAGTCCGGTTCCATCGCCCGCGCCTCCGCCTCGGAGATGATCGGGATGCCGGTTCCGGGCGTGAAGGCGCCGAACTTGTCCTCGTTCACCTCGGCGATGCAGGACACCAGATCGGGGCCGATGCCGCAGAACTGCAGGACCACGTTGCCCTTGGTGGATGCGCCGTAGCCCATGACGGTCTTGCCGTCAGCCGCCAGCGCCTCCAGCAGGCGGCGGAGGTCGGCGCGGTGGCGGAAGACGCGGTCCTCGAACTCCCGGTAGGGGCGCGGGGTGGACAGGCCCATCCGCTCCTCCTGCGCCAGCAGCCATTCGATCACGGCCTCGGAGCCGCGCCGCGTGTCGTCGGCCCGCACCGCCGTGACTGCGAAGCTGCCGCCGTTGACGGCGTTCATCTTGACGTCGATCGCGCGTAGCCCCGCCGCGCGCAGGACAAGCTGCACCACCCCGAACGAGTAGTACTCCAGGTGCTCGTGGCAGACCGTGTCGTAGGAGGTCATGCGCAGCATCGAGGGCATGTAGCTCTGCTCGAAATGCCAGATGCCGCCTGGGGCCAGTACCGCTTCGACCTCGCGAGCGAAGGCGATCGGATCCTCGAGGTCGTAGAACATGGCAATCGAGGTGACGATCTTCGCGGGACAGGCGCCGGTCCGGCGATAGGAGGTAGCGGAAAAGAAGTCCGGCACCAGGATCACCTCGTCGGGATAGTACTGGCGGAACTTGCTCCCACTCGGGTCGATGCCAACGCGGGTCAGGGAAGGAGTGGCATAGGCCCGGAGCGAGGTTGAATCGTTCGAGCCGATGTCGAGCACAGTGTCGCCAGGCGCCAGTCCCGCGACTCGCTCCAGCTCCCGGATCTTCTGGGTCAGATGCTCGACCATGCTGCGGTTCAAGCCGGAGCGATAGCCGTAATTCTCCCCATACATCTCCCCGAGATCGTAGGAGTTGGCGAGCTGGAGTAACCCGGAGTCAGGGCACCAGACAAGTCGCAGCGGCCCCGCCGTTACTGTCTCGGCGCGCCGCCGGGGAAAGACGCCGGTGAGCGCCTGTTCGCCGAGATCAAGAACGGTGACGAGGTTCCGGCCTCCGCCGACGCGGCAGCGATCAATGCTGGTGTAGCTCGGCAAGGCGCTCTCTCCGGATTATGACTCCCGGCGAGGTGTTTGCATGGAACCCGCCTGCACACAACGGGCTACTCTCGACCACAACAAAGGGAAGCGACTGGAGCGGGTGAAGGGAATCGAACCCTCGTATGCAGCTTGGGAAGCTGCCGTTCTACCATTGAACTACACCCGCGCTCGCCAGAACCATAACCCACCGCGGGTTGACCGCGCAATCTGCCCTGTCCTACGGTCCGCTTCGTGGCGGCCTGGCCGCCCCTCGCGATTTGTCCGGCCGGCTTGCGGCGAGGTGAAACAAGCGCGCTAAAGTGGCCTGCTTCGGTGCGACGCACCCTTGCGCCTCCACGGTCGGGCCACACTGCACAGGGCCTGCCACAATGAGCTTCGATCCCAGCACTCTCCGCGCCGCCACCCGCCTCGTCCATGGCGGGATCGAGCGCACCTTTCATCAGGAAACCGCCGAGGCGCTGTTCCTGACCTCGGGCTTCGTCTACGACAGCGCCGAGCAGGCCGAGGCCACCTTCACCGGGGAGGTCGAGCACTACCAGTACTCGCGCTTCGGTAACCCGACGGTGGCGATGTTCGAGCGCCGAATGGCCGCCATCGAGGGGGCGGAGGCGTGCCGGGCGACCGCCACCGGCATGGCCGCGGTCCACGCCGCGTTGCTGTCGCACCTCAGCGCGGGGGACCGCGTCGTGGCCTCGCGCGCCCTGTTCGGGGGCTGTCACTGGATCGTCTCCACGCTGCTGCCGCGCTTCGGCATCGAGGGCATTTTCGTGGACGGCGCCGATCTCGATCAATGGCGGCGCGCGTTCGACCGCCCGACCCAGCTCGTCCTGCTCGAGACGCCCTCCAACCCGATGCTGGAACTGCTCGACCTGCGCGCCGTCTCCGAGCTGGCGCACGCGGCGGGCGCGATCGTCGTCGCCGACAACGTGTTCGCCACGCCGCTGCTGCAGCAGACGATCCCGCTGGGCGCCGACGTGGTGGTCTATTCCTGCACCAAGCACATCGACGGGCAGGGCCGGGTGCTCGGGGGCGCCGTTCTCGGCCGACGCGACTGGATCGAGGGGACGCTCCAGCCCTTCCTGCGCAACACTGGGGGAACGCTGTCAGCGTTTGATGCTTGGGTTCTGCTCAAGGGCCTGGAGACCCTGTCGCTCAGGGTCGAGGCCGGCTGTCGCTCCGCCGCGATCCTGGCCGACCGCTTAGCCGCGCGCCCGGAGGTGACGCGGGTGCTCTATCCCGGCCGCACCGACCATCCCCAGGCCGCCCTGGCACGCGCGCAGATGCGCGCCGGCGGCACCGTGGTCACGTTCGAGCTGGCGGGGGGCAAGCCGTCGGCGTTCACGATGCTGAACGCGCTGCGGCTCATCGCGCAGTCGAACAACCTGGGTGATTCGAAGTCGCTGGCCACGCACCCGGCCACCACCACGCATATGCGGATCGGCGCCGAGGAACGGGCGCGGCTTGGCATCACCGACGGCGTGATCCGCCTCTCGGTCGGGCTCGAGGACGTGGACGATCTGGCCGAGGATCTCGCCCAGGCCCTTGATGGCGTGCGGGCGTGAGCGGAATCAGAACCTTCCGGAGCCGTGCGCGTTGAATCGGATCAGGCGTGGCAAGGGCAGCATTAGAGGCAACCGGACGATGGCCGCCGATTATAGCAAGACCACTCGCGGCATCCGCGTCTCCGTCCGCGCCTTCTTCCTTGAAGATCAGTCCCGGCCGGAGGAGAACCACTTCGTCTGGGCCTATCGGGTGAAGATAGAGAATAACGGCCGCGCGCCGGTGCAGTTGATGAAGCGCACTTGGCGGATCACCGATGCCCGGGGCCGGACCCAGCATGTCCACGGCGCCGGGGTCATGGGCGAGCAGCCGCTGCTGGAGCCGGGGGAGAGCTTCGAGTATACTTCTGGTACCCCGCTCGACACGCCCTCCGGCTTCATGATGGGCGCCTACCATATGAGTGTGCCGGCTTCCGGCGAGACGTTCGATGTGGCGATCCCCGCCTTCAGCCTGGACAGCCCCCACCAGGGCGGGCAGGTGCATTGAGGGAGCATCGATTGCCCAGCCGGCGGCACCATTCCATATCCCTCGCGGGCGGCACGCGAAGCACTATTACGGAGAGGTCTGGTGGATGATTTCGTTACCCGAGAGGCGCCCGCCGCGGAAACCTCCCGTCCGACCCGCGAGGAGGCCGAGGCCGCGATCCGCACGCTGCTGAGGTGGGCGGGCGACGACCCGACCAGGGAGGGCCTCCGGGACACGCCGTCGCGCGTCGCCCGCGCCTACGACGAGTTTTTCAGCGGCTACCATGTGGATCCTGTGGCCTTGCTGGAGCGCACCTTCGAGGAGACCGAGGGCTACGACGAGATCGTGCTGCTGCGCGACATCCGCCTGGAGAGCCACTGCGAGCACCACATGGCGCCGATCATCGGCCGCGCCCACGTCGCCTACCTGCCGCATCGGCGCGTGGTCGGGATCAGCAAGCTCGCCCGCGTCGTAGAGGCTTACGCCAAGCGCCTCCAGATCCAGGAAAAGATGACGGCGCAGATCGCCAATACCATCCAGGACGTGCTACAGCCGCGCGGCGTGGCGGTGATGATCGAGGCGGCGCATCAGTGCATGACGATGCGCGGCATCCACAAGCCCGGCGCGACCCTGGTGACCAGCCGCCTGCTGGGCGCCTTCCGCGACGATCCCACCACCCGTCGCGAGCTTCTCGCCTTGATCGGCTCGCACGGCTCGGGGATCAGCGACGGCTGACGGGCCTGGCTAGAGCGGACCGCTGACCAGGATCATCAGATCGGTGTCTCCCGTCTTCTGCCCGCACCGGGTCAGCAGCGCATGCGCCTGACCCCGGTGATGCGTCTGATGATTGAAGAAATGCGCGAGCATGAAGCCGCGCTGCTTGCGCCGTTCCTGCTGGGCCGCGCCGCTGAACCAGGTCAGATCCTGCGCGAGCCAGGCCTCGTCCAGTCCCGCCGTCCAGGTCTCGATGCCGGCATCTGCCTCCACCCGCGAGGCGCGCAGCGCGCCCCACTCCTCGATCATCGTCGCGCTGTCGCGCAGCGCGGTCGGAGGCTTCGGCCAGCCCGCGAACCGGGCCATCCAGGTCCGGTCCGCCCAGACCAGGTGGCACAGCGTGCCGTGGATCGAGGACCAGAAGGCACCCCGGTCCGCCCGCCGCTCGGCATCGCTCAGCGCGTCGGCGGCGGCATAAAGACGCCGATTCATCTCGGTGTTGTAGGCCGCCATGGTCCGCGCGAACGCCGGCGTGATCATGCCATACCTCACTTGCCGGGTTGATCCGCGCGCGAACATGGCAGATTTTGCGCTTCCGCGACAGGGCGAAGCCGATGCGCCCGGGATTGGGAGTTAAAGGATGTCCTCCACTACCACACTCCACCCGCTCGGGGATGGCCCGAACGGGCCCGACGGACACGGGTCCGGGCCGGAGGGAACGCGGCGCGACTTTCTCGGCCTCGTCACCGGTTCCTTCACGGCGATCGGCGTCGCCGCCGTGGCATGGTCGCTGATCGATACCATGAACCCGGCCGCTGACGTGATCGCCGCCGGCGCGCCGATCGACCTGGATATCAGCAAGGTCGAACCCGGTCAGCAGATCGTGGTCCGCTGGCGCGGCGATCCGATCGTGATTGTCAACCGCACGCCCGAGATGCTGAAGACCTTGCAGGACCCGAAGCTCGTCTCGCTGCTCGCGGACCCCAACTCCAAGGTGCTTCAGCAGCCGCCCTACGCCGAGAATTGGCACCGCTCGGTCAATCCCGAATTCGCGGTGATGGTCGGCATCTGCACCCATCTCGGCTGCCTGCCGGCGTATCTGCCGAAACCGAGCGCCTCCGACCCCGTGCCCAACTGGCCGGGCGGGTATCTCTGCCCCTGTCACGGCTCCAAATACGACCTCGCCGGGCGGGTCTATTCCAATGTGCCGGCACCCAACAACCTGCCGGTGCCGCCGTACGTCTTCACCGGCAAGACCACGTTGCGCATCGGCGAGAACCCGCCGGGCGCTACGTTCGAGTTGTCCGAAGTGGTTCAGATGTAGGTATCCAGATCATACATCCAGGCGCTTGTAGAACAGCACCGTGTCGTATTCCGCGCCATCCGCGGCGAGCGCGTAGCCCGGAATGCGGCCGGCCTCCCGCCAGCCCATCGTTCGATAAAGACTCTCGGCCAGGTCTCCGGCACGGGTGTCCAGAGTGAGCAGGCGACGCCCCGCCCGCCGTGCCTCGTCTTCGGCGCACGCCATCAGCGCCCGCGCGAGACCCTGGCGCCGGGCAGCGGGATGCACCAGCAGCTTCGCGATATCGGCCCGGTGCGGCTGATTCGGCGGAGTCGCGAGGTCGAGCGTCACCGTGCCGACCAGCACTCCGTCCGCCCAGGCTCCCAGGATCGCGCGCTCGCCGGCGGCTACCGCCGAGACCGCGCGCCGCCAGAAGCCGCGCGCGGTCGCTTGCGCCAGCGGGGGCAGAAAGGAGATCGACGCGCCCGCATCGACACAGGCGCGCAGGATTTCGGCCAGCCTTCCTTCCGCCGAGGCCACTGCCGCCGGGCCGAGCACCTCGACGCCGCGAACCGGCTTCGCGTAGTGGAACTCAATTGTATTCGACAGGTCATCGAGCGCGCGGATCGGGCCCGACCGGGCATAGCTCCGCCGCTCGTAGAACCGGTGCGCGCGTTCGAACCGCGTATCCGTCCACAGCGCGAGATGCCGCGCCCCGGCGGCGATGGCGTGAGTCTCCGCCCGATCCAGCAGGCGGTCCGCGAGGCCGGTGCCGCGAAGCGCGCGGTCCAGGTACATGCGGGAGATCGTCCAGGTATTCCCGTCCTCGGGATAGGTGCCCACCAGGCCCGCTACCTGCCCGGCAAGCTCGGCCGTCCACAGCGCGCCGCTCTTGGCTCGCATGTGACTCGCCAGCGCCCGCAACTCGGGCGCCTCGGCATCGACATCCAGGACGCAACCCGGATACTCGGCCCAGCACGCGCCGATCAGAGCGATGAAGCCATCGGCATCCCCATCGATGCCGGGGCGGATCACCGCCTCCGGCATCGCACTCACGTCAGCGCCTCGCAGAACGCCCGGATGCGGCGGCAGCCCTCGGCCAGGAGGTTATCGTCCGCGGCGGTGCTGACCCGCATATACGGGCTCATCCCGTAGGACGCGCCAGGCACCAGCGCGACATGCGCCTCCTCCAGCAAGGCCAGCGCGAAGTCCGCGTCGGTACCGACCCAGCGTCCGGCCGGCGTGGTCCGGGCCAGGCACCCGGCGATGTTGGGGAACACGTAGAAGGCGCCTTCGGGCTTGTGGCAGTTCACGCCGCGACAGGCGTTCAGCATCTCCACCGCCATGTCGCGCCGGCGCTGGTAGGCGGCAATCATCTCGCCGATGCCGTCCTGCGGGCCGTCCAGCGCCGCGGCCGCGGCGGCCTGCCCCACGGTGGAGACGCCGGCCGTGACCTGCCCCTGCATGTTGACCATGGCCTTGATCAGCGCCCGCGGGCCAGCGGCGAAGCCGATTCGCCAGCCGGTCATCGCATAGGTCTTGGACACCCCGCTGACCGTCAGCACGCGGTCCCGCAGATCGGGTGCGACGGCGGCCATCGTGGCGTGACGGAACCCGTCGAACACCAGGTGCTCGTACATGTCGTCGGACATGATCCAGACATCGGGATATCGGCGAACGACGTCGGCGATGGCGGCGAGTTCGTCGGCCGAGCATGCCGCGCCCGAGGGATTGTTCGGATTATTGAGGATCAGCCACTTGCTGCGCGGCGTGATCGCCTGCGCGATGTCCTCGGCGCGCGGCTTGAAGCCGTTGTTCTGCGGACAGGCGACGAACACCGGCCGCCCGTCCAGCAGCTGGGTCATCAGCGGATAGGCATTCCACGAGGGCACCGGGATCACAACCTCGTCTCCGGGGTCGACGGTCGCGGCGAGCGCGTTGAAGATGGCCTGCTTGCCGCCGTTGGAGACGGCGATCTCGTCGAGCGCGAACTCGAGCTCGTTGTCGCGGCAGAACTTGCGCTGGATGGCCTGCTTCAGCGCGGGCACGCCGTCCTGCGGCGGGTATTTCGTTTCGCCCCGCAGCGCCGCCCGGTAGCCCGCCTCGATCGCCTCGCGCGGCGTCGGGAAGCCGGGTTCGCCCAGGGTCAGCGCAACCACGTCCACGCCCTGCGCGCGCAGTTCGCGGGCGCGTATGGTCATGGTGGTGCTGGCCGCGACCTGGGCACGGCCGAGGCGGGCGGCCAGCGCCGGCATCAGGACAGCCCTTCGCAAAAGCGCTGGATGCGCCGGCCCGCTTCCTCCAGCAGCGCGGTCGAAGTCGCGTAGCTGATGCGGAAATGGCCTGGGTAGCAGAATGCCGCGCCATGCACCGTGGCCACGCCCTCCTCGTCCAGGAGCGCCGTCACGAACGTCTCGTCGTCGGTGATCCTGACGCCGCCGCGCGAGGTCCGGCCGATGCAGCCGTGGATCGCCGGAAAAACATAGAACGCGCCTTCCGGTCGATGGCAGGTGACGCCGGGCGCGCGGTTCAGCGCATCCACGATCAGATCCCGCCGCTGCTCATAGACCCGGGCCATGACGGCGATGGAATCCTGCGGGCCGTTCAGCGCCTCCACCGCCGCCGCCTGGCTGATCGAGGACGGGTTGGCTGTGGACTGGCTTTGCAGCTTGTCCATCGCCTTGATGAGCGCGACGGGGGCGCCGGCGAACCCGATGCGCCAACCGGTCATCGCGTACGCCTTGGAGCAGCCGTTCATCGTCAGCGTGCGCGCCCGCAGCCGCGGCTCCACCTCCAGGATCGTCGCCGGCCTGAACCCGTCATAGGCAAGCTTCTCATAGATATCGTCGGTGAACACCCAGACATCCGGGTGGCGCATCAGCACGTCGCAGATCGGCCGCAGCTCATCGGCGTTATAGGCCGCGCCGGTCGGATTGCAGGGATTGTTCAGCATGAACCAGCGCGTCGCCGGCGTGATCGCCGCCTCCAGTTCCTCGGCGCGCAGCTTGAAGCCGGTATTCTGCCCGCACGGGACCAGCACCGGCTTGCCGTCGGCCAGGGCGACGATGTCGGGATAGCTCACCCAGCAGGGGCTGGGAATGATGACCTCGTCGCCTTGGTTCAGGGTGGCCAGCATGGCGTTGAAGATCACCTGCTTGCCGCCGGTCGAGATGATGATCTCCTCCGGCTGGTAGTCGATCCCGAAGTCCCTCTTGAACTTGGCCGCGACCGCACGGCGCAGTTTCGGCGTGCCGGAGACGTCGGTATATTTCGTCTCGCCCGTCTCGATCGCGGCGATGGCGGCGTCCTTGATGTTGCGGGGCGTATCGAAATCGGGCTCTCCCGCGGAAAGGCTGATGACGTCGCGCCCCTCTGCCTGGAGCTGCCGCGCCTTCGTGGCCACGGCAATGGTCAGGCTGGGGCTGATCCGGTCGAGGCGGTCGGCGGTCAGGCGCATGGAACTCGCTCGGTTGTGCAAAGCGGCGGACCCTACCGAACCGGGCGTCCGCCGGCAATCTCGGCGCTGTGCCACAGCCGCCAGCCTTTCAGCGGCACAGCCAAGCCGCGGCCGAGCGGGACGGCGGCACGAACCACGGTTCCGCTCTCCAGGCAATTCGTTCCCTCGTCTGCGGCAAGCCTCAGCGAGCGGCTTTCAGCCAACCAGCAGGTGAAGCGAGAACAGCCGTGCCGGGTCGGTCCACATCCGCTCCGCCCGCCAACCCGCCGCGGTCGCGATCGCCCGGAAGCCATCCGGCGTATGCTTGTAGCTGTTCTCCGTGTGGATCGTCTCGCCCGGCGCGAAGTCGATCGCGTGCCCGTCCAGATGGACCGTCTGCGCCTGGGTGCTTGCCAGATGCATCTCGATCCGGCCCTCGGCGTCGTTCCACACCGCGCGGTGGACGAAGCCGTCGAGGTCGAAGTCCGCGCCGGCCTCTCGATTAAGTCGGCGCAGAACGTTGAGATTGAATGCCGCGGTCACGCCGGCTGCGTCATCATAGGCCGGGATCAGCAGCGCCTCGTCCTTGCGTAGGTCAACGCCGACCAGCATCCGGGCGCCCGCTCCCAGGGTGCGGCGGGCCTGCGCCAGGAATTGTCGCGCCTGTGCCGGGTCCAGGTTGCCGATGGTGGAGCCGGGGAAAAACCCAAGCCGGTCAAGACCATCCAGCGCGAGCGGCAGGGCCACCGGCTGCAGGAAGTCGCCCACGACTGGGAGGACCTTCAGCCCCGGCCGCGCGGACGTCAGCCGGTCGGCCATGGCCCGCAACGCCGTCTCGGCAACGTCGATCGGGACATAGACGGCAAAGGCTGCGGCCCGGTTTGCGGCGGCCTGATCCAGCAACGCCGCGGCCTTTGCCTCGCTGCTCGCGCCGTATTCGACCAGGGCGGCAGGCGCGCTGACGGATGCGGCTATCTGTGGCGCGACCTCGTCCAGTAGCGCCAGTTCGGTGCGGGTCAGATAGTACTCCGGCAGGCCGGTGATGCGGTAGAATAGGCGGCATCCCTCGTCGTCGTAGAAGAGCATCGCTGGCAGCGTCTTCGGCCGCGCCAGCAGCCCCCGCAGCGCCGCCCGCGAGATGCTCGGGTCGATCCGCGCGGCGAGAGTGACCCTGTCATCCGGCATCGCGTCCTCCGAGTGCTATGCGTCGCGCGCCAGCCGAAGGCCGGTGAACTGCCAGCGTTTGTCAGGATGAAAGAAATTCCTGTAGGTAGGCCGGGTGTGGCCGGGCGAGGTGGCGAGCGAGCCGCCGCGCAGCACCATCTGGCCGATCATGAACTTGCCGTTGTACTCCCCCACGGCGCCGGGGACGGGGCGGAATCCGGGATAGGGCCGATAGGCGCTGCCGGTCCACTGCCAGGCATGGCCGGTTTGCTCGCGCAGGTCCCGATGACTGCTCGCCTTCTCCCACTCCGCCTCGGTCGGCAGCCGCGCACCGGCCCAGCGCGCATAGGCGTCGGCCTCGTACCAGCAGATGTGCCGGACCGGCGCCTCGGGTTCGAGCGCGCGCAGGCCGCCAAGCCCCATCTCCAGCCAAGCGCCGTCGCGCTGCTTCCAATAAAGCGGCGTGGTCCGCCCCTCGGCCTGGACATGCGCCCAGCCGTCGGACATCCAGAGCGTCGGGGTTCGGTAGCCGCCATCCACGATGAACGCCAGCCAATCGCTGTTGCGGACCAGCCGGTCGGCGATCTCGAATGGCTCTAGATAGGAGCCGTGACGCGGCGTCTCGTTGTCGAAGCAGAACCCGTTGCCATTATGCCCGATGCGCTCCAGGCCGCCGGGGAGGGCGACGAACCGGGTCGGTCCGACGGCCCCGGCGGGCTCTCGCCATTCCGGCAGCACGGCGGGCGAGAGCGGGTTCTGGGCGAAGGCGTGCAACATGTCGGTGAGGAGCAGTTCCTGGTGCTGTTGCTCGTGCTGCAGACCGAGTTCGATCAGCGGCGCGGCAGACGTCGGCGGATCGCGCAGAAGACGGGCCATGCCGGCGTCCACGTGCTCGCGATACTCGTCGATCCGCTCGGCCGGAGGCCGGGTCAGCAAGCCGCGGTACGGCCGCGGGTGCCGGGCGCCAACGGTTTCGTAGTAGGAGTTGAACAGGTATCGGAAGTCGGGATCGAACGGGCGGTAGTTTTCAAGGAACGACCGCAGCAGGAACTCCTCGAAGAACCAGGTCGTGTGCGCCCGATGCCATTTCGCCGGACTTGCATCCGGCATCGACTGCACGCACTGGTCCTCGGGGGTCAAGGCGGCGGTCAGGCGCTCGGTATGGGCACGAACGGCCTGGAAGCGGTCAAGTCCGGCCGCTTCCGCCCTGGGCGCCTGGACGTCCTGCATGCTGTCCTCCGCGTTCTTCTGTTCGCTGCTTGCCAGGTCGGCGCAATGTTGCCCTGGTTTGCCCCAGTGCGACGCACAAAACCGGGGATGGGGCAGGACTCACCCGATTGTTACCCTCCTGCCTGGAAGGCGGAAAGGTTCTCCAGCGATACCTTCGTAGCCCCAGGAAGCACGATCCGTTCCGCCTCGATCCGCAGATCGGCGAAGGGAACCGCCACCAGCCGGCTGCCGACGCCCAGGAAGCCGCCTACCGACAGCACGGCCTTGGTCACCTTGCTGTCCTTGTCCATGAGCAGGTCGCTGATGGTGCCGATCGTCTGCTTCTGGTCGTTGTAGATTGTCGCGCCGATCACCGCGGAGGCGCGAAGATCGCCGTCCTTGCTGTGGTAGTTGTCCTTCGGAGCCGGTTGAGCCGGTTGAGCCGGCGCTTCGGCGGGTGGGGCGGCCTGTGTCAGCGGCCGTGCAGGAGACTGCGCCGCTCCCGTATCGGTACCTTGCGCGACCGCCTGTCCCGCCGCAAGCAGCGCCGCCATCCCCACAACAGCCGCGCGCGCGCCAGTGCGCATCGAATCCTCCGTTTCCCGCCGTCCCGGCGCAACCGAGCCATATCGTTCGGACCCGCGCAAGCGCAATGACCGGATGTGCGCGGACCCCACCTTGCCTGACTGCCTGGCAGCGTGCGACTTGACGTGCTCATGCCTGCGGCCTCGAGCCTTATTGTCGGTGTCATCGGCCATGTCGATCACGGCAAGACCGCGCTTGTACGCGCGTTGACGGGCATCGACACCGACCGTCTGCCGGAGGAGCGTCGGCGGGGCATCTCCATCGCGCTCGGCTTCGCGCATCTCTCGTTCAACGACGGCGCTACGGTCCTCGACCTGATCGATATGCCGGGGCACGAACGCTTTCTGCGGACGATGATCTCGGGAGCCACCGGCATTGGTGCCGTGCTGCTGGTCGTGGCGGCGAACGAGGGCATCAAGCCGCAGACCACCGAGCATGCCGAGGTCGCCGCTCTGCTTGGGGTTCGAGCCGCCGTCATCGCCGTCACCAAGTGCGACCTCGTCGGGCCCGAACAGGCCGAGGCGGTCGGGATCGAGGCCGCGTCGCTGGCGGCCGGCTTGGGGTTGTCCGCGCCGCCTCCCATCCTGGTCTCGCCGGTTGCCGGCGTCGGGATCGCGGCCCTGAAGGGCGCGCTCGGCGAATTGGCGCCGCGCGCGCGCCGCCCGGACGAGCGTGGGGTGCCTTACCTGCCGATCGATCGCGCCTTCACCGTCGCCGGATATGGAACCGTCATCACCGGAACGCTCCGCTGGGGCGCGATCGCGGTCGGCGACGAGGTGGAGTTGGTGTCTGCGGGAAATCGGGCGCGCGTGCGCGGGGTGCAGGTCCGCGGGATCAGCTTCCCGACAGCCTCGCCGGGCCAGCGTGTCGCCGTGAACCTGCGCGCAACCGAGACCACGGAGGCGCGCCCCGGTACCGCCCTGGCCATGCCTGGCCTGCTCAGCCCGTCGTCATGGCTGTCGGTCGAGCTTCGGGCCTCTCCCAGCGCGCCGGCCCCGCTCGGCTCGGCCACCAAGCTTCGCCTCCTGTTCGCGACCAGCGAGACCGATGCGACCGTGCGTCTGCTCGATCGCGCCGAGCTGGCGCCTGGAGAGACGTGCCTCGCCCAACTCCGCTGCACGCCGCGAGTGGCGGTACCCGTGGGCGAGCACGTCATCCTGCGCCTGACCTCGCCCCTGAGCGTGGTCGCCGGCGGGCGGGTGCTGGATGCGCAGGCACAGCGCCTGCGCCGGGCTGACCCGGCGGCCATCGCCTGGCTGGATACGCTCGCGCGCGCCGCGCCCGAGTCGGTGTTGTCAGCGGCGCTCGGCCGCGCCGGTTCACGCGGGACGTCGCTGGTTGCCCTGGCCCGTCTCGCCGGCCTGTCGCCCGCCCGGACCGCGGCGGCCCTGTCCCGCACGCCATGCGTCGTAGCCGGCGGCGTGGCAGTCGCCGCCCCCGCGTTGGAGCGAACCGCCGCGGATGCGATGCACGCGCTAGAGGCGCACTGGCCCGCCCACCCCGAGGGCCTGTCGCGCGACCAACTCCGCGCCGCCCTGCCTGACTGCGGGCCGGAGGTGCTCGACATGGCCCTCGCCCGCCTGGTCGCTGCGGGCCGGATCGAGCGGGCCAGTCGCATCCGCCTGATCCGCGCCGAGCACGAGCAGGCGCGCAAGGCGGGGGAGGACAGGCTCGCGGCCAGTCTGGCGGCGGCGTTCGGTCGTGCTGGCCTGTCGCCCCCGACCGACAAGCCGCCGGACGTGGCGACCCGTCGCGCGCTGGATCGGCTGGTGCGCGAGGGCGTGCTGGTGCGCGCGCCCGACAAGGCGCAAAAGCGGGAGATCCTGTTCCACCGCGAGGCGATCGAGGAGGCCCGGCGTCGGCTGCGCCCGTTGCTGGCGGACGGGCCGGGCCTGCTGGTCGGCGACGCCGGCGCGGCGCTTGGGATTTCCCGCAAGTACAGCGTGCCATTGCTGGAGTATCTGGACGCCACCCAGTTCACGCGCCGCATCGGCGATCGGCGCCAGCTGTCCGCCTCGCCGCCCCCGCTTCCGCTGCGCGAGCGGGCTCGCGGCTGACCTATTCCACCTCCTCCAGGCTGAACTGCTCGGCCTCCTCGTCGTAGCTGAACAGTTCGGCGTAGCGGCCCCAGGCTATCGCCGCCCGCAGCGTGTCGTCGGCGTATTCGGGCGACATGTGATCCTCCAGTTCGTCGCGGAAGCGCACGGCGGAGGCGCGGTGGTTCCAGCGCTCG
Source organism: uncultured Pseudomonadota bacterium (assembly GCA_963830565.1). Lineage (GTDB taxonomy): Bacteria > Pseudomonadota > Alphaproteobacteria > Acetobacterales > Acetobacteraceae > DATFDN01. The sequence goes on from CAWHMO010000007.1 coordinate 125,671, forward strand.
TCCAGCACGTGCCGGATCATCGTGATCAGCGGGACGTTGGCGAGCAGGGCGTCGGCGAACAGGCGCTTGCGAGCCTCGGTATCGGCGGCGGCGAAGGCTCGCCCGGCATCGGTCAGGACGATGTCGCCTTCGGCAAGCACCGCGAAATGCAGCAATTGCAGCGACTCGCCGAGTGGGAGCAGGTCATCGAGTTCGAGCTGCAACGCCCCCGCCAGCGCCGGCAGGTCGGCCCGGCCATGGTACGGCTCGGCGGCCAGCGCCTCGATCAGACCCGCCATCAGGTTCGTCCCGACCCGGTGCAGCGCCGTGTCGATGGTCGCCGCCGGCGCGGGGCCGATTGGCCTCGACCCCGCCTGCGGGCGGCGCGTCATCAACCCGTAGATGTCGTCCACCAGCTTGCGGAAGGCCGGGTCCAGACGGTTGCGCGGATGCGGAAACCGGACGGGCAGCTCATGGGCGACCCGCCCCGGATTGGCCGAGAACACGAGGATGCGGTCGCACATCAGGACCGCCTCCTCAATGTTGTGCGTGACCATCAGCACCGATTTGAGTGGCAGCTTCCCTTCCGCCCACAGGTCGATCAGGTCGGTGCGCAGCGTCTCGGCAGTCAGCACGTCCAGGGCGCTGAACGGCTCGTCCATCAACAGCAGGTCGGGATGGACGACCAGCGCGCGTGCCAGACCCACGCGCTGGCGCATGCCCCCCGAAAGCTCCTTGGGGTAGGCGCTCTCGAACCCGCCCAGCCCGATCAGGTCGATCGCCTGTTCCGCGCGCCGGGCGCGTTCGGACCGGGGCACTCCGCGCGCCTCGAGCCCAAGCTCCACGTTCTCCTGCACGGTCAGCCACGGGAACAGCGCGAAGCTCTGGAATACCATCGCCACCCCAACGGGCGGTCCGTCGATCGGCGTTCCGTGCCAGAGCACGTCCCCCGCGGTCGGCCGCAGCAGGCCCGCGACGATGCGCAGGAGGGTGGACTTGCCCGATCCCGACCGACCTAGCAGCGCCACCATCTCGCCCTCGCGCAAGGCGAGGTTCACATCATCCAGCACCACGAGGTCGGCGCTCGCCTCCTTGTGGTAGGCCTGCCGACAGCCGCGCACTTCGAGCAGCGGGGCCGAGGCGGCTCGGTCGGGCATCTGCCGTGCTCCGTCATGTGAGGGTGAGGCGCCGGCTGGCATAGGCGTAAAGCGGCCGCCAGAGCAGCCTGTTGATGATCAGCACGAAGCCGGACATCACGGCCACCCCCAGCACCACCCGGGCCATCGCACCCTTCGCCGTGGCCTCGGCGATGTAGGCGCCGAGCCCGTTCGCGACCAGCCGCGTATCCCCCCAGGAAGCGATCTCGGCAACGATGGAGGCATTCCATGACCCGCCCGACGCGGTGATCGCACCGGTCACATAGTACGCCATGATCCCTGGCAACATCACCCTCTGCCACCAAAGCCGCCCGCATACGCCGAAATTCGCCGCCACCTCCCGCAGATCGCCGGGGAACGCGGCGGCCCCCGCGATGACGTTGAACAGGATGTACCACTGCGTCCCGAGCACCATCAGCGGCGTCAGCCACACATCCGGGTCCAACCGGAAGCGCACGATGAACAGCACGAAGGGCGGATAGAGCAGGTTCGCGGGAAATGCCGCCAGGAACTGCGCCAGGGGCTGGGCCCGTCGCGCCCACGCGGGACGCAGCCCGAGCCAGACCCCGATCGGCACCCAGACCAGGGTGGCGATCAGCATCAGGACCGCGACCCGCGCCAGGGTGACGCAACCCAACAGAAACGCCTCCCGCAAGTCGGCCCAGGCGAGCTGACCGGCGACGAAGCTCGCGAGCTGCCACGCGGCCCAGGCCAGCACCAAGCCCAGCACGATCAGCCAGGCCGCATCGACCAGCCGCGAGGGCGGAGGCTGGAAGGCACGTTGCCGGTGCCCACGCCCGATCCGCAGCCCGCCTGCCCAGGTCATCGCGTCGCCGAGCATCGTCACCGCCGCGCGCAGCAGGTGGGTGCGCCGCACCAGCCGCAGCATCCAGGGGTCGGGCGCTTCCACGGCCGCCGTCGTCTCGAAGCGGAACTTGCTGGACCACGCCACCAGCGGCCGGAACAGTAACTGGTCATAGAGCAGGATGACCACCAGCATGGCCCCGATCGCGTAGCCGACCGCCGCTAAGTCCCGCCGCTCCAGCGCCAGCGCGACGTAGGAGCCGATACCTGGCAGCGTCCATGTCTTCTCGCCGAGGGTCACGGCCTCCGCGGCGACGACGAAGAACCAGCCGCCCGACATCGACATCATCGTGTTCCACACCAGGCCCGGAACGGCGAACGGCACCTCCAGCCGCCAGAACCGCTGCCACGCGCCAAGCCGGAAGCTCTGCGCGACTTCCTGCAGGTCAAGCGGAAGCGTGCGCAGCGACTGGTACAGGCTGAAGGCCATGTTCCACGCCTGGCTCGTGAAGATCGCGAAGATCGCGGCCAGCTCCAGTCCCAGCACCCGGCCGGGGAATAGGCTCAGGAAGAAGACCACGGTAAAGGTCAGAAAACCGAGAATCGGCACCGACTGGAGGATGTCGAGCAGCGGGATCAGGATCGCGCCGGCACGCCGGCTCTTGGCCGCCGCCGTCCCGTAGGTGAAGGTGAACACTAACGAGGCGGCCAGCGCACCAAACATTCGCAAGGTCGTCCGCGCCGCGTATTCCGGCAGGTTCGCCGGATCGAGATGGACCGCCAGCGCCTCGGGCGCGCTGATCGGCGCGAAGGTGCCGCCGGCCACCCGCACCATCGCGACCAGGGCGCCGAACACGACCAGGATCGCGAACAGATCCCACTGATTAGGAAGCCGCCGCCCGGCGAGGAACGAGGGGTGGACGGGGCTGCGCGCCAACTCGAATCAGCCGCGGCCGGCGGCTTGAGACAGCCCCGTGCTGCCAAAGCCGCCCGTCCCGCGGTGCGTCTCGTCGAGTTCCGCCACCTCGCGCCAAGCCACCCGAAGAACCGGAGCCAGGACTGCCTGCGCGATGCGAGTCCCGCGCTCGACGGTGAAGGCCACCTCGCCGCCGTTCAACAGGATGACCTGGATCTCGCCGCGATAATCCTCGTCGATCGTGCCTGGGCTGTTCGCCACCAGGATGCCATGCCGCAGCGCCAGGCCCGAGCGGGGGCGGACTTGCAGCTCGAAGCCGGGCGGCAAGGCGACCGCCAGACCGGTCGGGATCAGCGAGCGCCCGCCCGGCGCAAGGACGCGCGGCTGGTCAATCGCCGCGAGGAGGTCCATTCCCGCAGCGCCGGGCGTCGCGTAGTCGGGCAGGGGAAGGCCCTCGCCGTGCGCCAGCCGACGAACCGCGACCGTCACGCTCACTGCAGCGCCTCGGCGATGCGCCGGGCCAGACGCTCGGCGACCTCGGCCTTCGCCATACGGGGCCAGTCCTCGACGCCCTGGGCAGTGATCAGATGCACGGCGTTTTCCTCGCCACCCATGATTCCGGTCGCAGGCGAGACGTCGTTGGCCAGTATCCAGTCGCAGCCCTTGCGGGTGCGCTTCTCCATCGCATTGGCGATCAAGGCGTCGGTCTCGGCGGCGAAGCCCACGACGAGGCGTGGCCGGCGCGGCCCCTCGCGCGAGAGGGTGGCGAGAATGTCCGGATTGGGAACAAGCTCCAGCACCGGCGGGTGCCCGCCCGGCCGCTTCTTCAGCTTCGACGCCGACTGCAGCGCAACGTGCCAATCCGCCACGGCCGCCGCGCACACCGCGGCATCCGCGGGCAACGCCTCCAAGCAGGCGGCAAGCATATCCTTGGCGGTTTCAACCCGGTGCAGCTCTACTCCAGAAGGAGCAGCCACGTTGACCGGCCCGGTCACCAATGTGACCCGCCCTCCAAGCCGAGCCAGCGCCGCCGCGATCGCGCTCCCCTGCCTGCCGCTGCTGCGATTGGCGATGTAGCGCACGGGATCGATCGGCTCCTGCGTCGGCCCGCTCGTGACCAGAACATGCCGCCCGTGCAAGACTCGGTCAGGCGCAAGCAAGCCCTCGATCGCCGCCAGAATGGCGGGCGGTTCGGCCAGACGCCCAGGGCCGAACTCATGGCAGGCCATCGCCCCTTCATCCGGGCCGACGACGCGCACCCCGCGCGAGGCCAACAACGCCATGTTGGCCACCGTCGCCGGATGCAACCACATCCGTACATTCATCGCCGGCGCCACCAGCACCGGCTTGTCGGTCGCCAGCAGCAGCGTGCTCGCCAGATCATTGGCGAGACCCGCCGCCATCCGGGCGAGGATATCGGCCGAGGCGGGAGCCACCACCACGAGATCGGCGCTGCGAGAGAGCTGGATGTGCCCCATTTCGCTCTCGTCGGTCAGCGAGAACAGATCGGTGAACACCTTGCTCTCGCTCAATGCCTGCAACGAAAGCGGGGCGACGAACTGCGCGCCGGCCTTGGTCAGCACGCATGTCACGCCGCAGCCGCGAGCGCGCAGCAGCCGGATCAGCTCCAGCGCCTTGTACGCGGCGATCCCGCCCGAGACGATCAGCAGCACGCGGCGGCCATCCAGGCCGTTCACAGCCGCCACCCCGAATGGATCGCCGCAATGCCCCCCGACAGGTTGCGCCAGCCAACGCGCGCGAAGCCGGCTTCGGTCATCATCGCGCCCAGCCGGTCCTGGTCGGGGAAAGTGCGGATGCTCTCGGCGAGGTAGCGATAGCTCTCTGTGTCGCCGGCCACCGCGCCCCCCAGGCGGGGTAGCACCTGGAACGACCACGCCTCGTAGGCGGGGGCCAGGGCGGCGACCCGCAAGCGGCTGAACTCCAGGCAGAAGAACCGCCCGCCGGGCTTCAGCACGCGCCGCGCCTCGGTCAGCACGGCCTGCTTGTCGGTGCAGTTGCGCAGGCCGAAGGCGATCGAGACCCGGTCCACGACGCGATCCGGCAGCGGCACCCGCTCGGCATCCGCGACCAGCAATTGCAGCCCGGCGCATACGCCGCGCGCCAGGGCGCGGTCGCGGGCTACGGACAGCATCTGGGCGTTGATGTCGGACAGCAGCGCCGTCCCGCCGCCCTGGCCAAGCCAGCCGAAGCTCACGTCTCCTGTTCCCCCCGCCAGGTCCAGCAGCATACGCTGCGGCCTCGGGTCGAGCGCGCTGACCAGGATGCGCTTCCAGGCCCGGTGAATGCCGAGGGACATCAGATCGTTCATCAGGTCGTAGCGAGGCGCCACGCTGTCGAAGACCTCGCGCACCAGTCCCTTCTTCGCGGCCGCGGGCACGCGGCGAAAGCCGAAATCGGCGGTTGGGTCGGACGCTGGGTTGTCGCTCATGCCGGCCCACGTATAGCCTGTCCCGAGCCAATGCCGGAACTCCCCGAAGTCGAGACCGTGATGCGCGGCCTGCGCTCCCGGCTGGAAGGGCGCATCATCCTTCGAGCCGAGGCGCGGCGTCCGGATCTGCGCTGGCCCTTGCCGGCCGGCCTCGCGGCGCGCCTGACCGGAGCGCGCGTCGTCGGATTCCGTCGGCGCGGCAAGTACATCCTCATGCGGCTCGACGGCGGGGACAGCGTGCTGCTGCATCTCGGCATGTCCGGCCGCATCGTCCTCGCTCCGCCTTCCAACGTGCTCGGACCCGCCGCCCATCACGAGCATCTCGCGCTTGAGACCGAGGAGGGCTGGCGTCTCGGCTTCGTCGATCCGCGCCGGTTCGGCATGATCGATCTCATCCCGACCGCGGCCGAGGATGCGCACCGTCTGCTCGTCGGGCTCGGCCCCGAGCCGCTGGAAGAGGCGTTCGGCCAGGCACGGCTGAGCGCCGCCCTTGCCGGCCGGCGCACCTCCATAAAGGCCGCGCTGCTGGATCAGGGCGTCGTCGCCGGCCTCGGCAACATCTATGTCAGCGAGGCCCTGTTCCGTGCCAGGCTGAGCCCGCGGCGCCTAGCGTATACGGTCGTCGGGGAGCGGGCGGCCCGCCTCGTGCCGGCGATCAAGGTGACCCTGACCGATGCCATAGCTGCGGGCGGCTCCAGCCTGCGCGACTACGTCCAGCCGGACGGAGAGCTGGGCTATTTCCAGCACGCTTGGCGCGTGTACGGGCGGGAAGGCGTCGCGTGCGAACGCTGCCCCGGCCCGCCGGCTTGCGCGGGGGTGCGGCGCATCGTCCAGTCCGGCCGCAGCACGTTCTATTGCCCGCGCACCCAACGCTAGCTAGAAGCCAAAAACCTGGGGCGGAGGTTGGGCGGATGGCCGACAGCTACGAGATGATCCTGGTGGAGACGCACGGGCGGGTTGGACTGATCCGGTTAAATCGGCCGCAGGCCCTCAACGCCCTTTGCGATCAGCTCATGATCGAACTGGGTCAGCAGCTTCTCGCGTTCGACGCCGACCCGGCGATCGGTGCCATCGTCCTGACCGGCAATGAGAAGGCGTTCGCCGCCGGGGCAGACATCAAGGAGATGCGCGACCGCACCCATCCCGAGGCGCTGTTGGAGGATTTCATCGGCCGCCGCTGGGAGACGGTGTTGCAAGTCAAAAAGCCGGTCATCGCCGCGGTCGCCGGCTTCGCCCTGGGGGGCGGGTGCGAGCTGGCGATGATGTGCGACATGATCCTCGCCGCCGACACGGCGAAGTTTGGCCAACCGGAGATCAATCTCGGGGTCATCCCTGGGGCTGGCGGCACGCAACGGCTGACGCGGGCGGTCGGCAAATCCAAGGCCATGGAGATGGTGCTGACGGCGCGCTTCATGGACGCGGCCGAGGCGGAGCGGGCAAATCTGGTCTCGCGCGTGATAGCGGCCGATCAGCTCGTGCCGGAGGCGATCAAGGTCGCCGAAAAGGTCGCGAGCCTCTCGCCGGTGGCGGTGACGATGGCCAAGCAGGCGGTCAACCGCGCCTTCGAGACCACATTGGTCGAGGGGGTTCGCCACGAGCGCGCCCTGTTCCTCTCCTTGTTCGGCACCCCCGATCAACGCGAGGGAATGGCGGCTTTCGTCGAAAAGCGGAAGCCATCTTTCCGGAAAGGCTGAGCCGCCCTGACGGGAGGGGGATTCTTGACGCCTCTCGGGCCGGTGCCTAGAACCCACGGCTTGCGCCGCTGAACTGACACATGCGGCTTCCGACCGGGACACATCGAACGCATGGCCAACACCGCCTCCGCGCGCAAGCGCATCCGCCAGACCCTCCGCCGCACTCAGCGCAACCAGGCCCGGAAGTCGCGGATGCGCACCTTCATCAAGAAGGTAGAGACGGCGATCTCTGGCGGAGACAAGGCGAGCGCGGCGGCGGCGTTCAGGGCCGCGCAACCGGAGATGCAGCGCGCCTCCGGCAAGGGTGTGATTTACGGCAATACCGTTTCGCGCAAGCTATCGCGGCTCTCTGCCCGAATCAAAGCCATGCAAGCCGGGTGAGGTTCGACCTGGATTTGATCTGATACGCCAATATAACGGCCCGGCGTTCTCTCATCGCGCCGAACCGGCGAATTTCGTTAGCGGGGAAATCCTCGTTGCGGTTCCTTAGTATGCGAGCAATATTCCGCCTGAGTCCGGGAAGTAAAAACTAGTTTTCCTTCAGGGTTAAAAATTCGTTGAACCTTCTGATGGGTTCCTCTAGTTATTTCTGGAACGTTAGTGCTGACGGCCCACTCTCCTTCGACTGCCCTTGGGAGATGACGTAGTAGGGCTGGGGTGGTGCTTGAAACGGCGGCGCAGGCGTCGGAATGGGGCGATTCCAGTGGCATTAGAAAGCGGCTTTATGGAGCGCCCAGTGCGCACGGACTCCGAAGGCGATCGGGTCGACGAGCTTTCCATCCAATGGAACCGCATCCGGGCGCGGCTGCAATCCGATGTGGGGGAGGTCGAGTACCGTTCCTGGTTGCGCCAGATGACGCTGGCCGGTCTCGACGGGGATGAGATCACCGTCCATCTGCCCAACCGCTTCCATCGCGACTGGGTGCGCGAACATTATGGCGCCCGTATCAGCTCCCTTTGGCAAGCGGAGAATGCCTGCGTACGTCGCGTCGATATCCGCGTGGGCGGCGATCCAGCCGGCACCGCCCTGGACGGGCCGGAGGAACCGATCGTCTCGCCCGCGCTGCTGCGGACCAAGGTCGCCGCCCTGGCCGAGGATCGCCAGCGTGCCGAGGAGCGTCCGGAGCCGCGTGCGGAGGTGGCGGCTCCGCTCGATGCGCGTTTCACGTTCGAGAATTTCGTGGTCGGCAAGCCCAACGAGTTCGCATACGCCTGCGCCCGCCGGGTCGCGGAAAAGCCTGCCAGCGCCGGCTTCAACCCGCTGTTCCTGTACGGCGGCGTGGGTCTCGGCAAGACGCATCTGATGCACGGCATCGCCTGGCAGCTGACCGTACCCGTCCAGCAGGCGCGGCCTGTCACCGTGGCTTACATGTCGGCCGAGAAGTTCATGTACCGCTTCATCGCCGCGATCCGCAGCCAGTCGACGATGGAGTTCAAGGAGCAGCTTCGCAGCGTCGACGTGCTGATGGTCGACGACCTTCAGTTCCTGATCGGCAAGGACAACACGCAGGAGGAGTTCTTCCACACCTTCAACGCGCTCGTTGACGCCGGTAAGCAGATCGTGGTCTCCGCGGACAAGTCTCCCTCCGACCTCTCAGGGCTGGAAGACCGCCTGCGGACCCGGCTTGGGTGCGGCATGGTCGCGGACATCCATGCCACAACCTACGAGCTTCGCATCTCCATCCTCGAGGCGAAGGCCGAGCGGGCCGGCGTCCCGGTGCCCAACAAGGTGATGGAGTTCCTGGCCCATAAGATCACCTCGAACGTGCGCGAGCTGGAGGGCGCCCTCAACCGGCTCATCGCGCACGCCAATCTGTTCGGTCGCCCGGTGACGCTCGAGTTCGACGCAGGAAGTACTGCACGACATCCTGAAAGCGCACGACCGGCGCGTGACGATCGACGAGATCCAGCGCAAGGTCGCCGAGCACTACAACATCCGCCTGACCGACATGTCTTCCGCGCGACGCGCCCGCGCCGTCGCGCGTCCACGCCAAGTGGCGATGTACCTCGCCAAACAGCTCACCAGCCGCAGCCTGCCCGAGATCGGCCGCAAGTTTGGGAACCGCGATCACACTACCGTGATGCACGCCGTCTCACGGGTCGGCGAGTTGATGGAGCGTGATGCCGCGTTCGCCGAGGATGTGGAGTTGCTGCGTCGGATGTTGGAATCCTAGCCGGCGCCGCGAGTAGTTGCGGCATCAGTCGAGGGTGTTCCAGCAAGCGCCGGCCTACACCTGAACCGGACCAGCCGTGCGTTCGGCCCCTGATAGAGCCCCTGGCTGTCGCGGCCGGCGTGCTAACGGCCGCGACAGCCAGGATCGGCTAGGGGTGCATCCAGCCGGCCAGGATTGCCAGCAGCAGAAGCGCCACGATGTTGGTGATCTTAATCATCGGATTGACCGCCGGCCCCGCGGTGTCCTTGTAGGGATCGCCGACCGTATCCCCGGTCACCGCGGCCTTGTGCGCCTCGGACCCTTTGCCGCCGTGATGGCCCTCTTCGATATATTTCTTGGCATTGTCCCAGGCGCCGCCCCCCGAGGTCATCGAGATCGCCACGAAGAGGCCGGTTACGATCGTGCCCAGCAGCATGGCGCCGAGCGCGGAAAACGCCGCCACCCGCCCGCCGATGCCCCATATCACCACCCACAGCACCACGGGAGCGAGCACCGGCAGCAAGGATGGGAGGATCATCTCCCGGATCGCCGCCCGGGTCAGCATGTCGACCGCCCGCCCATATTCGGGCTTGTCCCGGCCTTCCATGATCCCCGGCAGCTCGCGGAATTGCCGGCGCACCTCGACGACCACCGCGCCGGCGGCGCGGCCGACCGCGGTCATGCCCATCGAGCCGAACAGGTAGGGCAGCAGCCCGCCCAGGAACAGCCCGATGACGACGTATGGATCCTCGAGCTGGAACGGTACCCGCAGGTTCGGGAAGTAATAGGTCAGATCCTGCGTGTAGGCCGCGAACAGCACCAGCGAGGCGAAGCCGGCCGAGCCGATCGCGTAGCCCTTCGTCACCGCCTTGGTGGTGTTGCCCACCGCGTCCAGCGCGTCGGTGGTCACCCGCACCTCGCCGGGCAGATCGGCCATCTCGGCGATGCCGCCGGCATTGTCCGTCACCGGGCCGTATGCGTCGAGCGCCACGATCATCCCGGCTAGGGCCAGCATGGTGGTCGCCGCGACGGCGATGCCGTACAGGCCCGCGGCCAGATAGGAGATGATGATGCCGATGCAAATCGCGATCACCGGCGCGGCCGTGGCCTCCATCGACACCGCCAGGCCCTGGATGACGTTGGTGCCGTGCCCGGTGGTGGAACTCTGCGCGATGCTGCGCACCGGGCGGTATTCGGTCGAGGTATAGTATTCGGTGACGACCACGATCGCGCCCGTGACCGCCAGCCCCACCAGGGCGCAGATGAACAGATCGAGCCCGGTCAGCACGCCGGCATTGACCAGGGGCAGGCTTGTCGTGAAGCCGGTGAACCAGGCGATGATGATGGCGATGCCCAGCACCGACAGGCCTCCCGTGACCAGCAGGCCCTTGTAGAGCGCCTTCATGATCCCGTTGTCGGGGCCGAGGCGCACGAAATAGGCGCCCACGATGGAGGCAAGGATGCAGATGGCGCCGATGCCGAGCGGCAGGATCATGACCACGTCACGCATCTGCGGAGCGAAGAAGATCGCGCTCAGCAGCATGGTGGCGACGATCGTGACGACATAGGTCTCGAACAGATCGGCGGCCATCCCGGCGCAGTCGCCCACGTTGTCGCCCACGTTGTCGGCGATCACCGCGGGGTTGCGAGGATCGTCCTCGGGGATTCCCGCTTCGACCTTGCCGACCAGGTCGGCGCCGACATCCGCGCCCTTGGTGAAGATGCCTCCGCCCAGGCGGGCGAAGATCGAGATCAGGCTGGCGCCGAACGACAATCCGACCATCGCCTCCATCACCGGGCGCAGATCGGCGCTCGGCAGGACGCCTCGCAGGATGAGATAGTAGCACGTCACCCCCAGCAGCCCGAGGCCCACCACCAGCATCCCGGTGATCGCGCCGGACTTGAAGGCGATCTCGAGCCCGGCGGCCAAGCCTTTGCGCGAGGCCTGCGCGGTGCGCACATTGGCCCGCACCGACACATTCATCCCGACATAACCGGCGCACGCCGACAGCACGGCCCCGATAACGAATCCAATCGCGACCAGGTAGCCGAGCGTGAGGCCCAGGAAGATGGTCACCAGCGCCCCGACGATCGCGATCGTCGTGTACTGGCGGTTCAGGTAGGCCCTCGCGCCCTCCTGTACCGCCGCGGCGATCTCCTGCATCCGCGGCGTTCCGGCATCCGCCGCAAGAACCTGCCGGGTCGTCACCACGCCATAGGCAAGCGCCAGCAGGCCGCAGATGATGATTACAACAAAGGCAAAAGGCATTCGAAGCAGTTCCTCTCGGACGCGCCGCTCCCGAAGCCGGGATCGGCACTGGGAAGGGGTGACGCCGTATGCCAGAGAGACGCAGGCCAAGCAAACAGTGCTGGATCGCGAAACGGATGCCGGAGGGTCTTGCGCGCGGCGCCCCGGCCGAGTCAGATCACGTAGCGGGCGCCTGTAGCTCAACGGTTAGAGCGGGCCGCTCATAACGGCTTGGTTGCGGGTTCGAGTCCTGCCGGGCGCACCGCGCGCGACGATCGGCGATGTCGCGAAGTGACATGGAAAAACGGAATGGCTGCATGGAAGCGGACGCTGCCTCGGGGCGTCAAGCCACCTCGGGCAGCTTTCCTCGCTCGAGCCCCAGCGAAGGGCTCACTTCTCGAGAACGTAAGTGCCGGGTGCGTCGGCCAGGGCAGGGTGCCCGTCGCTGCCGATCGCGGGCGGCTTGACCCGCTCCCCCGAGCGCGCGGCCAGCCATGCAGCCCAGTCGGTCCACCAGCTACCGTCGTGGCGCTGCGCCTCGCTTCGCCATTGCGCGGGCGTCGCCGCTTGCTTCTCGTTCGTCCAGAAGACGCCCTTGCCGCCGGGTGGGTTGATGATGCCGGCGATATGGCCGCTGGAGGCAAGCACGTAGCGCACCTTGCCGCCGAGAACCTGCGTGACGCGCCAGGCTGCGTCCCAGGGCACGATATGGTCCTTCTCGGCCCCGACCGCGAAGGTGTCGAGCGTGATGCGGCGGAGGTCGAGGGGCTCGCCCTTGAGCTCGATCTTCCCCGGCTTGATCAGGTTGTTCTCGGAATAGGTGTTGCGCAAATACCAGCTATGCGCCGTCCGAGCCATTCGGGTTCCGTCGCTGTTCCAATAGAGGAGGTCGAACGCCGCCGGCTTCTGGCCCATCAGGTAGTTGTTCACCACGTTGGACCAGATCAGGTCGTTGCTGCGCAGCAGGTTGAACATGTTCGACATCTCGCGGCTGTCGAGATAGCCGCGCTCCAGCATCTGCTGCTCGATGAAGTCGACCGAGTCCTCGCCCAGGAACACGGCCGTGTCGCCGACTCGGGAGAAATCCTGCAGTGAGACCATGAACGTGGCGGAAGTGAAGCGCGTGTCGTTCTTGGCCGCGAGCCACGCCAGGGTCATCGACAGCAGGGTGCCACCGATGCAGTAGCCCATGATATTGAGCTTCTTGGTGCCGCAGATGTCGCGCACCACGTCGCTGGCTTCGAGTATGCCGAGATCCATGTAGTCGACGATCGTGGTCTCGTCCATCGACGCGTCGGGGTTCTTCCACGACACCATGAACACGGTGAACCCCTGCTCGACCAGGAAGCGCACCATGCTGTTCTTCGGCTGCATGTCGAGGATGTAGAACTTGTTGATCCAGGGCGGCACGATCAGCAGCGGCACGGAATGCACGGTCGGGGTTGTCGGCGCGTACTGGATCAGTTCGATCAGTTTGCTGCGATGCACCACCTTGCCCGGCGTCAGCGCCAGGTTGCGCCCCGGCGCGAAGGCCGATTCGTCGACCATGCTGAGCCGGCCCGCCTTGAGATCGGCGAGCAGGTTGCGCGCTCCATCGGTCAGGCTCGTCCCGCCGGTCTCGATTGCGCGCCGCAGGGCGGCCGGGTTGGACATCAACAGCAGCGACGGGCTCATCGCATCGACGAACTGGCGCAGGTGGAAGCGAAGCCGATGACGCTCCGCCGGGCTGAGATCCTCCGCGTCTCCCTGCTTCAGCAGCCAGTCCGAGGCGAGGAGGTACATGTCCTTCAACGCACGGTACGCCGGGTTCGTGTGCCACTCCGGCGCGGCGAACCGCTTGTCGGACGCTGTTCCGCCAGCCTCGCCCGGGCCGGTGCCGCCCCACCAGCGTCCGCCCCACTCGTTCCAGATGTCGGCGGCGGAGCGCAATGCATCGGCGCCGAGCTGGGTGGCGGATGACATCGCCTTGGTCGGGTCCCGGAGCGCGCGCAGCCAGAGCCAGCGCAGGGCCCGCGCGATCTCCGCCCAATCCACCGGTACGACGTCGTGGAGCGGATTGGCGTTCCAGAGTTGATCTATCGAGCGCAGGTACGGGTCGTGGGCGAGAAAGCCCGCGAGCTGCTCAATTCCGGGCGTGATCTCCTTGCCGCTTGGGCCAGCCGGCGTAAGCTGCCACCAGGCAGGGCCCGCTTGCGTCCAGGTCTGCGCGGAGCGGAACGCGTCCTCCATCCACGACGCCCATAGTCCCAGCATGGCGTCCGGCGCCGCCGGGAAAAGCCCGGTCGCGGCGGGTTCCGAGGCGCGGGGCGCCTGGCCGGCTCTGTCGTCTGTCATTGGGTCTGCTCCCTCCCTTGGCTCGTATGGCCGTTCTGCAGCGTCCCGACATCAGCCGACATGGACGCGCATGCCGGGCGCTTCAAGCGAGCGGACTTGGCAAAGCAATGCAGGCGCGGCGCGAGGGACAGTCACACCTCGGCGTGCAAGCCCGTGCTGGCAGCGACGTTCCCTTGCAACCTGGCCACCGGCGCGCAACCCTGGGTTCTCTGGTTCCGCCGCACAGCTGGCGGAACGCTTTGCGAGGGGACGGTCATGCGGCCGCGCTTCATCGTCACCAACGTCGTGTTTCTTGCGTTGCTCTACGCCGGCTGGCGGCTGGGCGTGTTCGATGGCTTCCCAGCCCTCGGTCCCTTCGAAGCGGTCATGGTGGGCGTGCTGGCGGTCTATGCCGGATTCGGCGCCATCGCCGCTTTTTTCGGGCATTGGCGCACCTGCGCGCACATCGCCAACAGCCTGCCGATGTGGGCGCTCGCGTTCACCGGACTTGGCCTGGTGCTCGCGGTGGCCGACCTGCACAGCCTGACGCCGGAGGCGATGGCGGTGGTGTTCCGCAATCTCGCCTTCTCGATCGTGCCGAACATCGCGGGGGTGGCGCTGATGGCCTGGTTGCGCGAGCTCGCCTACTGGTGCGCCCGTGCTGAAGTTTAAGGGCTTCGAGTGGTCGGTACCGCGACCTGCTGACCTCGCTCATGGTGGTGTACATGGCGCTCGCCGCGCTGGCGCTGATCGCCGCCGGCAAGGTCACGACCCAGGCAGTCACGCCCGGCAACGTGCTGTTTCAGCTCAGTTGGGACTCGGCCAAGCTTGCCGACGTCGATCTTTGGGTACGCGCGCCCGACGATACACCGGTGGGCTACTCCCATCCGTCGGGGCGCCACTGCAACCTGCTGCGCGACGACACCGGCCGGCCGTCCGACCCGGAATCGCGCAATCTGGAGCTCACCGTCTGCCGCGGCACGCCGGACGGCGAATGGGTCGCCAATGCCGCGCTGTATGCCGACCGCGATGGCAAGCTGCCGGTGACCGCGACCCTGATCGCGAGCCTGGCGGCAGCCGACGGCATTCAGGAGATCGCGCGCCGCACGGTGAGCCTTGAACGCACAGGGGAGGAGCGAACCGCCTTCCGCTTCGTGCTTCACGATCAGCACCTCGTGGCCGATAGCGTGAACCGTCTCGACGCCCCGCTCTGGAGACACCCGTGATCAGCCCGATACCGATCGTCTTCGGCCTGCTCGCGCTGTCGGCCGGCGCCTGCGCCATGGCGGTGCGGGGTCCATGGGTCCGGGCGGGATCGTTCTGCCTGACGGTCGCGCTGGCGGCGGCGCTGTGGCAGACCAGCCTTGGCCGGCCGCGCCCGCCGGTGTTCGACCCGCCCAGCGGCACCGTGGTCGGCTTCCGCTTCGACGAGCCGCGCGCGATTTATCTGTGGATGCTGCCCCCTGGGGAACGCGCGCCGACGGCCTTCGCGTTGCCCTGGTCCGAGCACCAGGCCGCGCAGCTTCAGGAAGCCGCCGAACAGGCGCGCAAGGAGGGCGAGCCGCTCCAGGCCCGGCGCACCGACCGCCGAACCGGCGTGGCCGGCCTGCGCCTGACCGCCCAGGACAGCCTGAGCTTCTATCCCGCCGAGCATCAGGCGCTGCCGCCCAAGGCGGTGGCCACGGAGTGATACGCGAGCGTGGAGCCGCGTCCACGTGCTGTGCCGTTCGCCTGGATTCCCAACTTTCTCGCGGGAATGACGAAGGGAGTTGCACCTCCTTGAGCTCAAACCGGGAACTGCCGGCCTTGCGGCAGCCGTGCCGCCCTGGTTACACCTGAAACCCGAACAGACGCGCCGCATTGCCGCCCAGGATCGCCGCCTTCTCGTCGTCGCTGAACGTCGTCGTCGCCATGACAGGGTCCACCGGGTGCGGCTCCCACGGGTACGGATTGTCGCTCCCCAGCATGATCTGGCTGGCGCCCACCTGGGCCGCGAGGTGGCGCAGAGCCTCGGGGGTGAACACGAGCGAGTCGAAATAGAGCTGATTCAGGTATTCGGTCGGCCGCTTCTTCAGCTTGATGTCCGGATTGCAGTAGATCGGGCCGACGAAGCAGGCATGATCGTCTCGTGGTGCGTAGGACGGAAGATAGCCGCCTCCGTGGGCGCCGAGGACCTTCAGGCCGGGGAAGCGGTCCAGCGTGCCCTGGAAGATCAGATGCTGCAGGGCGATAGTCGTGCCAAGCGGGTTGCCGACCAGGTTGGGAAGCCAGCCGTTGCCTTTGAGGCGCGAAGCGAGGTCGGGCACGCCCTCCGGATGGATGAACAGCACGGCGCCAAGCTCCTCCGCCTTGGCCCAGACCGGGTGGAACTTGGGGTCGGAGAACTCGGCGCCCGCCACCTCGTCGCCGATCGCAGCACCGCGCAGGCCCTGCTTCTTCATCGCCGTCTCAAGCTCCTGCACCGCAAGCTGCGGGTCCTGCAAGGTAAGCGAGGCGAAGGCGGCGAAACGGTCCGGGTGAGCGGCGACCAGCTCCGCCAGTTTCTCGTTCTGGATGCCCACGATCTTGGCGGCGAGGTCGCGATCCTTGCTGTACCAGAACGGATTGATCGACAGCACCTCCATGTCGATCGCCTGGGCGTCCATGCTCCTGAAGCGGTCCTCCACGACGAGATATGCCTCCTGGGCACCCTTGATCGGCGGCGTCAGGGTGGCGGCCTCGTTGCCCAGCAGGGCGGCCGCTTCATGGACCAGGCAGTGCGAGTGGACGTCGATCGTCTTCACGCGATTGCCGTTGACGGTGACGGGAAGGCGCTGCCCTCCTTCCTGCTGCGCATGGGCTACGCCTTGCAGCCCGCAGCCGCAGAAGACGATCCCGCTCGCCGCCGCCGCCGTCTTGAGGAAATGTCGGCGTGTGCTCATTCTGTCTCCTCCCCGAATACGGCCCGTGGCCGGCGCGTGGCGCAGGACATGCCTGCGCCACCATCCTGGCTTGCCGCCCCAGCCGGCGCTAGAGTTCGACGCAATTTCATTGCAAGGAGGCATCCGATGCCCGAGGCCTGCATCGTCGGATGGGCCCATTCGCCCTTCGGCAAGCTCGATGACCCCGATGTGGAAAGCCTGATTGGGCGCGTGGCGGGCGCGGCGATCGCGGATGCGGGGATTTCACCGGGAGAGATCGACGCCAGCTTCGTCAGCCTGTTCAACAACGGCTTCTCGGCCCAGGACTTCCCCGCCTCGCTCGTGCTGCAACATCTGCCGGACCTGCGCTTCAAGCCGGCGACGCGGTACGAGAATGCCTGCGCGTCCGGCTCCGCCGCCGTGCATGGCGCGCGCGACTTCCTCGCCGCCGGTCGCGGCCGGTTCGCGCTGGTGGTCGGCGTCGAGAAGATGACCGCGACGCCGAGCAAGGAAGTCGGGGATAACTTGCTGAAAGCCAGTTACAGGAAAGAGGAATCCGACATTCCCGCTGGTTTCGCCGGCGTGTTCGGGCGCATTGCGGAGCGGTATTTCCAGCGTTACGGCGACCAGTCCGACGCGCTCGCCGCGATCGCCGCGAAAAACCACAAGAACGGCGTGGCCAACCCGTTCGCGCAGATGCGCCGCGACCTCGGCTACGAGTTCTGTCGCACGCTCAGCGACAAGAACCCGTATGTCGCCCCGCCGCTGAAGCGCACCGATTGCTCGCTCGTCTCTGATGGCGCCGCCGCGCTGGTGCTGACCGACGAGGAGACCGCTTCTGCGATGAACAAGGCCGTGCGCTTCCGCGCGGCCGTGCAGGTGAACGATTACCTGCCGATCTCCAAGCGCGACATCACCGGCTTCGAAGGGGCGGCGCTGGCGTGGCAGCGCGCGCTGGATGCCGCCGGTCTCGCACTGGACGACCTCTCGTTCGTGGAGAGCCACGACTGCTTCACCATCGCCGAGCTTATCGAATACGAGGCGATGGGCCTGACCCCGCCCGGCCAGGGCGCGCGCGCTGTCCTGGAAGGCTGGACGCAGAAGGACGGCCGACTGCCCATCAACCCCTCCGGCGGGCTGAAGGCGAAGGGCCATCCGATCGGCGCTACCGGGGTTTCGATGCACGCGCTGGTCGCGATGCAGCTCACCGGGCAGGCGCCCGAGGGGATGCAGCTCGCGAAGGCCGACATCGGCGGCGTGTTCAACATGGGCGGGGCGGCGGTCGCCAACTACGTCTCCATCCTGGAGGCGGCGCGCTGATCCCGACGGCGAATCTCGCCTGCCTGCTGCTGCAGACCGCGCGGCGTTTCCCCGAGCGGCCGGCGGTGATCCGCGGCGAGCACACCGTGTCCTGGGGCGCCTTCGCGGCGCGGGTACGAGCGGCCGCCGGCGCGCTCGTCGCGCGCGGCGTCGGCCCGGGCGACCGCATCCTGCTCCATGCGCGCAACTCCCCCGCGATGCTGGAGACGATGTGGGCGGCGTGGATGCTGGGCGCGGTCTGGGTGCCCACCAATTTCCGCCTCACTCCGGCCGAGGTCGGCTATCTCGCGGAGTCATCAGGCGCGGCGGTGCACATCGTCGATGCGGCGTTTCCTGAGCACGCGGCGGCGGCGCGCGGCGCCAATCCGGGGATGCGCGTCGAGATCACGCTGGGCGGAGACGGCGCGCTGACCTGGGAGATGCTGGCCGAAGGCGGGCAGCCGATGGGTTTGCCGGCCGATGTCGGTCGCGACCATCCGGCGTGGTTCTTCTATACGTCAGGCACCACCGGCCGCCCCAAGGCGGCCGTGCTGACGCATGGCCAGCTCCAGTTCGTGGTGAACAATCACCTCGCCGACCTGATCCCCGGCACGACGGAGCGCGACGTCTCGCTGGTGGTTGCGCCGCTGTCGCACGGGGCGGGCGTCCACGCCCTGATCCAGGTTCCGCGCGGTGCCGCCAGCGTGCTGCTGTCCGGCGAGCGGCTGGACTGCGAGGAGGCGTGGCGCCTCGTCGAGCGGCATCGGGTGACCAACATGTTCACCGTTCCGACGATCCTGACCATGCTCGCCCGGCATGATGCCGTCGATCGCACCGACCATTCCTCGCTGCGTTATGTGATCTACGCCGGCGCCCCGATGTATCGCGCCGACCAGCGTCACGCGCTGGAAAGGCTGGGCAAGGTGCTGGTGCAGTATTACGGCATGGGCGAGGTGACGGGCGCCATCACTGTCCTGCCGCCCGAGCTGCACAGCCTCAACGATGACGAGATGCCGGTCGGGAGCTGTGGCTTCGCCCGCACGGGCATGGAGGTCGCGATCCTGGATGCCGAAGGTCGGCGCGCGGTGGACGGCGAGGGCGGAGAGATCTGCGTCCGCGGTCCCGCCGTGCTCGCCGGCTACTTCAACAATCCTGAGGCCGACGAGAAGGCTTTCGCCGGCGGCTGGTTCCATACCGGCGACCTCGGCCACATGGATGGGCGGGGGTTCCTGTTCATCACCGGCCGCGCTTCCGACATGTATATCTCCGGCGGCTCCAACGTCTATCCGCGCGAGATCGAGGAGGCGCTGCTGACGCATCCTTCCGTGTCGGAGGCCTGCGTCATCGGGATGGCGCACCCGAAGTGGGGCGAGTGCGGCGTGGCGGTGCTCGTGGCGCGCAGCGCCGTCACTGACGCCGAGCTGCTCGCGCATCTCGAGGGTCGGCTCGCGCGCTACAAGTGGCCGGCTCGCTTCGTGTTCTGGCCGGAGTTGCCTAAATCCGGTTACGGCAAGGTTGCCAAGCGCGAGGTGAGGCGGATGCTGCAGAGGGAAGCGGGAGACTGATCGCCAGCGGGGCCGCTGATCTGAGAAGCCGGCGCGGGGACAGCGGTCAGGCGGATGGCGCGGCAGTGTGGAGAGCGGCATCGGACCGCCGCCGGAGACGTCGCCGGACGTCAACGGCGAGCGCCGCGAACGCCAGCAGGATGCTTCCCCCCAGCAACACCGCGGTATGGGTTCCAATGCCCACGCCGTTCCCGTAGCGGAACCAATGGGTGCCGGCACGCCCAAAGGCTCGGACGTCGTCGAACAGCATCGCTATCTCGAATGCCGAGGCGAAGGCGGCTGCGTAGAACACTTCTGGCCGCCGCCGCTCGAACGCTGACAGCGGTGCCATGACGCTCCGGCCGAGCGCGCCGTCGCGCGCTTCCATCGCCGTGATCGCCGCCCACGCCATGGCGATCCCGAGCACCGCGCCGGCGAGGATGTCCGACGGATAGTGGATTCCCAGATAGATCCGGGGCAGGCAGATCCATATTGCGGAATACGCCATCAGGGCCGCGCCGAGTGGACGCGACAGGCGCAGGATGCCGAAGGAAAGCGCAAAGAAAAGGCTGGCTGTGTCGCTCGGGAACGAACTCCAGTCCTCCATGTTCCTTACGATCTCAAGCGCCGGAGAATGATAGCCGATTCCGATCTCGTGCATCGGCCGCAGCCGGAACGGCAGCATCAGCGCCATGCCGCGCGCCAGAATCAGGGCGCCAACCGTCCCGAGGAGGGCGCCCACGATGATCCGTCTCCGCTCGTCCCGACGCTCCCCATCGCCGGCGAACCAGAACCACCAATACGGGACCAGCAGCAGGGCCCGGAACAGGTAACGGCCCTCCTCGAAAGCGACGATCTGATCGGACAACCGGTTCCCGCACCATCCGTTGATCCAGTGGAACAGGTTGAGATCGAGTTGGTGCATCCATTCGCTCCGCGAGGCGAGCAGCCCATTTTCGTTACGATGCGCCGCTCAATCAACCATTTTCGTCACAATATCTTAAAAAACCGGTCCGGCGAGCCAGTGCCGGTCCGGTCGGCAACGCGTTCCATCAAGGTCGCAGGGCGGAGCAGCCCGGTATCCCGTCAGGCTCCCTTGCCGCGTCTGGTAAATTCGACAAGATTGTCGAAGGGCGCGCGATCCGGTGCGGCAGAGCGCACCGCGCGGCGCGCGCGAGACCGGGAGAACGCGCGATGAACGACACCGTCAGCCCTGCCGTGGCCGACCGCCAGGCGTTCTACGACCGGATCGCCGCCCACAGCCTCGCCCCGCTTTGGGAGAGCCTGCACCAGCTTGTCAGCCGCACCCCTGGCACCGCCGCCGTGCCGGTCCATTGGGACTACGACGACGCGGTTCGCCCGCATCTGATGGAGGCGGCCGACCTCATCACGGCCAAGGAAGCCGAGCGGCGCGTCCTGATCCTCAAGAACCCCGGCCTTGGCGGGCAGGCCGCCGTGACCCAGTCGCTGTTCTCCGGGCTACAGCTCATCATGCCCGGCGAGGTCGCGCCAGCGCACCGGCACACCCAGTCGGCGCTCCGGTTCGTGATCGAGGGCCACGGCGCCTATACCGCCGTGGAGGGCGAGCGGACGCCGATGGAGCCGGGCGATTTCATCATCACGCCCTCCTGGACCTGGCACGATCATGGCAATGAGACCAACAAACCGATGGTGTGGCTGGACGGTCTGGACATCCCGATCGTGCGCTTCTTCGGCGCGAGCTTCGCCGAGCCGGCCAACGCCGAGAGCCAGGCAGTAACCCGCCCGGCCGGCGACGGTCTCGCGCGCTATGGCTCCAACATGCTGCCGGTGGACTACCGCCCGCGCAGCCTAAGCTCGCCGGTGTTCAGCTATCCCTATTCCCGTTCGCGCGAGGCCTTGGCGGCCCTCGCCCGCGCCGGGGACCCCGACCCCTGCCACGGCCACAAGATGCGCTACGTGAACCCGGCGACCGGCGATCACGCAATGCCCACCATCGGCGCCTTCCTTCAATTGCTTCCCGAGGGGTTCGATACTGCGGACTACCACTCCACCGACGGGACCGTTTACGTGGCGGTCGAGGGCGAGGGCGAGACCATTATCGGCGATACGGTCATACGTTGGAAACCGCGCGACATCTTCGTCGTGCCGACCTGGCATCGCCACCGCCACCGTCCGGCGCGCGAATCCGTGTTGTTCAGCTTCTCCGACCGGCCGGTCCAGGAGAAGCTCGGCCTGTGGCGGGAGGAGCGGGGCTAAAGCTCCTGCTAATGGGCGTCGGCCCAGGTCAGGCCGGCGCCCGTTTCGGCGACCAGGGGCACGGCAAGCTGCGCGGCGCTCTCCATCACCTGCCGCGCCACTGCCGCCAGCGTCTCGGCTTCGGCCTCCGGGGCCTCGAACAGCAATTCGTCGTGGACCTGCAGCAGCAGCCGCGCCGTCAGACCGGCCTCGGCCATGGCGCGCGGCAGACGTACCATGGCGCGCTTGATGATGTCGGCCGCGCCGCCTTGCAGCGGCGCGTTGATAGCCTGGCGCTCGGCATAGCCGCGGCGCGGGCCGCTTTTCTCTGCGATTCCAGGCACCCAGCATCGGCGCCCGAACGGCGTCGTGACATAGCCGTGGATGCGCGCCTCCTCCTTGGTGCGCTCCATGTAGTCCCGGATGCCCGGATAGCGGGCGAAATAGGCGTCGATGTAGAAGCGCGCCTCGCCGGGTCCGATGCCGAGCTGGCGCGCGAGACCGAACGCGCTGATGCCGTAGATGATGCCGAAATTGATCGCCTTGGCGCGGCGCCGTGTCAGCGGGTCCATTCCCGCCATCGGCACGCCGAACACCTCGCTCGCGGTGCGCGCGTGGATGTCCTCGCCGTTCCTGAAGCTCTCGCGCAGGGCGGGAAGGTCGGCGAAGTGGGCCAGTAGCCGAAGCTCGATCTGCGAGTAGTCGGCGCTGAGCAGGACGTGGCCGGGCTCGGCGATGAAGGCCCGCCGGATGCGCCCGCCCTCCTCGGTACGGATCGGGATGTTCTGCAGGTTCGGGTCGATCGAGGACAACCGCCCGGTGCTGGTCGCCGCCATGGCGAAGGAGGTGTGGACCCGTCCGGTTTCGGGATGGATCTGCTCCACCAGCGCATCGGCGTAGGTGGATTTCAGCTTCTGGAGCTGCCGCCATTCGAGCACCCGCGCCGGCAACTCCAGCCCCTGCTCGGCCAGCCCCTGCAATACGGCCGCATCGGTGCCCCAGGCCCCGGTCTTCATGCGCTTGCCGCCCGGCAGCTTCTGTTCGTCGAACAGAACCTCGCCAAGCTGCTTGGCGCTTCCCAGGTTGAACTCATGGCCGGCCAGGCGGTGGATGTCGCGTTCGATGATCGTCATGCGCGACTCGAACTCCGCCGACATCCGGCGGAGATCGGCGGCATCCACCTTCACCCCGGCCCGCTCCATCTCCAGGAGGGTCGGCATCAGTCGGCGCTCCACCTGCTCGTAGAGCGCCAGGGCATGGACAAGACGCAGCCGGGGGCGGAGCGCGCACCAGAGGCGCAGCGTCGCATCGGCGTCCTCGGCGGCATACGCCATGGCCCGGTCGATCGGCACGGAGGCGAATGGGAGGCGGTTGCGCCCCGTGCCCGTCACCTCGTCGAGGCTGATCCGCGAATGGCCAAGATGCAGGCGGGTCAGCTCGTCCAGCCCGTGGCCGTGCAACCCGCCTTCCTGGGCATAGGAGATCAGCATCGTGTCGTCGACCGGCGCGGCCGCGGGAAATCCGGCCCGCGCCATCACCATCATGTCGGACTTGGCGTCGTGGCAGATCTTCAGGATGCTGGCATCGGTGAGCAGCGGCCCCAGCAGCGCCGTCGCCTCTTCCCGCCCCACCTGCTGAGCCAGTCCCTGATGCGCGAGCGGCACGTAGCAGGCGCGTCCAGCCTCGGTTGCCAACGATAGGCCGACCAGCTCGGCCCGCATGGAATCGGCGCCGCTATTGGTCTGCGTCCCGATCGCCAACCGCCCGGCGGCCCGCGCAGCCTCAATCCAGGGGGCCAAAGCGGCGGCATCGGTGACGGTCTCGTAGGCACCGAACCCGGCTTCATCGGCCGGCCCGGTGGGGCGCGGCTGGGTGACAAGCCCAAGCTCGGACTGCAATGCCTGGGCGGACGCCGCCGCCCCCGCCGCCCCGGTCTCCTGCTCTAGGCCCATGCGCAAGGCGGTGCTCCGAAAGCCTTGGGAGATCAGGAAGCGGCCCAGCTTGGCGCGATCCAGCGGACAGGCGGAAAGGCCGTCGAGCGGCCGGGGCAGCGGGGCGTCGTCGCGCAGCCGCACCAGCTCGCGTGACAGCCGCGCGGAAGCGGCGTGCTCCATCAGCGAATCCCGCCGCTTCGACGGTTTCATGCCCGCGGCGGCCGCGAGCACGCCTTCCAGATCGCCATGCTCGTTAACCAGCTCGGCCGCGCGCTTCGGGCCGATGCCGGGCACGCCCGGCACGTTGTCGGTGGAATCGCCGATCAGCGCCTGCACCTCGATCATCTTCTCGGGCGCGACCCCAAACTTCTCCATTACCTCGACCGGCCCGATGGGCTTCGACTTGATCGGGTCCAGCATGCCGACGCCCGGCCGAATGAGCTGCATCAGATCCTTGTCGGAGGAGACGATCGTCACCTGCCACCCCGCCTCGGCCGCGACGCGCGCATAGGCGGCGATCAGGTCGTCAGCCTCCCAGTCCTCCAGCTCGATCGAGGGGACGCAGAAGGCGTCCGTCGCCTCCCGCACCAGGGCGAATTGCGGCATCAGCTCGTCGGGCGGCGGCGGGCGGTGGGCCTTGTAGGCCTCGAACATCCGGTTGCGGAACGTCGTCCGGCCGGCGTCGAAGATCACGGCAATATGCGTGCCGACATGCTCGCGCAGCAGCTTGGCCAGCATGTTGGTGAAGCCGAACACCGCGTTGACCGGCGTGCCGTCCGGGCGGGCCATCGGCGGCAGGGCGTGGAAGGCGCGGAACAGGAAGCTCGAGCCGTCGATCAGGACGAGGTGCGGGGCGGCAGCCGGCGCGGAGCCCTCGACGGCTACCAGATCGATGGTCCCGGCCTCTCCGGGATCCAGATTGTCAGTGTCCGGCGGCGTGGCCCGCGCCCTCTCGCAACAGGAACAGGCGCGAGCAATAGGGGCACATGACCGACTGATCCTCGATGCGGAGGAACACGCGCGGATGGCCCAGCGGCCCGCCGCCGCCGTCGCAGGCGATCACGCGCTCGGAGACGTGGATGATCTCGGTCGGTGTCGGGATGGCGGCGCCGTCCGGCATAAGCGGGCGATTCCCCTCTGGAGGCAGCAAAGGCGAGATGATAGCGATGCCGGCCGTGCTTTCAATCGTCCGCGTTCGTGCGTGCTGCCGGTGCGGTCTCTGACTCGCCGCCGGCTCGCCGCAGCCCTCCTCGCCACGCCGCTCCTGCTCGGCGGCTGCGCCGTTCCGCGCATTTCCAGGACATGGGGGATTCCGGGTCCGGTCGAGGGCAGCTTCACCATGTTGGACGGCACCCGGCTTGGCTACCGGGTCTGGCGACCACCGAGGCCGCCGCGCGCTATCATCCTGGCCCTGCATGGGATGAACGACAGCCGCGATGCCTGGGAGGTGCCCGGCCCGGCCTTCGCCGCCGCCGGGATCGAGGTGATCGCCCCCGACCAACGCGGGTTCGGAGCAACCGCGAAACGCGGCCTCTGGCCCGGCACGTCCGCCCTGGTCACCGACGCGCAGACCATGGTCGCGCTGATCCGGGCCGACCACCCGCGCAGCAAGCTTTACGTGATGGGCGAGAGCATGGGCGGCGCGGTGGCGATCTGTCTCGCCGCCTCGCTCTTGCCCGCCCCGATCGACGGCACGATCCTGGTCGCGCCCGCGGTGTGGGGTCGCGGCGAGATGAACCTGTTCGAGCGGGCGGGGCTCTGGCTGATGGTCCACGTCGCCCCGGACATGCGCGTTACCGGCTCGATCGTGCGCGTGACCGCCTCCGACAACCGCGAGGCGATCCGGCGCCTCTCGACGGACCCGCTGACCCTGCACGGCACGCGATGGGACGCGGTGAAGGGGCTGGTGGATCTGATGGACGCCGCGCAGGCCGATATCGGCCGGATGCGCGGCCCGGCTCTGTTCCTGTATGGCGGCAAGGATGACCTGATTCCCAAGCGCGCCGCGCTCGCCGCATTGCACAAATTGCCGGCCGGCGTGCGCGCGGCGTTCTATCCTGCGGCCTATCACCTGATGCTGCGCGACCTCGGCCGCGCCGGGCCGATCGAGGACGTGATCGCTTGGGTCGATGAGCCTGCCGCCGCGCTTCCCTCGGGGGCTGCGCGTGCCGCGAGTGATTGGCTGCGGGACTCATCTCATTAGGAGATTATTTCGACTCTAGCGCACTTTCCAGTTGCAAAGGCGGACCGGATACGTTACAGGGATGAATACTTACAGGAACGTAATTTGTTTCGGACGTGAGGTGCCTTCATGCGCGTGTCAACCACTGCTGCGGCAGTCCTCTCCCTCATCCTGGGCAGTGCGGCTCACGCAACTACCATTACTCAAAGCCTCGATACCGGCCTGATAGTGACTGACCTGAGCCGGGTTCCCCTCAACCTCAAGCTTTTCGACTCGACTCTCGGAACCCTCACGGGCGTGACATTCGACGTCGCCGGGCGAATGACCGCCGATGGCGACGTCACCAACACCGCGAGCCAGGCCCAGAGCTTCAACGTTACCGAGGACGTGGCATTCTCCTTCACCGATGCGGGCGGGCCGCTCGATAGTGTGTTGGGCGGACTCGGCGTCGATCCTTCGGCGACCCAGAAATACACAAGGGTCGCGCCGCGCGTCGTGAACCCGTTCGGCGCGTATGACGTGTCCACCGCGCCCGTGGAACTGACCGGACCCTTGGCCGCGTTCGAGCGTGCGCACGGGGGCATCGACCGGATCGAGGTGTCCACGATAACCGGGACCACCGTGCGCGGAGGCGGCGGCAATGTGTCCAGCAAGATCAACACCGACGCGGAAGGGCTGATCAACGTTACCTATACCTATACGCCGAGCACGCCGCCGATCGGGGTTCCCGAGCCGATGTCCCTCGCGGTGCTGGGCGCGGGATTGGTCGGCCTTGGGGCCGTTCGCCGTCGTGCCTGATCGGGACTGACCGGCGCCCTTGAGCGCCGGTCAGGTATGACCTTCGGCGCCTGACGTGGTGGCGAGAACGTCCCTGGCCAGTTCCGCCAGGTGCTCGTAGTCCTGCATCTCGTTGTAGGCGTGCGTTGATACGCGCATCCAAGCTGCCCCGTCGATGACATGCACCGGCGCATCAGCCCGCCTGTCCAGCAGGGCTTCGCGGAGGGCATCCGCCCGTGCCGGAGTCACCGGGCCGCGCAGGGGCAGCCGCACGAGGCCCATGGCCGCGCTCATGCCGGCATCCGCGCCGTTCTCGGTGCCGAGCCGATCGGCGAGGAAGCGGGCGGCCCGCCGGGCGAGATCGGCGTTGCGCTCCATCAAAGCGGAGCCGCCCAGACTTTCGAGGAAGTCGATCGCCGCGCCCACCGCGAGAAACGCGCTCGGGTCGCGCGTGCCGGTCCAATCGAACTCCTCGAGGAAGCCTCGCCCCAGCCCGTGCGAGATGGTGACGGGATGCAGTGACGCTTGCCGGTCGGGCGCCGCCCACAGCAGGCCACAGCCCTTGGGCGCGCATAGCCACTTGTGACAGTTGCCCGCGTACCAGTCCGCGCCGATCGCCGGCAGGTCGAGGGGAACCTGCCCCGGACCATGGGCCCCGTCGATCAGCACCGGGACGCCGGCCTGCTTGCACGCGCTCACGATCTCCAGAATCGGCAGCACGAGGGCGCTCGGCGAGGTGATGTGGTCGATCACCGCGATCCGCGTCCGCGCGGTCAAGGCGCCGGCGACGCGGGCCACCAGAGCCTGTCCGCTGGGGCGGGGGAAGGGCAGGGACAGTTCGATCAGCTTGGCGCCGGCCTGCTCGGCGACGAAGCGGGCCGCGTTGCGAACCGCCTTGTAGCCGTGCGCGAGCGTCAGAACTTCGTCGCCCGGCTCCAGTCGCATCGAGCGGAGCACGGCGTTGCAACCCGCCGTGGCATTCTCGACGAAGGCGAGGTCGCCGGCCTCGGCTCCAATGAAGGTCGCCAAACGTCCGGCCGCTTCCCGCAGCCGGGGAATCATCTCACGGCGGAAAAAGCGTCCTGGCTGCGCCTCCATGCGCCGGCGCCATTCATCCTGCGCCGCGAGTACTCGGCGTGGTGTTGCGCCGAACGAGCCGTGGTTGACCGAGAGCCATGTCGGATCGAGCGTCCATTCATGGAGCGCCGCGCGCCCGAGCCCGCTCACGGCGTATGCGCGAGCCGCAAGCCAGGCTCGGGCCAGTCGAGCGCCACGAGCTGTCCCTTGCCCGACAGTGTGATGTAGGCGGTGCGCAGATCCCCGCCGCCGAAGCAGATATTGGTCGTCATCGGGTCGCCGGTCGGCACCTGCCGGAGCAGCCGCCCGTCCGGTGCGATCACGCTGATGCACCCGCCGAGCAGGGTGGCGACGCAGATATTGCCGGCGGCGTCCACGGCCAGGCTGTCGAACCGCGCGAACCCGCCGACCCCGATCACCAGCCGCCCGCCATGCGGCGAGGGGAAGGGCTGCTTGCGTGCGATCCCAGGCGCTTCGAGATCGAATGCCCAGAGCCGGGCGGTCTCGGTCTCGGCGACATACACGACCCGCCCGTCCGGCGACAGGCCAACGCCGTTCGGGGTCAGGATCGGGTAGGCGACCTCGACAATTCGCGAGCCGTCCGCCATGGCGTAGTAAAGCCCGCCCTGGTCCCGATCGCGCGGGCGGGTCTTGCCGAGATCGGTGAAATAGAATCCGCCCTGCCCGTCGAAGACGATGTCATTCGGACCGCGCAGCCTGTGCCCGCCGCAGCGCTCATACACAACCCGGACCTCGCCCGTGGCCTGGTCCACGCGTTCGATGCGTCCGCCCGAGTAGTCGGCGCCCTGCAGCCCCGGACGCAGCATCCCGGCCTCGTTGCGCCACGCGAAGCCGCCATTGTTGCAGACATACAGCGCGCCATCCGGCCCGATCGCCAGGCCGTTCGGTCCGCCGCCGGTGCGCGCCATCACCCGAATCGTACCGTCCGGCTGCACCCGGCTGACGGTCTGGCGCTCGATCTCGACGAGCACGACGGAGCCGTCGCGCAGCGCCACCGGACCTTCTGGGAAACACAATCCGGTGGCGATCACCCGCGCCGCATCCATCGCGTCATCCCTCCCCTGTCCGCACCGATACAGCGTAGCGCGGAAAGGATTTGTTAGCACGGGCGCGGCCACAGTGCGGCGAAAGGACCGTCCGTGCCCGTTCTCGCGACCCTGCGCCTGCCCGGACCAGCCGGCCTCGTTCTGCTCGGCTTCCTGCTTGCCGGCGCGGCCTGTGCGGCCCTGGCTCCCTCGCTCTACTGGGACCTGCTGGAGGCGGTCGCCGCGCTCGGCTTGGCTGTCCTGGTGTGGCGGCACACCGAGGCGGCGAGTGCCGTCTGGCTGGTGCTGACCGCCTGCACGCTGGAAATGACGCTGCTGGACCTGGTCGGGCCGGAGGCCTACCAAGCGACGGTTGCGGTCGCGAAGTCAGCGGGGCTTGTCCTCGCCATCGTCTGCGTCCTGCGTTACGGCCCGCGCCTCGATCCACTCAATCCCGCTTGGGCCTTCGTCCTGATCTTCGTCCTTGGCTTGGGGCATGGTCTTCATCCGGGGCTCACGCCGGCCGAGAGTCTGCGCTCGCTGTTCGGGTCGGCGGCGCCCTATGCGTTCGCGTTCAGCCGGCTCTCGCGACGCTGGGCTGTGGCGATGATCCGCGCGACGCAATGCGCGCCGCTGGTGTCCGTCGCCGGCGGAATCTGTCTCGCCCTGGCCGGCCTGCGCCCGCTCTTTGTCGAGTTCGGGCGGCCTGCGGCTGGAAGCGCTCGGCCATCCCGCATTCCTGGCCGGTGCCGCGCTCGCCGCGGTGTATGCGAGCCTGATCGAGGCATATCGGAACGGAGGCCGGCGCGATCTGGCGCTTCTGCTGCTGAACGGGGTCATCCTGCTGCTGACCGGCGCGCGCGCGCCGCTGCTCTATGGCATGGCGGTGGTCGTGCTGACCCTGGCCTTCGTGCCCGCGCCGATGATGCCGCCAAGGCGGCGGGCGCTGCTGTTGCTCTCTGGCGCAGTTGCCGCGCCGCTGCTGCTGAGCGCTGCCGGCGCGCTTTCGGATCTGCGCGTGTTCAACCTGCTGCTCAGCGATGCCGGCGACCTCAGCGGCCGCGAGGAGCTCTGGCCGTATTTCGAGCAGGCGGCTTCGCGCTCGCCCTGGTTCGGCTGGGGCATTGGCGCGGGCAATTTCGTGGTGCCGCAGGACAGCGAGGTGGTCCTGCTGATGCACACCTGGGCGGCCCATAACGAGTGGCTGCGCATCCTGGTGGAAGGCGGGCAGCTCGGCCGCGCCGTCCTGGTCGCGCTGTTCGCGCTGTGGGCATGGCGGCACACACGACCGCTTTCATCCGCCGAGCGGGTCATCATGCGGCTGGTATTCGTCGCGCTTGCGTGTCATGCCTGTACCGACAACGTGCTGATCTCGACCTCGGCTTGCGTGCTCTTCGCCTTCTGCGCCGCCGTTTTCGCGCGCGGCGCGCTGGAGTCGGACGCGGCGCACTGGGCGGGATAGCCACACGTGGAGCCCGGAGCCGTTCGTGGCCATGCGCCTGCTGTCTCTCATCTCTCTCGCGATCGCTGCCCTCGCGCCGGTGCCCGGCGTCGCTGCGGGGCTGGCCTTCGTCATCAACTCCGGCGCCGCCTCGATCAGCTTGGTGGACATGGGCTCGGGCAAGGAACTGTCCCGCATCCCGGCGCTGCGCGAGCCGCACCACTGGGCGCTGTCGCCCGACGGGAAGTCGTTGGTGGTGGGCGACTCGGCGGGCAACGCCCTGCTGCTGCTGGACCCGGTGACGGGCGCGCCGCAGCGTCGCGTGACCATTCCCGATCCCTACCAGCTCGGCTACAGCCCGGACGGCAAATTCCTGGTGGTCAACGGGCTGGCCCGCAACCAAGTGGACATCTACGACGCGCGCAGCTTCGCTCTGGTGAAGCGCTTCCCGATCCGCTCCATGCCGAGCCACTTGGCCTTCGCGCCGGATTCCTCGCGGGTGTTCGTGACCTTGCAGGGGACCGACCGGCTGGTCGCGTTCGATCTGACGGCGATGCGCATGCTGTGGGACGTGCCTGTCGGGAGCACGCCGGCCGGCGTGCTGTGGCATGACGGCCTCCTGCTGGTCGCCGACATGGGAACCGATCACCTGGTCGAACTCGACCCCGCGGATGGGCGCGTGCTGCGCCGGATCGTGACTGGCAAGGGCGCGCACAACCTGTTCCTCTCGCCGGATGGGCGCGTGATCTGGGTGAACAATCGCGTCGCCGGCACGACAGAGGAGCTGGACGCCAAGACGCTTGCTCCGATCCGCACCTTCCACATCTCCGGCGGGCCGGACGACTTGGCGTTCGCCCCCGATGGCAAGGTCTGGATCACACGGCGCTTCGCCGAATCCGTCGCGATACTCGATCCGGCCAGCGGCGAGGTCGCGATGATCCCGGCCGGGCGCTCGCCGCATGGGATCTTCCTCAACCCGAGTGCGCCGGCTGCGGCGAAGCTCGCGAGGAACTGACGCAGCGTGGGGGACCCGTTCGACCTCGCGGCCGGGTGGCTGCAGGAGCACGCGCTGCTCCCGCTCCTCTACAATCTGGGCTTGATGCGGTGGGAGGAGGTCTCGTTCGGCTGGTCGTTGTTCGCGGTGTACGGCGTGGCCCAGGTCGCCGTGACCTACGCGGTCTGCGTGCCGCTCGAACGCTGGCGGCCCGTCGAGCGCTGGCCCAACCAGCGAGCGGTGAGCGTCGATGTGCTCTACACCCTGATTTCGCGGGTCGGCGTGCTGCCGCTGGTCACGTTCGTGCTCTTCTATCAGGCACAGGTGACGCTGAATGGCTGGATGGCGGACCATGGCTGGGTGCCGCCGATGCTGGAGACCCTGTTCCCCGACCTGATCGGGCGTCCGGTTCTGACCTTCCTCTGCTATGCCGCGATCCTCGACTGCGCCGACTACTGGCGGCACCGCCTGTCGCACCGGTTCCGCTGGTGGTGGGC
This sequence comes from uncultured Pseudomonadota bacterium, assembly GCA_963830565.1. GTDB lineage: Bacteria > Pseudomonadota > Alphaproteobacteria > Acetobacterales > Acetobacteraceae > DATFDN01. The sequence continues at coordinate 157,292 of CAWHMO010000007.1, forward strand.
GCTGCACGCCCTGCATCATGCTCAGCGGCAGATGACGTTCTGGTCGGATGACCGGAACCACCTGCTGGACGACCTGATCGCCTTTCTCTGGTTCGGCGTGGTGGCCTTGGCGGTCGGGGTCCCGCCCTTGCAGTTCCCGGTCCTGGTTCTCGTGCTCCGGTTTGTCGAGAGCTTGTCCCATGCCAATGCGCGCCTCTCCTTCGGCTGGCTCGGGGATCGGCTTCTGGTCTCGCCGCGCTTCCACCGTGCGCATCACGGCGTGCTCGCGGCAGGGCAGCGGAGCTGCAACTACGGCGCGGTGCTGCCTTGGTGGGACATGCTGTTCGGCACGGCCGATTTCGCGCGCGAGTACGCGCCGACAGGCGTGCCGGGCGCCGAGGCGGCGCTGGAAGGCGGCAACTATCTGGGCCAGCAATGGGCGGGGCTCCGCCGGCTGGCGAGGGCCGTCGGTCCCCGCAGGCCCCGCGCCGGGTAGGGGCCGGGCAATCGACATCGACGGGATTTCGTTGCGAAGTCCTGGTAACCGCTCTTTCGAAGCTGCGTTAGGGACGAGATCGGGCGGGATATTCTCTCCCGGCATGGGGGATTTGGCATGGAACAGCTCAAGGAGATGTTGGTCGAGCAGTTGAGGGATGCCCACAGCGCCGAGCGGCAAGCCATCCAGGGAATGAAGAGGAATGTGCGGAAGGTGACCGATCCCAAGCTTCGGGAAGGCATCGAAGCCCACATCGAACAAAGTGAAACCCAGAGGGAGCGTGTGGAGCAGGCGCTTTCCAGTCTTGGCTCCAAGCCAGGCCGAAAACTGTGCGAGGCGATGCGCGGGCTGGTCGAGGAAGCGCAACACGAGCAAAGCGAGCAGGAGAAAGGTCCGCTCCTCGATCTTGTTACGATCGCGGCTCTCCAACGCATCGAGCACTACGAGATCGCCGCTTACGGCACCATGACGGAGCTTGCGCGTGCGCTCGAGCAGACCGAGGTCGCCGATCTGCTGGCGCAGACGCTCGGAGAGGAAAAGGCGCAGGACGAGCAACTGACCGAGGTGACGCGAAGCAGCGTCCTGCCGGCTGCCCTGCAAGCCGGTGAAGGGGAGGAAGAGGAGGATGAGGAGGGGTCGGCGCGCAAGCGACCGACGCGGAAAACCTCGTCCAGGCGCTCCGGGTAGAAGGCGGCGGCCCTCGTGCGCCGAGAGCGTTGGGGGCCGCCGGCTTCTGCGGCTTCCGGTGGACGCCGGCCGTCAAACCGGCTCTAGTCTAGCCTCATGAGCCGCCAACCGCCCGGTCGCCGTGCCGATTACCGCTGGTTCCACGACATCACGACGCGGTGGATGGACAATGACGTGTTCCGGCACGTCAACAACGTGAACTACTTCTCCTTCTTCGACACCGCGGTCACGTATTTCGAGATGTCTACCGGCGCGGTCGACCTGCTCGATGGGCCTGTGCATTGCGTCGTGGCCGAGGTCATGTGCCGCTACCATGACTCGGTGGCCTGGCCGGATCGGATCGTCGTGGGCCTGCGCGTGGCGCGGCTCGGCGGGAGTTCCGTGCGCTACGAGATCGGCGTGTTCCGCAACCGTGAGGATGTGGCCTCCGCCGAAGGCTATTTCGTCCACGTATTCGTGGAACGCGGGTCGCAGAAGCCGGCGCCGATTCCGGAAGCGTCGCGCGCGATCCTGAAGACCATCGCCGTCCAAGGCTGAACAGGGGGAACGTCATGGACCTCGGCATCAAGGGGCGAAAGGCCATCATCTGTGCGGCCAGCAAGGGGCTCGGCAAGGCCTGCGCGATGTCGCTCGCACGGGAAGGCGTCGACCTCGTCATCACTGCGCGCACCGCCGAGACGCTCGAAGCCGCCGCCGAGGAGATCCGGCGTGCAACCGGCGTGCGCGTGACCGCCGTGCCGGGAGACATCAGCACCGAGGCCGGGCGCGCCGCCGCACTCGCCGCCTGTCCGGCCCCCGACATATTGGTGAACAACGCGGGCGGACCCCCGCCCGGCGATTTCCGCGACTGGGATCGCGAGACCTGGATCCGCGCCATCGACGCCAACATGCTGGCGCCGATCTTCATGATAAGGGCGGTGGTGGACGGCATGGCCGAGCGCCGGTTCGGGCGCATCGTGAACATCACCTCCGCCTCAGTGAAGTCGCCGATCCCGCAGCTCGGCATGAGCAATGGCGCGCGGGCAGGCCTCACCGGCTTCGTCGCCGGCCTGGCTCGCCAGGTAGCCAAGCACAACGTCACGATCAACAACCTCCTCCCCGGCCCGTTCCTGACCGACCGCCTGCGCAGCGGCGCGGCGCATCTGGCGCAGCGGAACAATCGCTCGGTGGACGAGGAGCTGGCGCTTCGCGGCAAGGACAACCCCACGGGACGGGTCGGCGACCCGGCGGAGTTCGGGGAGGCGTGCGCGTTCCTCTGTGCTGCCTCGTCGGGCTACATCGTCGGCCACAACCTCCTGCTCGACGGGGGCGCCTTCAACTCCTCGATTGCGTGAGGCGTCATCATGGACCCCACCTTCCTTCCGGCTTGGCGACTGGCGGAGCTGACGCGGACGGGCAAGATCGGCTGCATCGAGCTGCTGGACCACTATCTGGGCCGCGTGGAGCGCCTCGACGGCCGCATCAACGCCGTCGTCGCTCGCGACTTCGAGCGCGCCCGCCGCCGCGCCCGCGCGCTCGATCAAGCCGACCGGGGCAACGCCGGTCCGTTGTTCGGGGTGCCGATGACGGTCAAGGAGAGCTTCGATCTGGCCGGTTTGCCGACAACCTGGGGCTACGAGGAGCGCAAGGCGCACCATGCCGAGCAGGACGCGCTGGCAGTGCAGCGCATCGAGGCGGCGGGCGCGGTGGTGTTCGGCAAGACCAACGTGCCGGTCTCGCTGGCCGACTGGCAGAGCTACAATCCGGTCTATGGCGCGACGTCCAATCCCTGGGACACCTCGCGCACCCCCGGCGGCAGCTCGGGCGGCAGTGCCGCGGCGGTCGCGGCTGGGCTTGCGGGGCTTGAGATCGGCAGCGACATCGGCGGCTCGATCCGTGTGCCCGCGCATTTCTGTGGCATCTTCGGCCACAAGCCGACCTGGGGACTGTGCCCACCGCGTGGCCAATCGCTCGTGAACGCGGCGGCGATGACCGACATCTCGGTAATCGGGCCGCTGGCGCGCTCGGCGCGCGACCTGGCGCTCGCGCTCGATGCGCTCGCCGGGCCGGACCCGATCGAGACTGCCCTTACACTGAACTTGCCTGAACCGCGGGCCGGCGGCCTGCGCGACCTGCGGGTCGCGGTATGGGCCGAGGAGCCTGGCCAGGCCACCGGTGGCGAGACCACGGCGCTGATCGAGGCGCTGGCCGACGAGATCGAGCGCGCGGGTGCCAAGGTCAGCCGAACCGCCCGGCCGGCGATCGATCCCGCCGAGGCATATCGCGTGTATCTGACGCTTCTCAATTCGGCGTGGAGCGCGCGCGTGCCGGAGGAGGAACTCGTTCGCCAACGCGAGGTGAAGGCGCGGCTGCGGCCCGAGGATGCCAGCGCCGACGCGGTGATGAATCGTGCCGTCGATCTGTCCCACCGTGACTGGCTGCTTCTGAACGAGCGACGCCACCAGATCCGCCGCGCCTGGGCCGCCTTCTTTCGGGACTGGGACGTGCTGCTCTGTCCGGCATTTGCCGTCCCCGCCCTGCCGCACATGCAGCAGGGCGCCACCTGGAAGCGCACCTGCACGGTCGATGGCCGAACGATCCCCTACAACGACATGCTGTTCTGGCCGGGGATCACCTGCGGCTATCATCTCCCCGCCTCGATCGCCCCGATCGGCATGTCGGCTGCCGGCCTGCCGATCGGCGTGCAGATCGCCGGCCCGCTGTTCGGGGACCGCACGACGATCCGGGTCGCCGAGCTGATCGAGCAGGCCGGGCACGAGTTCATCGCCCCTGCGGGTTGGAACTGACGGATGCGGCTCCTCGTCCTCGGTGCCGGCGGCATCGGCGGGTATTTCGGCGGCCGTCTGGTCGAAGCGGGAGCGGACGTCACCTTCCTGGTCCGTCCCGGGCGTGCCGCGCAGCTCGCGCGCGATGGCTTGGTCGTTCGAAGCCCCGCGGGCGACATAGCTCGCGCGGTGCGCTTCGTCGGCGCCGATCAATTGGCCGAGAACGGGCGGCACGATGCCGTGCTGCTGACCTGCAAGGCCTACGACCTGGAAGCCGCGATCGCCGCCGTCGCCCCGGCCGTCGCCAACGGGGCGATGGTGATTCCGATGCTGAACGGGATGCGCCACCTCGACCGGCTCGATTTCACCTTCGGGCGGGGGGCGGTGCTGGGTGGGCTGTGCCAGATCGCCGCGACCCTGGCGCCGACCGGAGAGGTACTGCACCTCAACGCGCTGCACACGCTGATCCTCGGTCCGCGCGCGGCCAACCAGAAGAGTATTGCGGCCGCGTTCGTCAAGGCAGCCTCCGGCGCGCGCTTCGACTGCCGCGCCAGCGACGACATCGCTCAGGATATGTGGGAAAAATTCGTCATGCTGGCGACGATGGCGGCCATGACGTGCCTGATGCGTGCCAATGTGGGCGAGATCATGCAGGCCGACGATGGCGAGGCGCTGATGACGGAGACGCTGGCCGAATGCGATCTCGTCGCCCATGCCGCCGGGCATAGGGGGCGTCCGGCGTTCCTCGATCGCGCGCGAGCCCTGCTCACCGAACGCGGGTCCAGCTTCGCCGCGTCGATGCTGCGCGATGTCGAGCGCGGCGGTCCCACCGAGGCGGCGCACATCGTGGGCGACGTGCTGGCCCGCGCCCGTGCCGCCGGCCTCCCAGCGCCGATGCTGCGGGTGGCTTGGTGCCATTTGCAGGCCCATGCCGCACGCCAGGCGGCCGAGCGCGCGTGAGGCGGCGCGAGGCGCTCCTCCTTCCCCTGGCGTTCCTCGCCGCGGGCAAGGCGCGCGCGCAGCGCACCGGCGAGACCTTGCGCATCTCATGGCGCGAGGCGATCCCCAACCTCGATCCGTACGCCAACCAGTTGCGGGCCGGGTTCGCGCTGGCCCATGAGGTCTGGGATACGCTTGTCTATAGGGACCCGGCCAGTTTCGAGATCCGTCCGCTGCTCGCGACCTCGTGGGCGTGGGAGGACGACCGTACTCTGGTGTTTGCGCTGCGCCCTGGCGTGCGCTGGCATGATGGCAGCGGGTTCAGCGCCGAGGACGTCGCGTACACGATCAACATGATCGCCTCCGACCGCCGTCTCTCCGCGCCCAGCATCTATAATTGGTTGGCCGCGGCGGAGATAATCGATCCGTTGCGCGTGCGCGTTCGGCTAAAGCGGTCGATGCCCGCCGCGCTCGAATATTTCGCCATGGCGATGTGGATTCTGCCAAAGGCGGTTCACGAGCGCCCCGGCCGGTTCGCCCGGCGCCCTGTGGGCACTGGCCCATACCGCGTCACTGATGCCGACGGCACCAGTCGGGTCGAGCTCACGCGCTTCGACGACTACTACGCCGGCAGTCCGAAAGGCCGACCCGCGATCGAGGACATCGTGATCCGGGTCGTGCCGGATGCCACCACCGAGCTCGCCGATCTATTGAGCGGGGCCGCCGACTGGATCTGGAGATTCAATCCCGATCGTATTCCCGCGATCCTGCGCGATCCCGACCTGACGGCGGTGCGAGCGGAATCGATGCGGATCGGGTATATCTCGCTCGACTCGGCCGGCCGGACCGGCGCCGATAACCCGCTGACGAGCGAGAAGGTTCGCCAGGCGATCTCCCATGCGCTCGATCGCGTCGCGATGGCACGCGAGCTGGGGGGTCCGCGCGCGCGTCCGCTGGATGCGCCGTGCTATCCCTCCCAGGTCGGCTGCACGACAGCAGACGCGGTTCACTATGCCTATGACCCCGCCCGCGCCCGCCAGTTGCTGGCCGAGGCAGGCTACCCGAACGGCTTTTCCGTCCAGCTCGTGACGTACGAGCCGCCGCGGTGGTCGGCGATCATGCAGCGATATCTGCGCGCCGTCGGGATCGACGCCCAGGTGATCCAGTTGCAGCCGGGCGAGGTGGTCCTGCGCGCCATCGAGGGCGAGACGCGGATGCAGGCTGGCGAATGGGGCAGCTATTCGATCAACGACGTCTCCGCCATCTTGCCGCACTTCTTCACGTTCACCCCGGAAGACTACACGCGCGACCCGAATGTCCGTGACCTGATCGAGGATGCGGGCGCGACCCGCGATCCGGCGCGGCGGATCGCCGATTATGGTCAGGCGATCCACGCCATCACCGCCCATGCCGACTGGCTGCCGCTTTATACTTACACCGTGACCTACGGGTTCGCCCGCGACCTGGAATTCACGCCCTGCGCCGACGAGCTGCCGCGCTTCTACCTGTGCCGCTGGAGAGAGTCGGGTCAGGGCAGCCTGGTGTCCAGCTCTCACGGGTGACGTTCAGCCCGCCACCACGCGCAGCCGGGCCAGCGCCTCGTCGCGGCCCAGGGCGGCGAGCGTCGCGTCAATGCCGGGGCTCACGGTGCTGCCGGTCAGCGCCGCGCGCAACGGCTGGGCGATCTGGCCGAGCTTGCGCCCGGTCGAACTCCGCGAAGCGGCGCAGCGCCGCGTCCAGCGCCGGGGCGGAGAAATCGGTCGCCTCCAGCGCCGGCGCCAACTGGCGGATCGTCGCCCGCGCCTCCTCGGTCAGCAGCGCGGATGCTTTCGGGTCCAGCGGGATCGGTGGATGTCGCGCCAGGAAAGCCGCGGAGCCGGCAAGTTCCACCAGGGTCTTCGCGCGATCCTTCAGCCCGGGCATCAGCGCGCGGATGCGTCGGGCGGCGGCCCCGTCCAACACCAGGCCGTCGCGTCCCGCGAGGCGGGCAAGCACCTCCTCGGTCAGCCGCCCATCGTCGGCCTGGCGCAGATAGACGCCGTTCAGGTGCGTCAGCTTGGCGTAGTCCATCCGGCTCGCTGCCCGCCCCACGCCGTCGAGGTCGAAGAGGCGGATCGCCTCGTCGCGGCTGACCACCTCCGTATCGCCATGGCCCCAGCCCAGGCGCAGCAGGTAGTTGCACAGCGCCTCCGGCAGATAGCCCTGCTCGCGGAATTCGAGCACCGACACGGCGCCGTGCCGCTTCGACAGCTTGGCGCCGTCCTGGCCATGGATCAGCGGGATGTGGGCGAAGCGCGGGGTCTGCCAGCCCATCGCCTGATAGATCTGCACCTGCCGGAACGTGTTGGTCAGGTGGTCGTCGCCGCGAATCACGTGGGTGATGCCCATGTCGTGGTCGTCCACCACCACCGCGTGCAGGTAGGTGGGCGAGCGGTCGCTGCGCAGGATGATCATGTCGTCGAGCTCGGCATTCGCCACGCGCACCGGCCCCTGGACCATATCCTCCACCACGGTTTGCCCGTCACGAGGCGCCTTGAGGCGGATCGCCGGGGCGATGCCTTCGGGTGCCTCGGCCGGATCGCGGTCGCGCCAGGTTCCGTCGTAACGGGGCGGGCGCCCCTCGGCCACTGCCCGCTCGCGCATCGCCTTCAGCTCCTCGGCGGTGCAGTAGCAGCGGTAGGCGTGCCCCGCCGCGAGCAGCTCGCGTGCCACCTCGGCATGGCGCGCGGCGCGGGTGGACTGGAACACCGGCGGTTTATCCGGCGAGAGGTCCAGCCAAGCCAGGCTATCCAGGATCAGGCGCGTGTACTCGTCCGTGCTGCGCGCGCGGTCCGTGTCCTCGACGCGCAGCAGGAACGCGCCGCCATGGTGTCGGCTAAACAAGTAGTTGAACAGCGCGGTGCGGGCGCCGCCGATATGCAGCGGGCCGGTCGGGCTGGGGGCGAAGCGGGTGCGGACGGTCATGGGGGCGTCTAGCACGTCAGGGCGCGGCGCTCACTACGCCTCGCTGCACCAGCTCGGCGATCCGGTCGGCATCACAGCCGATGGCGGTCAGCACCTCCCGCGTATGCTCCCCGATCGCAGGCGCGGGCGAGCGCAGCCGGCCCGGTGTTGCCGATAGGCGGGGGATGACGTTGTGCATCAGCACCGAGCCGGCTTCGGCATCCGGCGCCTCGACCACGATGCCGCGCTGCTGCACGTGCGGGTCCTCGATGAACTGATCGATCTCGTACACCGGCGCCGCTGTCACCTCCGCCTGCTCGAACACGCGCAGGTTCTCCTCGAGCGTGCGCGCGCCGATGAACGCGGCGATTGGCGCCTCGCAGGCGTCGGCGTTGCGCACGCGGTCGGTGTTGGTGCGAAAGCGCGGGTCCTCGATCATATCGGGCCGGCCGATGGCCCGGAACAGCCGCTCGGCCATGGTCTGCATGGAGGCCGAGATCGCGACGTAGCGGCTGTCGCTGGTTCGCCAGACGTTGCGGGGCGAGGTCGTGCTGGACCGGCTCCCAGTGCGGCGCGGCGTCTCCCCGCTCACCCGAAAGGTGGCGGCATCCGGCCCGAGGATGGAGGCGATCGGGTCCAACAGTGGCAGGTCGATTATCTGACCCGGACCGCCGTGCTCTGCGATCCGCAGAGCGACCATCGTCGCATAGGCGCCGTACAATCCCGCTACCATGTCGGCGAGCGCCAAGGGCGGCAGCACCGGCGCACGATCCTCGAAGCCGGTCTTGGCGGCGAAGCCCGACATCGCTTCGACCAGGGTGCCGAAGCCCGGCCGCTCCCGGTACGGCCCATCCTGGCCGAAGCCGGAGATGCGCACGATCACCAGCTGGGGGTTGGCCGCGTGCAACACGTCTGGACCAAGCCCCATCTCTTCGAGCGTGCCGGGGCGGAAATTCTCGATCAGTACATGGCTGCGCGCGACCAGCTCGCGCAGCAGCGCGCGGCCTTCCTCGGCGCGCAGATTGAGCGCCAAGCTCTTCTTGTTGCGCGCATAGACCTTCCAATAGAGGCTCAGCCCGTTCACCCGCCAGGCTCGCAGCGGATCGCCGCGCGTCGGCTCCTCGATCTTGACCACTTCCGCGCCTTGGTCGGCGAGCTGCAGGCTCAGCATGTTGCCGGCCACCAAGCGCGACAGGTCGATCACGCGCACGCCGTCGAGCGGCGCGGGCGCAGTGGGGTCGAATGCGATGCGGGGGATCATGGCACCTCACTTTCCCCGAATGCCGCGTTCCCGCAAGCGGCGCGGCGCTGCCGCCTCACGGTCTAGGCGGCCGCTGCAACCAGAGGGGGCGGCCACGCGTCAGGGCGCTATGGCTTGCGACCAGCCCCCCGCTCCTGGCGTGCTGCGCGCGGCGCTGCACGATGCGGTGACATGTGACTGGTCTCGTTTCGAGCCGGTCGCCGCGCTGTACTGCCTGCCGGCCATCGCGGTCCTGCTGGCCGTGGGCCAGTTCACCGATCATTCCATTGAAGGATTGATCGCTGCCAGTGGGGCGCTGGTGGTCGGCTTCGGAGCGTTCCAGCACCTTACGCGCCTGCGCGCCGCGCCGATGCTGCTGGCCGCCGCCGGAACCAGCATCTCGGCGGCGATCGGCACTCTGGTCAGCGGCATTCCAGGCATCGAGGCGGGCACCGCCGGCCTATGGGGATTTGCGCTCGGGCTGTTCACCGCCTTGGGTACGGCAAGCTGGTGGGTGCTGCTGCAATGCGCGGTGGCACTGGTGATCGCCACCACGTTTCCCGCCGACCTGTTGCACGCCGGGGAACGCGCCGCGCTCGTGCTGGCCGGCGGCATGACACAGATCGCGGTCATCTCCGGACTGTGGCTCCTGATGCCGCGGCCGTTCGCCAGCATGGCGCCGCCGAACGAGCAGTTGCCGCCCCGCACCTTGACCGAGGCATGGCGCACGCTCGGGCGAGCCGCCGCGCTCCACTCGGCGCGGCTGCGCTACTGCCTTGCCCTCGGTCTCTCGGTGGCGGCGGGGGTCGTGGTGTTCCGGCTCGTCGGGCTGGAAAATGGCTACTGGGTTCCGATGACGGTGCTCCTCGTGCTGCGCTGGGGCGGTTTGCAGGTCACGCTCGGCCGCGCCTTGGCTCGCGGCATTGGCACGCTGGCGGGAGCGGGAGCTGTCACCTTGTTCGCGGCCCTCGCCCAGCCCGCGCCGGGGACACTGATCGGGCTCGGCATCGCGGCCGCCTGGGCCTGCTACGCGCTGCAATGGGTGAACTACGCAGTGCTAAGCGTTGGCGTGACCGCCTATGTGGTGCTGGGCTTTGCCCTTTCTGGCCTTCCGGAGCCCATGGTCGCCGCGCACCGCGCGCTGGCCACGGTCGTGGGCGCGCTGGTCGCGGTGGCGGGGCAATTGGCCGTGCGTGTGCTGGACGATCGGGCAAGCGAGTGACGCGCGACGAAATGGCTCCGCGTTGTTCGCATGCCGGCTGCCGCTGGCGCGCATGGAACTTCCGTGCAATGGCTGACTATATGCTGTGCTTACGATTATCCAGGGACGTTGTCCGATGCCTGAGGGAATGACCACGGCCGAGCGTGCCCGCCTCGATCGTGCTTTGGCTCCAAGCCGGACGACGCCGGCACCGCAGCCGGAGGTGCCGTCCGCACCCGAGTCGCGAGCCCCCTCTCGCCGACCCCGCCTGATCCGGTTCGTGCTGATGGGCGGTGCCGCGCTGGTTCTGTTGATCGGCGGGCTTTGGTATTGGGTGTCCGGCGGGCGCTACGTCACGACCACGGACGCCTATGTTCAGGCCGATGTCCTGAATGTCTCGACCGACGTCTCCGGGGTCGTCCAAGACATCGCCGTTAGTGACGGCGAGCAGGTAAGGGCCGGGCAGATCCTGTTCCGCCTCGACCCGCTGAAATTCCAGCTCGCCGTGGACCAGTCGCGCGCGGACCTGGAGCAGACGCGGCTCGATCTCGACGGCCTCAAGGCCGACTATCTACGGGCGCTTCAGGCGCAGGCTGCGCAATCTGCCCAGGTCCAGGGCGACCAGGCCACCTTCGATCGGGACGCCGCACTGGTGAAGACGCACGCTATGCCGCAGCAGCAGTACGATGACGCGCGCTTCAAGCTGCTGGCCGACGAGGCACAGCTGGGCTCCGCCGAGGCGCAAGTGAAATCCGCGCTGGCGAAGCTTGGTGGGAATGCCGATCAGCCGGTGACCGAGATGCCCGCCTATAAGACCGCCCTGGCGAAACTCGGAGAGGCACAGCGCCAGATGAATCACGCGGTGGTGCGCGCTCCGTTTGACGGCACCGTGACCCAAGTGAGCAAGCTGCAGCTGGGCCAAGTCCTGCAAGCCGGCACGGCGGCCTTCGGATTGGTCGGAACCAACGATTTCTGGGTCGCCGCCGAGCCGAAGGAGACGGCGCTGACATACGCTCGCCCCGGCGATCCGGCCAAGATCACCATCGATGCCTATCCCGCTGTCACCTGGGAGGGCGAGGTGCAAAGCATCGCTCCGGCGACGGACCAGCAGTTCGCCATTTTACCAGCGGAGAATTCCTCGGGTAACTGGGTCAAGGTGGTGCAGCGCGTGCCGCTACGGGTCGTGGTGAAGCCGGTCAGGGGTGCGCCGCCACTGTCGGCCGGAATGAGCGCCGAGGTGACGATCGACACCGGCCACACGCGCCACCTCAGCGACCTCTTCTGAGCGCCGTCATGGCCGCAACGCGCCCCGCCGACCCCACCCGGTTGCCGCATCGCGGGCTGATCACCGTCTGTGCGATGATCGCCACGCTGATGCAGGCGCTCGAATTCGACGATCGCCAACGTCGCGCTTCCCTACATGCAGGGCAGCCTGTCGGCGAGCTACGATCAGATCACCTGGGTTCTGACCTCCTACATAGTCGCGGCGGCGATCATGACGGCGCCGGTCGGATGGCTCTCGGCGCGATTCGGGCAGCGGCGGCTCTTCCTTGTCTCGCTGGTCGGCTTCACCGCCGCCTCGATGCTGTGCGGCATCGCCGGCTCGCTGTACGAGATGGTCCTGTTCCGCCTGGTGCAAGGTCTGTTCGGCGCCGCCCTGGTTCCGCTGTCGCAGGCCACCATGCTGAACATCTATCCGCCCGAGCGCCGGGGCCAGGCGATGGCGATCTGGGGCATGGGGGTGATGGTCGGCCCGATCCTCGGCCCCACGCTGGGTGGCTATCTGACCGAGCTGTACAACTGGCGTTACGTCTTTTTCGTCAATCTGCCGTTCGGCATCCTCGCCACCGCCGGCCTGGCGCTGTTCCTTCCGAAGGAGCAGTCGCAGTCGGAGCTGCGCTTCGACTGGTTCGGCTTCGCCGTCCTGGCTGTCGGGCTCGGCGGCTTGCAGCTCATGCTGGACCGGGGCGAGACCAAGGACTGGTTCTCCTCGACCGAGGTGCTGACCGAAGCGGTCCTGGGCGCGTTCGGGATCTACCTCTTCGTCGTCCACATGATGACCGCCGAGCGACCCTTCGTGCCGGCGCGCCTTTTCCGCGACCGCAACTTCGCCGCCGGCCTGCTGGTGATGTTCATGATCGGGATGGTGCTGCTGGCCAGCTCGGCGCTGCTCGCGCCGTGGCTTCAGCAATTGGGCGGCTACCCGGTGGCGGCCGCTGGACTGATGATGGCGCCGCGCGGCATCGGCACCATGATCGCCATGCTGATCGCCGGGAGGCTGAGCAACCGCGTGGACCCGCGCAAGCTGATGGCCTTCGGCGTTCTGATGCTTGCGTTCAGCCTCTGGCGCATGACCGGCTGGACCCCGGCGGTCGAGCCAAGCGAGATCATCTGGAACACCGTTCTGCAGGGGTTCGGATTGGGCTTCGTGTTCATCCCGCTCAACGTGGTCGCCTTCGCCACCCTGGACCCGGCGCTGCGGACTCAGGGCACGGCCCTGCTCAGCTTATTGCGCAACGTTGGGGCCGCGATCGGCATCTCGGTGACCGAGACGCTGTTGGCGCAGAACACGCAAATCGAGCATTCGGTCCTGTCCGTCTTCGCGAGCCCGCTCAATCGCGCGCTGCAGACTTCGCCTGCGCTGGCGCAGATGCTCTCCCCCGCCAATCCACGGGGCGCGGCGATGCTGGATCAGATGATTACCCAGCAGGCGCAGGTGATCGCCTACAACAATGATTTTCTGCTGATGATGGCAATGTCGCTGCCGGTATTAGGCCTGCTGTTCCTGATGCGCCGCCCGAAGGCTGGTGGGGGTGGCGCTGGGCATGCGGTGATGGATTAGGGATGCGAATGGCCGCGTGGTGGCCCTCACAACGTGGCTAATGACCTCGCCATGCTGCCTCAAGCCTGAAAAGCAGCCGACGCGGCGCCATCGCTGACCTTAGCTCACCTTGGCGGAACCGCCCGGCGCTCATCAAGGTCGCGCCGAGTAGTGCTATGGTCCGTCCAGCGTCGTGACTCAACTCGACGCGGCCTCTCCTTCGTCAGGACGTAGACCGACATTGTTTCGCAACGGATTTTGGCGGCAGCCGCGGGTCCACACGGAAGAGCGGAACGCCCCCGCGGCAGGAGCCCGGGGTCCACGCGTGGTTCAAAGGGGCGCTCAGCAAGGATTGCTGCGGGTCGGCTTGCGCTCCCAAGTGACCAAGGATCTCTACCACCGGGCCCTGCGGCTTCCTTGGAGCGGCTTCCTGGCGCTCATGACCGGCGTCTATCTCACCGCCAATCTCGCGTTCGCATTCCTCTACTCGCTTCAACCGGGCGCCATCACGAATGCGCGCCCCGGCTTTTTTCGCGACGCCTTCTTCTTCAGCGTCGAGACGTTCGGCACGATCGGCTACGGCATAATGGCGCCGGCCACCGACTACGCCAATGCCGTGATGACGGTCGAGACGCTGTGCGGAATTGTGTTGGTGGCGCTCACCACGGGCGTGATGTTCGCCCGCGTATCCCGCCCGACCGCCCGCGTGCTGTTCAGCAAGGTGGCAGTCATTGCGCCATACAACGGCACGCCCACCTTGATGGTGCGGATGGGCAACAAGAGACTGAACCAGATCCTTCAGGCCGAGGTCCGTCTGACGTTGGTGCGCAACGAACGGACCAGGGAGGGGTCCTTCATGCGCCGGTTCTATGATCTCGAGCTAGCGCGCGACCGCACGCCGATCTTCGCAATGTCGTTCCTGGCCATGCACCCGCTGAACGAGACGAGTCCGCTGTTCGGCGCTACGCGGCAGACTCTCGAGGAAATGGAGGCGGAGATCCTCGTCACCGTCACCGGGCTCGATGAGACGATGTCGCAAACCGTTCACGCGCGGGTGTCGTACCTGCCGGAGGAGATGCTGTTCAACCATCGCTACGCGAATATGTTCGGCATGACGGATGATGGGCGCCGAGCTATCGATTACGGCCAGTTTCATCGCACGGAGAAGCTGTCGAACGCGGGATCGGTGCCGACCTCTCACGATGGGGCGGCGCCGTGACGTTCTCCCCGATCGTCGCATCCTCGTCGGCTTGCAGGCCCAGGCGGAACCGGGCCACGCTGATGGGGTCTGCGGCAAGTGCGGCACGCACGGCACGTCGCCCCGCCTCGGAGCTTGTGACCGCCATCACGGCCTGAAACAGCACGGTCTGCCCCCGTGCGCGCGCCAGGAATAGTCGGGACAGCGCCTCGGCAGCCGAACTACGCGGCGCGCAGCACGCGCACCTGGCCGAGTGACCTATCACCGGCCGCACGATGAAGCGCGCGTGGACAATGCCGGCCGGCGCAGGAGCGTCACCCTCGATTAGCAGGGCAACTTCCGGCCCGGCATCGGCCATCGTGCCGAAGCCAACCGGCAGGCGGGAGTTGTGGACGGGCATAGGCTCGACATAAGGATATGTTTATGTCATGCACAAGCCCATGGACCGGCTTCTCTCCGCGCTGCGCGCTGCCGCCGAGCCGACCCGGCTGCGGCTGCTCGCGCTGGCCGGGCGCGGCGCGTTCTGCGTCACCGAGTTCACGGAAATCCTTGGCCAGTCCCAGCCGCGATTGTCGCGACATCTCAGGCTGCTCTGCGACTCCGGTCTTCTGGAACGGGTGCGGGAGGGCGCGAATGTCTGGTTCGCCATGCCGCAGGGTGAGGCGGGGACGCTGTCGCGCGAGCTGATCGGCCGCCTGCCCGAACACGACCCGGTGCTGGAGTCCGATCGCCGCCAGGCCGCGCGGGTGCTGGCCGAACGCGCCCGCGTCGCATCGGAGACTTTCCGGCGCCAGGGCGCGGACTGGGACGAGATGCGCGCGCTCGACCTGCCCGCCGGTGCCGTGGAGGCGGCGCTCGGCTCGCTGGTGCCGGAAACGGGCCTCGGCCGGCTCATCGACATCGGCACCGGCACGGGACGCGTGCTCGAACTGCTCGGCGGGCGCGTGCGCGAGGGCGTCGGGGTTGACGCCAGCAAGGCGATGCTGGCGCTCGCCCGCGCAAGGCTGGCCCGCGCCGGGCTGTCGCATTGCTCGGTCCGGCTCGCCGACATGTACCGCCTGCCGCTGGCCGATGCGGGGTTTGATGTTGGCGTGCTGCAGATGGTGCTGCACTACGCCGAGCAGCCGGATGCGGTGCTGGCCGAGGCGGCGCGCGTATTGCGGCCGGGCGGGGCGCTCGTCGTCGTCGATCTGGCGCGTCACGAGCGCCAGGACGTGGTCGAGCGTCTGGCGCATCGCTGGCCCGGCTTCACCGACGCAACGATGTCCAGCCTGCTGGCCGAAGTGGGTCTGCAAAGCGGAACCCCGGTCTCCGTCCCCGACGGAGCGCTGCCCATCCGCCTCTGGCCGGCGACCCGTACTTACTAAGGAGCGATCATGTCCCGTCCTCATCTGCTGGATGCCTTGCGCGACAAAGTGCTCCTGTGCGACGGCGGGATGGGCAGCCACGTCCAGGCGCTGCCCCTCGACATCGAGCGCGACTACTGGGGACGGGAGAACTGCACCGACATCTTGACCCTCTCGCGCCCCGACCTGGTGCGCGACATCCATCGCGGCTACTTCGCAGCGGGCGCCGACATGGTGGAGACTAACAGCTTCGGCGCCTCGCCCGTGACGCTCGGCGAGTTTGACTTGGCCGAGCGCGCCTTCGAGATCAACCGCCGCTCGGCGGAGCTGGCGCGCGAGGCGGCCGAGCAGTTCGCGGACGGGCGGCATCGCTGGGTGCTGGGCAGCATCGGGCCGGGCACCAAGCTGCCGACCTTGGGCGCAATCGCCTACGACGCGCTGGAGGCGGCGCTGGCCGAGCAATCACGCGGCCTGATTGCCGGCAGGGTAGACGCCATCCTGATCGAGACCTGCCAGGACACGTTGCAGATCAAGGCGGCGGTGAACGGCGCCAAGCTTGCCCGCGCCGAGGCCGGCGCGGACACGCCGATTTTCGTGCAGGTGACGGTGGAGACCACCGGCACGTTGCTGGTCGGCCCCGACATCGCCGCCGCCACGACCATCATTCACGCGCTCGATGTGCCGCTGATCGGCCTCAACTGCGCGACTGGTCCGCAGGAGATGGCCGAGCACCTGCGCTTCCTCTCCCAGACCTGGCCGGGACTGCTGTCCGTTCAGCCCAATGCCGGCCTGCCGGAGCTGGTTGATGGCCACACGCATTATCCGCTCGGGGCCGCCGAGCTGGCGACCTGGCTGGAGCGATTCGTCGCCGAGGACGGCGTCAACCTGATCGGCGGTTGTTGCGGCACCGGCGTCGCCCACATCGCCGCGCTGGACGCGATGCTGCGCCGGCGCGGGGAACCGCGCCCGGCTCCGGTGCAGCGCCGCCCGGTCTGGGTGCCGTCCGTTGCCTCGCTCTACCAGGCGGTGCCGCTGCGCCAGGAGAACGCGTTCTTCGCCATCGGCGAGCGCTGCAACGCCAATGGCTCGAAGAAGTGGCGGGAGTTGCAGGAGCGGGGCGACTGGGACGGCTGTGTCGCGATGGGCCGCGAGCAGGCCGGCGAGGGCTCCAACGCGCTCGATGTCTGCACGGCGTTCGTCGGCCGCGACGAGACGGCCGAGATGAACGAGGTGATCCGCCGCTTCACCGCATCGGTCAACGCGCCGCTAGTGATCGACAGCACCGAGACCCCGGTGATCGAGGCGGCGCTGAAGCTGCACGGCGGCAAGCCGATCATCAACTCGATCAACTTCGAGGATGGCGAAAAGCACGCCGCTGACCGGCTGCATCTCGCGCGCCGCTTCGGCGCCGGGGTGATCGCGCTCACCATCGACGAGACCGGCATGGCCAAGACCGCCGAGCGCAAGCTGGAGGTGGCGCGCCGGCTGGTGGATTTCGCCTGCACCCGGTTCGGCCTGCCGCAATCGGATCTGCTGATCGATCCGCTGACCTTCACCATCGCCACCGGCAACGAGGACGACCGCAAGCTCGGCCAGTGGACCTTGGAGGGCATCCGCGCCATCCGCGACGCGTTCCCCGACATCCAGATCATCCTCGGCCTGTCCAATATCAGCTTCGGCCTGAACCCGGCGGCGCGCGCCGTGCTGAACTCGGTCTTCCTCGACCATGCCGTGCGTGCCGGGATGAGCGGGGCGATCGTCCACGCCTCCAAGATCCGCCCGCTGCATCTGATCGCGCCGGAGGAGGTGCAGGTGGCCGAGGACCTGATCTTCGATCGCCGCCGCGACGGCTACGATCCCTTGCAGCGGCTGCTGGAGATGTTCGCCGACCGCAAGGCGGCCGACGCCACCAAGCGGCGCGTCGCCGAGACCGTGGAGGAGCGGCTCAAGGACCGCATCGTGGACGGCGACCGCAAGGGGCTGACCGACGATCTCGACCAGGCGATGCGGACCCTGCCGCCGCTGGCCATCATCAACGACGTGCTGCTGGACGGCATGAAGGTGGTGGGCGAGCTGTTCGGCGCGGGCAAGATGCAGCTGCCCTTCGTGCTGCAGAGCGCGGAGACGATGAAGGCGGCGGTGGCTCATCTGGAGCCGTTCATGGAGCGGGTGGAGGGTCAGGAGAAGGGGACGATCGTGCTCGCCACGGTGAAGGGCGACGTCCACGACATCGGCAAGAACCTCGTGGACATCATCCTGACCAACAACGGGTACCGCGTGGTGAACCTTGGCATCAAGGTGCCGCTCGTCGACCTGCTGACCGCCGCGCGCGAGAGCCGGGCGCACGCGATCGGCATGTCCGGCCTGCTGGTCAAATCGACCGTGGTGATGCGCGAGAACCTGGAGGAGATGTCGCGCCAGGGCCTGGAGATCCCGGTGATGCTGGGCGGCGCGGCGCTGACGCGCAACTACGTGGAGGATGATTGCGCCCGCGCCTACGCGTGCGGGCGCGTCGCCTATGCGCGCGACGCCTTCGACGGCCTGGGCCTGATGGACAAGGTGATGGGCAACGGCTTCGACGACTACCTCGCCGCGGTGCAGGCCAAGCGGGTGGGCAAGGCGCGCAACACCGCGCGCACGCTGGGTCAGGCCGATGCGCGCGCCTTTCGCCCGGTGGATGTCGGCGTGATGCAGGCGCGGCGCCGACATATCACCAGCGACGTGGCGATACCCGAACCGCCGTTCTGGGGCGCGCGCGTGGTCGAGGCGGCGCCGAAGGCGATCGTGCCGTTCGTCAATGAACGCAGTCTCTATCAGTTCCAGTGGGGCTTCCGGAAACAGGGCCGCACGCTCGACGACTTCCTCGGCTGGGCCAAGCAGGAGTTGCGCCCGCTGATGAAGCGGATGCTCGCGCTATGCGAGGCGCAGGACATCCTGCGCCCGCGCGCCGCCTACGGATACTGGAAGGCGGCCGGGCAGGGCAACGAGCTGATCCTGTTCGATCAGGACGGCGCGACCGAGCTCGCGCGCTTCACCCTGCCGCGCCAGCCGAAGGAGAACGGCGAGTGCATCGCCGATTTCTTCCGCGATGTGGACGACGAGCAGCGCGACGTGATCGGTGTGCAGGTGGTCACGGTCGGCCAGAAGGCGTCCGAGGTCGCGCGCACCTGGTTCGAGGACAACCGCTACCAGGATTATCTCTATCTGCACGGCCTGTCGGTGGAGATGGCTGAGGCGATGGCGGAGTACGTCCACAAGCGCATCCGCGCCGAGCTGGGCTTCGCCGCCGAGGACGACCGCGAGATGGAGAAGATGCTGGCCCAGGGCTATCGCGGCTCGCGCTACTCCTTCGGCTACCCCGCCTGTCCACGGTTGGAGGACCAGGGCCGCATCCTCGCCCTGCTGGACGCCGAGCGGATCGGCATTTCGCTATCGGACGAGTTCCAGTTGCATCCGGAGCAATCGACCAGCGCGATCGTCGTGGTGAATCCGCGCGCGAAGTACTTCTCCGTGTGAGGTGCCGGGCGTCCAGGCGGGCCAGGAACCATGCGCGAACGCCACGATCCGTCGGCGCCGCTAGGTTACACCGTGTCGGGCGCGTAGTGCTGGGCACTGGGGAAGAACCGGCCGGAAGGCATGTTGACCCAGGCTCGAAGCCGCCCTGGTTGTCCGGTTCCAGCCACTCCAGCCCGGTGGATGCGACGTCGCGTACGGCGACGGTGTTGGCGCTCAGATGTGGATCGCGTGCCCGAGGCCTCTCAGGACGGCCTCGTGGAACGCCTCGGTCAGGGTTGGGTGAGCGTGGATCGTCCCGGCCACGTCCTCAAGGACCGCCCCCATCTCGAGCGCCAGCGTGAACTCGCCGATCAGTTCGGAGACGTGCGCGCCGACCGCCTGGACGCCGAGCAGGCGGTGATCGTCGCTCCGGGCGACCACGCGGACGAACCCCCCTTCCTCCCCCGCCTCCATACCCAGCGCACGGCCATTGGCGGAGAACGGGAACTGGGCAACGATCACGTCGAGACCGTTTTCCCCGGCTTCCACCGGGCTCAACCCGACGCTGACGATCTCGGGGTCCGTGAAGCAGACCGCCGGGATGGCGACGGGATCGAAGTGCCGCCGGGCACCGCCGATCAGCTCCGCCACCATCTCGCCCTGCGCCGACGCCTTGTGCGCCAGCATCGGTTCGCCGACGAGGTCGCCGATGGCCCAGACGTCGCGCATCGACGTCCGGCAGCGATGGTCGACCCTAACGAACGGCCCGGTCATATCGACGCCCATCTCCTCCAGCCCCCAGCCTTGCGTCCGCGGCCTGCGGCCTACCGTCACAAGCACCTTGTCGGCCGCGATCACGGCCCCTCCATCCCCGATCCGTACGATCGCCTCGGCCTCCGTGCGTTCGACCAACTCGACGCGGGTGCCCAGATGCAGGATCACGCCTGCACGCTCCAGCCAACGCCGTACGGGATGCGTCAGCGGCTCGTCCCAGTTTGGCAGGATGCACTCACGGGCTTCGACGACAGTAACGTCCGAACCCATCTTGCGGAACGCCGTCCCAAGCTCCAGGCCGATGTAGCCTGCACCCACAACGAGGAGCCGCCCAGGCATCCGGTCGAGCGACAGGGCCTCGGTGGATGAGATCACCGGGCCGCCGAGTTCCAGCCCGGTCAGCGAGGCGGGCTCCGAGCCGTTCGCCAGGATGACGTGCTCCGCCCGGACCGTCTCCACGCCATCGTCGCTCCGCACCGTGCATGTCTTGGCGTCGGAGAATGTCGCCCAGCCCGCGAGCACGCGCACCTTCTCCCTGCGCAGCAAGGTGCCGACACCTCCACTGAGCCGGTCGACAATTCCGTCCTTCCAAAGCGTGGTCCTCGCCAGATCGATGGACGGCGCCTCCCGCACCGTGATGCCAACGGCGCCACCGCCGACCGCGTGCCGGATGTCATCGAATTTCCCGGCCGCGTGGATGAGTGCCTTGGACGGGATGCAGCCTCTGATCAGGCAGGTGCCGCCAAGCCTATCGGATTCGACGAGGACGGTGTCCAGCCCCAGCTGCCCCGCCCGGATGGCGGCCACGTAGCCGCCCGGGCCACCGCCGACCACGAGGACCTTGGCGCGGATCATCGTGCGGCCTCCTCAGTCGATGAACAGCGTCGCGGGCTGCTCGAGCAGACCTTTCAGCTCCTGGACGAACCGCGCGGCGTCCCAGCCGTCCACGACCCGATGGTCGAAGGAGCTTGAGAGATTCATCATCTTGCGCACCACGATCTGCCCGTCACGCACGACCGGCCGCTCGGTGATCCGGTTCACGCCGATGATCGCGACCTCGGGATAGTTGATCACGGGGGTGGTCACGATGCCGCCGATCGGCCCAAGGCTGGTGATCGTGATGGTAGAGCCGGTCAACTCGTCCCGGGCCGCCTTGCCGTCCCGCGTGGCGGCTGACAGTCGGGAGATCTCGGAAGCCGCCTCCCAGAGGCCCATCGCCTCGGCATGGCGAACGACCGGCACCATCAGGCCCTGCGCCGTCTGGGTGGCGATGCCGACATGCACGCCAGCATGGCGCCGGACGATGCCGGCGTCATCATCGAACAGCGCGTTGACCTGCGGAAATAGCGGAACGGCGCGAACCAGCGCGGCGATCAGAAACGGTAGCAATGTCAGGCGCGGCCGGTCGGCCCCATGTCGAGCGTTGAGGTGACCTCGAAGCTCCTCAAGCGCGGTCACGTCGAGCTCGTCAACGTAGGAGTAGTGCGGGATTCGTCGTTTGGACTCCTGCATGCGCTCGGCGATCCGGCGCCGCAGGCCGATGATCTTGACTTCCTCGATGCCCTGATTTGGGGCACGCGCGCCTGGATGCACGGCGTCGACGGACGTGCGGCCCTCGGCGGCCACATAGGCC
Source organism: uncultured Pseudomonadota bacterium (assembly GCA_963830565.1). Taxonomy (GTDB): domain Bacteria; phylum Pseudomonadota; class Alphaproteobacteria; order Acetobacterales; family Acetobacteraceae; genus DATFDN01. The sequence continues at coordinate 178,809 of CAWHMO010000007.1, forward strand.
TCAAGGTCGGCCTGGCCGATGCGGCCGCCCGGCCCGGTCCCGGGAATGAACTGCAGCGCGATGCCGAGCTCCTCGGCTCGGCGGCGCACTGCGGGGGAGGCCAGCGGCTTTTCCCCGGCACGACGTGTGGTGAAGGCAGCCGGAAGATGGGTGTCGTTCCGAGGGCTCGGGTCCCGGCCCCGCGCAGCTTGGACCGTCGCGAGCGCCTCGCTTGGCGGGAGCGGCACGGGCGGAGCGACAGAAGCCGGCACCCGGGGTCTCGCCTCGCCATCGCTATTGCCGTCGACTTCGAGGATGAGGAGATCCGCGCCGACGCGAACCTTGTCGCCTGGGCCACCGGTGATCGAGAGTACCCGGCCAGCCCGGGGCGACGGTATTTCCACTGTCGCCTTGTCCGTCATCACGTCGACCAGCGGATCGTCCTCGGCGACAGTACCACCGACTTCGACGTGCCAGCCGACGACCTCCGCCTCGGCGATGCCTTCGCCGACGTCGGGCAGCTTGAACACGTAGCGGCCCATGTCAGCGTTCCATCGCCTTGCGGAGCCCCTCGGCGACGCGCTTCGGGCCCGGGAAATAGTCCCACTCCAGCGAATGCGGATACGGCGTATCCCAGCCGGTGACGCGCACGATCGGCGCCTCGAGGTGATAGAAGCAGTTCTCCTGGACGAGCGCGGACAATTCGGCGCCGAAGCCGCTGGTGCGGGTGGCTTCGTGGACGATCACGCAGCGTCCGGTCTTGGTTACGGAGGCTACGATCGTGTCGATATCGACCGGGACCAGCGTGCGCAGGTCGATGACCTCCGCATCCACGCCGCTCTCGGCGGTCGCCGCCATCGCGACATGCACCATCGTCCCATAGGTCAGAACCGTTACGCCCTCCCCGGGCCGCACCACCGACGCCTTGCCGAGCGGGATCGTATAATGGCCATCCGGCACTTCGCCGGCCCGGTGCTCGGTCCACGGAGTGACCGGCCGATCGTGGTGGCCATCGAACGGGCCATTGTAGAGGCGCTTGGGCTCAAGAAAGATGACCGGGTCATCGTCCTCGATCGCGCTGATCAGCAGCCCTTTGGCGTCGTAGGGGTTCGACGGGATGACGGTCTTGAGCCCGCAGACATGGGTGAAGATCGCTTCCGGGCTCTGGCTGTGCGTCTGCCCCCCGAAGATCCCGCCCCCGCAGGGCGCACGTACCGTGATGGGCGCAGTGAACTCGCCCGCCGAGCGATAACGCAGCCGCGCGGCGGTTGAAACGAGCTGGTCGGTCGCTGGATAGATGTAGTCGGCGAACTGGATCTCCACGACCGGTCGCAGACCATACACGCCCATGCCGACGGCGGTTGCCAGAATCCCGGCCTCGGCGATCGGCGTGTCGAAGGCGCGCTCGGGCCCATATTTGCGTTGCAGGCCCTCGGTGCAGCGGAACACGCCGCCGAAATAGCCGACGTCCTCGCCGAAGACGACGACGTTTTCGTCAAGAGCCATCATGACGTCCATCGCCGAGTTCAGCGCCTGCACCATGTTCATCCGGGGCATGTTCAGAACCCTAGTTCCTGCCGCTGACGGCGAAGGTGCCAGGGCATCTCCTTGAAGACATCGTCGAACATCGTCGCCGGGCTGTGGTGCTCGCCAGTGCCCATCGTGCCGTACCTTTCCGCTTCGCGCTGGGCGTCGCGCACTTCGCTCTCGACCTCGGCCACCAGCTGATCGTGCCGCTCCGCCGACCATTCCTTGAGAGCGACCAAGTGCGCTTGCAGGCGCTCGATGGGATCGCCAAGCGGCCAATGACTGGCCTCGTCGGCGGGGCGATATTTGCTCGGATCATCGCTCGTGGAATGGGCCGAGGCACGGTACGAAAACAACTCGATGACGGTCGGACCCAAATTCGATCGTGCCCGCTCGGCCGCCCAGCTTGTCACCGCATGCACCGCCAGGAAGTCGTTCCCGTCCACACGCAGGGCCGGCAGCCCATATCCGAGTGCTCGCGCCGCGAAGGTCGTATGCTCGCCTCCAGCGATTCCTTGGAAGGAGGAGATGGCATACTGATTGTTGACGATGTTCAAGATGACCGGCGCGCGATAGACGCTGGCGAAGGTCAGCGCGTGGTGGAAGTCGCCTTCCGCGGTCGCGCCCTCGCCGATCCACCCCGCCGCGATCCGGTCATCGTGCCTGATGGCCGAGGCCATCGCCCAACCGACCGCCTGCGGAAATTGCGTGGCCAGATTGCCGGCGACCGAAAAGAACCCCGCGGCCTTGCTGGAGTACATGATCGGCATCTGGCGACCCTTCAGCCGATCCCCGGCGTTGGAGTAACACTTGGTTCATCATGTCCACCAGTGGCCAGCCCCGGGTGATGAGGATCGCTTGCTGGCGATAGGTCGGGAAGATCATGTCGCGGTCGTCCAGCGCCATGGCTTGCGCGACCCCGATGGCTTCCTCGCCGGAGCAGCGCATGTAGAATGACGTCTTGCCCTGGCGTTGGGCGCGAAACATCCGTTCGTCATAGGCGCGCGTCAGCATCATCGCCCGCAGCCCGCGACGTAGCGTTTCCGGATTCAGCCTGGGGTTCCATGGCCCGACCGCGGCCCCGCTGTCGTCGAGCACGCGGATCAGCGCGTAGGCAAGCTCGCGCATCGCCCGCGGCTCCTCGGCGATGTCGGGGCGAGAAACCGAGCCTGCGTCGGGCACCTCGACCCAGCTGAAGTCGGCGCCCTGTCCCGGCCGGGACGACGGCTCCGGGACGTGCAGGCGCAAGGGAATGGAGTTCTTCAATCGTGGCCTCCTACAGAATGTCTGATCAGCGGTCCTTACCAAGATCGCCAAGGAGAATCTGGGCACCCGGCAACTGAGCACGTGGCTCGTGGAGCAACTCGGCACCGCTAACCGCCAACGGCGATGGCGGCCAGGAAATCGCGGAGCCTCCCGGGAGCGCTGGTATCGAACGGGAGAACACATCCGCCGGCGACCCCAAGGCGAGCGTTACACCCTGCCACACCTGTTGCTCTTTTCTGTTCTTGCGATCCTGGCGGGCGCAACCTCGTATCAAAGCATTATCACCTTCATTGGTGCGCTCCGCGAGCGCCTGAACGAGATCTTCAGCGCCCGGTTCCGCCGTCCTCCCCGCTCGCCTGAGCTAGCGCGGGAGCCTCTCCCGAAACGCCCCATGATGCCGACGGAGCAAGACCGCATGCCCAACGCGCTCGCGGTGCAGGTGCTGAAGGTGCTCCAACCACCAATCCGCCGGACAGCCGGACCGGCAGGAGTAGGCCTGAGCGGCGGAGCGATCTAGCGGTTTGCTCCGCCCAATTCAGCCAGGATCTTCCGATCCTTGTTGTCCCGCATCAGCATGGAGAAGCTCGGGATCTTCTCGAAATCCAGCCCTCGCGGCAGTCCCGTCTCAGGGTCGGCCTGGACCTTGCTGTAGCTCTCGCCCGAGATCTTCTCCCACTTCCCGGCGGGCTTCTTGACCTCCAGATTCACGACCGTCGCCTTGAAGACAAGTCTCACGATGGCCTCTTTCGGAGAAGACGGCTTGGTAAGGCTTGGGCATCCGGCCATCAACTGCCACCCGTTCGCCAGCGCCCACGCGGTCAGCTCTTCCCTGTGCATTGAGCGGCCCTTTCAGCAGAATGCCCGTCCTACGGAACCCCAGACGCTGCGGCAATGCGAGACCGTCGCGCGCACCCTGGCGCGCGCTTGACGCGAGACGAACGGTTCCGCTTGCGCGCTTCGTGGCCGAGCTGATCGACTTTTTCGCCGAGCCGCGCAGTGCCGCAGCGCTCGACGAGCTCGCCGCCCTGCTGCGGATCGAGGATGCATGGCGTGGTCGTAGTGCCAGACTTGGCCTGAAAGGAACGGGAATTTGCAATGCTTGACTGGGCCATGGCGTCGCCGGCGATGGCGTTCCCGTCGCGAGCCGTAGGTGCTTTGGGACCAAAACGCGAAATGTCGTTGAACCCGTCCGTTGCCGACCGCGCTCGCCCTCGAGATTGCTGGGCGGCTTCAGCGGTGAGACTCATGGCCCAGATGCTTGAGCAGCAGAGCCGCTCCAGGCAGCGCGCGCTGCTTCTGCTCGAGCAGAGCCTCACCGCCTACCGCATAGACGGCGACGGCCGCCAGCAATTCCCGGAGCCGATCCGGTGCGTTTGCGTCGAATGGCAGTATGTCGCCTCCGGTGCGGCGGGCTAGCTCGCGAAAAAGCTCCGCGTCCCTTCGCGCATTCCAGTCAGCTACATCGTGCAGCACAAACAGCCGGACGCCGCGCTGTCCCATCTCATCTGCGAGCTTGCGGCCGCGCCCAGGCAACTCCTCGAAAACATCGCCAATATATACCACAACCCGGATACCTGGCACAGCGACCGCGCGTGCGAGTATAGGCAGCATCTGGGTGTGGCCAGGGATGCAGCGGATTGCGGCGGCGCGGTCGCGTAAAACCGCCGGATTGGCGGTAAACTCGGTGAATGTGTGCAAGCGCGATCCGCCATGAACCGCCAACGCGACATCAAGCTCACCCGGCAGGGCACGCACCAACGCATCGGTCACCGTACGTGCCGCTGCCCAGGCAGGCTCGCGCGAGGCGGTGGCATCAAAGCCGAACACGAGGCGTGGGCGTTGTGCCGTGGAAGCTGCCGCTGCCGACGAACGTTCCGGTTTTCCGAGCGCGCGGCTTCGGAGCGAAAGCAGCGCATTGGCAAAGCCGGAGACCGCACGCAACCGCTCCAGCACCGGCACGCCAGCAGGGCACGACCGGACCGCCTCCAACTCGGGCTCGGGATCGGGGACCAGGATGAAATTCTGCTTGTCGGGCATCTCTGGCGCTCTCGGCGAAGCCGCTAGCTGAGTCGGGCCGGTCGTCGAATTCGCGATCTAAACAGGAACCCCACGATGCCGCAAGCACGGGCGTTTACCGTATGTCGGCTGGCGCTCGCGACGCACTCACTCCCCCGAGCAGGTCGCGCAGATCGCAGCCAGCATCAGGGAGCGGGACTGCCGCGGATGCTACAGCGTACGGCTGCCTCTCGCCGCGTCAATCTCGCGCCCGCGTCCACCCTGGATCATGGCCTCCGCCAAATGCGGGCGGATCTCAAGCTGCATGCGGTAGACCTCGATCGCACCGGCAACGATTGCGCCGTCTCGGGCCAGCATGGCGTCGCCAATCTCGATGACCCGCAGGTTCGGCCACGCCTTCGGCCGGATGCGCAGCACTTCGTCAAGGATCGCGCGTGCAGGCCGATCAGGAAGCGCCTCTGCGAGGATGAGCGTCATCGCCGCGGTGGATCGCGAGATGCCCGCATGGCAATGGACCAGCAGGTGCGCGTCGTCCCGCGGCTCGGCCATGAGGTCGCGACCGAACGCCAGCAGCCGGGCCACGTGCTCTTGTCGCGGCGGCAGCATGCCAGGGACCTGCTCGATGACGTCATGGAAGCGCAGCTCCAGCTTCTCATGCTCGCTGAAGGAGCCGAAGGCTTCCGGCACCGGCCAGGCGGGATCGAGGATGGACAGCACATGACTGGCGCCGGTCTCGCAGTGCCCAGCCAGCTCCTCGATGCCGCAAACGCTGATCCTGAACGGCGCTATCGTGTCCACTCGTCGCATGTCGCAGATCACGGTGGAGATCGTCAAGAGATCGGATGCGGCGAAGGGCCTCACCGTCCTGCCGAAACGTTGATCCATCGAGAGGACCGTCGCTTGGCTCAACCGTTGCCGCCGCCTGGCAGGAGATTGGGAATGCCTGAACCGAAAAGCGCTCGCATTCCTGCACTTTGTTCCTATCCGCCTGATGCCGTGAAAGCTCTTCCAGAGAAGGCACTGATCCCGGACAGACACTAACCCTACCTTGGCAGTTGTACCACCACGAGAGCGCGTTATATCACGCTGGGATTCAGCGGAGGTTGCGCTGTGTCCCGATCCGCCGTGCCGGGCGACTGGCTTGATCGCTGGCTGAGGCCGTTCCTCGAGGTGATGGGCCGCAGCACGCGGCGGCACTGGGGGCCGCTCTATGTGCGCGGCCTGTTGGGACCCGACGGCCCGAAGAGCGTGCAGCCGATTGCGGCTCGGCTGGGTCTGCGCGGCCACGATCAGCTGCATCACTTCGTCAGCAGTCCGGCCTGGGATGATGCGCCGCTGTGGCGGGTGCTGGCCGATCGCGCCGACGCACTGGTCGGCGGCAAGGACGCGGTGCTGGTCGTCGACGACACGGCGATACCCAAGAAAGGCACGCTCTCGGTCGGCGTCGCGGCCCAGTATTGCGGCGAGGTGGGCAAGCAGGCGAACTGCCAGTCGCTGGTATCGCTGACGCTGGCGCGCGGCGAGGTGCCGATCCCCGTCGGCTTGCGCTTGTTCCTGCCGAGCTCCTGGAGCGACGATCCGGCGCGCTGTGTCCGCGCGGGCGTGCCGGAGGCGGCGCGCGTTGCCCAGACCAAGCCCGAGATCGCGCTGACCGAGATCGACCGCCGCATCGCCGCCGGCGCGCGCTTCGGCTGCGTCCTGGCCGATGCCGGCTATGGGATCAGCGCGTCGTTCCGGCAGGGCTTGAGCGCGCGCGGTCTCGTCTGGTCCGTCGGCGTCCCGCGCACGCAGAGGGTCTACACAACGAAGGCAACCGCGATCTGGCCGGATGCGGGGCGCGGCCGCCCGCGCAAGCAGCCGGTGCCGAGCGAACCCGGACAGGACGCAGCGAGCGCATTGGCCGGGATGTCGTGGCGACGGATTACCTGGCGCCGCGGCACCAAGGCCGCGCTCACCGCGCGCTTCGCTGCCCTGCGCGTGCGCGTAGCCGATGGTCCATCGGTTCGCGAGGGCAAGCACCTGCCGGGCGAAGAGGCCTGGCTGATCGGTGAGTGGCGCAGCAGCGGCGAGCGCAAATACCACCTAACCAATCAGCCTCCCGGCACGTCGCTGCGCGACCTCGCGGCAACCGTCAAAGCGCGCTGGGTGTGCGAGCAGGCGCACCAGCAGCTCAAGCAGGAACTCGGGCTCGGCGCCTTCGAGGGGCGATCATGGACCGGGCTGCACCGGCATGCGCTGATGAGCTGCATTGCCTTCACCTACCTCCAGCACCTGCGACTGCGCGCCGCCGCAGCACGGGGGAAAAAAGAAGCTGACCGGGCCACCGCCGCGGCCCACACTCCCTGAAGTCCGCCGCGCGCTTGTCGCCCGACTGTTCACACCGCCAAAGCCGCCAACACGATGTCCGCACTGCCGAAAGCGGCTGATCAACGCGCAGCAGAAAGTGCCAAGGTAGTGCTAAGGGCTTCACCAAACCGACAGCGGGGCAACTTCACACGCCCTTTTCGAAATCGGAGTGCGAGCTGCATTGCTCCGATTGGCGAGGCGGCTGAGGGCAAATTTGAGCGGCAATTCATCAATCACCATCGGCTCGTAATCGCCGAGCCCTTCCGTGCTCTCCTTGTGGTCTGGGCGATTCGGATCAGCCAAAGCATCGAGTGCATGTCGGGGCTTCGGAGATTACTGGAGCCGCTTCCGCTGGTCTGGACGGACCAGAGGCTGGCGCTCGACGCGCATGCCGAACGCGATCCTATCGGCTCCGTGCCAGGAATGGGCTATTCAAGCCAACCCAGGGCGGAGCCTATGCATCTGCACGCGCGGGCAAGCTAACACCTCGAACTTCCGTCCTCCCTGGCACAGGGGTAACAATCGCGGCGCGCCCCGATGCAGGGCTGTGAGGAGGGGGACATGCGCCATCGCGCTCTCTGGTGTGCAGCTGCCGTCGCACTCTCGCTTGCGACAGCCCGCGCCGACACGGCCAACGGCTCGGCCAAAAGCGGAGGCGAGATTCTCTGGGACACCTACGGCATCCCGCACATCTACGGCCCGGATCTGCTCACCGTCGTGCGCGGCTACGGCTATGCCCAGATGGAGAACCAGGCGGAGACGCTGTTGACCAACATCGCCGCCGCGCGAGGCCGGTCGGCCGAGTATTTCGGCCCCGGCACGGGCAACGCGAACGTGCAGAACGACACGCTGGTGCGCACCGAAGGCATTCCCGACCGCGCCATCGACTGGTTGCAGGAAGGCGGCGCCTTCCAGCGCGCGGCTGAAGAGCCGCTCTCCACGCCCGTGGGTCTGGCAGACCCGGCGCAGGCCGTAGTGGACCTGGTCGCCGCGGCGCAGGCGGTGCAGCAGGCCTATGGTGCCCTCGATATCGCCTGGGGTGACGTGCACAGGACGGTGCTCGTCACCCACGATCCGCTGTTCCAGCAAGAGATCCCGGTTTCCAACCAGCCGGAGAGCGGGCCCGACGATCCGTTCGGCCCCGTGCGGGTCGTCAATCCCTTTCCCGCGCAGGATGGAACGCCAGCGCTGTGGTCGTACGGTGGGGACGGGTATGTGCAGCTCGTCGAATTCGCCCCTGACGGTGCGCACGCGCAGGCCCTGCTGGGCTACGGCAACGCCTCGCGCCCCGGCTCGCCGCATATCGCCGACCAGCTGCCGCTATTCAACGCCAAGACGCTGCGCCCGGCTTGGCGGACCCGGCAGGAAGTCGAGCAGCACACGGTCTCGCGCGAGCAATTCTAGGCCGAACAGTGCTACGCCGGGGTCAGTCGGCAAGCTGCGGATCGGAAGGCTGACCATCGAATGGCAGCTTCCTCCCTGACGGTGGTAGCGGCTCCCACGCGAGGGCCGCCGCGCTCGACCAATTCGGCAATGGCTGATTGGGTTTGCGCCCTACGCTGTAGCAGCCATCTGCCGGTGAACGTCGGCCAGGATCTCGAAGGAGCGCTTGCGTGCATCGTGGTCGAAGATCTGCGCCGTCACCATCAGCTCGTCGGCACCCGTGGACGAGGCGAATTCCTGGAGCCCACGCCTGACCGTCTCCGGCGCACCCACGATGGAACAGGCTAGGGAGCTCGCGAGCATCGCTCGCGCATAGGGGTCGAGGTCTGCATCCAGATTATCGACCGGAGGTGGCAGCTTGCCAGGACGCCCGCGGCGCAGGTTAACGAAGGCCTGCTGCAAGGAGGAGAACAGATGTCGCGCCTCGGCGTCCGTCTCTGCCGCGAACACGTTGACCCCGAGCATCACATGCGGGGTGGAAAGCCGTTCGGACGCTTGGAAGCGCTCGCGGTAGATCGACACCGCGTCCCTCATTTGACCCGGCGCGAAGTGCGAGGCGAATGCGTAGGGCAGGCCGAGCGCCGCGGCCAGTTGAGCCCCGAAGGTGCTCGATCCGAGGATCCAGACCTCCACCTCCTCTCCCGCTCCCGGCACCGCCTGCAGCGCCTGGCCGGGCGCGGCGGGACGGAAGCAGGAGAGCAGCTCGACGACATCCTCAGGGAACCGGTCGTCGTCGCCGGCGAGGTTCCGCCGCATTGCCAGTGCGGCAATCTGGTCAGAACCCGGCGCGCGTCCGAGGCCGAGATCAATCCGGCCCGGATGCAGAGCCGCCAAGGTACCGAATTGCTCGGCAATGATCAGCGGCGCATGGTTCGGCAGCATGACCCCGCCCGCGCCCACGCGGATGCTGCGTGTGCCGGCGGCGATGTGGGCCAGTGCGACCGCGGTGGCGGCACTGGCGATGCCGGGCATGTTGTGGTGCTCGGCCATCCAGTAGCGCGCGTATCCCAGCGCCTCGGCGTGCCGGGCGAGGTCCAGCGAGTTGCGCAGCGCCTGGCCGGCATCGCTGCCTTCGGGAATAGGGGCGAGGTCGAGCACGGAGACCGGGATCATGCCGATTAATATGGGCGCTACCCGTCCTCCGGGAACCAGCGCGACCCCTGGCTCGCCCTTCGACAGGGGCTCGCCTTGTCCGACAGGAAGTTGAGCTGGCCCGATACGTAGATGATGCCGCAGGTTCAGGTGCGTGGCTGGCCCGAGGCGAGGGGCCGGGCGCTTGCGGCACCGGGCCGCGGTCGCCCGCAAACGGTAACCTGCCGAGGTCCCGCTGAGGCGGAAGACCGGTTTGGGTCGGTGGCGGCGGTTGCTGCCGCGAGGCCGGACCTGTACCGCTTGACCGTTGGGGAGCGGATGCGGCGTTCTCTCGCTCTGCTTGGGAGGTGTTCATGACCCAGTTCGCCGCGGTGCTGACCCTGATCGGCGGCCCGACCGTGCTCATCGAGATCGGCGGGCTCCGGCTTCTTACCGATCCCACCTTCGACGGCCCGGGGACATATCAATTGCCGCACGTCACGCTGGAGAAGCAGGCCGGGCCGGCCCTTGCAGCGGCAGAGATCGGCCGAATTGACGCGGTTCTGCTCAGCCATGACCAGCATGCCGATAACCTTGACAATGCGGGCCGTGACTTCCTTGGCGCGGTGCCGGCCGTGCTCACGACCCGCGCCGGTGCGGAACGACTGGGTGGTGTCGCGCGTGGGCTGGCACCGTGGCAGACGGTGGAGATTATTGGGGCGGATGGCAGTCACCTCCAAGTGACGGCCACGCCGGCACGCCATGGCCCCGCTGGGATCGAGCCGCTGTCGGGCGATGTCGTCGGCTTCCTAATCGGCCTGAACCAACCGGGCGACGCACTTTACGTCACTGGCGATACCGTCTGGTATGAGGGTGTCGCAGAGGTTGCGCATCGCTATCGGCCCCGCCTTGTCATTCTCTTCGCTGGCTCTGCCAAGACACGCGGTCCTTTGCGGCTGACAATGGACGCCAACGATGCGATCGAGACCGCCCACGCATTCCCGTACGCCCAGATCGTTGCCATTCACAATGACAGCTGGGCGCACTTCACCGAAACCCGCGAAGACCTGGAGCGCGCCTTTGCGGCGCTCGGGCTCGCCGACCAACTCCGAGGCCTCGCGGCCGGGACGGGCACCAGGCTGGAACTCTGAAACGCGACGGGAGAACCGGTGATCTCCGTCGGCAGAACGTAGGGGCAGGCGCGAAGATCCGCCCGGGTAGTTAAGGTACGGCACGCCTGGACTCCCGCTTTCGCGGGAATAACGGGCTGCAACCGCAGGTCGGCGCTACGCCTCGGCCTGATGCGAGACGTCCTTTTCCTTCAGCAGCGTCTCCAGCTCGCCGGACTGGAACATCTCGGTGATGATGTCGCAGCCGCCGACGAGTTCGCCCTTTACATAAAGTTGCGGGATGGTCGGCCAGTTGGAGAACTGCTTGATGCCCTCGCGCAGCGCGGGATCCTCCAGCACGTTCGCCGTCTTGAACGGCACGTTGAGATGCGAAAGGATCTGGACGACGCGGGCGGAGAAGCCGCATTGCGGGAACATCGCCGATCCCTTCATGTAGAGCATCACCGGATTCTCGGTGATCTCGGACTTGATGCGGTCGAAGACGGGCTGGTCGGACATGGGTGTTCGTTCCTTACTCGGGGGCCGATGTCTGCAACGCGAGCGCGTGTAGTTCGCCGCCCATGCGGCCGCGCAGGGCGGCGTAGACGAGTTGGTGCTGGCGCACGCGGGCCAGCCCTCGGAACTGTTCCGAGATGACCGTCGCCGCGTAGTGGTCACCGTCGCCAGCCAGATCCTCGACGGTCACGCGTGCGTCGGGGAGCGCGGCCCGGATCAGCGATTCGATTTCGCTGGCTGGCATCGGCATGTCCGTCTCCTCAGCTTTGCATCCACGCGGGGAAGAACCGCTCGTGCGCGGCGCGCAAGGTCGCCACGGATATGGTTCCGCCGTCGGGGAGTGTCAAATCCTGCCCGCCCGAGGTGCCGATGCGCGCCGCGGGAATGCCCAACGCCTCGGCCGCGCGCACCAGCGTGCTCGAGTCCGCCACGGCCAGCACATAGCGGCCCTGGTCCTCGCCGAACCAGAAAGCGTGTCCGGGGATGTCGCGCGGGCCGGCGGACAGGCGCGCGCCCGTCATCCCGGCCATCGCCATCTCCGCGACCGCGACCAGCAGCCCGCCGTCGGAGACGTCGTGGCAGGCGCGCACGTTTCCGGCCAGGATCTGCCCGCGCACGAAGTCGCCCGCAGCCCGCTCCGCCGCGAGATCGACCGGTGGCGGCGCTCCTTCCTCGCGGCCGGCGACCTCGCGCAGCCACAGCGATTGCCCAAGCCAGCCGCGGGTCTGGCCGATCAGCACCAGGTCGAGCCAGGGGCGGAGCGCAATGCCGGCCGCCTTGGCCGCGTCGTCGAGGACGCCGAGCCCCCCGATCGCGGGCGTCGGCAGGATCGCGCGGCCCTCGGTCTCGTTGTAGAGACTGACGTTCCCGCTTACGACCGGGAAGCTCAACGCCTCGCAGGCGGCGGCCATGCCCCGAATCGCCGCGGCGAATTGGCCCATGACCTCCGGCTTCTCGGGATTGCCGAAATTCAGGTTGTCGGTGATGGCGAGCGGGCGGGCCCCAACCGCGGTCAGGTTGCGCCACGCCTCGGCGACCGCCTGGCGTCCCCCGGTTTCTGCGTCGGCGGCGCAATAGCGCGGCGTGCAGTCGGTGGTCAGCGCCAGCGCCATGGGCGTGTTCTCGATCTTCACCACCGCCGCGTCGGCCTGGCCCGGACGCTTGACCGTCTGCCCGCCCACCAGGGCGTCGTACTGGTCCCAGATCCAGGCGCGCGAGCAGAGATCGGGGCAGGCGAGCAGTCGCTCCAGGCCACGCGTCAGGCCGAGCCGATCTTCTACGCGGGCCGCCGACAACGGCGCGGGCTTCGGCGTCTCCACGGTGGGGCGATGATAGAGCGGCGCCTGGTCCGACAACGGGGCGAGCGGGATATCGGCCGCCACCTGAGCCTGGTGGCGCACGACGATGCGGCCCGTATCGGTGATCCGGCCGATGACCGCGAAATCGAGCTCCCATTTTTCGAAGATCGCGCGGGCCTGATCCTCACGCTCGGGGCGAAGGACCATCAGCATGCGCTCCTGGCTTTCGGAGAGCATCATCTCGTACGCGGTCATGTCCGGCTCGCGCTGCGGCACGTGATCGAGCTCAAGCTCGATCCCCACGCCGCCCTTTCCGGCCATCTCGACCGAGGAGGAGGTGAGGCCGGCCGCGCCCATGTCCTGGATGGCGATGATGGCATCGGTCGCCATCAGCTCCAGGCAGGCTTCGATGAGCAGCTTCTCCGTGAACGGGTCGCCAACCTGAACGGTCGGGCGCTTCGCTTCGGCGTCGGCGCCGAACTCGGTCGAGGCCATGGTCGCTCCGTGGATGCCGTCGCGCCCGGTCTTGGAGCCCACGTAGACCACCGGGTTGCCCACGCCGGTGGCGGCCGAGAGGAAGATGCGGTCGCGGCGAGCGACGCCCACGGTCATGGCGTTGACCAGCGGGTTGCCGTCATAGGCTGGGTGGAAGTTGACCTCGCCGCCCACGGTGGGCACGCCCACGCAGTTGCCGTAGCCGCCGATCCCGCGCACCACGCCGTCCACCACGCGCTTCGTGACGGGGTTCGCGGGGCTGCCGAAGCGCAAGGCGTTCAGGTTGGCGACGGGGCGGGCGCCCATGGTGAACACGTCGCGCAGGATGCCGCCGACGCCGGTCGCGGCCCCCTGGTAGGGTTCGATGAAGCTCGGGTGGTTGTGGCTCTCCATCTTGAAGACGGCCGCGAGCCCGCGGCCGATATCGACCACGCCGGCGTTCTCGCCCGGCCCGTGGATGACCCATGGCGCCGTGGTCGGAAGCTGTCGCAGCCCCACGCGCGAGGACTTGTACGAACAGTGCTCGCTCCACATCACGCTGAACACGCCGAGCTCGGTCAGCGACGGCGCGCGGCCGAGGATTTCGAGCACCTTCTGATATTCCTCGCCGCTCAGCCCAAATTCACGGGCGAGCGACTGGTTTACGTCGCGCTGCATGAAATCCCGGCATTCACAGATGGCAACCTCTCCCCCCATTCCGGGGGGAGAGGGGCTATTTCGGCGCTCTCGGCGCAGACACGCATGTCGCTACGCCGCCAGCATCGCGAGCGCGTCGAACAGCGGCTTGCCGTCCGTGCCGCCCATGAGGGGATCGACGAGATCCTCGGGGTGCGGCATCAGCCCAAGGATGCGCAGATCGGGGCTGTAGATGCCGGCGATCGCGCGGGCGCTGCCGTTGCGGTTCGCTTCCGGCGCGAGATCCCCCCCCGGCGTCACGTAACGGAACGCGACCAGGCCCTCGTTCTCCAGCCGATCGAGGGTCGCCTCGTCGGCGACGAAATTGCCGTCGCCATGCGCCATCGGAGCCCGGAACACCTGGCCGCGCTGATAGCGGGCGGCAAAGACCGTATCGGCACGCTCGACCCGGAGGTGGCAGTCGGCCGCGATGAAGCGAAGCCCGGCGTTGCGCAGCAGGGCGCCCGGCAGCAGCCCCGCCTCGGTGAGGATCTGAAAGCCGTTGCACACGCCCAGGATGTATCCGCCCTTCGCGGCGAAATCGCGCACCGCGCCCATGACCGGCGACTGCGCCGCCATGGCGCCGCAGCGCAGATAGTCGCCGTAGCTAAACCCGCCGGGGATCACCACCACATCAAGCCCCGCCAGATCGGTCTCGGTGTGCCAGACCATACGCGGCGCCCGGCCGGAGGACCGCTCGAGCGCGATCGCCATGTCACGCTCGCGGTTGATGCCGGGGAAGGTGACGATGCCGGCCCTCATTGCCCCTCCACCGAGACGCGCCAGCTCTCGATCACCGCGTTGGCAAGCAGGCGGCGTGCCATCTCCTCGGCGGCGGCGCGCGCCTTCGCCGGGTCGGTCTCGGCAAGATCGAGCTCGATGACCTTTCCGGCACGGACATCGGCGATGCCCCCGAAGCCGAGGCCGGCCAGGGCGTGACCGATGGCCTTGCCCTGGGGGTCCAGCACGCCCGCCTTGGGCATGACCGTCACGACCGCCCTCACTGCATCATCTCCGGGCCCTTCATGTCGCGCGAGCCGGCCTCGGGCAGGATGCCGAGACGCTTGGCGACCTCCTGGTAAGCTTCCTCGACCTTGCCGAGGTCGCGGCGGAAGCGGTCCTTGTCCATCTTCTCGTTGGTCTTGCTGTCCCAGAGCCGGCAGTTGTCGGGACTGATCTCGTCGGCCAGCACGATGCGCATCTCCTCGTTCTCCCAAAGCCGGCCGAACTCCAGTTTGAAATCGACCAGGGTGATGCCGACACCGAGGAACAGCCCAGTGAGGAAGTCGTTGGTCCTCAAGGACAATGCAACCACGTCGTCGAGATCCTGGGTGGAGGCCCAGCCGAAGCAGGTGATGTGCTCCTCCGAGACCAGCGGATCGCCGAGCGAATCGTTCTTGTAGTTGTATTCGATGATCGAGCGGGGCAGCCTGGTGCCCTCCGGGATGCTCAGCCGCTGGCTCAGGCTGCCGGCAGCGATGTTGCGCACCACGATCTCGAGCGGGATGATCTCCACCTCGCGGATGAGCTGCTCGCGCATGTTCAGGCGGCGGACGAAATGGGTCGGGATGCCGATCTCGGCCAGGCGCTGCATCAGGTATTCGCTGATCCGGTTGTTCAGCACGCCCTTGCCGGTGATGATGCCCTTCTTCTGGGCGTTGAACGCCGTGGCATCGTCCTTGAAATACTGCACCAGGGTGCCGGGCTCCGGCCCCTCGAACAGGATTTTCGCTTTACCTTCATAGAGCTGGCGGCGGCGGGCCATGGCGATCCCCTGAGAGCGTCCTCCGGCCCGGAGGGGGCGAGGAACGCGCGACCGCCCCGGCACGGGCACGGCGGGCGGGATATAACAACGCAAGCCGCGCCGCGCCAAACATCCGGCCCGCAATGGAGCCTGCGCGGGGCTTGCGCAATTCGGCTCCTCGACGGCAAGTAGCGGGCTCGATCGGAAGGAGCCGATGTGCGCGGACATCTCGGCGCGCGGCTGGCGCAGGTCATTCCCACGCTCCTGCTGGTGAGCGTGCTGGTCTTCTGCCTGCAGCAGCTCATGCCGGGCGACCCGGCCGTCGTGATGGCCGGCGACAGCGCCGATCCGCAGACGATCGCGCAGATCCGCGCTGAGCTGTGGCTGGATCGCCCGCTACCCGCGCAGTACGTCCACTGGCTCGGCAATGTGCTGCACGGCAATCTCGGCTATTCCTGGCGCAACCGCGAGGATGTTTCCGTGCTGATCGGGGAGAAGCTGCCAGTCACGGCGCAGCTCGCGGTGATGGCCTTCGTCATCGCGGCGGCGATTGGCATTCCGACCGGCGTCCTGGCCGCGGTGCGGCGCAACTCGGTCTGGGACTACCTCGCCAATGCCGTGGGGCTCGCCGGGCTCTCGATCCCGACCTTCTGGCTCGGGATCATGATGATCCTGCTATTCTCGGTCCGGCTGGGCTGGCTCCCGCCTTCGGGCTATGTGGCGCTGACCGAGGACTGGGTGCGCTCGCTCGCCACCACCATCATGCCTGCCTTCGTCCTGGGCAGTGCAATCGCGGCGGTGCTGATGCGCCACACCAGAAGCGCCATGCTCGGCGCCATGGGGCAGGATTTCATCCGCACCGCGCGCGCCAAGGGTTTGCGGGAATCGGTGGTCGTGGTGCGTCACGCGCTGCGCAACGCGCTGATCCCGGTGGTGACGCTGGGTGCGCTGGAGCTGGGAACCTTGCTCTCCGGCGCGGTGCTGACCGAGCAGGTGTTCAGCATCCCCGGCTTCGGCAAGATGATCGTGGACGCGGTGTTCAACCGCGACTACCCGGTGGTGCAGGGGGTGGTGCTGATCACCGCCACGCTGATCGTGGTGCTGAACCTGCTCGCCGACGTGCTCTACGTGCTCATCAACCCAAGGCTGCGCGCGACATGAGCGCCGCCGCCTGTGCCGGCCGCGTCGTCCGCGCTCCCCCGCCCGCCGTGCAGAGCCCGGCGCGGCTCGCGCTGCGGCGCTTCCTGGCCCGGCCCGCCGCCGTGATCGGGCTGGCGGTGCTCGTGGTGTTCGTGCTGGTGGCCGCGCTGGCGCCGTTGGTCGCGCCCTACGATCCGATCGCGACGAGCTGGACCGCGATCCGCAAGGCGCCGTCCTGGGCGCACTGGATGGGCACCGACCAGAACGGGCGCGACGTGCTCTCCCGCGTCATCTTCGGCGCGCGATCGAGCCTGCTGGCCGGCGTGATCTCGGTGCTGATCGCCGCCGGGATCGGCGTGCCGGCGGGCCTCGCCGCCGGCTTCGCGGGCGGCTGGGTGGATGCGGTGCTGAGCCGGGTGGTGGACGCCATGCTCGCCTGCCCGTTCCTGATCCTGGCGATCGCGCTGGCCGCCTTCCTGGGGCCGAGCCTCGGCAACGCGATGATCGCCATCGGCGTGACGTACTGCCCGCAATTCATGCGCGTCTCGCGCGCGGCGACCTTGGACGCGGCGAGCAACGAATATGTCGAGGCGGCGCGCGCGCTGGGCAACCCGTCCTGGCGCGTGGCGCTGCGCCACATCGCGCCCAACATCCTGCCCCCGGTCCTGGTGCAGGCCACGCTGGCGAGCGCGGTGGCGATCCTGGCCGAGGCGGCTTTGTCCTTCCTCGGCCAGGGCCAACAGCCGCCGGCGCCGTCCTGGGGCTCGATGCTGAACGAGGCGCAGCAGTTTCTGACCCAGGCGCCGTGGCTGGCGGTGTTTCCGGGGGTGGCGATCTTTCTGTGCGTGCTGTCGTTCAATCTGGTGGGCGATGGGCTGCGGGACGCGCTGGACCCGCGGGGGAGGTAGGACACATGCGAGCGGCTCTGGCCGATAACCGCTTTGGCTGAAATCGGATTAACAGCCGTGCGGTTGGGCGCAGCCAAGGCTACGTCCCGCCATCAGGACGACTAGCCCTTTACCCTGGCCCCGGCTCCGCGACTCGATGCGCAGCCAATCGAATCACGCCAGGCAGGGTAAGGGAATCCCCGTGAGTCAGAACTTCCGCCGGGCCTGTTGAAAAAGCCACCTGGGGCTGATTCTCTGTCCCTGCAATGCCGCGGGCGGATCGGTGATGTTGGGCAGCAAGCCGAGGGGCCAGTTGGAGCTGATGATGGCGGGCTCGCTCCGCGATCTGGTCTCCGATGACCACGTGCTGGCCCGGGTGGATCGGGTGCTGGACCTGTCATGGCTGCGGGCGGAGGTGCGGAGGTCCGGTCAGGAAGGGCACCATCCCGGTGCGGCGCTTCAAGCTCGACGCGAAGAACAGGCTGGTTTGCTGCCCGGGTGGCAAATTCCTCCGTCCCCACGGCCAGCCGGACAGCAATGGCTTTCAGCACTATCGCGCCCGGATCCCGGATTGCCGCTCCTGCCGCCTGCGTGCCCTCTGCTTCAGCCCCACCATGAAGCGGCGAGCGATCCTGCTGCACAAGGACCATCCCGCCCTCCTGCGGGCACGACGGAAATATGCACGCTGGGCCGACCGCGAGCGCGCGATCTATCGCAGCCACCGCATCCGCGTCGAAGGATACCATGGCGAGGCCAAAACCTGGCACGGGCTCGCTCGTGCCGTCCGCCGCGGCCTCGCGGCCGCCGGTCTGATGCCCTCCCGCACTGTCGCAAACAGCACGGCATGAGCGCCGCGTGCGACCTGCACGGCTTGGCTAGAGGCGGCGCGACGCGGACGCAAGAAGGCGGGTTGGCCGTCCGTAGAGAAACGGAAGCAGGCATCTTCAATCAGAACCGCCGCTCGAACACCGTGACCACGTCGCCCGGCCGCAGCGGGGACTGCCGGGCGGCGCGGCCCTCGACCGAGGCGCCGCCGTCGGTGCGCACGACGGCGGCGTAGTCCTCGATGGCGCGGTAGGTGAATCCTCCGGCCAGCGCGACCGCGCCGAGGACGGTCATGCCCGGCTGATACGGGAACTGGCCGGGCTTGTTGACCTCGCCCAGTACCAAGATCGGGCGGTATCCCGTCACCTCGATGGAGACCGAGGGATCGCGCTCCAGCCCGGCGCGCGTCAGCGCGACGGCGATCGCCTTCTCCAGGGCTGCCGGACGCAACCCGGCGGCGCGCACGCCGCCGAGCATGGGCAGCGCAAGCCGGCCGCTGTCGCCGACGCGGAACTCCCCGGTCAGGGACTCGTCGCCCACCGTGATGATGCGCACCTGATCGCCCGGCCCGAGCCGGTATTGCGCATCAGCGGGCGGTGGCAGCGGCGCCAGCTCGTGGCCGGGAGCGCAGCCGGCGAGCAGCGCGGCGCAGAGCCAGAAGGCGAGAAACGGCGTGCGGCCGGGTTGCATACGCCCATCCTCGCGCGTTTCCGTCGCTGAAAGGTTAACGCGCCTCTCAAAGCTCGATCACGCCATGACGGAGCCCGATGACGACCGCCTCCGCCCGACTGGTCGCGCCGACTTTCTCGAACAGGGCCTCCAGATGGAACTTCACGGTGTGGACCGAAATCCCGAGCCGTCGGGCGATGCCCTTGTTGCTGAGCCCTTGGCCGACCAGCACCAGGATCTCGGCTTCGCGCGCTGTCAGGGATGGTGCGTCATCGGCGCTGCGGAAACCGGAGGCGGGCATCGCGCCCTGGGGCCGGACCAGCAGCCCCGCCGCGACGGCACGCAGCCCCCCATCGAGCTGAGCGAGGCTCGCCGAGCGTGGCAGCACGCCGGCCACGTGGGCGGGCGCTGTGCCGTCCGTCAGCACCATCACGGGCGCATCCAGTTCTGTTGGCGGCGCAGCGTCGATCGTCAGGTCGCAGAGCAGGATGTCCGGCGAGTCCTCGGTGATCGCGAACCCGGCCTGCTCCAGCATCGCGGCAAGTCCGCGATGCCGGATCGGGTCGGACGCTTGCAGCCGGACGCGCAGGCTCATGCCGGACGCGCGGCAACCACGGCTGCGATTGTATTCGGGACGCCGGCGCGCAGCAGCTTGAGGCTCACCTCCTGGCCGACCCGTTCGGGTCCCAGCTTCGCCGCGAGCGCCCGGGCGCTGGGCACCGGCGTGCCATCCACATCCAGCAGGATATCCCCCGGCAGCACGCCAGCCTTCTCGGCGGGCCCGGCGGACGCCAAGCTCATCACCATCATGCCCACGTCTCGTCCGGCGGCGAGGCGCAGCCCCTGCGGGACGGCGACGGGCTGGAGCGCGAGACCAAGCCAGCCGCGCGCGATCCTGCCCTCCGAGAGCAGCGGGTCGAGCACGCGGTCGATGGTCGCGGTCGGGATCACCAGTGTCCGCCGGCGCGGGCCGGCGGTGGATAGTCCGAGCAGCCGCCCCGCCGCGTCGAGCACCGGCCCGCCCTCGTCGGCGCCCAGCCTCGCGTCGAGCCGCAGCATCGCATCGATCCGCCCCCCACGCATGCTGTGCCACTCCGGCCCCGTCGCATGCACGAGCGCCAGGCGCGCGGTTGGCGCTCCGGCTCGGTCCGCGCCCACCAGGATCGCGAGGGCGCCCACGTGCGGCGCCGGCGCCGCCTCCGGTCGCGCGTCCGACAAGGCTTGTGCCGGCCGCAGTACCGCGACGTTGGTGCTCGGGTCACGGCCGACCAGCCGGGCCTGCATCTCGCCGCCTGGCCCGACCAAAGTCAGGTCCGGCTCGTCGGGCAGTTCCTGTTCCGAAGTCACCACCACGTCCGGGCGCCAGACAATGCCGCTGCATTGTCGCCGGCCGAGGTTGATCGCAACGACGCAAGGCGCGATTCGCGCCACCCGGCTCGCAGTCGCTTCCGACAACTGGTCTAGGATATCGGTCATCCGTCGCTCCTGTCTTCAGTGCCCGAAGATAGTCTGTCGCCGCCTCCCGCGAGATCGGCCGGATGGCCGGGCGCCGGCCCGGACACATGACCGGGTGCGGTCGGGCACAGGCCGTCGCGCGCGTTAGGACTCCGTTAGCGATCCCCGCCGATGATGTCGGCTCCCGCCTTGGACAAGACGTTTGGGCGCTTCGTGGGGACGTGATGCTGGAGAGTTCAGCCGGCCCGGCCGCGGCCCCTCCGCCCCCGCACCGGACCGCGGGCGAGCGGGGGGGCTCGCCGCATGAGACGAGCATGGTGTCGGCCCAGGCGATGCTGGGAATGCTGCGACGGCGCCTGCTCGCGCTGCTGGCCTGTGCTGTCCTGATCCCGGCACTGGCCGCCATCGCGCTGCACCAGACGACACCGCGCTACACTGCCGACGGCACGGTGATCTACGATCCCAATGAATACAGACCGCGCGAGATGCAGAGCATCCTGCGCGCCGATCCAACCACGCCGGCGATCATGGCGAGTTCAGGCCGAGGTGCTGCGCAGCCTGCAGAGCATCGAACGGGTTGCCGACCAGCTCGGACTTTTCGGCAACCCCGAGTTCAATCCGGCCCTGCACCCGGCTTCCGCCTCCGCGCAAGTGACTTTTTGGCTGCGTGCGCGGCTCGGGTTCCCGGCGCCGAAGGCCGCTGATCCGACCGGCGAGCCGGCGCGCAATGCCGTGCTGTTGGCGGTCCAGCACGCGCTGGAGGTGCGCACTGTGGCTGGCTCGCGCGTGCTGGAGGTGTCGTTCACCGCCGGAGACCCGGTGCTCGCCGCCGCCGTCGTGAACCGGCTGATCGACGTCTATATCCGCGATCAGCTCGCCGCGAAGTTCCGGGCCGTGCGCCGGGCCCAGGACTGGCTGGAGAGCCGCGCGGCAGAGCTGCGGCTGGAGGTGCGAACCGCCGAGGATCACGTTGCGGCCTATCGCTCGCGTGAGGGCATGGTGCGGGGGATGCACGCCGGCCTGGACGCCGAGCAGATCAGCACGCAGACGGAGACCCTGGCGCGCGCGCGGAGCGAGTTGGCGCAGGCGGAAGGACGGCTTGACGTCGCCCGGAACGGCGCCGGCGCGGCGGCGCAGGCGGCGGTCGCGCCGAGCGTTGTCGAGGCGCAGCAGCAGGCGGATCTTCTGGTTACGCAACTCCATTCGATGCTGGTTAGGCTCGGGCCGAACCACCCCGACGTGCGCGCCGAGCAACGCCAGATCGAGCAGGCGCAGCGTGCCGTCTCGGCGGCGCGCGAGCGCGTGGTGGGCGCGACCGAGGCGGAGGTCCGCGCCGCGCAGGCACGAGTGGCGATGCTGGAGCAGGAGCTGGCGCGCGCGCGGTCGCGGTCCGAGAGCCAGGGCGAGGCGCAGATTCCGCTGCACGAGATGGAGCGCGACCTCGATGCCTCCCGCACGCTGCTGCAATCGGTGCTCGACCGGCTGCAGGAGACGCATCAGCAGGCGGCGGTCGAGAGCGCCGACGCGCGCGAACTGTCGCTGGCGCTGCCGCCAACGGAGCCAAGCTTCCCGCGCACCCGGCCCACGCTCGCCGCCGCAGCGGCATTCGGGGTGCTGTTCGGGTTGCTCGTCGCGTACCTGATGGAGCTGGCCGACACGACGATCAAGAGCGGCGAGGACGTGCGCGCCGGTCTGAGCCTGCCCTGCCTGGCGCTGATCCCGACCGTCGCGCGCCGGACGTTGCGCGGGATGCAGGTCGCGGAATTCCCGGCGCACAAGCCGATGTCGCCGTTCGCCGAGCAGGTCCGCGGGTTGCGCGCCGGACTGTGGCTCGGGCGGGAGCGGCCGCGCACCGTCGCTGTGGCCGCTGCCCGTCCGGCCGAGGGCAAGACCACGGTGACCCTGGCGCTCGGTCGGTCGGCGGCGCTGAGCGGGGAACGCGTGGTGGCGATCGACTGCGACATCCGCCACCCCTCCTTGGCGCGGCTGATCGGTGGGGAGGGGACGCCGGGCCTCGCGGACGTGCTGCGCGGCAGCGCGCGGCTGGAGGACGTGCTGCGGAAGGATCATCTGACCGACCTGTCCTACATCCCGGCCGGCGAAGGCGGGCCGGAGACGCTCGCCCTGTTCATGTCGGAAGCCATGGGCCGGCTGCTGCAGGCCTTGCGGCAGCAATACGATTTCGTGCTGATGGATGCGCCGCCCGCGCACGCCATGACCGAGACGCGGGTGATCGCGCAGATCGCCGACGCGACGCTGCTCTGTGTACGCTGGCGGGCCACGCCGCGCGGTGTAGTGCAGAACGCGATCGAGCTGCTTGAGGCGGCGGGCGCGTCGATTGCCGGCGTGGCGCTGACCCGGGTGGACGCCCGCGCGCATCGCCGTTCCGGCGCGGCGGATGCCGAGGCATGCCATCCGCGCTACCGCCGCTATTACCAGCATTAGCGCCGGCAGTGCCGAGACAAGACGCGCCCGCGCTTCGACCGCTTCTCCTCGCCGCTGCCCTGCTGACATGGCCGGCCGCGCTGAATGGCTATCCGCTCGTGTTTTCCGATAGCGGCACATATCTCTCGCAGGCGTTGAATCGCTATCTCGGCTGGGATCGGCCGGTCTTCTACAGCTTTTTCATGCTGCCCCTGCATATGGGGCTGACCACCTGGCCGGTGGTGGCAACGCAGGCGCTCATCGCCGCATGGGTCTTGCAGGTAACCGTGCGTGTGCTGCTGTCGGGGCACTCGGCATGGTGGCTGGTGGCGCTGGCGGCAGTGCTCGCGCTGGTCTCGCCGCTGCCCTGGTTCGCCGCGCAGCTCACGCCTGACCTCTTCACCGGCCTGCTCGTCCTGGCGCTGGCGCTCCTGGTGCTCGCACCGGAGCGACTTGGCCGCGTGGAGGCGATGGGGCTGACGGCGCTCTCGGCGTTCGCGATCGCCGCGCATTTGTCGAACCTGCCGCTCGCGCTCGGGCTGCTGGCACTGTTGCTGCCGCTTCGCCATTGGCTGGGCGCGCGTGCCGCGCTGGGCGGGGCAGGGCTGGCCCGGGTTGCAGGGGCGCCGATCGCGGCGGCACTGGCGCTGATCGCGGTGAATCTGGTGGGGCACGGCTCGGCCTCGATCGCGCCTTATGGGAACATCTTTCTGCTCGCCCGGGTGATCGAGGACGGGCCGGGTCGGGATGCGCTGGCGCGGGCGTGCCCGGATGCCGGATGGCGGCTCTGCGCGGTGCGCGACCGGCTGCCGGCGACCGCCGACGAGTTCCTGTGGCGCCCCGACAGTCCGCTCGACGCGGCCGGCGGGCCGAAGCGGGTCAGCGCCGAGGCCGACGCGATCATCGCCGCTGCGGTCCGAGCGGAGCCGGCGAGGGAACTGACCGCGATGCTCCGCAACACCGGACGCCAGCTCCTTCGTTTCAACAGCGGCGATGGGCTTCAATCTTGGCCCGAGACCGTCACGCCCTGGATCAAACGCGACTTCCCGCGCTTCGAACGAGCTGCCTACGCGGCCTCACGCCAGACCATAGGGCGACGGCTCTTGCCGGAATGGATGACGATGGTGCATGCGGGCGCCGCCGTCGGCGCGACCGCCGGCCTGCTGGTTTGCTTGCCCGGATTGCTGCGCCGGCGCGACATCATGGCCGGCGTGAGCATGGCCGTGCTGGTCGTGCTGCTCGGCAACGCGGCGATCACCGGCGCGCTGTCCGGTCCCCATGACCGCTACCAGAGCCGGGTGATGTGGCTGCCCGCCTTCGCCATGTTCCTCGCGGTCGCTCAGCGCCGGATGCCCTCGGCGTGAGCCGGATGCGCGGCGTCCTCTGGTCGGGGGTGGAGGCGTCGGTCTCGGGCGCATTCTCCCTGATCTCCGCCTTCGTCGTCGCCCGGCTGGTGGGTCCGGCGGAAATGGGCGTGGGTGCGGCGGTGGCTTCGGTGCATGTGCTGCTCTGGGTCGGCGTGAACGCGCTGTTCGCGGACGCGGTGGTGCAGCGACCCACCCTGAGCGAGGCCGATGCCTCGAGCGCCCTTTGGGCGTCCGCTCTCGTCGGCATGATCGCCGCGCTGTTCCAGGCGGGTGCCGGCTGGCCGTTGCACGAAGCGATGGGCGACGGACGGATCGGCGCGATGGCGCTGGCACTCGCCGTACCGCTCCCGCTGGTGGGCGCGGCCGGAGTGGTTCAGGGACGCCTGACCCGGACGCGCGACTACCGGCTTCTGGCGCTGCGGGCGCTGATGGGGCAGGGGGCAGGCACGTTGGTCGGAGTCGCCACGGCGCTTCGCGGCGGCGGAGCCTGGGCGGTGGTGGCGCAGCAGGCCACTGTCTCGGCTGTCGGCGCGGCGGTGCTTCTGGCCGGCGCGCGGTGGCGTCCGCGTCTGCTCTGGCGCTGGGCGCCGATCCTGGAGTTGCTGCGCATCGGGGCGCCGCTGACCGCGAGCACGCTGGTGCTGCACGGGCGCTACCGCGTGTTTGCCCTGCTCATCGGCGGCACCGCCGGTCCCGCCGCGCTCGGCCAGGTCCACATGGCGTTCCGTCTGGTGGATGCGATCCGCGAACTGGTCTCCACGGCGATGTGGCGGCTGATGCTGCCGGCGATGTCGGAGCGTCAACGCGATCTTCCCGCATTGCTGCGCCAGATCGATCGCGCGCTGGGCCTGATCGGGCTCACGCTGTTCCCGCTCTGCGGCGCCATGCTGGTCAGCATCGCCCCTCTGACCCGGCTGGTGCTCGGCCCGGTCTGGGCCCCGTCAGGCACGGCGGCGCTGCCGCTGGTCGGGCTCGCCGCGTGGCTGTTCCTGCTCTTCCCAGCCGGCGTCGCCTGCGTCGCGCGCGGCGCCCCTCGCTATGCGCTGCGCGCAAACCTCGCCAGCAGCGCCGCGATGAGTCTGTGCGTGCTCCTACTTCGCCCCGCCACCCCGGTTGCGGCGGCATGGATCTGGCTGGCGGCGCAGCTTGTGGTCGCGCCCTATGTGCTGACGACCGCGGCGCGCGTGCTCGGCACCCGCATCCTCCGGCCGCTGCGCGCCGGGCTGCCGGCGCTCGCGGCGACGGGGCTTGCGACCGCCGCCGCGTTGCTGGTGCCGCCGCCTCCGGGGGAGCCGGCAACGATCGCCGCGCGGGCAGCGATCGCGCTCGCCGTGCTCGGCGTCCTCGCCGTGGTCAGGCGCGTGCCGACTGGATCGCCCGCCAGATCCTGAGCGGGGTCGCCGGCATGTCGATATGCGCGATGCCGTATTCCGAAAGCGCGTCCACCAGGGCGTTCATCACCGACGGCAGCGCGCCGGCGCAGCCCGCCTCGCCGCAGCCCTTGGCGCCCAGCACGTTTGTCTTGCACGGCACCGGATGGCTGGCGAACGACATGCGGGGGATCTCCACCGCGCGCGGCAGGGCGTAGTCCATGAACGAGCCGCTGAGCGGCTGACCCTGCTCGTCGTATACCACCCGCTCGTACAGCGCCTGGCCGATGCCCTGCACGACACCGCCATGGGCTTGGCCCTCGACCAGCAGCGGGTTCACGATGGTCCCGAAATCGTTGACCATCGTGTAGCGCACGACCTCGGCCACGCCGGTATCCGGATCGACCTCCACCTCGGCAATGTGACAGCCATTCGGGTAGGAGAAGGGCGGGCTTTTCGCGACATGGCGCACCGAGAGCGTGCGCGGCAGGTCGGGCGGCAGGTCGATGCCCTGTCGGAGCCGCTCCTCCAGCTCCATAATCCCGATGGCGCGGTCGGTGCCGGCGATGCGGAAGCGCCCGCCGCCGGCGGTGACCTCGAATTCGATGTCGCCCTCGGCCGCTTCCAGCACATGCGCGGCGAGCTTGCGCCCGTTCTCGATCACCACATCGCTGGCTTCCGCGATGGCGGTGCCACTCGCCATCAGCGATTTCGAACCGCCGGTTCCGCCGCCGGCCAGCAGCTCGTCGCTATCGCCTTGCAGGAGCTTGATCCGTTCGAAGGGAACGCCGAGCCGGCTTGCAAGCACCTGGGCGAAGGGCGTCGCGTGGCCCTGTCCGTAGTCGAGCGTGCCGGTGATGATCGTGACCGCGCCGTCGGGCTCGAAGCGGATGCCGCCCATCTCCGGCGCCGGCGGGCCGGTGACTTCCAGATACTGGCCAATGCCGATGCCGCGAAGCCGGCCGCGCGCGCGGCTCTCGTCGCGGCGGGTCGGGAACCCATCCCAGTCGGCTGCCGCGAGCGCCTTGTCCAGAACCGTGGTGAAGTCGCCGCTGTCGTACACCGTGCCGGCAGGGGTGGTGTAAGGATAGGCATCGTTGCGGATGTGGTTGCGTCGGCGGATCTCGGCGCGGTCGATCCCCATTTCGCGCGCCGCCGCATCGAGCAGTCGCTCGATGTAGTAGTTGCCCTCGGGCCGGCCGGCCCCGCGATAGGGGCCGACGGGGCTGGTGTTGGTGAACATCGCTTTTGTGGTCACCTCCTGCACCGGCGTGGCATAGACGCCGATCGTGTTCTTCACGACGTTGCCGGTCGGCTGCAGGACGGTGCCGTTCGAGAGGTACGAGCCGATATTGCCGTAGCCGGTGACGCGCAAGGCCAGGATGCGCCCTTCGGCGTTCAGCGCGATCTCCTGCTCCATGTCGTGATCGCGCCCGTGACTGTCGGAGAGGAAGCTCTCCGATCGGTCGTCGCGCCACTTCACCGGCCGGCCAAGCGCGCGCGCGGCGTGCAGGATGGCGATGTACTCGGGATAGACCGAGGCCTTCATGCCGAAGCTGCCGCCGACATTGCCGGTCAGCACGCGGATCTTCTCCACCGGGGTCTTCAGTGGGCCGGAGAGCGCGTTGCGCATCGGGAACGTGCCCTGGCAGCCCAGGCGCAGCGTCCAGCGCCCGCTCTCGAGGTCGTACTCGCCGATGGCCGAGCGCGGCTCCATCGGGCAGACCACGACGCGGCTGTTGCGGATCCTCATGCGCGTGACATGCGCCGCTCGCCGGAAGGCCGCGTCCACCGCATCGGCGTCGCCATGGTGGAAATCGAGGATCACGTTGCCCGGTGTGCCATCATGCACCAGCGCGGCGCCTGGTGTGGCGGCATCCGCGGCGGTGGTGACGGCTGGCAGAGGGTCGATATCGACCAGAACCGCCTCGGCGCCATCGCGCGCCTGCTTCGCGGTCTCGGCGATCACCACGGCAACCGGATCACCCACGAAGCGCACCTTATCGGTGGTCAGCGGCGGCTGCACCGGCTTCGGCATGTCGGAGCCGTCGCGGTTCTTGAACGCCGCACCCGAGGGCATCGGGCCAAGCCCCGCCGCGAGCAGGTCGGCGCCGGTGAACACGCCCAGCACGCCCGGAAGCGCCTTCGCGGCCGACGTGTCGATGCCGCGAATACGCCCGTGCGCGTGGCTGCTGCGCACCATCACCGCATAGGCTTGGCCGGGCAGATTGAGGTCGTCGGTGTAGCGCCCTTGGCCGCGCAGGAGCGTCGGGTCTTCCTTGCGCGGGACCGGCTGGCCGACCGCGTATTTCGTCTCCGCGAGCAAAACGGCGTCGAATGGCGCATCCATCGCTTGCCTCAATCCCATCGCGTTCGTTGAATTGACCGACCATGCCCCCGGTTGGCGGTCGCGGCAAGCGGCCGGGCGGCGTTCAGCGTCCCCGGAACATTGGCTTGCGCTTCTCCTTATAAGCGCGGATGCCCTCCTGCATGTCGGCGCTGCCGCGTACGCGGGCGATGGCCTGGCTGGTCGCGACCATCCGCTCGACCGGGCCGGCGGGCATGATCTCGGACACGAGGCGCTTCAGCGCGCCCATCACCAGCGGTGCCTGCTCCAGCATCTGCTCGGCCATCGCCACCGCCTCGGCCTCGTGGCGGCCATCGGGGACCACGCGGTTGACGAAACCCACCTCGTACGCGCGCCGCGCCGGCACCTTGGAACCCAGCAGCATCATCTCCATGGCCAGATGATGCGGCATCCGCGTCACCAGCGAGCTGATGATGCCGCCGGTGGTGCCGAGTTTTGCCTCCGGGTAGTAGAACACCGTGCTCTCGGCGGCGACCAGCAGATCGCACATCATCGCCAGCACGACGCCGCCGCCGACGCACCAGCCCGAGGTGGCGGCGATGATGGGCTTGTCGGTCGTGAAGCCCACGCCGGGGATGCAGCGCCACAGCTCCGGAAGGTCCGAGACGTCCGCGCCGGCGGTGAAGGCGCGCTCGCCGGCGGCGCTGATGACGGCCACGCGCTGGTCGGAGGTGTCGAAAGCCTGGAACGCGGCCTGCAACTCCTCGGCGACCGCCTTGGAGATCGCGTTCAGCCGCTCCGGGCGGTTGATCCGGATCACCGAGACCGCGCCGCGCTGCTCTACTTCGACGACGCTCATGGTCAGCTCCTTTTCACAACTCGCCCAGGAAAGCTGCGATATGCGCTTTCACGAACTCGGCCCCGGCCGCCAATTCGGTCAGCACTGGCGTGGGCGCGTCGGCGATCCGTTTGGCATGAAGCTCTGGGTCCGAGCCGGCAGTCGGCAGTTGCGCGGCGGTCGCCGACAGGGCCTTCTGCATGTCGTTCGGCGGCAACATCTTGACGGCGGTCAGCGCCGCGGGAGTCGGTTGAACCGATGGGGCGCTGATGCGCTCCGGCCCGTTATTGTCAGGCGCGGCCGTCATGCCCTGCAGCAAGTCGGGAGCGGCCGCATCGCGCGCCGTGAGCGACTGGATTCCAAACAGCCGTCGCAGCGTGGCGATGATGGACGTGTGGTCGAAGGGAGTCGGCCCGGGCGGGCGGATGATGCTGTTGGGCGGGATGAAGGGCGAGACCAGAACGGCCGGGACGCGGACCCCGAAGCGATCGAAGGTGAACCCGTTCCCGTACGGCGGGCCTGGCGGCGTCGCCGCCGGCGGCGTCACGTGATCGTAGCAGCCGCCGTGCTCGTCATAGGTGACCACCAGCAAGGTCTGCGGCCATTTCGGTCCCGCGCGCAGCGCATTATAGACCGAGGCAATGAGCACCTCGCCGTACAGGATGTTATGCGGCGGATGCTCGTCGTTGGGCATCTGGCCGAGCAGCATGTCGGTGAAATAGCGCGGCTCGATGAAGCTGTACGAGGGCAGGTCGCCCTTTGCCGCGTCCGACAGCAATTCGCCGAAGCGTCGAAAGCCCTGAACCGGATCGCCCCAGAGCCGCGTCAGGGTCGCCGTCTGCGGTATGTCGTGGAAATAGATACGCCATTCCTTGCCGGCGTCGTCCATCCGGTTGAATACGGTCGGCATCAGATAGGGAAAGTGCGCGGGTGAGTTGTTGACCCAGCCATTGGCGGTGCCGCAATGCGTAAAGAAGCGGTTGGGCCAAGTCTGGCAAGGCGCCGAGGCAAACCAGCGATCACTGACGCCGAACGCGGTCGCGAGAGTGCTGAGCACCGGGAGCTGCCCGGGCGTAAAATAGTGCATGACCGCGCGGGAATCGCGCGGTGCCGTGCCCGGCTGGCGCATGTAGTTATCGACGAACCCGCCCATCGGGCTGGCGCCGTCGAGGCCGCCGATCTGCACCGCGATGTCGGTGAACAACTCGCCCGGATCGGGGGTCGGAATCACGGTTGTCGCGGCGTCCATGCCGGGCTTGTTCCACACACGGATCACCTCGCTGGTGCCGTCGGGATGGTGCCAGACATTGCTCTCCTCGCCGGTGAGCCCATCGAAGCCCGGCGTCCCATCTCGCAGCTTCCCGAGAACACTGTCGAACGAACGGTTCTCCAGCATCAGGACGACTACGTGTTCGATGGCCATGCGTGTCCTCCTCGACGGAGCGGAAGGGCGCGGCTGCGCGGCCGCGCCCGGAGTCTCAGGTCTCGACGCCCTCGATCACCTCACCGAAGCGCGCCCAGGTCTTGCCGTCCCATCGTGCCGGCTGCAGGGCGCGGCATGGGTGGTAGTTGGTTGGGCTGGTGTTGAGCCGGATGCCCGGCAGCAGCACCGGCACCTCCATTTCGTGGATGGAGGTCACGTGCTTCATGACGTTCTCGCGGGAGAAATCGCCGTTGCACGCCTCCAGCACCTTCCACATCGAATAGCTGGCGCCGTAGCCGGCCACGTAGCCCCCGTCGGTGATGTCGCCGCCGGGCACGTATTTCGCCATAAACTGCTTGAAGCCCTGCATCCCCGGATCGCTGGCCCAGGACGGATCGGCGGGGTCTTTGAGATAGAGCGTGCTGATGATGCCGATGCTGTTCTCCGGGCCGGCGGGCCGCATGACCGCGCCGACCGAGATCGAGACGTTGGTCAGGAAGAACATCGGCTTCCAGTTGATATCGTGCACCCGGCGGATGGCCTGCGCGGCGAATTTAGGCGTTGCGGCGATCAGCAGCGCGTCGGCGCCCGAGTTCTGCAGTTGGGCGATCTGGCTGTCTATCGTGGCGTCTGTCACCTCGTAGGTGATGGATTTGGTGACTTTCTGGTCCCAGTCCTTGCCCAGGACGTCGCGCACGCCGGTCGGGTAGTCCTTACCGAAATCGTCGTTCTGATACAGGATCGCGAGCTTCGCCTTCGGATTCTCCTTCAGCATGTACTTCGTGTAGATCTGCGCCTCGGTCCGGTAGCTGGGCTGCCAGCCGATCGTCCAGGGAAACTGCTTGTAGTCGCCCCATTTGTCAGCCCCCGTGGCGACGAAGACCTGCGGGATCTTGCGGCTGTTGCAATACCGTTCGATCGCCGTGTTGGTGGGCGTTCCGAGGGTGTGGAACAGGAAGTCCACCTTGTCCTGCTCGACGAGGCGGCGGACCTGCTCGACGGTCTTCGGCGGGCTGTAGCCGTCGTCGAGGGAGATGAAGTCGATCGGCCGGCCGGCGACGCCGCCCTGATCGTTCACCATCTTGAAGAAGCCGACATCGGCCTTGCCCACCGAGCTGTACGCCGAAGCGGGGCCGCTATAGGGCATGGTGTTGCCAATCTTGACCGGCGCCCCGGCGGCGTTCGCGCGCCTCATGGCGGGCGCGGCGAGCAGGGCCGCGCCCGTGGCCAGTGTGGCTCTCCTCGTAAGCATCCGTGACCTCCCATTCCTGTTCCGCCCCGAGGCACTTCGGCCCCGGGCGGCGGGAAGTCTGGCCGGCCGCGCGCGGCCTGCCAAGCGGGATCAGGTCGTCGCGCCCTCGATCACCTCGCCGAACCGCATCCAGGTCTTGCCGTCCCAGCGCGCGAGCTGCATCGCCGAGATCGGCCGATAGTCCTTCGGTGTCGTGTGGACCGTGATGCCCGGCAGCAGGGTGGGGACCGTCAGGTTCTGGATGGTGGTGGCCTGTTTCATGACGTTCTCGCGCGAGAAGTCGCCTTTGCACTGATCGAGCACATGCTGCATGGTGTAGGTCACGCTGTAGGCAAAGATGTAGCTTCCGTCGCTAATGTCGGCGCCGGGCAGGTACTTCGCCATGAAGGCCTTGAACTCCTTTGTGCCGGCATCGTTGTCCCAGGCCGGATCGGTCGGGTCCTTGAGGTATTCCGTGGTGATGATGCCGATCGCGTTTTGCGAGCCGGCGGGATTGATGACAGTGCCGACCGAGATGGAGACGTTGGTCAGGAAGAACAGCGGCTTCCAGGTCAGGTCGTGGACCTTCCGGATCGCCTGGGCGGCGAATTTCGGCGTGGCGGCGACCAGCAACGCATCGGCTCCGGATGCCTGAAGCGCGGTGATCTGGCTGTCGATCGTCGGATCGGATGTCTCGTACGTGACCACCTTCACCACCACCTTGTCCCAGTTCTTGCCCAGGACGTCGCGCACGCCGGCGGGGTAATCCTTCCCGAAATCGTCGTTCTGGTAGAGGATCGCCAGCTTGGCGTTAGGCTTCTCCTTCATCAGGTATTTCGTGTAAATCTGCGCTTCCGTGCGGTAGCTCGGCTGCCAGCCGATCGTCCATGGGTATTTCTGTGGATCATTCCACTTCGCCGCGCCGGTGGACACGAAAAGCTGCGGCACCTTCTTCTGATTGCAGTACCGCTGGATCGCGGAATTGGGGGCCGTTCCGAGCGTATTGAACAGGAACGCGACCTTGTCCTCCTCCACCAGTCGCCGCACGTCCTCGACCGTCTTCGGCGGGCTGTAGCCGTCGTCGAGGGAAATGAAGTTGACCTTGCGCCCGGCCACGCCGCCCTTGTCGTTCATCATCTTGAAGAACGCCGCGTCGCCCTTCCCGATCGAGGCATAGGCCGAGGCGGGACCGCTATAGGGCAGGGTGTTGCCGATCTTGATTTCGGTGGCCGTGACGCCGACGGTGGTTTCGGCCCGCGCGCGCGGGCCGATCGTCGTTGCCAGGGTCGCGGCGAGGCCGCCGGTCACTGCCGCTCGTCTGGTGATCATGCCTGCATTGCTCCCTGGTTGGCGTCGTCCGGGCACGCTCGGGCGCGGCGCCGGAAGGGGCACTCTGTACGTGCACCGATTGTGACGCAATCCATGTCCTTGGATTGCAGGTCTCTTGGAAAGTAACGCGCGGAAGCTCGCGACAGCCGCGAGCATGATGGAAGACGGCCGCAGATGAGACCGTCGCGGCTTATCAGCTCGCTACTCGAAACCGGGCATCCACGTCCTTAGATCGCGCAGGTCGCTGAATCAAAGACGTGGATGCTCCCGACGGAAAACATCACGCAGGTCCGACTATCGCAGTTTGGTCAGCACCCGGCTGGAGTTACCCGATCAGGTAATATGTGCTTGGCACGCCGCAGCTGGCTGAGCGGTCAGCCCGGAAAAGACCAACGCGGAACCGCTGAGGCCGCCAACGACCAGGAGCGCCAAGACTATGCGCTTGAACATCGAAACCTCCTCTTTCCCCGATGCAGCATAGCGCTCCCAGGTCGGGAGTCCTCTCAACTCGCCGAGAGTAGGGGCTGGCGATCAGCTCTCGACGCCCTCAATCACCTCGCCGAACCGTACCCATTTCGTGCCATCCCACTTCTGGAGCTGCATGGCGCGGATCGGATGATAGTTGGTGGGGCTGGTATTTACCTTGATGCCCGGCAGCAGCACCGGCACTTCGAGGTTGTTGATGCTCGTCGCCTGCTTCATGACATTGTCGCGTGCGAACTTGCCGCCGCACTTGTCGAGGACGTGGTGCATCACCCGCGATGCCATCCAGCCATAGACGTAATTGCTGTCGGTCAGGTCGGCGCCCGGCATCCGCTTAGCCATGAAGGCGCGCCACTCGTTCATTCCCGGATCGTCGTTCCACGCCGGGTCGGTGGCATCCTTCAGAAAGCCGCTGGTGATGATCCCCTTCCCGGCTTCGGCCCCCGCCGGCTTCATCACCGCGCCAACCGATATCGAGACGTTGGTCATGAAGAACAGCGGGTGCCAGCCCACCTCATAGGCCCTGCGGATCGTCTGGGCGGCGGCTTTCGGTCCCGCGGCGCAGATGAAGGCATCGGCGCCCGAGGACTGTAGGCTGGCGACCTGCGAGTCGATCGTCGGATCGGTCACCTCGAAGGATACCGTCCTGACGACGTACTTGTCCCAATCCTTGCCGAGGACATCGCGCACCCCGGCTAGGTAGTCCTTGCCGAAATCATCGTTCTGGTAGAGAATAGCCAGCTTCGCTCCGGGCTTGTTCTTGACGATGTACTTGGCGTAGATCTGCGCCTCGGTCCGGTAGCTGGGCTGCAGACCGATCGTCCAAGGAAATTCCTTGTAGAGCCCCCATTTGTCCGCGCCGGTCGCGACGAAAAGCTGCGGGACCTTGCGCTGGTTGCAGTATCGCTCGATCGCCGAATTGGTGGGCGTGCCGAGCGTATTGAACAGGAAATCCACTTTCTCCTGCTCGATCAGGCGACGGACATCCTCCAGCGTGCGGGGCGGGCTGTAGCCATCGTCGAGCGAGATGAAATTGACTTGGTGCCCGGCGATCCCGCCCTGCTCGTTCAAGGCGGCGAAATACGCGGACTCGGTCTTGCCGATCGGCGCATAGGCGGAGTTAGGGCCGCTATACGGCATGGTGTTGCCGATCTTCACTTCGGAGGCGCCCGCCCGCGTCGCGGTGGTGCGCGCGATCGTTGCTGCCCCTGTCGCAGCGGCCAGTCCGCCCGCGATCACGCCTCTCCTGCCGATCATTCGAAGTCTCCCTGCCCAGCGGCTGCCGCCGTTCTCCAGTCCGACTTTGACCGGAGTGTGGCCGGATGCGCAATCATTGGAATTGGCCTTGGGAGTGCCGGTCTGCCCTAGTACCCAGCCCTCCCATTGCCTGATCCAGGGATCGTCGGGCGCGGCATCGGGACGAGGGCCGGCGAGCACGTTCAGCACGCCGAGCACGCACTCGAAGCGATCCTCGCCGCCGGCGTTCGCGCCGAATCCATCCCGAACCGCCAAGGCCAGCGCCGGCGAGGGCACAGCGCCCACTGCCGACATCGCCCCGAGCAGCGGCGCGCCAACGCCACAAAGCGCTTGCGCGGTCAACGCCCCAATCGGCGTGGGCAGAGAGCGGCTGGATGGCTAAAGCGGCTTGCGCGCCCGCTCGATCAGCCGGCCGAAGAAGCCGGGCGGTTTGGGCGGCTTGGCGACCTCGGCCGCCTTCCGCCGGGCACGCTCCTCCTCGGCCTCGCGCCGCTCCTTCTCCGCGAGCCAGCGATCCAGGCCCATGCCCGCCTTGGCGGCGCGGCGTTCCTCGTAGGCGCGCTGTCCCTCGGTGAGTTTCCGTTCGGTCTTCGCCATCTGTCAGTCTCTCGTGAGGGGGTGTGTCCGCCCCCTTCCCGGGTGGACGCCCGGGGTTTCTGTCCTAGACTGTCGAACATAGCCAGTCCAGGAGCCTCCCGATGAGCCCGCCGCCCTTCGGCGCCAACTCCGTCGCCGCCCGCGATATCGCCAATGTGCTGCATCCGTACACCGATCTGAAGCTGCACCAGGAGGTCGGCCCCGTCGTCATTACGCGCGGGAAGGGCGTCCGGGTGTGGGATGATTCCGGCAAGGAATATATCGAGGCGGTCGCCGGCCTGTGGTGCGCCTCGCTCGGCTTCGACAATGAGCGGCTGGTGCAGGCGGCGACCACGCAGATGCGCAAGCTGCCCTTCTATCACGCATTCAGCGCGAAGTCGCACGAGCCGTGCATCGATCTGGCGGAGATGCTGATCCAGCGCGCGCCGGTGCCGATGAGCAAGGTATTCTTCGCCAATTCCGGGTCGGAGGCGAACGACACCGCGATCAAGATGATCTGGTATTTCAACAACGCGCTGGATCGGCCGGCGAAGAAGAAGCTGATCGGACGCAACCGGGGCTATCACGGGATCACCCTGGCCTCGGCCTCGCTCACCGGCCTGCCCTGGAACCATCGCGGCTTCGACGTGCCGCTGCCCGGCTTCGTGCATACGATGACCCCGCACCATTACGGCCTGGGCGAGCCGGGCGAGAGCGAGGAGGCGTTCGCCACGCGCTGCGCCGAGGAGCTGGAGAAGCTGATCCTGGCGGAGGGGCCGGACACGGTGGCGGCGTTTTTCGCCGAGCCGATCATGGGCGCCGGCGGGGTGATCGTGCCGCCGCGCGGCTATTTCCCGAAGATCCAGGCGGTGCTGCGCAAATACGATGTATTGCTGGTGGCCGACGAGGTGATCTGCGGCTTCTGGCGCACCGGCAACTACTGGGGCAGCCAGACCCTCGACATGGAGCCCGACATCCTGACCTGCGCCAAGGCGCTGTCCTCGTCCTACCTGCCGATCAGCGCGGTGATGGTCAACGACCGGGTGTTCCAGGGCCTGGCCAAGCAGAGCCACGAGATCGGCACGTTCGGGCACGGCTTCACCTACTCGGGCCACCCGGTACCGGCGGCGGTCGCGATCGAGACGCTGAAGATCTATGACGAGCTGGAGATCGGCGCGCATGTCCGCCAGGTGGGCGCGCATATGCAGGCGGAGCTGCGCCGGCGGTTCGCCGACCACGAGTTGGTGGGCGAAGTGCGCGGCACCGGCCTGATCGCGGCGATCGAACTGATGGAAGACAAGGCGACGAAGCGCAAGTTCGCCCCGACCGCCGGGGTGGCCGGGCGTTGGACCAGGCTGATCGAGGCGCAGGGGGTGATCACGCGCGCGGTGCCGGGCGAGATGCTGTGCTTCAGCCCGCCGCTGATCATCACCGAGGCCGAGGTGGACGAGATGCTCGACCGCATCGGCCGGGCGCTCGACGAGCTGACGGTGCAGCTCCGCCGCGAGCAGATCGCCACGGTGGGGTAATCTCGGCGAAAGGGGGCGGCGTGGCCAAGCCAGCCGCGCGCGACTATATGGGCGGTCATGCGCGCCTCCTTCGTCAAGATGCACGGATGCGGCAACGATTTCGTCGTGTTCGACGAGCGGGCGGGGGTGCTCGGCCTGACGCCGTCCCGCGCCGCCGCGCTCGCCGACCGCCGGCGCGGGGTCGGCTGCGACCAGCTCATCAGCATCGAGCCCCCGCCCGAGGGGGCCGACGTGGCCGCGTTCATGCGCATCCGCAATCCGGACGGAGCGGAAGCGGGGGCCTGCGGCAACGCCACGCGCTGCGTCGCCGCGCTGCTGGCCGGGGAGAGCGGGCAGCATCTCGTCATTCGCACGCTGGCCGGCGACCTTCGGGCGACTGTGCTCGCACAGGACCGGGTCGTGGTGGATATGGGCAGGCCGCGTCTCGACTGGCGCGACATCCCGCTCGCGGCGGCTCGCGACACGCTGCATCTCGACATCACCGCGGGTCGGCTCGCCGACCCAGCGGCGGCCAGCATGGGCAACCCGCACGCGACATTCTTCGTTGACGACATCACGGCGGTTCCGATCGAGACGCTGGGACCGGTACCTGGAACACAACGAGCAATTTCCGGAACGGGCAAATATCGGCATTGCCCAGGTGCTCGCCCCCGACCGCCTCCGCCTCCGCGTCTGGGAGCGGGGCGCGGGCCTGACGCTTGCCTGCGGCTCTGGCGCCTGCGCGGCTCTGGTCAACGCGCATCGGCGGGGCCTTGCTGGACGAGTCGCCACCATGGTGCTCGACGGCGGCGAGTTGCAGATCGAGTGGCGCGCAAACGGCCACGTCCTCATGACCGGCCCGGTCGCGACCGCGTTCACGGGCAGCGTCGATCTCGACGCCTTCCCGTCATGAGCGTCGAGATCCTGACCTTTGGCTGCCGCCTCAACGCCTATGAGAGCGAGGTGATGCGCGGCCACGCGGCGGCGCTAGACGACACGGTGATCGTCAACACCTGTGCCGTGACCGGAGAGGCCGAGCGGCAGGCCCGCCAGGCGATCCGTCGCGCCGCGCGCGAGCGGCCCGAGGCCCGCATCGTCGTCACCGGCTGCGCCGCGCAGCTCGACCCCGAGCCCTGGGCGTCGCTGCCGGGCGTCTCGCGCGTGCTCGGCAATGCCGAGAAGCTCCGCCCGGAAAGCTGGGCTTTGGGCGCGCCAAGCGCTGTCGGCGACATCATGGAAGCGCGCGAGACGGCGGCGCATCTCGTGACCGAGTTCGCCGGCCGCGCCCGTGCGTTCGTGCAGGTCCAGCAAGGGTGCGACCATCGTTGCACCTTCTGCGTGATCCCGTTCGGCCGCGGCGTGAGCCGCAGCGTTCCGGTCGGCGCCGTGGTCGCCCAGGCGCGCGCCCTGGTCGCGGCGGGCTATCGGGAGTTGGTGCTAACCGGCGTCGATATCGCGAGCTACGGCAGCGACCTGCCGGGCCGCCCCAGCCTCGGCCAGCTCGCGCGCCGGCTGCTCGCGCTGGTGCCCGAGCTGCCGCGCCTGCGCCTTTCCTCGCTCGACCCCGCCGCGATCGATGCCGACCTCTGGCGTCTGATCGCCGAGGAGCCGCGGCTGATGCCGCATCTGCATCTATCCCTGCAAGCCGGCAGCGACCTGATCCTCAAGCGGATGAAGCGCCGGCATCTGACTTCCGGTGCCCGCGCCGTCATCGCCCGCGCCCGCGCGCTGCGGCCGGGCATCGCCATCGGCGCCGACCTGATCGCCGGATTTCCGACCGAATCCGACGCGCTGTTCGCCGAGACGCTGGCCTTCGTCACCGAGGCGGAGCTGCCGTTCCTGCACGTCTTCCCGTACAGCGAGCGCCCCGGCACGCCGGCCGCCCGGATGCCGGTTGTTCCGAAGCCGATCCGGCGGGAGCGCGCGGCGGCGCTGCGCGCGGTGGCGCGCGCGGCGGCGCGGCGCTTCCATGCGGGACAGGTCGGGCGGACGGTCGCGCTACTGACCGAGACGACGTTCTCCGGCCATTCCGAGCACTTCGCCCCGGTGCGCCTCCAGACCCAGGCCGTCCCCGGCCAGCTTGTGGCGGCGCGCGTGGTGGCGGCGAGCGAGCAGGGCCTGGTGGCGGAGGCGGCATAGATGGCACTTGGCGGCTTCTTCTCGCGGCTCAAGGAAGGGCTCTCGCGTAGCACGCAGAAGCTCTCCGGCGGGATCACCGCGATTGTCCGCAAGCGCCGGCTCGACGACGAGGTGTTGGAGGAGCTGGAGGAGCTGCTGATCAGCGTCGATCTCGGCACCGAGGTGGCGAGCCGCGTGATCCAGGAG
The DNA here is from genome assembly GCA_963830565.1 of uncultured Pseudomonadota bacterium. GTDB lineage: Bacteria > Pseudomonadota > Alphaproteobacteria > Acetobacterales > Acetobacteraceae > DATFDN01. The sequence continues at coordinate 217,709 of CAWHMO010000007.1, forward strand.
TTCCGCCGCACCCGCTTCGGCAAGGAGGTGACGGACGAGGAGGTCAAGACGGCGCTCGCCGAGGAAGTCGCGGCGATCCTGCGCCCGGTCGCCCTGCCGCTGACCCTCGATCCCGCGCGTAAGCCGCACGTGATCCTGGTCGTCGGGGTGAACGGCACCGGCAAGACCACCACGATCGGCAAGATGGCGCAGCAATACCGCGAGCAGGGGCTGCGCGCGATCATGGTCGCCGGCGACACGTTCCGCGCGGCCGCCGTCGAGCAGCTCCAGATCTGGGGGCAGCGGACCGCCTGCCCGGTGATCGCCGGATCGCCCAACGCCGACGCGGCCGGGCTCGCCTTCGAGGCGCTGAAACGCGCGCAGGCCGAGGGCGCGGACGTGTTGCTGATCGACACCGCCGGGCGGATGCACAACAGGTCCGTGCTGATGGACGAGCTGACCAAGATCATTCGCGTCATGCGCAAGCAGGACCCGACCGCGCCGCATTCGGTGCTGCTGGTGCTGGATGCGACCACGGGCCAGAACGCAGTGCAGCAAGTGAAGGTGTTCAAGGAGATGGTGGCGGTCTCCGGCCTGATCGTCACCAAGCTCGACGGCAGCGCGCGCGGCGGCATCGTGGTCGCGCTGGCCGAGACCTTCGGGCTTCCGGTCCATGCCGTCGGGGTGGGCGAGAAGGCGTCCGACCTGCGCCCGTTCGACGCCGACGAGTTCGCGCGCGGGCTGGTGGGGATGGAGGCGAGCGCCGAGACGGTGGGCGGCGTGCGCTGATCTCCGTGGGTTCATGGTCCGCGTTCGACGCGAGCGGCGTCTGCCAGAAGCTCAATCGCTTGCTTTGCTCTCCCGGGGCGACGCAGCCGCAACACCACCAGCTGTGCGTATTCCGCCTGCCCTAGTCGCTCCGTAGTCTCGCGGCGGCGGCGGCTCCAGGTTGTCCAAGCCCACCGGATCGGATGGCTGGGCCGCAGCATGTGCCGCCATTGCTCGCGGTTGCCGGCCCACAGCTCGGTGCGCAGGACGGCACGCAGGAGCGAACGGCGGATCACCCGGGCCATGATCACTGGACGTGCGTAGTCGAGCCAGATCAGATGGGTCGCGCGCTGCCAGACAACGTCGCGCACTGGGCCGTAATTGCCGTCGAGCACCCAGGCCGGGGCCTTGATCGCCTCGGTCACGCGGCGCACGAACTCGTCGGGATCATGCCGGGTCAGGTCGCGCCAGCCAGCCTGCCAGTTGATTGCATCGAGCTCGACATGCGGCAACTCCAAGCGCGCCGCGATGCGGCGCGCCAGCATGGTCTTGCCAGCACCCGAGGTTCCGATCACCACGATCCGCATCGGGCGCCTCCGGTTGCCATCTTGCGGCATCTCCCGCTGTCGAGTATGTGTGCTGCGGATGCAAGTCATTCGCATTTGCATATCGAGGGAAGACCGCATGTTCGTCAGCATAATCACCATTTTCCGCGAGATGCTGGGAGTGGGGCTGAGCGCCGGCATCGTGCTGGTGGAGACCGAGAAGGTTGCCGGGCGGAGCCTGCACGCGCTGATCGGCTACTCGGCCCGGCCGTCGGGCATCCAGCTCCGCGGCCTGACTCTCCACGCTTCTGCTGCTTGCGGCATTGTTCCACGCCACGGGCCCCGCGCGCGCGGGGTCGCCGCCGTGCTGCTGGCCGCATTGCTGGCGGCCAGCCCACCGGCCCGGGCCGATGAACCGCCGACGCTGACGTTCCGGCAGCACCGCTTCGTGCCGGCCCGCATCGTGGTACCGGCACACGTCAAGTTTCGCCTCCGCGTGCAGAACACTGACGACGCGGCCGACGAGTTCGAGAGCACCGACCTCAACCGCGAGAAGCTGGTGCCGGCCGGCAGCACCATCACAGTGTTCCTCGGTCCGCTTGCCCCCGGCGAATACCGCTTTTTCGGCGATTTCCACCAGGACACCGCGCAGGGCGTGTTGGTGGCCAAGTGATCCGCGTGACATGCGCGCTGGCAGCCATGCTCATGCTGGTAGCGCCGCCGCGGGCGCGGGCCGACTACCATATCTTCTCTCCGTACGAGATCGATCTCGGCGAGCTGGAGCTCGAGCATAACGGCGACGCGGCCTTTGATCGTCGGCCTTCCGTCGGGAGCGCCAAGAGCTACACCATTGAACTCGGCACCGGCCTGACCGCGTGGTGGCACAGCGAGATCGAAATCGGCTTCGACCGCGTGCCGGGCGCCGGCCAGCCAACCCTGTTGTCACAGGTGGTGACGGAGAACACCTTCCAACTGACCGAGCCGGGGGAAGCCATCGCCGATTTCGGCTTCTACGTCGAGTACGGTCAGTCGGTGGCGCGCGGCAGCGCCGCCGCCGCCAATGAGGTCACCTTCGGCCCGCTGATCGCGAAGGACCTCGGCCGCACCACTCACACGCTGAATTTGTTCTTCACCCGGCAGCTGGGGCCGGACCAGACCAGCAAGGGCCTGGATGTAACCTATGCCTGGCAAAGCCGCTGGAACCTGTGGGCAAAGCTGTCGCCGGCAATGGAGGTCTACGGCGACAGCGGCGCGCTGGGCAGCATGCCGCGCCTGTCCCGGCAGCAACTGCTCGCCGGCCCGGTTGCGATCGGCGCGCTCAGGCTCAGCGCGCTCGGCCTTGGCCACGCGGGGCAGCTGAAATACGAGCTCGGTTGGCTGTTCGGCCTCACCTCGGCCACCGCCGCCGGCACTCTACGCTGGCGCGCGGAGGTGGAAATTCCGTTCTGACGCGGTGCCCACTTGCGCGTGGTGATCTCCTGACCTTCCCTCCCTGGCCGTGCGCCGGCCGCCCGGTTAGGCTTCGGCAAAACACGTCCAGGGAGGCAGCCATGCCGATCACCCGCCGCGTCCTCATCGGCGCCGCTGGGGCTTCCGTCGTTCTCGCGCCGCGGGCCCGCGCGCAACATCCCACCATCAAGGTTGGCGTGATGAACGACATGTCCGGTCCCTACCGCGACGTCAACGGCCCGACCGGCGTCATCTGCACGCGCCAGGCGGTGCAGGAGTTCCACGCCGGCGGCTTCGAGGTCGAGGTGCTGTCCGCCGATCACCAGAACAAGCCTGATGTCGCGGTGTCGCTCGCCAAGCAGTGGTTCGACCAGCAGGGGGTTGACGTCATCGTGGACGTCGCCGCCTCGTCCTGCGCGCTGGCGCTGTCCTCGCTCTGCCGGGAGAAGAACAAGGTGCTGCTCCCGACCAGCACCGCGACCTCGGACCTCACCGGCAAGGCCTGCTCGCCCAACACCATCCACTGGGTGTTCGACACCTACATGGAGGCGAAATCCACCGGCGGGGCGATGGTGAAAGCCGGAGGAGACAGCTGGTACTTCATCACGCCCAATTATGCGTTCGGCCAGTCGTTGCAGCGCGACACCACGAACTTCGTCACCAAGGCCGGAGGGAAGGTGCTAGGCGCGCGGCTCTATCCGTTCCCCGACACGACGGATTTCTCCTCGATGCTGGTGCAGGCGCAGGCATCGAGGGCGAAGATCCTCGGCTTGTGCGGCGCTGGCGCCGACCTCATCAACTGCATCAAGCAGGCGAAGGAGTTCGGCGTCACGCAGACCATGAAGCCTGCCGCCCTGGTCGCCTACACGACGGACGTCCATTCGATCGGGCTGGACACGGCGCAGGGGCTGCGCTTGTCAGAGACCTACTACTGGGACCTGAACGACCGCACGCGCGCCTTCCAGAAGCGCATCCAGCCCAAGGTGACGCTGTGGCCGAACATGGCGCAGGCGGGCGATTATTCCTGCACGCTGCACTACCTGAAGGCGGTGGCCGACCTGGGCCCGGCGGCGGCGAAGGCCGACGGCCGCGCCACGGTGGCGCGGATGAAGGCGATGCCGACCGATGACGACTGCTTCGGCGTAGGGCGCATCCGCGAGGATGGGCGCAAGATCCATCCGGCATATTTGTTCGAGGTCAAGACGCCGGGGGAGAGCAAGCAGTCTTGGGACCTCTACAAGCTGGTGAGCACGACGCCGGCGGAGGAGGCATTCCGTCCGATGAACGAGGGTGGGTGCCCGTTGGTGAAGGGATAGGGGCGGAGGTCCGGTCGGCGTGAGCGGTCGATCAGTCCAGTTGGTCCTGACCGAATCCTGCTTCCGCCAGAGGCCAGAGCGGGCATTATGGATGCCATGCCCCAATGCAAGCGGTATCGCGACACGGGGGCGCTGCGGCCATCCGGGATTTCCGGGGCGCGATGGTCGGGCGCGCCGATAGGGTCTGTTCATCACCACGGGCCGGGCCACCGCCGATGCCCGCCGCGAAGCGACCCGCGACGGAGCTCCCCTATTGAGCTGATCGACGGTGAAGAACTCTGCGAGTTGCTGCGCAAGTTTCAGATCGGCGTCGCCATCGAAGTGATCGAGCGCGTCATCATACCGTCGGAGGTGCTGGCCGCCGTCTAATAGTAAGTGGCCCGCGGTGGTGTCGGCGGCAGCATGTCCGCGAATGGATCAAGATGCATTACCCCGAGCGGCGCGAAATGCTTCCTGTTCCGAGTCAGGACCGACAGCCCGTGGACCGCGGCGGTGGCAGCAATCGCGACATCGGCAAGCCCAGGATCTCGGCCCGACGCGCGGGCACGGTCGGCGGTCGCGCCGGCGACACGGGCAGCAGCTTCATCCAGCGCCAGGACCTTGCTGCCATAAAGCCCGAGCAGCCGGTCGAACCAGGCAGTCAGACCGTCGGCCCGACGTGCGGCGCCGCTCCGTCGTAGTTTGGCGATGCCAGCCTCAATCTCGATAACCGACACGGCGGAGAGGAACAGGCGATCCGTTTGTGCCTCGAACCAGGCAGTGGCCGGCGAGGAGATCACCGCGTTGCCCGGCGCAAACGCGCTGATAATGTTGGTGTCCAGCAGATAGCCGGTCACAGATCCACGTCGCGCACGGGGCTTTGGTCTCGCTCGATCTCAAGTTCATCGGGAATCGCCCATCAGTAGCGAGGCGAAGGATGGGCGCTCACTGGGAAACAGCCGGCGGCCGGCCTCGATCGGCACGATCATGGCGGCAGGCCGGCCATGCTTCGTCACCACAGTAGCCTCGCCGCGCTCCGCCGCCTCGACGAGGGCCGACAAGCTCGCCTTCGCGTCCCGGAGTTGCAGCGTCTTCATGTGTTATCCTGCAAGCTGACTACATGTAGTCACAAAGGATGGCACGCTTCAAGGCATGCGAGCCATGCCGGTGGGGTGAACCGGACAGAAGCGGTCCCGTCACCCCGGCCCGCGCAGCCCCTTCACCCGCTCCCACACGCTCCGCGCCGCCTGCTCCGCCCGCGTCATCGGGGTCGGGCGTTGCAGCAGTAGATAAATCAGCTCCGGCCCCTGGCTGACCGAGGCTTGCCTTGTAGCGATAGTCCCCGGCCATGAAATCGTAGATCCGTGCGCCCGAATCGGCGTGGCGCTGGATGCAGAGCGCGTGACTGACCAGCCCCGGCTTGAGGCGTGCGTCCTCCTCGGCCTGCAAGCCGGTCACGAAGGCCAGCACATGGCCGCGCAGCATCAGATTGTAGACGTAGCCGATCGGCTGCTCCCCCGCACTCACGCGCACAAGCTCCGCCGTGCCGCGCGGCAGGCAGGCGGCGACGAGCCGACGCTGGAAACGCGTGAAGAATGGGAAGGCGAAGCCGCCCGGCTCGCCGCGCGCCGCCCACTGGCGCTGGTGCAGATCGGCCAGTTCGTCCAGCCAGGAGAGCGCGGCCTCGGCGTCCGGCGCGGGCGTGGCGGAGAGCGGCCCTCGTTCCTCGTAGAGCCGCATGGCCCGGCGGATCTGCTGGCGGGTGTTGGGGCTGAGCGTGTCCAAATACGGTTTGCCGGACGCGCGCACCGCGTCGAGATCCACGCGCCAGGACGGCTTGCGCGACGGCTCGCGCACCAGCGCATCGGGAGGAACCAGGGCCGCGGCGTGCTCGGCCACGATGTCCTTGATGTGCAGCTCATCGCACCGATGCTCGCCGATGCGCCTGCCGAGCAGCCAGGCCACCGCTTCCGCCTCCGCGCGCCCGGCCCAGGCGCGGTCCACCAGGAACCCATTGTATTCCTGGGCGATCACGTCGATATCCGCGCGCCCCGTGGCGTGCAGATGCAGCCCGCGCACCCGGATCGCGCCGCCCGCCTCGCGCCGCAGCCGGGGCACCAGCAGGCCCAGCAGCACCAGCGCGCCGCCAGCCTCGCCCACCAGCACCAGAGGCGGGGCGTCGAGTTCGGCGACCCATGCGCCCATCCAGTCCCAGCTCAGGAAGAAGGTGATGTCGGCGCGCGCCTCCAGGTCGCGCCACAGCAGCCCCAGGTCCTCTTGTGCCAGCGCGGTCTGCACGTGGAAGCTGACCGTGACATCGGCCGGGGTTCGCGCTGAAATGTCGTCCATCGCCACGTTCTGACTGGAGGCCCGCCGGTGATCAAGGTTCTGTCGCTGCTGACCCGCAAGCCGGGCCTGTCGCATGAGGAGTTCGTCCGACACTGGCGCGAGATCCACGGCCCGCTGGCGCACGGGGTTCCCGGCGTGCGCCGCTATGTGCAGTCGCACATCGCCGGCACGCGCACGCGGGCTGACATCCCCGAAGTCGAGGTCGAGATCGACGGCATCGCCGAGCTCTGGTACGACGACGAGGTCGCGCTGGGCGCCTCCGCCGCCACGCCCGAGGCGCAGCGCCTTTATGCCGACGGGGCTTTATTCATCGGCCGCATCAAGACCTTCATCATCGACGAGCAGGAGGTCATTCCGCGGCAGGGCTGACCGCGTCCTCCACCGCTTCGTAGGGCAGCCGCCCGACCTTCTCCACGTTGACGCCTTCGATCCGCAGCAGCCGCGTCGCGCCATCGCGTCGCGGCGAGTGCAGGATGCCGGGCTCATAGAGATAGGCCATGCCGGGGCGCAGCGTGTAGTCGCGCAGCCGCCGCGCCTTGCCGGGCGCGGTCGCGGTCGGCCGCGCCAGGCACTCCCAGTCGGTCATGATCGTCTCGCCCGCAGCCTGTCCGTAGATCGCCCAGGTGGGACCGTGGTCGTGCGGCTTGCTGTTCTTGGCGCCGTGGTAGGCATGGGCCAGGATGGCGAAGCCGAGATCGGGATCCTCGTAGAGCACCTTCCGCTCCGGCCCGTCCGCGCGAATGTGTTCGTCCACGAATGCCTTGTCCTTCAGCACCTCCTCGACCAGGGCGCAGACCTTCTCGCGGCCCTCGGTTCCCGGATGATCCTTCAGCAGGCGCCGGCACTCGGTGGCGAACTGGTCCAGCGTGGTGGCCATGGCGATCCTCCCGGCAATCTCTAGCGGCGATACGGGTAGCAGCGGGCGCGGTCCAGCGTCAGGCCGAAATGGTCGGCGAGCGCGCGGATCGCCGGGCCGTGGCGCGGATAGGGGTCGGCGTTCACCGGGCCGACCACGATCGGCGCGAAGCCGCGATCCGCCCGCCCGCCGGGCGGCAGCATGGCGGTGGCGTGTCCCGCCCCGTCCTCGTCTCGCAAGGTTACGAACAGCGGCATCTCGCGCTTGATATGCGCCTCCAGTCCGATCGCCTGCTCGAAGAACACGGTGGAGACAGGAACGAACGTCTCCGCCGCGCGCTCACGCTCGCGTCGGTAGTATTTCTCGACGGCATGTCGCAGTTCCCGCGATTCGGCGGCGGCCTCGGCCTCGGTCACGATGCGGAACCAGGTCATGCCGTCCGGCGCGTCGCATACGTATTCCATGCGTTCCCTCCGGTGGATGGCTTGGATGGACGTCTGTGGGAAGCTTAGGATCGCCGGCGCGCGGGAGCAAACCCGCGAGTACGGGAGGACGCATGGCCAGTTCGCCGCCGGATGAGTTCGACTACGTAATCGTGGGCAGCGGCGCCGCCGGATCGGTGCTGGCGAACCGCCTGACCGAGGAACGCGGGCGCGCGGGTCTGCGTGCTGGAGGCGGGGCCGCCCGACCGGCATCCCTACATCCATGTGCCGGGCGGCTTCATCAAGATGCTGTTCAACCCCGACTACACTTGGCAGTTCAAGACCGAGCCCGGCGAGGGCACCGCCGGGCGGCGCATCCCCACCACGCAGGGGCGCACGATCGGCGGCTCCAGCTCCATCAACGGCATGGTCTACAATCGCGGCCAGCGCGCCGATTTCGATAGCTGGGCGCAGCGCGGCAACCGGGGCTGGGGCTACGCCGACGTGCTGCCGTATTTCAGGCGCACCGAGCGCCGGCTGGGCGTGCATGACGCGCGTTATCACGGCAGCGAGGGCAATTTGCCGGTCAGCGACATCGATTGGATTCATCCGATCTGCGAAGCGTTTATTGACGGCGCGGCCGGCATGGGACTCCCGCGCTGCGAGGACTACAACGCGCAGAGCCAGGAGGGCGTCGGCTACTTCCAGCGCGCCATTCACAAGGGCTATCGCCACAGCGCCGCGCGCGTGTTCCTGTATCCGGCGCGCGCGCGGGGGCTGGAGGTGCGGACCCATGCCCGCGCCGCGCGCATCCTGTTCGAGGCCAAGCGGGCCGTGGGGGTGCGCTACGTGAACGACCGCGATCGCTCGGAGACGCATGAGATGCGCGCGCGGCGCGAGGTGATCGTTTCATCCGGGACAGCCAACACCGCGAAGCTGCTGCAGCTATCAGGCGTCGGCTCGGCGGCGCTGCTGGGCACGCTCGGCGTCCCGGTGGTCCACGAGCTGCGCGGGGTGGGTGAGAACTTCCGAGATCACTACTCGGTACGCATGGTCGCGCGCGTGCGCAACAGCGTCACCATGAACGAGCTGTCGCGCGGACTGGGGCTGGCCGGCCAGATCGCGCGCTGGGCGATGGGCCGTCCTTCGATCCTGGCGCTCAGCCCGTCTCTCGTGCATTGGTTCTGGAAGTCCGACGACAGTCTGGACTTCGCCGATCTGCAAGGCGTGTTCAGCCCGGCGAGCTATAAGGAAGGCTTCGTCGGCCTGCTTGACGACTTTCCCGGCATGACCTGCGGGGTGTGGCAGCACCGGCCCGAAAGCGTGGGCTATGTCCGCGCCCGCTCCACCGATCCGTTCGAGGATCCGGCGATCCAGCCCAACTACCTCGCCGACCCGATGGACCGGCGCGTGCTGCTGGCCGGGATGAAGCTTGCGCGGCGGCTGTTGCGCACGCCGGAGCTTGCCCAGTATTTCGACCACGAGACCCTGCCGGGGGACCGCGTGCAGGGCGACGACGAGTTGCTGGATTTTGCGCGGCGGTATGGGTCGACGTCGTACCACCTGATCGGCACGGCACGGATGGGGCCGGCGACCGATCCGATGGCGGTGGTCGATGACCAGTTGCGGGTGCATGGGATGCAGGGGTTGCGGGTGGTGGATGCATCGATCATGCCGACGATGCCCTCGGCGAACACCTATGCCTCCACGATGATGATTGCCGAGAAGGCGTCGGACATGATCCGGGGCCGGCCGGCGCTGGAAGCGGTGGAGGGGTTGGCTGCGTGAAGCAGGCTTTCCGCGCTCAGCAACGGGACGCGAGGCGCCCGGCAACATCATCCTTGAATTGCCGAGCCGATCTGCGATAATGGTTTGATCGCACTTGCGTCTTTCCCGTGGACCAAACCATCTCGCCAATTACCGCGCGGCCGCAAGCCGCGCTTCGCAGTCAGTTGGAGCGTGCCCGCAAGGCGCTCCTCGACACTGGCAGCCGTAACCGGCTGATCCATACGCCGCGCAATGCGCAGCGTTCCAAATCCATCGACCTCTTGGCCGGAAATGCCGATGAGGTTTTCCGCACCCTCGTGCGTGAGCGACGAACGGCATCGTTCCGTGCAGCCGAGGAAGGCGAGGCAGATCACCGGGAAGCCGTCGCCGAGCAGGGCGGCAGGCTCCGGACACGGCTGTCCCCGGAAATGCTGCAGCGGCGATTGCTGGGCCTGCAACGCGACGCCAAGACGGCTCAGGAAGAGCAGGGCGTCGATTTGCTCTATTTGGCGATCGGATTTCTGCGCTGGTTCGAGGACCCAAATTCGGAGGTGCTCCGCGAGGCCCCGCTTGTCCTCGTGCCGGTCGTGCTGCGACGCGATGACGCCCGATCGGTTTTTCGGTTGGCGGTTCGGGACGACGACATCGAGACCAACATGTGCTTGCAGGAGATGCTGAAGGAGCACGGCATCACCCTTCCCGACATCGAGGACCACGAGGAGTGGACCCCTGGCGCCTACTTCGATCGGGTCCGACCGGCGATCAGCGCTCAAACCAGATGGTCGGTCGACGAGAACGGGATGGTTCTCGGGTTCTTCTCCTTCTCGAAGCACCTCATGGTCCGGGATCTCAATCCCGAGAGCTGGCCCGGTCAGTCGCTCGTCTCGCACCAACAGCTCAACAGTCTTCTGGTGGCAGGCTTCTCCGGCGGCCATGACCTCATCGCGGAAGACGCGAAGCCCGATGAAGTCGTCGATATCGCCACTCTCCCCTACGTTCTCGACGCCGATGCGTCGCAAGCGCTCGTCATCGAGAACGTCAGGGCGGGCCATGATCTCGTGGTGCAGGGCCCGCCGGGAACCGGCAAATCCCAGACGATCGCCAACATGATCGCGGCAGCCGTGGGCGACGGCAAGGCAGTGCTCTTCGTCGCTGAAAAGATGGCCGCATTGACCGTGGTTCACGATCGCCTCGTGAGGGCTGGTCTTGAGCTGACCTGCTTGGAGCTGCATAGCCGGAAAGCCAACAAGAGGGCGGTCATAGCCACGCTGGAGCGTGCGCTCGGCGCACCGGTGGTCGCCAGCTCGGATTTGATCGAACCCGACAGGCTGCGGGATGCACGCGATCGGTTGAACACTGCATCCGTCGATCTTCATGCGAGGCTACCGTTCAACGGGATCACCCCGTTCCGGGCCCTCGCTGAGCAGGTCTCTCTACGAGCCCAGGGCCACCCTGCGCCCACCTTCTCCTTGCCCGAGAGTGCCTCGTGGCCGCCGGACCATTGGAGCCGCATCCAAAGCCAAGTCGCACACCTTGCCGAACAAGCGCAGCGGGCTGGCAAGGCGGATCACCACCCCTGGCGCGGTGTTGTGGAGGAGGCGCTGCAACCGGCCGATCGCGAGCGGTTGCAGCACACGATCGCCGATCTCGGCGCCGTCGCGACCGAGGTCAGCGCGCGGATGTCCGAACTGGCGAGCCTGTTCGGCTTCGAACCTGACCAGCCGATCAGCGAGATCTCCATCGTCGCGGACCTCGCCGGATGCGTCGCCAACCGCCCGGCGGCGCGCGCAGGCATCTGGGAGGTCCTGGCCGCAACCGAGCGGCTCGAACGTCTGAGCGAGATCGCCACTTTGGGGCTTGCGTTCAGAACAGCGCGCGAGCCCGTAGCGGAAACCTTCGTCGCGTCGGCTATTGAGCGCGACGCTGAGGCGCTGCGAACGCCTCTCGCGGCGGGAAGCAACTCTCTCTTCGCACGGCTCCGCAAGGATTACCGCCGGGCCTCGCGCGAATTGGGCGGACTGCTCAAGGTACCGCTGCCCAAGGCTCCTGATCGGCGCGTCCAACTTGTGGACTCGCTCATTCGGGTCCGCAAGCTTGCCGCCGATCTTGCGGCGGAGGCGACCTTTGCGGCGGCCGTCCTCAAGGACGAATGGCAGGGCGATCGGACCGACTTCGCCCTGCTGTACGACGCGACCCGATGGCTTGGCGGCCTGCGTGGACCCAAGGGCATCAGCAGGCGCCGCATCGCCGAGGCTCCGGGCGCGGCTGAACACTGGAGGGGATGCGCTCAGGCTTTGCGTGACTGCGGCAATCGGCTCGTCGAGCTGTTTTCGTCCATCGTCCGCACATTGCGACTGGACGTGCAGCTGGCGTTCGGTACCGCTTCTCTCGACGATGTACGCATCGCGACGTTGCTGGCGCGGGTAATGTCCTGGTCCGCCGAGCCCGAGCGGCTGGACGAGTGGCTAGGTTTGCGCGCCGCGGATCAGGCCGTCCGGGCAGCGGGCCTGACCTCCCTGGCCGATCGCGTGAACCGGGAAGGGTTCAATCCGGCCTCGATCACGGCCGAACTCCGCTACGCTCGTGCGGAGGCAATCTGGAAGGCTGCCGTAGCTGCCAGGCCCGCACTGACGACCTTGACCGGACCGGAAAGGAGCGAGCTGACCAGACGGTTCGGCGAGCTCGATCGTCGGCGCCGCTCCAGCGCCACCGCAGATATCCTGGCGCGATACCAGGCCGGCAGGCCTACCGGTGCCATGGGGGACATGGCGGTCATTCGCGGTGAGATCGCGCGCACGCGGGGCCACATGCCGATCCGCAGGCTGTTGGAAAAGGCCGGTCGCACCGTGCAGCGGATCAAGCCGGTCTTCCTGATGAGCCCTCTTTCCGTGGCGCAGTTTCTCCCGCCGGGGAGTCTGGGGTTTGATCTGCTGGTCATCGACGAGGCTAGCCAGGTGAAGCCCGAGGATGCTCTCGGCGCGTTTGGGCGCGCTAAGCAGATCGTGGTGGTCGGCGACAAGCAACAGCTCCCGCCGACGAGCTTCTTTGAGCGTCTGGTCAGTTCCGATGACAGCACGGATGCCGAGGAGGACGACGGCGCGCCACTTTCTGGCGCCGCTCCGCTGACCACCATCGAAAGCGTGCTTGGGCTTTGCGAGGCTCGGGGAATGCCCTCGCGGATGCTGCGTTGGCATTACCGCTCCCGGCACCCGTCGCTGATCGAGGTATCCAACGCCGAGTTCTACGAACAGAAACTGTTCATGCCGCCGAGCCCTTCGCTCGACCGGAATTCGGAAGGCTTGACGCTGACGCGCGTGCCCGGAGCGTATGATCGCGGAGGAAAGCGCACGAACCAGATCGAGGCGGAGGCGATCGTCGCCGCGGTGCGAGACCACGCGCGGACCTCCCCCGAGCTCTCCCTCGGTGTCGTGACGTTCTCGTCAGCGCAGAAAGCGTTGCTGGATGACCTCATGGAAGCGGCCCAGCGAAACGACCCAGACCTTGACGCCTTCGTCAATCGTTCGGCTGCCGACGATTTCTTCGTCAAGAACCTGGAGAACGTACAGGGAGACGAGCGGGATACAATCTACATCTCCGTTGGATATGGCCCCCGCATCGCCGGCGCTCCGCTGGACAGCATGAGCTTCGGCCCGGTCTCTACAGATGGCGGCGGGCGTCGGCTGAACGTGCTCTTCACGAGGGCTCGCCGTCAGACTCGCGTGTTCGCTTCCTTTGGTTCCGACGACATCGATCTGGCACGGAGCGGACAGGCCGGCCCGCGAATCCTGAAGCGATTCCTTCGGTACGCCGAAACCGGCGTCATCGATCAGCCGCTTCCAACCGGCCAAGACCCCGATTCGCCATTCGAGGAAGCCGTCGCCGACGCGATCAAAGGCATGGGCTTCCAGGTAGACCTGCAAGTCGGCTCGGCGGGCTTTTGCATCGACCTCGCCGTGCGCGACCCCGACCGTCCGGGGCGCTATCTGCTGGCCGTGGAGTGCGACGGCGCGATGTACCATTCGGCGCGATGGGCCAGAGAGCGCGACCGGCTGCGGCAGGAGGTGCTGGAGGGGCTCGGATGGAAGTTCTACCGCATCTGGAGCACCGACTGGTTCCGAACGCCGGGAACTGCGAAGAACAAGCTGTCCCAAGCGATCGAGCGAGCGAGAGCCGAGGCGCTGCAGTCACCGTCGTCGTCTTGCGCCGCGGTCATCCCGGCGCCCCCGGCAACCAGCTCCGTACCAGAACCTGTCGCTTCGGCCAAAGCGAAGGCGTCACCCTACACGGAAGCCTGGTTTCCGTTACAGGCGACGGCGGGGCCGCACGAGATCCCGCTCTCGGAGCTATCGGGCATCGTCGCACGCATTGTTGCGGTTGAAGGACCGATCCATGAGGATGAGGTCGCTCGCCGGCTCACGCGCTTGGCCGGCAGGGATCGCGCCGGCAATCGGATCCTGGCGCAAGTCAGGCAAGCGTTGCGGCACGCGGCTGCGCACTCCGGCACTGTCCGCAACGAAGGCGCCTTTTGGATGCCCACCGCAGCAGACTGGAAGCTTACCGTTCGCGATCGATCCTCAGCCGCGCCCCCACTGCAAAGGCCCGATCGGATCGCCGACAGCGAGGTCGAGCTTGCGGTTACCAAGGTCTTGGGCAGCAATGGTGGCCTGCCGATGGCGGACATCCCGGTCGCCGTGGTGCGACTATTCGGGTTCCAGAGGACCGGTGTCGAACTCCGGAAGCGGATCGAGTCCGTGCTGGGGCGGATGCTCACCAAGGGGCTCGTTGTTGCCGAACGCGGGTATGTGCGTCTCGGGGGCTAATCACACTCGTCGCACTATCAATAGGCAAGTTCGTCGCTTGATTCTCTGTGCCTGACTACCCGTCGCATGTTCGCCTCTCAACCGCGGACACTGCAGGGAACCTGAAGGAAGCCGCGGAACCGGACGCGTCCGCCGCGGACCGGCTTTCCAGCCAAGGTGTAATTCGGGAAACGGGCGAGGAAGCGGGAAATCGCGACCGCGCCTTCCAGGCGCGCAAGGCTCATCCCAGCGCATTGATGGATGCCCGTGCCGAACGCGAGGTGACGGTTGGGTGTGCGGCCGATATCGAAGCGGTCGGGATCCTCGAACTGGGCGGGATCGCGGTTCGCGGCACCGATGCAGAGCGTGATCTGGGTGCCCGGCGGCATTCGCACCCCGCCGATCTCGACTTCCTGGGTCGTGATCCGGTTGCCAAGCTGGTTCGAGCTCTCGTAGCGCAGGATTTCCTCGGCCGCCGTCCTTATCAGCGCCGGTTCGGCGATCAGTCGTTGCTTCTCCGCTGGGTGTTCCAGCAGGGCCACCAATCCGTTCCCGATCAGATTGGTCGTCGTCTCGTGGCCGGCGTTGAGCAGGAATACGCAGTTGTGGAGCAGTTCCTTGGCGGTCAGCCGCTCGCCGTTCGCTTCGCCCTGGATGAGCCTGGTGAGGACGTCGCGCTCCGGATTGCCCGGATTGGCGCGGCGGTTCTCCACCAGGTGTCGCAGATAGGCGAGGAACTCGTGGACCGCCTGATTGCCTCGGTTGGAAGCTTCCTCCGAGAGGACGGGTTCAAGAGCGCCGAGAATGGCAAGCGACCAGCCTCGCAGGGGGCCGCGTTCATCATGCGGCACCGCGAGCAGGTTGCCGATGACCTCGATCGGAATTGCAGAGGCAAAATCCTCGACGAGATCGACGCTGCCTTTCGTCGCCATCCGGTCCAGCAATGTGTCGACCAGCAGCACCAGGTCCGGTTCCATTGCAGCGATGGCTCGCGGCGTCAGCGCACCGGCAATCAGGCGCCGCACCCGCGTGTGGAGCGGCGGGTCGTTGAACACGAGGCTCGTCGTGTGATGCTCGTAGAGAGGCGAGTCCCCGAACTTCGGCTTGAACTCGGTTTTCTTGTCGGAGCTGAAGACCTTCGTGTTGCGATAGGCATTCAGCAGGTCCGTGTACCGGGTCAGGAAATACGAACCGCTGGGAAGCCGCTTGACCGGATCGAACTCCAGCAAGGCCCGGTAATAGGGGTACGGATTGTCGTAGAAGGCTGGGGGCAGTGACTCGATGTCGAATGTCCGAGAGAGTCCTTCTCCCACGCTCTCCATGACTGCCTCCTTCCCAGGAGAGCGATGCCTCAGCCGTGGCCAATCACACGCCTCGTACTGAAGGACAGCTCGTCCCCCGGATCATTTAGCAGGGTGCGCGCGGCGTCCGGCAACCGGTCGGGTTGTCCCCAACGGCTCGCCCCTGGCGGCCTGATCGATGGATCGCGACAGGTGGGTTTTGGATTCCCAAATGTTCACGGTTCGCGTTGCACTGCACAGTCTAGCCTATTTCATCTAGTCTAGTCTACCAACAGAGGGTGCCCGTAGGTCCCGACCTCGCTTCGGAACCCGCGCCGGACGGGAGCGCTTTGGTCAATCAGGTGAGAGGAGTTCCGTCATGACCGCCATCCCTTTCGATACTGAGTTGCTGGATCGGCTGATGGAAGCCGCCGGCATCGACGTGCTGCTGGCCTCCTCGAAGCATAATGTGCAGTACCTTCTTGGCGACTACCGGTTCTTCTTCTTCGATTACATGGATGCCGTCGGGAAGAGCCGTTACCTGCCCATCGTGATCTATCCGAAGGGCGCGCCCGGCAAGGCGGGCTATATCGGCAACCGGATGGAAGCCTACGAGAAGGAGGTCCGGCCGTTTTGGGTGCCGGAGTTCCGTCCGGTCGCGTCCGGCTCGGTGGACGCGATGCAGGCCGCGATCCAGCATGTGCGCCGGCTGGATCTGCCGGCATCGCGCATCGGCATCGAATCCGGCTTTCTCCCGGCGGATGCATCCGAAGCCCTGCGGGAGGCCTTCCCTGAATGTCGCTTTGTGGACGCGCTCGGCGTGCTGGAACGTTTGCGCGCCCGCAAGACGCCGGCGGAGCTGGACAAGCTGCGGCGGGCCTCGGAGGGCGTGATCGCGTCGATGCTGGCGGTGATCGGCAACCACGGCGCGGGAACGACCAAGCGGCAACTTGTCGAGGCCTTGCGTCGCGAGGAGGTCGGCCGCGGACTGACGTTCGAGTATTGCCTCATCACCGCGGGTACCAGCCTCAATCGCGCGCCCTCCGGACAGGTCTGGCAGGACGGCGACATCCTGTCGCTCGACTCGGGAGGCAATTACCAGGGCTATATCGGCGACATCTGCCGGATGGCGATATCTGGGCGAGCCCGACGGCGAGTTGCGGGATCTGCTGGCCGAGGTGGACGCGATCCAGCAGGCGGCCATCCGCGCGGTCCGCCGCGGTGCGCGGGGCGGCGAGATTTACGCGGGGGCGGAACTCCGCGCTTGCAAGGTCTGCCAATCGCGACCGCCTCGAGTTCGTCGCGCACGGCATGGGCCTGGTCACCCATGAGGTGCCGCATCTGACCGACAAGGGACCTGTCCCGTATCCCGCCGAGGACCGCGACCGGCCTCTCGAAGCCGGAATGGTGTTGTCCATCGAGACGACCTTGCAGCATCCGCGACGCGGCTTCATCAAGCTTGAGGATACCGTGGCCGTGACCGAAAGCGGGTTCGAGATGCTTGGCACGGAGGGGCGTGGCTGGAATTGCGGGAAGGGGTAGGAACTGGTAGCTGGATACACAAGCAACGACTGGAGAGACAGCGTGCCCGCCTTTCGCAGCACCGAAACCTACATCGCCACCCGTGATCTTGAAGTCGCCGTCAACGCCGCCGTGACCTTGCAGCGCCCGCTGCTTGTGAAAGGCGAGCCGGGTACCGGCAAGACCATGCTGGCCCACGAGGTGGCGGCGGCGCTCGGTCATCCGTTGATCGAGTGGCACATCAAGTCCACCACCAAGGCGCAGCAGGGGTTGTATGAGTACGACGCCGTCTCGCGCCTGCGCGACGGGCAGCTGGGCGACCCGCGCGTGCATGACATCTCCAACTACATCGTCCGCGGCAAGCTGTGGGACGCGTTCGAGGCAGAGAAGCCCGTCGTCGTGCTGATCGACGAGGTCGACAAGGCGGACATCGAGTTCCCGAACGACCTGCTGCTCGAACTCGACCGGATGCAGTTCTTCGTCTACGAGACGCGCCAGACTGTCCTCGCACGCCAGCGCCCGATCGTCATCATCACTTCCAACAACGAGAAGGAGCTGCCGGACGCCTTCCTGCGGCGTTGCTTCTTCCACTACATCCGCTTTCCCAACCGCCCGACCATGGAGCGCATCGTCCAGGCGCACTACCCGGACCTGAAGCACGACCTGGCGCGCGAGGCGCTGAACGTGTTCTTCCAAATCCGCGAGGTGCCCGGCCTCAAGAAGAAGCCCGCGACCTCGGAGCTTCTCGACTGGCTGAAGCTGCTGATGGTGGACGACATGCCGGCCGAGGCGCTGCGCACCAAGGACAGCCATCTTGTGATCCCGCCGCTGCACGGCGCGCTGCTGAAGAACGAGCAGGACGTGCATCTGTTCGAGCGCATCGCCTTCCTCGCCCGGCGCGGAGGCGGCTGATGTTCGCGACATTTCTGCTGTCGCTCAAGCAGGCCGGCCTGCCCGTCTCCGTCACCGAGTACCTGACCCTGATGGGCGCCATGAAGGCGGGCATCGCCGAATACAGTGTCGAGGACTTCTACTATCTCTCGCGTGCCACCCTGGTGAAGGACGAGCGCCATCTCGACCGCTTTGACCGCGTATTCGGCACCTGCTTCAAGGGGCTTGACGGCGCCGAGGGCCTCGAGGCGCGCAAGTTGCCCGAGGAATGGCTGCGCAAGATTGCCGAGAAGCTGCTGAGCCCCGAGGAGATGGAGCAGATCAAGGGCCTGGGCGGGTTCGACGCGATCATGGAGCGGCTGCGCCAATTATTGGCCGAGCAGAAGGGGCGCCACCAGGGCGGCTCGAAGTGGATCGGCACCGCCGGAACCTCGCCCTTCGGCGCCTACGGCTACAACCCGGAAGGCGTGCGCATCGGCCAGAAGGAAGGCCGGCACCGCCGCGCGGTGAAGGTCTGGGACAAGCGCGAGTTCCGCGACCTCGACGGCGACATCGAGCTCGGCACCCGCAACTTCCGCTTGGCGCTCCGGCGGCTGCGCCGCTTCGCCCGTCAGGGCACGCCGACCGAACTCGACATCCCCGACACCATCCGCTCCACCGCCAACAACGCCGGGATGCTCGACCTCAAGCTGGTGCCGGAGCGGCACAACACGGTGAAGCTGCTGATGTTCTTCGATATCGGCGGCTCGATGGACGAGCACGTGAGGGTCTGCGAGGAGCTGTTCTCGGCCTGCCGGACCGAGTTCAAGCACCTCGAGTATTTCTATTTCCACAACTTCCCCTACGAGAAGGTCTGGAAGGACAACCGCCGCCGCTACGAGAAGACCATCCCCACCGGGGAGGTGCTGCGCACCTACGGCGCCGACTACCGGCTGATCTTCGTGGGTGATGCCGCGATGAGCCCGTATGAGATCACCATGGCCGGCGGCAGCGTCGAGCACTGGAACGAGGAGTTGGGCCGCATCTGGCTCGATCGCCTGACCGGGCACTACCGCCGTGCGGCCTGGCTTAACCCCACGCCAGAGAACACGTGGGAGTTCGTGCAGTCCATCGGCATCACGCGCCAGCTCATGGAGCGGCGCATGTTCCCGCTCACGCTCGCCGGGTTGGACGAGATGACGCGGGAACTGAGCCGGTAGCGGAAGCCCCCGCGCTACGACGAGAACATCAGGTTCGTGTTGTTGGCCCCGTTGCGGACCTCCTGCGCCAATTGGACGGCATCGCCGATCTTCACCTGGTGCGAGAAATAGAGTTGCGGATGCTCGTCCGTTTCCTGGTTGTAGAGGCAATTGTTTTCCCAGCCCTGCTGGCGCATGACCCGGGTCACTGGCATCACCTCGCGGGCAGTCATCGAGAAGTCGGGCGCCACGACGGTCTGGCCGTTGGCGAGCGGCTCGAAGGAGACGGAAAGCTCGATGCCCTCATCCCCCGCGATGCGGACGCCGCCTAGTCTGATCTCGTCGGCTCGCGGCACGCTGACCGTGACAACGCCATTCCCGCCGATCTGGGCACTCCCGCCGAGTATTTGCGCCAACTGATCGGCCGGCAGCGGCGTCGTTTGCGGAGGCGGAGGCTGCGGGAACGGCGTGGAGGTGGCTTGCGTGATCGAATTGAAAATCGCCTGGGCGAGTTGCAGCGGATCGCCGATCCCCCGGTAGTGGATGTGCCAGATCTGCGGCGTCAGATCGTAGAAGTGCTGATGGAAGGCCTGGAATACGAGGCCATTATTCAGCAGCGCGTCGATGAACGGGTTGGTTTCCTTGTCGAGCAGGGCGAGGTCTCCGTTCAGGATGGCTCTTCCGTCGCCCAGGGCCTGGAAGTACGCCGTGCCATTGACCTCGAACGGCGGCAGCCACGGGACGCCGTTGCGGGTCACGTTCATTAGGTCATTGCGGTCGATCTCGACCGAGAGGACGCCGCTATCGGAGACATTGCCCGACGCCTGCAGGATGGCCTCGATCTGATGGACCGGAAGCTGGTCATCGTCGCCGCCGCCGACGCGAATGATGGGCGCCCCCGCGTTGAGCGGAGACCTGACGCGGGAGGCGCCGAAGGCCGCGCCGGTGCCGGCGGCGACCAAGCCGCCCGAGACGGTTCCGCCAAGCGCCAGCGCACGACGCCTGCTGAGCAATGCACTCGAACCGGACCTGCTAATCATATGCATCTCCATCGATTTCGGCATTGCAGCAAGAAATTTGTGACGAAAGTCCCAAAAGAACGTCACGAAGGGCAAAGTAGGGCCAAAAAGAGCGCGATATGCACAAGAAAAATTCGACCTTGATCAAAAGTCTGTGTTACATGCTGGTTATCTTCCCCGCCCGTTGTGGCCGCTCTCGGCTTGTCCTCGCCTCGGGCCCGGTCATACTGGCGGCCGAAAGCGTCGGAGAGAGCCGCCATGCCCCGTCTCGCAGGCAAGACCGCCGTCATCACCGGCGCCGGCACGGGCATCGGTCGTGCCACCGCCGTGGCCATGGCGCGCGAGGGCGCGCGTATCGTTGTCGCTGAAATCAACATCGCCGCCGGCGAGGAGACCGCGCATCTCGCCGGCGGCGGCGCAATCGCGATCCGCACCGACGTCACCGACGAGGACAGCGTGCGCGCAGCGGTTCGTCACGCGACTTCGCATTTTGGCGGGCTGCACATCCTGCACAACAACGCCGGCGGCTCCACGCCGCAGGATGGCAGTGTGGTCGATGCGCCCGTCGAGGAGTTTTGGCGCGTCATCAAGCTCGACCTGTTCGGCACCTTCCTAGGCTGTCGCTGCGCAATCCCGGAGATCGTGAAATCGGGCGGGGGCGCGGTCATCAATATGGCATCCAATCTCGCATTGATGGGGATTGCCGGACGGGACTGCTACACGGCCGCCAAGGGCGGCGTGGCGGCGCTCACGCGCTCGCTCGCCGTAGAGTTCGCGCCGAAGGTCAGGGTGAATGCGCTGGCGCCGTCCGCCACGATGACCGAGCGCGTGCGCAAGCTGATGGCGGGGAACCCGGCGATCGATCAACTGGCGAAGTCGCACCTGCTTGGCCTGATCGCGCCGGAGGACATCGCCAACGCCGCCCTCTTCCTTGCTTCGGACGAAGCGCGCATGATCACCGGCCAGATCCTGCCCGTGGACAGCGGCGTCACCATCGCCTGATCAACGCCGGAGTTTCCCCATGCCCGACGGCTTCGCCCATCCCGAGTTCCTCGTCGAGACCGAGTGGCTCGCGGCGCACCTCGATGATCCGAAGGTGCTGGTGTTCGACTGCACCACGCACCTGATCCCCGACCCCAAGATCACGTACCAGGTCGTGCCCGGCCGGGCGGATTTCGAGAAGGCGCACATCCCCGGCGCGCAGTTCATCGACGTACAGGCCGATGTCTCCGACCCCTCGCAGCGCCTGCGCTTCATGGCGCCCGGAGCGGATGCGTTCGCTGCCGCCATGCGGCGGTTCGGCGCCAGTGCGGACAGCCGCGTGGTGCTCTACAGCACCGCCAACGTGTGGTGGGCGACGCGCGTCTGGTGGCTGCTGCGCATGTTCGGCTTCGATAACGCGGCGGTGCTGAACGGCGGCTTCCAGAAATGGCAACGCGAGGGCCGCCCGACCGAATCCGGCCCTGCCCAACAGCGCCCGCCGGGCGATTTCGCGGTGCGCACCATCCGCCCGCTGATGATCGCGCGCGACCAAGTGCGGAGTGCCATCGGCGACCCAGACACTTGCACCATCAACGCCCTGACCCCGCAGCAGCACGCCGGCACCGGCGGCAACACCTATGGCCGCCCCGGCCATATCGCCGGCAGCGTCAACCTGCCAGCCGCCCACCTGCTCGATCCCGCCGACAACACGTTTTTGCCCGCCGACGAACTCCGTGTGCGCTTCGCTGGTGTCGGTGCGCTCAACAAGCGCGTGATCACCTATTGCGGCGGCGGCATCGCGGCGAGCGCCGATTCACTGGCACTGACCATGCTCGGCCACGAGGACGTCGTCCTCTATGACGGTTCTCTGTCGGAATGGGCGCCGGATCCTGCGCTGCCGATGGAGACCGGCTGACCTCAGCCCCGCTGCAGAGCGGCCGTCTTTCGCTGCAGACTGGCTTCCAGCGCTGCCGGGCCGCCGCGGGCCAGCATGGCGCTGAAATCCGATCGCTGAACCGCCACGCGGCTGATCGTGCCGTCAGCCAGCACATCGGTCGCTTTCCAAGCACCCTCCGGGGTCCGACGCATTACGTAGTCGATCGTGTGCGTCTCGCCGCCGCGCGGCACGATCTGGACATGCACTACCTGGGCCCCGTCGCTCAGGCCGCGGGTCTGCGGCGAGACGACGAATCTCTGGCCGTCATAGCTGTCGAAAGCCTGGACGTAGGTGGCGACGGTGTACTGCCGGAACGTATCGAGCAGTCGCCTCTGCTCCTCGGGCTTCAGACCGGCCCAAGCCGGGCCGATCGATACGCGGAGAATGGAAGGCAGATCCAATGCGCGCTCAAGCGCCGGCGTCAGTTCCCCCGCGCGCCGGGCGAAGGGCGTTGCCTTGCCCTGTTGCATGACTGTCAGCAGCGCCTGGTCAAGCTGCTCGATGAGTGCAACCGGTCCCGTCGTCTGCGCATTCGCCGCGAAAGCGCCGGCCGGCCCGCATAGCAGAATAAGCCCGGCGCTGCGGAGCAGCGCACGTCGGGCAAAACCGATCGCAATCATCCATGCCCCCACGTCACCAGTGTCCGAATATAGGCAGGGCTGGCCAGGGGTCGAGAGGCGACGCGACGGCGGAAATTGGGCGCTTCCGGGTTTGCATTCTCCGGCTAACGTGATACCGCCCCGATGCGGGGTTTGGTGAATGCCTCCCTGGTGCGTTCCTATCTCTCGGCTCGTTCGATTCTGACCGGAGACCCCGGCTTGTCCATAGCCACGACAGTTCTTGGCGCGGCCGACGCGCTGGCGGAGGCGATCGGCGTCCTCGATCGACCCCTGGCACCCGAGTCCTTGTTGGAGAAGGCGCGACGAGAAGCCGGGCTGTCGGATCTGGGCGATGCCGATATTGCGACCCCGCTGGAGCATCTGCTGACCGCATGCTCACGCGAGGCGGCGCTGAGCCTGGTCGGGCGAGGGGCGCTGCGCTGGGACGTCATGCGGTTCGTCTCCAACCTCCTGCGCCTGCGCGCCGAGGAGACGACGCATCCCGAAATCGTGGCCCAGCCGATCGAGGCGCCCATTTTCATCACCGGCCTACCCCGGAGCGGGACCACCTTCCTGCATCGGCTGATGATGGAGGACACGCGGAACCAGGCGCCGCGCGTGTTCCAGACCATCCATCCCTACCCGGATGGCGGCGTGCCGGATCGGCGAGAGCGGCGCGTCAATCGCAAGCTGCGCGCCTTCGAGAGACTGGCGCCGGAGTTCCGATCCCTGCATCCGCTGGACGCCGCTTCCCCGCAGGAGTGCTGCGAGATCACCGCCCATGTGTTCCGCAGCCTCCGCTTCGACACGACCTATCACATTCCGTCGTACCGCCGCTGGCTGGACGAAGAGGGGCATCTGCCGGCCTACCGCTTCCACCGCCGCTTTCTGCAGCATCTCCAGCATCAGGAGGGCGTCGGACGCTGGGTGCTGAAATGCCCCGACCACCTGTTCGCGCTGCGGGAGCTGCGGGCCGTCTATCCGGATGCGCGGGTGGTATTCGTGCATCGCGACCCGGTGAAGGTCCTGCTCTCGCTCACTCAGCTCACCGAGGTGCTCCGCCGCCCGTTTACCCGGCGAGTGGATCGCCGCCGGATCGGGCGAGAGGAGAGCGCGCGCTGGCATGACGGCACGCTGCGCATGATCCAGGCCGAGGCCGAAAGCCAGTTCGCGGAGCCGATCTGCCATGTCCACTACCTCGACCTGATCACCGATCCGGTGAGCACCGTCGAGGGGGTGTACAGCCATTTCGGTCTGACCCTGGCTTCCGATGCGGCGGCACGCATCGCGCGGCTGGTCGTCGAGCGACCGAATGGGGGATATGGGCAGCACAGCTATCGGTTCGAGGACCACGGTCTGGACGCCGGCGCCGAGCGGGACCGCTTCCGCGGGTACATGATCCATTTTGGCGTGGAGCCCGAGGCGGCGCGCTCACGGCCGACTCCCGCTGCTTCCGTGTCCGATGCGTTGCGCTCGGCCCGCACCGGCGCAAACTGACGGCATCGGCGCGCTCGCGCACATGGCCGGCTGCGCCGGCGCCCTGCTCAGGGGCAAAGCGTCGGTGAGGCGTCCGGGCCGTCTGAGCGAAATGTGCAAAAGGGCTTGGCCCCGATGAGCGTTGCTGTCCGCCCGATGCGTCGAGAAGACCTCGATGCGGCCGACCGGGTCATGCGTTTAGCCTTCGGGACCGAATTTCGCTTGCCGGACCCGATGCGGTTCCTTGGCGATGCCGATCTACTCCGTCCCCGCTGGCAGTCGCAGCCCGAGGGGTCGTTCGTCGCCGGGATCGACGGCGAGGTGGTGGGCACGGTCACGATCGTGGACTGGGGCAGCGTCTCCGTCCTCGGTCCGCTCGGCATTCGCCCCGATTATTGGAACCGGGGCATCGCCCGCCAGCTCATGCCTGCGGCCCTCGCCGTTTCAGAAGCCCGCGGCGCGCGACCGATGGTGCTTTTCACCGATCCGGCCAGCCCGAGGCATCTGCGCCTTTACGAGGCTTCTGGTTTCACGTCGCAGAACCTTATCGCGGTCACGAGCCGCGGAGTCAGAGGCGCGGCGGATGATATGATGCCTCTCCTGTTCTCGCAGCTTGCGTCCTCAGCGCGAGACGAGGCCCTCATGGCCTGCCGAGGCGTGACCAACGCCATCTTTGATGGCCTGGACCTCAGCAGGGAGATACACGCGACGGTTGACCAGCGCCTCGGCGAGACAATCCTGCTTCGTGACCGCGACGAGTTGGCCGGGTTCGCAATCTGCCACATGGGTCCAGGCACCGACGCAGGGAGCGGCGTGCTGGCTATCAAGTTCGCAGGGGTCCGACCTCGTGCGACGTCCTCGTTCGAGAAATTGCTCACAGTGGTCGAAACGCTTGCTGCAATGAGGGGGCTCCAACGCGTTCAGGCGGCTGCGAATCACGCCCGGCGGGTCTCCTATGACGTATTGAAAGAATGCGGCTACCGCGCCGAGATCATGGGTGTGGCCATGCGTCGTCCCGCCTCGCCCGGGTACGATGATCCGGACATTCTTGCACTCGACGAGTGGCGTTGACCGACGGACGGGGAGCGCCGGGCCAGCCACTGTGGGCACGGCCCTTTGGGTGCTAGCACTTGCAAGGCGGATGACCATCGCGCATCGTCCGTTGCTCTCCCTGGAAGGATGGAGCGGATGCGGCTTGCGGTGCTGAAGGAACGACGCGCGTTCGAGACTCGCGTGGCGGCGACGCCGGAAACCGTGAAGCGGCTCATCGGTCTAGGGCTGACGGTCGCCGTGGAGGCGGGAGCCGGCGATCAGGCGGGCGTCACCGATGCCGACTTCGCCGCTGCCGGCGCCGAGGTGGCGCCGGATGCCGAGGCGGCGCTGTCGGGTGCCGCCATCGTGTTCGCCGTCCAGATGCCGGAGCCTGAACAGCTTGCCCTGATCCAACCCAATACTCTGCTGGTCTGCATCGCCAATGCGCAGGGTGCGGGCGACGCTTTGGGGATATTGGCCGAGCGCCGCATCGACATTGCGGCGATGGAACTGCTGCCGCGCATCACGCGCGCGCAATCGATGGATGTGCTGTCCAGTCAGGCCAACCTCGCCGGCTACCGCGCGGTGATCGAGGCCGCCGCTGCCTTCGACCGCGGCTTCGCGATGATGATGACCGCGGCGGGCACGGTGGCGCCCGCCCGCGTCTTCGTCATCGGCGCGGGTGTTGCCGGGCTGCAGGCGATCGCCACCGCGCGCCGGCTGGGTGGGATCGTCTCCGCCACCGATGTGCGGCCCGCCGCCAAGGAGGAGATCCGATCCCTCGGCGCCGCGTTCGTCGGCGTCGAGGACGAAGAGACAGCCGGCCAGACTGGCGCCTACGCCCGCGAGATGTCGGATTCGTTCCGGCGCAAGCAGGCCGAGCTGATGGCCGCCACCGTCGCCAAGAACGACATCGTGATCTGCACCGCCCTGGTGATGGGCCGCGCCGCCCCGGTCATCGTGACCGAGCCGATGGTGGCCGCGATGCGGCCGGGCAGCGTGATCGTGGACCTCGCGGCCGATGCCGGCGGCAACTGCGCCGCCACCCGGCCCGGCGAGCGGGTCATGACCGATAATCACGTTGTCGTGCTGGGCTGGCGCAACTGGCCGGGCCGCATTTCGGTCGCCTCCAGCGCGCTCTACGCGCGCAACCTGATGACCTTCCTGACCACGTTCTGGGACAAGGAGGCGGGGGCGCCGCGCCTACCCGAAGACGACGAGATCGTGCGTGGCGTGCTGTTGACGCGTGCCGGCGCGGTGGTCCACCCGCAATTCGCTCAACCGGCATCCCAGGCCGCCTAACTACCGGAGACGCCGATGGACCCCAACCAGATCGCCGTCGAGGCCGCCCGTCTCGCCGCGCAAGCCAACGCGCTCGCCGCCCATGCCGGAACGCTTGTTGCCGGCAACGTTGCCGTGACCTCGGCGCTCGCCGAGGGCATACCATTCATCTACCTGTTCGCGATCTTCGTGATGGCCTGCTTCGTCGGCTACTACGTGGTCTGGAACGTGACCCCGGCGCTGCACTCCCCGCTGATGGCGGTCACCAATGCGATCAGCTCGGTCATCGTCGTCGGTGCCATGCTGGCGACCGGCCTCGCGCTGAGTAACGTATCCCGCGCCTTCGGCTTCATCGCCGTGCTGCTGGCCTCGGTGAACATCTTCGGCGGCTTCCTGGTCACCCACCGGATGCTCTCGATGTTCCGCCGCAAGCAAGGGTAGGACGCCGATGTCTCCGCATCTGACCGCCTTCTTCTATCTCGTCGCCGCCGTCCTGTTCGTGCTGGCGCTGCGCGGCCTGTCCAGCCCGGTCACTTCGCGGCAGGGCAACCGGCTCGGCATGATCGGCATGCTGGTCGCCGTGCTCGCCACGCTGGTCGGCAACCGGATGTCGGGGAGCGGCTACGGGCTGATCGTGCTGGCCATCATCATCGGCGGCGGCATCGGCGCAATGATCGCCATGCGCATCCAGATGACGGCGCTGCCGCAACTGGTCGCCGCGTTCCACTCGCTGGTCGGACTGGCCGCCGTGTGCGTCGCCGCCGCGGCGCTGAACGCGCCGCAGGCGTTCGGCATCGGCGTACCGGGGGCCATCTACAGCGAGAGCCTGATCGAGATGTCGATCGGACTGGCCATCGGCGCCATCACCTTCTCGGGTTCGCTGATCGCCTTCGCCAAGCTGCAGGCTCTTATGAAGGGGGCCCCGATCACCTTTCCGATGCAGCATTGGCTCAACCTCGCGTTGGCCGTGCTGGGGATCGTGCTGATCGTGATCTTCGTCGGCACCGGTAGTCAGGCGGTATTCTGGCTCCTGGCCGTGCTCGCCTTCGCGCTCGGCTTCCTCATCATCATCCCGATCGGCGGCGCGGACATGCCGGTGGTCGTGTCGATGCTGAACAGCTACTCGGGCTGGGCGGCTTGCGGCATCGGCTTCACCATCCAGAACCTCGCGCTCATCATCACCGGGTCCCTGGTCGGCGCTTCTGGCGCGATCCTGTCCTACGTGATGTGCAAGGGGATGAACCGCAGCATCGTCAACGTGCTGCTGGGCGGCTTCGGGTCCGAGAGCGGGGTCGCTTCCGTGGGCGGGCCGGCGGTCGATCGCACGGTCAAGAGCGGCAACGCCGACGACGCGGCGTTCATCCTCAAGAACGCCTCCAAGGTCATCATCGTCCCCGGCTACGGCATGGCGGTCGCCCAGGCCCAGCACTCGCTGCGCGAGATGGGTGACACGCTGAAGAACGAAGGGGTGGACGTGAAATACGCCATCCACCCGGTCGCCGGACGAATGCCCGGCCACATGAACGTGCTGCTGGCCGAGGCCAACGTCCCCTATGACGAGGTCTTCGAGCTGGAGACGATCAACAACGAGTTCGCCACCGCCGACGTCGCCTATGTGATCGGGGCCAACGACGTGACCAATCCGGCCGCGAAGACCGACCGCTCCTCGCCGATCTACGGCATGCCGATCCTGGAGGTTGAGCGCGCGGGCACGGTGCTGTTCGTCAAGCGATCGATGGCGTCAGGCTATGCGGGGGTCGAGAACGAGCTGTTCTTCCGTCCGAACACCATGATGCTGTTCGGCGACGCGAAGAAGATGACCGAGGAGATCGTGCAGGCGCTCGGCCGTTGATCGCGGACCGCCGCGCCGCCCTGGTGACGGGCGCGGCGCGCGGGATCGGCGCGGGAATCGCCGCGCGTCTGGCAGCGGATGGGTTCCGGGTCGTGGCGGCCGACCTGAACGCCGCGCCGGCGCCCGCGGGCGGCCGGGCGGTGGTCTGCGACGTGGGCGAGCAGGCTGACGTGATCCGCCTGGTCGCCGAGATTGCCGCCAAGGAGGGCCGCCTCGACGCGCTGATCTGCAATGCCGGCATCATGATCCGCAAGAAGGTGAGCGCGCTGAGCGTCGGCGAGTGGTCGCGCGTGCTCGCCACCAATCTGACCAGCGCCTTCCTGCTGGTGCGTGAGGCTGAGGCGCTGCTGCGGGCGGCGCGCGGGGCCGTGGTGACGATCGCCTCGACGCGCGCGCATATGTCGGAGCCGGACACGGAGGCTTACGCCGCGTCCAAGGGCGGGCTGCTCGCCCTGACCCACGCGCTCGCCGTCAGCCTTGCCCCCGCGATCCGCGTCAACTGCATCAGCCCCGGCTGGATCTTCACCAAGGGCGAGGCGCCGAACGCGGCCGATCACGCGCAGCACCCCGCCGGGCGTGTCGGCACGGTGGCGGATGTCGCGGCGCTGGCGTCCTATCTGGTGGGCGAGGAGAGCGGGTTCGTCACCGGCGCGGAGTTCGTCATCGACGGCGGGATGACGCGGAAGATGATCTATGTCGGGTAGAGCGGTTACTGCTCGGATCAGGCCGGCCAAAGCCTGAAGTCAGCAGGAAATATGGATCACCATAAGTTTTGAGCTCAGGCGAGACCATTTGGTTCATCTTGTGGGCATCCCAACGCTGGATCGCGTCTTCAGGATGGAGAGCGGAATGCGTGTAGCCCCTGCCGCGATGTATCTCGCCCTTGGCTGTCTCCTTCTGGGCAGTGCGAATGCGCACCCCAAAGAGGATTGGCCGATGTATGGCCGAAACCTTCGGCACACGTTCAGTAACCCCCATTCGCGAATTAACGCGAGCAATGTTGGGATGTTGACGCCAGCATGGGACTTCCCGACCGGGGATGTGGTCAGCGCCTCACCATCCGTCGTGGACGGCGTGGCGTATGTGGGTTCTTGGGACGGCAATTTCTATGCGCTGGACGCGGGGTCGGGCACTCTCAAGTGGTCCTTCGCGGTGGATTGCCAGAACTCCGTAGTACCGGTGCCACCCCGCTGCCTCGGGCCGGGCGAGACACCGCCCCCACGGTTTCTGGGCGACGGAGGGCTGATCACGTCCTCGGCTGCCGTCGTTCATGATGCGGTGTATTTTGCCGGGGGCAAGACCCTGTACGCGCTGAATGCCAGGGACGGCTCCCTTCGCTGGAAACGGGTCATTTGCGGGAATCCCGACCTCCCGAACTGTACTAATGATACGAACGATCCAACCCGGGTTTTCTCCTCCCCCGCGGTGTTCGGCGGCCTGATATTCATTGGCCACACGGTCGACGGCGTGGCGGGCTATCGCGGCGGCATCGAGGCGCTCGACGAAAGTACCGGGGAAGTTCGCTGGCATTTCGAGGTGGACCCCTCGTTCGCCTGGAACGGCAGCGTAACTGGCGGACAGAACCGTGGCTGCGGAAACGTTTGGACGTCCGCCGCGGTGGACGTCCAACAACGCTTGGTGTTCTTCGGGACAGCCGATTGCAACAATGAGCCAACACCACCGTACCACAATGCGGTGCTGGCGCTTCAAGCGGATACAGGCCGGCTTGTGTGGGCATATCGGCCGAACCATCCGGACAACACGTGCGATTTTGACTTCGGCGCCTCACCGAACCTGATCGACGGTTGGGAGCCCTACGTCGGCATCGGTGGAAAGGACGGAACCTACTACTTGCTCAGCCGCCTGACGCAGGACCCGCAGGGTCATCTCATCTCCTCGCAGAACGTCGTGTTCGGAGGAGACGAGGGTGGCTTCATCGGCAGCACTGCATTCGACGGAAACCGGGTGTTCGGCGCGACCTCGATCGGAGACGGGCACATCGCCGGCGGTGGGGCCGGGACGGGGTTATGCGATCCGTCCGACCCACGCGATACCCTGCTCCAGGAACCGAGCATGCATGCCTTCGACCTGTACGGCACCAGCGTCGCGTGGCAGCAAACGCACAATCACAGCGTGGCGCCGACCACCGTGGCCAACGGGGTCGTTTTTTCCGGGCTGCTAGGGATCGAGCCATTCGCGGTGAATGCCTACGATGCCGCCTCTGGCGCCCTGCTCGCGCGATTCCCCATGCCTGGCTCGGTCAGTTCCGGAGCGACCCCGGTCGGCGGAATGCTGTTCGTCGGTTCGGGGACAACCACTGACGGGAGCGGCAGCGGTGTGCACGCATTCGCGCTGCCCGACGGCGCGCCGGAGACCTGATCGGCCGCTCGTTAGGCGGCCCGCCGTCGCGATCACGCCGGCCGGCGCCTGCGCGACCAGACGAAGCGGCCGATCAGCAGCACGGCGGCGGCGATGACAAAATAGTCGAAATAGTGGAATACCATGTGCAGGTTGCCGTTCGTGCCCCAGGCGTCGCCCAACTTCATGCCGATCCAGGCCAGCAGGAAGCACCAGGGCCAGGAGCCGAGGAAGGTATAGAGGTGGAATCGGACCCGGCGCATATGCGCGATCCCGGCGGGCAGCGCGATGAAGGTGCGCACCACGGGCAGCATCCGGCCGATCAGCACGGCCGGGCCGCCGAAGCGGTGGAAGAACCAGTCCGCCTTGGCCAGGTCGTCGTCGGTCAGCAGCACATATTTGCCCCACCTCCGCACCGCCGCGCGTCCGCCATGCGCGCCCACCTCGTACGCGATGGCCGAGCCGAGATTGCAGCCGAGCGCGCCCGCGGTCGCGACGAGGAATAGGTTCAGCCGCCCGGTCGAGACCAGATAGCCGGCAAAGGGTAGGATGATCTCCGACGGCAGCGGCAGGCATGCGGAACTCGATGGCCATGAGTCCCAGCACGCCAAGATACCCGCTGGCTTGAAGTACAGAGATGATGAAGCCGGCCAGCAGGCCGGCATTGGCGGAGTTCATGTGGGGTCAGCCGGTCCAGCCCGATGGCCGCTTGCCGGGGTCGCCTCGGCGCAGCAGGAACTCGCGCCCGACCTTCACCATCGGCACGCCGGCATACTCGACGATGTCGGCCGTGGCATAGGTCTCGCTCCATTTGTCGGGGATGAAGCTGCCAGTGCCGACCACGTCGATCGGCGCCCTGGCGTCCGCCATCACCCGGCATTTGTCCACCACGAACCCCGAGGACACGACGATCCGAACATTCGGATACCCGGCCTGGTCGAGCAATTCGCGCATATGCCAGATCGCTGCGGCCGATACGCCGGTGCCGACCAGATAGCGCAGCTCGGTGTCGCTGCGATAGCGGCGGATCGCGCCCGGCGCGTGTCGCTCCAATGCGGCGTAGCTCGCCGCCGGATCGAGGCCCTCCAGGAAGCGTCCGCCATGCGTATCGAGGCGCAGCGACAGCTGTCCCGCGGTGGCGAGGGCGGGGAAGCGCGCGCAGACGGCGAGGCCGTCGGAGACCTCCCGGCCGAAATAGTCCACCAGCACGGTGAGCGGCAGGTCGGGGAAAGTCTCTTGGAACATCTCGGCGGCGCGGACCGTGGAGCCGGCATAGCCGATCAGCGAGTGCGGCATCGTGCCGAAGCCGCGCGACGCGCCGAACCAGTGCGCGGTGCCGTCATTGGCGTTGCCGACAAAGCCCTTCGCGCCCTCGCGCTGAGCGGCGGCGCTGCCCACTGCGGCGGCATAGGCCATCATCTCCTGCATCTCGGCGCCGGCGCAGTGGCGCGCTTCCATTGCCAGGAACGCGGCCTGGGGCAGGGCGAGGCACATCTGATAGGCATTGTGCGCGGCCACGCAGGCCGGCCCGATCTTCTGCAGGAAGATGGTCTCCAGATCCGAGAGCTGCACGAAGCTGCCGGTGATATAGGCGATCGGCTCGCCGGCGCCGACCCAGGCGCCCTCTTGTTGCTGCAAGTCGATGTCGAACTCGGAGCCTCGCGCGGCGGCGACGCCTCTCAGCCAGTCAATCAGAAGTCGCGGAGCGGAAACCACCGGACGTCGCAGGAACAGGGCATAGGTGACACGCTTGTCGCCGAAGCGCGCCACGATCTGCTTCGTACGATTGAAGTAGGTATCGGTGCGCGCGGCGATGTCGTCCGCGAGGACCGCCGGGTCGGCATCCATGTGCAAAGCCTCACCCGCCACGTATTTTCTGGGCGGCGCCCGCCGGGACCGCGCCCGGTTCCCGGCGCGCCTTCAGCTCCTCGGCGATGAGGAACGCCAGTTCCAGCGACTGCTCCGCGTTCAGTCGCGGATCACAGAAGGTCTCATACCGCTCGCCGAGATCGGCCTCGGTCAGCCGATGCGCCCCGCCGACGCATTCGGTCACGTCCTGGCCGGTCATTTCCACATGCACGCCGCCCCCCCAGGTGCCTTCGGCGGCATGGATATCGAAGAAGTCGCGCACCTCCGACAGGATCGCATCGAAGCCGCGAGTTCTTGCGGCCGTCGGCGGTGTCGGTGGTGTTGCCGTGCATCGGATCGCAGAGCCAGACCACCTTGCGTCCGGCACGCTGCACGGCGCGAATCAGCGGCGGCAGCTTCGCCGCTACCTTGTTGGCGCCCATGCGGCAGATCAGGGTGATTCGCCCCGCCTCATTCTCCGGGTTCAGGCGGTCGAGCAGCCGCGGCAAGTCATCAGCTTCCAGTGTCGGACCGGCTTTCATGCCGATCGGGTTCCTCACCCCGCGCAGGAACTCCACATGCGCGCCATCCGGCTGGCGGGTGCGGTCGCCGATCCAGAGGAAGTGCGCCGAGCAGCCGTACCAATCGCCGGTTGTCGAGTTCGATTCGGGTCAACGCCTGCTCATAGGGGAGCAGCAGCAATTCATGCGCGACGTAGAAATCGGTCTCGCGCATGTCGCGGGTGGTCTCGCTGCTCATGCCGCAGGCCGCCATGAAGGCGAGCGTCTCGTCGATGCGCTGGCTGAGGTCACGGTACCGCCCGGCAAGCGGGCTCCGCTCCACGAAGCCGAGGTTCCAGCGATGCACCTCGTGCAGGTCGGCGTAGCCGCCGGAGGCGAAGGCGCGCAGCAGGTTGAGCTTGCTCGCGGCCTGGAAATATCCCAACTCCATGCGCGCCGGATCGGGGATGCGTGTCTGTTCGGTGAACTCGGGGCCGTTGATGATGTCGCCCCGATAGCTGGGCAGGGTAACGCCGCCCTGGGTCTCGGTGTCGGAGCTGCGCGGCTTGGCGAACTGCCCCGCCATGCGCCCCATCTTCACGACCGGCACGCTGGCGCCGAAGGTGAGCACGACGGCCATCTGCAGCAGCACCCGGAAGGTGTCGCGGAGCACGTTGGCGGTGAAGTCGGCGAAGCCTTCCGCGCAATCGCCTCCCAGCAGCACGAAGCCTTTGCCCTCCGCCGCCCCGGCCAGCGCCGCCTTGAGCCGTCGCGCCTCGCCCGCAAAGACCAGCGGCGGATATTTCGAGAGCTTGCGCTCGACGGCTTCGAGCTGGGCCATGTCGGGATAGGCCGGCATTTGCCGGATTGGGCGGGCGCGCCAGGAGTTGGGTGTCCAGGTCGGGTTCATCGGTGGTGCTCCTAGCGCCGCCGGGTGAGGCGGGGGGATCGTCGAGCCTATAATGCCGCATTCGCGAAGAGATGCCACTCGCCGGCGCTGAGGCAGGCTTCTCGCGCACAGGATCGGGCACTTCGGCCAAGGCCGCCACGTCCGCTGGAACCCGGCGACCTCGCCAGGTCAAGTCCGCGGCGGGCCTGACCCAAAAACCGTCGCTATCGGCTCTTGGTCGAACCGGACAGCGACGCGCTAAGTGCGAGCATAAGGCGGCGGCTAGTGCCCGGAATCATTGAACGGTGAAACGCATCGCCGAGGCTGTCATCGCGAGCCGCCTCTTGGCGGCGTGGCGATCGGCGGGCGATCCAGGCGGGCGACCCAGATGGGCGATACGGTGCGGCGGGCCTGGATCGCCACGGCGCTGCGCGCCTCGCGATGACGGTTTCAGCGACTCATCGTTCACCGATAGGGAGTACTAGGGCCTGTTCGACAATAATGGGTTCTCTCGGGCCTGAAGCCGTGATTCAAGCTCCGTTTTGGCGGAGCGAAGGGATTTAGGTGGACAGGGGACGATTTGTGATCAGCGACACGGCTTGGCGAGAAGATGGCCCTGCTGTTGCCGGGCAAGGCGTCGGATCGCGGAGTGACGGCGAAGGACACCCGGCTGTTCCTGGAAGCGGTTCTGTGGCGCGTGCGCGCGGGATCGCCGTGGCGCGACCTGCCGCCTGAGTTCGGGCACTGGAACAGCGTGTTCCAGCGCTTCCGCCGCTGGGTGCGGGCGGGCGTCTTCGAGCGCCTCTTCGAGCGCTTGTCCGACGAGCCGGATTTCGAATACGCCCTGATCGACGGCACGATCGTCACCGCCCATCAGAAGGCGAGCGGCGCAAAGGGGGGTCGTCCAATCAGGCCATCGAGACGCTCGCGAGGCGGGCTGACGACCAGATCGTCGCGCTGGTGGACGCGCTTGGAAATCTGGTCCGCTTCGTGCTCTTGCCCGGACAGCGCCACGACATCGTAGGGGTCGCGCCGCTCATCGCAGACATCACTTTCGACGCCCTGCTCGGTGACAAGGCGTTCGACGCCGATTGGCTGCGTGCGGACCTCGATGACCGTGGCGCCGTCGCCGTCATCCCACCCAAATCCAACCGCAATACGATCATCGCCTATGACAAGGCCATGTATCGCTGGCGCCACCTGATCGAGAACTTCTTCGCCAAGCTGAAGGAGTTCCGAGCCATCGCCACCCGCTACGACAAGACCGACGAAAGCTTCCATGCCAACATCAGCCTCGCAGCCACCATCATCGCAACGAGGTAATTGTCAACAGACCCTAGTCAGCGTTGGCGACAAGGCGCATGGGGTGCGGCCGTGCTGTTCTCAGGAATGCCGCCATTGCGCTCGACACGAAGCTGTCCTTGCGCTGTATGAACACGGTCTCCACCCGCTCGTCCGCGCTGGAGAGTTCGTGTGCGGCGATGCGGCCCTCGCGCAGTTCGGACGAGATCACCGCTCTGGGTAACAGGGTGATGCCAATCCCGGCGGCAACGCAGGCGACGATGCCGCCAAGCGTGCCGAACTCGAGCTGCCGAATACCGACCAGGCCGCGGGCCGCGAGCAGGGTCTCCAGGCGCTTTCGATACGTGCAGCCCGCGCGGAATACGACGATCTTGAGGCTTCTGTGATGATGAAGTTCTTCGAGCGTCCGAATGCTCGCCCCGGTGACGATGACGAGTTCCTCGCGGAAGATGGTTTCCTCTTCGAGTTCAGGGTGCCGCACGGGACCGACCACGAACGCTCCGTCCAATCTGCGCGCCAGCACATCTTCGATCAAGTCCGAGGTGGTGCCGGTCGTGAGTGATAGGTCAACCAGCGGGTAGGCCGCCGCGAACTCCGCCAACACCGGGGAGAGCCGCAAGGCAGCGGTCGTCTCAAGGCTGCCCAAAACCAACGGACCGGCGGGCGTGCCGTCATCGGTCGCGGCCCGCCGCGCCTGGACGAACAGATCGGAAATCCGTTCGGCGAACGGCAGTAACCGCCGGCCGGATGCCGTCAACGTGACGCCGCGCGGGTGGCGGTGAAATAGCCTGACGCCGAGATCGGCTTCTAGGGCATGGATGCGCGTGGTCACGTTTGACTGGACGGTGTGCAGATCAAGTGCGGCGGTGCCGATCTTGCCGCATCGCGCAACGGCGAGGAACATCTTCAGGTCGCCAAGGTCCATTGCCGTTCCTTCTGGTCCCGCATGGAGGAGAATGAATCCACGCTCAGGGGAACACCAGCGTCATCAGGGCAGAAGCTCCTCGGCGTCCGCCCATAGCCGGCGGACGACGTCGCCGGCGGGTTCGTCGCGTGCCATTGCGGCGGACTGTCCGGCCCAAGCCTGCATGCGCGTGATGTCTCGGGCTCTTTGCGCCGCCTCCCGCATGGCCGCGGTCAGGCCCCGTTGCACGGGATACGGGGCAGGTGGCGGAGCACCCGGGGCGGCGGCAGCGCGAACGTAGTCGCTGGCGACCGCCCGTCCAGATCGGCCGCTGAACGCGCGGGTCGCAACCGTATCCTCCGGCTCGAGATCGACCAGGGCGTCAGCCCAAGCAGGATTGGTCCCTGCCTCGGGACACCGCAGGAACGCCGTCCCGACCTGCACGGCGCTCGCCCCCAGGGTCAACGCCGCCGCCACTCCTCGGCCGTCTGCAATCCCGCCAGTAGCGATGATCGGGACGGATACCCTGTCGGCGAGACGCGGAAGCAATGCAAGCAGGCCGACGGAGCGCCGCTCCGCTGCCGCCGCTTCAAAGGAACCGCGGTGGCCGCCGGCCTCGAAGCCTTGCGCGACGATGGCGTCCGCGCCCGCGGCCTCGGCCTCGAGCGCCTCCGCCAGCGTGGTCGCGCAGGCAAACCAGGCGATTCCGCGCCTCTTCAACTCGGTTACAAACGCGGCTGGGAATAATCCCATGATCGAGGACACCACGGGAGGTTCAGCGGCGAGAAATGCGGCGAGCTGCAGATTCAAAGTCGGGCAGCGTGACATCTCCCGCCCCCGGCGTGACCGGCGGGCCCCAACGGGCCAGGAAATCGCGCACCCGCTGCTCGGCAGCCGGATCGCGTAACGGGGGAGGGTCGGGCACCCAGACGTTCAACTGGAAGGCGCCGTTGCTCTGCGAACGAAATTCCGACACCCACTTGGCAACGCCATCGGGCTTGGTCAGCAGCGCGCCCATGCCGCCCATGCCGCCCGCGTTGGCAACGGCGGCGGCGAGCGCCGCTGGACATGCGCCTGCCATCGGAGCCTCGACGATAGGCGCCCGTAACCCGAACTGGTCGCAGAAAGCGCGCGCTCGATCCCGCGCTCGTGAGGTTCTGGAATCTGCCATGCCCGCGGCTCCCGCGCGTGAGTCGTGTTATCGCCTCAGTGGCCTGACCTCATTCGAGGTTGGCCAGGGAACGTTCACCATCATGAGCGCACGTAGGTGAAATCGCCGCCTCGGAAAACTTCTTTAAGATGATCGGATGCATCTCACTTCCAGATGGCGTTTTCCCATGCGGGAGCCATCGTGCGTCCACACGGAACGGTGACGAACCCGCTGAAGGCGGGACGCGTCTCGCGGTCGCGAACTTGCACCAACAGCATGGGCGTAGCGCCTGACGGGCGAAGAGGGAGGGGGCGGCCGGAGAGCCTACGCCCGCTCGAAATCCGTCCGCTCGCGGAGCGGGAGCCCGTGCAGGTGCCGCCGGAGGCAGTCGAGCGCCAGTTCCACCGCGCCCAGGCGTACCCAGTCGCGTCCGCCGGTGATGCGCGCACGGCGCACGGCAATGTCCTTATCGGTAGCAATGGCGATCCAGATGGTGGCGCCGAAATCGATCCCCTCGGCGGCTTCGTCGTCCAACTCGAGCAGCGCGGCCAGGGCGTGCGTGGCCTCGGTCTGGACGCGGAGCGCGCGGGCGATCGCGACGGCCTGGTCCTCGGTGAGGGCGCCCTCGGTCGAGGGGAGGCCGATCGCCGCCTGGATCTGTTCGACGGCGCGCGCGACGATGCTGCGGCGGAAGGCGTGCTCGGCGCCGGTCAGATGCGCCAGCCGCGCAGTGATTTGGCCGCTGGTGAAGGTCTCGGCCAGGGCAAGCGTCGCCTGCCTGGCGCGCATCCGGGCCAGGATGACGCCCTCCAGGGTCTGATCGTCCTCGGCGAGAATGAAGGTGCCCAGGCGGCGGCGCGCCTCGTCCTGCACCGGGCCGAGCTTGCGGGCGATGTCCGCCTCATCGACGCCGCGCACCGTCAGCTTGGTCTCGATCTGCGGGTAATGGGCGCGGAAGCCGAGCTTCACGCTGCCGTCCGGCGCCAGCGCATCGACGCCCTCCAGCAACTGATCCACCTGCGACTCGCCAAGCCCATAGGTGTGGAAACGCTTCAGCCGGATCACGCCTGGCGCGCCGCCCAGGGTCAATAGGCGCGGGATGACCTGCTCCTCCAGCATCCGGCGCATCTCGCGGGGCACGCCAGGGGTGAAGAAGAAGCGGGCGGCCCCAATGCCGACGGCGAAGCCGCAGGCGGTGCCGATTGGGTTGTCGAGCATTTCCGCGGTTTCGGGCAGCATGGCCTGCTTGCGATTGTTGGGCGACATCACCCGCCCGCGCCGGTGGAAGAAATCCTCCATGCGCGCAAGCCATGCCTCGTGCAGCACGAGCTTCACGCCGGCAGCCTCGGCGGCGATCTCCTGCGAGAGGTCATCGACCGTCGGACCCAGCCCACCATTGACGATCACCGCGTCGGCCCGCACGGCGGCGAGTTGGAACGCCTCGAGCAGATTGGCGCGGTCGTCGCCCACCGTGGTTTCCCAGATGACCGAAAGGCCCGCATCCTCCAGCTTCTGCGTCATATAGCTGAAGTTTGTGTTGACGATCTTGCCGGTCAGCACCTCGTCGCCGGTGCAGATGATCTCGATGCGCATGTTGCTCGGCGGGTCCACTCAGTGAGTCGCGACTCCAGTTTCGCCCCCGTGCCCGCGCTTGTCACGGGCCAGCTCAGTCAGATCGGAATCAGGACAAGCTCCGAATACAGCTTGTCGATGTCGCCCCCGTCCAGCAGTGGAGAGCGATAGAGCGCGTAGTCGCTCTTCGGGATGCCTCGCGGCCGCACCGGGAAGAGGCGCTCGTCGGCGACGAGGGCGAGCGTCCGCTGCCTTTTCAGGACGGGCAGCTTGACGTGCTCGAGATAGCGGGCAAGGAGCGGCGGCGCGCTGCAATAAAGAATCTCGGAATACGGGAACTTCGCGCCGGCGGGAAACAGCCGGAGCCGCCGCCGCAGGGACATCGCGCGGCGTTTCACCACGATATAGGCCCGCTCCGACCCGGCGGTCAGGAGCAGTTGCAGGCAGTCGTAGGGAGCGTGATCGTCGAAAATCCGCTGCTGGCATTCATCGAGCGAGCGGCGCACGATCTCCGGGTCGAAGCTGATGGTCGGTCGCGGCTGGCGCAATGTCTCGGCGTGAAACAGCGGCGGCATGACGATCCTGCGTTCGACCAGCGGCGTGAAGCGCAGCGCCTTGAACACCTGCTGTGACACCGGCCCAGGCGTCAGGGCGGTGTAGGTCATGCTTTCATCGCGGATGGCGGCGGCCAGGAGAGCAGTTCCCCACCCACGATATTCAGGGCGTATGTACCAGGAGGTCAGATTGCAGACGACAGTCGCCTTGCCCCCTATCCGCCGCCGCGCATACACGGTGCCGAGAAAGCCGACAATCTCATCGCCACTGGCGAGGATGAACCCGAAATCGGGCTTCTCAGGGAGCCATCGGTAGTCGAAGAGGCGCCTCCAAGCAGCATGCGGAACGCCATCCGCCTTGAATGCCTGCTCCAAAAACCGGCAAAGCGGCTCCACGTCCTCGGGACCCGCCGGACGGATGCGTGGACCGGACCGGCTTGGTTTCCTTGCATCGGACTCCGTGCTGGTGCCGCGCGCGAGTGCCGCGAACTGCTCGACCGTTCGTGCCGAGAACAGCGCGTCAAGCGAGAGGTCATCCCGTTCGACGTATTGCTGCAATCCGAGGAACAAGTTCAGGATCGTCAGCGAATCTCCGCCTAGTTCGAGAAGATCGTCGGACCAGCCGACGGGAGCGACCCGCAAGACGTCCTCGCAGATGCTTTGCAACTCCCGCTCAAGCTGATCGCCCGAGCGGAGATCGCCGATCCGCTGTCTCGGCTGAGACGATCGCGAGGAGCTACGCAGCGCCGGATGGCTGCAAATGGCATCAAGACAGTCCGGATTCTGCAATGCATCGCGGTTGCGAACCGGTCGGCCGTTCACCGCATCGCGCGCTGCCGCCTCGGATCGCTTGCCGCTATAGGTGATCGGGAGCGCCTCGACCTGCGCGATAGCCGCCGGCACGAGGGCGGCCGAGCCGCGACGGGCGAGTTGCGAGCGGATGCGTTTCGCGAGCGTGCCGCTGAGTTCCGTGCCTTTGCGGAGGACCACGAGCAGGATCAGACGGGTCCCGCCGGGCTCGTCTTCCGCCCGTTGCTCGACGGCCATGGCCTCCACGATCTCGTCGATGTCCCGGAGCGCGGCGTAGATTTCCGCCGGGCCGACGCGGATGCCGCGGATATTGATAACGCCATCGGACCGGCCATGGAGCGTCCAGCCGCCCTCTCGCGTCGCCTCAATCAGATCGCCATGCGTCCAGACACCGGGATTCTGGCTGAAATAAGCTTCGTGGAAGCGCCTTCCGCCCGGGTCGTCGTGGAAGCCTAGCGGGCATGACGGGAATGGATTGGCGCAGATCAGTTCACCGATCGGGGAGTCCGGGGCGCCGGCAGGCGGCAGCGATCGCACGTCAAGCCCGAGGCTGCGGCACTGTGCCTGGCCGCGATGGACGGGCAGGTTGGGATTGCCGAGAACGAAGCAGCCGATGATGTCCGTCCCGCCCGAGATCGATTGCAGGGGCAGCGACTTCACATTGTTCCTGACCCAATCGGTACTGGCGCGGGTAGAGAATCGATCCCGTGGACAGCACGCTGCGCAGCGCGGCGAGATCGAAGCTGCGGCCGGGGGAGAAGCCGGCGCCCTCGCAGAACTGTAGGAAGGCCGCGCTGGTGCCGAACACCGTGACGGCCTCGTCGGCGATAAGGCGCCACAGCGTCTCCGGCCCTTCCAACGGGCCGTCATAGAGGACCAGCTCGGCGCCGGATGCGAGGGCCGACAACTGCCAGTTCCACATCATCCAGCCGCACGAGGTCTGGAAGAACAGCTTGTCGCCGGCCCGCAGATCGCAGTGCAGCCGATGCTCCTTGACATGCTCGAGCAAGGTGCCGCCGGCCCCATGCACGATGCATTTCGGATTACCGGTAGTACCGGAGGAGAACATGATGAAGAGCGGGTGATTGAACGGATACCGCTGCCAAGCGCAGCCCCGACCAGCGCCGCCGGTCGTCAAATCGGCGAAAAGATGCACCGGCGCCATCAAGCCCTCCGGGACCGGTCCCTCATCGAGCGCGATCACCGCTTGCAACGAAGGCAGACCCGCCGCCACTTCCGCCAGCCGCGCCGAGACCGGAACTCCCGGGTCCCATGGCTCCGCGCGGATATTTCCCAGAAGCACGACGGGTTTGAGCGGCGAGAAGCGCGCCAGCATCGCGAAAGCGCCCATGTCAGGCGAGCAGCTCGAGAACGTCGCGCCGATGGCTGATGCTGAGAGCGCAGCAATCACGACTTCAATATTGTTGCGGGCGACTGCGACGATGCGATCGCCCGGTCCCACCCCCAATCGACTGAGAGAGGCCGCGAGGCCGGCAACCCTGGCACGTAGCTCGCCGCGGCTGAGGCGCTCGCGCCGGCCGCCGCTGTGACAGGCCGTCACCGCCGGACGATGGGGATCACCGTGCAACAGGCTTTCAGCGTAGTTCAGGCGAAGATCCGGGAAAAACCGCGCGTCCTCGCAGGACTCGCCGACGCACACGGGATCGATCTTGCCCCCGTGCGGGATGCCCGACCAGCAGAGGAACAAGCGCCAGAAGTTGCGGAATTCCTGGACGGAGAACTGGTCAAATGCGTTGTAGTCGGCGAAGCGCCGACCCGTCGCCGTCTCGCAATGACGCACGAACTCGGTCAACTGGGAGCAGGCCACGGACGCCGCCGGCGGCGAAAACGCCGGCGCGTCCTGCTGAAATTCATAGTCCATGGTTTCAATATTTTTATAACGAGCCTGGAGATCAACGCCTCAAGACCAGGAATGTCGCTCAATTGATGAACGTTGGGATTCGGCTAAAGCCACCCGTGACGCCAGAACCACAGCAACGGCAGAATCGCGCTGAGCGCGATCACCGTCAGGCCATACGGGTAGCCCCACGCCCAGGTCAGCTCCGGCATGCCCTTGAAATTCATGCCGTAGATGCTGGCGATCAGGGTCGGCGGGATGCCGACGATCGAGGCGACCGTCAGCACTTTGATGACGTTGTTCTGCTGGATGTTGATGAAGCCGAGCGTCGCATCCAGAAGGAATTGCACCTTCCCTGTGATCTGCACGTCGTAGTCGTTCAGCGACGCGATGTCCTGGCGCAAGGTGGCGAACCGGCTTCGCAGATCGGGCGGCGTCCAGTCCGCCGCGACCTCGATGACGAAGCCGACGATGCGGGAAATGCCGAGCAGGCTGTCGCGCAGGCTGGACACGTGCTCTCCGGTCCGGCCGACATCCGCGAGTGTGGATTGCAGGACGGCGCTTTCGCGGCGCACGCGCCGGAGGCCCGTGGCCTCGGGGCGGAAGATCTGGTGTGAGAGCCGATCAAGCTCGGTTCCCACGCCTTCCAGCACGTCCGCCAGCCGGTCCACGATCGCCTCCAGCAAGCCGACGAATACAGCCAAGCCATTCGGCGCCTGCCCATCGGGATCGCACAGCCGCTCGGCGTAGGTATCGAAGGATTGCATCGGCGCATAGCGGACTGTCAGCAGCTGGTCGCGCGACAGCACGAAGCCGAGCGGGGACACGACGGGCCGCCTGCCGTCCACGCTGGAGATCATCGGGGTGCTCAGCGTCAGGACGCCGTCCTGCGCCGCCAGACGACTGGAGCGCTCGATCTCCGACAACTCCGCGCGCGCGGGCACGCGTAGGCCGGTGATGCGCTCGACCGTCGCGCGTTCCTCCTCGGTGGCGTCCAGGAGGTCGAGCCAGACCGCGTGCGCCGCGTGTCTACCCGCGAAGTCGGGCGAAAGGGGCCGGCGTGGCTGGGTGCCCGAGTTGGCGAGGATCATCCGTCTGACAGCTCCTGAGCGCGCGTCTAGAGAAACGAGACCGGGTCCACGTCGACATCCACACGGCTGCCGCGCGGCACCCCCACCTGGGCGAGCCAGGCGCGCAGGATCGGCTGGACGGCGACATCGCGGCGGGTCTTGAGCAGCAGCCGCCTTCGGTGCCGGCCGCGCAGGATCGACAGCGGAGCTGGCGCCGGGCCGAGCACGGCGATCCCCGGTCCGCCCGGCGCGACGCGGCCGAGCGCGCGGGCGAGGTGGTCGGCCGATGCCGCGTCATTGGCGCTCACGATCAGCGCGGCGAGCCGGCCATAGGGCGGCCAGTGGCCGGGACGGCGCTCGGCGGCCTCGCGGGCGACGAAGCCCTCGAAATCGCCGGAAATCAGCGCCTGGATCACCGGATGCTCGGGACTGAAGGTTTGCAGCAGCACGCGCCCCGGCGCCTCCGCCCGGCCCGCCCGGCCGGCCACCTGGTGTAGAAGCTGGACGGTGCGCTCGGCCGCGCGCAGGTCGCCGCCGCCGAGGCCGAGATCGGCGTCCACCACGCCGACCAGGGTCAGATGCGGGAAGTGCCAGCCCTTGGCCACGACCTGGGTGCCGATGATCAAATCCACCGCGCGCGCGGCGACCGCGTGCGCGGCCTCCGCCGCGGCGCGCGGGCCGGGCAGCGTGTCGCTCGCCATCACTAGCAGCCGCGCCTCGGGAAACAGCGCGGCCGCCTCCTCGGTGACGCGCTCCACCCCCGGCCCGACGGGGGTCAGGCTGTGCGCCGCGCCGCAGGTCGGGCACAGCACGGGGATCGGGATCGCGTGCCCGCAATGATGGCATAGGAGCTGGCGGCGGGCGCGATGCTCGACCAGCCAGGCGGTGCAGTTCGGGCACTGCATCCGATGC
This sequence comes from uncultured Pseudomonadota bacterium, assembly GCA_963830565.1. Taxonomy (GTDB): domain Bacteria; phylum Pseudomonadota; class Alphaproteobacteria; order Acetobacterales; family Acetobacteraceae; genus DATFDN01. The sequence goes on from CAWHMO010000007.1 coordinate 261,712, forward strand.
CCGCAGGAACGGCAGAGCGTCAGCGGCGCGTAGCCGCGGCGGTTCAGGAACAGCATCGCCTGCTCGCCGCGCACCAGCGTGGCGCGCACCGCCTCGACCAGCCTGGGCGAGAGAAAGCGGCCGCGCTCGGGCCGCGCTTCCCGCAGATCGACCGCCTCAACTGTCGGCAGCGTGGCGCCGCCATGCCGGTTCGGCAAGGTCAGGCGGCGATAGCGCCCGGCCTCCACATTGGCCAGCGTCTCCAGGCTCGGGGTGGCCGAGACCAGCACCGAGGCCGCCTGCTCCAGTCGGGCGCGCACCACGGCCATGTCGCGGGCGTGATAGACCACGCCTTCCTCCTGCTTGAAGGCGGTCTCGTGCTCCTCGTCGACGACGATCAGGCCGAGATCGGGGAATGGCAGGAACAGCGCCGAGCGGGCGCCGACCACCACCTGCGCCTCGCCCGCCGCCACCGCCCGCCAAGTCAGGCGACGCACCCGCGACGACAGGTCGGAGTGCCACACCGCCGGGGCGGCGCCGAAGCGGGCGGCGAAGCGGTCGAGCCATTGCGCCGAGAGTGCGATCTCGGGCAGCAGCACCAGCGCCTGCCGCCCGGCACGCAGCGCGGCGGCGATCGCCTCCAGGTAGACCTCGGTCTTGCCCGACCCGGTCACGCCGTCGAGCAGCGCGACCGAGAAGGCGTGCGTGCCGACCGAAGCCGCCAGGGCATCCGCCGCGAGCCGCTGCTCGGTTGAGAGGACGGCGCCCTGGCGGTCGGGATCGGGCGTGGCGAAGGCTGGCAGGGCGGCAAGGGGGGCGGGCGCGATCAGGCCGGCGGCGGCCATGCCGCGGACGACGCTCGCGCCGACCCCCGCCACGCGCGCGAGCTCCTGGGTGGCGCGAGGCTCGAACTCCTCGAGGACCGACAGCACGCGGCGGCGGGATTCGGTCAGCCGGGCGTCGCCGGTGCCCGCCCGGCGCCATCCCTGCGTCGGCGCCGGCGCCGGGCCGAGCACGCGCAGCGCCATCGCCATCACCTCGCCTGGGGGCGTCAGCGTGTAGGCCGCCAGCCAGTCGACCAGCCGGCGCAGGGGCGCGCGCATGGGCGGCGTATCCAGCACGGCGATGATCGGCTTCAGCTTGGCCTCGGCCGCGGGGGCGGGGCCGGGCGAATCCCATACCACGCCGACCACTTCCCGCCCGTTCAGCGGCGCCAGCACGACGTTGCCCGGAGTGACGTCAAGGCCCTCGGGCACCGCGTAGTCGAACGGACCGGGGAACGGGTACGGAAGCAGAACCGGGACGCGCGCGCGAACCCTCCGCTTCCGATCGGCCGTGGCCGGCGTTATATGAGCAGGCATCGCCCCTGCGCGGGCAACGGCGCCGCAGACGAGAATTGGATCAGTCCCATGAAGTTCTTCGTCGATACCGCCAATGTGGCGGAGATCAAGTCCCTTGCCGAGAGCGGGCTGCTGGACGGCGTGACCACCAATCCCTCGCTGGTCGCCAAGGCGAACCGGCCGATGCGCGACATCATCCGCGAGATCTGCGACATCGTCCCCGGTCCGGTCAGCGCCGAGGTGGCCGCCACCGATTTCGAGGGCATGATGGCCGAGGCGCGCGTGCTGCGCGAGATCGCGCGCAACGTGACCATCAAGGTGCCGCTGACGCCGAATGGGCTGCGTGCCTGCCGCAAGCTCGCCGACGACGGGACGATGGTCAACGTGACCCTGTGCTTCTCGCCCGCCCAGGCGATCCTGGCGGCCAAGGCCGGCGCCTCCTTCGTCAGCCCGTTCATCGGGCGCCTGGACGACATCGGGCAACACGGGATGGCGCTGATCAGCGACGTCATGACCATTTTCAGGCAATATCCGTATTTCAAGACAGAGGTGTTGGTCGCCAGCGTGCGCAGCCCGATGCATGTGGTGGAGGCGGCGAAGCTCGGTGCGCATGTGGTGACGGCGCCGCCGGCGGTGCTGGGCCAGTTGTTCAACCATCCGCTGACCGACAAGGGCCTTGCTTCGTTCTCCGCCGACTGGGCCAAGACCGGGCAGCACATCGTCTGATCTCGCCGTCATGAGAGTGCCGGAGCGCGAGGTCGGGGACGCCGACGCCGACCAGGTCGCGGCGTTTCTGCGTGCGCGCCCCGCCTTTCTGGCGGAACGGCCGGAGCTGTATCGCGCGCTGGCCCCGCCGCAGCGCATTCATGGCGAGGCGATGGCCGATCACATGGTGGCGATGCTGCGGGCTGAGCGTCAGCACGCCGCGGCGATGGCGGAGCGTGCAGACGGGGTGCTGGCGGCCGGCCGCGCCGCCGCCGGCCTAGCGATACGCGTGCAGGGGGCGGTGCTGGCGCTGATCTGCGCGCGCGACGTGGCCGATTGCGTGGCGCACGCGCTACCCGACATCCTGGCGCTCGACGCCGCCTCGCTGTGCATGGAGGCCGACGCGGCGGGCGTGCGCCGGCTGCCGGCCGGCGCGGTGGCGGGGCTGCTCGTCGGCCGTGACGTGGCATTCCGCGAGACACCCGCGGATGCGGCGTTGCTGCACGGCGAGGCGGCGCGGCTTGCCCGGCGCGATGCGGTGGTGCGCGTACCCTGGGGCGGCTCGCCGGCGCTCCTGGCGCTGGTCTCCCGCGATGCCGCCCCGCTCGATCCCGTGCAGGGCAGCGGCGCGCTGGCCTTCCTCGGCCGCGCCGTCGGCGCCGCCCTGAGCCGCGCCGCCGACCACGCGTGACGGCGGAGGCGGCGCGGCAGGCATTCCTGGCGTGGCTCGGGGCCGAGCGCCGCGCCGCGCCGCTGACGCTGGAGGCATACGGCCACGACATCGCCGATTTCCTGGGCTTCCTGACCCGCCATCTCGGGGCCGAGCCCGATCTGGCTGCCCTCGGCGCCCTGCGCCCCACCGACATCCGCGCCTTTCTCGCCGAGCGCCATGCCGACGGGCTGTCGGCCGCGACGCGCTCCCGCCGTCTGGCGGCGGTGCGCAGCTTCTTCCGCTACCTCGCCCGCCGCCAGGGCTGCGACTGTCCTGCCGTTCGGCTGGTCGCGACGCCTCGGGCCCGCCGTCCGGCGCCGCGTGCCTTGAACGAGCCGGCAGCCCGGGCAGTCGCGCGGGACATCGGCGAGGAGTCCAATTCCGCCTTCGCGCAGGCGCGCGACGTGGCGCTGTTCACATTGCTCTACGGATGCGGGCTGCGCATCAGCGAGGCACTCGGGCTGCGCGTGCGCGACGCGCCGCTGCCGGGCGGGACGGGGACATTGACAGTGCTGGGCAAGGGCGCCAAGGAGCGCGCCGTTCCGGTGCTCCCGGCGGTGCGTGCCGCGCTGGCCGCGTGGCTGCGGCACCATCCCGAGCCCCAGGCAGAAAGCCCGCTGTTCGTGGGCGTGCGTGGGGGTGCGCTGAACCCGGCCGTGGCGCAGCGCACGCTGCGCGCCTTCCGACGCCATGCGGGTCTCCCCGAGCACGCGACCCCGCACGCGCTGCGGCATTCCTTCGCGACCCATCTGCTCGCCGCGGGGGCGGATCTGCGCGCCATCCAGGAGCTGTTGGGACACGCCAGCCTCTCGACAACGCAGCGGTACACCAGCGTGGACGAGGCGATGCTGATGCGGGTGTGGCGGAACGCGCATCCGCGGGGAAGTGGCTAGTTTGAAGCATCCGCCCTTGCCCTGGCCTATACGGTCATGCCCGCGAAAATGGGCATCCAGGCCAGCGCTCCAAGTTCCGCGCCGTCCCCTGGATTCCCGCTTTCGCGGGAATGACGGAAACAGATCAGTGACGCGTCAGCTAGGCCGATCGGGAAAGGTGAGCGGAAGCAGCAACTCCCCGCTGGAGGCAGCGACGTTCTGTCTCCGTCCTTTCGTGCGCTCCGCGCTGGCCCCGCTTCGCTTCGTGGCCTCCGCCCGCAGGCTCAAGAGTTCATCGATCAACCGGTCCATGGTTTGCCACATCGGCTCGTCACCGCGACGCTCCGCCACGATGAAACGATGCGCCGCGAGCGTCACGTTCAGGGTGCCGCGCGTGGTTTCCGGACGGGGCGAGCGCATCTGGACCAGCGCCTTCTCCACTTCCTCCAGAGGAATGCCCAAGGTGGCGGCGATCTGCTCCGGCGCATGACCTTGCCGACGCAACTTGCGCGCCTGCACGGCCTCGCGTGGCGTGAGTTGGATGGCTGGGCGCAGGATCTGCGTTCGCCTGGACATCTCGCCCGAGCCGCTGCCCGGTGGCCTTCCCTTAAATCCGGTCATGCACGTTCCCTCAACGATAATGCGCCAAATTCGCCTCGCGCGCCAAGCCGGCAGCTTGAACCCGGCATTCCCGAGAAGCAGGATGTCCAAGGACCGAACTCTAGGACATGGGCAAGGCGGAGATGGCAGACAAAAATCAGGGCCGGACGGTCATACCGGGATCGCCGGCCACGAACCCAGGGGATGAGGCAGCTCCGGGATCCGCGCAGACTGGCGAGAATATCTGCCCCAAATGTCACGGGACCGGCTCGGTCCAGGATCAACCCTGTCCCAATTGCGGGGGCACCGGGCGGGTGATCGAGATCATCGGCGACGCTTGACACTCCCCTCCCGCAAGGCCTGCCCTTCGGCCGGATCCGTGCGGGAGGGGTGAAACAGCGCCCCGATGCGGTGAGCGTGCCCGTGTCAGACGCGCTCGATCAGGGCGGCGATTCCCTGGCCGACGCCGATGCACATCGTCGCCACCCCACGCTTGCCGCCCAGGGCTTCCAACGCCTGCATCGTCGTGCCCGCAAGGCGCGCACCCGACATGCCGAGCGGGTGGCCGAGCGAGATCGCGCCGCCATGCGGGTTGACGTGCTCGGCATCATCCGGGAGCCCGAGCCCGCGCACCACCGCGAGACTCTGGGCGGCAAATGCTTCGTTCAGCTCCACTACGTCGATCTCGGACAACTTCATGCCCAGCCGCGCCAGCAGCTTCTGGGTAGCGGGAAGCGGGCCGATCCCCATGATGCGCGGCTCCACGCCGACGGTCGCCATGGCCACGACGCGCGCGCGCGGCGTCAGGCCGTGCCTGCGGGCCGCCTCCTCGCTTGCGATAATCAGCGCGGCCGCCCCATCGTTCACGCCCGACGCATTGCCGGCGGTCACGGTGCCGCCCTCCTTGCGGAACGGCGCCTTCAGCTTGGCCAGAGCCTCGATCGTGGTGTCGCCGCGCGGGTGCTCGTCACGCTCGACGACGACCTCCCCCTTGCGGCTCTTGATCGTGATAGACGCGATCTCGCGCGCGAAGAATCCGCTCTCCTGAGCCCGTTTGGTGCGCTGCTGCGAGCGCAGCGCGAAGGCGTCCTGGTCGGCGCGGGAGATCTGGAAATCCTGCGCCACGTTCTCCGCCGTCTCGGGCATGGCATCGACGCCGTACTGGGCCTTGAGGACCGGGTTGACGAAGCGCCACCCGATCGTCGTGTCGTAGACCTCGGCTTTGCGCGAGAACGCCTCGGCGGCCTTGCCCATGACGAAGGGAGCGCGGGTCATGCTTTCCACCCCGCCGGCGATCACCAGGTCGGCGTCACCGGCCCGGATTGCCCGTGCTGCACACCCGACGGCGTCCAGGCCGGAGCCGCACAGGCGGTTGATGGTGGAACCCGGCACGCTCGCGGGCAGTCCGGCCAGCAGCGTGGCCATGCGCGCGACATTCCGGTTGTCCTCGCCGGCCTGGTTCGCACAGCCGTAATAGCAGTCATCCACCGCCTCCCAGTCAACGTTGGGGTTGCGGTCCTTGAGCACGCGAACAGGGTAGGCGCCCAGGTCGTCCGTGCGCACGTCCTTAAGAACACCGCCGTAGCGGCCGATAGGCGTACGAATATAGTCGCATATATAGGCTTCGGCCATCGGACTCTGCTCCCTCTCTCCTCCGTGCGTGTTCACCGTCGTCGCCCCCGCCGGCGCTGGCCCGACGGAGAAGCCCCGTGCGCCTTGGCTGAAGCACCCTTGCAACCCTCATTCAGTTGACCGCGTGGTCGGCCAGCGCAAGTGGATTTCGCCGACGGGCGGCATGGGACGAAGCGGACGGCTCCTCGCGAGCGGAGGCGGCGGCAGGTATGCGGCCCGGTTCCGGTCCCGACAAGTCAACGCTATATCTCTCGATACACGAGCCGCTCGGGATAGCTCGGCCCAGGCAGGGTATCGGCGAGGGAGATACCCTGGGCCGTGATCCGGAACTCGCGCATCCCTGGATCGAAGGAGCTGCCGCGCACCTTGATGATCGAGAACAGGCGGTGCAGCCGGGCGCGATATTCGGCAAAGCGCAGCAGCACCATGTTGTCCACGATCACCGAGACGCCCGGCACGGGCACGACCACCTCGGAGCCGACCAGGTTCACCGTCTCCGCGGTATAGACCGTGGTAACGCCTTGGGCGCGCAACTCGTGGACCAGGGCAGCGAATACTTGTCCAGCCCGCGCTGAGTTGTCGGCCGCCTCGACATAGCCACCCAGCCCGTCGACCAGAAGCCGCTTGACGCCGCGCCGGCGCACGGCTCCCAGCAGTTGCCCGCCGAGATCGTCGACGATCTGCCCGGTCGTCGGATACCAGAGCATCTCCAGATCTCCCCGGCCAGCCGGCCCGGCAAGGTCGAGGCCCACCGTGGCGGCGTTCTGCAGGAGCCGTTCGGGCTGCTCATAGAAGCCGAAGTGCAACCCTGGCTCCGCCGCGCTCGACCCCGCCAGGAAATGCGCCCCAAGCATGGTCTTGCCCGTCCCCGATGCGCCGAGCAGGAGCGTGGTCGTGCCCGCCGGCAGGCCACCGCCCAGCATCGCGTCCAGCGTGGGTACTCCGACCGACAGGCGCCGATCGGAGCCCTTGTCCGCCTGGGACGGCCGCTCGTGCAACGTGTCGATGCGCGGGTAGATAACGATGCCATCGTCGGTGATGCGCAAGGCATGGCGACCGCGCAAGGATCTCGAGCCGCGGAACTTCAGCACCTCGATCCCCCGCGTGGTCTGCCCGTCACAACGGGTATCGTCCAGTGCGAGCACTCCGTCCGCCATGGCGTACTCGCCCGCATAGTCCGGCCGGCCGCTGTCGCCTAACAGCAGGGTCACGCAGTCCACTGACGCGAGGTGGTCCTGCAGCTCGTGCATGAACCTTCGCAGGATGCGGTCGGAGGCGCCGGCTTCCTCCGCGGAGAGCAGCCCGTCGAGGACGAGCAGCGTCGCGGACTGCCGGCGCACCTCGCCGCGCAACAGGTCCATCAGCGCCGAGAGCCCGCCTTCTTCGAGCGCGCGCAGCGCGCTCACGTAATACACCCGGTGGGGGATGACGGCCGGATCGTAGAAACTGAGTCGCGCCAGGTTCCGGAGCATGCGAACATGGCTCTCCGCCAGCAACGTGACATACAACGCCTTGCCGCCCCGCTCTGCATGGCGGAAGCAGGCTTGGTTGGCCAGGATCGTTTTGCCTGTCCCGGGCGCTCCCCGGACGACGTAAATACCTCCCGCGAAGAAGCCGCCTCGAAGGATCTCGTCCAGGCCCGGAAGGCCACTTGGCATCCTTTCCACCTGGACGGCGTCAGCCTCGTCCGTCACCTCCCGTCTCCCTCACAGCGGCGGATCGAGACCAAGCTTAACGCTCCCTGATCCAGTTAACGCCAGCTAGGGGATGCGGCTTCAGCCGAAAGCGAAGGCTCAGGAGTTGACAGGGGCTAGCCCCAGGGCCGCCAATCTCGTCTTGGCGCCTCGCGCCGCTTGGTGCGATAAGCACCTGCCATGCGCATCCTCTACCACCTTCCGCTTTCGCCCTTTTCGCGCAAGGTCCGGCTAGTACTCGCCGAGAAGCGGCTGCCGTTCGAGCTGCGGATGGAGAAGGTGTGGGAGCGCCGGGCGGAGTACCTCGATCTGAACCCGGCCGGAACGGTGCCGACCCTGATCGAGGAGAACGGGCTGGTGATCCCCGATTCCGGGGTGATCTGCGAGTACCTGGACGAGGCCTATCCCGATACCCCGCTGCTGGGCCGCACACTGGCCGAGCGGGTGGAAATCCGCCGGCTTGTTGCCTGGTTCGATGGCAAGTTCGCCTCCGAGGTCACGCGCAACCTGCTCGGCGAAAAGCACATGAAGCGGATGTTCGGGCGCGGCAACCCGGACGCCAGTGCGCTGCGCACCGGCTACACCGCCATCAAGTACCATCTTGAATTCATCGGCTGGCTGAGCGAGACGCGCCGGTGGCTTGCCGGGGCGAGCATGTCGCTCGCCGACTTCGCCGCCGCGGCCCAGCTCTCCGCGCTCGACTATATTGGCGACCTTGATTGGACGGTCTCGCCCGCGGCGAAGGACTGGTACGCGCGGATGAAATCGCGGCCCAGCTTCCGTGGCGTACTGGCCGATCGGATGCCGGGCCTGAGCCCGCCCGAGCATTACGCCGACCTGGACTTCTGAGCGATGCGGTCAGTGGCGCGTCGCGCAAAACCGTACGGCAGTGCAGAGCCGCGTCAGGTTCACGGGCTTCGGCAGCACCACGAGCCGGCCGTGTTCCCGCTTAGAGAGGGCAGAGAGCTGCTCGGCTGAAGCATAGCCGCTGACGACCACGACCGGCAGCTCCGGGTGCGCGGTGCGCAGCCGATTGGCCAGAGTCACGCCATCCATGCGCGGCATCCGCACGTCGGTCACGACGATATCGAAGGCATGGCCGGTGGCCTCGGCCGCGGCGAACAGTTTCAATGCCTCCTGCCCGTCGCCGGCGACAGCGACATCGTGCCCGTCGGCTGACAAAGTCTCCGCGAAGAGTTCCGCGATCAACTGCTCATCCTCGACCAACAGGACGCGCAGCCCCGCGGTCACGGGAGGCATCGCGTCTGCAGTCGATGTCATGGTTCCGATCACCCTCAACTCCATGCAGGCAGGTCTCCGGCCCTGGGTCAGATCCAGCTCTGGCTCAGATAATGAGATGACCTGGCGGTAGCACCGGTGATGCGCGTCACATCGCCTCTGATGGCGGATTTGTGACCAAGGGATTCGCCAGTCGTTAACGTGCCTGCGAGATGCTGCCGGCGGAGGTGGACGTGGTGCGACGGCTGGAGTGCCTCGACGGCCTGCGCGGCCTGTTGGCAATCTATGTACCTGGTGTCGCACATGGCGGCATTCACCGTCCTGCCGGCCTGGATCATCGCTCCGTTCGCGCATGGCGGCGCGGCGGTGGACCTGTTCTTCGTCCTGAGCGGCATGGTGATCCTCCGCTCCCTCAAGAGTTTCGGCTATGACCGCGGCCGTTTCCTGCTCGCCCGCGCCGCCCGCATCATGCCGGCGTTCCTGGTTGTGTTCGCGGTGGCTGTCGCCGTGCAGCCCTTGCCCACCGCGCTGCCCTGGATGCCCTGGGTGGCGCCGGACGATCCTGGGCGGGCCGTCTGGTCCACCGGCTGGCCTGCGCGCTGGGCGGCGGAGATCGGCGCGCACGTGACCATGACCCACGGCCTGCTTCCCGACGGCGCCTTGCCGGGGGTCTGGATCAGCTTCCTGGGGGCGGCTTGGAGCCTGAGCACCGAGGCGCAGTTCTACGTTCTGGTGGCCCTGCTTGCTCCGGCACTGCGTACCCGGCGCGAACTACGTGGTGTGTCGCGACTGTTCCTGGCAATGGCGATGGCGGCGCTGGCCTGGAGGTGGGCGGCACCGGATTCCTGGCAGTTCAGTCGCGCCTTCCTGCCCAACAAGGCCCAGTATTTCGCCCTTGGCGTGGCCAGTGCCGATTGGGTCGGGGATACGCGACCGCGGGCCGGGGCGCGGTTCGCGCTGGTGCTGTGCGCCACGCTCGCGCTGTGCGCGGCGCAGGGAGGACTGGACAAGATGGGTGCGCCCCTGGTCTGGACCGCCTGCCTGATCGCGCAGCGCGGTCGTGATGCGGGGCCGGGGAGCTGGGGACTAGGCTGGCTCGCCGCCATGCTGCGCACGCCGCCCCTGCTGCGGCTCGGCGCGATGTCGTATTGCATCTACCTTGTGAACGAGCCGGTGCAAAAGCTGCTGTCCTTGGCCTTCGCCCTGACCGCCGGGGGCAACGGCGTCCTGTTCACCGCGCTCTGGGTGCCCGGCGCGGTTCTGCTGCCGTTGGCGCTGGCAAAACTGCTGCATGCTCGCGTGGAGCAGCCGGCGTTGCGTGCCGGGCGAGAGCTGGCGGGAAGACGGGTCCTGGCAGCGGTGTGACAACGACCACGGTGCACGGGTTTCAGGGTTCGCCGCGTTGGTCGAGATCGCGCAGCATGACCATCACGCCGCGGCGCAAGCGCAGGATGCCACCGCAAATCTGCCCTTCCCGGCAGAGATGCCGCCCGTCCGTGCCCATGCTGAGCACCTCGTCCTCCGGCGGGCGGGGAGCAATGCGTATCAGCTCGGCCAGCTTGTCCGACAGCTCCCGGCAATAGGCCGGCGTGTCGGTCGTGATGACGGCCGGCGGCAACTGCCGGACGCTTGGCACGGCCGCAACCAGGACCACCCCCAATCCGGTGGTGGTCAGGCCGGCGATGCTAGTCGTGCGAACCAGGGGCGACATCGGCAATCCATGGTATCGCCCCGTGCGTATCGGCTGGCGTTGTACACGGATGACTTCGGCGTCATTCTGCCGTCTGATTGCGCTGGCCCGCGAGGCGCAGTCGGACGACCAGGCCCGGCGCGGCATCGTCCAGGGCCAGGCTGCCGCCATGCAGCTGCGCGACCGCCTGCACCAGCGCGAGTCCCAGACCGGAGCCGGGGGTGCTGCGGGCCGTCTCGCCGCGGAAGAACCGATCGGTCGCCCGCGCCCTCTCGTCCGGTGGGATACCCGGACCTTGATCGGCGACGGTGATTTCGATCCCGCCCTCCGCCGGCTGGCCGGACAGGCGGACGACGCTGCCAGGGGGCGAGAACTTCACGGCGTTGTCCACCAGATTGGCGACCGCCTGCTGGATCAGCTCGCGGTCGCCGTAGGCAGGCAGCGAGTCGGGGGCGCTGACTACCAGGCGAACATTCTTCTCCTCGGCCACCACGTCATACAGCTCCGCCACGTCCCGCAGCAGCCGGGCCGCCTCGACGGGCGCGAAGGCTGACCGCCGCGAGCCCGCCTCGATCTCGGAGATGCGCAGCAGGCCCTGGAAGATCGCGATGATCCCATCGAGATCAGCGATCGCGCGTTCGATGGCGGCATGCATCTCCTCGGGCGTGCGGGCGCGCGCCGCCGCTTCCTCCAGCCGCCCGCGCGCGCGGGCGATAGGGGTTCGCAGGTCATGGGCGATGGCATTCGAGACCTGCCGTACGCCGTCCATCAGCCGCGCGATCCGGTCCAGCATGTCGTTGATGGTCTCGGCGAGCTGGTCGAACTCGTCACCCCGGCCCGATAGTCTCACCCGGCGGGCGAGATCCCCCGCGGCGATCGCGCCGGCGGTTGCCGAAACGTCGGCGAGCGCACGGCGAAACAAGCCTCGAACCACGAAGGCGCCGAGCGTCGCCATGCCGATGACCACGACCAGGGCCCACAGTAGCGCATCGGTGAGCAGGTGCCGCAGCTGGGCACGGGTCTGCACGTCGCGGCCGACCAAGAGGCGATAATCGCCCGGCAGGTCGTAGCGATGCACACGGGCAAGGGAGCGTACGCCGGCCCGCTCCACCGGAAGCTCGTAATACCGGTCAGTGCCAAACACCATGTCCGGCCATTCCGACAAATTGCCGGCGAGTTGACGCCCCGTGGGACCGACGAAGAGATAGATTGAGCTGTCGTCCACGTCCTGCTCGAGGCGATCCCTGATGGTCAGGATCAGCGCGGCCGTGCCGCCCTGCTCGAACCGATCGAGAAGCGCCCCGGCATCGGCATTGATGATCGTATCGGTCTGGCGGTCCAGCAGGCCGGCGGTCGCCCACCATAGGAATGCGGCAAGCGCGGCGGCGCTGATGGCGAGCAGCAGGGCATAGACGACGGCGAAACGGAGCGCGGCCGAACGCAGGGCGCGCCGTCGCCCGAGTTCTGCCAAGGGAGCTAGCCGGGCTCGGCGCGCAGCATATATCCCGCGTTCCGCACGGTGTGGATCAACGGCGTCGGGAAGGGCTTGTCCACCTTCTGGCGCAGCCGCGACACATGCACGTCGATGACGTTGGTCTGCGGGTCGAAGTGGTAGTCCCAGACCCCTTCCAGCAGCATGGTGCGCGTGACGACCTGCCCGGCGTGGCGCATCAGGTATTCCAGCAAGCGGAACTCGCGCGGCTGCAGATCGATCTTCTGCCCGGCGCGCTTCACCTGCCGGGACAGGAGATCAAGCTCGAGGTCGGCGACCGCGAGCTTCGTCACCGGCCCGTCCGGCTTGCCGCGACGCACCAGCCCTTCGACCCGGGCCAGCAGCTCGGAGAAGGCGAAGGGCTTGGTCATGTAGTCGTCGCCGCCGGCCTTGAGCCCCTTCACCCGCTCATCGACCTCGGCCAGCGCCGAGAGGATGAGCACGGGGATGGTGTTCTTCTGGCCCCGCAGCGTTTCCAGCACCCGCAGCCCGTCGATGCCGCCGGGCAGCATGCGGTCCAGGATCATCGCCTCGAACGGCTCGCTTGCCGCCAGAAACAGACCGTCCCGGCCGTTGTCGGCGTGTTCCACGACGTGTCCAGCCTCGCGCAGGCCGCGCACGATGAAGCCCGCGACCTCCTTGTCGTCCTCGACCACCAGAATGCGCATCCATACCCTCCTTCGGGGTCGCAGCCTGCCTACTCCGTCTGTTCCGCCGGGCGGCGTCCGACTGTGACCGGCACGGACAGCGTGCGGCCGCTCCGGCGTATCTCCAATCTTAGGGTGGTGCCGGGCGGCTGCTCGGCAACGGCCCGGATCAGGCCGAGCGAACTGTCGACATGCTCGCCGTTGACCGCCAGAACCACATCTCCCGCCTGCAACCCGGCGGCCGCCCCCGGACCGTGGGGGACGATGCCCGCGATCGCCACCCCTGGGCGCGCGCCGGTCCGGGCCGGCGTGGCCTGGACGGAAACGCCGAGCCAGCCTCGGTCGATGCGCCCGTGGGTCGCTAATTCGGCGACCGTGCGGCGCACCAGGTCGGCGGGGATGGCGAAGCCGATCCCAACGGAGCCGCCCGTTGGCGAGACGATGGCCGTGGTCATCGCCACCACCTGACCGTTCATGTTGAAGGCGGGGCCCCCGGAATTGCCCGGATTGATGGGGGCATCGATCTGCAGGAAATTGTCGAACGGCCCGGCCCCGAGGTCGCGGCCCTGCGCCGAGATGATCCCGGCCGTCACGGAGCCGCCGAGCCCGAACGGGTTGCCGGCCGCGAGAACCCAATCGCCGACCTCCACCGACCGCGAATCGCCCCAGGTGACGGCGGGGAGGGGATGGGGCGGATTGACCCGGATCACCGCGACATCGGTCAGCTCGTCGGCGCCGATGACCCGCGCCGGCAACTGCGTGCCGTCGGTCAGCGACACCGAGATGCGGCTCGCCTGGCCGACGACATGGTTGTTGGTGACGATGATTCCCGAGGGGTCGATGATGAAGCCGGACCCGGCGCCCAGGACGTCTTCGCGGCGGCCGCCGAAGCGGCGGCGGAACTCCCGCCCCAGCGGGGTGTCGCGCAACTCGGGCGGCAACTCGCGCAGGATGTTGCCGGTCGAGAGGCTCTCGGTCACGCCGATATTGACGACGGAGGGCAGCACCTTCTTGACCAGCGGCGCAAAGCTCCCCGGCACCGCGCGGGCGCTGGCGACCTCGGGGGGGGTGGTGGCGCAGGCCGATGCGAACAGGGCGAGGCCAAGCACCAGCCCCCGTGGGTGGAGCCAAGCGGGGCGGTTGGCGAACATGGCGAACTGGTCCTCCGCAGCGGGCAGGCTGGACGCCTTGTCACGACATGGCATGGCACCGCGGGCGCAACAAGATTGCCCATGTCAGTCTTTCTTGACCGGCGCGGCGGCGCCGGCCGGGTCCTCGGGCCAGGCATGCTTGGGGTAGCGGCCGCGCATGTCTCGCCGTGCGTCGCTCCATCCACCGCACCAGAACGCGGCGATGTCGCCGGTCACGGCGATCGGCCGACCGGCCGGCGACAGCAGCGCGAGCGACAGCTTCACCTTCCCGCCGGCCAGGAGCGGCGTTGTCCGCAAGCCATAGAACGCCTGCGCGCGGGCCGAGGCGAGCGGCACCGGCTGGGTGTAATCCACCGCCGCACGGCCGCCCGGCAGGGCGATATGGGTCGGCAGGTCCCGCTCCAGCCGCGCGGTGTACTCCCAATCCAACAGGCCGCGCAGCGCGCGGTGGAGATCGAGTTGCGCCAGTCCGGAGAGCCGCGTCATCCCCAGCAGGTGCGGAGCCAGCCACTCGGTCGCGCCGGCCCCTAGGGCCGCGTCCGACAGGTCGGGCCAGTTCCCGTCGGGGTCGACCCCTCGCATCAGCGCGACGCGTGCCTGAAGCTGGCGTGCCGCTTCGGTCCAGGGCAGCGGGCGTAGCGCCTGCGCCGCGACCTCGGCGGCCAGGAGCCGGGCGATCTCGGTGGGGTCGGCGGGCTCGGTGCGATCGGACAGCACCAAGGCGCCAAGGCGGCGACGGCGGCGTGCGAGGACAGCGCCGCTGGCGGGGTCGAATCCGATCTCGGCCTGCTCACTGACCCGGTCGGCAAGCATGGGCGGCAAGGCTTCCGGGGCTAGCGGCGCGGCGAGCCGGATGCGCGCGGAGCTTCCCATTTCCAGGGCGGCGACCGCAAGCAGCGGGGCGGCGGCGAGCCGGTCGGTGCGGCCGAGCCGTGCCCCGCCGCCGCCGGAGAGCCGGAAGGCGCCCGGTTCGCCCCGGCGCTGGGCGACGCGGTCCGGAAATCCAGCGGCGATCAGCCGCGCCGGATCGCCGGCGGCGAGCGCGTCGCGGCGCAAGCCGAGGCGGCCGCGGTGGAGCCCGGCGGCACGCCGGAGGCGAGCGAGCGCGCCCCGGTCGGCGGTCGGGTCGCCCTCGGCGAGCACGGCGAGGCGCAACCCGATATCGGCCGGCGCGTCGGGCCCGCGCAAAGGGTCGCGCTCCTCCAGCAAGGCAGCGAGATCGGCGGCGAGCGCGCGCTCAGCGGCGTTGTCGGCGGCCAGCATCATGGCGGCGAGACGCGGGTGGGCGCCGAGCGCGGCCATCCGACGTCCAGATGCGGTGGCGCGCCCGTTTTGGTCCAACGCTCCCAGATCCCTCAGCAGCGCGCGTGCCGCGGCGAGCACGCCGGCAGGCGGCGGATCGAGGAAGGAGAGTTCCTCCAGCGGCGTTCCCCAGGCCGCGCAATCGAGCACCAGGCCGGACAGCTCGGCTTCCAGGATCTCCGGCCGATCGAACGCCGCCAGCCCGCGGTGCAGCGCGCGAGTCCAGAGCCGTATGGCGACACCCGGCGCCTCCCGTCCGGCCCGGCCGGCACGCTGATCGGCGGCAGCACGCGAGATGCGTAGAGTGGCGAGTCGCGTGAGCCCGGTGCCGGAATCGAGACGCGGCGCGCGGCGCCAGCCGCCGTCCACGACGATCCGCACGCCCGGCACGGTCAGCGAGGTCTCGGCGATGGAGGTCGCCAGGACCACCCGGCGCTGCTCGGCGGCGCGCAAGGCGCGGTCCTGCTCGGCCTGGGGCAGGTCCCCGTGCAGGGGCAGGACCAGGGCGCCGGCGCCGGCCAGTTCGGCCTCGGTCCGGCGGATCTCGGCCATCCCCGGCAGGAAGGCGAGGATGTCGCCCGCGTGCCCGGAAAGCGCGGCGCGGATGGCCGAAGCCATTGCCCGAGGCAGGTCGCGCGGCGCGGCGATGTCGCGCGCAGCCTGCTCCACGGCGACCGGATGAGCGCGCCCGGCGCTCTCGATCGCCTCGGCGTTCATCAGTCCGGCCAGGCGCGCGCCGTCGGCGGTGGCCGACATCGCGATCAGCCGCAGCTCGGGGCGGAGGGTCCGTTGCAAATCAAGGCAGAGGGCGAGCGCCAGGTCGGCTTCCAGCGATCGTTCATGCACCTCGTCCAGGATGACCGCCGCCACGCCGTCGAGGCCCGGGTCGGAGAGGAGGCGGCGGACCAGCAGGCCCTCGGTGATCACCTCGACCCGGGTGGCGGCGGAGATGGCGGCGTCGAGTTCGGGTGCGATAGCCGACGACCTGCCCCACCATCTCGTTACGCAGGAACGCCATCCGCGCGGCGGCGGCGCGGGCGGCGAGCCGGCGCGGCTCGAGGACGACGATCCGCCCGTCACCGCGCCATGGCGCGTCGAGCATGGCCAGCGGGACGAGCGTGGTCTTGCCGGCGCCGGGCGGGGCCACCAGGATCGCGTTGCGTCCGCCAGCCAATATGGCATGAAGCGCAGGTAGCGCGCCGGCGACGGGGAGTTCGGGCGGCATCGGGCGCCGCGTAACACCGGCGCGGCTCGCCCGCCAGGTGCTTGGTCGTGGAGATGGCAATGAACGTCGCAGTTAGGAGGCCGATGAGCCTTGCCGAGTTCCTCGACTGGGAGGATCGGCAGGAGATCAAGCACGAGTTCGACGGCTTCGGGCCTGTCGCGATGACGGGCGGCACTGTCGAGCACGCCGTGATTTCGGGGAATCTTGTGGCGGCCCTGGTCTCGCGGCTGCGCGGCGCTCCGTGTCGAGCTTATGGAAGTGACCTGAAAATCGAAGTTGCCGGCAGCATTCGTTACCCTGACGCCTTCGTGGCCTGCTCTCAAGCGAGTCACCATGCGAAGGTTGTGAATGACCCCGTTGTCGTTTTCGAAGTCTTGAGCGATAGCACCGCTCGCACCGATCGTGGACGCAAGAACGAGGAGTATCGGGACACACCCTCGGTCATGCGCTACGTGATGCTGGAGCAGGACAGCATGCGCGCGACTATTTTCGCGCGGGAGAACGGGCGTTGGATCGGATCAATCCTGTCCGGCGATGCCGTGCTGGCCATGCCCGAAATCGGCATCGAGGTGCCCCTCGCCGAGCTGTATGAGGGCGTCGCTTTCCCGCCGGAGACCGTGTGATCCGTCTGCTCGCCCTGCTGGGGTTGCTGCTCGGCGCCACGCCCGTCATGGCGCTGGAGAGCAATCGCGCGGTGAGTCCGCAGGCAACCGTGTCGCTGGTCTCCGATGCCGACGCGGTCGCGCCCGGCACGCCGGTCCGGTTGGGATTGCTGATGCGGCTGGCTCCGGGCTGGCACACCTATTGGAAGAACCCCGGCGACGCTGGTGCGCCGCCGGATCTGCGCCTCGACCTGCCCTCCGGCGCCAGCGCGGGGCCGCTCGCCTGGCCGACCCCGGCGCCGCTGCATGAGGGGCCGATCGTCACCTATTCCTATACGGGCGAGGTGCTGCTGCCGCTGACCGTTACACCCGGTGAATTTGGGCTGGACGTCGGCGCCTCGGCCAATTGGCTGGTGTGCAAGGATATCTGCATCCCCGAGCAGGCGACCTTCCGACTGGACTTGCCGCAAGGACGGCCTGCCCCATCGGCCGAGGCGCCGCTGTTCGCAGCCGCCGAGCGGCGCATTCCCCGGCCCTCGCCCTGGGCCGCGCATGTCGCGGCCGACGGCACGCTGTCGCTGCGCGGGCCGGAGCTGGGGCCGGCGACGGTGGCGCACGCCTGGTTCATGCCGGAGCAGCCCGGCTTGATTGACGGCGCGGCGCCGCAGAGTCTGCGCATTGCGCCGGGGGCGCTGGTTTTCGCGCTGACGCCAGCTTCGGGGTTCAAGCCGGAAGCGGGGCTGAGCGGCGTCGTGGTCGTGCGCGACCGCGCGGGTCTGGAGGCCGCGGTGGCGGTTCACGCCGTCCCCGGCCCGCCGCAGGCGGCGCTGGCGGAGTGGACGCCGTTGTGGCGGCTATGGGGGCTGGCTTTCCTGGGCGGGGCCATCCTGAACCTGATGCCGTGCGTCTTTCCCGTACTCGCCCTGAAGGCGATCGGATTGGCGCGGGGGGTGCGCGCGCATGCCGTGAGCTACACCGCGGGCATCCTGGCGGCGTTCGCTGCCATGGGCGGCGCGCTGATGGCGGCGCGCGCCTCGGGCGGCGGCGGGTGGGGGTTCCAATTCGCCTCGCCTGCCTTCGTGGCCGCGACCGCCTGGGTAATGCTGGCGATCGGCCTCAATCTGATGGGCGTGTTCCGCGTGGGCGCGGGCCGGCTCGCCGGAGCGGGGCAGGGCTTGGCGGCGCGCGGCGGCCATGCCGGCAGCTTCGCGACCGGGCTGCTGGCGGTGCTGGTCGCCACACCCTGCACCGCGCCCTTCATGGCGGGCGCCGTCGCCGGCGCCCTGGCCGCTCCGCCGCGCGGCGACCTTGTCGGTGTTCGTGGCGATGGGGCTGGGCCTCGCCGCACCCTTCGCGGCGCTGGCCTGCGTGCCGGGATTGGGACGGTTTCTGCCTCGGCCTGGCTTGTGGATGGAGCGGCTGCGGAACGTGCTCGCGCTGCCGATGCTCGCCGCCGCCGCGTGGCTGCTCTGGGTCCTGGACGAGGAGGCCGGACCCGACGCGCTATGGGCGGGGCTGGCGGGAATGGCGCTGGTCGGCGGCGCGGCCTGGCTGATCGGCATCACCCAGTCGGCCCGCATCCGGGCGCGGCGCATCGGCGCCGGAGGCGCCACGGTGGCGCTGGCAGCGGCACTTGCCTTGCTGCCCCGCATCCAGGCCGGGTTGCCAGCCACGGCGCCGGCGACGGAGGGCAGCGAGACGTTCAGCCCGCTCCGCCTCACGGCGCTGCGCGAAGCAGGACGGCCCGTGTTCGTGGACATGACGGCCGCCTGGTGCGTGACCTGCCTAGTGAACGAGCGCGTGGCGATCGACACGCAAGCCGTCCGGCGGGCGTTCCAGGCCCGGAACGTGGCCTATCTCAAGGGCGACTGGACCCGCCAGGACCCGAAGCTGACCGGCTTCCTGCGCGAGAACGGGCGCGACGGGGTGCCGCTGTATCTGTTCTATCCGGCCCACGCCGCCGGTCCGGTGATACTGCCGCAGGTTCTGACGGCGGGGACCGTGCTGGCCGCACTGGGCGGCCAGGGCTAACCATACGGGACGTCGCGACTGTCAGCGTGTCGGCGGAGCGTTCGCGTTGCCGAATAGACCAACAAGCGCCGGCATCATCAAACAAGAGGTGGCTTTGGTGCGCGACTTTGGTCGACTGACGCGCCGGGAAGCCAGCTACCGCCGTAGCTCCATCTGGATCGGCCCCTCGCGGCGCCCATGCGTGAACTGGTCCACCGCCGCATTGCCGCTGTCCATCAGCGCCGCGGCCGGGCCGGTCCAGATGATGCGCCCGCCCTGCAGCATCGCCGCCGCGTCGCCGATGCGCCGGGCGCTGGCCATGTCGTGGGTGATGGCGATGGCGGTGCCGCCGAGGCGGCGCACGATGTCGACGATCAGATGATCGATCACCGCGCCCATGATCGGATCGAGGCCGGTGGTCGGCTCGTCGAAGAACATGATGTCGGGTTGCGCGGCGATGGCGCGGGCCAGGGCCACGCGCTTCTGCATCCCGCCCGACAGCTCGGCCGGATAGAGCTCGCCCACCGTGGGCGCCAGCCCCACCTGAGCCAGCAGCTCCGCCGCCCGCTTCTGCCCCTCGCGCCGGGTGGCGCGGCGCTGCGCCAGCAGCCCGAACACCACATTTTCCCACACCGGAAGGCTGTCGAACAGCGCGCCGTTCTGGAACAGCATCCCGATCCCGGCGCGCAGCCGCTCGCGCTCGGCCGCGGCCAGGCGCAGCACGTCGCGAGCCGTCGATCTCGATGCTGCCGGCATCGGGGGCGATGAGGCCGAGGATGCATTTCAGCAGCACCGACTTGCCGCTGCCCGAGCCGCCGATCACCACCATCGAGCTGCCCGCGGCGACGTCGAGGTCCACCCCGTCCAGCACCAACTTGGCGCCGAAGCTCTTGCGCAGCCCGCGCACGCGGATCTTGGGACGCTCGTTCATCGGGCGAAGAACAGCTCGGTCAGCCCGTAGTCGAAGGCGAGGATCAGGATGGAGGCGCCGACCACGGCGGCGGTGGTAGCCGCGCCCACGCCCTGCGCGCCGCCGCGGCTGTGATAGCCCTGATAGCAGCCCATCAGCGCGATCAGGAAACCGAACACGGCGGCCTTCACCAGTCCGGAGACCACGTCCATGGTCTGCATGAAGTGGAACGTGTTTGCCAGATAGGTCTGCGGGCCGAAGCCGAGCTTCACGACGGAAACGATGAAGCCGCCCATCACGCCGAGGATGTCGGCGATCACCACCAGCACGGGGAGCGCGATCACCCCGGCCAGCAGCCGGGGTGCCACCAGGTACTTCATTGGATTGGTGGAGAGCGTGGTGAGCGCGTCGATCTGGTCGGTGACGCGCATGGTGCCGATCTCGGCGGCCATGGCGGCGCCGATGCGCCCGGCCACCATCAACCCGGCCAGCACCGGGCCGAGCTCGCGGGTGATGGACAGCACGACCACGTTGGCGGTGGCGCTCTGGGCCGAGAAGCGGGCGAAGCCGAGATAGGATTGCAGCGCCAGCACCATGCCGGTGAACACCGCCGTGAGCGCCACCACGGGCAGGCTGAAATAGCCGATCTCCAGCAGCGCGCGGGCGAACATGCGCCAGTAGAAGGGCGGGCGGACCAGGTGCGACAGGCCGGCCAACGCGAACAGCGTCAGCTGGCCGGCGCCACGCACGGCGCCAATTACGCCGCGCCCGAGCGCGGCGGCCAAATCCAGCGGATGGGTCACGAAGCTGGGGTGTAGACGCGGTGGAAGCGCCGGCCGAGTGCGGTCAGGATTTCGTAGCCGTTGGTCCCGGCGGCCGTCGCCACGTCATCGGGCGTTCGGCCAGGTCCGATCAGCTCGAGCCAGTCGCCCTGTTGGAGCGCCGGGTGCTCGGTCGCGTCGAAGGTGGTGAGGTCCATGGAGACACGCCCTACCAGCGGCAGCACCTTGCCGTCAAAGAGCGCCGCCCCCCGGTTCGACTGGCTGCGCAGCCAGCCGTCGGCGTAGCCGATCGCGGCGGTGGCGACCCGCGAGGGCCGCGCCGCCCGCCAAGTGGCGTTATAGCCCACGGTCTCGCCCGGCGCGATCGCGCGCACCGACAGCACCCGCGCGGCGAGGCGCAGCGGCAGGCGCATCGGATTGGGCTGGCCCGGCGTGGGGTTCACGCCATAGAGCGCGGCACCCGGCCGGGCGAGGTCGGAGCCGAAGCCGGGGAGGAAGATGCCCGAGGAGTTGGCGATGCTGCGCGGCGCCGGCGGCAGCCGCGCGCAGGCTGCGTCGAAGCGGCGAAGCTGCGCCAGGTTCAGCGGATCGTCCGGCTCCTCGGCCGCGACGAGATGCGTCATCACGTAGAGCACATGGATGCCGGCGAGCGAGGGCGGCTGGGCCAGGTCCGCCGGCGACAGGCCGAGCCGGGCCATGCCGGTGTCGATATGCAGGATCGCCGGCAGCACCCGTCCCGCGCCGCGTGCTGCTTGCGCCCAAGCCTCGATCTCAGGCAACGAGCCGAGCACGGGCACGAGATCATGCGCGACGTAGTCCCGCGCCGTGTTTGGGAACAGGCCGTTCATGACGGCGAGCATCGCGCCGGGCACCAGCGCGCGGATGGCCAGCGCCTCGTCCGCCAGCGCGGTGAAGAAGTGCCGGCAGCCGGCGGCATACAGGGCCGGCGCCACGGCTTGCGCACCGAGCCCGTACGCATCGGCCTTCACCACGCCGGCGACCGGGCCGGAGGGATGCCTTGCCGCGAGCGTGCGCCAGTTCGCGACGATGGCGCCGAGGTCGATTTCGAGGACGGCGCCGGCTCCGTTCACCGTCATGCCCGGGCTTGGCCCGGGCATCCACGACTGTTGGGCACTCGAGACAGACGTGGGTGCTCGCGCCAAGCGCGAGCATGACAGGGATGTTCAGTCATATCCGGAATGTGTCTGGTCCAGATCGGCGAAGCGGGTGAATTCCGCCTCGAAGAACAGGTCGATCTTGCCGGTAGGGCCGTGGCGCTGCTTGGCGATGATCAGCTCGGATTTGTTGTGGACCTGCTCCATGTCGCGCTTCCACTTGTCGAGCTGGACCTGATATTTGTCATCCGAATCGAAGGCCATCTGCTTGGGTTCGCGCTGCTTCAGGTAGTAGTCGTCACGATAGACGAACATCACGCAGTCGGCATCCTGCTCGATGGTGCCGGATTCGCGTAGATCCGACAATTGTGGGCGCTTGTCCTCCCGGCTCTCCACGGCGCGCGAGAGCTGGGAGAGCGCGAGCACCGGAACCGCGAGTTCCTTGGCCAGCGCCTTCAGGCCCTGGGTGATCTGGCTGATCTCCAGCACCCGGCTCTCAGGGCGCGTGCCGGCGGCGGGGCGCATGAGCTGGAGGTAGTCCACGACCACGAGGGCCAGCCCGCGTGTGCGCTTGAGGCGCCGGCAGCGGGTGCGCAGCGCCGACATGGTGATGGCCGGGGTGTCGTCGATCTGGATCGGCAGGCCGGCGATCTCGCGCGAGACCTGCACGAAGCGGTCGAAATCCTTCTGGCCGATGTCGCCGCGCCGGATGCGGTCGGCGGAGATCCGCGCCTCCTCGGCGAGCAGGCGGGTGGCGAGCTGCTCGGCGCTCATTTCCAGCGAGAAGATGGCGACGGAAGTCTTTGGAATTGCGTTCGGATCGGCGGCGCGCGCCTCGGCCAGCAGGGCCTTGGCGGCGCCGAAGGCGACCTTGGTGGCGAGCGCGGTCTTGCCCATGCCGGGCCGGCCGGCGAGGATCAGCAGGTCCGACGGATGCAGCCCGCCGGTGCGCGCGTCGATGTCGCGCAGCCCGGTGGTCAGGCCGGAGACGCCGCCCTGGCGATGGAAGGCGCGCTCGGCGCCCAGGATCGCCTCGGTCAGAGCGCGCTCGAACGCGACCGGCCCGCCTTCATTGCCGCCCTGGGTCGCGAGCTGGAACAGGGTCTGCTCGGCGGCCTCGATCTGGGACGGGCCGTCCAGCTCCGGGTCGGCGCCGAAGGCGTTGTTGACCACCGTCTCGCCGATCTCGATGAGCTGGCGGCGCAGCCAGGCGTCGTGGATGGCGCGGCCGTACTCGCCGGCATTGATGATGCCGACCATCGCCGTCAGGAGCTGCGCGAGATAGGCAGTGCCGCCGACCTCCTCCAGCACGCCGCTGTGCTCGAATTCGCCCTTCAGCGTGACGGCGTCGGCGAGCTGTCCCGCCTCGATCCGCCGGACAATGGCCTGGAAGATGCGGCCATGGATCGGGTCGATGAAGTGCTCGGGGGCGAGGAACTCGGCGACCCGCTCATAGGCCTTGTTGTTGGCGAGCAGCGCGCCGAGCAGCGCCTGCTCGGCCTGCTGGTTAGACGGCGGCAGCCGTTGCGAGAGACCGAGGAGGGAGGGACCGATGCTGTTCACGCGGGGCACTCTAGGCCGCCTCCGGCCCCACTGCACCCGCCGCATCCTGTGGATAGATGTGGATCACGGGGGTGAAATGCCCTGAGGTGATCTTCCTGGGGCTCCGCCGGGCTCAGTGGACGACTAGCCCGCCCGCCTTCTTCCAGGCGGGCATGCCGTCTTCGACATGGCACGCCCTGGTCAGTCCGACATCTGCCAAATCCCCGCACAGCGCACAGCGCCGATGTCCCATCACCCCAGCCCCGGCAGCACCCCCAGCCCCATCGCCTGGCGCATGAAGGCCCGCTTGAGCGGCGGGGTGCGGTGGACCGCCGCGATGCCGATGTCGCGAGCCAGCCGCAGCAGCCGGCTGTCGTTGCTGAACAGCCGGTCAAGCACGTCGGTCGTTGCCAGCATCATCAGGTTGTCGGGCCGCCGCCGGCGCTGGTAGCGGGCGAGCAGAGCGGGGGAGCCGAGGTCGGTTCCCGCCGCGTGCGCCTCGATCAGCAATTCGGACAGCGCGATCGCGTCGCGGAAGCCGAGATTGAGGCCCTGGCCGGCGATCGGGTGGATGCCATGCGCCGCATCGCCCGCCAGCGCAAGCCGCGTGTCGATATAGCGATGAGCGAGCATGGCGGAAAGCGGATAGCTCCAGCGCCGCCCGACCGGGCGCACCCAGCCCAGATGATCGCCCAGCCGGCGCCTGATCTCGCGGGCGAAGCCTGGATCGTCGAGCGCCAGCATCCGCCGTGCGACCTCGGTGCGCTCGGTCCAGACAATCGCCGAGAGATTGGGCGCGCCACCCGCCTCGGCGTCGGGGCTGGGCGACATCGGCAGCTGTGCGAACGGGCCGGCGGGCAGGAAGTGCTCCAGCGCGGTGTTGCGGTGTGGGCGCTCATGCGCGACCGCGCTGACGATCCCGGTCTGGCTGTACGGCATCTGGGTCACGGGGATGCCGGCGGCTTCGCGCAAGGGGGAACTGCGTCCCTCGGCGGCGACGACCAGCCGGCAGCGTATCTCCGGCCCACCGGCGATCCGGACCACCACGCTCTCCGGCGTTCGCTCGGCGCTCGCCTCCGCGGGGGCGAAGACCGACAGGGAAGGCAGGTCGCGGAAATGCGCATTGAGCGCGACCCGTAGCGCGCGCGCCTCCACCATCATGCCGAACGGTCCGGAGCCGGCCCCCGCTTCCCGGTGGTCGAAATGCAGGGACAGACGGGAGGCGGGGCGGCCAAGCCGTCCGTCGCTCACCCGGATGTCGAGGATCGGGCAGGCGGACGCGCTCAGCCGGTCCCATAGTCCCGCGAGTTCCAGGAGCCGGCGCGAGCCGGCGGCCACGGCATAGGCGCGGCCGTCGAATGCGGGGTGCTCCATCGGCGGCAACGGCGCGCGGTCTATGACGGCGGTCGGGATGCCGGCGGCGGCCAGCCGACAGGCCAGCGTCCCGCCGACCGGCCCCGCGCCGACCACGCAGACATTCACCTCGGTCCGGTTGTCCATGCCGTCTGCCTAACTCGCGGGCAGCGCACTGAAGCGGCCCTTCCGACATTTTGCCGGCAGTTGCCGCCCCGGTACGCAGCCCGACCTTGCTCGATTCACGGTCAAGGTGGCCGCCAAAGTGCGATCCGGCAAGCGGGCGCGCTCTGGCACGGAGCTTGCCCGTAGCGGCCGGCCAGAAACAGGCGAGAGGCGAGATCGCACCGATGAGACGGTTCATGGGCCGGGCGCCCGCTGCTGCCCTCGGAGCGATGCTGCTGCATGCTGCCCCGGCCTCGGCCGCCGAGGCGGCGCGCATCGACACCGGCGATACCGCCTGGATGCTGGTCTGCACCGTGCTCGTGCTGCTGATGACCATTCCCGGCCTGGCGCTGTTCTACGCGGGGATGGTCCGCAAGAAGAACGTCCTCGCGACCATGATGCAGTCCTTCTTCATCTGCGCGATGGTCACGGTGCTGTGGATGGTGCTCGGCTACAGTCTCGCCTTCACCAATGGCGGCTGGTTCGTCGGTGATCTGTCGCGGGTGTTCCTGAACGGGCTCGGGGCGGACTGGGACAAGCCCTTCACGTTGGGCGCCGGCACGCAAGGCGCCCTGGCCATGACCATCCCCGAGAGCGTGTTCGTCATGTTCCAGATGGCCTTCGCTATCATTACCCCCGCCGTGGTCACGGGCGCCTTCGTGGACCGGATGAAGTTCTCCGCCCTGATCCTGTTCATGGCATTGTGGTCGCTCGTGGTCTATGCGCCGATCGCGCACTGGGTCTGGAGCGCGACCGGCTGGCTGAATGTGCTCGGCGTCGCCGATTTCGCCGGCGGCACGGTGGTCGAGATCAACGCCGGCGTGGCGGGCTTGGTGTGTGCGCTCGTGCTCGGCCGGCGGCTCGGCTACGGGCACGAGAACATGGCGCCCTACAATCTCGCCTACGCGGTGACGGGCGCCGGCCTGCTCTGGGTCGGCTGGCTAGGCTTCAACTCAGGCGGCGCGCTGGGCGCCGGAGCGCGAACCGGCATGGCGGTGCTGGCCACGCAAGTCGCCGCCGGCGGCGCCACACTAGCCTGGAGCTTCGCGGAATGGATGCTGCATAAGCGCCCCTCGGTGCTCGGCGCCATCTCGGGCGCCGTGGCGGGCCTTGTCGCCATCACTCCCGCCGCGGGCTTCGTCCTGCCCGGCCCGGCGCTCGCCATCGGCATCGTCGCCGGCGTGGTGTGTTTCTACGCCGTGACCGTCCTCAAGCCGCGGCTCGGCTACGACGACAGCCTGGACGCATTCGGCGTCCATGGGGTCGGCGGCATCGTTGGCACCCTGCTGACCGGGGTCTTCGCCTTCGGTCCGCTGAGCGCTACTCAGGCTCTTCCGCAGGGCGTGTTCGTCGGCGGGACCCACCTGCTCGGGGTGCAGGCGATCGCGGTGACGGCGAGCCTGTCCTACAGCTTCCTGGCGACCTGGGCGGCGCTGAAGGTCACCGATCTGCTCGTCGGCCTGCGCGTGACCCGCGAGGAGGAGCGCGAGGGCCTGGACATCGTGCTGCACGGCGAACAGGTTTTCTAGCCTGCCCGGCTGCCGCCGGCTATATGGTCGGGCCTTATCCCTGACGCGCCGGAGGTTTCGAATCGCATGGCCGCCGCTGCCCGCACCGCCGCCCGCCCTTCCCCCGGCCCGGCCCGCCATTTCGTGTCTCCGACCATTCGCGCGCTGGCCCAGCGCCGCGCGGCGGAGTTAACCGGGCTTGCGCTCGGGTTGGGCGGGCTTGTGCTGCTAGTGGCCCTGGTAAGCTATGATGCGCGCGACCCGTCCCTGAACACCGCCTCGGATGCGCGGGTGCATAATCTGGCCGGCCCGCTGGGGGCGACGACGGCCGACCTGCTGCTGCAAGTCTTCGGCCTGGCCGGCGCGCTCCCCGGCGTGGCGATGCTATGCCTCGCCTGGCGCGTCGCCTCGCATCGCGGCGTCGGCAGCCGGATCGCGCGCCTGCTGGCCCTGATCGCCGGCACTCCGGTGCTCGCGGCGGTACTGTCGGCGCTGCCGCTCGCGCACTGGCCGGCCTCGGCGGGACTTGGAGGCGCGGGCGGCACGGTGCTGGCCAGGGCGGTCCTGGCCGCCGGAACCGGCGTGCTCGGTCCCGTCGGTGCCATCCTCGTCGCCGCGATCGGTTGGGCGCTGGCGATGACCCTGGTGCTGCTCGCCTGCGGCATGACCGGCGGCGAGTGGCGGGCCGCACTGCGCTTCTCTGCCGCTGTATGCCGGTTCTCCGTCTCCACGGGATGGGGCGCCGCGGTGCTGACCGCCCGCATGGCTCACGCGAGCGGGATGCTGACCCGGCCATTCCGGAGCCTTGTCGGGCGCGGGGGAGGGGCAGCGCGCGAACGGCCGGCGGAGCAGCGCCCCTGGCGTGCCGTTCCCTCTCCCGAGGAGGAAGCGGCCGAGCCGTCCAGCGCCGCTGAATCCCGCTCCCCGTCGCCTGCCCCTCCTGCCACACCGAGCGTCGTCGCGCGGGTCCTGCGTCCGGCCCAGGCCGCCGCGAAGATCCAGCAGTCGAGCCTTCCATCGACCGAGCCGGCCTGGCGCTTTCCGTCGCTGTCGCTGCTCAAGGCGGCCCCGGCGCGCGCCAACACCGGCCCGTCCAAGGAGGTGCTGGAGGCCAACGCCCGGCTGCTGGAAACGGTGCTGTCCGATTACGGCGTCCAGGGCTCGATCGTGGAGATCCGCCCCGGTCCGGTCGTCACGCTCTATGAGCTGGAGCCGGCTCCGGGGATCCGCAGCGCGCGCGTGATCGGCCTGGCCGACGACGTGGCGCGCAGCCTGTCGGTGACGGCGGTGCGCATCGCCACGGTCCCCGGTCGCAACGTGATCGGCATCGAGGTGCCGAACGCGAAGCGCGAAACCGTGTTCCTCTCGGAGCTGCTCGCCGCCGAGGAGGTCCAGCGCCATTCCGGCCGCCTCGCGCTCGCGCTCGGTAAGGACATCGGCGGCACGGCGGTCGTCGCCGACCTGCAGCGCATGCCGCACCTGATGATCGCGGGCACCACGGGGTCGGGCAAGTCGGTCGGCGTCAACGCGATGATCCTGAGCCTGCTCTACCGGCTCTCGCCCGACCAGTGCCGCCTGATCCTGATCGATCCGAAGATGCTGGAGCTGTCGACCTACGAGGGTATCCCGCATCTGATGGCCCCGGTCGTGACCGAGCCGGCGAAGGCCGTGACCGCCCTGAAATGGACGGTGCGCGAGATGGAGCGCCGCTACCGTGCCATGAGCCAGCTCGGGGTGCGCAACATCGGCGGCTACAACGACCGCGTGGCCGAGGCGCGGAGCAAGGGCGAGGTCGTCACGCGCCGCGTGCAGACCGGCTTCGATCCCGACACCGGCCGCCCGACCTTCGAGGAGCAGCCGCTGACGCTGGAGCAGTTGCCGCTGATCGTCGTGGTGGTGGATGAGATGGCCGACCTGATGATGGTCGCCGGCAAGGAGATCGAGGCCGCGGTGCAGCGCCTGGCGCAGATGGCGCGCGCGGCTGGCATCCACGTCATCATGGCGACCCAGCGCCCGTCGGTCGATGTCATCACCGGCACCATCAAGGCCAACTTCCCCACCCGGATCAGCTTCCAGGTGATCAGCAAGTTCGACAGCCGCACCATCCTGGGCGAGCAGGGGGCCGAGCAGCTCCTCGGGCAGGGCGACATGCTCTACATGGCCGGGGGCGGGCGCATCACCCGCGTCCACGGCCCGTTCGTCTCCGACCAGGAGGTGGAGGCGGTGGTCGCCTTCCTGCGCGAGCAGGGCGAGCCGGCCTATGTCGAGGCCGTGACCGAACCCGAGGACGACGACCCGGGCGGCGCGCTGCCGGGCCTGGGGCTCG
The DNA here is from genome assembly GCA_963830565.1 of uncultured Pseudomonadota bacterium. GTDB lineage: Bacteria > Pseudomonadota > Alphaproteobacteria > Acetobacterales > Acetobacteraceae > DATFDN01. The sequence continues at coordinate 290,305 of CAWHMO010000007.1, forward strand.
GCGACGGCGGCGAGCGCGGCCTCTACGAGCAGGCGGTCGCGCTGGTCGCGCGCGAGGGCAAGGCCAGCACATCGTTCGTCCAGCGCCACCTCAATATCGGCTACAACCGCGCCGCCAAGCTGGTGGAGCAGATGGAGCGGGAAGGCGTGGTCGGCCCGGCCAACCACGTCGGCAAGCGCGAGGTGCTGATCCGGCGCACCAACGAGGAGTAGGCAAAAGGTTCCCCGTCAAGGACGGGGGTGGGGCGACCTTCAGGCCCGCCGCCGCGCCTTCTGGACCGTTGCCTCGACCAGGGGCGCCAGGAAACGGCCGGTATGGCTTTCGGGATTGGCGGCGATGGACTCCGGCGTGCCTTCCGCGACGATGCGCCCGCCGCCCTCGCCGCCCTCCGGGCCGAGAATCCAGGATCCAGTCGGCCGTCTTGAGCACCTCCAAATTGTGCTCGATCACCACGACCGTGTTGCCCTGATCGACCAGAGCATGCAGTACTTCCAACAGCTTGCGGACATCCTCGAAGTGCAGGCCAGTGGTCGGCTCGTCGAGGATGTAGAGCGTGCGCCCGGTCGCGCGCCGGGCCAGCTCCTTGGACAGCTTGATGCGCTGCGCCTCGCCGCCCGAGAGCGTGGTCGCCTGCTGGCCGAGGCTCACATAGCCGAGGCCCACCTGCTGGAGGATGCGCAGCCGGTCGTGGATGCGGGTCTGGCCGCTGAAATACCCCACTGCCTCGTCCACCGTCATCGCCAGCACGTCGGCGATCGACTTGTCGCGGTATTTGATCTCCAAAGTCTCGCGGTTGTAGCGCCGTCCCTTGCACACGTCGCACGTCACGTAGATGTCGGGAAGGAAGTGCATCTCGATCTTCAGCACCCCGTCGCCCTGGCACGCCTCGCAGCGCCCGCCCTTGACGTTGAAGCTGAACCGGCCCGGCTTGTAGCCCCGCGCGCGGCTCTCGGGGAGTTCCGCGAACCAGTCGCGGATCGGGGCGAACAGGTCAGTATAGGTGGCGGGGTTGGAGCGCGGGGTACGGCCGATCGGGGACTGGTCGATGTCGATGATCTTGTCGAGCAGCTCCAACCCCTCGATCCGATCATGCGGCGCCGGCACCTCGCCCGAGCCCATCAGCCGTCGCGACGCGGCGCGATACAGCGTGTCGACCACCAGGGTGGACTTGCCGCCGCCGGAGACGCCGCTGACGCAGGTGAAGGTGCCGAGTGGGAAGCCGGCGTTCACGTCCTTGAGGTTGTTGCCGCGCGCTCCGATGACGCGCAGCATCCGATCCTTCTGCACCGGCCGGCGCATCGCCGGCACCGCGATCTGCCGCCGTCCCGAGAGGTAATCGCCGGTCAGCGAACGCGGATTGGCGGCGACTTCCGCAGGCGTCCCTTCGGCCACCACCCGCCCGCCGTCCCGCCCGGCCGCCGGCCCCATGTCGATCAGGTGGTCGGCGGCGCGGATCGCATCCTCGTCATGCTCCACCACCAGCACCGTGTTGCCCAGGTCGCGTAGGCGCCTAAGCGTACCGAGCAGGCGTTCGTTGTCGCGCTGGTGCAGCCCGATCGAGGGCTCGTCGAGCACATAGAGGACGCCGGTCAGGCCCGAACCGATCTGGCTGGCGAGGCGGATGCGCTGGCTCTCGCCGCCGCTGAGGGTCGCGGAGCCGCGCGCCAGGGTCAAATAGCTCAGCCCGACATCGTTCAGGAAGCGCAACCGGTCCACGATCTCGCGCAGGATGCGCCGTGCGATCTCGGCGCGCTGCGGGGTGAGCGTCGCCATCACGCCCTCGAACCAGGGCAACGCGGCGCTGATCGACAGATCGGAGGCCTGGGCGATGTTGCTGTTCGCGACCCGCACCGCCAGCGCCTCGGGCTTCAGGCGGGCGCCGTGGCAGACATCGCAGGGCCGCTCGGCGCGGTAGCGCGCCAGTTCCTCACGGACCCAGACGCTGTCGGTTTCCAGGAACCGGCGCTCCAGGTTGCGGATCACGCCCTCGAACGGCTTCGTCACGGTATAGGCCCGCACGCCGTCCTTGTAGGTGAACGCGACCGGCTCCTCGGTGCCGAACAGGATCGCGTCTCGCACCGCGTCCGGCAGCTCGCCCCAGGGCGTGCGCGTCGTGGCCTTGAAATGCCGGGCGAGGCTTTGCAGCGTCTGGTCGTAATAGGGCGTCTGCGCGCCGGCCCACGGCGCGATCGCGCCGCCAGCGAGCGAAGCGCGGTCATCGGGCACGACCAGGGCCGGGTCGAAGAAGCCCTGCGTGCCCAACCCATCGCATTTCGGGCAGGCGCCGTGCGGGCTGTTGAAGCTGAACAGCCGGGGCTCGATCTCCTCGATGGTGAAGCCGCTGACCGGGCAGGCGAAGCGGGAGGAGAACACGGTGCGTTCGCCGGTATCGGCGTTCTCGGCATAGGCGATGCCGTCGGAGAGGGCGAGCGCGGTCTCGAAGCTGTCGGCCAGGCGGGACTCCAGCCCTGGACGGACCACGACGCGATCGACCACCGCCTCGATCTCATGCTTGATCTTGCGGTTGAGCGCCGGCACCTCGGCGATCTCGTGCAGCGTGCCGTCGACCTTGACGCGGGTGAAGCCGCGGCGCTGCAGCTCCGCGAGCTCCTTGCGGTACTCGCCCTTGCGGTCGCGCACCACGGGAGCGAGCAGCAGGAGACGCGTGCCCTCCGCCCTTGCCATCACCCGATCGACCATTTGGCTCACGGTCTGCGCCTCGATCGGCAGGCCGGTAGCCGGGGAGTAGGGCACGCCGACCCGCGCCCAGAGCAGGCGCATGTAGTCGTGGATTTCCGTCACCGTGCCGACAGTGGAGCGCGGGTTGCGGCTCGTGGTCTTCTGGTCGATGGAAATGGCCGGCGAGAGCCCGTCGATGCCGTCCACGTCCGGCTTGCCGGCCAGTTCCAGGAACTGGCGCGCATAGGCCGACAGGCTCTCGACGTAGCGGCGCTGGCCCTCGGCGTAGATCGTGTCGAAGGCGAGCGAGGACTTGCCCGAGCCGGAAAGACCGGTGATGACGGTCAGCCGGTCGCGCGGGATGACCACGTCCACGTCCTTGAGGTTGTGCTCGCGCGCGCCACGGACGTGGATGCTGTTGGCTTCCATGCAGCGCTCTGTCCCGATCCGAGTTGTTCCTGGGATGTTCGCGGTCTATATACCGCCGCCATGGGCCGTGGAAGGGGATTTGCCGCGCACGGGGCGCATACTAGGGGTATGTTAACCGCTCCTGGTAGCGAATAGAGCGGATTCGGACGGAGCGGGGACAGCATGGCTGGTAGCGTGAACAAGGTCATTCTCGTGGGCAACCTGGGCAAGGACCCGGAGGTGCGGACCACGCAGGACGGCACGAAGATCGTCAACCTGACGCTCGCGACAAGCGAGACCTGGAATGACCGTGCCTCGGGCGAGCGCAAGGAGCGCACCGAGTGGCACCGCGTGGTGATCTTCAACGACCGGGTCGCCGATATCGCCGAGCGGTTCCTGCGCAAGGGCCGCAAGGTCTATGTCGAGGGCGCGCTGCAGACCCGCAAATGGACCGACCAGTCGGGCCAGGAAAAATACTCGACGGAGGTGGTGATCGGCCGCTTCAAGGGGGAACTGACCTTGCTCGACAGCAACCGCGGCGAGGAAGGCGGGACGGGCGAAGGCGGCGGAGGCGGTTTCCGCGACCGCGCCCCCGCGACCCGGCCGGCAGCGGGCGGGCGCGGCGGCGGCCCGTCGTGGGAAGCGCCGAAGGGCGGGGATCTGGATGACGAGATCCCATTTTAGCTTTCGGGGTCCATGACAAGGACAGCCCCTGAACCCGCCTTTTCAGGGCGGCGGGGGCAATGCGTTGTTCGGCCCCGCGCGAGGGCTACCAGCTAGTACCCGGAATCATTGAACGGTGAAACGCCTCGCCGAGGCTGTCATCGCGAGCTGCCTCTTGGCGGCGTGGCGATCCAGGCGGGCGACCCAGATGGGCGATACGGTGCGGCGGGCCTGGATCGCCACGGCGCTGCGCGCCTCGCGATGACGGTTTCAGCAACTCATCGTTCACCGATAGGGAGGTACTAGACCGGATGGTCGTCTGGGACAGGGAAGCGATCCGCCTCACGGCATGCGGGGTTTCGAGAGTTGCGCCGAGTAGCCGGCGGGGGCATTTCCGACCCTACCGGGCAGGTCCGCTCCCGCGAGGAGGATGTCGTCCGCTGTATGTGGACACGGACTACGATCGCCGCAGCTTCTTCGTCCCGGGGGCCGAACGCATGGTCTTCCGACATGGCGCCTGAACACGATCGCAAGGACGAACGCGGCGACCTGTACGCCCGCGAGGTGCGCGCCCTCGAGGAGCTTTCCCAGCTCGTCCGGCCGGTCAGGAACCTGTCGGCGCTATTTCGGGCGATCGCGATCGCGGCGGCGGTCGGGCTGGTGATTGCGACCCTCGGCGACGTGGTGATGATCGTCTTCGCCGCGGCACTCGTTGCCGTCCTGCTGCGCGGGGTGGCCGAGAGGTTGGGTCGGGTAACCCATATCGGCACCGGCTGGGGGCTGGTGGCGGTGATCGTGGGCGTGGTCACGTTCCTGGGCGTGCTCGTCTGGTGGCACGGACAGGATTTGGCGAAGCAGCTTGGCCAACTCCAGGAAGGTCTGGTCCAGCAGTTCGAGACCATGCGGGACCAGTTGGACCAGACGGACTGGGGACGGCGAATCCTGACCCAGCTTCCCTTCGGGATCGGCGCCAATGGCGCGGGCCAGGCGGGCACGCCGGCGAGCAGCGGGGCGAGTCTGCGGAGCCTCGCCGGGCTGGTGGCCGGCGCGCTCTGGTCGGCGCTCGGCCTGCTCGGCACCTTCGGAGTGATCCTGGTGGCAGCGCTCTATATAGCTGCGGCTCCACAATCCTATGTGGATGCAGTTATCGGACTGCTGTCCGCCAAGCAGCGGGCGCCGATCCGCCGTGTGCTCGACCAGGTCGGCCGCACGTTATGGGGATGGCTGGTGGGCCAGTTCCTCGACATGCTGGTGGTGGGAGTGCTCTGCGGCACAGGTCTGGTCCTGCTCGGGATGCCGCTCGCCTTCATCCTGGCGCTGATCGCCGGGTTGCTGAACTTCGTCCCCTATATCGGCGCGATCGCCGGCGCGGTCCCGGCCGTGCTCATCGCACTCTCGGTCAGCGGGAAGGAGGCGCTGTTCGTCGGATTCCTCTATCTCGGAGTTCAGACATTCGAGGGCAACATCATGGCGCCCTTGATCCAGAAGCGCACCATCGACCTGCCGCCGGCCTTGACGATCCTTTCGCAAACCGCGTTCGGGGTGATCTTCGGTCTGTTTGGCGTCATCCTGGCCACCCCGTTCGCCGCCGCGGTCCTCGCCGCGATTCACGCGCTCCGAGCGGGCACACCCAGCCCTGCCGATTAAGTGGCCGATTGGTTGGCGGGGTGCGGTTGAACCCGCCAGCGACGGCGCCACATAAACGCTACTAGAAAGATCCGGGCCCCTCTGGCGGAGACGCCGGCACCGATGCCGGCCAACTCCGCGATGTCGGATCGCCGCGCGCCGCTTTGCCGTGTCGATCTGCTGCTGGGCCATTTCCTTCATTGGCGATCGACCTCCTGGTGGTGCGCAACGCAGCAACCAGAGGAGCATTGCTCAATGTCGATCAACCCTGCCGATCAAGCCTCGACTGGCCAGGATCGCCAGCACTCCCCTTGGAACTTGCTCTGGGCGGTGAACACCGCAGCCGCCTCGGTGGCGCGCGCCGACGGCCGTATTCATCCCGCCGAGCGCCGCCAACTCAGCTCCTACCTGCGCCGCTTCGAACTCCAGGGCCTGAACTCGCCGCTCGCGCGCGGGCTGTTCGACAAGTGCGTGCGCGAGCTTGAACGCGACCCCGCGAGCGAGCGGCGCGTGCTCGCTCGCGTCCTGGCGGGCTTCGATCAAACGCCCTGGGCCTGGATCATCCTGCGAGCGGCGGAGCACGTGGCGGGCGCCGACGGCGCGGTGCATCACGCGGAGATGCGGGCGATCAATACCATCCGCATCGTCCTCAACCTGCCGCCCGGAGTGCCGGAGCATTACGCGGCCTGCGTGCTTTGGCATGGCCGCGCATGAGCGCCGATCATTCCAACCACCTGGAGCAACTCGCGGCGCGGTTGCCCGGTCCGATTCGTTCGGCGGTGGCGTGGCTGCTGCAACCGGGCGCGAAATGGCTGCGGATTCCACTCGGCGTGGTTCTGATCCTTTGCGGGTTCGTGGGCTTCCTGCCGATCCTCGGGTTCTGGATGATCCCGCTCGGGGCGCTGCTGCTCGCCGAGGATTTCCCGCTGGTGCGCAAACCCACGATCCGCGCGATTGACGCGGTTGAAGCCTGGTGGGGGCGGCGCCGAAAGCGTGGGCGAGGACGAGCAGGATGGACTGGCTGACGGACCCGCAGATCTGGGCAAGCCTGCTGACGCTGACCGCGTTGGAGATCGTGCTCGGCATCGACAACCTCATCTTCCTCTCCATCCTTGCCGCCCGGCTCCCGCCCGAGCGGCAGGCGGGCGCGCGACGGATCGGCTTGGTCCTGGCGCTAGGACTGCGCCTCGGCCTGCTCGCGGCGATTGCCTGGATCATGCGGCTGACCGAACCGGTGATCGCCGCCGGCGGGTGGGAGTTCTCCTGGCGTGATCTCATCCTGATCGGCGGCGGCCTGTTCCTGGTCTACAAGGGAACGGGAGAGATCCACGAGCGGATCGAGGGCGGGGGGGAGCACGAAGGCACGCAGGCGGCGCGCGCGAGCTTCGTCGGCACCGTCGTGCAGATCGGCCTGCTCGACATCGTGTTCTCGCTCGATAGCGTGATCACCGCGGTCGGCATGGCGAACCGGCTTCCGGTCATGATGGCGGCGGTGGCCATCGCGGTCGGGGTGATGATGGTCGCCGCCGCGCCAGTGTCCGGCTTCGTCAACCGGCACCCGACGGTGAAGATGCTGGCGCTGTCCTTTCTGCTGCTGATCGGCATGACGCTGATCGCCGACGGCTTCGGCGCGCACGTGCCTCGCGGCTACATCTACGCGGCGATCGGCTTCTCGATGCTCGTCGAGCTGCTGAACCAGCTTGCCGGTCGCAACCGGCGGCGCGAAGGGGCGGCGTTAGGACGTCAGCCGGTAGTCCACGAGAGAAGCCGTGATCCAGGCTAGGTGACGTTCTTGTTACCTTGGTTTGCCCCGCGGGCTTCTTCTCGCGCGTTCCCGCCTTTGCTCAACTGTCCGTGCCGGGTTCAGCCCAAGCGCGCGGGCATCCGGCCAATGAGAGGGAAGGGGACGCCGATGAGGCACGAATCAGGTCCGCGCAAAGGGCGGGGACTCGCATTGGGCGGAGGCGCTCTGCTGTGCGTTTTCGGGGCTGCGGCATCGGCTCCCGCCCAGACCGCCTCTGGCGGTGCGGGCTGCTCTATGTCGGCCCTGTCGGGGCTGATATCCGGCGCGACGATCATCTCCGCGACCAGCGTGGCGGCTGCCTCCCCGGCCCCGGCTTATTGCGACGTGATCGGCACGCTCAACACTAACAGCGAGCGTGCGCCGGTCGGCTCGGCCGGTTTCGAGCTGCGTCTGCCGGATAACTGGAACGGCAAGTTCCTGTTCTTCGGCGTCGGCGGCCTGGCTGGCAGCACCTATGCCGATTTCGCCGGCAACCCGACGGACCTCGCGGAGGCGCTACCTAAGGGCTACGCGACTGCCATCACCGATACGGGTCACCTGGCGGGCGGCACGGATGCGAGCTGGGCCCTGGTCGGGCCGGGCAAGCCGGACCGGGCGAAGGTCGCCGACTACTACTACCGCGCCACCCACCAAGTTACGGTCGCCGGCAAGCAGATCGTCGAGGCCTATTACGGCAGTCCGGTCGGAAACGCCTATTTCGACGGCTGCTCGAACGGCGGCCGGCAGGCGATGGTCGAGGCGGCGCGCTACCCGGAGGATTATGACGGCATCATCGCCGGGGCGCCATTCCAGGACATCCGCACCATCCTCGGCGGCATCAAGGATTCGAAGGCGCTGTTCGCGACCCCGTCGAGCTATGTTCCCGCCAGCCTGCTGCCCGCGGTGGATGCGGCGGTCTATGCCGCGTGCGACGCGCTGGACGGGGTCAAGGACGGGTTGATCCAGAACCCGGCGAAGTGCTCGTTCAAGCCGTCCGACCTGATCTGCGCCGCGGGTCAGGCGGGGAACTGCCTGAGCCAGGCTCAGGCGGACTTCCTGACCACCTACATCAGCCCGGTGCGCAACGAAGCCGGCGACCTGATCTATCCCGGCTTCTCGATCACCGACCTCTCCAATGGCGGGGCGGATGTCTGGACAGTCGGCATCACGCCTCCGACCGCGCCCGGCACTGCCGAGCCCTGGGGCAATATGGGCTTCACCCCGGCCCCGGCAGGCTTCCAGTTCACGGACCACATCACCAAATACCTTGTCACCCGCGACCCAACCTTCGACATCTTCACCTATCCGATCGGCATCGACGGGGTGGTGACGCCGGAGGGGCTGGCGCTGTTCGACGCGCGGACGGCGCGGGGGAGCGCTCGCTCGCCCGAGGACTTCCAGGCCTTCATCAGCCAGGGTCGCAAGCTGCTCTGGTACCATGGCTACAGCGACCCGGCGCTGCCGCCCTTCCGCTCCGTGTTGCTCTACGAGCAGCTCGCGGCCGAGGCGCAGGGATCCTATGCCGGGCTGCAGGACAATGTCCGACTGTTCATGGTGCCGGACATGCAGCATTGCGGAGGCGGGCCCGGCCCGAACGTCTTCGACACGTTGACCGCGCTGGATGCGTGGGTCACGCAGGGCCAGGCGCCGGACGCGATCGTGGCGACGCACTATGCGAACAATGATCCGACCAAGGCCGTCACCCGCACCATGCCGCTCTGCCAGTTCCCCGAGCAGGCCACCTACAACGGCACGGGCGACGTGACTCAGGCCTCGAGCTGGAGCTGCACGTCGAACAGCAAGCTCCTGGAGGTTGGGCCGGACGGCGAGCAGGCCGGGCTGGTTCCCGGCGGATAACGGCGTCACCAATTACCGGACGATCGCTCCCCCAACTCTCGCCCGCAAGGGAAAGGGTCGGGGGAAGGTGTTGGATGGGAAGAGTCTCGCCGCTCAGACGCCGGCGGTCTGGCCGGCTGCCGTGCGCTCGACAAAGCGGAGCGTGGTCGGGCCGATGTGGTCCTGGATCCACTGCGCCATCTGCTCCTCCTCGCGCAGGGACTCGTTCAGCGCGAGCTTGGCGCGGTCGTGACCTATCGCCTCGGCGAGCGTCAGGAGCGACAAGTAGCTCGCGATCTCGTAGTGTTCGAAAGCGAAGTTGGCGAGCGTGTTCTTGAGCACCTCGTCGGGGGCGACTGTGTGGCCTAGGGCCGCGAGATTGCCCATCAGCGACGTGACGGTGTCCTTGACCGCCGAATGGCTGGTGCCGAGCGAGGACAGAAGCTCCTCGATGCGGCGTGCCTGCTCGTTGCTCTCGGCGATATGCTGGCGCATGCGTGCGGACATCTCAGGATAGTTCTCGAGCCGCCCGACTTGGCGTTCGAGAAGCTCGATCGCCTGCTTCTCGACCGCGTGCTGGTTGCGCAGGCCGACGATGAAGATGTCCTGCGCCTTTTGCGTGCTGCTGCTCATGGCTTCTCCTCTGGAATTGGGTGAGTTCGATCCGGGGGCACCGGCTCCGGCCGGCGATTGCCGGACAGGGTCACGCCCGCGTGGCCCCGATCCATTGTCCGCTCCCAGTTTCCCGCGCCGCTCTCCTCGATGGGCGGCGGCGTTCGGTTCTCGTCGCCCTGTGGATCGGGGGGCGGGCCGGGAAGGGTGCCGGGCGGCAGCGCGGCGCGCTGATTGGGCAAGCCGTCGCTTTCGCGAAGCTGCTGCTCGACCGGGGTTTCTGGCCGGGAGGTCATCTTAGTGCCTTTCGACGGAACGACGGGTTTCGCCGCGTGGACGCGGACTGGTGAGCCAACGAGGATAGGCCGACCGGGTTGCCAACCCTCGCCGGCGCGCGGCGTTAGCCCCAAGCAGCAAGCGAGGAACATGCGATGGAACCGACGGTTTCGGGAGCGAAGGGCGACTTCCACGCGCGCATCCGGCAGGTCGAGATCGACCTCTACAAGGCGGAGTACACGGGCGACCTCAACCCGGAGAACCCCCATCCGGCGCGCGAATGGGCCGACTCGCACCTCGCGACCAGCCTGGACGAGGCGAAGGCGTTCGTGGAGAACCTGGCGCGGTCCCTCAACTACTCCCGCGTGGTCTGGGATTCGCTGCCTGATTGATCAGAACCGCGCGGGGCCGGGCGTCGCGGCCACCTCGTTGACCAGCTTGCGCGTCATCGCCTCGCCGAAGCTGTGGAAGTCATGCACCACCAGCACGAAGCTACCGGGGCCGCCGGTGACATTCTGGCGGTAGTAATTGTCGAGACCGCCCGGCGGCTGGACATGCGCGAAAGTCCAGGACACCGGATGGTCGTTGATGATGGCGAGACCGTTGATGGTTACGCCGGCGGCGAGCGCCTGGTCGCGCGCCTCGGTGACGGCTCGCCCGGCGTTGTTCGTGCCGTCGCCGCACACGTCGATGGTTCGGCGCGTCGCCTCGGCCGGCGCCTCCGCCAGCATCTGCATGGCGTGGTCGATGCCCGCGCTGATCGCGGTGCGTCCCCAGAACGAGCGGGGCGCCGCCCGCAGCCGGTCGGCGAAGCCGCTCGCCGAGGTGGCGTCGTGGATCGTCGTCCAGTCGAGGACGGTACGCACCTGCATCTCGCCGGCGAACTCGACATAGGCGACGGCGATCGCGCCGTTCATGCCGCCACGTATCGCGTCGATCACCCGTGCATCAGTGAGGGCCGTGGCATAGCCGCCCTTTTCCAGCGTGAACTCGGAATCATCGATGCTGCGCGACACGTCGGTGACGAGCACCAGCGCCAGATCGACAGGCGGCCGGCTGTCGGCGGCGGCATGGGCGGGGGTTGAGAGCAGGGCGGCGATCAGGATCAAGATGACGCGCATGTGACGCACCCCGAAAGGGCCAATGGAATCGCGACCGAGGCGGCTCACCCCATCGCCTCCAGCACCGCAGCCCGCAGCTCCGGCGGCTGACGCTCGAGCGCATCGGTCAGGCGCCGCAACGCGCCGCGCAGGTCATAGACCTGATCGAGCAACGAGAGCACGACCGGCATCGTCTCGTCGCTCACGTCCATGTCGTGACGCAAGTCGCGAACCAGCCGCGCGCGCGCGACGTCGATCTCGCGGAACTCCCAGAGATTGCCCGAGGCGTCCGGCTGCACCCAGCCGCGCTCCACCCAGCTCAGCAGCTCTGGCGCTTCGAGGTCGCCAAGCAGCGCGATCACGCCCTCGATGTGCATCAGCCCTCCTCCAGCCCGGCGCGCGGGTCGAAATCGCGACGCGCTCGCCAGGTCTTCAGGAACTCGGCAAGCTCGGGCTCGTCGCCCGGCGGCACGACGACGCGGAGATCAACATATTGGTGCCCGTGATGCACCCCCCGCCCGCGCAACCGCAGCCGCGTGCCGGTGCCCGAGCCGGGCGGGATGGTCAGCCGGACCTTGCCCTTGATCGTCGGCACCTCCAGCGAGGTGCCCAGCACCGCCTCGCGCAGTGTCACGGGGAGGTCGAGCACGATATCCTCGCCCTCGCGGCGGAAGAACCGGTGCGGCGCCACCGTCACCTCCACCAGCGCATCGCCAGCCGGCGCATCGCCGTGTCCCGGATAGCCCTGCCCCTTGAGGCGCAGGACGTGCCCATCGCGCACGCCTGGCGGGATGCGCACGTCCAGCGTCCGACCATCCGGCAACGTGACCCGCCGGGTCGTGCCGTTGGCGGCATCGAGAAAGCCGACTGTCAGCGCGTACTGTACGTCGGCGCCGCGCATCGCGAACCCGGCTCCACGCGTGCCGCCGCGCATCCCGAACGCGGCACCCAGGATGTCGCTGAGATCCTCGGGATTGAAGCCGGGCTGGGCACGATACTTCTCGCGCCCCGCCGCCTCGGCGTAGTCGCGCCAGGTCGGGCCGCGCGGCGTCTCGTTGCCCGCCGCATCGATCTCGCCGCGATCGAAGCGGGCGCGTTTCTCCGGGTCCATCAGGATGTCGTTGGCGGCGTTGATCTGCTTGAAACGCTCGGCCGCCTCCGGCTTGCCGGGGTTGAGATCCGGGTGATACCGCTTCGCGAGCTTGCGATAGGCGGCACGGATCGCCGCGTCGTCCGCGTCGCGCTTGACTCCCAGCGTCTCGTACGGGTCCGCGGGCATCAGGCGCCGGTCCAGACAGGCTGGCGCTTCTGTAGGAAGGCGTCGATCCCCTCGGCCGCGTCGCGGGCCAGCATGTTGCGCGTCATCACCTCCGAGGTATGGCGATAGGCCTCGTCCAGCCGCATCTCCGCCTGCGCGTAGAATGCCTCCTTGCCAATGGCGAGCGTCAGCGGGCTTTTCGCTGCGATCCCCTCAGCCAGCGCCGCCGTCTCTGCATCGAGCGCGGTGTCCGGTACGACCCGGTTCACCAGCCCGATCTCGCGGGCGCGGGCAGCGTCGAACAGCTCGCCGGTCAGCAGCATCTCCATAGCCGCCTTGCGGCCCACGGCGCGCGAGAGCGCCACCATCGGCGTCGAGCAGAACAGGCCGATATTGACCCCCGGCGTGGCGAAGCGCGCGGTCTCGGCGGCAACCGCGAGGTCGCAGGTCGCGACCAGCTGGCATCCGGCGGCGGTGGCGATGCCGTGGGCGCGGGCGATGACCGGCTTGGGCAGGCGGGTGATCGCGAGCATCAGCCGCGAGCACGCGGCGAAGGTCTCCTCATAGGCCGCTCGCTCGGGCCGGCCCCGCATCTCGCGCAGATCGTGCCCGGCGCAGAACGCCGGCCCGGCGCCGCCGATCACCACCACCTTGATGCCGGGCTCCTCGGCGATGCGGGCAAGCTCGCCCTCCAGCGCGCCCATCAGCGCGAGCGAGAGCGCGTTGCGCGCGGCGGGTCGGTTCAGGGTGAGCCGGGCGACGCCGGCATGGTCGGCGCGGAGCAGCAGAGCGTCGGCGGCGGATTGCGCGGTCATGAAGGGCACTCCCTGGGCCCCGCTATCATTGTCGCGGCGGGCGCCGTTTCCAAGTCGCGGTCCGCCGCGACGAGCGCCGCTCATTCCCAGCGGGTGACGCCTTGGCCGCCGCGGTGGTGGGCCGGCATGTTCAACGCATGCCCGCCATGGGCGCGACGGCGGGCATGGCCATGTCGTTGCCTGGGGTAAAGGTGGGCAGTACGCGCGGAACGGCCAGCACCAGAGCGCCGTAGGCCACGAGAGCCGCCGCGGTCGCGCGGGCGACTGGACGGCCCCAGGGCAACGTCTTCTCGGCGAACACCACTAGCGTGATCGTCGCCATGGCGGCGATGTTCATGACGCCGAGCGGGAACAGGACGGCGAAGAGCAGCCAGCAGCAGCCGAGGCAATAGACCCCATGCAGCAGGCCCATGCGCAGCGCCCCCGCCGCGCCGTCGCGCCACGCGGTCATGATGAAGGTGAGGGGCGTGCGGCATCGGGACAGGCAGCGGTCCTTCAGCGGCGTGAGTTGGTAGAGCCCAGCCACGATCAGGACTGTCCCGCCGACGCGCGCGGAGGTGGCCGGCGACAGGGCGAGGCGCGCGCCCACCGCCTCGGCAGCTACAGCGCCCGCGAAGGCGGCCACGCCCGCCAGCGTCCACACCAACATGTACGCCGCGACGAACACCCAGGTTGAGACGAAAACCTCGCCGCGCTGGCGCTTGCCGGCCTGCACGCGATGGAAGGTGAGGATCATGGGAGCGGCGGTCGGAAACATCATGGCCACCATCATGGCCACCCAGATTGCCAGGAACAGTGGTGCGCGCAGCCCCATGGTGGGCGAGGTCATCGCCATGCCTGTGCCGCTCCGGCCGCCGAGCCAGACGAGGAGTGCCCAGGAGACCGCGGCAAGGGCTACCAGCAGGCCCAGGATGCCGTTGCGCTGCATCGGCAGGGGCGCCAGCCACGGTCGGTCCATGGGAGTGCCGGAAGCGGCTAGTTCGACCAGCTGATCGGCGCGTAATGCCCGTTCCGACCGGAATTGTCCCACCGCATCCCATGATCGGCGAAGGTGCTGCCCGCCGTGCCGACCGCCAGCGCCAGCTTGTCGGGCGCGACCGGATGGCCGAGCGCCGCCCAGAGCTCGCCGCTGGGGTGCATGCTCCCCAAGGGCTCCACCCCCATGTGCATCACACCCGGGATTTCCACGGAGCGGGCCTTGCCTGTGATGACGTAGGTGATGGGCGCTCTCTTGACCCCCAGATGCGTGCCGACCAGGGGCGCGAAGGCCGCCATGGGGCCGCCCTCGGCGCCGCTGAAGATCGCGCCCAGTGCCGCAGCCTGCTGGTCGTCGGCGCGCTCGTCGATGTAGGCGGCCAGCGTCCAGCCGCCCTGTCCCATGGCGCCCGGCGTGTGGCCGACCACGGCCACGTTGAGCCCGTCGAGCGGAACGCCGTCATAGGTGCCAGCATCGATGTGGAACACCAGCGCCACGTCGCACACGCCCTGGCTCGGTCGGGCGGTGAGCGGGGCGCCCGGCGAGACAAGACATGGACACACCACGTCACAATTGCAGTTCTCGAAATAATCGCCGGACAGGCGCCATTTCCTTGACGCTGCCATTGCTCCCTCCCTGCGAGGACAGCCCAAAGCGCCGGATGGGACCGGACGCCCAACGGTTCTTGGCGCATTATAGCACTCCCTGCCGAAGCCACCAGTAGCCTCGCCTCCGACGCCGCAGCCGGTCAGCTTACCAAGTGCGATTCGGCACTATGCGACTCGCGACCGCTCCTGATACCCGGCCGTGATGCCGACCTTCAGGCTGGAGAAACAGGCGGGCGGCTTGGTCGCCGGAGTGGACGAGGTCGGGCGCGGCCCGCTCGCCGGCCCGGTGGTGGCCGCCGCGGTCGTGTTCCCCGGCGGCGTGCCGCGCCGCCTCGCCGCGATGATCGACGATTTCGAAGCAGCTTACCCCCGACCAGCGACTCGCGGCCTTCGCGGCGATCCGCGCCTCCGGACGCGCGGAGATTGGCGTCGGGGCTGCCTCGGTGGCCGAGATCGAGCGGCTGAACATCCTGCACGCCGCGCTGCTCGCCATGCGCCGAGCCGTGGTGCGGCTGCCGTGTGCGCCGGACCTCGCGCTCGTGGACGGCAACCAGCCGCCGAAGCTCCCTTGCGCGGTCCGGTGCGTCGTGGGCGGCGACGGACTGTCGCTGTCGATCGCCGCCGCCTCGATCATCGCCAAGGTGCTGCGCGACCGCGCGATGATCCGGCTCTCCTCCCGTTTTCCCGGTTACGGGTGGGAGGAGAACGCTGGCTACTCCACCCCGGCGCACCGCGCGGCGCTCCGCCGTCTCGGGCCGACGCCGCACCACCGTCCTGCCTTCGGGGCGGTGCGTCAGCTCGCGCTCGAACTCATTGCCGATTGACGCGGCCCGAACGCCCGGCTCACGATGGCAGACGCTGAACCGCGCCCGGAAAGACGTGAACATCGTTCGTGAACTGCCGCTCGACCAGGTGCTGCGGGGCGATTGCGTCGCGCTGATGCGGATGCTGCCCCCGGCCTCGGTCCACTGCGTCTTCGCTGATCCTCCCTACAACCTCCAGCTCCGCGGCGAGCTGCGCCGGCCGGACGACAGCGTGGTGGACGGGGTCGATGAGGACTGGGACCGCTTTATCGATTTCTCCGCCTATGACGCCTTCACCCGCGCGTGGCTGGGCGAGTGCCGGCGCGTGCTGCGTAAGGACGGCACGCTCTGGGTCATCGGCGCCTACCACAATATCTACCGGATCGGCGCGGCATTGCAGGATCTCGGCTTCTGGCTGCTGAACGACATCGTCTGGCGCAAGGCCAACCCGATGCCGAACTTCCGCGGCCGGCGTTTCACCAACGCGCACGAGACCCTGATCTGGGCGGCGCGGCAGCGCGATTCCCGGCATCGCTTCAACTATCAGGCGATGAAGGCGCTGAACGACGACGTGCAGATGCGCAGCGACTGGTTCATCCCGCTCTGCACCGGGGCCGAGCGGCTGCGCAACGAGCACGGGCTGAAGCTGCACCCGACGCAGAAACCCGAGGCGCTGCTGCACCGCGTCCTGCTCGCCTCCACCGCGCCGGGCGATGTGGTGCTCGATCCGTTCCTCGGCACCGGCACCACGGCGGCGGTCGCCAAGCGGCTGCACCGCCACTTCATCGGCATCGAGCGCCACCCGGCCTACGCCGAAGCCGCCATCGGCCGCATCCGCCGCACCCGCCCCGCCACCGAGGACGGCGTCGCCACCGCGCCCACGCGGCGGGAGGCGCCGCGCATCCCGTTCGGGAGCTTGGTGGAGCGGGGCATCGTCATCCCGGGCACGTGCCTCACGGATCGCCAGCGTCGGGTGAGCGCGACAGTCTCCGCCGATGGCACGATTGCCGCCAACGGGGCGCGAGGCTCGATTCACCAAGTCGGCGCGGCGGTGCAGCACGCCCCATCCTGCAATGGCTGGACCTTCTGGCATGTCGAGCGCGACGGCGCGCTGGTGCCGCTCGACACGCTTCGCGCCGAGCTCGCGGCGGAACGCAACGCGTAGCTTCAGAAGTATTCCCAGACATTCGACGCCCGCGCCGCCTCGGGCGTGCCGTCGAACACGATGCGGCCCTGGTTCATGATCACCGCGCGATCGGCGATGCGCAGCGCCGCCGCCACGTTCTGCTCGACCAGTACCGCCGCCATGCCGCGCGCCTGGCACACTTCCCGCACCTGCGCGAATAGCCGCTCCACCAGGTTGGGCGCCAGCCCGATCGAGGGTTCGTCGAGCATCAGGCAGCGCGGCGTGCCCAGGATCGCCAGTCCGAAGGCCAGCATCTGCTGCTGCCCGCCGCTCATGCTGCCGGCGCGGGTCGTGCGCCGCTCGTCGAGGACCGGGAACAGGCGGTATATGTCGGCGGACGCGAACATCGCATCGGCGGCGAGGTTGCGGGCGGCGACAACGTCGATGTTCTCCGACACGGTCAGGTCGGGGAAGATGCCGCGTCCCTCGGGAAGCAGGCGAAGCCCCAGCGCCACGCGCTCGGCAACCCGCATCCGCCCCAGCGCGCGGCCATCGAAGCGCACCTCCCCGGCGCGCGCCGGGAGCAGGCCGATAACGGTCTTCAGCGTCGTCGTCTTGCCGGCGCCGTTATGGCCGAGCAGCGCGAGGATGCGACCCGGCTCCAGCGCGAAGCCGATATCGGAGATCACCGTTTTCGCGCCGTAGCCGGCGGACAGGTTCGCGAGTTCAAGGATCACAGTGCGCCGCCGAAATAGATCTCGGCGAGCGCCGGGTCGGTGATGATCCGCTCCGGCGTTCCCTGCGCCAGCAGGCGCCCCTGGTGCAGGAACAGGACGTCGTCGGCGATGCGCTGCACGACGCGGGTGTTGTGCTCCACCACCAGCAAGGTCTTTCCCTCGTCCTGCAAACGCCGCAGCAGCGCCATCACTCGGTCCAGGGCGCCGGCGGCGAGGCCGGAGGCAGGTTCGTCCAGCAGCAGCAGCTCCGCCCCTGTCGCGAGCACGCGCGCAACCGTCAGCAGCTTCTGTTCGCCATAGGAGAGATTGCGCACGAACTCGCCGGCGCGCTCGGCGAGGCCGACATGGGCCAGGATTGCGCGCGCCTCCTCCCGCCGCCGCGCCTGGGCGCGGGCGGTGTGCAGCGGGCGGAAGATGGCGCCGAGCGGCGCCTCGCCGAACTGACCGGGGAGCGCCATCGCTACGTTGTCGAGCGCCGTCAGATCGGCGAACAGGCGCAGGTTCTGGAAGGTGCGCGCGATGCCGGCCCGCACGATCGCCTGCGGGCGCAGCCCATCGAGCATTCGGCCCTGGAAGCGCACGCTGCCCTCGGCCGGGCGCAGGAATCCGGTGATGACGTTGAAGATGGTGGTCTTGCCGGCGCCGTTCGGGCCGACCATGCAGGTGATCCGTCCGCGCGCGATGGCGAAGCTGGTGTCGGCCAGCGCTTGCAGACCGCCGAACCGCACCGCGACGCCGGCGACCGAAAGATAGGCACTCACAGCCGCTCTCCTGCCAGCCCCTGCGGACGGAACAGCATGAACGCGATCAGCAGCACGCCGTAGATCAGCTGGCGGATCGACGCGGCGACCGAGGTGGGCAGCGCCACCAGCGCCAGCACCTGCGGTAGCGCGAGCAGCAGGAAGGGTCCGATGATCGAGCCGGCGAGCGTGCGCGACCCGCCCAGCACCACCATGCTGAGCAGCAGCACCGAGGCGTCGAGATCGAACGCCGACGGATCGATGAAGCTCATGAAGGTCGCATACAGGCCGCCCGCCGCTCCGGCATAGGCGCCGGCCAGCGCTGCGGCTGAAACCTTGGAACCCAGCACCCCCTTGCCGGCAGCGGCGACGGCCAGTTCGTCCTCGCGGATGGCGCGCAGCAAGCGTCCGAACGGTGCGCGCATCACCAGCCAGAAGCCGAGGCAGCCGAGCGCGGCGGCAACAGTGGTCAGCGCCAAGTACTGCAAGGTGGTGGCGAGCTGGAAGCCGAAGATGTCGGCCGGCGGTATCCCCGGCAATCCGTTGGCTCCGCCGGTGCCCTCGGTCCAGTTGGTGTAGCCGGCCGTTGCGAGAAGCTGGATGCCGAACGAGGTCACGACGAAATAATCGCCCGCGACGCGCAGGCTCGGCAGCGTGGTCAGTACGTTCAGCACGACGCAGGCGGCGATGGCGATGCAGAGCGCGGGCAGGAATCCCAGCGTGCCGCTCAGCAGGAAGTCGCCGACGATGTAGGCGCCGACGCCGAACACGGCGGCCTGGCTTACCGAGAAGATGCCGACCACGCCGACCAGCAGGTTGGTCGAGAGCGCCAGCAGCACGTAGATCTCGGCCAGCACGACGTATGACGCGAAGAAGTCCATCTCAGGCCGCCCCGGCGAACAGCCCGCGCGGGCGGAACAGCATGAACACCACGAAGATGAAGAACGTCACCCCGATGCTCCACTCGCCGGGCATCACCAGCAGCGACAGGTTCTGCAGCACGACAATCACCACCGACAGCGCGAACGCGCCGGTCAGGCTGCCGATGCCGCCGGCGATCATGGCGATGGTCGCGGTCAGCAGTGGCGTGATCCCGCCATAGGGCTGCAGCCCGAGATCGAACGGCACCAGCACGCCGGGCAGGCACACCACGGCCGAGGCGATGGCGATGACATAGACATGCACCGCGCGCGGCTCCAGCCGGGTGATCTCGGCCAGGAAGGGATTGGATGCGACGGCGCGGATGCGCTTGCCGAGGATGGTGCGGCGCGCGAACCACAGCACGGCGGCGAAGGCGAGCAGGCTGATCCCGAGCGTCGCGAGCTGCGCCGCGCTGAGCCGCACGCCGCCGAGCGCAAAGGTGCGCGCCGCCCAGGTGCTGGGGAATTGCAGGATGTTCGGCGAGTAGACCGCGGCGATGACGTTCTGGATCACCGCCAGCGCGCCGAGCGAGGCGATCAGGATGCCGAGATGCGTCGCCCCCCGCCGCTCCAGGCGCCCATACAACTGATGCTGGATCAGCGCGCCCAATGCGGCGCAAGCCGCCATGGCGCCGATCAGCGCCAGCGGGTCCGGCACGCCGCGGGAGGCCAGCGACCAAGCGACGTAGCCGCCGAGCGTGTAAACCCCTGCGTGGGCGACATGGAAAATCTTGGTGGTCGCGTACACCAGCGCGAAGCTGACGGCGACGATGCCGAGCGCGCAGCCGGTGACGATGCCGTTCAGGAGGAGCTGAAGGGCGAGCATCTGGCCCCTCCGCGGCTCACTCTCCCGCAGTTCCCTTGGCGATCGGCACGTCCTTGCCGTCCTTGAACTCGTCAACGGCGATCGGCACGGTCGCGGTGTTGGAGGTGAAGGTCATCGGGATCAGGCCGTTGAAGGTCTTGATCCGAAACAGCGCGTCATGCATCGCCTCGCCGGTGATCGGCTTCTTCTCTTCCGCCAGCTTGTCGAGCACGGTCAGCGTGATCTGGGTGGCGGTGTAGTACTGGCGCGCGAAGAAATCCATGTCGGCGCCAAACTTCTGGCGGAACGCGGCGGCGAGCTCGGGCGGGGCGTCGATCTGCACCTGGGTATGCACGAAACCCTGCGCCGCCGGATCGGCGATCGCCTGCGGATCGGCGAAGAACGAAGTGCCGGCGACCATGAAACGCGGGTTCATCTGGTGGATCTGATCGGCCAGCGGCACCATCCCCGCGGTGATGGAGACGAACAGCACATCGGGATTGCCGCCGGAGAGCTTGAGCAGCGCCGGGCGATAGTCGGTCTGGCCAAACTGCGCCGGCTCCTGCGCCAGAATCGTGCCGCCCGCCTTCTTGTAGTCGGCGACGAAGTCGTCGCGCCCGCCGATGCCGGCGGCGTCGTTCTCGAACAGCACCGATGCGGTCTTCTTGCCCTGGCCCACTAGCCACCGGCTCAGCACCGTCACCTCATCGCCGGTGGAGGGCAGGGTGTTGACCAGA
Source organism: uncultured Pseudomonadota bacterium (assembly GCA_963830565.1). Taxonomy (GTDB): domain Bacteria; phylum Pseudomonadota; class Alphaproteobacteria; order Acetobacterales; family Acetobacteraceae; genus DATFDN01. The sequence continues at coordinate 310,813 of CAWHMO010000007.1, forward strand.
TAGGGCGAGGCAGTGCGCAGCTTGTCCGATTGCGCCCCGGCATTGACCAGCAGCACCTTCTTGCGCGTCGCCAGCGGCGCCATCGCAAGGGATGGGCCGGAATAGCCGGTGAAGATCATCGGCACGTGCTGTAGATCGACCAGCTTGTTGAAGCTCAGCACCGACTGGTCGGGCTTGGCCTGGTTGTCCTCGAACAGAACCTCCACCGGGTTGCCGCGGACACCGCCCTTGGCGTTGGCCTGCTCGATGGCGAACTGGATGCCGCGCATCTCCTGCGTGCCGACCACGGCGCCGGGGCCGGTGAGCGGAAGGATGGCGCCCAGCCTTATCGTCTCGGCCCGTGCCGTGCCGGCGATAAACAAAGCTGCCGTGGCCGCTAGCCACGCGCGTGCCCGATGCCGCATGTCGCTTCCTTCGCTGGATCGCGTTTCCCGCCCGGGCTGTACGGCCCAGGACGGAATTCGGTCAAGCGTCGCCGGCGTCGGGCTCCTGCTCGGCCGCGCGCCGCAGCCGGCGGAAGCTGCGCACGCTGAACGGCAGCATGACGATGTAGGCCACCCCCAAACCCACGAACGCCGCCCAGGGATCGGCGACCAGCACCGCGGCGAACAAGCCGACGCCCAGCAGGACCGGCAGCACATACTCCGCCGGAACCTTGAAGTTCTTGAAGCTCCAGATCGGCAGCGTGGAGACGCACAGCAAGCCGGTGCCGATCAGGACCGGCGCGCACAGCGCCGGCGAACGGGCCACGCTCACCAGCCAGGCGACATCAAGCGCCCGCCCCTCGAGGCCGAGGAATATCGGCAGCAGCGCCAGCCCGGCACCGGCCGGCGCCGGCACGCCGGTGAAGAAGTTGTAGGCGTAGGCAGGCGACGGCCCGGCATCCAGCGCCGCGTTGAAGCGCGCGAGGCGCAGCGCCATGCAGACGGCGAAGAACATGCAGGGCACGAAGCCGAACGGCCCCAGCCGCTGCAGCGACCACAGGTACAGCACGAGGGCGGGCGCCACGCCGAAGCCCATGAAGTCGGCAAGGCTGTCGAACTCGGCGCCGAAGCGTGACACCGCCTTGAGCAGCCGGGCCAGTCGCCCGTCCAGCCCGTCGATGCACCCGGCGAAGGTGATCGCGATGGCCGCGGCGCCGAAGCGTCCATCGAGCGCGAACCGCACCGAGGTCAGCCCGGCGCACAAGCCGATCAAGGTCAGGATGTTGGGGATGATCCGATTGAAGGACGGCCCTCGGAAGCGCGGGCGCGTGCGCGGGCGCAGTCGCGTGCGCAATCGGCGCACGCGGCCTGGCACGCCGTGTCGCCCGTCTTCCTGCGGCCAGGCCGGGCGCCGCCACTCGCTCATGTCCTCGGCTCGCTCATCCGGGGTTCGCCCATCCGGGCAGCTCCGCCACCACCGTCTCCCCGCCGATCATGGTCTGGCCGATCGCGACCAGCGGGCGCACGCCCTCGGGCAGATAAAGGTCGGTTCGGCTGCCGAAGCGGATCATGCCGAAGCGATTGCCGGCGTGGACCGGATCGCCTTCGCGCAGTCCGCACACGATCCGGCGCGCGATCAGCCCGGCGATCTGCACCACCGCGATCTCCTGCCCGCGTGGCAGGCGGATCGCGATGGCGTTGCGCTCGTTGCGTTCGCTCGCCTTGTCGAGCGCGGCGTTGACGAACGCGCCGTGGCGATACGCGATGCGCGTCACCGTGCCGTCGGCCGGAATCCGGTTCACATGCACGTCCAGCACCGAGAGGAAGATGCCGATGCGCCAGCGCGGGGTCGGGCCGAGCCCCAGCTCAGCGGGGGGACGGCTGGCGCGATGGAGACCACCTTGCCATCGGCCGGCGCCACCAGCGCCTCTGGCCGGCCCGGCGGCACCCGCTCGGGGTCGCGGAAGAAATAGAGGCAGAACACGGTGAACAGGAACGCGAGCCAGGCCAGCCAGCGCGCGAAGATCAGGCCGACCACGAACACCACGACCCCGCCGACAATGAAGGGCCAGCCGGCGCGGTGCGGAGGCGCCGCGACCAGGCGGAACGTGTCGACGACTGACATGCGGCGGCGGTTATGGCGCCTTCACCGGGGCGGTTCAAGCACGCCAGCGCCATCACCGACGGGGGCGTCCAGAGGCGGGACAGTGAAGACCTGTCCTGGATAGATCCGGTTAGGCCGGCGAATCTGGTGGCGATTGGCGCGGAAGATGACGAGGTAGCGGAGCCCGGAGCCGTAGCTCGCGCGGGCAATGCGCCATAGGCTGGCGCCGGGCTCGACGATGATGCTGCCGGGCGGAATGTCGCGCGCGGCCAGGTCCTCGTGCAGGAACGGCAGCTCGATCCGGGCGACCACGCGCCCGTTCGCCCCGAGCTGGTCCAGGCGCAGCCGATGGTGGCCGGGCAGCAGCTTGCTGGCCGGGCTCAGTGTCCACATTCCATAGGCGCCGGTAATGGCCTCTCCCGCCGGGTGGTTGTCCACATAGAGCCGCACCCGGGCGCCGGGCGGAGCGGTGCCGGCGAACCGCATCTCGCCATGCGGATCGTAGTCCAGCGACTGCAGGCCGAGATGACCGGGCTGCGCCGCGCCGGGCACTTGCAAAACGCGCGGCGCGTCCTGCCCGACCAGCACCGCCAGCGGCTTCCCGGCATTTCCCGGCTCCGCCCCGCCGCCCTCGCGCGCCGGCACCGCCAGCACGACCGCGCCCGCGCCCGCCTGCTCGGGCTGGCCCGGCGACCGGGCGGACAGCGTCAGTTCGCCCGTGCCGGGCGGCAGCGGCGCGGCGGGCACGATCACGAAGGCGCCCTGTGCGTCGGCTTGCGCCTGACCGATCTCGCGCCCTCCTTCCCGCGCCGTCACCTGCTCGCCGGGTGCGGCTCGCCCAGCGATGACCGCACTGCCGTCCGGGGCCACGCGGACCACCTCGAAGCTCGGAGGAACAGGGGAGCGCGGGAGAGGCGGCCCCATGGACGTCGGCGCCCTTTGCGCGGATGCCTCACCGGGCACATGTGAAACGGCCGGGGCGACATGTTCCAAGTCGCGCCAAGTCAGCACTACCGCCGCGCTCACCGCGACCGAAGCCAACGCTCCGGCAGCGAGCCAGCGCCAAGCCGGAGGCCAGGCAACCGAATTGGCCATGACGAACCCTATGCCGGTTGTTGCCACGCGGCAACGCCGGCTTTTCGGAACTTGCTCAAGGGATCATTCTCCGGACAATCGAACGAGGAAGCCTGATGCGCGAGACGGGTCTCTGGATGCGGGTCTGGGACGGGCCGATCCGCCTGTTCCACTGGGGGGTGGTGGCCCTGGTATTCACGAGCTGGCTGACCCAGAACGAGAACTGGATGCAGGCGCACAAGATATCGGGCTACACGATGTTCGCTGCGCTGCTGTTCCGCCTCGCCTGGGGGATCATGGGCAGCGACACGGCGCGGTTCCGCCGCTTTCTCAGAAGCCCCGTCGCGGCCTTCGCGCACCTGCGCGGCTTCGCCCGGCGCGAGCCCGATCGCGAGATCGGCCACAACGCCGCCGGCGGCTGGATGGTCCTGGTGCTGCTGCTGCTGCTCGCGGTCCAGGTCGGAACCGGGCTCTGCGCCAACGACCAGATCGAAACCTATGGGCCGCTCGCCGAGCGCGTGGGCGAGGACTGGAGCGATTGGCTGAGCCACGTCCATGCCGTGAACTTCACCGCGATCGAGGTCGCGGTGCTGCTGCACGTGGCGGCGGTGTTCGCCTACATGCTGGTCAAGCGACAAAACCTCGTCCGCCCTATGATCACCGGCCGTAAGCTTCTGCCGCCGGCCATCCGCCCGCCTCGGATGCGCAGCCCACTCCTGGCTCTAGCCGTGCTGGCGGTTGCGGGAGGGATCGTCGCCGCGGTGGTGATCCTGGGGTGAGGCGGGGTTGAGGGACGCGCATGGGCGTCGCTCACGTTTCGCGCGCGCGGCGGCTTTCACCCGGCATTAACTCCCACCTGCCGGGACGGAGACGCAAGTTCGCCACAACCGCCGCGCCTTCCCGACATCAGCGGGCCGCAATCGGCTGCTGATCTCCAGTGATCCGTGATGGGAGTTCCGCCTTGCGTCGTCGTGAGCTGCTGATTGGAGTTGCGACCGCGATGGCGGCGCGGTCGGCCCTGGCGGCACCTTCTGCGAGCGGGGAGGCTCCCTTCGACAGTTCGACCGTGCGGAACCTCGCCCGGAGCTTGGCCTCGCAGCCCTATAAGCCGCCGGACAGCACCCTCCCCGACGCGCTCAGGAACCTCGATTATCAGGATTACCGCGCGATCCGCTTCGATCCCGAGCGGGCCTTGTGGCGCGGGCTGGGTCTCGGCTTCACCGTCGAGTTCTTCCATCTCGGGTTCCTCTATAAGGATCGCGTGGAGGTCTATCAGGTCAGCGACGGGCGCGCGCAGCCCATCCTGTACAGCCCGGATTCTGTTCAGCTTCGGCAAGGCACTCCCGCCGGCAAGCCCCGATCTCGGCTTTGCCGGATTCCGCATCCATGCGCCCATGAATTGGGCGGATTATTACGACGAAGTCTGCGCGTTCCTCGGCGCGAGCTACTTCCGCGCGGTGGCCAAGGGCCAGGGCTACGGGCTTTCGGCGCGCGGTCTCGCGATCAAGACGGCCAACTCGGCCGGGGAGGAGTTTCCGGTCTTCCGGGCCTTCTGGATCGAGAAGCCGGCGCCCGGCAGCACCTCGATCGTCGTACATGCCCTGCTCGACAGCCCAAGCGCCAGCGGCGCATTCCGCTTCACCATCCGCCCTGGCCAGACGACGGTGTTCGACACCGAGATGGCGCTGTATCCCCGCCTGGACATCGCCCAGCCCGGCATCGCCCCGCTGACCAGCATGTTCTTCTTCGACGCGAACGACCGGGCCGGCTACGACGATTACCGCGCCGCCGTGCATGATTCCAACGGCCTCCTGCTTGCCACCGGCCGCGACGAACAGCTCTGGCGTCCGCTGAACAACCCGCGCGACCTGCAATTCAGCAGCTTCACCGACGACAACCCGCGCGGCTTCGGCCTGATGCAGCGAAAGCGATCCTTCTTCGACTATCAGGATCTGGAGGCCAGGTACGAGAAGCGCCCGTCGCTGTGGGTCGAGCCGATCGGCAATTGGGGGCCGGGCGCGGTCGATCTCGTGGAAATCCCGAGTTCGCGGGAGGTGAACGACAACATCGTCGCCTTCTGGCGCCCGCACGACACGCTGAAGGCCAAGGGCGAGTATCTGATGAACTATCGCCTGCACTGGTGCTGGTCCGCGCCAGGCGCGAGCGGCAAGGTCGCGGAGATCGCCCAGACAAGATGCGGCCTGTCGTGGGATCAGAAGCGCCGGCTATTCGTGATCGACGCAGCCGGGCCGCCGCTCAAGCAGTTGCCGGCCGCGACGACCCCCACGCTGGATGCGACCGCCGACGGCGCGCAGTTGCAGAACCTCGTCGCGCAGCCGAACCCCGATCTCGGCGGCTGGCGCATGAGCTTCGAGCTTGCCCCGGTTCACGGCAAGGCGGTCGAGCTGCACGCCCGCCTGCTCGCCGACGGCCAGCCGATCACCGAGACCTGGATGTATCGGTGGACTTCGTAGGCAACACGCGGTTCCGCGCGCTGCCGGACGAGGCGCCGCTGGAGATGCCGGTGCAGCCGTTGCACGCGGAACGGCGGCCGGCGGCGATCGCATCATCGCCGGGCGGCATCGTGTGGCGCCGGGTGCTCGTGCTGGGCGGCGCCGCGATGATGACGGCGGCGGCGGGCTACGAGATGTATCGCGTGCTGTCGGTGAACGGGCTGACGGCGCTCGGCGCGGTCATGGTGGTGCTGTTCGTGCTGCTGTTCGGCTGGATCGCGCTCGCCTTCACCAGCGCGCTCGCCGGGTTCTGGTGCGTGCTGCGGGGCGATCGGCGCTTGGGGATCGATCCCGGCACGCCGCTGTCGGCGCTGGCGTCCCGAACCGCCTTGCTGATGCCGACCTACAACGAGCAGCCGGGGCGCGTGTTCGCGGCGCTGCAGGCCATGGAGGAGTCGCTTCAGGCGCTGAAGGTCGCCGACCGATTCGATATCTTCATCCTCAGCGACACGACCGACCCGGAGATCTGGATCGCGGAGGAAGCGGGCTTTCTCGCGTTGCGCCAGCGCGGCGGGGCCGGGCGGATCTCCTATCGCCACCGGTCTCGGAACACCGGGCGCAAGGCGGGCAACATCGCCGATTGGGTGAGTCGCTTCGGCGCCGCGTACCCGCAATTCCTCATTCTCGACGCCGACAGCGTGATGAGCGGCGAGACGCTCGTACGCCTGGCGGCGGCGATGGAACGAAACCCCGATGTCGGGCTGATCCAGACGCTGCCCGTGATCGTCGGGGCGGCGACGCTCTTCGGGCGTCTCCAGCAATTCGCCGCGCGCGTGTACGGACCGGTGATCGCACACGGCCTGGCTTGGTGGCACGGCGCGGAGGGCAATTACTGGGGCCACAACGCGATGATCCGGACCCAGGCCTTCGCTTCCTGCGCCGGGCTGCCGGTGCTGCGCGGACGCGCGCCGTTCGGCGGCCACATCCTCAGCCACGATTTCGTCGAGGCGGCACTGCTGCGGCGCGGCGGGTGGGCCGTCCACATGGTTCCGTACCTGTCGGGGAGCTTCGAGGAAGCGCCGCCCTCCCTGACCGACCTCGCCATCCGCGACCGGCGCTGGTGCCAGGGCAACCTGCAGCACGCGGCGGTGCTGCCGGCGCGCGGTCTGCACTGGATCAGCCGGCTGCATCTGCTGACCGGGATCGGCTCCTACGCCGCTGCGCCGCTCTGGCTGATGTTCCTCGCCATCGGCCTGATGATCGCGCTGCAGGCGCGATTCGAGCCGTTCGACTACTTCCCCGCCGGCCGATCGCTGTTCCCGCGCTGGCCCCAGGTGGACCCGGTCCGTGCACGTTATTTGTTCGAAGTCGCAATGGCCGTACTGCTCGCCCCCAAGCTGCTCGGCTGCGCGGCGGTAATCCTGCTTGGGGAGCGACGTCGATATGGCGGAGCCTCGCGGTTGCTGCTGAGTGCCGGTGTCGAGACGGTTTTCGCCGGGCTGATCGCGCCGATCGCGATGCTCACCCAGACCATCGACGTGATCGCCATCCTTGCCGGGCGGGATGCCGGATGGCGGCCGCAGCGGCGCGACGACGGCTTGATTGCTCGCGGCCAGATCGCCCGGCGGTACTGGCCGCATACCGTGCTCGGGCTGACCTTGGGCCTAAGCGCCTACTGGGCATCGCCATTCCTGGCGCTCTGGATGCTGCCGGTGGTCGCCGGCCTGCTGCTCGCGATCCCCATGGCGATCGGAACCGCGAGCCGCGCGGGCGGGCAGGGGCTTCGACACCTGGGTGTGCTGCGGACCCCCGAGGAGCCGGCGCCGCCGGCAGTGCTGCGGCGAGCCACCGATCTCAGGGAGACGGGGCGGGCCGAGCCGGCCGGGCAAGGTCGGTCTTGGATCCATCGGCTGCTTGCGGACCCCGACCTCCTGCACGCCCACCGGGCGATGCAGCCGCCAGCGCGGGGGCGCCGGGAAGGGCCGATCCCGGTTGCCCTGGTACTCGCCCGCGCCAGGCTCGACGAGGCGGATACGTTGGACGAGGCCTTGCTCGCGATGACGCCGGCCGAACTCGCCGCCGTCTTGGCGGACCCGCGGGGCCTGGCGCGCCTCGTGGAACTGCAGACGGCCCCCGTCGGCTCTCTCAGCGCGCCCTGAATTGCTTGTGGCAGGTCGCGCACGCATCCCCGAGCACCTGCACCTGCTGGGCAAACGCCGACTGGTCGCCCGACTGCGCGATCTGCTGTAGCTTCGCGGCCTGCTGCGTCAGATTCTGCGCGTCCTTCTCGAAGGTGGCCCGCTCGGTCCAGATGGCGGGCAGCGCCTTGGTGTTGTGGCCGTGATCGGAACCCGGCGGGAACATCTTCATGAACTCGCCCTCCCACTCGGTCAGCGCGCGGGCGGCTGGGGCGAACGGCTTCACGTCAGGGATCTTGTTCTTGGCGGCCTGGGACAGCCCGATGAAGGTGCCACCCACCAGCGCCTGACCGGCCTGCCGCGTGGCGATGACGTCGAGGTTAGCCGGCGGTTCGGCCGCGCGCGCCACGCCGGTGGCGCACGCGACCGCCAGGCCGAGCACCAGAAGCTTGCTGGTCATCTGAACATTCTCCTTTGCGCTGACGTTCCCGGACGGCATCTTGAGCATCCTTCCCGCCTGGCCGCCAGCACCGAGTCTCCGCGATCCCCCAAGGAATGTCATGGCAGCGATTCGTTCCGTCGCCGTTTTCTGCGGCTCCCGTCCAGGGGACAGAGCCGATTTCATCTCGGCCGCCGACGCGCTCGGCCGGGGGCTCGCGCGGGCCGACATGCGTCTCGTGTTCGGCGGCGGGCGCATCGGGCTGATGGGCGCGGTGGCCGATGCGGCGCTGCTGGCCGGCGGCGACGTGATCGGCGTGATCCCGGAGTTCCTGACCCGCCAGGAGGTCGCGCATGGCGGGCTGGGCGAGCTGATCGTCACCGACAGCATGCATGCCCGCAAACAGCGCATGTACGAGCTTTCGGATGCCTTCGTCGTGCTGCCAGGGGGGCTCGGCACGATGGACGAGGCCATGGAGATCATCACCTGGCGGCAGTTGCGGCTGCACGACAAGCCGATCCTGCTCTGCGACGTCGCCGGCTCCGCCGCGCCGCTGGTCGCCGCCATCGAGGCGGTAATCACGCGCGGGTTCGCGCTTCCCAACTCGCGGCGTCTGTTCCAGGTGGCCGAGGGCGTGGCGGCGACCCTGGAGGCGCTCGGCGCCATGCCGCGCGGGGATGGCGGCCCGGCCGAGCTTATGTAGCGGACGCCCGCCTACACCCGCCAGGGGATCTCCGCCGGGGCCGGAGCCGTCGGATCGAAGCGCATCCAGGTGCCATTCGGCACGCTCTGCGCCGTCAGCGCCATGATGAACCCCCAGTGCGACACGACCAGCGTGTCCGCCCAGTCGGGCAGCGTCGCCATCTCGGCGCGGAACCGCGCGGCGCGGTCCAGCACCGCCGCCGCGGGTTCGGCCAGCGCAGGCCACCAGATCTCGTCGATGTGGGAGAAGTCGATCTCCGGCCAGGCCAGCATCAGCTCGGTTCGCGGGGTGCCGATGTCGCAGGCGAAGGCGCAGCGCTCGCGCACCATCGGGTTCACGATCACCGGCACCCTCAGTGCCCGCGCTACCGGCGCCGCCGTCTGCAAGGCGCGCGTATAGGGCGACACGAGGACGCGCCGCGCCTTGGTGCCCGCCAGCGCCAGCGCCGCCTCCTCGGCCTGCGCGTGACCGAGCGGGGTCAGCTGGGCGTCGATGATCCCCGGGTCTTTCTTGGTCGCGGTGAAATGGAGGTTGAACTCGCTCTGGCCGTGACGCAGCAGGATCATGCCGGCGGCATACAGGCGGCGGTCGGCTGCGGCAACCGCCAGCGAGGAAGGCCATCGCCAGCGTGAAAAGTTTGTGTCCTGGCCGCCGCGCTCCTATCTGTGATGGCGAGGAGAAGCGAAATGGATTTCGGCACCGGCTTTCCCGTCGACCTGATCCTGTTCGGGATGATCGCTGTCTTTCTGGTGCTCCGGCTGCGCAGCATTCTGGGCCGGCGGACCGGGCTGGAGCGCCAGCAGCCTTTCCAGGCGCCGCAGCCGCTCGCCGGACGACCGGGCCCCATCATCGAGGGCCGTGCCGAACCGGTGGCGGCGCCCGCCTCGCGTCCGGTGCCGGAATCGAGCAGCCCTCTGGGCGAGACGCTCGCCCGGATGCGCGGGGTGGATCGCGGCTTCGATCCCGCGCGGTTCCTGGAGGGGGCGGAATCGGCCTTCCGCCTGGTCGTCGCCGCGTTCGCCACCGGCGATCGCGCGCAGCTCCGCACCCTTGTCTCCGATGACGTCTATCACGCCTTCGAGCAGGCGATCGCAGCTCGCGAGCAGGCCGGCCATGCCCAGACCAGCGAGATCCGCGCCATCCAAAGCGCCACGATCGAGACGGCCGAACTCACGGGCACGCGCGCGCAAGTCACGGTGCGGTTCGTCTCCGATCAGACAAGCCTGGTCAGGGACCGGGCCGGCCATTTCGTATCGGGCTCGGAGGGGCTGACCGAGCTTGTGGATTTCTGGACTTTCGAACGCAACCTGACCTCGCGCGACCCGGCTTGGCGCCTCGTCAACGTGCGCGGCGGCTGAGGCCGAACGAGGGCCTCAGCCCTGCTGATCCGGCGCAAGGTCCGGATTCCGCCAGCCCTGAATGCCGTCGACGGTGACTGAAGGCGCGCTGTGGGCCACGGACAGAATGGCTGGGCGCTCGATCTCGAGCTGCCATCCGGCCTGCAGGAGGGCCTCGAACAGTCTTCCCTCGATCTGTCTCGAGTGCGTTCCGATGACGATATAGGCCACCTTCTGGCGAAGCACCTGAAGGCAGTCCGCGATCAGGTCGGCTTCACCGCCCTGGATGTCGACATGCAGCAGATCGATCCGGGTATGAGGCGCAGCAATCTCCGCCAATGAGATCATTGGCAATTCATCGTGGCTGCCCGAGGCGAGGGCGTTTCGGCGCTGCGCTTGGCTGGCATTGAAGATCGGCTCCGACCCCCAGCCGATCCCGGCGCGCTCCTGGCGGGGGAACAGCGCGAAGCCGGAGCCTGCTGCGGCAATGCCATGTCGGAGCGTGACCTGATCCGCGCGAAAGCCGTTTGCCTCGCAGGCCTCGCGGGCGAAGACGATATGCCCTTCGTCGCCCTCAATGCCGATCAGATGCACGTCCAGAGCCGTTCTCCGGGCCGCGACCCCGGTGTTGTTCATCCAGCACGCCCAGCCGCATCCGAGCTCGACCATCGTGAAGCTGTCGTGTGCCAGGTCCACAGCCCTCAAGGCCGCGCCCCACTCCGCGATATCGGCGTGCCAGTTGGCCGGTATCGGGATGCCTTCCACCTGTCCGGCTCGCCCGTCGAGAATGGTCGGAAAGAACTTCGGGTCGATCGCCACGCCCAGGAAGTTCGTCAGATACCCTGGCCGCGCCTTCACGTCCGGCACGGCGTGCCGGCGCATGACCTCCTGAGGGTCGAAGCTCGCATTGTAGTGGAAGAACGGGCTCGCCGCTGTTGACGCCCTGCCTGACCTCCGTGCCTCGGAAGCCGCAAGCTGTTCCGCCAGCGCGCCGCGCTCGGCAAGCAGTGCGTTACGGGAGTCGTGGAGGCGGCGGATAGCAGGGAACTTCAGGGCGACATCTTGGATGAAGCCCATGCTACTCCGCCGCGACCCTATCCCGCGCTGGCGCGCATAGCCGCGCCAGCAGCGCTTGCCGCCGCTCCATGGCCTTCGCCCGGTTCGCGTCCTTCACCGGTCCGAAGCCGCGAATCTCATCGGGCAGCGCGGCCAGGGCGATCGCTGTCGCCAGCGTCTCGGGGCGCAGCGCCGCCATCGCGGCGCGCATGTCGGCCATGTACTCCCCGATCAGCGCGCGCTCCCATTGCCGCTCCGCCTGCCGCCCGAACAAGTCGAGCTTGGTGCCGCGCAGGTGCTTGCCGTGGCGCAACACGCGGAACAGCGGCAGCGCCACCCGACCGGAGAGCGCGACCTTGCGGCGTCGCCCTGTCGCCGGGTCGATGCCCCTGACCAGCGGCGGGGAGAGGTGGAACACCGGCGCCTCGCCGTACGTCGCCGCCGCGTGCAGCCGGGCTACCTCGTACTCATCCTTGTAGGCCATGACCCGGAACAGGTTCTCGGCCACCGCGCGGGTGAAGCGCCCCGGCTGGCCGAGCGCGGCCGCCTCCGCCGCCCGCGCCTCGGCGACGAAGTCGCGGTAGCGCTTCGCGTAGCGCCTGCTCTGATAGGCGACCAGACGGTTCGCCCGGTCCTCGATCAGCGCCTCCAGATCCTCGGGCGGGGCATCCTGCGCCGGCCGGACGATCTCGTCGGCGATCTCCGGACGGTGCGCCAGGATACGGCCCCAGAGGAAGGCGCGCTGGTTGAGCTTCACCGCCGCGCCATTCAGCTCGATGGCACGGCGGATCGCCGCCTCGCCGACCGGCACCAGGCCCTTCTGCCAGGCCACACCGAGCAGCAGCGTGTTCATCGCCTGCGCGTTGCCGAACAGGCGCTCGGCGATGCGCACCCCATGCAGATACTGGCTCTGTCCGGCATCGGTGGCGCGGTCGATGGTGCGGCAATGCAGCCCGGCGTCGATCTTCAGATGCGGGTCGTATTTGAAGTCCGCGCTCGCCGCGAGATCAAGGTTGCCGACCACGGCCGCGCGCGGCCCGCACCGTTCCAGCACGTTCGGCCCGGCGCCCACGGCCAGGTCGGCGGCGATCATCAGGTCCGCCTCGCCGAGCGGGACGCGCACCACGTCGAGCTGATCGGGCTCGCCGATCTGCAGATGCGCGACAACGGTGCCGTTCTTCTGCGCCAGCCCGGTGAAATCGAGGGTGCGGACCTCGCGGCCTTCCAAATGCGCCGCCATCGCCAGGATCTTGCCCGCGGTCACGATGCCGCCGCCGCCGATGCCGGCGAACAGCGCGCGCCACGGCGAGTGGTCGGGCAGGATCGGGGCGGGGACGTGCTCGGCCAGTTCGCCTTCGAGGTTGGCCCAGTACGGGTCGGCATCGGGCGCGCGCGGCGGTCCGGCGACTGTGACGAAGCTCGGGCAGAAGCCCTTGAGACACGAGAGATCGACGTTGCAGGCCGTCGGGCTGATGCGCCGCTTGCGCCCGAGCGGCGTCTCGATCGGCTCGATGGCGATGCAGGCCGACTGCACGGAACAGTCGCCGCAATTCTCGCAGACATCGGCGTTGATCTGCACGCTGCGCGTGGCTTCGGCGAGCTTGCCGCGCTTGCGCCGGCGGCGCTTCTCGGTGGCGCAGACCTGATCGTAGATCAGCGCGGAGACGCCCGGATAGTCGCGCAGGTCGCGCTGCACGGCATCCAGTTCTTCGCGCGTATGCCGGGTTGCCCCCGCCGGCAGCGCGGCGGCGGGCGACAGCCGCTCGGACTCGTCGGCGACGATTGCGATGCGCTTCACGCCCTCGGCGGCAACCTGGGCGGCGATCTGCGACACGGTGAAGCCGCCCTCGGCCGGCTGGCCGCCAGTCATCGCCACCGCGTCGTTGACCAGGATCTTGTAGGTGATCGCGGTCCCGGCGGCGACCGCCTGGCGGATCGCGAGGATGCCCGAATGGGTGTAGGTGCCGTCGCCGATATTGGCGAAGACGTGCTTCGTGTCGGTGAACGGGGCGAGGCCGACCCAGGTGACGCCCTCGCCGCCCATATGCGTGAAGGTGCGCGTCGAATCGCCGTGGTCCAGCGCCATGAAGTGGCAGCCGATCCCGGCGGTGGCGAAGCTGCCGTCCGGCAGGCGGGTGGAGGTGCCATGCGGGCAGCCGGCGCAGAACGCGGGCACCCGGCGCACCAGGCCGGCCGGGCGCTCCGGGTGCGGGATGGCGGCAGGCTCGGGGACGTTCAACCCCGCGCCCGTCAGGAAGCGCGCGAGCGCGGCGCCGACCGCTTCCGGCGACAGCTCCATCAGGGGGGAGAGCAGGGGGGCGCCGCGAGCATCGGTCTTGCCGGCAACCTCCGGCCGCTCCACAGCCGGCAGGTTGTACAAGGCATCGCGGATTTGCGCCTCGACGAAGCTGCGCTTCTCCTCGACCACGAGGATGGCCCGCTTGCCGCGCGCGAAGGCGCGCAATCCATCGGTCTCCAGCGGCCAGGTCAGCCCCACCTTGTAGACGGCGAGTTGGGGATGCTCGGCCAGCCCCAGCCGGCGCAGCGCGTGCAGCGCGTCGGTGTGGGCCTTGCCTACGGTGACGATGCCGATCGGGGCGTCGGGGGCGCCGGATACCAGGCGATCCAGCCGGTTGGCGCGCGCCCAGGCGAGCACGGCGGGAAGGCGCTCGTTCATCACCCGCCGTTCGAGCTCAATGCGGTCGGCGGGGAAGGCGAGGCGCGGGTCGTAGTTCAGCCCGTGCGGAGGGACCGCGAAGTCGGGCCGGGCAAAGGCGCGTGTCGCCGGGATGGCGACGGTGGCCGACTGCTCGGCGGTCTCGGCGGTGGTCTTGAGCGCGATCCACAGGCCCGAGAAGCGCGACAGCGCGAAGCCGGCGAGGCCGAAATCGATGATGTCCTGCACCGAGGCGGGGTTCAGCACGGGGATGAACCAGCCGGCGAACAGCGGCTCGGTCTGATGCGGGTAGGTGGAGGAATGCGCGCCGTGGTCGTCGCCCGCCACCGCCAGCACGCCGCCCAACGCCGAGGTGCCGAGCATGGTGGCGCAATGGAGCGCGTCGCCCGACCGGTCCACGCCCGGCCCCTTGCCGTACCACATGCCGAACACGCCGTCGGTCTTGCGGTTGGGGAAGGCGTCGATCTGCTGCGCGCCCCAGAGCATGGTGGCCGCCGAATCCTCGTTGATCCCCGGCTGGAAGCGCACGTCATGGGAAGACAGGCTCGCCTGCTGGCGCCACAGCTCCTGATCGAGCCCGCCGAGCGGCGAGCCGCGATAGCCGGAGACAAGCCCGGCGGTCCGCAGCCCGGCGGCGCGGTCCAGACGGGACTGTTCCAGCAGCACCCGGACCAGGGCCTGGACCCCTGACAGCAGCACCGGGGCGTCGAGGTCGGCGTAGCGGCTGTCGAGCGTCAGATCGGCGAGGCGGCCGAGACCGATATCCATTGCGGATCGTCCCTCCTGGGCGGGCCATCGCCGCCCGCCGGTCGACGTTTTAGGTAGTTGTCGCGAACCGCCGCCGCAATGGAATCCCACCCCAGTGGACGTAATTCGCAGCGTTGGGCAAGATAGGGCCGAGCGGGATGCGCGGAATTGTCGCCGCGCGCCCGGATAGCATTCTGAAACTTACGGAGGCAGGGGAGGGGGATGATGGACGCCATGCGCATGACGCGCCGCCAGGAAGCGTTCCGGGCGGATTTCCGCGCCCGCATCGCGCAGGCATATGTCGGCTGGGCCCATGTGGCGTTGATCTTCGCGATCGGCGCGGCGGCGATCTGGTCACTGCGCCCGCCATGTCGCCCATCCGGCCTGGTACGAGTGGCTCGTCGTTCCGATCGCGTTCTGCATCTCGAACGTCTTCGAGTGGTGGATCCATCGCACGGTCATGCACCGCCCGGTGCGGGGCTTCATGGGGATCTACAAGCGGCACACGCTGGCGCACCACCAGTTCTTCACCGAGATCGAACCGAGCTTCGACGACAGCCGCGACTTCCGCATCGTCTTCTTCCCGCCCTATGCGCTGGTGGCGTTCATCGGCCTGTCGATCCCGCCGGCGGCGATCCTGATGGCGGTGGGGGCACCGAATGCGGGCTGGCTGCTGCTGATCACCAACGTGGCGCTCTACCTCAATTACGAGCTGTTCCACTATTGCTGCCACGTGAAGGACGACCGCATCGTGCGGCACATCCCGCTGGTGAATTCGCTGCGGCGCCATCACATCGCGCACCACAACATGGCGATCATGATGGAGCGGAACTTCAACCTGACCTACCCGATAGCGGACTGGTTCTTCGCCACCTCCGATCTGTCTTGCGGGCTGCTGCGCCACCTGTTCAATGGCTACGACACGCGCTTCGTGACGCCGAACCTCAAGCGGGTGCGCGCCGGCACCGACGACCCGCGCGCCGGGCGCGTGCAGGCGCCCGCGGCGGCGGAGTGAGCGTCGTGGCGGCGCAGGCGAAGCTCAAGCGCGGACCGGCGAGCCTGGTTGGCGGATTTGCCACGGGGCTCTGCGTGCTCGTGCTCTGGCTGGCGATCGAGTACAAGGTCGGGGCGGCGAGTGCGCTGGTGAGCGGGATTGGCGTCGTCGTCTCGGCGAGCATCGCGGCGTGGGTTCGTTTGGCGGATCTGTAATCGGTGCGGAGCAACACCCTCACCCTCCCATCGCTGCGCGACGGGCTCCTCCCTCTCCCGCGCTGCGGGAGAGGGTGCCGAGCGCAGCGAGGCGGATGAGGGCCGAGGCGTTTTATGATCGACGAAGGCAGCTTCGATTACATCGTAACCGGCGCCGGGTCGGCCGGCTGCGTGGTTGCCGCGCGGCTGTCGGAATCGGGGCGGCATCGCGTGCTGCTGCTGGAAGCCGGCGCGCGCGACCGCAATCCGTGGATTCACATCCCGATCGGCTACGCCAAGCTGTTCGTCCACCCGCGCCTCAACTGGCGTTTCGAGAGCGAGCCGGAGCCGGAGCTGAACAACCGGCGCATGTACCAGCCGCGCGGCAAGGTGCTCGGCGGCACCAGTTCGATCAACGGCATGATCTACATGCGCGGCAACCACGCCGATTACGACGAGTGGCGACAGCGCGGCTGCGAGGGTTGGGATTCGGAACTCGGTCCTCCCCTACTTCAGGAAGGCCGAGGACCAGGAGCGCGGCGAGGATGAATACCACGGCGCCGGCGGGCCGCTTCGCGTCAGCGACCAGCCGTACCGGTGGGAGCTGGCGCGGGCGATGCTGGAGGCGACCATCCAGGCCGGCGTGCCCCCGAACCCTGACTTCAACGGCGCCCGCCAGGAGGGCGCCGGCTGGTACCAGACCACCACGAACGACCGCCGCCGCTGGAGCGCCGCCGCGGCCTATCTCCGCCCGGCCCGCAAGCGCCCCAACCTGGTGGTCCGCACCGGGGCGCACGCCACCCGCATCCTGATCGAGAACGGCCGCGCCACCGGCGTCGAGTATCACACGCCGGCCGGCCGGCGGGTTGCGCGCGCCAGCGGCGAGGTGGTGGTCTCGGGCGGGGTGTACGGCTCGCCGCAACTGCTCCAGCTATCGGGGCTTGGCCCGGCCGATCTGCTCGCCTCGTTCGGCATCGAGGTGCGGGCCGACATGAAGGGGGTCGGGGCCAATCTCCAGGACCACTTCAACACCTACATCGCGTTCCGCTGCGCCAAGGCGGTCACGCTGAACGAGCTGCACCGCAGCCCGCTGCGCAAGCTCGTCGCCGGTGCTCAGTACCGGACTCCGCCGTGCCGGGCCGATGTCGGGCATCGGTCTCTATGTCGGCGCCTTCACCCGCAGCGACCAGCGGCTGGAGCGGCCCGACCTGCAAATGAACATGTTCGCCTGGAGCACGCTGGAGCGAACCAAGGCCGGCGTCATCTCCCATCCGTTTCCGGGCTTTTCCCTGAGCCCGGTGCATCTGCGCCCCGAGGGCCGCGGCACGGTCCATATTACCAGCCCGGACCCGCTCGCGCCGCCGGAGATCCGCTTCAACTTCCTTCGCACCGATTACGACGTGCAGGCGCTGATCGCCGGGATGCGGCTCGCGCGCCGGATCGCGGCGCAGCCCGCGCTGAAGCCGTACGTCACGGAGGAAACGCTGCCCGGCCCGGCGGTGCAGACCGACGCCGACCTGCTCGCCGACATCCGCGCGCGCGGCGTATCCAACCTCCATCCGGTCGGCACATGCCGGATGGGCCGCGAGGTGAACGCGGTGGTCGATCCCCGCCTGCGCGTCCACGGCGTCGAGCGGCTGCGCGTCGCCGACGCCTCCATCATGCCGGTGATCGTCGCCGGAAACACCAACGCGCCCTCCATCATGATTGGCGAGAAGGCGGCCGCGATGATCTTGGAGGATGCGCGCGCGGCCTGAAAGGTAGACATCGATGCTCGGCCTGATGCAGACCCAGCCGCTGCTGATCTCCTCGATCATCCGCCACGCCGCGCGCCATCACGGCACGGCCGAGGTGGTCTCGGTCATGAGCGAGGCGCAGCGCCACCGCACCACGTACGCCGAGGTGGAGCGCCGCTCGCGCCGCCTCGCGCGCGTGCTGGCGGGCCTGGGTGTGGCGTTCGGCGACCCGGTCGCGACACTCGCCTGGAACACCTACCGGCACCTGGAGCTGTTCTACGCGATCTCGGGATCGGGTGCGGTCTGCCATACGGTCAATCCGCGCCTCGCGAAACAGGACATCGAGTACATCATCACCCACGCCGGCGATGCCGTGCTGTTCGCCGATGCGAGCTTCGCCGAACTGGTCGAGGCTATCGCGCCCTCCGTCGCCGGTTGCGTGCGGACGGTCGTGATGATGGTCGAGCCCGACGCGATGCCCGCGCTCCGTCTGCCGCCCGGCATGGCGCTGCATTGCTATGAGACGCTGATGGAACAGGCCGACGAGGCCTATGAATGGCCGAGCTTCGACGAGAACACCGCCAGCGCGCTCTGCTACACCTCGGGCACGACCGGCCGGCCGAAGGGGGTGCTCTACAGCCACCGCTCCACCGTGCTGCACGCGATGGCCGCAAACATGGCGGATTATTTCGGCCTGCGCGCGGTGGACCGGATGCTGCCGGGCGCGCCGATGTTCCACGCCGCCGCGTGGGGAGTGCCCTATGCGGTGCCGATGGCGGGGGCCGCCCTGGTCCTGCCCGGCCGGCACATGGACCCGGCGAGCTTGGTGCGCCTGCTGAACGAGGAACGCGTCACCTATACCGGGGCGGTGCCAACGGTCTGGCTCGCGGTGCTGACCCATCTGCGCGAGACCGGGCAGCAATTGCCGTCCCTTAAACAAATCTTCTCCGGCGGCTCGGCCGTGCCGCGGGCGATGATCGAGGGGTTTGCGGAATACGGCGTGGAGGTGCAGCAGGCCTGGGGCATGACCGAGACCAGCCCGCTGGTCACCGCCTACGCGCCGCTGCCAAGCACGGCCGCGTTGTCGGGCGAGGACGAGACCCGCCTTCGATTGAAGCAAGGCCGCCCGGTGTTCGGGACCGAGATCAGGATCGTCGATGCCGAGGGACGCAGCCTGCCCTGGGACGGGGTGGCCTTCGGCGACCTGCTGGTGCGAGGCCCTTGGGTCTGCCGCGAATATCTCGGCCGGGGCGGGGAGGGAGCGGCGGATGCCGAGGGGTGGTTTGCCACCGGCGACGTCGCGACCATCGATGCGAACGGGTTCGTGGAACTGGTGGACCGCTCCAAGGACGTGATCAAATCGGGAGGCGAGTGGATCAGCTCGATCGCCTTGGAGAACATCGCCATCTCGCACCCAGACGTGGCCGAGGCGGCGGTGATCAACGCCCGCCATGAACGCTGGATGGAACGCCCGCTTCTGGTGGTGCTGCCCAAGCCAGGCCGGCAAATCGACCCCGCCGCCGTGCTGGCGCTGTACGAGGGCAAGGTTGCCCGATGGTGGCTGCCGGACGCGGTGGTCGTGGTGGACGATCTGCCTCACACCGCGACCGGCAAGCTGAACAAGCTGGCGCTGCGGGAGCGGTGGCAGGATTATCTGCTGGGGCCTCCCTCACCCCAACCCTCTCCCGCAAGCGGGAGAGGGAGCGCTGAAGACACGGACCTCATCCACCGCGCCCCCTCTCCCTCTGGGAGAGGGTTGGGGTGAGGGCGCCGCCTAGCTCCCCCAGCGCCAGTTCGCGATCTCCGGCATGTCCTCGCCGTGGGCAGTGATATACGCCTTGTGCTCGGCCAGCACCGTCTCGAACCGGCGGATCACGTCGCCCGCATCGGCGCGCAGCCGGCTCGCCCGGTGCAGCGCCTCGATCGCCAAGTGGTAGCGGCTGATCCCGTTCACCACCAGCATGTCGAATGGCGTCGTCGTGGTGCCCTCCTCGCCATAGCCTTTCACATGGAAGCGGTCGGGACCGGGGCGACGATAGATCAGCTCGTGGATCAGCAGCGGGTAGCCGTGGAAGGCGAACACCACCGGCGCGGTGTTGGTGAACAGCGCCGCGAAGCTTGCCTCGTCCATGCCGTGCGGGTGATCGCCGGCCAATTCCAACGTCAGCAGATCGACCACGTTGACCACCCGCACCTTCAGCTCGGGCAACTCCCGCCTGAGCAGCCAGGCGGCCGCGACCGTCTCGCGCGTCGGCACGTCCCCGGCGGCGGCCAGCACCACATCGGGTTCGTCGGCGCAAGACGCCCAGTCCCATACCGAGGCGCCGCGGGCGCAATGCGCCCGCGCCGCCTCGACACCCAGCCATTGCCATTGCGGCTTTTTCGACGCCACGATCAGGTTGAGCAGCCCCTCGCCGCGCAGGCAGTGCTCGCCGATCGCCAGCAGGCAGTTGGCGTCGGGGGGCAGATAGACGCGGATCTCGGAGGATTTCTTCATCAGCATCGTGTTGATGAAGGTCGGACCCTGATGGCTGTAGCCGTTGTGGTCCTGCTCCCAGACATGGCTGGTGAGCAGGTAATTCAGCGACGCAACCGGCTTCCGCCACGGCAGGTCGGCCGCCATCTTCTGCCACTTGGCGTATTGACCCATCATTGTGTCGATGATGCCGATGAAGGCCTCGTAGCAGGCCAGGACGCCGTGGCGGCCGGATAGCAGGTAGCCCTCCAACCAGCCCTCGCAGCAATGCTCCGACAGGATCTCCATCACCCGCCCGCCGCGGGCCATGGCGATGTCGGTGCGTGCGAGCGGCAGGTTCCACGCGCGCGAGGTTGCCTCGAACACTGCGCCGAGATGGTTGGAGTTGGTCTCGTCGGGGCAGAACAGGCGGAAATTGCGGGCCGTCTCGTTGGAACGGAACACCTCGCGCAGCCAGGCGCCCAGCACCGAGGTATTCTCGGCCTGCGCCGCCCCTGGCGCCTCGAGGCGCACGGCGTAAGGCTCCCAATCAGGCAGGCTGAGCGGCTGGCGCAGGAGCCCGCCATTGGCGTGCGGGCTGCGTCCCAGCGTCCGCTCGGGCGGCGGCAGGACCTTGGTGATGGCCGGGATCGGCCGGCCCTCGCCATCGAACAACTCGTCGGGCTTGTACGAGCGCAGCCACTCCTGCAGTTCGCGCAGATGCGCGGGGTTGGTCCGCGGGTCCATGATCGGGACCTGGTGGCTGCGGAACGTGCCGACCACCGGCTCGCCGTCCAGCGTGCGCGGCCCGGTCATGCCCTTGGGCGTGCGCAGCACGATCACCGGCCAGCCGCTATAGGCCGGTGCGGAGTCCGTGCGGGCGCGCGCCTGGATGGCGCGGATCTCGGATCGCGCCCACTCCAGCGCCTCGGCGAGCGGTTCGTGGAGCGGCGACGGGTACTCGCCGGCGACCTCGCGCATCACGTAACCGCAGCCCCTGAAGAACGCCGCCAATTCCTCGCTTGACATGCGGGCGAAGAAGGCCGGTCCGGACAGCTTCACGCCGTTGAGGTGCAGGATCGGCAGCACCGCCCCGTCGCGCGCCGGGTCGATGAACTTGGGCGAGTGCCAGGAGGCGGCAAGCGGGCCGGTTTCGGCCTCGCCGTCGCCCACAACGCAGACCACCATCAGGTCGGGGTTGTCGAAGGCGGCCCCGAAGGCGTGGACCAGGGAGTAGCCGAGCTCGCCGCCCTCGTGGATCGCGCCAGGCGTCAGCGCGGTCAGATGGCTCGGGAACCCGCCCGGCCAGGAGAAGTCGCGGATCAGCCGGGCCATACCCTGCCCGTCGCGCTTATAGGCAGGATAGATGTCGCCCAGCGTGCCCTCAAGCCAGAGGCAGCCCAGGATCGCCGGCGCCCCATGCCCCGGTCCGACCATCAGCATGGCGCTCTGGCCGGTGTCGCGGACCAGACGCGAGACATGGGCATAGATCAGGTTCAGACCGGGCTGGGTGCCCCAATGGCCGAGCAGGCGCGGCTTGATGTCCTCGGGCCTGAGCGGCTCGCGCAGCCGCGTGTTCTCCCGCAGGTAAATCTGCGCCGCGCCCAGATAATTGGCGGCGCGCACGAAGGCGTCGAGCTGGCCGAGGCTCTCGGGCGACAGAGGCATAATGCAGTCCTCCCCGTATATCGCACCGGGCTAGCACTCAAATGCGCCAGCCGGACATCACGCGAGGGCGAGCCGCGCCTTGCATGGATACCGGCGGGGGATAGTCTGCCTACCGGAGGCGCGAATGCCCGATACCGTCCCAGCCGCAACCCTGATCGAGCGCCTGCGCGCGCTGCTCGGCCCGCGCGGGCTGCTGACTGATCCGGCCGACACCACTTCCTATGTCGAGGACTGGCGCCACCTGTATCGCGGACGCACTCCGGCCGTGGTGCGTCCGGCGAGCACCGACGAAACCGCCGCCGTGCTGCGTCTCTGCGCCGAGGCAGGCGTTCCCGTCGTGCCGCAGGGCGGGAATACCTCGATGGTCGGCGGCGCCACGCCGTCCGAGGACGGGAGCGAGATCGTGTTGAGCCTTGCCCGGCTCAACCGCGTCCGCGCCATCGACCCGGCGGATCTCAGCTTGACGGTGGAGGCCGGTGCCACGCTGAAGGCGGCGCAGATCGCGGCGGAGGAGGCGGGATGCCTGCTGCCGCTCTCGATCTCTTCGGAGGGAACCGCCCAGATCGGCGGCATCCTGGCCACCAATGCCGGGGGCAACAATACGCTCCGCTACGGCAATGCCCGCGACCTGGTACTCGGGCTGGAGGTCGTGCTTGCCGATGGCGCGGTGTGGAACGGGCTGCGGCGGCTGCGCAAGGACAACACCGGGTATTGCCTGCGTCAGTTGTTCGTCGGCTCCGAGGGAACGCTCGGCGTCATCACCGCCGCCGTGCTGAAGCTCGTGCCGCGCCCGCGCGAGACGGCGGTGGCGCTCTGTGCCTTGCCTTCGCCCGAGGCGGCGCTCGATCTGCTCACCCGCTTGCAGTCGCACGACCCCGGCGCGGTGCAGGCCTTCGAGTACATGTCCGGAACCGGCATGGGCTTCGTGCTGAAGCACATCCCCGGCGCGAGCCTGCCCCTGTCCGCACCGGCCGCGCACTATGCGCTGATCGAGCTGGCCACGCCGCGCGCCGAGGGCGGCCTGCGCGCCTTGTTCGAAGCGGTGCTGGAGCAGGCACTGGGGGACGACGTGATCACCGACGCCGCGATTGCCGAGAGCGAGGCCCAGCGCGCCGCCATCTGGCGGCTGCGCGAGGAACACTCCGAGGCGCAGAAGCGCGAGGGCGCGTCGGTCAAGAACGACGTCTCGGTGCCGGTCTCGAAAGTCCCGGCCTTCATCCGCGCCGCCACCGAGGCCTGCGAGCGGCTGATGCCGGGCATCCGCGCCGTGCCGTTCGGCCACCTCGGCGACGGCAACATCCACTTCAACCTGGAGCAGCCCGAGGGTGCCGATCCCGACTGGTTCGTCGCCCAGGACCACGCGATCATGGACACGGTGAATCAGGTGGTGCGCACCTTCGGCGGCAGCTTCTCGGCCGAGCACGGGGTCGGGCGGCTGAAGCCCTACATGATGCCCGAGTGGCGAGGCGGGGCGGAGCTGGATCTGATGCGCAAGATCAAGGCGGCGCTCGATCCGCGCGGGATGCTGAATCCCGGCAAGGTGCTTCCTTAACCGTCCGCGAGATCACGCGATCTTAGCCTTTCACGATATCGTTTTCTGGACATCTGCTGCCCTGGTGCCACTCATGAAGCCTGAATCCAGGAGGGATCATGTCCTACCAACCGCTCTCGTCTCCGGCAGTGCTGGTGTCTGTCCCTTTGCCGGCCGGCGCAAATGCGCAGGATATCGCGTTCTTGCAGCAGGCCTCCCAATCGAACTCCTTGGAAATCATCGAAGCAACTTTGGCGCAGACGAAAGCGACCAATCCGGCGACGAAGCAGTTCGCGAGCTGGATGGTCGTTGACCATGGCGGCGTCGGTCCGACCCTCGCTCTGCTGGCCCAGTCACTCGGCGTGACGCTGCCCAGCTCCTTTACGCCCTCGCAAGCGACGGAGTTCAACAACCTTAGCTCACTCAGCGGTCCTGCCTTCGACGCCAATTATGCGGTCGGCGACGTCTCGGATCACCAGCAGACTCTGGCGCTGTTCCAGCAGGAGGCCGCCAACGGACAGAACGCGGCCGTGGTCGCCTTCGCGAAGCAACTGATCCCGACCCTGCAAGCGCATCTGGCGGCTTCCGAACAGCTTGTTGCCGCAACCACCGGCATCGCGCTGCCGGTCGACATGGTCACGTCCCCGACGCCGCTGACGCCGAACGGTGCCGCGCTCGGCACGCCGAACGCGCAGGATGCCGCCTTCGTGCAGACCGCAGGCGTGGCGAACATGGCGGAGGTCGCGCAGGGCCAGCTCGCCGCCCGGCAGACAGGCAACCCGGCGGCAAATCAGTTCGCGAATTGGATGACCGCCGATCACTCCGGCGCGGAGGCTTCATTGCAGACGCTTGCCAGCCAGGAGGGATTGTCGCTCCCGAGCGGGCTCGATCAGGCCAACCAGCAGTTGCTCGGGCAATTGCAGCCGCTGACTGACGGCGCGTTCTTCGCCGTCTATGTGACCGGCCAGATCCTTGCCCACACGCAATCCCTCACCGCCTTCATACAAGAAGCGCAGTACGGTCAGGATACGGCCATCAAGGCCTACGCTTCAGCGGGCATCTCGACGCTTGCAGGCCATCTTGCGAGTGCGCTGACGCTTGAGCAGTCGACCCCTGGCGCGTCGTCAGGTGCGCCCGCCATCGACCAAGGGTTGACGAGCCTGCTCAACACCGCGGCGGCAACGGGCAACGCTACCCTGCTGAACGAGATGCGGCAGATCGCGGCGCTTCAGCCCGGTTTCACCTATACCCCGCCGACGGCGGCAGCCGCGGCCCTCTCACCAACGGCATCCGCAACCGTGATGCCGATGCTAACGATGTCCCATTGAACGACTGGTGGCCAACGCCTTCACGGACCGCCAACGACGCCTTCAGGAGCCCGGACAGGGGATGAAACCGTCCACCGCAGTCCCGGGTTCATGGGCGAAAGGTGTGCGGGGACAGGCGTGACAGAGGCGTGGATCAACCGGATCGGCACTGCCGTTCCCATGCACGACGTGCATACGGAGTTCGTGGAGTTCGGCCGCACCCTGCTGCCGGACGAGCGCAGCCGTGCGCTGTTCGACCGCATGGCCGGGGTGGCGGAGATCGCGCACCGTTATGCGATCTTCGCGCCCGGTCCGATGCCGCGCACCGACGCGTTGGACGAGGAGGGCTTCTATCGGCGTGGCGCGTTCCCCTCCACTGCCCAGCGTATGGCACGGTTTCAGGCGCCGGCGCTCGACCTGGCGCAGACAGCGGTCGATCGCCTCGACTTCGGCCCTGGCGAGCGGGCGCGAATCACCCATCTGGTTGTCGCTAGCTGCACGGGTTTTTCCGCTCCTGGTCTCGATTTTCGCCTGATGCGCGCGGCCGGGCTGCCGGAGACGGTCGAGCGTACCATGATAGGCTTCATGGGCTGCTTCGCCGCCGTGAATGCGCTCAGGCTCGCCCGCCATATCGTCCGCTCCGAGCCGGCCTCGCGCGTGCTGGTGATCAATCTCGAGCTTTGCAGCCTGCACTTGCAGGAGGAATGGGAGCTGACGCGGATGCTCAGCTTCCTGCTGTTCGGCGACGGCGCCAGCGCCGCTCTGGTCACGGCCGATCCGGACGGGCTGGCCCTTGGGACATTCCGCACCGAGGTCGCGCCCAACACCGACGGGCTGATCACCTGGGATGTCGGCGACAGCGGCTTCGAGATGCACCTTTCGGGCCAGGTTCCGATCCAGATTTGCGGGTTCGTGCGCACCAAGGGAGCGGCGCTGCTGCGGACGCTGGGCGTTCCGGAACCAGTTCATTGGGCGGTTCACGCCGGTGGACGGACGATCCTGGACGCGGTGCAGGAGGGGTTCGATCTCGGCCCCGAGGCGCTGCGCCACTCCCGCGCTGTGCTGCGCGACTTCGGCAACATGTCCTCGGCCACGCTGATGTTCGTGCTGAGCGGCATCCTCACCGGCCCGCGCGTGCCGGGGCCGGGAATTGGCATGGCATTCGGGCCGGGGCTGACCGTCGAGAGCTTTGCCTTCCGTGCCGCCTGACACGGCCCCTGGCTGGCTGGCCCGACGCAGCGAGCAACCGGAGCGGATGGATGCGGAGCTGACGGAGTATGAGGAGTACCGGCGCTGTCTCGCCGACCTCGCCCGCGTCAACCGGCTCACCTTCACCCATCGCGCGACGCTCGCCTGGTTGCGACGCCAGGCAGTCGGCCTGTCTGCCTTCTCCCTGCTGGACGTGGCCTGCGGTCATGGCGACTTCCTGCGCGGCGTGCGGCGCTGGGCGCATCGGTCGGGCAAGCAGGCGAGGCTGGTCGGGCTCGATCGCCACCCCTGGAGCGCGCGCGCCGCCCGAGAGGCGACCCCGCCGCAGGACGAGATCACCTTCGTCACCGCCGACGTCTTCGACTTTCACCCCGAGACGAAGTTCGATTTCATCGTCAGCTCGCAGTTCCTGCACCACCTGACCGACGCGGAGGCGGCGGCCTTCATCGCGTGGCAGGAGGCATACGCGGTGCGCGGCTGGTTCGTATCCGACATCCATCGCCATCCTCTCGCCTATCTGGGCTTCCCGGTCCTAGCGACGGCGGCGCGCTGGCACGAGCTGGTTCGCTGGGACGGGCGCGTATCCATTGCGCGCGGCTTCCGCCCGGCCGAGCTGCGCGCGCTCGCCACCGCCGCCGGGCTTCCGGGGGAGGACGTGACGGTGCGGCGCCATCCGCCATTCCGGCTGGGTTTGGCGCGCGCGAAGGCGATCACTTAGGACGCCTTCCAAATCGCGCGGCGCACGCGCCTTCAGCATGCGCGCGACACGGCAATGCCCTTGCCATTTTCACAATGACGGCAGTCGCCGAGCTCCCGACCGATCCATTCACGAAATGTAAACGGTCCATCCTGCATAGCGCCCGAGCTGATTTACAGCCCGGAGGCGTACAATGCCCGGCCGATCTCGGCATCGCCGGCCGATGGACAACGCTCCGCGCGACGGCACCTCGGTCCGCCTCTGGATCGCGAGCGAGCCGGAGCCCGTCATCGCGCACTGGTCTCGTCAAATGGAGGGGTGGCTGCAAGACGACGATCCTCAGCGGAGGGTTCTGCATGGCGTTGGGGGCTGGGCGCCGTACCCGGGCACAGCGGCCCAGCCCGCCGCGATCGTCCAGGCCAGGCAAACGCGGCGACGACGTCCTCCCTCCAAGTCCTAGCCGGTCCGGCTCACCTCCACCACGTAGTCGGCCAAGGCGAGGGAGGCGGTGAGGCCGGGGCTTTCGATGCCGAACAGGTTGATGAGCCCGGGTACCCCGTGCGTCTGCGGCCCCTGAATGACGAAATCCTGGGAGGCGACGGAGGGCGGGACGATCTTCGGGCGGATGCCGGAGTAGCCGGGCTGGATCGCGCCGTCCTTCAGGGCGGGCCAGTAGCGGCGCACGGCGGCGTAGAACTTCTCCGCCCGCGCGGGATCGACCGTGTAGTCGATCGTATCGACCCACTCGACGTCGGGGCCGAAGCGGGCTTGGCCCCCGAGATCGATGGTCAGATGCACGCCGAGCCCGCCCGGCACCGGGACGGGGTAGATCAGGCGCGAGAAGGGCGAGCGGCCGGTCAGGGTAAAGTAGTTGCCCTTGGCGTAGTAGGCGGTCGGCACGCGCTCGGGCGGCATCCCCGCGATCCGCCTAGCCAGATCCGGCGCGTGCAGGCCGGCGGAGTTGACCAGCAGCCGGCAGCGCAAGGTGATCGGGTCGGTGCCCCCGACATCGACCTCGATGCCACCTCGATCGAACGCGGGCAGCCGTGACGGGGCTGAAGAATACACAGGCGGCGCCGGCGTTTTCGGCATCACCCTGCAAGGCGAGCATGTAGGCGTGGCTGTCGATAACCCCGGTCACGGGCGAGAACAGCGCGCTGGTGCAGCGCAGATTCGGCTCCAGCGCGACCGCCTCAGCTTCGGTCAGCACGCGCATACCTTCGACTCCATTGGCCTCGGCACGCGCCTTGATGCCGGCGAGCTTCCCATCCTCCTCGGCGCTGGTGGCCACGATCAGCTTGCCGCAATTGCTGAACGGCACGCCGTGCTCACGGCAATACGGGTACAGCGCGCGGCGGCCGGCGACGCAGAAGCGGGCCATGAAGCTGCCCGCCGGGTAGTAGATGCCGGCATGGATCACCTCGCTGTTGCGCGAGGAGGTCTCCGTACCGATGCCCTCGGCCATCTCCAGCACGATGACCTCGCGCCCGGCGAGCGCCAGCGCGCGAGCGACCGCCAGGCCGACTACGCCGGCGCCGATCACGATGCAATCAACTGAGTCCACTTGCCTCTCCCGCTCACGGGACGATCATCAGGGGACGGCAGCGGAAAGCAAGGATCGGGGATGCTGACATTGCAGGCAGGGGAGGGGTCGCTGACGCTCGCCCCCGAGCTGGGCGGGTCGATCGTGGGCTGGACGGTGGGTCCGCATCACGTGCTGCGCCCGCCGCTGGTGGACGCGCTGGTGCAGGGCAGCGCGCGCGGAATGGCGGCGTTTCCTCTGGTGCCGTACTCCAATCGGATCGACCACGGACGATTTGATTTCGGGGGGCGGAGCTACCAGTTGGCGCGCAATTTCGGTGACGAGCCGCACAGCATCCATGGAGTGGGCTGGACCAGCGTGTGGGATGCCGCCGAGGTCTCGGCGCGCGCCGCGCGGCTGACCCTGGTGCATGACGGGCGGGGCGCGGCGGCGCTCGGCTGGCCGTTCCCGTTCGACTCCGAACTGCGCTTCACCCTGGAGCCGGACGGGTTGACCGTGGCGTTGGCCATGACCAACCGCCACGACCAACCGGCGCCGGCCGGGCTGGGGCTGCACCCTTTCTTCCCGCGGACGGAAACGGCGACGCTGCGGTTCTCCGCCTCCGGCGTCTGGCGCAACGGGGCGGATCACCTGCCGATCGAGCACGTCGCCGTACCGCCCGATTGGGACCACCGCACGCCGCGCCGCGTCGGCTCGGCCGTCCTCGACAATCTGTTCACGGGCTGGGACGGCGAGGCGGAGATCACGCTGGCGCCCTCGCCGATCGTGGTGCGACTGTCGGCATCCGACCTGTTCCGACGACTGGTTGTGTATGTGCCGGACGGCAAGCCCTATTTCGCGACCGAGCCGGTGAGCCATCGGACGGACGCGATCAACCATCTGGGGCAGGGCGAGGACACTGGGCTCCGCATCCTGGAACCGGGCGAGACGCTGGCGGGCGAAGTGCGGTTCCGGCTCGGCTAGATCACCCTGCAACCGCGGTGTGAAGCGAGTCGCAATGCGCCACGAGATTGGCGTGCGCGGAGACAAATGCCTTGAGGGGCGTGTCGATCCGGTAGTAGTAGATATTGGCAACGAACCCGTAAACGCTGGCATCGACGCTGTTCGGTTTCGGGCCGAAGATGAAGCCGCTCGGGGGAATCAAGTTTGCCAAGGTCCTCAGATCGGCGATGCCCCTTTCGTAGACTGCATCTGGCTCATAGCGGCCGATCCCTTGATAGCGATACCTTTCAAAATTGTACTCCCTGGCTGCTTCCAGGCTGGCTTCGGACACGCTGGGATGTGTCCTGACGATTTCATCCCGGAACCTCGGCCAGAATTCGTGGGTCGCGCCAACGCGAATAGGACATGACCCAGTACAGGTTGTCGAGCATCCTTCCGATGAGATGGTTCATCACGAGCTGCGAGGGCGTCAGCGCGCTGTCGATTTGCAGGGCATGTTTGTCGATGAGGTGCGAGATGATCGCGTCACTGTCTCCGACGATTTCTCCGTCATCGACAATGTAGGGCAGTTGTCCGCGCGGCGCGGTGCGGGCATCGAAGATATGCTCGTGGCGAAACTCCAGGTCGCAGAGCTTCAGAAAGGCGAAAACCTTGAGTTCATACGGGTTGTTGTCCGCTACACCGTACAGCTCGGGGTACGAAAACAGCGTGATCATCTGGTTCCTCCGACGCGTCAGCCGCTATCGATGCCGCCGATCGCGCAGTCCAGCGATGGCTGGCGAATGCCGGTCACGATCCAGCCGTTCTGCTGCGGGCTCCATCCCGTCATGAAGACATAAAGGCAGCGGCTCACGGTCGGCTGGCCGCCGATCAGCTCGGTCGTCGAGATCCTCCGACCCTTCTTGTCCTTCGTCGTGGTGACAGCCGTAACCGGCGTGTTTGACGCCGAAATTCGGGTCCACTGATAGGCGCGGGCGCCGCTGCCGAGGTCGATGACATTGGATGGCGGACCATAGGCGAGTTCAACCTGTCGTACGTCCTGGCCGATATAGCCTCGCATGGTGCTCGCCACGCACCCGCTAAGCGTGGTCAGAGCCGCAGCCATTATGAGGAAGTGCTTCATCGTCCTCTGCCCGAAGAACGTTCCGCCCAGTATGCGCCCCGCTCAGGCAAACGCAAACCGCAGGATCGACACTCCAGCGATCAGCCACACCGCGCCCGCCACCTCCCGCACCCGCCCGGCGGCGGTCTTGATCACGGCATGAACCACGAAGCCGAGGCCGATGCCGGTGGCGATCGAGAAGGTGAAGGGGATGGCGATGGCGAGGACCACCGCCGGGATCGCCTCCGTCGGGTCGGTCCACGGGTACGTCCGCCAAGGCGCGCGCCATCAGGCAGGCGACGAAGACCAGCGCCGGGGCGGTGGCGAAGCCGGGGATCGCCGTGGCGAGCGGGGCGAAGAACAGCGCCAGCAGGAACAGCGCCGCGACCACGATCGCGGTGAGGCCGGTGCGGCCGCCCGCCTCGATGCCGGCGGCGCTTTCGATGTAGCTGGTCGTGGTGCTGGTGCCGAGCAGCGCGCCGATGATGGCGCCCCCGGAATCGGCCAGCAGCGCCTCGCGCAGCCGCGGGACCGTGCCATCCGGGCGCAGCAGCCCGGCGCGATGCGTGGTCGCGATCAGCGTGCCGGCGTTGTCGAGCACGTCCACCAGGAAGAAGGTGAGGATCACCGCGGGAATCCCGAGCGCCGCGGCGGCGGCGATGTCGAGCTTGAACGCGCTCGGCGCGAGCGAGGGCGGCATCGCGACGACGCCGTGGAAGCTGGTAAGGCCGAACGGCACTCCGATGGCGGCGATCGCCAGGATGCCGACCAGGATCGCTGCCGGAAAGCCCCGTGCCGCCAGCCCCGCCATCAGCAGGAAACCGATGCAGGACAGCAAGGTGGGCGCGCTACGCAAGTGGCCGAGCGTGACCAGCGTGTTCGCATCGCCCGTCACGATCCCCATCTCGTGCAGACCGATCAGGCCGAGGAACAGCCCGATCCCGGCGCCGATGCCGAGCTTGAGCGACAGCGGGATGGCATTGATCAGCCACTCGCGCACGCGGAACACGCTAATGAGCAGGAACAGGATGCCGGAGATGAACACCGCTCCCAGCGCCGCCCGCCAGGGCACGCCCATGCCCTGCACCACCGAGAACGCGAAGTATGCGTTGAGCCCCATCCCCGGCGCCAGCGCCAGCGGCAGGTCGGCGATCAGCCCCATCAGCGCCGAGCCGATCGCGGCGGCGACGCAGGTGGCGACGAAGGCGGCACCGTGATCGATGCCGGCCCGCGCCAGGATCGCCGGGTTGACCACGACGATATAGGCCATCGTCAGGAAGGTGGTGAGGCCGGCGACAATCTCGGTGCGCAGAGTGGTGCGATGCGCGGCGAGGTCGAACAAGCTTAGCCGCCTGCCACGCCCTGGGTGTTCGTATAGAGCGCGTACAGACCATGGCTGGCCGCCATGAACAGCCGGTTGCGCCAGCGTCCGCCGAAGCAGAGATTGGCGCAGCGCTCCGGCAGCGTGATGTGGCCGATCGGCTCGGCGTTGCGGTTGAACACGCGTACCCCGTCCAGCTCGGGATCCGTGCCCCAGCCGCACCACAAATTGCCGTCCACATCGACGCGGAACCCGTCCGGGGAACCGCCTTCGGCGTCGATGAACACGCGGCGGTTGGCGATGCGTGTTCCGTCAACGACGTCGAAGGCGAGGATCTTGCGCGGGGTCTCGCGCGAGGCGACCACATAGAGCGTGCGCTCATCGGGCGAGAACGCGAGGCCGTTCGGCGCGGCGATATCGTCGGCGATCATGCTCGCCCGCCCGGTCTGCGGGTCGATGCGCCAGACGGCGGCAGGAAGCTCCGACTCGGCCTTCTCGCCCTCGTAATAGCCGAGCAACCCGAATACCGGGTCGGTGAACCATACGGCGCCGTCGGAGGCCACGACGACGTCGTTGGGCGAATTCAGGCGCTTGCCTTCGTGGCGGTCCATCAACACGGTGAGCGCGCCGTCATATTCGGTGCGCACCACGCGCCGGCCGCGATGCTCGCACGTGACCAATCGGCCCTGGCGGTCGCGGGTGTTACCGTTGGCGTTGTTGGAGGGCTTGCGATAGGTGCTGACCGCTCCCGTGTCCTCGTCCCAGCGCAGGATGCGGTCGTTGGGGATGTCGGACCAGAGCACGCAGCGCGCATCGCCGAAATAGACCGGACCTTCGGACCAGCGGCAGCCGTCGGCGAGTCGTTCGACGGATGCAAGCGGGAGGCGGTACGCGTTGAAATCCGGATGCAGCACACGCACCGCCGGGTCGGGATAGCGTTGGCTCGGTTCCCACATGCTGCCACCTACTTCATCTGGATGTATCGGAACGGGAAGAAGTTGTCCGCCGGTTGGGCGACTTCGACCGTCTTCTTGGCCGCCCACACGATCACCTGCTGGTGCAGCGGAATGTCCGCCACGTCGTTCTGCACGATTCCGGCCGCCGCGTCGATTAGCGCCTGCCGCTTCTGCGGGTCGGGTTCCACGCCGATCTGCTCGATCAGGGTGTCCAGCTTCGGATTCGAGTAGCCGCCGTTGTTTACTTCGCCGCGCTTTCCGTTGCGGGTGCCGAGCAGCGAATAGAGCACGTTGTGGGCGTCGTAGGTCGCCGGCGTCCAGCCCAGCAGGTAGAAGTCCGTGTCGTATTTCGGCGAGCCGGTCTTGGCGAAGTATTTCGACTTCGTCTGCGCGTTCAGATTGACCTTGACGCCGACGCGGGCAAGCATGGAAGTGATCGCCGTGCAGATCTGCTCGTCCATCACGTAGCGATCATTCGGGCAATCCAGGCCCACGGTGAAGCCGTTCGGATACCCGGCCTCGGCCAGAAGTTTCTTCGCCTGCGCCGGGTCGGTCGGCGGGCGGACGTCAAGCTTCGCGTCGTAGCCGTTCACGCCGGGTCCCCACATCAGGAACGTCGGGTGCGCCAAGACCCAGCATCACGCGCTTGGCGATCGCGTTCTCGTCGATCGCGAGGAGGAACGCCTTGCGCACGCGCTGATCCTTGAACGGGTTCTTGCCCTTCACGTTGCTGGTCGGCAACTCGTCGCGCAACTCGTTCATGCCGAGATAGATGGTGCGCAGCTCCGGACGCTCGATCAGCTTCAGGTCGGGCGAGGCCTCGATGCGCTTCATGTCCTGCGGCGGGACCGAGTAGATCATGTCCATCTCGCCCGATAGCAGTGCGGCGACCCGGGTCGAGGCGTTGGAGATGACGTTGAATTCCACCCGCTCGACATTGCTGGTCGCATGATCCCACCAGGTCGGGTTCTGCTCCACCACCGTGCGGCGGTCGGGCTCGCGCGAGACAAGGCGATAGGGTCCGGAGCCCATGGCGTTGTGTACCGCGTAGTTGTCCTCGGTGCCGCCGATCACCACCGGCTCGACCGCATGATGCTGTTCGCACCACGCCTTGCTCATGATAAGGAAGTTCGTCTGCTCCTCCGGAAAGATCGGGTCGGGGTTGACCGTCTCGAAATCCACCGTCAGGTCGTCAATCTTGCGCGCCTCCTTCACCATGCTCATCGGCGCGCGCATGAGGGAGTTCTTGGACAGGATGCGGTTGAGGGAGAACACCACGTCGTCGGCGGTGAACGCCGTGCCGTCCTGCCACTTCACGTTGGGCCGCAGGTGGAAGCGCCATACCGTCGGGCTCGCATGCTCCCACTTCACGGCGAGCGACGGCTGGAGTTTCAGATCGCGATCGCGCCGCACCAGAGGTTCATAAATGTTGGACAGGAAGGAGAGCTGAACCGTCTCCTGGCGCGTGTCGGGGTCCATCGCCCCCACGTCGCCGTCATTGGCCCAACGCAATGTCTTCGCCGCGGCCGGCAGGCCGGCCGCGGCGGCAAGAAGTAGTCCCAGCGCAACGACGCGCATCCTCATGAATGCTCCCTCCCTAACTCTCTACGGAGTTGGCGCGTGACGCTTCCACAGAATCGGCTTGGTTTCCAGCCCGGACTTGGCCTCGTAGCGAAATGAGTTCCGCGCCTCGTTCTCACCGACTTGGTCATCCCGCCGAACAGCCTGGTGTATCTGGCGCTGATCGGCCTCGTGCTGAGCCGCCGGCGCCGCGGTCGGGCGGGCTTGGCGCTCAGCGTGGCGGCCCTGGCCGGCGTGCTCGCGCTTGGCATGCCGGTGACGAGCCGCGCCCTGCTGGTCTCGCTCGAGGAGGGGCTCGAGGTCCAGCCGCCGCCCGCCGAGCCGCCCCAGGCGATCGTGATCCTGAGTGCCGAGGTCGATCGCACGCCGGACGGGCTGGAGCCGGGGCCGCTGACCCTACAGCGACTGCTCGCGGGCGCGCGACTGTGGCAACGCACACACTTGCCGGTGCTGGTCACCGGCGGGCCGCTCCGTCCCGGCGAGACTCCGGTCGCCGCAGTAATGGCGCGGACGCTGGATCGCGACTTCCACGTCCCGGTGCGCTGGATCGAGGGGCGCGCGGAGACGACCTGGGAGAACGCGGCCGACAGTGCCGCCCTATTGCTGCCGGAAGGCGTGCGCTCGGTCTATGTCGTCACCCATGCTTGGCACGAGCGCCGCTCGGTGCTGTCGTTCCGGCATTTCGGACTGGCGCCGACGGTCTTCTCCGTGCCGGCGGACGTGGTGACGGGAAGCTGGGTCCCCACGGCGGCGGGCTGGGCGCGGAGCTTCCACGCGTTGCACGAGTGGATCGGGCTCGGGGTCTATTCCCTGCGCGCCTGGACTACAGGAGCGCGTTCGTCCCCGTCGAACAACACGGCATAGGCGGCGAACATCGCCTCCTGATCGTAGGCGTGCCGTGCCTTGGCACGGTTCGCCGCGCCGAGACGCGCGCGCAGGGGCGGATTGGCGATCAGCGAGGTCAACGACGCCGCGAGCGCGCCGGCATCCCGCGGCCCCACGAAGGGATCGTTGTCGGCGGCGAGCATATGCCGCACGTCACCTACGTCGGTGGCCGCCACCGCCAGTCCGGCCGCCATCGCCTCGATGACTGACAACGGCATCTGCTCGGTGTCGGACGAGAGCGCGAAGATGTCGAACCCCGCATAAAGCGGGGCGGGGTCGCCGACATGGCCGGTGAAATGGACGCGCGCCGCCACGCCAAGCTCGGCAGCCAACCGCTCAAGCCGCGGGCGCTCCGGCCCGTCCCCGGCGATCACCAGCCGCGCCGGGGTGGGCGGAGCCATTGCGGAGAAGGCGCGCAGCAGGCGATCAAGCGCCTTTTCGGGCCGCAGCGCCGCGACCGTGCCGATCACCGGGCCAGTGCCCGGAAAGCATGCCGCCGCCGAGGTGGCGAAGCGGTCGAGTTCAATCCCGTTCGGGATGTAGCGCAGCCGGCGCGATGGCAAGCGCCAGATATCGGTGGCGATGCCCAGCAGCGTGCGGGAGGGCAGCACGAGCGTGCTCCGGCGCAGGACCAGCCGGCGGGTCAGGATCCGGCGGCGAAATTGATGATCGCGCTCCTCCGGACCGAACCCGTCCTCGATGTGGATATGACGCGCCAAGCCGGGCAGGTTGGCGATCGCCCAATCCATGGAGCCCCAGTTGTGGGTAATGAGCACGTCGGGGCGCAATGCGCGCAGCGCCCGGCGGATTGCCGTCAGCTTGGCGCTGCTTCCTGCCGAAAGCGATGGGAAGATGAGGTCAAGAGCCGGGGCCAGGCGCTCGCGCGCGTTATCAGCCCCGTCGAGCGAAACGACCAAATGGCGGTAGCGCGGGCCGAAGCGGTTGGCCACCGAGGCGAAGCGCATCTGAGCCCCGCCTACCCGGAAGCTCGGGAAGACATGCAGAAGCGTCGCGGCTTCCGCGACGGGGCGGGTCATCGCGCCGGAGAGACGGCGCTCAGGGCCGCGGTGATCCGCCCGGCCTCAATGTCCAGGAAAGTGACGATGGCGAGCCCGGCGCGGCGGTCCCCGTCCGCCTCCGCCGAGGCGGGGTCGGGGGTCAGCACGACGAGTACCGGCACGCCACCGCCGCCGACGATGCTGCGCCAAGCCTGACGGAGACGGAAACGCAAGCCAGGCTCCACGGGACCGCCATCCTGCCACAGGAGCGCCGCGGCGAGCCGCGCCGGCTGATCGGTATGGGTCAGCGTCCATGGCAAGCCGTGCCGCCACAGCCGCCAAGTGGTCACGTCCTCCGCGCCCGGTGCCCGGGTGAGCTTTGCCACTTCGTGCAGGATGAACCGTGGGGCGGTGCCAGACGGGAACGTCTCGGCATGCAGCAGCACCAGGCCGTCGCAGGCATAGCGGCGGACCACGATCGCAGCCGGCGGCTTGGCGGGAACGCCTTGCGCGACCAGCGGAACGGCCTGGCAGCCAGAGCGGACGAAATCGAGGCCATTGCCGGCCGGTCCCGGTGCGAGGCCGAGCGCCAGAGCGGCCGTCGGGCCGAGCGCGGATGCCAACAGCACGCCGCACGCGGCCGCGAGAAGCGCGCGCGGCGCTGGCGGCGCGACCGGTGATGGCTGGCTGCCGACGGCCGCCCGAGGCTGGTCCTCGCGGAACGGGAGCCCGAGCAGAACCAGGAGCAGGACGACGATAGAAAAGAAGATCCAGCCGTACAGGATGTGGTCGGTCTCGGCCGCCTCCGCGCTGCCGAGGACGTGGCCGAGCAGGACGATGCCGAGGGCGCGCAAGCCGTTGGCGAGGACCGGGACCACGAGCGAAGCGGCAATGAAGGCGGCGCGGCGCAGCTTCGTGCGGTAGATCACGAGCGCATAGAGGCAGCCGAAGGCAGCCGAGGCGATCAGGAAGCGCAGCCCCGCGCAGGCCTCGGCGACGTAGAACGTGCCCTCGGGGATCTGGATGGTGTGGCCGTCGGTGTAGTTCGCGACGCGCAGCAGATCGAGCCCGTGCATGACGAAGGAGGCGGTGAAGTCCTGCAGGACGGGAGTCAGGAAGCCGCCGAACGGCACCAGGAAATAGAGATAGAGTAGCGGGCCGCACAGGGCACCGAAGGCGCGCCAGCCGAGCACCGCGAGGAACAGCACCTCCACGCTGGTCATCGCGATCAACTGCCGTCCCTCCATGAAGCCGAACCGCTCGGCGACCAGCCAGACGAGGCTCAATGGCACGGCGGCAAACGCGAGCAGCGGCAACGGGCACGGCGCCACACCGGACAGCATCGCCCGTCGATCCCAGGCCAGGTAGCCGACGATCGGGATCACCAGGATACAGTGGTTGTAGGCGGTGGAGGCGAGCCAGACAGTCAGCGCCGCCGCGACTTCCTCGTGGAACAGCAGGCCGAGCGCGAGCAGGCCAACCGCGAGCGCAGGCACGGCGGCGAACAGGGCGTGCACCGGAATGCGCAGGCGGAGCGGCGCGAGGGTCTGGCTGGTCATGTCAGGCTGGTTCCAACGCGGCACATTCGAGCATCAAGCCGGAACCGCGGCCAGCGCGCGCGCTGCCGGAAGTCCCGTCTGGTCGAGGAACTCGGTATACACTCGGTCCATGCGATCCCAGTGAAACTCGCGCAACAAGCGCCACAGGCGCGGGCGCATCCGGTGCAGGTTGGTGTAGTGGCGGATCCGCGACTTGGGGCCGCAGCCCGGGATCCGGGGCTGAGCGGGATCGAGTTCCCAGGGATGGAAATAGAAGATCCCCGGCTGGCGGTCGGCGCGATTCACCCAGCGCAGGCCGGCGCGGTAGAGCGGGTACGGAAGCAGCCTGAAATAGCCGCCGCCAGCGCAGGGAAGATTGCGGCCCAGCACGCGAACCGTGGTCATGGGAATTTCCCACAGGGTGCCGCCCTCCGGCCTATAGGGCGTGCGCGGTGCGTCTGGCATCCCGTACAGATCGTGGCGGATCGGGTTGACGCTGGAGCTGTAGCGGTAGCCCTCGCTCTCCAGCACCTGAAAGGCCCAGGGATTGCGCGCGCCGATGGAGAACGTGGCTGCGCGATAGCCGGTCACCTTTACGCCGCCGACATCTTCCAGCAGGCGACGGGCGCGGCCTATATCAACGCGGAACTCGGCCGGATGCTGCGCGTCGGCGCGGGTGTGGTCCCAGCCGTGGCTGGCCAGCTCGTGTCCGCCGGCGACGATCCGGCGCACTACCGTCGGGTGCCGTTGGGCGATCCAGCCAAGCGTGAAAAATGTCGCCCGCACGCCGGCATCTTCGAACAGCTCCAGGATCGCGTCTACATTTTCCTCAACCCGTGGCCGGATCGTGTCCCAGGAGCCGCGCGGGATGCAGCCAGCGAGCGCCTGGACCTGGAAGTAATCCTCGACGTCGACCGTCATCGCGTTGCGCATCTGGTCGGTGTGCATCTGAGGCCGTTGCATGGGAGGCGTTCCGGGGTTCAGAGTCATGGAAGCGGCTCGACATAGGCGCCGATGAGATCGAGCAGGCGTCGCAGTGTCCGGCCCTGACGCGACAGGCCGTATTCGAGCTCGGCGATGCGGCTGGCCACGGTCTCGCCGACGGCATCGGCCGCCAGGCTCCTGGCCGGCGCAAGCGCGGGCAGGCCGGCACTCAGGTCCCGGGCAAGCTCGGCCGCCGTGGCGTCCACCATCTCCGCGGTGACGGCGTGCGTCTCCTCCAGCGCGCCGTACAGCAGCACGCGGGCGCAGAGCGTATTGATGCGGCGAGGCAACCCCGCTGTATGGCGGAACAGCGCGGCGAAGGCGCCGTCGATCCAGGCTGGATCACCGGTCCAGTCGACCATGCGCAGCCGGTGCTCGACATAGGCCTGCGTCTCCGCCTGCGAGAGCGGGCCGAGATGGTAGGAGGCGAGCACGCGCTGTCGGAGCTGCTCGAGTTCAGAGCTGGCGAGCATGGCACGGAACTGCGGCTGGCCGAGCAGGATGGTCTGCAAGCTGGCGCGCGCGTCAATTGTGACGTTGGAGAGCATCCGCAGCTCTTCCAGCGCGCCCAGCGGCAGGTTCTGCGCCTCGTCCACCACCAGCAGGCAGCGCCGCCCGACGGCGCGGTGGGCGCGCACCGTCTGTTCGAACCGACGCAGCAAGGCCGCCTTGTCGCCGGTCGTGTCCTCCACGCCCAGGCTGCCGAGGGCGAGGCGCAGCAGCTCGTCGCCGGAGACGAGCGTGGTCACGATGCGGCCCATCACGTAGGTGGCGCGGTCGAGCTGCGCCCAGAGCTGCTCCACCAGCGTCGTCTTGCCAGCGCCGACCTCGCCGGTGATGACGATGAAGCCTTCTTCCTGCGCCAGCCCATAGACCAGGTGCGAGATGGCCCGGCTATGCCCGATCGAGCCGAAGAAGAACCGGCTGTCGGGCGTCAACTGGAAGGGCGGAGCGGTGAAATTGTAGAACGTATCGAACACGGTGCCCCGCTCAGAAACGTTTGGTGATGCCGAGAAGGAGCACGTCGTCCCTGAAGCTGCGCCCCGCGTAGTCCGATGCGCGGTCGAGCAATGAGTATCGTGCGACGGTGGAGACGGTCTCACTCAGCCGATAGCTGATCCCGACAGTCACCCCGAGGACACGCTCGTGTCCGGCCGGGGCGGTTTGGAATGCCAGGCGGGTGTAGTTGGCCCCAGCGCCGAGGCTGGTGCGTTCCGAAACCTGGTGCGTCCAGGTGGCGCCCAGGGTCGTGCCGTCCTCGCCGACCCCGCCGCCGGCTGTCGGGTTCGCGGTGCCGACCGGCGTCTGCTGCTGATGCTGTACCGAGAGCGCGATGCTGTCGCGGTCGCGCTGCGTGATCGCGGTCAGGCTGAGCGTATGGTTGCGGAACAACGCGTTCTGGGTGCTGAGCAGCCCATTGCCGAGGAACAGCGGCGCGCCGGTCTCCTGATTGGTGGCATTGCCGAACTCGTCGAACTCGGCGAGGCCAAGCTGCGTCTGGAGCTGCTGCACGTCCGTGGCAAGCGCGGTGGTGTAGCTCGCGGTCAGGCGCGTGCGCGCACCGATTGCGTAATAACCACGGATGTCGAGCGCGTCGATCCCGGCGTGATGGCCGTAGCCGATCGAGACCTGGCTGTCCGGGTTGGGCGTCAACACCACGCCTAGCTCCCACACCGCATCATCGATGCGCAGGGGCGGGGTGGTGTGATAGGAGATGCTCTCGGCGCCGAACTCGGCGAAGGGCATCACCATGCGGTTCACCGCATAGCCCAGCCAGTTGGTCGCGATGTCCTCGCGGGCGCCCGCCAGCACGCCCGTGCCTGTGCTCTGCGCGGCATCCAGCAGAACGAAATCGCGGATACGGCCGAATTCCTCGCCGGTCTGGAACTGCGCCGTGACTTCGCCCGTCTGCTGACGCTGCGTGCCGACACTGATGGTGCCCGGAACCGGCGCGGTGCCACCACCAGCGCTGATCGACAATTCCGAGAGCGTTACCCCGAACTTGCCAGTGCCGACCCCGCCGAATCGATGCTGCACGTACGGCGTAACCGCGAAACTGGTCGTCTGGGCACGGTTCTCCTTGCCGAGGGCGAGTGTGCCCGGCAGGGATGTGGTGTTCAAGCCGTTGCCGGACGACAGGGTGGGCGAGAGCGAAGCATCGGCGAGGCCGCCAAGGCCGCCTCCCGAGGGCTGCACCGAGGCCAGCGCGCGCGCGTTCACGAACAGCGTCTCGGGAACCAAGGTCGCGCTGACCGTGCCGAGCAGGTCCTGCGCCACCGCGTCGGCCGACGGCGTGCGAGCGTAGAGTTCCAGAACCGGGGCATAGCGGAGATCGAGGTTCAGCCTCGGCGTCGCGCCATGCACCTCCAGCTCCGGCGTGATCGCCGTGACGAGATCAGCGCGCCGGTCCGACGAGGTCTGGAAAATGTTGTCGTTGAACAGCTCCTGCGCACCGATCGAGGGCGTGAACGTCCAGGCCGGGGTACGCGGGCCGGTCGCGTCGGCTGGCATGTCCGGGGACGCGGTCTCGGCGGGCGTGTTCAGGATCGCTCCCGCCGGGGGCAGCGCGAAGGGCAGCGCGCTGGCGGCATCCTGCGCGCGCACGGCGGCGGGCGTGAGCGCGAGCGCGGCGGCGCCCGCTAGTCGGGCCGCCCGGCGGGGCTGTCCTGGCATGGCGGCCATCGGCGCCTCTGACGTCTCGCCGCTCAGGACGTGTAGTACGGGGCATAGGCGCCGAAGGCGTGCCCCCCGTCATGCTGCATCTTGTTCAGGACGAGGTTGATCGCCGGGCAGTCCTGGATCAGGTCCAGCGCGGCCTCGACCTGCGCGCGCTGCGTGCGCTCCGCCTCCACCACCAAGATGATCTGGCCCACGATCCGGGCGAGCGCGGCGGGATCGCTGGTTACCAGGCAAGGCGGCGCGTCCAGGATCACCAGCCGGTCAGACTGCCGACGCGCGAGGCCGTGCAGCAGCTGCGCCACATGCCGGCTGGCCAGCAGATCCGAGCCGCGGGCGCGGACCCGGCCGACGGGCAGGATGGAGAGGCGGTCGAGCGCGGTCGGATGTTCCAGGCGCGCGGCATCAAGGCTGCCCTCCCCGGCGAGGTCGAGAAGCCCCGGCGCTTGGCGCAGGGCGACAAGCTCGCTCAGCGAGGCCGCCTTCGCATCGGCATCGATCAGCAGGACGGGATGATCGCCCTGGCGCGCGATGCTGGCCGCGAGGTTGAGCGCGGTGAAGCTCTTGCCCTCCCCGGCGCGGGGGCTGGTCACCATCAGCAGGTTCGGGTACGCGCCGGTCTCGGGCCCCGCCGGCGCGAAGGCGGCGCGCAGGACCTGGCGCT
Source organism: uncultured Pseudomonadota bacterium (assembly GCA_963830565.1). GTDB lineage: Bacteria > Pseudomonadota > Alphaproteobacteria > Acetobacterales > Acetobacteraceae > DATFDN01. The sequence continues at coordinate 352,446 of CAWHMO010000007.1, forward strand.
GGACCAGCCACAGCTCTTCGGCGATGCGGTCCCGATTGGCCGTGCCGGCCATCAGCCCGGCTCTCTCCAGCAGCGCCAGCGGGACCGCCGGCGGTCGGGCCGCATCGCGGGGCGCGGAGACCGAAGCCTCAAGCGGACCGGGCGCGGTGGCGGGCACCGAACCGAGCGCACCCGGCACGGCGGAGACCAGGCGAGCGGCGGCGCGCTCGATCAGGTGGGACTCGTTCGACATCGGGGTCAGACCAGGGGGACGCGCAGGGTGTGAAGAAGCAGCCCGCCGAAAAGGCCGATCAGCAGCGCCAGGGCCAGGGCGACCTGAGCGCCGGCGAGGACACGGCGGCTTGCGGATGGGCCGCCGCCGATAACGGACAGGCCGCCGAGTACCCGGCAGCCCGAGGGCACGCAGATCCTCGAGCGTAGAGAACGATCGGTCGAACTGCGCCAACAGCACCACGGTCGCACCGCCAACCCCTAGACCGGCGACCAGGACGCCAATCAACAGCATAGGACGGCTCGGCCATACGGGCAGCAGCGGTATGTCCGGAGGATCGATGACGCGTAGACGCACCTTGTCGGCCTGCGTGTCCGCGGCCGCGGCGATGCTTGCCGCCTGCAGCCGCGCCTGCAACTCGTCGTAGTTCTTCCGCAGCACCCCGTAGTCGCGGTCCAGGTTCTGGTACTCGGCGAGGAGCGCCGGCTGATCGCGCCGGATGCGCTCGATGCGATCGAGATTGGCTTGCGCGACCTCCCGCTGATGGGTGAGCGAGGCCACGCTGGACTGCACGTCCACCAGCTTGACCATGAGCTGATCATAGATCGGATTGGGGATGCCGCCGCGCGACGCTGGCCCCGGCGCCGCCCGGCCGCCTCCATCCCGACGAAGCTGCCTGACCAGCTTCTCCTGCTCGATCACGCCGGGGTAGTTGTCGGTGTAGAGCGTACGCAACTCGCTCAGCTTCGCCTCGGCCTGGGCGAGCGGCGTAGCAGCACCGGGAAAGCTCGGCAGGTCCGCCCCGGCCAGGACCGGCGGCATCCCCTCCATCCGCTGCCTGAGCTGCACCTCGAGCGCCTTGGCATCCTGAAGCTGGATCTCGATTCGGGCCAAGGCGTCGCGGGCGGCCTCCACGCCGCCGCCCGCGATCCCGTCGAGCGGCAATACACCGGCATACTTGGAGCGGAACGCCGCCCGCCTCTCCTCCACGGCGTGCAGCTGCGCCTCGTAGGAGGCGATCTGGCGCCTCAGGAACTGCTGGGCGTTCTCCATCTCGCTGCGGTTGCTGGCGGTCGCGCTCTCGGTGAAGATCGAGAGCAGGGTCTGCACCACGTCGCGCGCCAGCCGCGGATTCGAATTCGTGTATTCGATGGAGAACAGGTTCTTCTCCTGGGACTGCATCTTGACCGCGGTGCTCAGCGCATCGATCAGCCGCTCGCGCTGATCGGGCGTGCCGACGCTCAGGCCCAGGTCGGTCCTGGAGATCAGCGTCTGCAGGTTGGGGCGGCTGAGCAGCGTTCGCTGCAGCATGCTGAGCTGGTCGGTCGCGCCAGTGTCGGCCGCGACTCCGCGCAGCAGCGGTGTCAGCACCGCATCGGCATCGACATAGAGTTCGAGCCCGCACCCGATACTGGTCCTTGATGAAGTGCAACCCGGTCCACCCGGCGAGGCAGACCAGCCACATGACAGCGATGCCGATCCAGCGGCGGCGCCATGCGGCCCGAAGATACCGCCGCAGCAAATCGAGAACCTGGGGCATCACGCGTCCGCCGCCTTTAGAACCAGGTTTGCGGAATGATCAGCGTGTCGCCCGGCTGCATCGCGACGTTCTGCGAGATGTCGCCATCCTTGATCAGGTCGGCTAGCCGCACACGGATGATCTTCTGCTCCGCCGGAGCCGTATGGCGCACGATGATAGCGCGGTTGCCGGCAGCGAACTTGGTCAGTCCCTTGGTGGCAATCATGACGTCGAGCAGCGTCATGCGATCGCGGTAGGGGATGGCCTCGGGATCGGTCGCCTCGCCGATCACCTTGATCTGGCGTTCCAGGGGACCAACGAAGCTGCGCACGATGACGGTCACGTTCGGGTCGCGGACGTATTTCTTGAGGCGCGATTCGATTTCGCGCGAGAGCTGATCGGCGGTCTTGCCGGAAGCAACGATATCCTGGATCAGCGGCACCGACATGCGCCCGTCGGGGCGCACGGGCACGTCGGGCTCGCTGAGTTCGGGTGCGTGATAGATGAACACGCTGAGCACGTCGCCGGAGCCGATCACATATTCCTCGCCCGGATGCGCCTGCGCCGGGGTCGGCGGAGCGGCGGCCGAACTGGTCGAATCCGGGCGCGGTGCGGCGCAGGCTGTCAGACCACATCCGAAAGCCACGAGCAGGGCTGGCAGGGGTGGAACGGACCTGAGCACGTGCGACCTCAATCGTTATATTGCTGTGACTTATCCGTTACAAGCCGCCACCACCTAAGGGTAGCGACCGATTCCGCCGATGACCTCCGGCCGGAAGCGGCATCTGGACTGCTGACACGCGGGCCGGAGCAATGATCGATCCGATACGGTAAATCAAGACTAAAGGAAGCTTGACTGTCGGAACAATCTATATGATTTTGGTTTCGACATCTATTCGCGCTGCAACTCGAAGCGGCCCCGCGTCGCCGGCTCCGCCGAGCGCGGGATCGTGGCTCGTGCGGCACCAGCCCGGTGAGACTGGGGAGAGAAGGAACCGGCATGAGACGGACGATGGGCCGTTATGTCGCGCCCGAGTTAGCCGCGCTGTGGCTGGCCGACCTCGTGCTGGCCTTCATCGTCGTCTATCTGATGACGGCCTCGCCCGCCGCGCGGGAAGTGCTCGGCGCCTCCTGGCAGGCACTGGACACGCGGCTGATCGATCACGCCGCCCTGCTCGCCTCGATGCTGGGGGCAACCGCCATCGTCATCGGCCTCTACCGCCCCGACATCTGTCTCGACCCGCGCCGGGTTGCCCTGAATGCGGCCGTGGTGGCGGTCATCGCCTTTCCGGTTGCGCTTGCGGTGGGTGGCGCCTTCGCCGGGCTGACCGGCATGTACGCGGCCCGACTGGTGTTGGTTCTGATATCGTGGGTGGCGTGCGTCCCACTCAGTCGCTGGGCACTGCGCTCGGCGCTGAACCCCTCTCCGCTCGTTCGCCGCGTGCTGCTCGTCGGCGCCACCGAGTCCGCGAGCAGGCTGGTCGCCGCGTTGCACACGCGCCGTGGCGCGATGTTCGAGGTGGCGGGCGCCGTGAATGCGACCGGCGCTCCGCCCAGCCTAGCGGAGTTGCGCCGCACCCGGGTATGGGCGCTGGTGGCCGTCGAGGGGTGCGACCAAACTCCCGCCGGCTGGATGCTCGATTACAAGATGCGCGGCGTTCAGGTGTTCGACGAACTCGCGTTTTGCGAGCGGCATCTCGGCCGCATCAGCCTCGACCGACTCAGCGCCGCCTGGCTGCTCGGTGCCGAAGGCTTCGGCACTGGACGTTCAAGCGAGGCGATCAAGCGCGCAACCGACATTATGGTCAGTCTGGTGATGCTGACCCTGACCCTGCCGCTGGTGGCGCTCACCGCGTTGGCGGTGCGTCTCGACAGCCCCGGGCCCGTCCTCTACCGCCAGGAACGCGCGGGCCTGGGCGGGCGCAGCTTCATGCTCCTCAAGTTCCGCAGCATGCGCGTGGACGCCGAGGCCGGGGGACCGCCGCGCTGGGCGGCGCGAGGCGATTCGCGCGTGACGCGGGTCGGCGCCTTCATCCGCTCAACCCGGATCGACGAACTGCCGCAGCTGTTGAACGTGCTGCGCGGCGATATGAGCCTAGTCGGTCCGCGACCCGAGCGCCCGCATTTCGTGGAGCAACTGGCCGAGTTGATCCCATTCTATAATGAGCGAAGCTACGTCAAGCCCGGAATCACCGGCTGGGCACAGGTGAACTATCCATATGGCGCCTCGGTCGAGGACGCGCGCGAGAAGCTCGCCTACGACCTCTATTACGTGAAGAACCGGGGCATCTTCCTCGACCTGCTGGTGCTGCTCGCGACCGTGCGCGTGATCCTGTTCCGCGAGGGTGCGCGATAACGGTTCTAGGCCGCGACGCGCGCGCGTACTCCCGCCGTGGCGCGAGCGTCCTCCTTCACCATGTCGGCCGCCTTCTCCGCAATCATGATCACCGCCGCGTTGGTGTTGCCGGAAACCATCGTGGGCATGATCGCCGCGTCGGCCACCCGCAATCCATCGATGCCGCGCACACGCAGCCGCTCATCGACCACGGCCATCGGGTCCTGCCCCATCTTGCACGTCCCGACCACGTGATAAGTGGTCTGGCCGTTGCCGCGCGCGAACTCCAGCCACTCGGCATCGGACTGCACCTTCTCGCCGGGGTTCATCTCATAGGCGCGATACTTGTCCATCGCCTTGTTCTCGATGATACGTCGGCCGATCCTCATGCCGTCCACCAGCACGCGCTGGTCGATCTCCTCGGCCAGGAAATTGGGCCGGATCGCCGGCGCCGCCGTTGGGTCGGACGAGCGCGCATGGATCGAGCCCTTCAATTCCGGCCGGCACACATAGATGGTCAAGGTCATGCCCGGCTCGCGCTCCAGGATGCGGGTTGCCGCGGAGCCATAGCTGGCGTGCGCGAAGTGATACTGCACATCCGGCACTTCGAGCTCGGGGCGGGTCTTGATGAAGCCGTAAGCGATGCCGGCGGTGTAGGTCAGGATGCCGCGTTGCAGGACGAAGTATTTCACGACCTCCTGCGCGAACCGCACGCCGCGCGTATGCTCGTTCAGCGTCACCGGCAGCTTGACCCGCCAATTCATGCGCGGCGCATAGTGGTCGCGATAATTCTCGCCGACGCCGGGCAGCGCGTGACGCAGCTCAATTCCCAGCGAGCCCAGCAGCGTCGGATCGCCGATGCCGGACAGCTCCAGGATGTGCGGCGACTGCACCGCGCCGGCGGCCAGGATCACCTCGCCCCGACAACGCGCCTCCTGCTTGGCGCCGCGCTGGAGGTAGCGCACGCCCACCGCGCGCCGCCCCTCCAGGATCACCTCGGAGACGTGCGCCTCGGTCTCGATGCGCAAATTGGACCGCGCGGCGGTGGCGACGTCAAGGAACGCCCGCGCCGTGGACCAGCGTCGGCCCCGCTTCTGCGTGACCTGGAAGTAGCCGAAGCCTTCCTGGCCGCCGTTGTTGTAGTCGGCGTTGCGGGGATAGCCCTCGGCCACGCCGGCGGCGATGAAGGCGTCGCAGACCTCATTGGTCTCGCGCATGGGCGCGACGTTCAGCTTGCCGCCTCGCCCACGCGCCGGGTCGGCAGGACCTTCGAAATGCTCGGATTTACGGAAGTAGGGCAGCACGGAGTCATATGACCAGCCCCGATTGCCGAACTGCGCCCAGGTGTCGTAATCGAGATGGTTGCCGCGCACATACAGCATCCCGTTGATCGAGCTTGATCCGCCGAGCGTCCTGCCGCGCGGGATCGGAATTGAACGGTTGTTGACGTTGGCCTCGGGCTCGGTGGCGAAGTTCCAATTCAGCTCCGGGTGGTTAAGCAGCTTGGTGAAGCCGACCGGCACGTTGATCCAGAAATTCTTGTCGCGCGGCCCAGCTTCCAGCAGCAGCACGCGCGTCCCCGAATCCTCGGTCAGCCGGTTCGCCAGCACACAGCCGGCCGAGCCAGCGCCCACAATGATGTAGTCGTACTCCGCCATCGCTCGTCCCCTTTCGCCCCGACGATCCTACCGCCGTGGCCGAAGGTCACGCCAGCAGCGCGCGCATCGGGCACGGCCCGCCGTCGGTCATCGGGGTTGTCGGGCGACGCAAGCGGGGGAAGACTGCGTGAAACTGAAGGGGAGGGGAACCGATGGACTTCACTGGCAAGGTCGCGCTCGTCACCGGCGGCGGCAACGGGATCGGCCGCGCCGCCTCGCTTGGCTTCGCCCGCGCCGGCGCGAAGCTGGTCGTGGTGGATCGCGACGCGGCGGCGGGCGAGTCCACGGCGGGCGCCATTCGCCAGCAGGGCGGAGAGGCGCTGTTCGTCGCGGCCGACGTGACCAGGTCGGCCGAGGTCGCCGCCTACGTGCAGGCCGCCCTGTCCGCCCATGGCGCGATCGACTGCTTTTTCAACAATGCCGGGATCGAGGGCACGCTCGCGCCCACCGCCGAGTACGACGAGGCGATGTTCGATCAGGTGATCGGGGTCAACGTGAAGGGCGTGTTCCTTGGATTGCGCCACGTCCTTCCGGTCATGCTGCGCCAGGGGCGCGGCGCGGTGGTCAACACCGCCTCGGTCGCCGGGCTCGTCGCCTCGCCGGGCATGTGCGCCTATGTCGCCTCCAAGCACGCCGTCATCGGGCTCACCAAGACCGCCGCCGGCGAGGCCGCGCGCGCCGGGGTGCGCGTCAACGCGGTCTGCCCCGGGCCGATCGACACCCGCATGATCCACTCCCTGGAGGCGCTGATAAACCCGTCCGATCCCGCCGGCGTGTCCGCGCGCTATCAGTCGAACATCCCGATCGGCCGCTACGGCACCGCCGAGGAGGTCGCGAATCTCGTGCTCTTCCTGTGCTCCGACCTCGCCTCGAACATCACCGGTGCGCAGTATGTCGTCGATGGCGGGCGCACCGCCACCGGCGGGGCGGTCACCAGCAACCCAGCGCGGTAAGCCACCCTCAGTCCCAGTGCGCCGCGGCCCCGATCAGCGCCAGGCCGCGCGCGGTGGCCTCGCCGTTCAGCTGCTCGGCCATCCCGCCGGCGGCTTCGATGGCGCGGGCATAGAGCGCGGTCAGTTCGGGAGTGCCGATCACGTGCACCATCACGCCGCGCGGCAGCTCGGCCAGCGCGGCACGCACTTCGTGGCCGATCAGCAGCCCCCAGAGGAACGAGCCGGCGCCCCCGTCCGCGAACCGTCCCGCCAGCGCGAGCGCGCGCATGCCGAACAAGTGGTGCAGCAGCCCGCCTTCCTGGCCCGAGCGCGCGACCCCGGCATCGAACTCGACGAGGTCGCTGGCCGGGGCGTCGCGGATCGTACGGCCTGGGAAGACCTGGCCGCGCAGCGCGGCGAATGTCTCGCCGGTCGCATGGGTCGCGAAGCTGGCGATCCGCCCGGCCGCGATGCGTGCCCAGGTGGAGTTGCTGCCCGGCACGCAGGCAAGCCCCGCGCCGCCGCTCCGCGCCAGCGCACCCACGACCAGCGCCGCCTCGCCGCGGATCACGCCCAGGGCGCCGGCGGCGTCGGCGCAGGTGAGCCCTGGCATCTGCTTCACCTCCGCCCAGTCGAACGGGATAGTGCCCAGCGCGCGCGCCAGCTCGGCCGGCCCAGCGGGGCAGGGGAGAAGGGGCGCTTCGATCCAGCCCTGCCGGCCGCCAATGGCGCCGCACAGCAGGACGTGCCGCTCCCCGGCCGCGAGCCACGGCCCGATTTCCTCCCGCAGCGTATCGGCGAACCGCCCGTCCTTCACGTTGAGAATCCCGCGCGGCCCAAGGCGGCGGTCGCGGATGGCTCCGTCCGGGGTCAGGCGGAAGGCGCGGAAACTGGTGCTGCCCCAATCAACGCCGATCATGCGATCCTCCTATCTCGGCATTGCTTGGTTGGCATTGCTACGCTGGCCTGCCGAGCCCGGCCGGTAGCCCGAATGCGTCCTGGTCCGTGAGACCGCGAGGGAGCGTGTGGCGCCGGCCGGTTGTCCGTAAGCCCGAACAGTCGTCTGGGCCCGAGCCCGCATCGAGGAGGATGGGTGATGGATGAGCCGCCTGCCGCCGAGCGCTTCGTCGGCATCGATGTCTCCAAGAGCCGCGTGGACGTGCATGTGCGCCCCGGCGGGACCGCGTTCACTTGCACCACCGACCCGGACGGCCTGGCCGATCTGGTCGGCCGTCTCCAACCGCTGCGGCCCAGGCTCGTCACCATGGAAGCCAGCGGCGGCTACGAGGGCGTCGTCGCCGCGGCGTTGGCCGAGGCCGGTTTGCCGGTCGCTATTGTCAACCCGCGCCAGGTGCGCAAGTTCGCCGGCGCCATTGGACGGCTCGCCAAGACCGACGCGATCGACGCCGGCGTCATCGCCCATTTCGCCGAGGCCGTCCGCCCCGAGCCCAAGCCGATGCCCGATGCGCTGTCGCTGCGGCTGCGCGAGCTGCTCGCCAGACGCCGCCAGCTCGTCATCATGATCAACGCTGAAAAGCAGCGCCTGGGCAAAGCCGCCGACAAACTGGCCCAGCGGTCGTTCAAGACCATCCTGCGCAGCCTGGAGGCCGAACGCGCGCGGATCGATCGCGCCCTCGACAAGCTGATCGCGGACAGCCCGGTGTTCTGCGCCAAGCAGGATCTGCTCAAGAGCGTCCCAGGCATCGGCGACGTCGTCGCGCGCACGCTGATCGTCGAGTTGCCCGAACTCGGCACCGTCGATCGCCACCAGATCGCCGCCCTCGCCGGCGTCGCTCCCATGAACCGCGACAGCGGCAGCTATCGCGGCAAGCGGCGCATCCAGGGCGGGCGCGTCGAAGTGCGGGCACCCCTCTACATGGCCTGCCTGGTCGCGATCCGCCACAATCCGCCACTGCGCAGCTCTCCCTGCCATCTGAGTTCAGACCCGCGCGCAACCGGTGCGCAAGCCCGAGCTGCGTCGCGTTCGCCCTGGAGCGGGCATAGTATGCCCCGCCGCCTGACCTCGGACGAACTGCCCGCCGACACCGTAGCACTTGCGCGCTTCCTGATCGGCCGCATCGTCGTGCGCCGGCTGGCTGGCGGACTAGCGAGCGGACGCATCGCAGAGACCGAGGCCTACCTTCCGGACGATGCCGCATGCCATGCCGCCTCCGGGCGCACCGCGCGCAACGCCTCGCTCTTCCTTGCCCCCGGGCGTGCCTACGTGTACCGGGCCTACGGCCGATCGTGGATGCTCAACGTGTCGAGCGAGGCGGAAGGCGTCGGCGCGGGCGTGCTGCTGCGGGCGCTGGAGCCCCTGGAAGGGATCGCGCTCATGCAGCGCAACCGGGACGGAGTGGCGAGCCTGCGCGACCTGGCGCGCGGCCCCGGCCGACTCGCCCAGGCCCTGGCGATCGATCGCACGCTGGACGGGATCGACCTCTGCGCCGACACGCGATTATGGCTCGCATCCGACGGCATGGTGGAGGGTGACATCGGCGCGAGCGTGCGCATCGGCATCACCAAGGATGCCGACCGCGTGCTGCGGTTCTTCCGGCGCGGCAGCCGGTTCGTGAGTGGGCCAGGATGGCTCAACGGCCTCTGAGCGGTGATACTCCGCCACGGCATTGCCCGCCGGGAGGAACATCACATGCAGTACACGCCGCCGCCGCATGTCACCCAGCACTGGCACATCACCAAGCCCGCGGCGAGCGGCCGGGGCGGCATCGTGGTCAGCCAATCCAAGGACGCGGCCGAGGCCGGCGTGGCGGTGCTGGACGCGGGCGGGAACGCGATCGACGCGGCGGTTGCCACGGCGCTCGCGCTCGCGACCGTGGAGCCGTGGAACTCGGGCCTCGGTGGCATCGGGTTCGCGCTGGTCCACCGCGCCGGGAACAAGCAGGCCGAGGTCGTCGATTTCGGCCCGGTGGCGCCGCGCGGTCTCGATCCCTCCCGCTTCACGCTGACCGGCCGGATGACACGGGATCTGTTCGCCTGGCCAGGGGTGGAGGGCGACGCCAATATCCATGGCCCGCTCTCCTTCGCCATTCCGTCCTCGACGGCCGGTTACGCTTTCATGCACGAAAGCTGGGGCAAGCTGCCATTGTCGGAGGTGATCGCGCCGGCGATCGCGCTCGCCCAGCGCGGCCTGCCGCAGGATTGGTTCACGACGTTGAAGGTCGCCAACTCGGCGGCGGTGCTGCGGCTGTATCCTGAGAGCGCGCGCATCTATCTGCCGAATGGCCTGCCGCCGATTCCGCCTTATCAGGGGACGCCCGGCTTTTTCCGGCTCGGAAATCTTGGCGCCACGCTGGAGCGGCTGGCCCGCGCCGGCCTGCGCGATTTCTACGAGGGCGAGGTCGCACGGGCGATCGCCGCCGATGTGAAGGCCGTCGGGGGCGTGTTGTCGGCCGAGGATCTGCGCCAGTGCCAGGCCCGGCTGCGCCCGGCCACCGAGGTGGCGTGGCGGGGACGGACTTTACAGCTCACTGGCGGATTGACGGCGGCGCCCACGTTGATGCGCGTGCTGGAGCGCATGGCGGAGGCGCCATACGGCGACCGGCCCTCGCCCGCCTGGTACGTGGCGCTCGCCCGCGCCATGAAGGCCGCGTATGCCGAACGGCTGAGCGGGCTGGGCGAGACGGAGCCGCCTGGGGCCGATACCTGCACCACCCACCTCACGGTCTGCGACGCCGAGGGCACGATGGTGGCAATCACCTCCACGCTGCTGTCGTCCATGGGCAGCCGGGTGGTGTTGCCGCAATCCGGCGTGCTGCTGAACAACGGTGTCATGTGGTTTGATCCTCGCCCCGGCCAGCCGAACTCGATGGCGCCCGGCAAGCGGCCGCTGACCAACATGCTGCCGGTGATCCTGAAGGACGGGGCGCGGCCATGGATCGCCGGCGGCGCCTCGGGCGGGCGGCGCATCCTGGCGGCGGTGTTCCAGACCCTGACCTACGCCGCGGATTTCGCCATGGACCTGGAGGAGGCGGCGCATCACCCGCGCATCGACGTCTCCGACGCCGAGAAGGTGAGCGTGGATCGGCGCATGCCGGAAACGGTGATCGCGGCGCTGCGCGCCGACGGTCCGGTGGAGGTCGTCGAGCACGCCGCCATGCCGATCAACTTCGCCTGCCCGAACCTGATCATGCAGCACGAAGACGGCACCCGCACGGGGATCAGCGACGTGGCCTCGCCCTGGTCGGCGGCGGGGGCGCAAGGATTATAGGGCAAGGGCGGCCGGCACGCCTTCAGGTACGCCGGCCGTCCAAGAAGGCGTTACTCCGCCGCGGTCTGGGTGTGCTGTCCACCCTCGCGGGCAACACCGCCGAGCGCGCGGCCGGCCTCCTGCGTTAGCCCGCCCGTGCGAGCAATGTCGGACAGCGATACGACGCCGACCAGGCGCTTGTTGCGGTTCATGACCGGCAGACGACGCACCTGCTGTTCGGCCATGTTGTCCGCCACGTGCCTCAGATCCTCGTCCTCGAACACGTAACGCACGTCGGACGTCATCACCTCACGCACCTTGGTCCGCGCGGGGTCGCGGCCTTCGGCGGCTACTCGCACCGCCACGTCGCGATCAGTCACCATGCCCACCAGCCGGTCCCCTTCGCCCACCGGCAGGGCTCCGGTATCCTCCTCGCGCATCAGGCGCGCGGCCTGCTGGACCGTGTCTTCGGGACTGGCAACGCGCACGCCGCGGTGCATGACATCGGAAACGCGGCCATGCCGCTCCTGCTGCCCAGATCGGTCGGACTGTCCAAACCCCTGGTTCTCCTGCCGGCGCTGGTCCAGCTGCTGTTCGAGCGTATGGAGCGCCTGGTCGGCCAACTGGCGGACGGAACGCACCAGAATGGTCGTACCCTCGAACAGCGTGCCGAGGTATTCGCGCACGAACTGCTGCTGCGCCGCCACGAAGCGGCCGGCGTCGGCCAGCTGGAACAGCTGCTCGGCCGAACGCAGGTTCGTCTGGATCACCCCCTGGACCAGACGCTCCAGACCTTGCTGCATATCGCCAAATCCTTCGCCGGAGACGCGCGGCAGAACCATGAGAGTGCGCACATCCTGCGCCCGCTCCTGAACCGCCTGCGCCACGGTCCGGGCCGTGCGCTCAAGCTGTTCCGTAGTGTTCTCGACGAAGCGTCGATGCTCGTCTGCGAGCACGTTTGAATTCCTGCGCGTCGAGTTCCGCGGCCGCCTCGCCAAAATGCCGAACCGTGTCGGCGCTGGCAGTCGCGCTCCGCCGCATGGCGTCCGCCGCCGCCTCGCCGGACTCCCGCACCGCCTCGCCGGTCAACCGACCGGTCTGCTCCGCCGCGCTGGCGCTGCGCTGGGTCGCTTCGCTCGCGCCCTGAGTGGCGCTTCTTGCAGCGGCCCGGATCTGCTCCTGAACTCCGTTGTCTTCTTGTCTGAATTGTCGGCCATGATTTTACCCAATCGTCGCTCGAGTTGCGAATTGAACTGCGCGATTGCACGCGCAGGCAGTGCGCCCTCGAAAGCGAGGACCACCTGCTATTTCGGACGGCATCTGAAGGCTATAACCAGAATTGTTCGCCGGCCCGGACATGTTACGGTCTGGCTCCGCAACCTATGCCTGCATTATCAGCACCGTCGCCCGCACTACGGGTATAATGAACAAGTGGGCCAACTTTACTCTCATCTCCACCCTGTTCCCGATTTCGTGATCATCGGCCCGCGTTGTCCGCAGCCCAGCTCAGCCCTTCTCGCGCAGCGGCTTCCCGCACCAGCGTGCGATGTGGGCGTGTGTCCCAAACCACGCGCCTCTTGCTTTCGCATGCCCGACCAGCCGATCCAGCAGCCCCAGCCGGGAGCGATGGCCGATGACATGCGGGTGCATGGTCAGCAGGAACAGCCCGCCCTCGTCCCAGGCGCCGTCGAACTCGGCGGTGAAAATCTCCTCCACCGCCGAGGGCGGCGTGTACGGGCGCAGCGGCGAGTGCCGCGTCATGTTGAAATACACGAAGTCGTCGCGGATCCACTCAGGCGGCAATTCGATGATTCCCGTGGGCTCGCCTTCGTCCTCCAACTCGTACGGGTCATCGTCCGCCATCAGGCTGCTGTCATAGAGCAGTCCCATTTCGCGGATGATGTCGAGGGTGTTGGGGGAGAAGTCCCAGCTCGCGGTGCGCATTCCCACGGGTTCCTGGCCGGAGACGCGCTCCAGCACCTCGCGGGCGCGTAGCGAGAGGTCGCGCTCGGCCTCGCGTGGCAGGGTCGTGTTCAGCTCGTGAATCCAGGAGTGGATGCCGATCTCGTGGCCCTCATCGGCGACGGCCCGCACTTCGTCGGGATAGAGCAGGGCGGAGACCGCGGGGTAGAAGAAGCTCGCCGGCACGGAATGGCGCGCCAGCAGCCGTCGGATGCGCGGCATGGCGGCGCGGTTGCCGTACTGGCCCTGGCTGATCCGCATGGGGCTCAGGTCGTTGTCGCGCAGCGGAATCGTCTCGTGGTCCGCGTCGAACGACAGTGCCACGGCGCAGCGCGCGCCCTCGGGCCAGGCGTGCGGGCGTAGGCTGCGCCCGGCGCGGGCGCGGCCGACGATCCGCCGCCAGGCAGGCTCCGTCCATTGCCAGGGCTCGCCGTCCGGTCGCGTGGGATCGTTGTTCATGCTCGCTCTCCGGTTCCCTGCCGGTATGCTGCGCCGGTCGCAAGCCGCGAGGAAGCCATGTCCAGCACCGACGCCGCCCTGCTCAGCGCCGAGGAGATGATCGCGCTCTACGCCCGCCAGGAGCTGAGCCCGGTGGAGGTACTGCAGGCAGTGACCGAGCGCGTGGCGCGGCTCAACCCGCGCTTCAACGCCTTCGTTGCCATGAACCCGCGCGCCATCGATGCCGCGCGCGACAGCGAGGCCCGCTGGCGGGCAGGCCGTCCGATCGGCCTGCTTGATGGCGTGCCCTGCACGGTCAAGGACCTGGTGGACGTGGCCGGCTTCCCGACACGACGCGGCAGCCGGCTCACCGACCCGGCGCCGGTGTCGGAGGATGCGCCTCTGGTCCTGAGCCTTAAGCGCGAGGGCGCGGTGATCCTCGGCAAGACCACGACGACGGAGTTCGGCTGGAAGACGCCCGGTGATTGCCCGCTGAACGGCATTACGCGCAACCCGTGGGATACGTCGCGCACGCCCGGAGGCTCGTCCTGCGGCGCCGGCGCGGCCGGGGCCGCGGGGTTCGGGCCGCTGCATGTCGGCACCGATGCCGGCGGCTCCATTCGCATCCCGGCCGCTTGGTGCGGGCTGGTCGGGCTCAAGCCCAGCTATGGACGCGTTCCGCAATGGCCGGCCGGGGCCTTCGCCGCAGTCTCCTGCGCCGGACCGATGACCCGCACCGTGCGGGATGCCGCGCTGATGCTGTCGGCGCTGGCGCGCGCGGACATTCGCGACCCGTTCTGTCTTCCCGACGACCCGCGCGATTGGCGCGACGGCATGGAGGCAGGCGTGGCGGGGCTGCGCGTCGGGGTTCTGCGCCGACCTGGCTTCGAGGCGGCGGTGGACGCGGATGGCGTGGCAGGGGTGGAGCGCGCGGCGGCGCTGCTGGCGCAGGCCGGCGCGGAGGTGGAGGACTGCGACCCCGCCCTGCCCGACACGCGCGAGATATTCGGCCGCGTGTGGGGCGCGGCGCTGTCCCGCCTGATCGGTCTGTATGCGGAAGAACAGCGCACGCTTCTCGACTCCGGCCTGCTGGAGGTCGCTCGCGCGCTCGGCGGGATGTCGGCGGTCGAGTACCTGGAGGCCGAGGCGATGCGCGCCGCCGCCGGTCACGCCATGGCCCGGCTTCACCTGCGCTATGACTTGGTGCTCTGCCCGACGGTTCCGGGCGGCCCGCCGGCGGCCGACGCGCCGACGGTGGATCCGCTGGAATCGTTGTGGACGAAATGGGCGCCGTGGACCTTCGCTTTCAACTTGACCCGCCAGCCTGCTATCACCGTCCCGGTTGGCGTCGGTAGCACCGGCCTGCCGCGCTCGGCGCAGGTCGCCGCAGCGCAGTACCGCGATGATCTGGTGCTGCGCGCTGCACGGGTGTTGGAGTTATCAGAACCATCAACGGTTGCAAATTTCTGCTAGATAAGTCGTTTTGTAGAAAATGACACATTGATCTGCTACTTACAGTCGGTTGTTCTCGAAGCATCATCGGAGCGAGTTTGACCTCAGCGGTATCGGGCGCTGGAGGTCCATTCGTGGTCGTCATGCAGGACAAGCAGATCGCGGGCTGGCTTGCCAGCCAGCACGATTCAATGGTCGCGCTGCTGCGCAGCATCGTGGATATCGACAGCAACAGCTACGACAAGCATGGAATCGATGCGGTGGGCGAGGTGCTGCACCATTTCCTCGTGGCGCATGGCGCATCGATCGAGGTGATCCAGCAGCCCCGGCATGGCGACGTGCTGCGTGCTTCGGCGCCTTGGGATGGTCCGGCGGGAAACGCGGGCGGCAGCGTTCTCCTGATGGGCCACCGCGACACGGTATTCCCGGACGGCGAGGCGGGGCGGCGGCCCTTCACCGTCCGGGGCGAACGGGCCTACGGACCGGGCGTCGCCGACATGAAGGGCGGGCTGGTCATGAACTGCTTCGTGCTCGCAGCCTTCGCGCGCTTCGGCGGCGCGCCGGCCCCGGTTGTCGGACTGTTTACCGGAGACGAGGAGATCGGCAGCCCGGAGGGGCGCCCGGTGATCGAGGCGGAGGCGCGGGGCGCGCGCGCGGTGTTCAACAGCGAGCCGGGCCGTCGCTCCGGGGCCGTCGTCACGGGGCGCAAGGGCGGCGTGTTCATGACCTTCCAGATCACCGGCCGCGCCGCCCATTCCGGCGGGAACTTCACGGACGGGATCAGCGCGATCGAGGAGCTGGCGCGCAAGGTGCAGGCGATCCATGCGCTCACCGACCTCGACCGCGGCATCACCCTCAATGTCGGCTTGGTGCGCGGCGGGCAGAGCGTCAACACGGTTGCGCCGCTCGCGGAAGGACAGGTCGACATCCGCTATGTCCATCCCGAGGACCGCGACGAGGTGGTTGCACGTGTGCAGGCCATCATCAACCGTAGCTTCGTCCCAGGCACGCGAGCACAGCCGGAGCTGCGGGGCGAGTTCCTGCCGCTGAAGCAAACTCCGGCCGCGGAACGGCTGTTCGAGCTCTATGGCGACGCTGCCCGGGCGAGCGGCTTCGCCCCGGAGGGTGAGTTCACCGGAGGCTGCGCCAATTCGGGGTTCGCCGCCGGCGTCGGCGCGCCGACGATCTGCGCCGTGGGCCCGGTCGGCGACAAGGCGCACACCGCGGACGAGTTCCTGGAGCTGGATAGCCTGGTGCCGCGCGCCCAGGCCTGCGCGCGAGCCATCCTGCGGCTGGAGCAGGCCGGGCTGTAGCTCCCACCCTCCGCGATTGACACGAGGCCGGCCGGCGACGTTTCATCTCCCACGAACCTACGGGAGGGAACATGTCGGGAAACGGCTCCGCTCGGCCGCTCGCGCTGTCGCGCCGCGCCTTCATGGCGTCGGCCGCGACCATTGCGACTTGTGGCGCACCGCTGGCCGCGCCGGCGATCGCGGCCGGCAACCGGGTCTTCACGTTCGCCCATGACGAGCCGCACGATACAGGCTACGGTTTCTTTGCCGACACGTTTAACGCGAAGCTCAAGCAGGTCAGCGGCGGGCGCTTCTCGATCCACGAATTCCCCGGCGCGCAGCTCGGCCAGGAGCCGGAGCTGGCGCAGAAGGTGCGCAGCGGCGACATCGACTTCGTCATCAACTCCACCGCCAATACCTCGACCGTGGTGCCGCAGGCGGGCGTGTTCTCGCTGCACTTCATCTTCCGCGACGAGGCGCATCTGGCCAAGTCGATGCTCGACCCGGGGGTGAACGACCTGTTCCGGGAGATGATCGCGGCCAACACCACGGGCGCCAAGTCGCTTGGCCTCGGCACGCTCGGCTTTCGCAAGTGCTACGCCAAGTTCGAGATCAGGAACGTCGGCGACCTGAAAGGCCGGAAAGTTCGCGTGCAGGCGACCAAGACGGAGGACCGCTTCTTCAGCGCCTATGGCGCGGTGCCGATCCATATGCCGATCGGGCAGGTGTACACCTCGCTGGAGACCGGTCTGGTCGATGTCGCGGAGAACGGCGCCGACATCTACCGCGCGCAGAAGCACTATGAGGTGGCGCCCGTGCTGTCCGCGACCGACCACGAGGCGAACAACAACCATCTGTGGGTCAGCGACAAGGTCTGGAAGAGCCTTAGCCCCGAGGAGCAGGGCTGGGTCACGGCCACCTTCCAGTATGCCCGCGGCCTCGGCGTGCCGCGCTCGCTCGAGTACGACCACGCCGCCGTGGAGTCGCTGAAGAAGATGGGCGTCGAGATCTTCACCGGCGTCGATCGCAAGAGCTTCATCGACATCGCGACGCCGATCCAGGAGGAGCAGGCCCAGGCGCTCGGGCCCTATGCCGTGAAGCTGCTGGCGCTGGTGCGCAAGGTGCCGTCCTGATGCGACTGCGATGAGCTACGCCGTCTGGTCCGGCGCGGTTCTCTCCCGCAAGCGGCCACAGCTCAAATGGCGCGCGCTCGACCCGCTCGAGTTCGCGCTGATCGTGGTCTGCGGGATGCTGCTAGTCGGTTTCCTGCTCAGCGAGCTGGCCGATGTCGCGTTCCGCATCCTGCGTCGTCCGTGGCTGGAGGCACAGGAGTTCTCGCTCGGCTTCTTCGTCTGGGGCGTGTTCATGGGTGGCGCCGTCGGCGTGCGGCGCAACGACCATTTCCGGCTGGCGGCCAGCGCCGAGGTGTTCTCGGGCGGGGTGCGGATCGCGATCGAGACATTCCAGCAACTGGTGATGATCGGGGTCGCCGGGGCGATGGTGTGGTTCGGCTATCTCAACTTCCTCACCGGCTTTGGCAGCTATCTCATGCCCTCGCTCACTCCGGTGGCTGTGCTGTACGCCGCGATCCCCGTCGCGGGCGCGCTGATCGGACTGTTCTCGGTCGAAAAGCTGGTGAATGGCTGGCGGCGCGGTTTCCCGGACCCCCAGCCCGAAGCGCCGCCCGGCACCGAGCTTGCCGAGCTGATCGCGGCCCCGCCTGCCGAGGCCCGCTCGTGAGCGGAAACCAGGTTGCCATCGTCGTGATGTGCGCCCTGTTCCTGACGCTCGGCTATGCCGGCCTGCCGGTTGCCTTCGCGCTCATCGCCGCCGTCGTGGTGGCCGCGTCGATCTTCACCGACCTTACCATCGGCTCGCTGATGGGCCAGCTGTTCAACGGCATCAACGAGCTGGCGCTGCTCGCCATCCCGTTCTTCCTGCTGGTGGGCGAGCTGATGACCTCGGCCAGGATCACGCCGAAGCTGATCGCGCTGACCCAGGCTATGGTGGGGCATCTGCGGAGCGGGCTCGCCCATGTCGTCGCCGTGTCCTGCATGATCTTCGGCGGCATCTCCGGCTCCTCCACGGCCGATACCGTGGCGATCGGCACCGTGCTGATGCCGGCGATGCGCGAGGAGGGCTACACGCCGGCATTCTCGGCCGCGCTGATCGCCGCCGGCGCCTCGATCGCTTCGATGGTGCCGCCCTCGATCATGGCCATCGTGTATGGCGCGGTGGGAGACGCCTCGGTAGGCGGACTGTTTCTGGGCGGCGCGGTCCCCGGCCTGATGGTCTGCGTCGGGCTGATGATCTACAGCTACTTTTTCGGTGCGCCGGGGGTGCCGAGGCGGCGCGCGAGCCTGTTCGAGTTCGGCACCGCGTTGCGCGGCGCCGTCCTGCCGCTGATGATCCCTGTCATCATCATCGGCAGCATCCTGGGCGGCGTCATCACCCCGGCCGAGGCCGGCATGGCGGCTGTCGTCTATGCGCTCGCGGTGCTGCTGCCGATCATGAACCGGGGCCATTTCCGCCGCCTGCCCAAGGATTTCGCGATGGCGGCGGTGCTGTATGCGATCCCGCTGACGGCGGTCGCCGGCGCCTCGGCGTTCGGCTGGATGCTGGCCTATCTGGGCGGGGCCGACATCATCATGGGCTGGGTGCAGGCGCTCGGCACCACCGATTCGCGCGCCATCCTGTTCTTCGTCGCCATCCTGTTCCTGATCGTGGGCGACTTCCTCGACGGGCTGCCGGCCATCATCATCCTGATGCCGGTCATCCTCTCGCTGGAGAAGCTCGGCCACATCAACTCCGTGCATATGGGCGTGGTGGTGATCGTGACGCTCGCTTTCGGACTGATCACGCCGCCCTGCGGGATCATCCTACTGCTGTCGTCCTCGTTGGCAGGCGTGCCGTTCTCGCGCGCGCTGCGTCAATCGATGCCGATCTATGTCGTGTTCGTGGTGGTGATCTCGGTCATTATCCTGCTGCCCGACACAGTGCTGTTCCTGCCCCGCCACTTCCTGCCGCGCGCGGTCGGGTGCTTTCCCAGACCGGGGGGCGGGGGTTACATCTGTCCGTAGGGGGATGGATAACTGGTCGGAGTGAGAGGATTCGAACCTCCGGCCCCTGCGTCCCGAACACAGTGCTCTACCAGGCTGAGCTACACTCCGATCCCGCGCGTATAACCGCCGCCACAGCGGCCGGCAAGACGTGAACGTTGGTGGTGGAGGGGGTTGGATTCGAACCAACGTAGGCGTGCGCCAACGGATTTACAGTCCGTCCCCTTTAGCCACTCGGGCACCCCTCCGAGGCGGGCCTCTATGACGGCGCTGGCAGGTTGTCAATCGAGAGGCGAAGGCGATAATCGGACTTGCCGCAGTCGGCGGGAGATCGTTCCATGCATCGCGACCTGAACGGGCTGGCCCTGACGACCGGCTCGGCCGAGGCCGCTAGTGCGTTCGATCGACTGGTCGCCGGCTATTTGGCCTACCGCACCGATCTTCCGCAGCGCCTTGCCGCCGTGCTGGCGGAAGATCCGGCGTTCGGGCTGGCGCATTGCGTGCGCGGCTATCTCGCCGCGCTGAGCTTTGCTCAGGCCAATCTCCCCGCAGCGGAGTCGGCGGCGGCGGAGGCACGCCGGCATACTCGCCTGGCAACCCCACGCGAACAGGCGCATGTCGCCGCGCTCGAGGCCTGGGTCGCAGGCCGTTCCGATCGGGCGGTGGCGGTGTGGGACCAGATCCTGGCCGAGCATCCCCATGACGTGCTGGCGTTCCGGCTCGCCCATTTCGTCAATTTCTGGCTTGGCCGCCCTGATCGCATGCTGGCCTCGGTGCTCGACGTGGAACGTCATTGGAGCGACGACCTGCCGGCGTGGGGCACGCTGCTCGCCTGCCGCTGCTTCGCCATGGAGGAGTGCGGCCGCTATACCGAAGCCGAGGCCGCCGGCCGCGCCGCCATCGAACGTGATCCCGGCAATCTCTGGGCCGCGCACGGCGTGGCGCACGTGATGGAGATGCAGGGGCGGCGGGAAGAGGGCATCGCCTGGATCGACCGGTTGCGCGGCAACTGGGAGAGCGCGGGCAATCTGCGCCACCACCTGTTCTGGCACGAGGCGCTGTTCCACCTCGAAGCCGGCGACATGGACCGCGTGCTGGCGCTGTACAACTCGGCGTTCCGTGATCTCGAAGCACCGCTGACCCAGGCCGCGCCGGCGCTGTACATCGACGTGCAGAACGCTGCCTCCATGCTGTTCCGGCTGGGGCGGCTCGGGGTCGATGTGGGCGGGCGTTGGACCGAGCTTGCCGACAAGGCCGAGGCGCGCGTCGGCGATTGTCTCTCGGCATTCACCCTGCCGCACTGGATGATGGCGCTGTGCGCCGAGGAGCGCTTCGCCGCGGCCGAGCGGATGTTGGCGGCGATCCGCGCCCATGCGCGCGCGCCCGGCGTGTCCGCGGCAATCCTCGGCCGCTACGCGCTGCCGGTGTGCGAGGCGGTGCTGGCGCATGCGCGGGGCGCCCACGCGCAAGCGGTCGCGCTGATGCGTCCGGCGCTCGGCGGGATGCATCTTCTGGGCGGCAGCCACGCCCAGCAGGACGTTCTGGAGCAGCTTTACCTCGATGCCGCCGAACGCGCCGGGCTCGATCAGGACGCGCGGCTGCTGCTGGAGCGGGTCGCCGGAAGCTGGCCGGTGCCACCGGCGCGGCGGGTCAGCTACGCGGCCGCGGCGCGCCGTCTCGGTCTGGCCTGAACGATCGCAAGGAGGAAGAGATGAGCCCGCACGCCAAGGCGCCCCCGCTCAGCTGCGACTGCCATTTCCACATCTTCGGTCCGTTCGAGCGTTTCCCTCTCGACCCTGGTCGCGCCTATGAGCCTCCGGAGGCGAGCATCGAGGCCTATCAGCAAGTGGCGGAGTCCCGCGGCATCGAGCGCATGATCGTCGTGCAGCCCAGCCCCTACGGCACCGACAACCGGGTCACGCTCGACGCAGTGCGCCGCTTCGGCCCAGCACGAGCGCGCGCGGTGGCAGTGATCGATGACAGCTTCGACGATGCGGCGCTGCGGGCGCTGCGGGCCGGCGGCGTTCGCGGCGTTCGCTTCAACCTGGTAAGCGGCAACGGCACGCCGGAAGCGCAGCTCCAGGAATTGGCGCGACGCATCGCGCCACTCGGCTGGCACGTTCAGGTCTATGCCGAGGGCGAGAAGCTGGCGGAACTGGCGCCGCTCCTGGCGCGCCTGCCCGTCGAGGTGGTGATCGACCATGTCGGCGGCGTCCGCGCCGCGCTGGGGACCGCGCACCCGCAATTCCAGGCGCTGCTGCGCCTGCTCGACAGTGGGCGCGCCTGGGTCAAGCTGTGCGGGTACCGGGCCTCCTCGGCGGGGCATCCATGGGACGACGTCGCCACGAACGTAAGCGCGCTGGCCGAGGCGGCGCCCGAACGCTGCGTCTGGGGGACCGACTGGCCGCACGTCCACATGGCTTCCGGGCCACAGCCCGAGCCGGGGAGGCTGCTCGACCAGTTCCTGGCCTGGGTGCCGGATCCCGAGGCGCAACGGCGCATCCTGGTGGAGAATCCGGGGCGGTTGTACGGTTTCTGAAGTCGCGTTAACGAGACCAGCCTCACCGGAACAGACTTGCGTTATTTCCGCGATAAGTCTAGCATCGCAACATGCTGTCGTGGATGGCCGGAGTGTCGTTTGCTTGGCAGACCATATGGCTCCCCCTGGCTACACTTTCGAGCCTCGCGAGCGGTGCGTTGCTGGCAGGCGGGTTCGCCGGCCGGCGCGGCGCGCCGCGGCTTCCGAGCGTAGCCGGTGACGCCGAGATGCCAGCCGCGCCGGCTACGCCGCCGTCCGACGCTGCCCCGCTTCGGCTCACCTCTGAGCAACTCGATGTGGAACGGGAGCTTGTCGCGGCGGTGCAGGGCTTTGCCGGTTTTGCGGCGGACCGCCTGATACGGTTGGAAATCGCGATCCAGCCGGGGCTTGCGGTGCGGGCTGACCGGAGCGCGTTGCGCCAGATCATTGCTGGCCCGCTCCGCAGCGCCCTCGATCGCAGCGCCTGCGGGCGCGTGCTGGTGGGAGCCGGCCGCCACGGCGGGCGCGTGCAGATTTCCGTGCTGGACGATGGCATCCCGGTCGATCGCGTGGTGCAGGAGGCGCAACTCCGGGGAGCGACCCGTCTGGTTGCCCTGCAAGGCGGTACGCTCGATGTGAATGTGCGGGCGAATGCAGGCACGACGGTGGTGATCCGCTTGCTGGAAGCAGCGGGGGCGCCTGCCCCTGCGGCCGCCCCGGTCCAGACCAGCACGCCGCAGGCCGTCCTTCAGGGCAGCGAGGCCGCGACCGCGGAGTAGAACTATTACTCCTATCGGTGAACGATGAGTTGCTGAAACCGTCATCGCGAGGCGCGCAGCGCCGTGGCGATCCAGGCCCGCCGTACCGGGTCGCCCATCTGGGTCGCCCGCCTGGATCGCCACACCGCCAAGAGGCGGCTCGCGATGACAGCCTCGGCGATGCGTTTCACCGTTCAATGATTCCGCTATAGGCCTGTTGACAATAAGTGGGTTCCTCTCGGGCCTGAGCCGTGATTTAAGCTTCGTTTTGGCGGAGCGAAGGGTTTGGTGGACAGGGGACGATTTGTGATCAGCGACACGGCTTGGGAGAAGATGGCCCTGCTGTTGCCGGGCAAGGCGTCGGATCGCGGAGTGACGGCGAAGGACACCCGGCTGTTCCTGGAAGCGGTTCTGTGGCGCGTGCGCGCGGGATCGCCGTGGCGCGACCTGCCGCCTGAGTTCGGGCACTGGAACAGCGTGTTCCAGCGCTTCCGCCGCTGGGTGCGGGCGGGCGTCTTCGAGCGCCTCTTCGAGCGCTTGTCCGACGAGCCGGATTTCGAATACGCCCTGATCGACGGCACGATCGTCACCGCCCATCAGAAGGCGAGCGGCGCAAAGGGGGGACTACAATCAGGCCATCGGACGCTCGCGAGGCGGGCTGACGACCAAGATCGTCGCGCTGGTGGACGCGCTTGGAAATCTGGTCCGCTTCGTGCTCTTGCCCGGACAGCGCCACGACATCGTAGGGGTCGCGCCGCTCATCGCAGACATCACTTTCGACGCCCTGCTCGGTGACAAGGCGTTCGACGCCGATTGGCTGCGTGCGGACCTCGATGACCGTGGCGCCGTCGCCGTCATCCCACCCAAATCCAACCGCAATACGATCATCGCCTATGACAAGGCCATGTATCGCTGGCGCCACCTGATCGAGAACTTCTTCGCCAAGCTGAAGGAGTTCCGAGCCATCGCCACCCGCTACGACAAGACCGACGAAAGCTTCCGTGCCAACATCAGCCTCGCAGCCACCATCATCGCAACGAGGTAATTGTCAACAGACCCTAGTATTTTGTCAGTCATCAAGTGATGGGTAGAGGCTTCGGAGTTTGGTGCGGGCCTGGCCGGTGGTGAAGTGCCAGTTGACCTTGGCTTGCCCGGCGTTGCGCTGGTCCTCCCATTGCGCGACGTGGCGGCGGAGCGTCTCGTGCTGGGCGATGCGGCGAGCGAGGCATTGCCGCGCTAACGCGCTGAACTCGATTTCGGCCATGTTGAGCCACGATCCATGCTTGGGCGTGTGGTGGAGTTCAATGCGCTCGGCCAGGCGCCTGGCCTCCTCGGGCGGGAACGCCTCGTAGAGGCTGGCGAGCGAGTGAGTGTTGAGCTGGTCCATGACCAGCACCACGCGCTCGGCGTCATGGTATGGCCCCTCGAGCAGGTCGCGCACGAAGCTGGCCCAGTCGCCGCGGCGGCGGTGCTCGGTCACGGCCACATGCCGCCAGCCGGCGAGCGGCTCAGTGGCGAGGAACAGGCTGGCCACGCCGTTGCGAACATAGACGTGGTCGAAGCGTTCAACCGCGCCAGGCCGTGTCGGCAGGGGTTCGCGCGTTTCGCCGACCAGTTGCTTGAAAGTCTCGTCGAGGCAGACCACCGGCCGCTTCGCGTCGTAGGGACGGCTGTAGACCTCCAGCACGTCTTCCATGTGGAAGACGAACTCCGCCGAGTGCTTCGGCGGGATGCACCACATCCGCCTCAGGTGCGGCTTGAGGGCGTTTTTTTGAGCGTCTGGCGCACCGTTTCGTGCGAGAGCGCGTCGGTGTGCTGCAACTCGACCATGCGCCGCGCCAGCAGGCGCAAGGTCCAGCGCCCGCACCCTTGCGGCGGCGCGGAGCAGGCCAGCGCAATGAGGTGCGCCTCCTGCGCGCCGTCGAGCGCGCGCGTATAGACCCGCTTACCCCCGCGATACGGGCTCAGCGCGGCTGCCAGGCCCTCCTCCACGAAGCGCCGCCGCACCCGCTCTATCGTGGCCACCCCGATCCCGACCGCCTCCGCGGTCCGCTCGTCCGTCCACGCCGGGCCACCCTCCGCCGCGTCGGCCTTGAGCAGCATCTGAGCGTGCTTGAGCTTGCGAACATCCGCCTTGCCACGCGACAACAGCGCCGCGAGCTCCTCGCGCTCCATCACTGTCAGTGTCACCCGATACTTCTTCATCGCACGCCTCCGGCCATGGCTTCACCGCCAAAGCCAGAACGCACGGCCCCTCAAATCAGCTATGACGGAGCACTAGTGGGTCGGCTGCCTCGAACTGTGGCATACTGGCACGGTGCTGAATGGCGAGGCGACCGATGTCACGACGACAGAAGGATCCGCTACGCGCATTGAGTGAGGAGGAGCGGAGGACGTTATCGCAGCTGAGCCAGTCACGCCGGGCGCCTGCTGCGCAGGTAGCCCGCGCACGAGCATTGCTGGCGGTTGCCGAAGGGCAAAGCTACACGACGGCAGCGCAGCTTGCGGGGCGCCGCACCGGCGATACCGTTGCGCGCTGGGTGGCGCGGTTCAACGGCGACGGACTGGCGGCGGTGATGCCGCGCCATGGCGGGGGCCATCCGGTGCGCTACGGCGAGGTCGAGAAGCGGCGGATCCTGGCCGTGGTCGCCCGCCCTCCGGATCGGGCGCGGGATGGCACGGCGACATGGTCGCTGAGCACGCTGCAAGCCGCGCTGCGCCGGGGGGCGGATGGTCTGCCCCGCATCAGCACCGACACGATCGGCCGCACCCTGCATGAGGCGGGCTTCGGCTGGCAGAAGAGCCGAACCTGGTGCGAAACCGGGGCGGTCGTGCGCAAGCGCAAACGGGGTGGTCCAGTCACCGTCATCGATCCGGATGCGGCGGCAAAAAGGGGCTGATCGAGCGGGCCTACACGCTCGGCGCCTCACGCGGTCTGGCAGTTTGGTGCGAAGACGAGGCCGGACCCTTCCAGGCGGTGCCGCATCCCGGCAGGTCCTGGCAGCCGCACGGCCGTCCTGCCACCCAGCCGCATGAGTATATCCGGGGCGGCACCTGCAAGCTCCTGACCCTGTTCCATCCGGCAACTGGTCAGGTGCATATCAGCCGGTTAGCCGGTGCACGAACCAGGTTCTGCATGGCTGGCTCAAAGAAAGCCTGACCGCGATCATGGCAGCGCTGCCTGCACCGACGCAGGCGGTCAATGTCGCCGCACTCCGTGCCGCGTGGCAGACCTGGCAGAACGGATTGGCGGAACGCTTCACCTTGCCCGAGCATCTGCCGCCACTGCGCCTGCTGCTCGTGTGGGATAATCTCACCGGCCACAAAAGCGCCGAGATGGTCGTCTGGCTATGCCAGCACGGCATCATGCCGCTCTACACCCCGCTCGGCGGCAGCTAGCTCGATATGGCCGAATTGATCCAGCGCATCCTCAAGCGCCGTGCGTTGGAAGAGCAGCATCCACACAGTCCTGCCGAGATCGGCGCCTGGTTCGAGCAGACCGCGTGGGCCTGGAACCGACAGCCCACGCCCTTCACCTGGCACGGCCGGCGTTGGCAACGTCGGCGCCATCGCAGCACCGACGGACATCCAATCGGCGGCTCCGCCGCTCGTTGCCAGCATCTCTTATCCGCCCTCAACCCCATGGACAGGAACGGCAGAGTTCAAGGCAGCTGACCCACTAGAGCGTTTTCAAGCGTGCGGAATCGTTAATGGGGGCTTCCGGCGCGGGTGGCGGATGTAATTCGTGGGTCTCCGGCATGG
This sequence comes from uncultured Pseudomonadota bacterium, assembly GCA_963830565.1. Taxonomy (GTDB): domain Bacteria; phylum Pseudomonadota; class Alphaproteobacteria; order Acetobacterales; family Acetobacteraceae; genus DATFDN01. Next base: position 378,549 of record CAWHMO010000007.1, read on the forward strand.
ACCGGAGGCGGCAATGTTTTCATGGCGGCGTGGGCAGGCCTACTCGCAGGATCTGCGGGAGCGGGTGCTGGCGGCGAACGAATTGAGTGCGCGCGCAGTGGCGGCGCGGTTCGGGGTCAGCGTGTCGTATGCCGTCAAGGCACGCCAGCGCCGCGACCGGCTGGGCGAACTGACCCCTGGCCCGCAGCGGTCGTGGACCCCACGCAAGCTGGCCGCGCATCATGCCGCGATCACCGCCCATGCGCGCTCCTACCCGGACGCGACGCTGGCCGAGCTGTGTGCCTGGCTGCAGGCCGAGTTCGGTGTGTCGGCCAGCATCGGCACGATGTGGAATACGCTGCGCCGGCTCGGCCTGACGCTCAAAAAAAGTGCCTCGAAGCGGCCGAGCGGACGCGCGCCGACATTGCCGAGGCGCATCGCCTCTGGGCTGAGGTGCAGGCCAAACTAGACGTGCGACGCTTGGTGTTTCTCGACGAGACATGGACCAAGACCAACATGGCCCGGCTCTACGGTCGCGCTCCACGTGGTGAACGCGTGGTCGGCCGGGTCCCGCACGGGCATTGGCAGACCACGACCTTCCTGGCCGGTCTTCGGCATGACCGGATCGTGGCGCCGCTGGTGCTGGACGGCGCGATTGATGGCCCGACATTCCTGGCCTGGGTCGAACAGTTCCTCGTCCCGACGCTGGAGCACGGCGACATCGTCCTGGCCGACAACCTTGCCAGCCACAAGGTGGCCGGGGTGCGCGAGGCGATCGAAGCGCGCGGCGCCAGTATTCAATTCCTGCCGGCCTCTCGCCGGATCTCAACCCGATCGAGCAACTGTTCGCCAAGCTCAAGGCGCTGATCCGTGGCCTGGCGCCGCGTTCCCGCGAGGCGCTGCTGAGCACCATCGGCGCCGTCATCGACCAGGTCAGCGCCACCGAATGCGCCAACTACCTCGCCCACGCGGGATATGGAGGTTAGCTTGAAAACGCTCTAGCTAGGCAGAGGGCGGATCAGCCTTCGCCCATCCGGACCCCAGGGTGGAAGTGCGCGTATACCCGTCGCGCGATCTCGCGCGAGATGCTGGGCGCCGCCTCAAGCGCTGGCAGGCCCGCCTGCTTGACCCCGCGCGCCGATCCGAAATGGTTCAGCAGCGCCCGCTTGCGAGCCGCGCCGATGCCAGCGATCTCATCCAGTTCGCTGCGAATGAGCGACTTGGAGCGGCCCGCGCGATGCGTGGTGATGGCGAATCGGTGTGCCTCGTCACGCAGCCGCTGAAGATAGTCCAGCACCGGATCGCGCGGCGGGAGCTGGAAGGGCGGCCCGCCGTCGATGTGAAACCATTCCCGCCCAGCGTCGCGATCCGGCCCCTTGGCGATCGCCACCAGCGGGACGTCGTTAACGCCAAGATCCTGCAAGGTGGCGCGGGCCGCCGAGAGCTGACCGGCGCCGCCGTCGATCAGGACCAGGTCGGGCCAGTCCGAGCGCACGCCGGCACCCTCCGCCTCGGCCTTGACCAGCCGGCCGAAGCGCCGGGCCAGCACCTCGCGCATCATCGCGAAGTCGTCGCCCGGCGCCACCGGGCCGCGGATCGCGAATTTACGGTAGGCCGCTTTCATGAAGCCCTCGGGGCCGGCCACGACCATCACCCCGTACGGAGCGGTGCCCATGATATGGCTGTTGTCATACACCTCGATCCGGTCCGGCGAGGCGGGCAGGCGGAAGAGTTGGGCGACGACCTCCAGCAGCTTGGCTTGGCCGGCCGATTCCGCCAACCGGCGCTCCAGGGCTTCCCGCGCGTTGGTCTCGGCATGCGCCACCACGGCGCGCTTCTCGCCGCGCTGGGGCACAATGATCTCAATTCGGCGGCCGGTCTTCAGCCCCAGCGCCTCACCAACCAGCGCCTGCTCGGGAATTGCGTGATTGGCAAGGATGAGCGGCGGCGGCGGCTTGTCGTCGTAGAACTGGGCGATGAAGGCGCCCAGCACGGCTTCGACCTCCTCGGTCCGGCCATGGGCGGGGAAGAACGGCCGGTTGCCGTTGTTGCGCCCGCCGCGCACGAAGAACACCTGCACGCAGGTCTGGCCGCCAATCTGCCAGGCTGCGATGACGTCGGCATCTTCCAGGCTGGCGGGGTTGATGACGTCGCCGCCCTGCACATGCGTCAGACCGCGGATGCGGTCGCGCACCGCGGCCGCGCGCTCGAACTCGAGCGCGGCCGAGGCCTGCTCCATCTCCGCCGCCAATTCGCGCTGCACCGAGGCGGACCGGCCGGCCAGGAAGGCCTTCGCCTGCGCCACGAGCCGCCCATACATTTGCGGCTCTATCCGGCCGACGCAGGGTGCCGAACACCGGCGGATCTGGAACAGCAGACACGGGCGGGTACGGTTGGCGAAGACCGTGTCCTGGCAGGAGCGCAGCAGGAACACGCGTTGCATCGCCGTCACCGTCTGGTTCACCGCCCAGGCGGAGGCGAACGGGCCCCAGTAGCTCCCCTTGCGTAGTTGCGCGCCGCGATGCTTGGCGATCTGCGGGAATGGGTGATCCTCGGTCAGCATGAGCCACGGGTAGGATTTGTCGTCCCGGAGCACAATGTTGAACCGCGGCTTGAGGCGCTTGATGAGATTGGCCTCGAGCAGCAGCGCCTCGGCCTCGGTGTGCGTGGTCACGATCTCCATGGAGACCGTCTCGGAGACCATGCGCCGCAGCCGCTCCGGAAGCCGGCCAATCTGCGTGTAGGCGGCCACTCGCCGCTTCAGGCTCCTTGCCTTGCCGACGTACAGCGCGTCGCCCTTCGCATCGAGCATGCGATAGACCCCAGGGCCGGCCGGCATGGTCGCCAGGGCCGCCTCGATCGCGCTCGCTCCGGGAGATAGTCTGGTCTCGTTCACGGCAGCATTCCGGGTTCAGGAGTTCTCCACTAACCTTGTGGATAAGTCTGTGGCAAACCCGGTTGTCAAAACCGTGAATTCGGCCTTGAAGCTTGGTTTGCGCGAATTGCGTAATTTTTAGGCACAAAAATAAACCCTTGAAAAACAACAAAATAATATTGCGATTCAGCGACAATGTGAGAACTCTCGGGCATGTGCATGAACTCACTCATTCCGCCTTGCCGCGAGTGGACAATTTCGGCTGCCGCCGCTCGATCTCGACGCCGGCCGACTCGGCATCGGGGAAAATATCGAGTTTTTCGACGCGGACCCGCGCCAGCTTGACCCGCGAATCCGCGAGGCACACCTCGGCGAGCCGCTCAGCGAGGGTTTCGGCAAGTCGGACATGGCCGGCCTCTACCACGCCGCGCACCCGCGAAGCGACCGCCTCATAGTCGACCACGCACGCCAGTTGGTCCAGCCCCGGACCATCATCGGTCACCGCGAGATCGAGATTGACGCGGACCCGCTGCCGACGAGCGTGCTCATGCGGATGGACGCCGATGCTGGCGTGCAGCACCAGGTCGCGGATAAAGACATGGCGCAAGGCGCGCTCCGCGCTGGCGATCCGAGGCGACAATCGCTACTCCTGAGGCAGCGGGACGTTGCGGCCGGACGCCCACTGGAGGTGCTGCCCGCCATCCAGTGCCAGCATCTGCCCCGTCATGGCCGGCAAGGCCAGGATCGCGAGCGCCGCCCGCGCCACTTCCTCCGGCGAGGTGCCACGGCCGAGAGGGACAGAGGCGTACTGCCGCTTGAACTGGTCCTTGGTCTGGCGCGGGCTGGGCAGTGCCGGGCCGGGGCCAATGCCGTTCACCCGGATACGCGGAGCAAGTGCCAGCGCCATCGATTGGGTCAGCGCCCACAACCCCGCCTTGGCAATGGTGTAGGACACGAAATGCGGTGTGATCGACCAGACGCGCTGGTCGATCAGGTTGATGATCGCGCCCTCGGCTCCGTCCGGCAGGGCGCGCGCGAAATGCTGCGTCAGCACGAAGGGCGCGCGTAGGTCGGACTCGATGTGCTGGTCCCAGGACTCGCGCGTGGCTGTGTCCCACTCGTCGCGCTCGAATGGGCTGGCGTTGTTGACCAGCACGCCGATTGGCCCAAGCACGGCGCCGGCGGTGGGCAGCAGAGCCACGGTCTCGGGCTCCCTGCAAAGGTCGGCCCGCAGGTACCGTCGCGCGCCGCCCTAGTTGGCGGATCGTCGCTGCGGTGGCTTCGGCCGCATCGACGCTGGTCCGGCAATGCACCGCGACGTCGAACCCCGCCTGCGCGAGAGCCAGTGCGATCGCTTGTCCGACCCGGCGGGCCCCACCCGTCACCAGAGCGGCACGCGGGATCGAGGTCGGGATTCTGGCGGCGATACTCTCCTGGCCGGTCATCAGGCCCGCCCCGCCCCGCGCCGGCGTCCTGCGGCGCTGCGCCGCTTGGCGGGATCGTAGCCGCCACCGCCGGGGCCGAGCGGCTCGGGCGCGCGGTCCTTGCGAGGCCGGAGCGTGGCGGAAGCAGCCGGCGGAGGCTCCAGGCCGAGCTCCAGTGCTTCCAGCCGGCGGATTTCGTCGCGCAAGCGGGCCGCCTGCTCGAATTCGAGGTCGGCGGCGGCGGCACGCATGCGCTTCTCGAGCTCGGCGATGCTCGCCTTCAGATCCTTGCCGACCAACTCCGTTGGGCCGGCATCGGCGATCGGCGCGACCGTGACGTAGTCGTGCTCATAGACGCTCTCCAGCACCTTGGAGACCTGCTTGCGGATCGACCGCGGGGTGATGCCGTGCGCCTCATTCCAGGCCTGCTGGCGGGCGCGACGGCGATCCGTCTCCTCGATCGCGCGGCGCAGGCTGTCGGTCATCGTGTCGGCGTACAGGATCACCCGCCCGTCGATGTTGCGCGCGGCTCGGCCGATGGTCTGGATCAGGCTGGTGGCGGAGCGCAGGAAACCTTCCTTGTCGGCATCCAGGATGGCCACCAGCATGCATTCGGGGATGTCGAGCCCCTCGCGAAGCAGGTTGATCCCCACCAGCACGTCAACCACGCCGAGGCGCAGGTCGCGGATGATCTCGATGCGCTCCAACGTGTCGATGTCGGAATGCAGGTAGCGCACCTTGATTCCGTGCTCGGTCAGGTAGTCGGTCAGGTCCTCGGCCATGCGCTTGGTGAGCGTGGTCACCAGCACGCGCCCGCCCCGCCCGGCGGTGGCGCGGCACTCGGCCAACAGATCGTCCACCTGGCGCTCGACCGGGCGCACCTCAACCGCCGGATCGACCAGGCCGGTCGGGCGGATCACTTGCTCAGCGAATACCCCGCCCGTGCGGTCCAGCTCCCAGGGGCCGGGCGTGGCCGAGACGAAGATCGTGGGCGGGCGGTAGGTCTCCCACTCCTCGAACTTTAGCGGCCGGTTGTCGATACAGGACGGGAGGCGGAAGCCGAAGTCGGCGAGCACGGACTTGCGGTTGAAGTCGCCCCGGTACATGCCGCCGATCTGCGGCACGGTGACATGGCTCTCGTCGACGATCAGCAGCGCGTCCTCGGGCAGGTATTCGAACAAGGTCGGCGGCGGCTCGCCCGGCTTGCGGCCGGTCAGGTAACGCGAGTAGTTCTCGATTCCCTTGCAGGAGCCGGTGGTCTCCATCATTTCGATGTCGAAAGTGGTGCGCTGGTTCAGCCGCTCGATCTCAAGCAGCTTGCCCTCCGCCGTCAGTTCGTCCAGCCGCAACTTCAGCTCGCGCTTGATCTCGCGGATCGCCTGATTGAGCGTGGGGCGCGGCGTGATGTAGTGGCTGTTGGCGTAAACCGTCACCCCGTCCAGCTCGCCGGTGACTTCGCCGGTCAGCGGGTCGAATTCGCGAATCGCCTCCACCTCGTCGCCGAACAGGCTCACCCGCCAGGCGCGGTCCTCCAGATGGCTCGGCCAGATGTCCGCGATCTCGCCGCGTAGGCGGAACGTGCCGCGCTGGAACGCTGAATCGTTGCGGCGGTATTGCAGCTCGACCAGTGACTTGGCCAGCATGTCACGGTCGATCCGCCCGCCGCGCTGCAGCTTGACCACCATGCGCTGATAGCTCTCGACCGAGCCGATGCCGTAGATGCAGGAGACCGACGCGACGATGATGACGTCATTGCGCTCAAGCAGCGCCTGCGTGGCGGAATGGCGCATCCGATCGATCTGCTCGTTGATCTGAGCATCTTTTTCGATATAGGTGTCGGTGCGTGGAACGTACGCCTCGGGTTGGTAATAGTCGTAGTAGCTGACGAAGTATTCGACCGCATTCTCGGGAAAAAAGCTCTTCATCTCGCCATAAAGCTGGGCGGCGAGGGTCTTGTTGGGCGCGAGGATCAGGGTCGGCTTCTGCACCGCCTCGATCACCTTCGCCATGGTGAAGGTCTTGCCCGAGCCGGTGACGCCGAGCAGCACCTGGTCGCGCTCATCCTGTCGGATGCCGCGCACCAGTTCCTCAATCGCCGTCGGCTGATCGCCCGCCGGCGCGTAGTCTGAGACGTTCCGGAGCGCGCGGGTATGCTGCCGGGGCGGCAGCTTGGCGGGGATGAACAGGACCGGCGCGAGCGGGCGGAGAAGGGTCTGGGACATCGCAAAAGAGATGGCCCGAACGCCCTGGAAAATCGAGAGGCGCCCCATTGTCGAGCGCTGCGGTCGTTGATCAGGCGCGAGGCGAGGCGAAGCGGACCCGGCATTTTCTGCAAGCGGTGAATGGTCATCCGGCTTCGATCCGGGACCTTTTAGATGACAACTTATACATGCATTTCGATAACGAGTCCACGCCGTGCGTCACGTTTACCTGCCTTGGATGCGGGATGGCTGATCGGAACCTGTGTTGCTTCCTGGTTCGGCTGCGGCAACTGAGCGCCCGTTGACTAGCGACGCAGCGACCCTATAGTGCCGCGCAGCCGGCGGTGCCTCCCAGGGGATCGGCGGCATTTCTGCTTGAACATGCCCCGGCGGCGGCCACCCACGCCAGCGCCGTGGCGAAGGAGTTGTGAGACGTGGCGCGTATTGCCGGCGTGAACATCCCCACCGCCAAGCGGGTCGCCATCGGCCTGCAATACATCTATGGCATTGGCCCGGCCAAGGCGTCAGAGATCTGCTCGCGCCTGACCATCCCGGACGACCGCCGGGTAAACCAGCTTTCGGACGAGGAGGTGCTGCGCATCCGCGAGTTGATCGACCGCGAGTACCGGGTAGAAGGCGACCTGCGGCGCGAGGTCGCGATGAATATCAAGCGGCTGATGGACCTGGGCTGCTACCGTGGCCTGCGGCATCGCCGCGGCTTGCCGGTGCGGGGCCAGCGCACCCACACCAACGCCCGCACCCGCAAGGGCAAGGCTGTCGCCATCGCCGGCAAGAAGAAGGTGACGAAGTAGCGGCCTTCCAGCCACCGCCTTCGGCCGGGGCGGCTTGATCGACGGAGCAGGACCACACATATGGCGAGACCCGCCACCAGCGCGCGCCCCCGGCGCAAGGAGCGCAAGAACATCATCGCCGGCGTGGCGCATGTCGCCGCCACGTTCAACAACACGGTGATCACCATCACCGACGCCCAGGGCAACGCCATCGCCTGGTCGTCCTCCGGCAGCCAGGGCTTCAAGGGCAGCCGCAAATCGACGCCCTATGCCGCTCAGGTCGCCGCCGAGGATGCCGGGCGCAAGGCGCGCGAGCACGGGATGGAGACGCTGGAGATCGAGGTCAACGGGCCGGGCTCAGGGCGGGAGAGCGCGCTGCGCGCCCTCCAGGCCGTGGGGTTCGCGATCACCGCGATCCGGGATACGACGCCGGTTCCGCATAACGGCTGTCGTCCCCGCAAGCGCCGGCGCGTCTGAGCGTCGGCTGGCCCGCTGGCCGGGCAAGGTTTAGTCCGCCGGGCGGCAGCCCGGTGGTGCGAAAGGACGTGGTTGAATGAGGCAGAGCGCCGTCATCCAGAAGAACTGGCAGAACCTGATCAAGCCGGAGAAGCTCGACGTCGATCCCGGCGCCGATCCAGCCCGGGTCGCGACCATCGTCGCCGAGCCGCTGGAGCGCGGCTTCGGCATGACGCTGGGCAACGCGATCCGGCGCATCCTGCTGTCCTCGCTGCAAGGCGCGGCGGTGACGGCGGTGCAGATCGACGGCGTGCTGCACGAGTTCAGCTCGATTCCCGGCGTGCGCGAGGATGTTACCGACATCGTGCTCAACATCAAACAGCTCGCGCTGCGGATGCACGGGGAGGGGCCGAAGCGCATGACCCTGACCGCGACCGGCCCGGGCGAGGTGCGGGCGGGTCAAATCCAGGTCACCCACGACATCGACATCATGAATCCCGAGCTGGTGCTCTGCACCCTTGACGATGGCGTCAGGCTCGGGATGGAGTTCACGGTCAACCTGGGCAAGGGATATGTCCCTGCCGCGGCCAACCGGCCCGAGGACGCGCCCATCGGCCTGATCCCGGTCGATTCGATCTACTCGCCGGTCCGCCGTGTCTCCTACAAGGTCGAGCCGACCCGCGTCGGGCAGGTGACGGACTACGACAAGCTGCTGCTGACCGTGGAGACCAACGGCGCGGTGACGCCGGAGGACTCGGTCGCGCTCGCCGCCCGCATCCTGCAGGATCAGCTCCAGCTCTTCATCAATTTCGAGGAGCCGCAGCAGATCCGTGCCGAGGAGCCGCAGGACGACCTGCCGTTCAACCGCAACCTGCTGCGCAAGGTGGACGAGCTCGAGCTTTCCGTGCGCAGCGCCAACTGCCTGAAGAACGACAACATCGTCTATATCGGCGACCTGGTGCAGAAATCCGAGCAGGAGATGCTGCGCACGCCGAACTTCGGCCGCAAGTCGCTGAACGAGATCAAGGAGGTGCTGACCTCCATGGGCCTCACCCTGGGGATGAGCGTGCCGGGCTGGCCGCCGGAGAACATCGAGGATCTCGCCAAGCGGCTCGAAGAGCCGTTCTGACGACAGCAGCGGGGAAATCGAACCATGCGTCACGGGGTGGCTGGGCGGAAGCTCGGTGTCACGTCTTCCCACCGCCTCGCCATGTTCCGCAATATGGCGTGCGCGCTGCTAAAGCACGAGCAGATCACCACCACCCTGCCCAAGGCCAAGGAGCTGCGGCCGGTGGCGGAGAAGCTCATCACGCTTGGCAAGCGTGGTGGCCTGCATGCGCGCCGGCTGCTGCACGCCGAGTTGCGTGACGATCGGATCGTCAACAAGCTGCTCGGCCCTCTAGCCGAGCGCTATCGCGGCCGCCCCGGCGGCTACACCCGCGTCCTGAAGGCCGGGGTGCGGTATGGCGACGCCGCCAGCATGGCGGTCATCGAGCTGGTGGATCGCGACAAGGCCGCCAAGGGCCAGGATAGCGGGCCGAAGCCGGAGACGGAGCAGGAAGAGGCGATCGAGCGGGCGGCATAGGCCGCCAGCTCCGCTCTCCTTTGCCCTGATACATTTCGCAACGCTGGCGTTGACCATACCGGAGGCCGTGAGATGGCTCGGCGCTCCCCGGCCCCGCCTTCACGTTAAGCGGCCGCACTTCTGTCCCGATGCGCTAGTAGCCGGAATCATTGAACGGTGAAACGCATCGCCGAGGCTGCCATCGCGAGCCGCCTCTTGGCAGCGTGGCGATCCAGATGGGCGACACGGTGCGGCGGGCCTGGATCGCCACGGCGCTGCGCGCCTCGCCATGACGGTTTCAGCGACTAATCATTCACAGATAGGGAGTACGAGAGCGTTTCCATGCGGTCTGGAACCGGCCGAGAGGGGCTTCCGGCGCGGATGGCATGTATGAGTTATCAGTCTCCGGCATGGACCGGAGGGTGAGAGCTGCGCGCCCACCTCCAGCTCTTCCTTGATGCCTCCAACCACGCCTGCCGCCTCAAAGCGCTGCGTGGCCTCACACCTACGAGTTCATCTGCCGGACCTGGACCAAAGAACTGGAACGGTTCAGGCTTGACCCGTTACATCACACTCCGAGACTGAACATCTAGCGCAAACGTCGGGACAGTGGCGACGGCGCACCCATCCTGGCCTACGCAATCGTCAGCAGGCAATGGTTTGCAGGCGTTTGTTATGGTCTTGCGCAAGACGTTCCTGCACACCCATCAGGTCAGGCCATCACCGAAGCAAACCCGCCCGAGCCAACCCAATCACGTCCGAGTCAACGACCAGACGGACCGGTACTAGCCATGGCAGCCGTCGCATAGTCGACTGCCGAACACATCGGGGCCACCCTATTCATATCGTAGAGCTTCGACCGGCCTGGATCGCGCCACCCGGAGAGCGTGGAACGCGGTCGTGGCGATGGCGATGGCGATTACTCCGAGCCCGACCGCCACGAACGGCGCCGATCCGAGACCGATTTGGTAGGCAAAGCCGTCGAGCCATCTGCGCATGAACCACCAGGCGATCGGGCAGGCGAGCGCAATGGCCAGCAGAACCGGCTTGGCAAGTTGCCTGATCAGCAGCCAGGAGACTTGAACGGTGGAAGCGCCGAGCGCCCTGCGTATGCCGATTTCCTTCGTGCGCCGCTCGGCCGTATAGGCGGACAGGCCGATCAGGCCGAGGCATCCGATCGCGAGCGCGCAGGCGGCGAAGGCCGCGAACACCCGGCCCTCATGGGCGAGATCCCGATACAGGCCGGCGATGCGATCGTCGAGGAACATGCGGCTGATCGGGCGTTCCGGCATGGCCTGATGCCAGGCGGAATCGATGCCGCGCAACGTTTCGGGCAGGTTCGCGCCCGACAGTTTCACGCTGAGAACCTTGAAGAGATCAGGGTCGACAATGAAAACGCTGGGCGGCACCGGGGCGCGAATCGAATCGAGCGGAAAATCTGGGGCGACGCCGATAATGCGGAGACGGTGCGGAAAGCCCGAATCCGTGGCCTGAATTTCCTGTCCTATTGCGGCGGCGGGAGCGGCGAAGCCGAACGCGCGCAACGCTGTCTCGTTGATGATCGTGCCGCCGAGCCGCGAGGTGTCGTCCGTTGTCACCTTGTCGGCGGCGAAATTGCGGGAAAAATCACGACCGGCGAGGAGCGGGAGGCGGTAGACGCCGAAATAGCCGAAATCGACTGGTTGAATGGTGACGTTGACCGGCTGGCGGTCGCTTCGGCCGGGCCTAACCAAATCCGTCTTCAGCATGTTGGACCACAGCGGTAGCGTAAATGTCGCGGCCATTGCCTGGACGCCGGGAACGGCGGCGAGGCGCGTGCGCAGCGATGCCAGCGGCGCCGCCTCGATCCGTCCCAGGCCGTCCGGAGTTGGCCTTGTCGGCATGCCGGTCAGGTCGATGGTCAGCATGAGGTTCTTGTCGAAGCGCAGCGCCTGCGAGGTGGCGAAGGCCATCTGGCGATGGATCACGATCATTGCGATGAGCAACGCGACGGTTACGGTGAACTGGAATACCACCAGGCCGAGGCGCATCCTGCCGCCGCCGACCGACGCTCCGGCTTTCGCTTTCAGCACCTGCGCCGACGAAAAACGCGAGAGGATCATGGACGGATAGACGCCGGCGGCGGCGCCGAGCAGGATCGCCGTTGCGACGGGCACAACGGCGAGTATGGGATGGTGCACGACGTCGAAGGCGATCTCCCGGTCGAGGAAGGCATCCAGGCGCGGCAGCAAAAGCGTCGCGAGGCCGATGCCGAGCAGCAAGGCGGCGAGTGAATAGCCAAGCGACTCGCCCATGAACTGGACGATGAGCTGGCTGCGCAGGGCGCCAAGCGACTTGCGTACACCAACCTCGATCGCGCGGCGTGTCGCGCGTGCGGTTACCAAGTTGACGAAGTTGATCCCGGCCAGCAGCAGGATGAAAACGCCCGTGGCGGCGACGGCATAGACCGTCTGCTCTCGGTCATTGAGCTCGTTCGTATCGGGGTTGTAGGGACGCAGATGCACGTCCGCCAGGGAGTGCATGTACAGGGATGCGAAAAGCGGTTCCGGGCCGTCGGGATCGGGGTAGTGACCGCGGACGAAGGCGGGGAAACGGGCTTTTAGCGTGTCGGGGGTGGTGCCGGGGCGAAGGCGCACATAGGTCTCTCCGGCGATGCTTAGCTTGCCGGGCGACGGCGGCGTGGCATCCGCGATCGCAAGCTTGCCCCAGGCGGTCTTGCCTGACAGCAAGGCGGAGAATTTTTCCGTGGCATTGGAAGGCAAATCTTCCGCGACGCCGGTGACGCGCACGGGATGGAGGTGGTCGATTTGCATGGTCTGGCCCAGGCAGTCGATCGTGCCGAAATATTTTTCGGCCAGCATGTGGGTGAGCACGATCGAGTCCGGCGCGGACAGGGCGGTTGCGGGATCACCGCGCAGCAGCTTGTAGCCCAGGACGGCGAAGAAATCGGCGTCGACCCACTGGATATTTTCGGTCGCTTCGACGTCGCCGTGACGCAGGCCGGCGGACTGGGCTCTGGTGCGTGTGGTCGCGACGATCTCCGGAAAATCAAGCTTCAGTTCTGCGGCCATCTGGTCCGGCGTGCCTTGCAACGTCATCGGACGCTGCCCCGATTCGGCCATCGTCAGCCTGACGAGATAGACATCCCGGTAGCCGGGCAGGAAACTGTTGAAGGACAGCTCGTCGTGCACGAAAAGCCAGATGAGGATGGCCGCGGCAAGTCCCAGCGCGAGTCCGAAGACGTTGAGCAGGGCGTAGAAACGGCCGCGGCAAGCACTTCGCCAGGCGGTGGCGAGATAATTGCGGAACATCGTTTTCTTCCCGGATCGGCCGCGGTTCAGGCGGCGAGCTGCATGGCGTCCACGACTTGGCCGTCGAGCAGGTTGAGCCTGCGCTCGGCACAGGCGGCATGCGCGTGGCTGTGCGTGACCATGACGATTGTGGTGCCGGCGTCGGCAATCTCGGTGAGCATCCCCATCACGGCGTCGCCATTGGCGGTGTCGAGATTGCCGGTTGGCTCGTCGGCCAGGATGAGGGTCGGCTCTGCCACGAGCGCGCGCGCAACTGCGACGCGCTGCTGCTCGCCGCCGGACAGCTGCTGCGGCACATGTCGGGCACGATGCGGCAAGCCGACCCGCTCCAGCGCGCGTGCAATTCGCTTCTTGCGCTCGGCCGAGCCGACATTGCGGTAGATGAGCGCGACCTCGACATTTTCCTCGACGGTCAGCTCATCAATCAGATTGAAGCTTTGAAAGATGAAGCCGATATGCGCGCGGCGGAGCAGGGTTCGCTGGCGTTCCGAAGCGCGGGAAATCTCCTCTCCGAGGAAAAGGAACTGGCCGTCACTGGGTTTGTCGAGGAGGCCAAGGATGTTCAGCAGGGTCGATTTGCCGCAACCCGACGGGCCCATGATGGCGAGGAACTCGCCCTGTCTGATGTCGAGGCTGACGTGACGCAGCGCCAGCGTTTCGACTTCGCTGGTCCGGTAGGCTTTCATGATGTTGACGAGCTTGAGCATGATCGCGGTTCCTATTTCAACGGGAAAGGGCAAGGCGGTCTATGCGATCGAGGCCGGTGTAGTCCGACGTGACGACGCGATTGCCAGGAACGAGGCCGCTCAGCACTTCGACCGACTCGGTCGTGCGCCGGCCGAGCTTGACCGGGTGTCGTTCGGCGCCGGCGCCGTCGCGATCGAGCACGAACACCCAGGCGCCGCCGGAGGCTTCGAGGAACGGGCCGGCGGGCAGCACGACGGCGCGCCGGTCGTCGTCCAGTTCGAGCTTGCCCTGGACCGCCTGGCCGCGCCGCAACCCGGCGGGTGCAGCGCCCTTCCATGCCAGATCGACTTGGAATCGTCCGTCTTTGACCTGTGGATAGAGTTTTGCGACAATCAGGATGGCAGGTGCGCCATCGACGGTGGCCGCAACATGCTGGCCGGGCTTGACGCGGGCGAGGTAGAATTCGTCGACCTGGACCGTCACTTTGAAGCCGCCGTCGCGGTCTATCTGGCCGAGATGCTGGCCGCGGTTTTTCTCTTCGCCGACATGGGCATCGAGCCCGGTCAGCACGCCATCCGCTGGCGCACGTATCGTTAGCGCATCGAGTTGCGCCTTTGCGGCCGCGAGATTTGCAGCGAGCCGGGACGCCGTTTTCTCCATCAGCGCGTCGCTTCGGTTGATGACCGCGGTGTCCCGCTGAACAGCGTTGGTGGCGATCGCCCTCAGCCGCTTTTGATAGCTCAGCTCGTCGGCTGATTGGTCCAGCATTTCCTGTGATACGAAACCTTTGTTGGCGAGCGGCTGCCGGCGGGCAACTTGACGCGTGAGGCGTACGACGTTGTAGTCGGCGTCGGCGAAGGCCTTGGCGTCGTTTGTTTTCGTCAACTCGTAGTTAAGCTGCTGCGCCTGCTGGTTGTTGATCTGCTCGATGATCTGGGTTTCGCGTGCAATCGCTTCCAGCTCGAGCGATGGATCTGAGAGGCGGATCAGGGGCTGACCGGCGGTGACACGCTGGCCGGCCTCGGCCAGAACCGCTTCGACTCTGCCGCCCTGCACGGCATCGAGCATAATACTGTCGAGCGGGACAACCTGACCTTGCAGCGGAATGAATTCGTGAAATGTTCCTTCCGAGACGGAAGAGATCGTGATCTTCGACGGGTCGATGCTGAGCGTGCGTTCGCTGGGGTTCAGCAGCAGCCAAGCAGGCGCCGTCAGGGTCGTGGCCAGGACGGCTAAGCCGATCAGCACCGATCGCATGATGCGGTGCCGGGCGATCGGCCGGTCCATGGTGGTGACGGACATCGGGGCTCTCCCGAGTGCCATTTCTATGCAGCAGGCCGGTAGCGTTCCGCGAACGCGATGTCGCGCGCGTAAAGGTCCTGGCGATTCATCGCCTGGTGTATCGCTGCGCGGTTTTCGTAATGCGCGCTTTCCTCCGGATCGAGCGCGATCACGTGATCCATGTCCGAAAGCGCCAGCCCATATGAGCCGTGGCTGTAGTGAAGGGCGGCGCGATTGACGCGCACGGCCGCCGAGTCATAGCCAAGCGCCATGGCGGCGTTGTAGCCCTCGAGCGCTTCATCGACTCTTCCCAACTCCCCGAGCAGACTTGCATACAGGGCATACGCTTGCGGCTGGTCGGGATTCAGCTCGAGGCTTGTCTCGAAACAGGAAAGGGCCTTTTCCGATTCGCCAAGGCGGGCGTGACAGACGGCCTTATTGAAATACACCTCTGGATAGGGAGCGCTGCACTTGATGGC
Organism: uncultured Pseudomonadota bacterium; assembly: GCA_963830565.1. Taxonomy (GTDB): domain Bacteria; phylum Pseudomonadota; class Alphaproteobacteria; order Acetobacterales; family Acetobacteraceae; genus DATFDN01. Next base: position 393,597 of record CAWHMO010000007.1, read on the forward strand.
CTGCTTGTAGTGTTCGATGGCCTCCCGATAGCCGCTCCTGGTCCTGGAGGATGTTGCCGATTTCGTTGTGATACTCCGAATAGTTGGGGTCCATGCGGATCGCGTTTCGATAGTGTTCCAGGCCCTCCTCAAGCCGGCCCAGCATGACGTAGACCTGCGCAATGTTGTATTGCAGCACCGAGCGGTGCAGAAGATGCCGGTCCTCGCCCATTTCCCTGGTGAGGAAATCGTAGCCGGCCTTGCACAGCTCGAGCGCTTCCTGGTGCCGTGCTTGCCGGGCCCTGAGGAAAGCCAGACCATTGTCTATGAATACTTTCTGGAAGGGATACTCGTGTGCCTCGGGCGAGTCCTTGACGGCGCGAACGGTCTCGACGGCGCGCAGGATGTGCTGCTCGGCACGTTCAAGATCCTTGACCTGCGCATAGCGGAGGTAATGCATGCCGAGAATGTAGTTCATGTTGGCGACGACGTGCGGCATGGTGAGATAGGAGGCGGCAAGATCCTGGACGACGCGGAGGGCGCCGGCGACGTCATCGGTCTGGACCAGGCAGATATTCAGCTTGCTGACGTAGTGGATGCGCCGCACTTCATCCTTTCCTACCAGCTGGTCGAAGTAGGGCAGAGCAAGGTCCATCAGATATCTGGCCTCGTGGTAATACCCCAAGCTGTTATAGATCATGAAGATTTTGAGTGCGAGCCGCGCGGCCGCCAGGCGATTTCCGGAGGATCGATAGCGGGCGAGCAGCGGCGGGTATTTCTGCTCGAGCAGCGTGTCTGGAACATCCGACAATTGCGCTTCGAGCATAGCTGCTTCAGCCTCGCTGATGAGCTGAGGCGCGGCAGCGTGCGGCCAGAACTCTGCAACCCATGGTGGGACGGGAACAGCCCGAACGCCGGGCAGACGCCGTGCAAGGTCAGAGCCTTCCTGACGGGTTTCGATGACGACGTCGATCTCGCCCGCGGATGTGGAACGCCGCGCAAGTTCGACGAAGAATCGCGTTCCCAGATGCTGTGCCTGATCGAAGTTCCGCACCAGGACGACCCAGCGGGTTCCATCGTGCAGCGCGCACTTCCACTGCAAGATCATGTCGACGAGGCCATGCACCAGGCGATAGGCCCGATCCAATGCATAGAACCGCGTTTTCTCGTTGGCTGTGGCGGTGTCGGTCAGGCACGGATATTTTGGGTGTATGCGACCACGGTAGTTTAGCAGCACCAGGTGAAGCTCAAGCCGGTGCTCTTCGATGATGGCGTCCTGCCCGACATTCAGCAGGCCATGGTAGGCCATCTCGGCCAATTGCTCGACGCCGGCCCAGGTTCCCGCGGACTCGAACCGGGCATCCACGTCAAATATGCGGAGTTCCGCTGATCGCTCTGCACGATACGAGGATGATCGCGGATCGGGAGCTTTGTTTGCGAGGGGGATGAGTTTTCGCAACGCCGTGCGCTCGACGCTACGGGCCAGCGAAATTCCGGCTTCCGACATCCCGGTCATGGAGTTGCTCCTTTTGAGATAAACGACAGCCATCTCGGCTTGAGCCACAGGTAGAGGCCGGTGCCGAGCATCGTCAGCGTGACCGCGACGTAGGCGACGGTGTCGCATGCCATCCAGATCGAGGAAGGCGGCTGCATGAATAGATGGACGACAGAGCCGATGTATTTTGCCATTGTCGGCAGGACGACGCCGAAAAGGACGAAAAGAGACAAGATCCTGCCGAACAGCCAGATCAGGGAGAAAGCTCGCAGAACAAGCAGGTGTTGCGGGCTTTTCGGCGCGAAGTTGCTGCCGAACAGCCCGAAAGTGGCCTGGTGCGCCAGGCCCTGAAGGTAGGTCCTAGCATCTCTATCCAGATCGGGATGACTGAAGTAATTGCAGATGATAAAATATAGATCGGTCTTGACGAAGATGTTGAACTGCCACGTGACGCCGATTGCGATTTCCAAGACGAGGGCCCGGACGACCTGAATTGTGAAAGCACTGGCGTCATGCCACAGCAGAGCGCTGAGCAGGATTGTCAGCAGCGATGCACAGAGGATGTCGACCAGCAGGCCTGCTAGCATCGGGAAATAGCGTTGTGACTGCGGCAGGGTGAGTATCCCGGTCAGGTCGGACTCCGCGACAAGGGTCCACAACCGGTTTCCCACGCCATATTTCGACTTGATTCCATGCCGCGCTGCCGCGAGCATGTGGCCCGTCTCGTGCAGCGCGACCTGCATGAGCGAGAGGGTCAGCACGACCAGCAAAAGTGCGGTCCGATTGGTCTCTGTATAAAAGGCATTGAAATCTATGCGCAGCCACGGATTCTGGAATGCAATAAAGGCTGCATAGAAGACGAGGCCCAGACAACATAGCAACGTAGGCCTCGAGAATACGGCGTTGGCGGTGCGCGGATCGACGTTGAACGTTCTGTGTGTATCGTGGCTGGCCGCCTCGAGTTTTTCCTGAGCGGCTTGCTTCTGGTCTTCCGGATGGATGAAGCCAATGCTCCGCAACTGGTCGATAAACTCGTCGATGTCGACCATTTCTTCGTACTCCGCCGCGAGCCGAGATTTTATCGCAGGGGCGGTGTAACCGGATTTGAGCATGGTCAGGATTCGGACACCTTGCTCGGGAAATTGATAGAAATCACCGAACTCAGGGTTGCCGACAACATACGCGTCTCCGTCCTTTTGTACAGAAAGCGGAATGACGAAATACTGCTGCGCGCCCGCCATCGACATGAGGAGCTGCTTCCGTTCGCTGGACACGGGGGAGTGGATCTGGGTTCGGGTCGAGTTGCAGAACCGAACCGGCTTCCCTGCCAGGTCACCCGACATGGAAGCCGAGCCCGCTAGGCTGCTGGCCTAACCACCAGGTCCGGAAACTACTGAAGGTTCATGCAGCAACAGTAGCACGCCGCGACTGTCTTCGTCAGGGCGATTTTCTGCATCTTGATGATCGAGATCGTCTTCATGGCTGATTCCTTTACTCTTTGCACGCCGCTGGGCTTGTCACTGACCAATGCTTTAGGTCTGCCGGGTGGTGCGGGAGCAGACCAGCTGGATTGCCCATTGACGGCGTTCAGAATACTTGGAGCAGTAATTTGAGACGTGTGACCTGGTTCACACCCTAGACGGAAGTGTTCATTGACCCCTCGAGATGGCGCAGTGGCTGTGTCCATGAATTTTGGCCCACTGTGCTGGCGAATTTCGGTCCAGCTTCCGCAGCGATGTTCACGATCCTGGCTGCAGCCCGGATCCGTCGATAAGCGGTGCTACTCCTGCTTTATGGGTTTGACCGCCTTGCGTGCGGCTGTCGTCCGGCGCGGTCGGTCAGACGGTCGATCATTGTTTCGCACAGCCGCGGATCGGGGATGACCTGAGACCATCGGAGAACGGCAGATTGGCGGTCATGATCACCGCCGCTTTCTCTGCCCGGTCGGCGACGACCTGGAACAGCAGCTCGCACGCGGTCTCGGCCAACGGCACGTAACCCAGCTCGTCGATGCAGATCAGGTCAAGGCGTTCCCATCGGCCACATGCGCGGCTCAGCTGGTTGGCATGGGCCGCCTCGGCCAGTTCGTTGATCAGCGCCGTGGCGGTCACGAACCGAACCCGGCGCCGCTGTCGGCAAGCGGACCCTTGCCGCCGCGATCAAGGCGCGCTGGGTGTGCGAGCGGGCGCACCAACAATCCAAACAGGAACTCGGCCCCAATCACTTCGAAGGACGCTCGTGGACGGGACTGCACCGACACGCGCTCATGAGCTGCATCGGCTTTGCCTATCTGCAGCATCTCCGCCTCGCCAGGCATCGCCGCCCGGCAAGGGCGGGGGGGAAATGCAGCCCCGCGTTCCGGGACCGCCACCATCGCCAAGCCTGCCGGCCGTGCGCCGCGCCATCATCGCGCGGCTGTTCGCGCCTCTCGCCGCACCAATCCGAGCCCGCACTGCAGACGCCGATTTCCACCACAACCCAACTTTAAACTGCCCAGGTAGTGCTAAGGGTCAACATGGCGTGCAATACGCTACCGTATAAAATCGCAGCGCTGCGGATGCACACCTATGGGTGTGCCGCGCATAGGTGGAGACCCTGGAGGCGCTGACGCTGGCGGTCTGGCGGCCGCTAGCCTGAGGTGTGCCGGCTCAGGATGATCGTGGAGTGGTAGTTCAGGATCCCGCCGTTCGCGCTCACCAGTACGAAATCATTGCGCGCCGCTTGGCGCGCGCCGCCCTGGCCGCGCACCTGCACCACCGCCTCCGACAGTGGGGTGAAGCCCCACATGTAATAGCCGGAGAGCTGACCCCCACCCGTGTTGGTCGGCAGCGCCCCACCGGGTCCAAGCTTGCCGTCGGCGACGAACGGGCCGCCCTCGCCCTTAGGGCAAAAGCCGTAGTCCTCCAACGTAACGAGCACGGTGTAGGTGTAGCAGTCGTATAGCTGACAGATACCGATGTCGTCGCGCGTGATGCCGGCCATGTCGAAGGCGATCTCGCCCGAGCGCCTGGCGCCGGTTTCGACACCGGGATGGCGGTCGGTGCGCAGGTTATCGCCGGGGGCGCATTGCGCGTATCCGAGCACGTACGCTGGTGCCTGCCTGAGGGAGGGCGCCCGGTCGGCCGAGGTGACGATCACTGCGACGGCGCCGTTCGAGACGAGGCAGCAGTCCAGGAGGCGTAGCGGGTCAGCGATGAACCGGGAACTCTGATGGTCCTCCAGAGTCATCGGCTTCTTCATCTGGGCCCAGGGATTGAGCGCCGCCCATTTGCGCTGACCGACCGCAATGGCGCCGAATTGCTCTGAAGTCGTGCCGTATAGGTGCATGTGTCGCCGAGCCGCCATGGCGTACTCCGGATTGGCGCCGAAATTGCCGTAAGCCGCACGCAACCCGGCCAGGCCGCCGAGCGGGAAGCGGTTCGACCCCGCGTAGGACTGCCCGGCCGACCGGGTCGGCGAGAGCGGCGCGTCAGCGTAGACCAAGGCGACCACATGCGCCAGGCCCTCGCGGATCGCCATGCAGGCATATTGCATCATGCTGCCTGCAGTGGAGCCGAACGCGCTCATGACGCTGGCGAGCGTGAGATTCTCGAAACCAAGGATCATCTGCGAGCGGATATCCATGTCGCCCGAGATGTTGGCATTGATGAGCAGTCCATCGACATCGCCCTTGGCCAAGCCCGCATCGTCAAGCGCGAGCCCTATCGCCTCGGCGGCGAAATCGACGGCGCGGCGGCCATAGATCTTGCCCATCGGCGTCACACCCAATCCGACGATGGCACCCTTCGGCTGGCTTGGCATGGTCGCCCTCCTGCTCAATCGGCTGCGGGACGGAACTTCGGTATCGAGACCCCCTCGCCCACGTCCTCGAACACCGCCTCGAGCGCCATTCCAACGCGGAGCGCATCGTTGCCGACGCCGATGACGTTGGATGTCACGCGCACCCCCTCGGCAAGATCCACCTGGGCGATGTTGTAGGGCGCGATGGAGGCAAAGCCAGGGTGCATCACCTGATGCATGATGGTGTAGGTATAGAGAATGCCCTTTCCGCTGGCCGCACGCCATTCGAGCTTGGCGGCGAAACAATGCGGACAACGTTCTCGCACCGGCCAACTCCAGGCGCCGCAGTCGAGGCACTGCTGCAGCATCAGCCTGCCTTCACGTGCGCCGCTAAAAAACGGGTCGCTGATCTCATCCGGAATGGGCACGGGTCTGCTTGTTCCGGTTGACACTGGGGTCCTCTCCTTCATCGAACATCGAACTGCAGCGGGGGAATGCGGGGCTTTACCATGGCCCAACGCCTGAGCCGCCGCCGGGAGCAGCACAACCAGAAGAGCCGATCACTGGCAGCCGGTCCGAGCAGAATGCTCGAGGTCGCCGTATCTTCCGGCCGCTATATCACGGGCTGGTTGCCATCCCTCTGCGCCATCCCTCCGGTGTGACGGATCTGCGCTTCCACTCACGTGAAAAGACTGCACCACCAAAGCCCCGGGATCAAGCATCTAGCCGCTGCGCACCTGCCGGAACGGCACGTCGCGATCGACCTCCGGCTCCTTCGGCAGGCCCAGCACGCGCTCGCCGATGATGTTGCGCTGGATCTGGTCGGTGCCGCCGCCGATCGAGGTGAAGTAGGCATTGAGCGACAGGAAGTTCGCATCCTCCGCGCGGGGATGATCCGAGCCTTCCAGGAGGCTCTCGGCGCCCAGGATGGCCGTACGCAGCCGCGCCTCCTCGTGCAGGATGCGCGACATGGCGAGCTTGCCGACGCTCATGATCGGCGAAGATGTTCCCTGCGCCAAATCCGCCTTGGCGCGCGCCGTGTTCATCGTGTTGAGTCTTCGGTAGGCGATCACTCGGGCGAGTTCCTGGCGGATATGGGGCTCGCTCAACCGCCCTGCCTCGCGGGCGAGCGCGATCAGCGGTTCCTCGCCCTCGCTCTCGGCAGCCCCGCTGCGTCCCCCTCTGGCGCGTTCGCCCATGACCGAACGCTCGTAGGCGAGCGCGGTCTGCAGCACGCCCCAGCCCTTGCCCAGCTCGCCGAGCAGATTCTCCTGCGGCATGATGGCGTCGGTGAGGAACACCTCGTTGAAATGGCTCTCGTTCGTGATCTGCCGGAGCGGCCGCACCTCCACGCCCGGCTGCTTCATCGGGCAGAAGAAGAAGCTGATGCCCTGATGCTTCGGTGCGTCCCAGTCGGTTCGCGCGACCAGCATTCCGTAATCGGCGGTCGCGGCGTTCGAGGTCCAGAGCTTCTGGCCGTTGACCACGAAACGATCGCCCCGCCGGTCCGCCCGGGTGCGTAGGCCGGCGAGATCCGACCCGGCGCCGGGCTCACTGTAGAGAAGGCACATGCCGACTTCGCCCCGCAGCAGCGGCAGCATGAGCTTGTCCTTCAGCGCCGGCGCGCCGAAGGCCAGCAGCGTGTTCGCCCACAGATTGGCGCGGTCCTGACCGGTCCCGGGCGCACCGACGGCGTTGAACTCGCGCTCGATGATCCGCGCCGCTTCGTCGGACAGCCCCCGGCCGTTCCATTCGGCCGGCCAGCGCGGCACTGCCCACCGCGCCGCAACCACCTTGGCGAGCCACGCCCGCATGGCGGCCGGATCGTTGACGGCAACGCCGGTCCAGTTCGCCTGCAGCCACGCCCGAACCTCGTCGCGCAGGACATCGTGGGCGCCCGGAGCGGTGACGGCGTCGGCCATGGTCAGCCCCCCAACTGCTGGATGAAGCGTTCGCGGTAGAAAGCCGGACTGCCGAACAGCTGGGCGTCGGCGCGCGCGCGGCGCAGGTACAGATGGGCCGGATGGTCCCAGGTGAAGGCGATGCCACCATGCATCTGAATGGCGTCGGCAGCGATCTTCGAGAACGCATCCGCGCAGGCGAAGGAAGCAAGGCTGACGGATGCCTTCGCATCCGCCGCTCCCTCCGCCAGCGCACGCGCCGCGTGCCGCGCGGCGGAGATCGCGCTCTCGGACTCCAGCAGGAGATCGGCGGCCATGTGCTTGATCGCCTGAAAGCTGCCGATCGCGCGGCCGAACTGGATGCGCGTCTTGGCGTACTCGACCGTGAGAGCCAGCACCTTGCGTCCCGCTCCGGCCTGTTCTCCGGCCAGCGCCACGCGGGTGAGATCGAGGGCGCGCTCGACGGCCCCCCAGGGCTCCGACCCGACTGCAACGATTCGGCGCGCCGGCGCCCGCCGGAACGCAATGTTCGCCAGCCGGAGCGTGTGATCGAAGGTCGGCAGCCGCATCACGGCCACGCCGCTCGCTTTGGGATCGACCTCGTAGATCTGCAGCCCATCCACCCCGGCTGCGGCGACCAGCAGCACGTCGGCAACCTGAGCGTGCGTGACGAAGCCTGCCGCGCCATCGAGGAGACAGCCGTCGCCGGCGGCAGTCGCGGTGACTGCCACCCCGTCAGCGGTCCAGGTTGCGGCCGGACCGGTGATCGCCGCCGTTGCGATGCGCGAGCCGTCCGCGATGCTCGGCAGAAGGCGTGCCGCAGCGTCCTGCTCGCCGAGCGCCGCCACGAGCCCGGCGGCCAGCACGCCACTGGACAGCAGCGGCCCGCAAAGCAGCGCCGCGCCGACCTCCTCCATCGCGAGCTCCAGCTCCATCGGGCCCGCCCCGGCGCCGCCATAAGCCTCGTCGACGATGAGACCGACGACGCCCATTTTGGCAAGCTGCTGCCAAAGCGCCGGATCGTAGCCGGCCTCCAACTCCATGGTCCGGCGCACCTCGGCCTCGGTGCTTCGATCGGACAGCAGCCGCCCGACCGAGTCCTGAAACGCCAGCCGCTCCTCCGCGGTGATCGTCGCCATGCGCGTCCCGCTTCCCTCCTGTGACTTGCCGCCTTTCCGGACGGCGTCCGCCAGAAAACCGTCCATCGCGGGCGGATGCAAGGGATTTCTGACGGATATCGTCAGAAATCCCTTGTGCCGAACCAGTGCAGGGGATAGCGAAGGCGCCATGCCAGACGACATGATATTGAGGGTACCTCGTGGGCGGCCGCGTGACCCTTCCATCGAGGCGCGCGTGTTCGACGCCGCCATGTCGCTGTACGCCGAGGCGGGCTGGGTGGGCTTCAATTTCGATGCGGTCGCCGCCCGCTCGGGCGTCGGCAAGGCCTCGATCTACGGCCGCTGGCCGACACGCGGGGACCTGCTGCGTCGTACCTTCGAGGAGCGCTGGTTTGCCGTCGGGAGCATCGACACAGGCTCATTGCGGGACGATCTCCTTGCTCTGGCCCGCATGATCGGCAGAGCGCTCACCGGACCGTACAGCGGCGCGCAAGCGCACATCGCCGTGGACGCGCTGAAATCCTCCGAGCTGCGCGAGATCTTCCGTCCTTACGCAGAGGCAACGATGCGCCAGAGCCGCGCGATCGTCCGCCGCGCCATCGGCCGTGGCGAAATCGCCGACGGCGTGGATCCGGGGCTCGTCATGGATTTGGTCGCCGGAGCCGTCGGCAATCGCCTCCGCACGACCCCGCAGCGCCTGCGGGGGGCAATGATGAACAGGATGGATGCGTTCCTCGAGACACTGGTCGACACGGTGCTGCGCGGCGTGGAGGCGAAGGAAGTGGGGTGAGGTCAGCGCCCCGCGCTGCCAGCACAGACACGTCGACAACAGGAGAAACGGACATGAAATCACCAATCTGCGACATGCTGGGGATAGAGTTCCCTTTGTTCGCCTTCAGCCACTGCCGCGACGTGGTCGCCGCGGTCAGCCGCGCGGGCGGCTTTGGGGTATTCGGCGCGACCGCACACACACCGGAATCGGTGCATCGCGAGTTGAAGTGGATCGACGAGCACATCGGCGGCAAGCCCTACGGCATCGACGTTCTCGTGCCCGACAATATGGCGACGGCGGGCGAGAAGGACGTGACCTACAACTCGCTCAAGGCGCGGGTGCCGCAGCGGCATCGGGACTTCGCGGCGGGGCTCCTGGCCGAGGCCGGGGTCGATCTCGTGGTCGACGAAGTATCGGACAGCCGACCGCAGCCCTTCGACAAGGACAACGCATTGCGCGTGCTGGACGCCGCGTTCGAGCATCCGATCCGTCTCATAGCCAACGCCCTCGGCGTGCCGCCGCCTGAGATGATCGCGATGGGGAGGAAGCACGGCGTGCCGGTGGCCGCGCTGGTCGGCGCCAAGGAACATGCCGTCCGGCAGGTGAATGCCGGGGTTGATATCCTGGTGGTCCAGGGCACGGAGGCCGGCGGCCACTGCGGCGAGGTCACCACGATGGTACTGGTGCCGGAGGTGCTCAAGGCGATCAAGCCGATCCGGGACGTGCCGGTGCTCGCAGCCGGCGGAATCATGAACGGGCGACAGATGGCCGCGTGTCTCGCGATGGGCGCGGCGGGCGTCTGGACCGGGTCGGTCTGGCTCGCCACGGTCGAGAGCGAGACCTCCGAGATCTTCCGTGAAAAGATGATCGAAGCGTCGAGCCGCGATGCCATCCGGGTCAGAAGCCGCACCGGCAAGCCAGCGCGCCAGCTTCGCTCGACCTGGACGGAGGCATGGGAGCGGGGCCCCGACAGCCCAGGTGCCCTGCCAATGCCACTGATGAGTCTGGTCAGCGGCGACGCCCTGCGTTCGGTGGACCGCGCGGCGGCAGCGGGCAATCCCAAGGCACGGGAGATGGTGACGTATTTCGTGGGTCAGGGTGTTGGCTTGATCGACGGCGTCCGTTCGGCGGGCCAAGTGGTACAGGAATTCAAACAGGAGTTCCTCGAGGCGGTCGAGCACGTCAGCGGGCTGCTGGAAGAGTAGGCGTCGCGCCGGGCCGAAGCTGATCGAAGTGGGAGAGGCATAGAAATGACTGACGTCATGAACGGCGACGCGGTGCTCTTCGAGCTGGCTGAGCCGCATATCGCATTGGTGACGATCAACCGGCCGGAGGCGCGCAACGCGGTCAACGGGGCGGTGGCCGCCGGGCTGGAAGCCGCGGTGGAGCGGGTCGAGGGCGACCCCGAGATCTGGGCCGCTGTGCTGACCGGCGCCGGCCCACACGCCTTCTGCGCCGGCGCGGATTTGAAGGAGGTCTCGTCCGGACGGGGCGCAAGCCTCGCGACCGAGCGGGGCGGATTCGCCGGTTTCGTGCTCGCCAGGCGCAGCAAACTTTGGATAGCGGCGGCGCTGGGTCACGCGCTCGCGGGCGGGCTGGAGTTGCTCCTCGCCTGTGACTTGGCGGTGGTGGCGGAGACGGCAACCTTCGGCCTTCCGGAGGTGAAGCGCAGCCTCGTCGCCGGGGCTGGCGGAGTCTTCCGCCTGCCGCGCGCCCTCCCCAGAGCCATCGCTCTGCAGATGATCGCGACCGGCGAACCGATCTCCGCCGCGCGCGCCGCCCAGTTCGGGTTGGTGAACGAGGTTGTGTCCGCAGGTGAGGTGCGCTCGGCCGCCCTGGCCCTGGCACGGCAGGTCTGCGCCAATGCGCCCATCGCCGTGCGGGAGAGCCTGGCCATCGCCCGCCAGGCGGCCGATCTGGACGAGGCTGCGCTATGGGCGCTCAGCCGCGCCGCCGGCGAGCGCATCCGCCAGACCAACGACTTTCAGGAAGGCCCCCGCGCCTTCGTGGAGAAGCGGGCACCGCATTGGGTGGGTCGATAACCGGAGTAACGAGACCTGTGCGGGAAGCTTGAACCGAGGCGACGCGGTCTGACTCCATGCTGACGTGAACGTGTCGGAGGCGGGCATGGCACGGCGGCGGATTGGGCAGGAGCAGTTGCTGGTGGGCGGCCTTGAACCGCGCGGCGGAACGGCGCTGGACGAAGTGGCAGCGCGGGTGGATTGGGCGGAGCTGGACCGGCTGCTTGCGCATATGTCGGCCGCAGCAAAGGGAGAGCCGGGCTGGCCACCGCTGGCGCTGTTTCGGGCCCTCCTGCTGGCGATGTGGCACGATCTGTCGGACGTTCGTCTGGCGGAGGCGCTGGATGAGCGTGCCAGCTTCCGCCGGTTCTGCGGTTTTGCGGCTCATGAGCCAACGCCCGAGCGCACCGCCTTCGTCCGTTTCCGCGCCGAGTTGGTGCGCCGCGGCCTGGACCGGGCCTTGTTCGCGGCCGTTACGCGTCAGCTCGATGCGCGTGGGGTCATGGTGCGCACGGGTACGCTGGTGGATGCCACCGTGATCCCGTTCGCCAGCATCCGCCATGACGGCGAGGCCCGCTGGGCGGAGCTGTCCAAGGTTCCGGCAGCGTAGCTGCTGGAATGACAGCGGAGGGCGGCCATCGCCGGGGCGAACCGGTGCACGGCGACAAGGCGCACGTCGCGACGGATCAGGAAGCCGGTCTGATCCGCATCGAGGCCGATGTCGTCATGGTCCTCGGCGCCGACTTCGAAACAGAGGCCCAACGCCGCCGGTTCGATATAATCGAGTTGCACGACGAACGGCAGGCGGGCAGCTGGGCCTTGGCCACCGCGTCCAGCGCCTCGGAGACCCGCTGCACGACCGCGAATACCTCGTCACCGCCTGCGGACGCATCTGCATGCACCGCAAGAAGATCAACATCTCGACCGTGCTCGCCGGCCAGAAACTCGGCCTCAAGGAGGTCGACAACGGCATTTGGCTCATCAGCTTCATGCACTACGATCTGGGATACATCGACCTGGAGCAAAAACCCTGCAGCCAATCGACAACCCATTCGGCACGAGGTGGTCACCAATGTCTTAGGAACGGAGTGTTACCCAATGTCTCCGGGCTAGACCCTGATACAAATGGTGAGCCCGGTCGGGATTCGAACCCACGACCCCAAGATTAAAAGTCCTGAGATTACATTTTTCTGACGCGTCCCACGCTATCCCCTGCATCCCCTGAGTGTTTCCTAAAAGCGGCGATTTTCCTTGCTATCTTACTGAAGCCTTCACAGGATGCCGCTGATCCGGGCGCTCAAGGCCGGGGCGAGAAAGCTGCGAGAGTTGGCGTGAGGGCGGCGCCCCCGCCGCGCCCGCATCTGGAAGGAATTTCCAGATGGCATCGGCCCAACCTGTGCCAAGGGTGATGCCGACGCCCTCCACTCGGCGTCCCCGGACAGTGGGTTGACGATAAGCTCCACGGTGCTGTCGCGAGATGTGTGGAATTCCTGAGTGGCGCGTCTCCAGCGGGAGAAGGCTACCGGCTCAGGCGGCGAGGTCAACGGGAACGGTTGGCGCGGGCGGTTCGGCCAGCGTCTGCCAGCCATCCACCTTGCGCATCGTGATCTGGCCTGAGGCCATCAGGGCCCAGAACAGCATGGCCGCCGTTTCGGCCGAGGGCAGCACGGTTTGGGTTTTGATCCGTCGCTTGAACTCCTCGTGCAGTCGCTCGATTGCGTTGGTGGTCCGCGCCGACTTCCATTGGCTCGGGGGCAGGCGGAGGAAGGTGAACAGGCGATCACCGGCCTCCTCCAGGCTGGTGGCCACGGCCGGACAGCGCAGCCGCCACTTGCGCAGGAATGCCCGGCGCTTGCTCTCCACCTCCTTGGGGGTCGCGGCGTAGATCATGTCGGTGTAGTCGGCCGACACCTCCTCATGCAGCGCGTCCGGCGCGTGGGCCAATAAATTCCGATGCTTGTGAACGGTGCACCGTTGCGCGGGCACATCGGGCCACAGCGCGGCGAGCGCCCGCTCCAGTCCGGCGGCTCCGTCGATGATCAGGAACTCCGGCGTGCGCAGGCCACGGGCGAGTAGGTCATCGAGCCCGCCGCGCCATGCCGCCTCGCTCTCGCCTCCCATGTTGCGCACGGCGAGCAGCACCTTCTGCCCATCGCGGCGCACGCCAAGCACCACCAGCAGCGAGATGGCCGTTGCCTTCCGATCAAGCCGGACCCGCACGACCGTGCCGTCCAGGATCAGGCGGACGATGTCCTCCCCGGTCAGGTCGCGCCGCTTCCAGGCATCCCAGTCGGTGCGCACCTTCCTCCACGTGCGGCTGACCACGTCCTTGCCCACCGCGCCCTTGAACAAAGCGGCCAGCGCGCGCTTGACCCGGCGCGTGTTGGTGCCCGCGAGATAGGCCCCCGCGATCAGCGCCTCGACCTGCCGGGTCATCCGGGCGTAGCGGGGCAGTGCCGTGCTGCGCTACTCCTGCATGCCGCCGTCCGTGCCAGCCATCCGGGCCCGTGGGACGCTGATCCGTACCGGGCCGAAGCTACCCGTGAGCTGGCGCTCGCGCCTCCCGTTCCGATACCCTTTCGGTGCGCTGGCATCCCGCTCGTAGCGGCCGCGCCCCAGTGCCGTCTCCAGTTCCTGCTCGATCAGCGCCTCAATGAAGCCGCGCACCCGCTCGCGTATGCCGGCCTCGATCGGGTCGAACCAAGCCTCGCCCGAAAACAGCGTCGTGTCGTCCGCCGTCGTGCTATCTTTATCCATGGCGTGATCTCCGCCGGCGCTCGAACGCCGGTCATGGCTCGTTGAACAAGCCGGAGATTACGCCACCCCGCTTTTCCACCACATCCGCGACGGCACCGTCGGCCGCCGGTCTGATGCCCTCCCGCACTGTCGCAGACCAACACGGCATGGGCGCCGCGTGCGACCTCACGCTTCCCTCTTCTTGGGTGCTGATTTCAGCCAGATGATCGGCCATCGCCTCGGCATTGACGCCAGGCATGATGATCGCGGCCCCGACGACGCGGTTCGGACAGATCGCACCAAACAGATAGGCGGAGTCATAGCGATTGTCGCGCACCATCGGCGGGCGGGAGGCGATCCGGAGCCCAGATATAGGCATGTGTTCCCTTCTGGCCGACCCGGGCCTCATCCTGGAACCATATCTCGATCGGCTTGCCGGCGGCGGAAGCCGGTAGCGCGGCCTTCACCAGGTTGGCGAAGTTTTTTTAAACGCCACCTCGGCCGCAGCATCCTTCTTCGGATGGAATGGGCGCGGTTGCAGCCGGGTCAGACCGAGCTGGCGCAGCCACTTGCCGATCGTGCTTTCATGCACCGTCACGTGGAAGCGGCGTGCAACCTCCTCACGCAAATCCAGACAACGCCACCGCACCACCTTGTGCGTCTCCAGATCAGGCCCCTTGATGACCAGCGCCTTCAGCTCCGCCATTTGTTCTGCGGTCAGGGCCGGCGTGGGGCCTGGGCTACAGCGCGACTTCAGCCCATCAACCCCCGCTTCGTTGTAGCGATGAACCCAGTCGCGCAGTGTTTGCCGGTCCATGCCGTTCTGCTCCGCCGCCTTGGTGCGCGCACAGCCTTCCAGAACCATCGCGATTGCTAACAGCCTGCGGACCTGCGCGCCATCGCGGCACTTGCCAGCCAACGCACGAAGCCCCGCCGCCGTGTGCTCCGTCCGCGTGATCGTCACTGCCGCCCCCATCGATCCCTCGCTCATGCAAATCGTCCTTGGCGACCATCGAATCAGAGCCGGACGCGGATGGGAATCCCAGGAAAGTCTAAGTCCAAGCGAATTGGTATTACCTGGACTTATGGTGGGCCTTTTTTAACAGGATCCACCACGGACCGACCTACAACACGGGTACCAAGCCCCGGATTTCATTCGCTCGACGCCTCCGATGCTCAACGCCGCCTCCGCGATCACGCCCTCTCGGGCACGGCGAGCGTCAGCACGCCGCTCAGCAGCAGCGCCGCCGCCATCGCGAGGAACGACAGGTCCGGGTTGCCGGTCGCCGCGTTCAGCCAGCCGACCGCGTAGGAGCCGACGAACGATCCGAGCGCGCCGCAGCTGTTGATCAGCGCGATCGCGCCGCCGGCGACGTTGCGCGGCAAGGCCTCCGCGATCCAAGCGAAGAATGGCCCGTAGGGCGCATACATCGCGCCCCCCGCGATCACCAGCAGCACGTAGCCCGGCCAGAAGCTCGATTGCCCGAGCAGGTAGGAGCCCACGAAAGCGAGCGCGCCCACGACCAGGAACGGCCAGACGAACGGCCGGCGCCGCCCGGCCCGATCCGAGAGCTGCGAGGCGGCGATCATCAGCAACGTGGCGAGCAAGTACAGGGCCGCCGACAGCCACCCCACCTCGACGATGCCGATCGTGCTGCCGGATTTGAGCATCGAGGGCAGCCAGATGACGAACCCATAGACGCCGACGCTCCAGCAGAGATATTGCAGGGACAGGATGATCACAACGGGCGAGCGGAACGCCTCGCCATAGTTGCGGACCGGACGCAGCGCGCGCTGCTCCTGCTCAAGCCTGGCCTCGAGGGCCGCCCGCTCCTCCGGCGCCAGCCAGCGCGCTTGCGCCGGATTGTCCTGGGCCAGATAGAGCCAGATGAAGCCCCAGATGATCGCCGGCGCGCCTTCGGCGATGAACATGCCGCGCCAGCCGATGGCGTGCACCAGGTAGCCGGAGACGATCGACATCCAGAGCACCGTCACCGGGTTGCCGAGGATCAGGAAGGCGTTGGCCCTCGACCGCTCCGCCTTGCTGAACCAGTGGCTCAGGAAGATCAGCATCCCCGGCAGCACCACGCTCTCCGCCACGCCCAGCAGGAATCGGTCCAGGTAGAGGAGATGGATGTCGGTGATCACGCCGATCAGCGAGGCCAGCACGCCCCAGAGCAGCAGGCTCCAGAAGATCAGCCGTTTGGCGCTGCGCTGCTCGGCGTACCAGGCGCCTGGGATCTGGAACATGAAATAGCCAAGGAAAAACAGCGCACCCAACAGCGCGTCGGCGTTTCCCGTGATGCCGAGATCCTTGGCCAGGCCCGCCGCCGAGCCGATGCTGTAATTGGCTCGATCCACGTAGGCGAGGCTGTAAGTGATGAACGCCACCGGCACCAGTCGCGCCCAGCGGCTCCCGTATTTGCGCTCGGAAGGCATCAGGACGTTCCTCCTTTTGACCCCGCCCGCTCTCCCGCGTTAACCGACATTGGCGCAGGCTGGGGTGCCAAACGCAACCTTGCGAAGTCCGATCCGAAACGCGAACCCGCAGGAGGACGCATGAAACCCGACATCCTCATGATCGAGCCGTTGACGCGCGATGCGGAGGCCCGGCTGGACGCGACCTATCTTGTGCATCGGCTGTTCCAGGCGAGCGATCCCGCCGCCCTGCTCGCCGAAATCGGCCCGCGCGTGCGCGCCATCGTAACCGGCGGCAGCGTTGGGGGCGAGCAACGCGGTGGTCGATGCGCTGCCCGCGCTGGAGATCATCGCGATCAACGGCATCGGCACCGACGCGGTCGATCTGGAGCGGGCGCGGGCGCGCTCGGTCCGGGTGACCACCACCCCGGACGTGCTCACCGAGGACGTGGCCGACATGGCGCTGGCGCTGCTGCTCGCGGTGGCGCGGCGAATCGCCGCTGGCGACCGCTTCGTGCGCGAGGGGCGCTGGCCGTCCGGCGGGCCGCCGCTCGGCACCAAGGTCAGCGGCAAGCGGCTTGGCATCCTGGGTCTCGGCCGGATCGGCCGCGCCGTCGCCCGGCGGGCGGAGGGGTTTGGCATGACATCGCCTACACCGACCTGCGCGCGGCCGAGGACGTCGCCTACCGCCACCATCCGGCGCTCGAGGACCTTGCCCGCGCGCCGACTTTCTGGTGATCGCCGCCTCCGGCGGGCCGGCCTCACGCGGCATCGTCAACGCCGCCGTGCTCGACGCGCTCGGCCCCGAGGCATCCTGGTCAACGTCGCGCGCGGCAGCCTGGTCGACGAGCCGGCGCTGGTCGCGGCGCTTCACGAAGGGCGGCTTGGGGGCGCGGGGCTCGACGTGTTCGCCCAGGAGCCGGAGATGCCGCGGGCGCTCTGGGGATGGACAACGTCGTGCTGGAGCCGCACCAGGCGAGCGCCACGGTGGAGACAAGGCGGGCGATGGCCGACTTGGTGCTCGGAAACCTGGAGGCGCATTCGCCGGGCGGGAGCCGCTGACCCCGGTCGTTAGGACGATGTGGCGGCGTCCCACACATGATCACACCGCGTTTGTGCAAAGCCCTGCGTCTTCTCTAGCCTTGATGCCGCCATTCACCGGCCCGGTGGCTCCGGGCAACCGCGACGCGCGCAGCAGGAGACGGGAGCATTCTCGACCCGCAGGCCATCCTAGACCGGCTGCAAGGCATGGGCCGTGCGGCACGAAACTCCGTGCGGCGTCGGGCGTATGGTGTGGCACGCCTGGGGCGACGGGCTGCCGCTGGTGCTGCTCCACGGGCGGCACCGGGTCGTGGCGGCACTGGGTGCGCAACATCGAGGCATTCGCGGACCATCGCCTCGTGGTCTGCGCCGACCTGCCGGGGCTGGGCTGCTCGGACATGCCGCCCAATGCCGAGGACCCGCCGGCGATGGCCGCGATCCTCGCGCGCGGATTGGACGAGGTGATCGGGCCGGACAGCTTCTATGACCTGGCGGGCTTCTCCTATGGGGGCGTGATGGCCGGGGTGCTCGCGACGCGAGACCGGGGACGGGTGCGCTCGCTCACCATCGTGGGATCGGGCGGGCTCGGGGCTCCAGCGTGGGCAGACCCAACTGGTGAAATACGTACGGCACCTGGAGGGGCAAGGTACGCATCGCCGCGCATCGTGTCAATCTCGCGACTGCTGATGTTTGCCGACCCCGGCCAAAATCGACGACCTCGCGCTGCTGATCCAGGACTGGAACACGCGCCACTCGCGCCTCAAGAGCCCGCTGATCTCGCGCGGCACCTGGCTGCGCGATGCGCTGGCGCGGGCTGCGCTGCCAGGTGAACGGGATCTCGGGGTGCCCTGGATGCGCCCTCGCTGCCCGACATCGGCGCCCGCGAACGAGCCATGCGCGCGTTGCAGCCCAATCTGCGGTTTCGCGCGATCGAAGGCGCCGGCCACTGGGTCGCCTATGAAGCCGCGGCTTCATTCAACGCCGTGCTGCGCGACGTGCTGACATAGAGGAGAGAGGACCGTGGACCCGCCTCCAGCCTTCCGGGAAGACCGGCTCGACGTGCTGCACGCCGTCATCCGCGATACCGGTCTGGCTACGCTCGTCACCCTCACGGATCAGGGCCTCGTGGAAAGCCATGTGCCGCTGATGCTCGACGCCGATCCAGCGCCCTATGGCACGCTGATCGGCCATCTCGCGCGCCCAAATCCGCAGGCGACCCGCAGCCAGGCCGAACCGGAAGCACTGGCGATCTTCCACGGGCCGGACGCCTACATCACCCCGAACTGGGTACGCGACGAAGCGCGAGCGGAAAGGTCGTGCCGACCGGCAACTACGTCGCGGTCCACGCCTATGGCCCGCTCCGCTTCTTCGATGATCCCGCGCGATTGCTGGAAATCGTCACGCGACTGACCGAGCGTCACGAATCACCACGGGCCAAGCCCTGGGTGGTCGTCGACGCGCCGGCCGACTTCATCGCCGGCATGCTGCGCGGCATCGTCGGGTTCGAAATTCCGATCACGCGGCTGGAGGGCAAGCGGAAGATCAGCCAGAACCGGCCGCCAGCGGACCGCGCCGGCGTCATCGCGGGACTCTCGGCGGAGGGGCGGGACGACGTCGCCGTGCTGGTGCCGGTATCCGGCTGGCCGGTATCCGGCTGAGGGAGAGTATCAGGGAAGGTTGTCAGCGCCGCCCGCCGATGCTCAAAGCGTGCACGCTGCTGAAAACCATCCCTCGCACCCCTATGGACACCATCTTTCGAGGAGACATCGCCACCCCCCGGGGCCGCGCCTTGGCTTGGGTCGACGCGCTGTTTGTCGATCATGCGGTGTTTCGGCTGCTCGACCTGGAACTTCGCCGTGGTGGCACCCGGCCGGCTGTATCGCATGAACCACCCGACACCGGGGCGCCTGTCGGCGCTGGACTTGCCGATACGGGTTCAAGACGCTCATCAACCTGCGCGGGCAAGCGCGCAACGGGTCGGATGCGCTGTCGCGCAACATGGCGGCCCGGCTCGGGCTCGACTTCATCGACATGGCGATGGAAAGCCGCGGCGCGCCGCAACTCGATCGCATTCTGCGACTGCATGAGGTCTATCGCACGATGCGCGAGCCGGCGCTGATCCACTGCAAGTCGGGCGCCGACCGCGCCGGCCTCGCCGCCGGACTGTGGGTGCTGTTCGAGGGCGGCACGGCGGCCGCGGCGCTGCGCCAGCTCTCGCCGCGCTTCGGCCATATGCGCCGCTCGCGCACGGGCGTGCTGGATGCCTTTTTCCTGCTCTATGCCCGCGAAGGGGAAGGACGAAAGCCCTTCCTGGATTGGGTGCGCGAAGATTATGACGAAGTGGCGCTGCGTCAGGCCTTCCGCGCGCATGGCTTGGCGAGCTTCGTCAATGACTGGGTGCTGGCCCATGAGTAATCCGCGAGGCCGCGACCCGTCCGGCCATGCGCGACGTGCCGGTCAAGACCCCCGAGCAGCAGGCGGTGCTGACCCAGCACCGGACGCGGGCGCTGCTGGTGAAGCAGCGCACTAGCGGCGTGCTCCGCGGGGCCGAGGCTTTGCCCGATTTGGTCCCGCCGCCGCTCCGTCAGCCCGGCTCCCTGGCAACGACGGGTAGGACGACACCCGTGATGAAATACGCCTCACTCGCTCTGCTCGGCGGCGGCTGTGGGGTTCGCCGATCGTGGCGACCGCGCCGCTACCCGGATCGCAAAGTGGACAGCAGCGGGCTAGGGTGCCTGCTTCTGGAACACCATCGTGTCGCCTCCGGAGGTCAGTCGCAGTTCCTGCCCGTCTTGAGAAATCGTGTAGCTGTCCCTCTCCGTCGCTACTTGCTTCTTGCTGGCCGACGCGCTCGTGGGAGTGAAGACCATCTCGCCGGTGCCGTTGCCCGATGGCGGCCTTTGCGTGTAGGTGCCCGTCATCCGGCGGACCATCTCGTTGCCTTGCCGTGTCTCGCTGTTCCACTTGCCATCGGGCATGACTTGCATGTCGATCGTGACATTACCTCCCGCATTGGCCTTCCAATGCCCGGCAACGCTCGCATCGGCGAACGCGGCGGTCGTTGCCAGTGAAAGCAGAGCAGCCACGATGAATCCACGCATGATCCGCCTCTTCGATGGTTTGACCCGGCCACCCCACCTGCATGGGGATGCCCTGGCAAGTCACGACGAGGTGAACGGAACCGGGGGTTCGCAGGGGGCCTCGCTCGCGGCTCTCAGCCGGTACGGGCGAGCGCATGGGCGCGCAGGAACGCTTCTTAGACGGCGAACTGCTTCGGCCCGGCTCAGTCCGGCGCGCGCCGTCTCGGGCAGGGCGGGTACGCCGCCTGCCGGAAGCTGGGCGATCCAGGCTTCGAGTTGGTGCGGCGATGATGGCGGGGTCGTTGGAAATCAGCCCGGCGTCACGCTCGCGGATCATCCCCGCGAGCACGCCCTTCTCGTAGCCGAGCAGCAGGATCGGCCGCAACGCGCCGAGATACTCGAAGACCTTGGCGGGAACGTTGCCTTCGTCGCTCGGGTGATCGCGCTGCAGCAATAACAGGATGTCCGCCTCCGACTGCCCGCGCGAGCGATTCCCGGTAGGTCACGCTCGGCATCACCGCGACCTGATCGCGCACGCCGTGGCGCGCAGCCAGTCCATGGACCTGCTGCTCCGAGG